>NC_014541.1:2852772-4279159 GCF_000148645.1 Ferrimonas balearica DSM 9799
ACATGGCGGCGAGAAATACACCCGCTCCATGCTGATCACCGATGAAGTGGTACACGGCATCGAAGAGTGCGCCTCTCTGGCCCCGCTGCACAACCCGGCTGCCCTGATCGGCATTCGCGCAGCCCAAGCCTCTTTCACCGGCCTGCCGCAGGTTGCCGTATTCGACACCGCTTTCCACCAGTCCATGCCGGCTGAAGCGTACTCCTACGCCATCCCGCAGAAACTGTACCGTGAGCACGGCATCCGTCGCTACGGCATGCACGGCACCAGCCACCTGTACGTTTCCCGCGAAGCCGCCAAGGTTCTGGGCCAGGAAGTCGAAGCCACCAACGTGATCACCTGCCACCTGGGCAACGGTGGTTCTGTCACCGCAGTACGCGGCGGCAAATCCGTTGATACCTCCATGGGTCTGACCCCGCTGGAAGGCATCGTAATGGGCACCCGTTCTGGTGACCTGGACCCGGCCATCATCTTCCACCTGGTAGACAACCTGGGCTACACCCTGGAAGAAGTGAACAACATGCTGAACAAGCAGTCCGGTCTGCTGGGTCTGTCCGAAGTGACCAACGACTGCCGCGGCATCGAAGAGGGTTACGCTGACGGCCAGAAAGGCTGCACCCTGGCTCTGGAAGTGTTCTGCTACCGTCTGGCCAAGTACGTGGCTTCCTACACCGTACCGCTGAAGCGCGTTGACGCCATCATCTTCACCGGCGGCATCGGCGAAAACTCCGACCTGATCCGTAAGAAGGTTCTGGAGCACCTGGCCATCTTCGGTTACGAAGTTGACGACGAGAAGAACGCCGCTGCCCGCTTCGGCAACGAGGGCACCATCACCAAAGACGGCAGCCCGATTGCCATGGTGATTCCGACCAACGAAGAGTTTGTCATCGCCTCCGACGCGCTGGCCCTGATCTAACACTCTCGAGTCCTCGGGCTCCGCAACCGCGGGGCCCGAATTCATTATTTCGCGAGGAAAGCTATGTCCCGTTCTATTATGTTGGTTCCGGTTGGTACCGGCGTCGGCCTGACTTCTGTCAGCATGGGTATGGTTCGCGCTCTGGAGCGTCAGGGCGTTAAGGTGAACTTCTTCAAACCCATCGCCCAGCAACGTCCGGGCGACATGGGTCCGGAGCGCTCTACCACCATCCTGAGCACCTCTCCGACCATCAATCCGCCAGAGCCGATCGCCATGGAGTTTGCCGAGCGCGTGATCAGCGCTGGCGACACCGACGTGCTGCTGGAAGAGATCGTTGCTGCGGTTAAGCCGGTAGAAGCCGACACCGAAGTGATGGTGGTTGAAGGTCTGGTTCCGACCCGCACTCACCCCTTCTCCAACACCCTCAACGCCAACATCGCCAAGGCGCTGGACGCCGATATCGTGCTGGTAATCAACCCGGGTGCGGACACCGCTGCCCAGGTACAGAACCGTCTGGAAGTGGCCGTAAACAACTTCGGCGGCAAGGGCAACAAGCGCATCCTGGGTGCCATCGTGAACAAGATTGGCGCACCGGTAGACGAGCGCGGCCGTGCCCGTCCGGACCTGTCTGAAGTGTTCGAGCACGAAGGCGTGGTACGTGGCAGCCAGGCAGAGATGTTCCAGCTGTCCGCCAACAGCCCGGTGCCGATTCTGGGTGCCATTCCCTACAACCTGGCGCTGGTCTCTCCGCGTGCCTCCGACCTGGCCAAGCACCTGGGTGCCCGCCTGGTTAACGCCGGTGATATGCACACCCGTCGCCTGCGTCGCGTCAGCTTCTGTGCCCGCTCCATCCCCAACATGATTGGCCACCTGCAAGCCGACTCCCTGCTGGTGACCTCCGCTGACCGTGAAGACGTCGTCGTCTCCGTGTGTCTGGCAGCCATGAACGGCATGAAGCTGGGTGCCCTGCTGCTGACCGGTGGCTACGAGCTGGACGAGCGCGTTTCCCGCCTGTGTCAGCAAGCGTTCGACACTGGCCTGCCGGTACTGGTGGTAGACACCAACACCTGGCAAACCGCCCTGAACATCCAGAACTTCAACCACGAAGTGCCGCTGGATGACATGGAGCGCATCGAAGAGGTGCAGAACTTTGTTGCCTCTCACATCGATCGCAAGTTCATCGAGAGCCTGTCTGACAGCTCCACCCGTGAGCGTCGCCTGAGCCCGCCGGCCTTCCGTTACCAGCTGACCGAGCTGGCCCGCCAGGCTGCCAAGCGCGTTGTTCTGCCGGAAGGTGACGAGCCGCGTACTGTGAAAGCGGCGGCCATCTGTGCCGAGCGTGGCATCGCCAAGTGTGTGCTGCTGGGTAACCCGGACGAGATCCGTCGCGTCGCCGAACAGCAGGGCGTGACCCTGGGTGACGGCATCGAGATCGTGAACCCGGCTGAGGTGATCGAGAACTACGTGGCGCCGATGGTGGAACTGCGTAAGAGCAAGGGCCTGACTGAAGTTGTGGCTCGCGAGCAACTGCAGGACACCGTGGTACTGGGTACCATGATGCTGGCTCAGGACGAAGTGGATGGCCTGGTTTCCGGTGCTGTGAACACCACCGCCAACACCATTCGTCCGCCGCTGCAGCTGATCAAGACCGCCCCGGGTTCCTCTCTGGTGTCCTCCGTGTTCTTTATGCTGCTGCCTGACCAGGTTCTGGTGTACGGCGACTGTGCCATCAACCCGGACCCGAACGCCGAGCAGCTGGCTGAGATCGCCATCCAGTCCGCCGACTCTGCCCAGGCCTTTGGCATCGAGCCGCGTGTTGCCATGATCTCCTACTCCACTGGCAGCTCCGGCGCCGGTGCCGACGTAGAGAAAGTGCGCGAAGCGACCCGCATCGCTCAGGAAAAACGTCCTGACCTGATGATCGATGGTCCGCTGCAGTACGACGCTGCGGTGATGCCGAATGTGGCGGCGTCCAAAGCACCGAACAGCCCGGTAGCCGGTAAAGCCACCGTGTTCGTGTTCCCTGACCTGAACACCGGTAACACCACCTACAAAGCGGTACAGCGTTCCGCTGACCTGATCTCCATCGGTCCGATGCTGCAAGGCATGCGCAAGCCGGTGAACGATCTGTCCCGCGGCGCTCTGGTTGAAGACATCGTCTACACCATCGCGCTGACCGCGATTCAGGCTAACGCCTGATCCCCGGTCAACAAAAAAGCCCGCCATTTCGGCGGGCTTTTTTTTAACCAGCATCCGACGATCGGTCAAACGGAAGCTGTGGATAACCCTACGGTTGTGTTGTGATCACTGAAACAATGGCATATCTGGGATGTCTGCTCAGGCTAATCCCGAAAATCGTCACTCATTGCACCATTTCTGGGCGCCTGAACGGAAACTGACGCAAAAATAACCCACCCCAAAAGCCCCCGGAAAATAGCCATTTAGTGTCACTCAGCTGCGCTTTTAACAGGCTTTTCCACAGAATTTGTGGATAACCTACTCCAGTCCCCTTAATACCAGATCACGGTAGCTGACCAAACCGACGATGGCCCCCGCTTCCTCCACCGGTGCCTGATTAATGGAGAAGCGTTCGAACAGCCGCGCGCAATAACGGATGTCCATCTGCGGCGAGACCGACACCACCGGTTTCGTCATCACCTCGTAGAGGTTTACTCGGTCCGCCGCCCGGTCCCGCGCCACCACCTGCTTACCGATGTCCGACAGCAACACCAGACCATACTCATCGTGGCTATCCCGCTTGTTGATGATCAGCGCGTCCGCGCCCGCTTCCCGCAGCTGCCTAACCCCCTCTGCCACGGTGGCAATGCCATCCAACGCCACAAATCGATGGGTCATCACCTGCTGCACTGTTACCTTGGGCGCGCTCATAGTTTGTCCTCCAGTTTGTCGCTCAAGCTCTCTATCTGATGGGCCACCCCAACCACATCTTCCACATCCAGCTGCAGGGCGATGCCGGTGCCCGGTGTATGGTCAAACTCCCCCACCCGGGAGATGGTTTCCAGAATGTGGCGGGCCAGATGCTCCTCAACCACGAACAGCAGCACATCCCGCTGCAGCTCCAGGTTCAGGCCAAAGAAGGTTTTGCGGGGTTTCAGCCCTTCCCCCCGGGCATTGTTGATCAGGGTAACGCCGGTCGCCCCGGCCTCCCGGGCAGCGTCCACCAGCTTTTGTGACTCGCGGTCATCCACAAAGGCCACGATCAATTTAAAACGCATGGGTCACCTCGTCCTTTGATTACGTTGGTGAAGCCAGAGGGTGAGCTGGGCATAACCCATCACCGTGATAATAGGGAACAAACTGGCAAAAGCGATCAGCCCGAAGCCGTCCAGCAGAGGGCTGCGGCCGGGAATGGCGCTGGCCAGGCCGAGGCCCAGTGCCGCCACCAGTGGCACCGTGACCGTTGAGGTGGTGACGCCACCCGAGTCATAAGCCAGCGGGATGATCATCTGTGGGGCAAATCGGGTCTGCACCACCACCACAAGATACCCCCCCAGGATGTACCAGTGCAGCGGGTCGCCCACGACGATGCGATAGCTGCCCAGCGCAATGCCGAGCGCCACCCCCAGTGCAACGGCGATGCGCAGCCCCCATGGGTGGATGGCATTACCACTGACTTCGCTGGCTTTCATCGCCACGGCAATCAGTGAGGGCTCGGCAATGGTGGTGGCAAACCCCACCGCAAAAGCAAACAGGTAGACCCAGTAATAATGCCACCAGGCCCCATTACCGGGCAGAAACTCCGGCGCCGTTAACTGCGCGGCCATCAGTTCGCCGAGAGGAAACAGCGCCTGTTCCAGCCCCACCAGAAACAGCGCCAGACCGAGGATGACGCACCCCAGCCCCAACAGCAGAGGACGCCATTGGCTGATACGCTGGCGCAGAACGCCCAGCTGAAACCCAAACAGCACCGCAACGATGGGCACCACATCGCCCAGGGTATCCACCAGGGTTTGCCAGAGTGCGGTTAACCAATCCATGGACGCAGAATCCCAAAGGCCAGAACAAAGATGATGGGCAGCAGAGACGCGAAGGCGATCAGGCCAAAGCCATCCAGCAGCGGATTGCGCCCCTCCAGACTGGTGGCCAGGCCCACACCCAGTGCGGTCACCAGTGGGACGGTAATGGTGGAGGTGGTGACACCACCCGAGTCGTAGGCGATCCCGATGATGTCAGCCGGCGCAAAGAGGGTCAGCACCATCACCAGCAGGTATCCGCCGATGATGATGCGATGCAGCGGCCACCCCAGCAGGATGCGCAGCACCCCCAACAGGATGGCGATCCCGACCGAGAGGGCGACGGTGAGCCGGAGATGGTCGGCGTATTCGGCCTGAGCGTCAGGCGCCAGCGCAATAATGCCTGCCTCAGCAGCCACCTCTGCCGCTTCTTCTGATACCGCGATCAATGCCGGTTCCGCCACCGTGGTACCAAACCCCAGCAGAAAGGCAAAGCTCAGCAACCAGAACAGCGAGCCTCGCCGGGCGAATGCCCTGGCCAGTGACTCTCCAAGGGGGAACAGCGCCAGCTCGAGGCCGTAAACGAACAGAGTGAGGCCCGCCACTACCAGCGCAAGACCAATCAGTATGGTGTCCAGACGGGGCAGCGGCTGCCCCAACACCACCAGTTGAAAAAAGCCGACCACCAACACAATCGGCAGCAGATCCCGGACACTGCCCAGCAAGGTTCTCAATACCCGTGTTAATTCCACTTCCCTGCCCTACCCTGATCTGCAATACCACCAGTTAATCACATTTGATTAACACTTCCGCTTGATCACGATCAAGCCAATGCGATCCCTCAACTTGTGGACGCCTCTGCCGATACGCCGTTCAAAGCCCGATAAAGCGACAAACCATGATAAAAACGATCGCACTCGCCGTGTTGGCGGCCTCCCTGATCAGCGGCTGCAATCCCCGCCACGACGCTCAGCGGCCAGAGAACGTGGCGTTGACGTTCTTTGATGCTCTGTACAACCAGAATGATGCGCAAACCGCCATGACACTGGTGGCAGACGACTTAAGAGAGGTCATGGGCCACTACCGCATCGCCAGCCAGATCCAGCGCAATATGGTGGGGCTGCCGCTGGATGAAGCGGAGTTGGAAGTGGCGGAGGTGGATATCGACTTTTTCCGTCGCAACAGCGATCAGGTGGAGGTGCTGGTGCGCTTCAGTGGTCACAGCGGCCATCGCCTGATCCGCGATGACCGCCTAGTGCGGCTGGAGCGCCGCGGCGAGCAGTGGGTCATTACCCGCATCTACAGCGACAAGTTCAAAACCAACGGCTGATTCAGCCGCCGCTGGCGATCCCTTCCCGACGCGGATCTGCGGCCCCCACCCAACCGGTGGGGGTCTTTTGGATCACCTGCACCCCACTGTTGAGCGGTACCTGCTTCACCCGGTAACCACGAGCCTCAAGCGCCGGGACAACCTGGTCCCACGCCTGCCCGGCCTCCAGCGCAAGGTAATCATTGCGATGACTGACCCGGGGCAGCGCCATCGCTTCAGCCAGCGGCATCTGCCAGTCCAGAATGGCCATGGTGGTTTGCGCCACATAACTGATGATGCGGCTGCCGCCGGGGGAACCGATGGCCAGTACCGGGTGCCCTTGCGGCCCCATAACGATGGTGGGCGCCATTGAGGAGCGGGGGCGCTTACCCGCTTCCACCCGGTTGGCGGCGGGTTGCCCTGCGGGCCCGGGGTGTCGTGAGAAGTCGGTCAGCTGATTATTCAACAAAAAGCCACCGCTCATTACGCTGGAGCCAAACCCCATCTCGATGCTGCTGGTCAGGCTGAGCAGGTTGCCCTCCCGGTCCGCCATCACCATATGACTGGTAGAGGGCAGCGCCTCGGTGGCATCGGGGCCCGGCATCGGCGCAAACGTTCCGGCACTGGCACTGCCGCCATCCCGCTGCGGTGGCATTAAGGCCCGGCGCTGGGCCAGATAGGCGGGATCCAACAGCCCCTCCACCGGGACCGCAACAAAGTCACTGTCCGCCAGGTAATGATTGCGGTCAGCGTAAGCCAACCGGGAAGCCTGAGCAAAGCGATGAATAAACTCGATGCCATTCGGTGCCATGCTGGCCACATTGTCCACCGCCAACAGGCCGAGGATCTGCCCCACCGTTACGGCCCCCGAGCTGGGCGGCCCCATGCCACACACCTCAAATTGGCGATAGGGCACACATACCGGTGCCCGCCACTGGGGTCGGTAATCGGCCAGATCCGCCAGGCTGAGTCCGCCCGGATGACTGGCATCCCGGTTAATGGCGGCCACCATCGCCTCGGCCACCGGGCCACGGTAGAAGCCGTCCGGCCCCTGGGCGGCGACCCGGCGCAGGGTGGTGGCCAGCTCCGGGTTCAGCAGGCGGGTTCCCGCCGTCAGCGGTTTCCCCCCCGGATAGAAATAGTCCCGTGCCGGACCCGGACGCAGTAACCCCGGATTGAGTTGCCGTGCCAGCAAAGCGGCCAGCCGGGGCGACACCTCAAAGCCCTGCTCTGCCAGGGTAATGGCGGGCTGCAACAGTCGGGCCCAGGGCAACTTGCCATAACGCTGGTGCGCCTCATACAGGGCGGCAACCACGCCGGGCACCCCGACTGAGCGCCCCCCGACCACCGCATCCATAAAACCGGCGGGGTGACCGTCCTTATCCAGAAACAGATTTGGGTGTGCCGACGCCGGCGCCGTTTCACGGCCATCCAGCGTCACCAGCTTGCCAGCCTCGTTATCCCAGAACACCATAAATAATCCGCCGCCAATGCCCGAGGATTGCGGCTCGGTCAGGGTCAAGACCATCTGGGCGGCAATGGCGGCGTCGACGGCACTGCCCCCCTCGGCGAGTACGGCACGGGCCGCTTCGGTGGCATGGGGATTGGCGGTGGCGGCCATATAGTGGGCGGCGGTGACTTCGGGGCGACTGAGGAATCCCGTAGGCGCTTCAGGCTCGGCCGCGCCCCAGGCGGGCAAAACCAGGGACAGACAGCACAAACTCAGGGACAGCAGGGT
Source organism: Ferrimonas balearica DSM 9799 (assembly GCF_000148645.1). Taxonomy (NCBI): domain Bacteria; kingdom Pseudomonadati; phylum Pseudomonadota; class Gammaproteobacteria; order Alteromonadales; family Ferrimonadaceae; genus Ferrimonas; species Ferrimonas balearica. The sequence goes on from NC_014541.1 coordinate 2,860,710, forward strand.
TCTCATCAGGCACTCCTTTGGCACGAGGGCACTCAGTGTCCCCAAGGCTGAACCGCTTGTAAACCCCGCAGGCAGAACGCATTTCCTGTCACAGGTGAGTCAACAGACAACAAAAAACCGCGGCCATACTGACCGCGGTTTTTCGTTTGAGACGGTTGGGCTCAGTCGAGGTAGGCGTCCTCGTCCAGATCGACCGGCAACTCGTCGGCGACTTCATCCTGAAGTTGATAGTAAGCGTCCTGATAATCTTGCACTTCCATCCACTTGCCTCGCTGTTGGTGGGGATCTCTGCCCGTTGCAGACACGCAAAGTGTACCACCCGGCCACAGCAAAAGCCATTAAGTGCTTGTTTTCATTGATTTATTGTATTTTTACGAACAATTCTTTCCAAGTGGCTGATTCTTTCCTGCCCGATACGGACTTTGACCTCAAAATTACGAAAGTGAACAACAAAGCGGCAGCGGGTTATGCCCACGGGTTACCAAAAAACGCCGGTTGCGCCCCATCGTTCTAAACGCGGCAGAATGAATGACGTAGATTCAGATGAACGCCCTGATATGGAGCTGGCCATGAATACCATCGTCGAGTTCGAGGCAGCACAACTGGAGCAGTTACTGGAGTCCGACCCGTTGGGGGCCCGGATGTTTATGGACAATATGCAGATCCCACTGGATGTGCAGGACAGCATTCTTAGTGAGGTGGGAAAACTGCGCCGCCGCGACCGAACCGCATTGGCGCAGGTTATAGAGCAGCATGGCCTGAGCCAGCGCCCGGAGCGGTTTACTCGCTGAGGCGTTGGTAGCGCAACACCTTCAGCCCCTTATCCGGATTCTGCTCCGGGAAGCTGGCGGGGTTGGCCAGCCGCTCCACAAAGGTGAGCTCCGGGGCACACTCTGCCACCTGCTGTTGCAGGTAGGCCAGGCTGAGCTCCGGCGCATTGAGGCACAGCAACGCTTCTCCCCCCGGCGCGACCAGATCAGCCAAGCGACGCAACAAGCGCGGGTAGTCTTTGGTGGCGATAAAGCTGCCCTGCTGGAAGCTGGGCGGGTCCACAATGACCAGATCATAGGGCCCCAGTTTTTTCAGCTTGCCGAAGGTTTTAAACAGATCATGGGCGAGATAACGCACCCCCTCCCCCAGGCCATTGCGGGCGTGGTTGCGCTTGCCCTGGGACAGGGATGGCGCGCTCATATCGAGATTCACCACCGACGCCGCACCACCGGCCTTGGCGGCCACCGAAAACCCACAGGTGTAGGCAAACAGGTTGAGCACCCGCTTGTCTGCGCTGTGCTCCCGTACCCATTGCCGTCCTGCGGCCATATCGAGGAATAGGCCGTGGTTCTGTCCCTTCATCAGGGTAACCTCGAAGTCGAGCCCGGCCTCGGTAATCCAGTGGCTTAGCGGCAACGAGCCACTGAGCAGCTCCGTGTTTGCCGGGCTGACTGAGCGGTCTTGCCACACCAGCGTCAGCGGCGCCTCGCTGACCGATTGCCACCATTGCGCCACCTGCTGGCGCAGGGCGGTAACCTGCTCATCGCTTAAGGGGCCAAACTGGGTCAGCAGCAGCGCCGGTGGCAGGTAGTCCAGAGTCAGGGTTTCCAGCCCTGGAAAACAGTGGCCGCGGCCGTGAAACAGGCGCTGGGCTACCGGGTCCGGACAGGCCCCCGGCAAGTGTTGCAGCAGATTCATGAATCGGACTCTCGCGCTTCACCATCGGCCTGGGCCACCATGGGCTGGCTCACCACTTGCGGGTCACCCTCCAGCAGCACCGCGGCCCAACGTCCCCCTTGTGACGATTCCAGCGCAATCTTGACGATCATGGTCAGCGGCACCGACAGCAACATGCCCACAGAGCCGAGCAACCAGCCCCAGAAGATCAAGCTGAGGAACACCACCAGCGTCGACAGTCCCAGGCTGCGGCCCATCATCCGGGGCTCCACCAGGTTGCCCATCACCATGTTTACGGCCACGTAGAGACCAGCAACCCCGGCAGCGGGGCCCACACCGAGCTGGATCAGCGCCAGCGCTACCGGCGGAATGGCGGCAATGATGGAACCGATATTGGGGATGTAGTTAAACAGGAACGCCACCAACCCCCACAGCAGGAAGTAATCCACACCGATCAGGTACAGGCCGAGGCCACAGATGATGCCGGTGCCCAGGCTGACCACGGTTTTGATCGCCAGGTAGCGGTTCACTGACTCGAGGAAACGGTCAATCTGCTTCAGGCGCATCTGCGGGTCGTCCAGAGCGTAGTGCAGTTTGCGATTGAGGCCGGCGCTTTCGAACAGCATAAACACCACCGTCAGCACAATCAGCAGCATGTTGGTCATCAGACCGCCAAGGCTGGAGACGATGTTGGTGGCCACACTCATCAGACGACCGGGATCAAACTGTTCCTTGAGTTGATCCGTAGAGATGTTGAACTGATTGGCTTTTTCCAGCACAACACCGAAAGCCTCAGTCAACTGCGCTCTATACTCAGGCAGTTGGCGGGTGAAGTCGTTGATGGAGCTGCCCACCAGAGTGGCAATCCAGGTGCCCGCCAGAATCACAAAGGCCATCACCGCAAAGATGGCCACCGAGCGTGGCAGTTTGAGTCGCATCAGACCGCGCACCAGCGGACTGCAGATGATGGCGATAAACAGCGCCAGCAGGAACGGCACGACAATGGCACTGGCCGATTTAATTCCGGCCAGCACCACCATGGTGGCGGCCAGAAAGACGGCGGTGCGCAAAGCGACGGAGCCTTGATTCAATGAAGCGGGTGACATTACTGTGGTCCTATTATCCAAAAATGCTCTTCCACGGAGGAATGGAGTCATTATGAAGCAAAACCAAGCGGTTATTCGAATTAAAAACTTGCGCCTGCGCACCTACATCGGCATCAACGACGATGAGGTGCAAAACAAGCAGGATGTGATCATCAATGCTGAGATCCATTACTGCGCCGACCGGGCCCGAAACAGCGACGATATGGACGACGCACTGAACTACCGCACCATCACCAAGAAGATCATTAAACTGGTGGAGATGAACCGCTTTTCTCTGCTGGAAAAGCTCACCAGTGATGTGCTGGCCATCGCCAGCGAGCACCATTGGGTGGATTACGCCCGGGTGGAGATCGACAAACCGCATGCTCTACGCTTTGCCGACTCCGTGTCTTTGCAATTGAGCTACGAACGCAGCTAAGTGAGGTCACCGTGAAGCTGTTGATCACCGGCGGCACCGGCTTTATCGGTCGGGCCCTGATTGCCCGACTGGCGCCCAGTCACGACATCACGGTGCTGACCCGAAACCCGGAGCGCGCTCTGGCCATTCTCGGGGGCGGCATCGTGCCGCTGCGCTCACTGGCGACGTTGACCAACCTCGATGCTTTCGATGGCGTCATCAACCTGGCCGGCGAACCCATTGCGGATGGCCGTTGGACCACCCAGCGCAAGCGCGAGATCTGCGACAGCCGCTGGCAGTTGACCGAGTCTCTGGTGCGCCTGCACCAGGCCGGTTCCAACCCGCCTTCGGTCTGGATCAACGCCTCCGCCATTGGCATTTATGGGCCCCGCGATGCCACCCCGGTAGACGAGCAGACCCCCATCGCCGCGATGGGGTTTGCCGAACAGGTGTGTGAGCGCTGGGAGGCCATCGCCCGACGCGTTGCAGACCAAACCCGCCAATGCGTGGTGCGTATCGGCCTGGTGATGCATCCGGACGGCGGTGCCCTGAAGAAGATGTTGCCAGCGTTCCGGCTTGGTCTTGGCGGGCCCCTGGGGGATGGCCAGCAGATGATGTCCTGGATCCACCTTCAGGACCTGGTATCGATGCTGTGCTACCTATTGGAGCACGACCATTGCCGCGGGGTGTTTAACGGCACCGCCCCTCACCCCGTCAACAACAAAGCGTTCAGCCAGGCGCTGGGGCAGGCGCTGGGCAGGCCGGCATTTCTGCCTGCACCCGCTCCGGTATTGCGCCTGGCACTGGGTGAGATGAGCAACCTGCTGCTGACCGGTCAGGCGGTGCTGCCCAATGCCGCCGAGGCCGCCGGATTCCAGTTTGAGTACCCCAAGCTGGAGGGCGCCCTCGCCGCCATGTTCAGTCGCGCCTGAGCAACGCGGCGCAGTTCTGCGCCAACAGCCGGCGACAGGCAAACCGGCCCATCAGGCCAATCAGAATCGCCCCAAGCACCGGCGTCAGGGCCCACCATAACCAGTGGGCCTGTACCACCAGGTTGAACACCTGGGTTTTCAGCAGGTAGAGGGTCAGTTCGGCCACCATTACCGCCATCAGTCCGGCCAGGGCGCCAAGAATCATAAACTCCCAATTAACCGCACTGCGCAACAGCCGCCCCGGCGCACCGAGGGTGCGCATAATCGCCAGTTCCTGGCGGCGGGAAGCCATACCCGCTTCGGTCTGGGCCAGCAACACCAGCGCCGAGGCCACCACCACCACCAGTAACACCAGACTGAGGGCCAGCGAGACCTGATCGATCACCCCGCGAAGCTGTTCAATCAAGGCACCGACATCGATCACCGATACCGTCGGGAACTGTCGAATCAACTCACCCACCAGTTCCGGTTGACCCTCCGGGTGGTAGAAACTGGCGATGTAGGTGGCGACAAAGGGCTCCAGCACCGCGGGCGGGAAAATCATAAAGAAGTTCGGCTGCATGGTTTCCCAGTTCACCTGGCGCAGGCTGGTGACCGTGACACTGAACTCACGCCCATCGATGGTGAAGCTCAGGCTGTCCCCCAGACCAATGCCGAGACGCTCAGCCACCCGCGCTTCCACCGACACCTCATCACGGCTGTCGGCACCATACCACTGCCCGGCCACCACAGGGTTGTTGGGCGGCAGCTCAGTGCGATAGGTCAGATTCAGTTCCCGACCGATGCCACGCGGCCCCTGCGGCTCCTCCTCATCCTCCTTAGTGACCCGCCGCTGGACGGTTTCTCCGTTGATGGCGGAGAGTCGACCGCGGATCACCGGGTACAGATCGGTTGCCCGTACCTGGCGCTCCGCCAGAAAGGTTTCCAGCGCCGCGGTATCCTCTGGGGCGATGTTCACCAGGAAGTGGTCCGGAGTGTTCTGTGGCAGCTGCGCCTGCCAATCACTGAGCAGGTCCTGGCGCAAGGCGAGAATGGTTAACAGCAGCATCAGTGCGACAGAGAACCCCACCAGCTGCAACGCGTTGTCAGAAGCCCGACGCCGCAATCCGGCCAACGCCAGCTTCAGCGGGCTGGCCGTGGCCATCCCCAGTTGGCGGCCACTGCGCAGCAGCAACAGCCCCACCAACGCGAGCAATCCACCCAGGACCAGTGCACCGATGATCAGCACCAGAGTCATCTTCCAACTGCCGCTGTAAAGCCACGCCAGCAAAGACAGGGCCGTCAGGGCCAGCAAGCCATTGAGCCCCGCCCCCCAGCGAGCCGGCCCGATGTCCTGACGCAGCACCCGCATCGGCGGCACCGACAGCAGGCGCAACAGGGGATAGAGGGTAAAGCCAAAGCCCGCTATCACACCGGTCCCCGCACCGAGTGCCAACGGTCGCCACGGGAAAGCGTCCATCGCCGTACTGCCAAATTCCGCTGGCAGCAGCTGAATCATCCCCTGCGCCGCCAACCAACCCAAGCCCAAACCCGCCACAATACTGAGCAGGGTCACCAGGGCGAGGTGAGACACAAAGATGGTACGAACCTGGCCATGGCTGGCGCCCAGGGTTTTAAACATTGCTACCACGTCATAGTGGCGTTGGCAGTATCGGCGGGCGGCGACCCCAATGGCGGCACAGGCCAGGGCAATGCCCAGCAATGCAGACAGCAGCAGAAACTGCTCTGCGCGACCGATGGCGCGCGCCAGAGGCGACTCCTGAGAACGCACATCCACCAACCGTTGTGATGTGGTCAGACGGGGCTCAAGAAACCGCTCCAGCTCGGCGATGGCGGATTCCCGGCCAGCGAACTGATATCGCCACTGCAGGCGGCTACCGGGCTGAATCACACCGGTCTGTGCCACATCATCCAGTCGCATCAGCACCACCGGTGCCGAGGCGAAAACATTGAAGCCCGCATCGGGCAATCGGTTAATCACCCCTTCAAGGCGGAAAATCCCCTCTCCCACCTCGCCCTCTTCGGCACTCTGGAGCCAACTGGCCAATCGCCGGTCAAGCCAGAGGCTGCCCGCACTGGGCAGAGCACCGGTCCTCGGTGTCATCATCTCGATGTCACCCCGCAGCGGGTATCCGTCTGACACCGCTTTGATGGTGACCAGCTGCAACTCGTCTCCGGCAAACAGCATCGACTGGAACTCCAGCGTGGTCGCCACGGCCACCCCCAGGTTGCGGGCCTGCTCAAGCCAGGCCGGGTCGACCTCCTGCGGGGAGTTCAAAATGCGGTCAGCCGCCAGGAACGTGGCAGCCTGGTGGTCGATGGCGCGTTTGAGCCGGTCGGACACCAGTCCCAGACCGCTGACGGCGGTCACCGCCAGAATCAGCGCTGCCGCAATCAAGCGGAGCTGGCCGCGCGCCAACTCGCGGCGAAACAGGCGCCAGGCCAAGGGAAGACTCGTCATACCGCCTCCAGCTGGCCAGCGTTCATGGTGACCTGGCGCTGACAACGCTTAGCGAGGTTGAGGTCATGGGTCACCAACACCAGCGTGGTGCCCTGTTCTCGGTTCAACTCGAACAACAGGTTTTCAACGGTATCGCTGTTGGTGTGGTCGAGGTTCCCCGTAGGCTCATCCGCGAACAGGATGGCCGGTCGCGTGGCGAACGCCCGGGCAATCGCCACACGCTGCTGCTCACCGCCTGACAGTTGATTGGGGAAGTGTTCCAGACGTTCGGTCAGCCCCACGCGCTGCAACAGCGCCTCAGCGGTCGCCCGGGCTCCGTCATGGCCAGCCAGCTCCAGCGGCAACATCACATTTTCAAGGGCGGTCAGACTGTCCACCAGCATAAAGGACTGGAAGATAAACCCGACCTTCTGTCCCCGCAGTGCCGCACGTTGCTCCTCATCAAGCTGGTGCAGGGGGGAGCCGGCCAGCCAGATCTCTCCGTCCGTGGCGCGGTCTAACCCGGCCAGTAACGCCAGCAGTGTCGATTTGCCCGCACCAGAGGGGCCAATGACCGCCAGAGACTCACCGTGCTTGACTTCGAGATCGACCCCTTTAAGGATCGATAACGAGCCGTCGAGCGTATCAACGTCCCGACGCAATTGACGAACAACAATGGCCTGGTCAGGTGAGACAGTGGATAAAGGAGTGGACATGGTGCGGCGATCCTTGCTGATTTTGATGTTGTGTTTATACCAGCCCGGAGCGTGGGCCGATCAGCCTTCCATTCTAATACTGGGAGACAGCCTCAGTGCAAGCTACGGAATGAGTGAAGCGGAAGGTTGGGTAAAAAAATTGCAACAAAATCTGCCCGATGCCCAGATCATCAACGCCTCCGTCAGTGGTGAAACCAGTGGTGGCGGGTTGAGACGACTGCCGGGTCTGCTACAACAGCATCAGCCGGATTGGGTGTTTGTGGAGTTGGGGGGGAATGACGGCTTGCGTGGCTTTCAGCCCACCATCACCGAGAACAATATCGAGCAGCTGATTACCCTCAGCAAAGCGTCAGGCGCCCAGGTGTTGCTTTCCGAAGTTATGGTGCCACCCAACTACGGCCGCCGATACGCGGAGCGTTTCCAGCAGATCTATCATGGACTGGCGAAGGAACACGAGGTGGAACTGGTGCCCTTCTTTATGACTGAGATCGCCACCGACCCCAACCTGATGCAGGCCGATGGCATCCACCCCAACCGGGAAGCACAAGGTCGGATCGCCGCCTTCCTGCTGCCCTGGTTTGAACAGGCGATTGCCGAGTAAATCGATACCCCTGTCGGTTGGTACCCGTCATCGAGCCGACATCAATTGTAAAAAGAGAAGCCACCCGACCGGGTGGCTTCTCTTTTCGTCTCTGAGGCGTTACCACCGCATCACCTGGTGAATCTCAGCCGTTGTACACGCTGCCCAAGGTGCCCCTTTGGCAAGGCTCCCTGAAGCGTAACGGCTGAAGTGCGCCACAAAAAAAGCCACCCTGACGGATGGCTCCTTAACCGCATCGGTTGGGATGCGCCATAAAAAAAGCCACCCTTACGGATGGCTCCTTAACCGCATCGGTTGGGATGCGCCATAAAAAAAGCCACCCTTACGGATGGCTTTTTTCAGAATAATTGGCGTCCCCTAGGGGATTCGAACCCCTGTTACCGCCGTGAAAGGGCGGTGTCCTAGGCCTCTAGACGAAGGGGACCCCGGACTCACCGTTTAGTCTCTGGTGATAAGAGTGATTGCCGAAACAACCAAAATTGGTGGAGCTAACGGGTGGTGCGACACTCGCTCGAACCGCCTTTTGTTAGGTCCAATCGGTTGCCGAAACAACCAAAATTGGTGGAGCTACGCGGGATCGAACCGCGGACCTCTTGCATGCCATGCAAGCGCTCTCCCAGCTGAGCTATAGCCCCAGGATTTGGTGGGCGATACCGGGCTTGAACCAGTGACCCCCTGCTTGTAAGGCAGGTGCTCTCCCAACTGAGCTAATCGCCCAAATCCAGGTTGGCGTGCTGATATAAAGGCGTATCAACATACCGAATAAGTGGCGTCCCCTAGGGGATTCGAACCCCTGTTACCGCCGTGAAAGGGCGGTGTCCTAGGCCTCTAGACGAAGGGGACCCCGGACTCACCGTTTAGTCTCCGGTGATAAGAGTGATTGCCGAAACAACCAAAATTGGTGGAGCTAACGGGTGGTGCGACACTTGCTCGAACCGCCTTTTGTTAGGTCCAATCGGTTGCCGAAACAACCAAAATTGGTGGAGCTACGCGGGATCGAACCGCGGACCTCTTGCATGCCATGCAAGCGCTCTCCCAGCTGAGCTATAGCCCCAGGATTTGGTGGGCGATACCGGGCTTGAACCAGTGACCCCCTGCTTGTAAGGCAGGTGCTCTCCCAACTGAGCTAATCGCCCAAATCCAGGTTGGCGTGCTGATATAAAGGCGTATCAACATACCGAATAAGTGGCGTCCTGTTCGGATGCGCCCCGCTACCGTCGTGCTAATTCCGCGGTGTACAAACACTGCAACTCGACCGAAGCGTCTGCCCTAAGGCAAGAATGCGTGGCGTCCCCTAGGGGATTCGAACCCCTGTTACCGCCGTGAAAGGGCGGTGTCCTAGGCCTCTAGACGAAGGGGACCCCGGACTCACCGTTTAGTCTCCGGTGATAAGAGTGATTGCCGAAACAACCAAAATTGGTGGAGCTACGCGGGATCGAACCGCGGACCTCTTGCATGCCATGCAAGCGCTCTCCCAGCTGAGCTATAGCCCCAGGATTTGGTGGGCGATACCGGGCTTGAACCAGTGACCCCCTGCTTGTAAGGCAGGTGCTCTCCCAACTGAGCTAATCGCCCAAATCCAGGTTGGTGTGCTGATATAAAGGCGTATCAACAAACCATAAATAGTGGCGTCCCCTAGGGGATTCGAACCCCTGTTACCGCCGTGAAAGGGCGGTGTCCTAGGCCTCTAGACGAAGGGGACCCCGGACTCACCGTTTAGTCTCTGGTGATAAGAGAAAAGTGGTGGGCGATACCGGGCTTGAACCAGTGACCCCCTGCTTGTAAGGCAGGTGCTCTCCCAACTGAGCTAATCGCCCTTATTCGTGTCGACAGCTCGCCTAAGCAAACCATCTGAGAATAAAGTGGCGTCCCCTAGGGGATTCGAACCCCTGTTACCGCCGTGAAAGGGCGGTGTCCTAGGCCTCTAGACGAAGGGGACCCCGGACTCACCGTTTAGTCTCTGGTGATAAGAGTGATTGCCGAAACAACCAAAATTGGTGGAGCTACGCGGGATCGAACCGCGGACCTCTTGCATGCCATGCAAGCGCTCTCCCAGCTGAGCTATAGCCCCAGGATTTGGTGGGCGATACCGGGCTTGAACCAGTGACCCCCTGCTTGTAAGGCAGGTGCTCTCCCAACTGAGCTAATCGCCCAAATCCAGGTTGGTGTGCTGATATAAAGGCGTATCAACATACCGAATAAGTGGCGTCCCCTAGGGGATTCGAACCCCTGTTACCGCCGTGAAAGGGCGGTGTCCTAGGCCTCTAGACGAAGGGGACCCCGGACTCACCGTTTAGTCTCTGGTGATAAGAGAAAAGTGGTGGGCGATACCGGGCTTGAACCAGTGACCCCCTGCTTGTAAGGCAGGTGCTCTCCCAACTGAGCTAATCGCCCTTATTCGTGTCGACAGCTCGCCTAAGCAAACCATCTGAGAATAAAGTGGCGTCCCCTAGGGGATTCGAACCCCTGTTACCGCCGTGAAAGGGCGGTGTCCTAGGCCTCTAGACGAAGGGGACCCCGGACTCACCGTTTAGTCTCTGGTGATAAGAGAATTGGTGGAGCTAACGGGTGGTGCGACACTCGCTCGAACCGCCTTTTGTTAGGTCCAATCGGTTGCCGAAACAACCAAAATTGGTGGAGCTACGCGGGATCGAACCGCGGACCTCTTGCATGCCATGCAAGCGCTCTCCCAGCTGAGCTATAGCCCCAGGATTTGGTGGGCGATACCGGGCTTGAACCAGTGACCCCCTGCTTGTAAGGCAGGTGCTCTCCCAACTGAGCTAATCGCCCAAATCCAGGTTGGTGTGCTGATATAAAGGCGTATCAACATACCGAATAAGTGGCGTCCCCTAGGGGATTCGAACCCCTGTTACCGCCGTGAAAGGGCGGTGTCCTAGGCCTCTAGACGAAGGGGACCCCGGACTCACCGTTTAAGCTCTGGTGATATGAGCAGCATCTTGTCGATGCGACACCACCGTCATTGACCATGGTGCTTGCCCGAAGGCAAATAGTGGCGTCCCCTAGGGGATTCGAACCCCTGTTACCGCCGTGAAAGGGCGGTGTCCTAGGCCTCTAGACGAAGGGGACCCGGACAACAAGGGCCGCGTTGGCGGCCCCTTAGAAAGTTGGTGGAGCTACGCGGGATCGAACCGCGGACCTCTTGCATGCCATGCAAGCGCTCTCCCAGCTGAGCTATAGCCCCAACTCTCTTGGCGCTTCAGGGGGCGTCCCCTTCAGTGCGAGGCGCATTTTAGGTAGCCCCCCTAAGAGAGTCAACACGTTTTTCAGGAATTCGCTCTGCTTGCTACAAATTCCACCGCCTTGCCGATTCTATCGACGGAACGTGCTTGTCCAATCAGCAAAATCGTCTGATCCAGGCTCGGAGATTGGCCTGCACCAGTGACGGCAACACGCAGCGGCATACCCACTTTACCCATGCCCAGTTCCAGCTCGTCAGCGGTTTCCTGGATGCAGCGGTGAATCGCCTCAGCATTCCACTCAGTCAGAGCCGCCAGCTTGGCTTGAGCCAGGGCCAGCGCTTCCTGTGCAACAGGGCGCAGATGCTTCTTGGCGGCGCCCGCATCAAACTCGGCGAAGTCTTCATAGAAGTAGCGGCTGCTGGCAGCGAGCTCTTTCAGGGTCTGACAACGCTCAGCCATGACCGGGATCAGGTCAGTCAGGGCAGGACCATTGGTCATATCAATGCCCTGATCTTCGAAGTGCCACTTCAGCTCTTCTGCCACACGCTCTGCCGGCAGGGACTTCATGTAGTGCTGGTTCAGCCACAACAGTTTGTCGGTGTTAAAGGCAGAAGCGGACTTGTTGATCGCTTTGAGGCTGAACAGCTGCACCATCTCATCCAGGGAGAAGATCTCCTGATCGCCGTGAGACCAACCCAGACGCACCAGGTAGTTCAGCAGAGCTTCCTGCAGGTAACCGTCATCACGGTACTGCATCACGCTTACCGCACCGTGGCGTTTGGACAGCTTGGCACCGTCGTCACCCAGGATCATGGACACGTGGGCAAACTCCGGAACCGGCGCGCCCAGAGCGTGGTAGATGTTGATCTGACGCGGGGTGTTGTTGATGTGGTCTTCACCACGCACCACCTGAGTGATGCCCATATCCCAATCATCAACCACTACGCAGAAGTTGTAAGTCGGCGCACCATCGGTACGACGGATGATCAGATCATCGAGTTCTTTATTGTCGATCTCGATGCGGCCACGTACGTGGTCATCAAACACCACTTTACCCTCGGTGGGGTTTTTGAAGCGCACAACATAAGGCGCGTCTTCGGCGTGGTCGTGGTTACCGTCACGGCAGTGGCCGTCGTAACGGGCTTTTTCACCATTGGCCATCTGCTGCTCACGCAGCGCGTCTACGCGCTCTTTGGAGCAGTAGCACTTGTACGCTTTGCCCTCTTCCAGCAACTGGTCGATCAGCTGGTTGTAGCGGTCAAAACGCTTGGTCTGGTAGTACGGGCCCTCTTCCCAATTGAGCCCCAGCCATTCCATGCCCTCGAGGATGGCATCAATGGCTTCCTGAGTGGAACGCTCCAGATCGGTATCTTCGATGCGCAAAACAAACTGACCACCCTGGTTGCGGGCGTAGAGCCAGGAGTACAGCGCGGTGCGGGCACCGCCCACATGAAGAAAGCCAGTGGGACTGGGCGCAAATCGGGTTTTAACGGTCATGTCCTTCTCGATTCTCAACAAACATCGACGGCCGGTCGGCCAGTAAGCCCGCTAGTTTAGCAGTCAAGCGGCCACTCACCAATCACCTGGATCGCGCTTTCTTGCCACAATCGCGCTCATCAGCGCACCACCCTGCCCACGGTGTTCTACCCTTGGCAAAAGTGAGCATGAGGAATGAGCCATGTCTGACAATATTTCTCAATCCGCCCCCATCGAAAGCATTGCGGCTTATCTCAAGCAGGTTCACGGCTACGATCAGGCCAGGGCCTGGCAGGAAGCAGAAACGGTCGTGGCTGAATTCAAGAAGATGCAGCGCTTAGGCTACATCCAGGGCTGGTACTTCGACGAACAGGGACACCTGGACCTGATCCCCAGTGATGACGTTCTTCACCGGCTGGGCAATAAATGACCTTTACCTGACTGCGGCACTGGGATATAAATAAACCAATTGCTTTATTTAATGGTTTTGCCATGTCCCCTTACCGCATTCTGGCCGCCACCGCGCTGGTCACCCTGATCAGCGTCAGCGGTGTTGCCCTTCCCTACCCCATCCTGGCCCCACTGTTTCTGGACCTGGCACACCCTGTCAGTCAATTTGCCAATCTGCCGCCGAAGCTCCTGCTCGGCGCGATACTCGCTATCTACCCATTGGGCATCCTGATCGGCAGTAACCTGATTGGCGCCTGGTCCGATCGCTTCGGTCGCCGCACCATCCTGTTGTGGACCATGGTGGGTTCGGCACTGGGGTACTTTCTATCGGCTCAGGCCATCGCGCAGGGCAACTTCCTGCTGTTTGCCCTCAGTCGACTGGTGACCGGACTGTTTGAAGGGAATCTGAGCGTGGCCCGTGCCATCGCGTCGGACCTCCATCCTAAGATTGATCGCACCAAAGCGTTCAGCTGGCTGAGTGCCACCACCTATGGCGGCTACCTGATCGGCCCCTTACTGGGCGGCGTGTTGCTGCCACTGGGGGCGCCGGTCGCCTTTACCGTCGCGGGCATCGCCTGTGCCATCGCGGTGGGAGTGATTGCCGTTGCGCTGCCCAAAGACCGTCCGGCGTCGTGCGGCCAACGTGCAGAGCGCCACAGCCTGGCGCTGCTGCGCGACCCTAGGATCCGCGCCTTCTTTACCCTTTATCTGCTGCTGATGTTGTCGGTCAACGGCTTCTACGAGTTCTACCCAGTGTGGCTGCTGGAGGTGCGGCAGTTTGACAGTCTCGACATTGCCGGAGCGACCGTACTGCTGACCAGCACCATGATCGCGGTGGCGACGCTCGTCAATGTGAGGGCCAAACAGCGGCTGGGGCTGGCAAGGGCGGGCATGGTCGGGATGGCACTGTTCAGTCTGCCGCTGCTGTTGCTCCCGCTGAGCGCAGGCCATTACGTTCTCTCTTTCATCCTGATGGGCGCGGGCATTGCTCTCTATAACGCCATGTTGCCCAGCTTTCTGGCGGAACGGGGGGGCGATTATGGACAGGGGGCATTGATGGGGTTGATGGCCACCACCTTCTTCCTTGGCAACGTGATTATGGCGCTGCTGGGCTCGGCGTTGGCACTGCTGGATACCCGTTTGGTACTGACCCTATCCGGGCTGTTTGGGGCGGTTGCCATGGCCCAATTTGGCCACCTCCACTTCCGCCGAACCACCTGGCCCAGACCGGTCAGTCAGGCACCGGCAGAGAAACCCGCCGCCGGCGGTTTATAAGTCTTTGTATTTGTTTTTAATGCTGGCATATTAAAAATACGCCCACAAAAACTCCGGAAACCTCGCCCGATTATGGATCTTCGTCAGCTTCGCAACTTTGTTATGGTGGCAGAACACGCCAGTTTTACCCGTGCTGCTCGCGTACTGGGAGTGGCTCAGCCCGCCGTCAGTACCGCCATTAAGAAGCTGGAGACCGACCTGGGCCTGGTGCTGCTGCACCGCCAGGACAAACGGGTGCAGTTGACCGCCGAGGGGAAAGAGTTACTGCCCCACGCCAAAGCGATTCTGGATCGGGTGGAGCACGCCACCGCAGCAATGAACCGCCTGCGCGATCTGGACCGGGGTGAAGTGCGCATCGCCCTGCCGGGGATGATTGGCTCCTATTACTTCCCTGCCCTGCTGATGGCTTTCCACCATCGTTACCCGGAGCTGAAGCTGTCTCTGTGTGAGGCCGGCACCCGGGAGATCCAGGGCATGCTGGAGCGGGACGAGGTGGACATCGGCATCATCATCGAGCCGACCGCGGATCAGGGCCTGGAGACGGTGCCCCTGACCCGCCAGGAGATGATTGTGGCGGTGGGACTGGACCACCCGCTGGCCAGCGAAGAGAAGATCGACATCGAAACCTTCTTCCAGCACGAGCTGGTGATGTTCAAACACGGCTACTACCACCGTGAGTTGATCAACAACCTGGCCAAGAATCTCGATGTGACCCCGGACATTGCGTTTGAGACCAACCTGATTGAGCTTATCCGCAGCATCGTCCGACAGGGCTTCGCCATCACTACCGTGCTGAAGATGGTGGTGGACCAGGACCCGGATATCCGTGCCATTCCGTTTAAGGACCCGCTGTACATGGACCTGCACGTTGGCTGGAAGAGCGGCCGGGCCCTGACTCAGGCTGACCGCACCTTCCTCGACTTCCTGCTGGAGCAGAACGGCCGCTGAGGATTATGGCTGCAGGCTGTTGACGGTCAGCTGCAGTACCAGCGCATTAGCCAGGTCAACAAAGAAGGCGTTGGCCAGCGGCAAAATCATAAACGCCAGGGGCGCGGCACCGTAGCGCCCCACCAGGGCGTTCATGTTGGCCATCGCATTGGGCAGCGCGCCCAGACCCATCCCCATATACCCGGCACACAACACCGCACTGTCGTAGCTGCGCCCCAGCATAGGGAACAGGGCAAAGCGGACCATCAGCGTCATCGCCATCACCTGCGCCGCCACCGCCAGTATCATCGGCAGCGCCAGATCGATCAGGGTCCACAGCTGCATCCCCATCAGCGACATCGACAGAAACAGGCCGAGGCTGACTTCTGACAGCAGCGGCAGCGCCTGCCCTTCTGACGGCGACTCCAGCCGGGGCAGCAGTCGCGGCAGCGTGTTGGTCATCAACATGCCCACCAGCATGCAGGCCAGAAACTCGGGGATGTTCACCCCTTGCGTTTCAGCCCAGTCCGACAACAGACCGCCCAGAATCATGCCCGCGCTGACGTACATCAGCACCACAAACATCTCCTGACTGCTGACCCGCCGACGGGGCTTTTCGCTCGTCGGGTGCGTGTCCAATACCGGCTCAGCGGACTTCAGGCCATGGCGTTCAATCAGGCGTTGGGCCATAGGCCCGCCCACGATGCCGCCCATGATCAGCCCAAGAGTCGCGCTGCCGATGCCAATCTCCAATGCGTTGTCGATGCCGAAGCGTTGCTCGAACACCGATGCCCAGGCCACGGAGGTGCCGTGCCCGCCAAACAGGGATACTGACCCCAGCAACAACCCTTCCGCCGGTTCCAGCCCGGTGACGTGGGCCATGCTCAGCCCCACCAGATTCTGCAGAATCACGCCGCCGACGCAAAACAGCATCAGCACCATCAAAGGACGACCACCTCGGGTCAGCGCATCCAGTCGCGCCGACAGGCCAATGGTGGTAAAGAACGCCAGCAACAGGGCATCGCGCAGTGACATATCAAACTGCAGCTCCAGGCCCCAGAGCTCATAGGCCAGCAACGCCATCAGGGAAGCGAACAAGCCACCACTCACCGGTTGCGGAATGTTGTAGCGTCGAAGCACGCCAAAGAGGTGGGTCAGTCCCCGTCCGATCAGCAGCACCAGGATGGCCGCCAAGACCGTTTCTTTCAGGGAAAGCACCATAAAACACACCTTATTGGGACATTGATTGGTTCAAATGTCTGACCAATCGAAAAAACAAGGTTCGCGATGCTACTGGTTTCCACCCTGAAAAACCAAGCAACATAATCGCTTGCGGTTGCAAAAGAACGACATGAAACCGAAGGGATCGCGTTCTCCTTTGCCACGATTCAGGCTCTATCTCATTGATATAGCGTCACTTGTTTTCGATGTCAGTGCTGACTGGGACGAGTAAGCAAGTATAGGCAGGGAAGGGTCTGGATGCGGAAAAAATGAACGGAGCCAGTAAGCTTGGCTCCGTTTCGGTCAAAAAGTGGCTTACAGCGCGTCCGGCTGCTGCTCGGGGGCCGCCAGACTGAAGGATTCCAGTGCGCGACAGCGGGCGGTGATGGCGCGGATCAAAGGGTAATCGTCCAACGCCACTTTGAACCGCTCTGCGTTATACACCTGGGGCACCAGGCAGACATCGGCAATGCTGACCTCATCGCCAACACAGAACTCACCGGAGGTTTGCTCCAACTGCAGTTCCAGCCCCTCAAACGCGGTTTTGATCCAGTGGTGATACCAGGCCGTCTTCTGCGCTTCGCTGGCCTTCAGTTCGCTGCCCAGATACTTCAGCACCCGAAGGTTGTTGAGCGGGTGGCAGTCCGAAGCGATGTTCTGAGCCAGCGCCCGTGCTTTGGCCCGGGCTACCGGCCCCTCCGGCAACAACGCCGGCATGGGGTAGGCCTCATCCAGGTACTCGATGATGGCCAATGACTGGTTGAGGATCAGGTCGCCGTCCACCAGAGTCGGCACCAGATGATTCGGGTTAAGCACCCCGTAGGCCGGCAGATGCTGCTCCCCACCGTCGCGAACCAGGTGAACAGAACGGTTATCAAAGGCCAGCCCCTTGTGGTGGCAGGCGATGCGAACCCGGTAAGCAGCGCTGGAGCGCCAGTAGCCATAAAGTGTGAGCATGCACGTTCCCTGTTATCTGCGGTAAATTGACCGCCTTGTCACTAAGCTAGCACCATTTTTCCGAAGCGGTGAATGGCCTGAGCTGACCCGCCAAAGCGCCCTGCTCTGCCTCAGAGCGTGACAGCAAAAGGGACGGCGGCCCAGGGGGCCGCCGCCAGCTTATTTCTCTAACTACCCAAGCCTGTGGGCGATCAAATCACGCCGCGGCGAATTTGATCTTCTTCGATGGATTCGAACAGGGCTTTAAAGTTGCCCTCACCGAAGCCTTCGTTGCCTTTGCGCTGGATGATTTCAAAGAACACCGGACCAATCACGGTCTGAGTGAAGATCTGCAGCAGAATGCCATCTTTCATCGGCGCGCCATCCACCAGGATCTCCAGCTCGCGCATGGCGGCCAGGTCTTCCCCGTGGCCCGGTACGCGGCTGTCGACCTTATCGTAGTAGGTGCCCGGAGTCGGCATAAAGTCCATGCCACCCTCACGTAGGGCACGCACAGAACCGTAGATGTCATCGGTGGTCAGGGCGATGTGCTGGATACCTTCGCCGTTGTACTCACGCAGGTACTCCTCGATCTGACTCTTGTCATCAGAGGATTCGTTGATGGGGATGCGGATTTTGCCGCAAGGGCCGGTCATGGCGCGACTGACCAGACCGGTCAGTTTACCTTCAATGTCGAAGTAGCGGATCTCGCGGAAGTTGCCGATGCGCTCGTAGAAACCGGCCCACTTGTCCATATTGCCCTGGAACACGTTGTGGGTGAGGTGGTCAATCTCGTACAGGCCCTTGTCGGCGGCTTTCAGACGGGCGTCGGCATCGTCGTAGAAATTGAAGTCCACATCGTAGATGCTGCGGTCGCCGTAGCGGTCCACAAAATACAGGGTGGAGTCACCGATGCCGTGCACTGCCGGGATGTAGAGCTCCATCGGGCCGATGTTGCCTTCAAATTCGGTGGCGCCATTCTCCAGCGCGTTCTTCAGCGCCGCGGCGGCGTCCTTAACCCGCCAGGCCATGCCGCAAACTGAGGGGCCGTGCAGACGGGCGAACTCAGCGGCCTGAGAGTGCGGCTGAGCATTGATGATGAAGTTGATGTCGCCCTGACGGAACAACCAGGCTTCCTTAGAACGATGCTTGGCAATCTCGGCAAAGCCGAGCAGGCTGAACAGTTGCTTGAGCGCGGCAATCCCCGCTTCGTCCGGTGCGGTGTATTCGACAAACTCGAATCCGTCAGTGCCGAGCGGATTCCAGTCCGGCTGAGCTGTATGGGCCATGGTCACTTCTCCCTGGTTCATTTGTTGTTATCGGGTATCAGAAGACCTGTTTAAACAATGCCGCAGAAAGAATAAATAGCGTGCGCCGGATCACACTTCCCTGAACGCACAAAGGGGATGTCACCCATGCTTTACAATGGATGACATCCCCTTTTATTTCATGAAGTTATATTACTTTCGAGTTTTTCCGATGCCGTGCTCACGCAACTTGTTGGCGATGGCGGTGTGAGACACCCCCAGCTTGCGGGCCAACTGCCGGGTGGACGGATAAGCCGGATACAGACGACGCAACAGACTGGCTTCAAACTGCTTCACCGCTTCATCCAGCGTGCCTTCAAACTCCTGGTCAAAATAGCCGAAGCCTTCGGTCCAGGAGGGCAAACGCAGCTGTTCCGGGGTGAGATCGCCCCGCTCGTCCGCCATCGATACCGCCCGGAAAATGGCATTTTTCAGCTGACGGACATTGCCAGGCCAGGCGTAGTTCTTCATAAACTCGCGGCACTCGGCTGAGAGCTGTCGCAACGGACTCGCCAACTGCTGGCTGTAGTGCTCCAGAAACAGCTCCGCCAGCGGCACGATGTCCGCCTTGCGTTCACGCAGCGGTGGCAGGTGCAGGTTGAGCACGTTGATGCGGTAGTAGAGGTCTTCACGGAAATCGCCACGCTGGCACAGTTCAGACAGATCCCGCTGACTGGCGCAGATCACCCGCAGATCCACGCGGATCTCAGTGTCGTCACCCACCCGCCGGAAACAGCCGTCCTGGATCAGGCGCAACAACTTGACCTGAAGTTGCGGACTCATGTCCGCCACTTCGTCGAGGAATACGGTGCCGCCGTCCGCCTGCTCAATCACGCCGCGCTTCACCACCTCGCCGGGAGATTTGCACAGACCGAACAGTTCGCTCTCCGCCACGCTGTCAGGCAGTGAAGCGCAGTTGATCACCACAAAACTCTTGTCCTGGCGCAGGCTGGCTTCATGGCAGGCGCGAGCCAGCAGCTCTTTGCCGGTGCCGGTTTCGCCGGTCACCAGCAACGGCGCTTCCAGTTGCGCCATGCGGCGCGCTTCCGCTAGCAGGGCGCGCATCTTGTCGCTCTCCGCCAGCAGGGTGTCGAAACCGCTGATCTGGTCACGCAGCGCATTAAACTGTTTACCGACCCGGGCCGGTGATTTCAGCAGCACCATGGCACCGGCCAGAATGCTGGTACCCTCTTCATCGGGCAGGTCAATGGGAAGGATTTCCGCCAGGTACTGGTTGCCCTGAACGGACACGCGGGTTGCCTGGGGTAACACCTCGTCCAGCCCCAGCCAGCGCAGGAATGAGAAGCCCTGGATCCAGTTGCTGACCGGCTCCTCCATCACCTGCTCACGGGGCAGGCCCAGCAGCGACAGGATGGAGTCATTGGCCATGCTGATGCGGCCTTTGAGGTCGATGGCAAAGATGGGGTCAGGCAGGGTCCGCAGCAACGCCTCCATGGCGTAGTGCTCCCGCTCAGACGGCATAAAGGGAACGGTCTTAACGTCGGTCACGCCGGGGATCTTGCGGATCATCGGCATCAGGATCTGCAACTCCTCGAAACTGGGGGCGGGGATCTGCAAAAACACGTACCCGGCGCTGCCCGCATCGATGGCGTTGATATTGATATTTTGCTTTTCCAGCACTTCGAGGATTTCACGAGCGAGCCCGATACGATCCTCACAGCTGACTTGTAATCGCATTACTTGCCCTTCCTGTTGTTATAGTTCCGTTATCTTGGTCGGGATGGGCTGATCATACTGTAAAATGGCCGCCCTGCCACGGCATTTGTAAGGTAAAAGAAAGCCCGCCAGAGTGGCGGGCTTATGGGCGACAGGGCCGATTCAGTCGTTTTGCAGGGCGTCGGTTTTGGCCGCCATAATGAAGTCGTTTTTATGCAGGCCACCGATGGCGTGGGTCCACCAGGTTACGGTGACTTTGCCCCACTCCAGCAGGATGCCGGGGTGGTGAAACTCCGCTTCCGCCAGCTCTGCCACCTGGTTGGCAAAGGCCCAGGCCTGTTTGAAGTTTTTGAACTTGTAGACCCGCTCCAGCTGCAGCACACCATCACGAACCGGGGCAGACCAGTCCGGCAGTTGCTTCATCAGGCTGGCCAGCTCGTCATCGCTCACCTTCGGGGCACCGGCCTGGCAGGCTTCACAGGTTTGTTGGCTCAATTCAGTCATGGCTATTCCTTAGCTTGCTTGTGATTTTGGGGGAAATTTCGGCTCGAACAGACCCAACGCCATCGCCTCGTGAACCAGTGCCATCAGGTCCAGTTCCGACAGCGCGAACAGATCATCAATGTTGTTCAGCACATAATAGATGGGTTGCATGATGTCGATGCGATATGGGGTGCGCATGGCGTCCAGCACCGCCATTGGCTGATGCTCAGGCTCGCCGGACAACGCATAAAGGGTTTCACCCGGACTGGAAAGGATGCCGCCGCCATAGATGCGCTTGCCCTTCGCTGTGTTCACCAGACCAAACTCCACGGTAAACCAGTACAGCCTGGCCAGGTAGACCCGCTCTTTAGGGCTGGCCGCCAGCCCCAGCTTGCCGTAGGTGTGGGTGAAGTGGGCAAACGCGGGGTTGGTCAGCAGCGGACAGTGGCCGAAAATCTCGTGAAAGATGTCCGGTTCCTGCAGGTAATCAAACTCCTCGCGAGTGCGGATAAAGGTGGCCACCGGAAACTGCTTGCTGGCCAGCAGTTCGAAGAAACGCTCAAAGGAGATCAGCGCCGGCACCTGGGCGGTGCGCCAGCCGGTGGCCGCTTCCAGTACCGCATCCACCTCCGCCAGCTGCGGAATGCGGTTGCGCGGGAGGTCCAGCGCCGCTAAACCCGCCATAAACTCATCGCAGGCCTTGCCCTGAATGCACGCCAACTGGCGCTCTACCAGCTCGGCCCAGATGCGATGCTCCTCATCGCTGTAGTGGATAAAACCCTGCTCATCCGGTTGGCGAGCCTGGTATTGGGTCCCTTTCATTGCTGCTCCTCCCCGGCCAAAGGCGCCGTTTCACCGGCCTCTGCACAGGCTGCCAGTGCCTGCTTCAGATCCGCCAGGATATCCTCAATATGCTCCAGTCCCACTGCCAACCGTACCATGCTGTCGCTGATGCCCGCAGCCGCCCGGTCTTCGGGAGTGTAGGGGCTGTGGGTCATGGAGGCGGGATGCTGCACCAGCGATTCCGCATCCCCCAAACTGACCGCGATGCTGAACAGCCGGAGTTGGTTAACAAAGCGCACTGCGGTGTCAAAGCCGCCGTGCAGTTCCAGGGCCAGTACGCCGCCCGCGGCGCGCATCTGCCGCCCCAGCAGGCGGTGGCCGGGATGGCTGGGTAACCCAGGATAGTGAACCCGCGCCACCTGAGGCTGTGCCTCAAGGAAGTGCGCCACTGCCATGGCGTTATCGCTGTGACGCTCCATCCTCAGCGCCAGCGTCTTCAGCCCGCGCAGAATCAGCCAGGCATCGTGGGGTGACAACACGGCGCCAAAATCTTTGCGGATGGCCATCCGCACCGGTGCCATCTGTTCGGCAGACCCACACACCACACCGGCGATCACGTCACCGTGGCCATTGAGGTACTTGGTGGCACTGTGCAGGACAATATCGACGCCATGGCGAAGCGGTTGTTGCAGCAGCGGCGTCATAAAGGTGTTGTCGACAATGGTCACCAACCCTTTGCGCCGGGCCAGCGTCACAATGGCGTCCAGGTCATAGACCGCCAGATGGGGATTCACCGGGGTCTCCAGATACAACACTTTGGTGTTGGGCCGAATCGCCGCTTCCAACGCATCGAGATCAGCAAAGTCCACTGAGTCACTTTCAACGCCAAATCGCGGCAGTTGCTCAGTGATAAAGGCGTGGGTACAGCCATACAACCCGATGGCCGCAACCAGGTGGTCACCGGCGGACAACTGGCTTAACAGGGCACCGGAAACGGCGCCCATGCCACTGCCAAATGCCACCGCATCTTCGGCGCCTTCGAGCAGGGCCATGCGGCGCTCAAACTCATCAGTGGTCGGGTTGCCCAGACGGGTGTAGATGGGGCCGGACTCCTCGCCGGCAAAACGGGCGCCGCCACGCTCGCAATCAGGAAATACGAAGGTGGCGGATTGATAAAGTGGTGTGGCCAGACTCCCGGGTTCGGCCCGGTGGTGACCGCCATGGATCACGCAGGTGCCTTGGTGCTTAAACGCAGCCATGTTGCTAACTCCCCTTGATGCTTGGTCCGTCGTTGTTTGTTGTTAAAGGGACGGATCCTGTTGGTCTACCTTATACGCAGACCGGGAGAAGCCAGCGGCGTGATGGCGATCACATTTCGCTCACCCTGTAAATTATCGGTTACATCTTAACCTTGTCGCCGCGGCTGGCCTTCTCCCGCACCGAAGCCAGTGCATCGCTGGAGAGTTTGGTCAGCTCCTTAAGCAGTCGCGACTGCACGTGCACCAGAGAGGGCCGCTGCCGGGCCTGATAGGGCAACGGACGACATTGTGCGGTGGCGGCATAGCCCAGCCGCGCCGTCAGCAAACCGGCCCCCAGCCCCTGTGCCACCCGGGCCGACAACTTGCCGGTGAGCTCCGCTGACAACATCTGGGTGCCGAGGTCCACCGCCAGTTCACTGCCACCGGCATAGAGCAGGTTCTGCAGGATCATCCGCACCAGGCGGACGCGCCCCCAATAACCGGGCTCAATGCCGTAGATCCGTGCCACTTCATCCAGCATCGCCTGATTGCGCCACAGCATCAGCGCCATATCCAGCGCGGCCATCGGGCTGGCTGCCAGCAACAGGCTGGCTTGCGCGGAGTAGCGGTAGATGCAGGCCTGAGCCTGCTCGTCCTGAGCCGACAGTACCGTCATCTCGTACAGACGCAGCTGCTCCGCATCGCTGTGATGGGCCTGGCGCTGCTGTTCAAACTGCTGCCACTGGGGCGCAAAACTGGCAGGCAAACGGCGGTGCAGTTCTGCCAGCACCTGCGGGGCTTCCCCCTGCTGCTGACTGTCGGCCAGGCGCTCTCCGGTATGGCGCAACGCCTCAGCCTGTTTCAGCTGAGCCAGACGACGCCACTCCCGCCACAATCCCCGAAGCAGCCAGCCACCAGCCACCGCAAAGGTGGTGGCGTACAAGCCAAACAGCAACGGGCTGCGCTGCCAGCTGTCCCACAGCGTAATTCCCCCCTCCACCAGCAACAGGGTGGCCAGCAGGCCCAGCGCCAGGCTGCCCCAGCGTCGTGCCCGAGGGCGCGGCATAGGTTCTGGCGGCGGCGTCATCGCCTGCCAGGCCGATTCATCCCACTCCTGAGCCGGTTTCAGCTCCGGACTGAGGGGGGTGTTCTCAGCTTCAAACTCTTTGGCGGGTTTAATGGCACTCATCGCAGTTTGTCTCCAAGCAGCCACTGCAGCAGATGGTCCATCCGCATATGGGGCAGCGGCAGCGTGCCCTTGGGCGGCGCCAAGGGCACAAAATCAAAACCCTGTCCCTGCCAGAACTCAGCCGGAGGCAGGGCGCCGGGCACTTCACCGGGGAAACGCATCAACGGCTGACCATCCAATCGATGCCCCCGAATCACCGGGATCGGGCCGCGCCCATCGTCCACCTGGCCCTGCTCACTGGCGCGCACCGCGCTGAGCACCATGGTTTCCACCTCACCGCCGGCAAAGCGGATCTGCCGTTGGGCGTCTCCCATCAGGCTTTGGGTCAACTTCAGCAGATTGGGATGCTGGTCGACGCTGACATGGTCGGCCTTGGTGGCCGCGAACAGCAACTTGTCGATCTGCGGTTTGAACAAGCGCCGAAGCAGCGAGCCAGGGCCATAGCGGAAACTGTCCAACACCCCTTTCAGGGCCATGCCCATCTGCTCAACCGGGGCCCGCCCCTGGTTCAGCGGGGTAAGGCAATCCACCAGCACCACCTGGCGATCAAAGCGGGCAAAGTGGTGGCGGTAGAACGGTTTCACCACCTGTTCACAGTAGGCGTCGAACCGTTCGGTCATCAGCGCCCGCAGCGCTTCGTTATCACACTCCGGCGGCAGCGGGAAAAACGCCAGCACCGGGGTGCCCGCCAACTCGCCGGGCAGCAGTGCACGTCCCGGCTGCAACAGGGTGGCCCCTTGTTGTCTCAGCTGCCCGAGCAGCTGGCCATAATGTTCGGCGCAGCGGGCCACGTCGGCGTCATCGCTGCTGCTCAAGCCTCGAACCTTCTCGCACCAGGCTTCACTGCTTTGCCGCCAGGTGGGGTGAGTCAGGCGCGCCCACGCCTGCTCGCTCCACTGGTCGTAATCCTGTGCCAGCATCGGCAGGTCCAGCAGCCACTCGCCGGGATAGTCCACCAGGTCGAGGTAGAGGGTGACACTCTCCTTAAACTGGCGGCGCAAGCCCCGACCGGGGCGATAGCGCAGCGCCAGGCGAATTTCGCTGATGCCACGGGTTGAAGGGGGCCAGCTTGGCGACTCTGCCAGCAGGCAGCTCATGGCGGCATCGTAATCAAAGGGGGCCAGGGTCAAATCCGGCTGGCGCGCCCGCTGGGCACCCAGCCAGCGGCCCTGTGCCAGCACCTCCCACATCGGCAGGTGATCGCGCTCGGCATTGAGCAACTGATGGACAAGCGCCGTGATGAACGCGGTTTTACCGGCCCCACTGAGGCCGGTAATGCCGACCCGAAGGTGCTGGTCCAGACCGCGATGGGCCCACTCTTCCAGTTGCTGGCCAAGGGCTTTAAGGCGGGGTTTTACGGTAACGGAGGCTCGGGACACTGAGTGACTCGCTATAACGGCAACGGGCGTCCGCTGGGGACGCCCGTGGAGGGCTTACTTGAGGTTATCAATTTCGCGTTTAAGGCTGTAGGAGTCTGACGTGACGTGCTGCTCCAGGGCCCGCAACCGCAATTCGAGAGAGCGGAACCGGGTACTGATCTCCCGGATTGCCTGGCGGGGTGAATCTCCCGCCTGCCACACCTTGGTCTTTAACTCAGCGTGGCGGCCATGCGCGGGTGGCTTCTTGTCCAACAGTACCCAAGCCACGATGTAAAGCAACAGGGCGAAACTGAAGACACCGGTCAGGATGATGGCGGAGAGCACCACGATGCGAACCAGCCATACCTCCAGATTAAAGTACTCGGCCAGACCGGCGCAGACGCCAGCAACCTTGCCCTGCTCCGGAATACGATACAGCTCTTTTTTACCGTTCGTGCTCATGCTTACTCCTCCATTCCGGCGATTCCGCATCTAGAATCCGCTCCAGAGTCTCGATACGATCCGCCATTTTATCGGCCCGTTGCAGCAGGCCATTCAGTTGCTGATACTCCTCTTCGGTCAGGCCCTGGCTGATCTGGCGCTTACTGCGGTAATGCAAGATCAGCCAGATTGGCGCTACCAGGAACATGAAGATAATCAGCGGCGCTACCAACAGTCCAATCAGTTCTTCCATGGTCGGATCCCCCTATTCTCAATCGTCGCTCAGGCTTTCTTCTTCGCCATCTTTTTCTTCATGGCTTCCAGCTCCTGGTTCACCTTATCTTCGGCTTCCAGGGCAGCAAACTCGTCTTCCAGCGTACGGGCCTGGCCCAGGTCATAGGATTCCACTTCGGCTTCCAGACCTTCAATGCGACGCTCGTACTGCTCGAATTTGTTCATCGCCTGATCGATTTTGGAGGAGTCCAGTTGACGCTTCACATCCAGACGGGAAGACGCGGTCTGCTTGCGCATGATGATGGTCTTCTGACGGGCGCGGGCGTCGTTCAGTTTCTCCTGCAGCTGACCAATCTCTTCCTTAAGGCGCTCAATCTGCTCCTCGATGTTGATCAGCTCATGCTTCAGCGCGTCAACCAGTTCACCGGCCTTCTGCTTCTCAACCAGTGCCGCTTTGGCCAGGTCTTCGCGGGACTTGTCCAGCGCCAGTTCGGCTTTAGCCTGCCACTCTTCCACCTGACGCTCGGCGCGCTCGACGCGACGGAGCATCTCTTTCTTCTCCGCCAATACCTTGGCTGAGGTGGAACGCACTTCTACCAGTGTATCTTCCATCTCCTGGATGATAAGACGCACCATCTTTTCCGGATCCTCGGCCTTGTCCAGCAAAGCACTGAGGTTGGAATTCACGATGTCAGCAAAGCGAGAAAAAATACCCATAATGTGTTTCCTCAATTGTTGATATGCCCTCGGGCTAACAACAATCAGTTTCCGTGCCAATCTGAAATATTGCTGTAACTTATTATTTTAAAAGGATTTTAACAAGAGGTTTATTTTTGGTCACCCCAGCCCTATTATGGAAATCACCAACTATTAGCCAAAATCACTACATCAGGGACCGATGCCAACACAACGCCAACACGACAATCTGATTGGTCAGTCTGTCAGCTTTCACGAAGTGCTCGACCACGTGTCCAAAGTGGCGCCTCTCAATAAGCCCGTCCTGATCATCGGAGAGCGCGGTACAGGTAAAGAGCTGATTGCCGAACGCCTGCACTTCCTCTCCAGCCGCTGGGACCAGCCCTACCTTAAGCTCAACTGTGCGGCCCTGAATGAAAACCTGCTGGAGAGTGAGCTTTTTGGTCACGAATCCGGGGCGTTTACCGGCGCCAGCAAGCGTCATGAGGGCCGCTTTGAGCGTGCGGATAAAGGTACCCTGTTTCTGGATGAGCTGGCCAACACCTCTGGGCTGGTGCAGGAGAAACTGCTGCGCGTTATTGAGTACGGGGAGTTTGAGCGGGTGGGCGGCAGCCGCACTGTCCGGGCCGACGTCCGGCTTGTCTGCGCCACCAACGAAGACCTGCCGGCCCTGGCCGAACGTGGCGAGTTCCGCGCGGACCTGCTCGACCGTCTCGCCTTTGACGTGATCACCCTGCCGCCGCTGCGTGAGCGCCCGGAAGATGTGTTGCTGTTGGCGGAGCACTTCGCCATCCAGATGACCCGTCAGCTCGAACTGGAGCTGTTCTCCGGTTTTACTGAAAAGGCCCGCCGTACCCTGTTGGACTACCACTGGCCCGGCAACATCCGTGAACTGAAGAACACCGTTGAGCGCAGTGTCTACCGACACAATAACGCCCAGTTGCCGTTGCACGACATCGTACTCGATCCCTTTGATTCCCCGTGGCGTCCCGGCCAGTCCGTCCGCACCCGGGACCAGCGTCCGGCGGAGCCCAGTACCCCGGTCAGCCCGCAGCCGGAGGCCACCCAAACCGCCAGCCACAACAATGGCCTGCCCAGCCTGCCGCTGGATTTCAAGCAGACCTGCCAGAGCTTCGAAATCGGCATTCTTAAGCAGGCACTGGTGCAGAGCCAGTACAACCAGAAGAAAACCGCCGAGCTGTTGGGCCTGACCTATCACCAGTTACGCGGCATACTGAAAAAGTATGACCTTCTGGGTAATGATATTTGAGCCCGATCTGGTGCCTTGCTAGACTACGCAGATCGCGGCGTTGTGAACTGAAATCATGGCAAAATTACGGCTGTTGGTGGCATTGTGTGCCACCCTGGGGTGGCTGACCGGCTGCGGCGGGGCCAGTGAACCCCCGGCGGGGTTGGTGTATTGTTCCGAGGGCGACCCGGACAGCTTCAACCCCCAACTCACCACCTCCGGCACCAGCATCGACGCCAGTGCCAAGCAACTCTACAACCGCTTGCTGCGGTTTGACCCCAACACCGAGACCCTGGTCCCTGACCTCGCCACCGCCTGGCAGGTCAGTGACGATGGCCTCGAGGTGCGCTTCACCCTGCGCCGGGGAGTGCCGTTTCATCACACCGATCGATTCCAGCCCAGCAGGGAGATGAATGCCGATGATGTGGTTTTCAGCTTTGCCCGTGTGCTGGACGTTAACCACCCCTTCCACGGCGTGGGTGGCGGCCGTTACCCCTACTTCCAGAGTGCCGGGCTGACCAAGCAGATAAAAACCGTCCGCAAGCTCGATGACCATCTGGTGGTGTTCGAGCTGAACTACGCCAGCGCCAGCTTCCTGTCGGAACTGGCCACCGACTTTGCGGTGATCCTGTCCGCCGAATACGGCGGTTATCTGCTGGCCGAGCAGATGCCGGAACGCATCGATCTGGAGCCGGTCGGTACCGGCCCGTTTAAACTGACCGGCTACCAGCGCCAGCACTACATTCGTTACCAGCGTCATGACCAGTACTGGGCCGGGCCGGTCGCGCTGGAGCGGCTGGTCTATGACATTACCCCACACAGCACCAGTCGGCTGATCAAGTTGATTGGGGGCGACTGCGACGTGGCTGCCCTGCCTCAGATCAGTGAATTGTCGGTGATTCAGCAACAGGACGACCTGGCGGTGGATACCCGGCCCGGCCTGAACGTGGCCTACTGGGCGTTCAACACCCAGAAACCGCCGCTGGACAATCCCCTGGTGCGCCGCGCACTGTCACTGGCGGTGGACCAGCGCCGTATCCTGGCGGCGGTGTATCACAATACCGCTGTGGCCAGCCACGGTTTGCTGCCCCCCATCTCCTGGGCCTATGACGCCGACAATGCCCTGCCGGAGTACAATCCGGACAAAGCGCGGCTGCTGCTGCAACAGGTGGGGGTTGAACAACTTGAGATCACCATCTGGGCGATGCCGGTGGGGCGGATATACAATCCCAACCCCATTAAGACCGCTGAGCTTATCCAGCAGGACCTGGCCAAAATTGGCGTCAACAGCACCATTGTCAGTTACGACTGGGCGGTCTTTGTGAATCGGCTGGAATATGCCGAGTACGATTCGGTGCTGATTGGCTGGAGCGCCGACACCTACGACCCGGATAACTTTTTCACCCCACTGCTCAGTTGCGAAGCGCTGGTGTTCGGATCGAACCGCGCCCGCTGGTGCAATGGGGAGTTCGATGCCCTGATGCGCGAAGCGCGCCAGAGCAATGACCCACAAACCCGACAAGCGCTTTACCGGGAGCTGGAGCGGATCCTGCGTCAGGAGCTGCCCCTGTTCCCGCTGGCACACGCCAGCCGCACCCTGGGCCGTCAGCGCGCCTGGCAAGGCCCCATGTTGCACACCACCGGCGGCATCGATTTTTCCGCCGTGGTCAAGGAACCCTAGATGTACACCTATCTGTTACGCCGCCTTAATCTGCTGGTGCTGACCACCCTGGTGTTGTTGGGGCTGCTGTATGCGGCCACCCTCGCCATGCCCGGTGACCCGATCAGCAACCTCAGTGGCATTCAGGAACCCACCCTGGCCGAAGAGGCCGAGGTGATCCACCGCTACCGCCTGGATCAGTCCACCCTGTCCGGCTACCTGGCTTATGTGCAGCACCGACTGGCCGGCGACCTTGGCTACTCACTGAGTACCGGCGAACCGGTGATGGAGCAAGTACGCACTTACCTCCCGGCATCACTGGAACTGGCCGCCGTCGCCATGATGATGGCCCTGCTGGTGGGCATTCCCTTTGGCATTCTGGCGGCCAGCCGTCGCGGTCTGCTGGCCAAAATTCTGTGGGCTCTGACCCTGCTGGGTTTCTCTTTGCCGGTGTTCTGGCTGGGCCTGTTGCTGATGCTGACCTTCGGCATTCAGCTCGACTGGTTGCCGCCCTCAGGCCGCTTTAACCTGCTCTATGATGTGCCGGATCGCAGCGGCTTCGTGCTGCTCGACATCATGATGTCCGACGCCCCCTGGCGCTGGGCCGCGCTGCGGGATGCCGTCAACCACCTGATCCTGCCGGCGGCGGTACTGGCCACTCTGCCCACCACCATCATCGTGCGCACCATCCGCATCGCCATGCTGGCTGAAATGGACAAGAACTACATCCGCGCCCTGACCGCGCGGGGCGTTCACCGGGCCCGCCTGGTGCTGTTCCATGCCCTGCCCAATGCGATGGCACCGCTGTTTCGTACCCTGAGCCTGCAGATTGGCTCATTGGCCTCATCCGCCATCATCGTCGAAGTGATCTTCTCCTGGCCCGGACTGGGAGGCTGGGTGCTGTCCGCACTGCACCAGGGGGACTTCACCGCCCTTCAGGGCGGCATCCTGGTGATTTCGCTGTTCATTATTGTGTTGGGCATTGTTATGGAGATCCTCCAGGCGCTCCTTAACCCCATCAGTCGGAAAGAGATCCATGGCTAGTCCACAGCTCTATCACGAAGATAAGATCCCCTCGCCCTGGCATCTTATCTGGCAACATTTCGCCAATCGCCCCACCGCCATGCTGGGGCTGTGGTGCCTCACCCTGGTGGTGCTGATCTCCGTATTCGGCCCCCTGCTGGCGCCCTATGACGCCGAGTTCCAGGCCGCCGATGCGCTGCTGAAACCGCCCTCATGGCACGCTGAGGGCTCGGTGGAGTATTTCCTCGGCACCGATGACCTGGGCCGGGACATCTTTTCCCGCCTGCTGCACGGTGCCCATCTGACCTTCGGTTACGCCGCCCTGATTGTGTTGGTGGCTCTGGCCGCCGGTTTCATCATCGGCGCCTTCTCCGGCATGAGCGAGGGTCTCAAGTCCTCGGTACTGGGCCACCTGCTTGATGCCCTGCTGTCGCTGCCCTCTGTGGTGCTGGCGCTGCTGATTGCTGCCGTGCTGGGGCCAGGGCTGGACAACGTCTTCTGGGCGGTCGGCCTGGCTCTGTTACCGGGGTTCATCCGGGCCGTCCATAACGCGGTGCACGACGAGATGCAAAAAGAGTACGTGATGGCCGCACGGCTGGACGGCGCCAACCGCTGGCAGCAGTTCCGCTACGTGATTCTGCCCAACGTCACGGACGCCATCGTGGTGCAAACCACTCTGGCGTTCTCCAACGCCATCCTCGACATCGCCGCGCTGGGCTTCCTGGCTCTTGGGGCACAAGCCCCCTCTGCGGAATGGGGTGCCATGGTCAATCAGGGTCTGGACAATGTGCTCAGTGCGCCCTGGACCGTCACCATGCCGGGGCTGGCCATCCTGCTGTCGGTGCTGGCCACCAACCTGGTGGGTGATGGCCTGCGTCAGGCCATTGCCGAGGAGCGTGGGTAATGCCAATTCTCGACATCCGTAACCTCACCATTGAACTGGACACCCCTCATGGCCGCATGGTGGCGCTGGACCGCTTCAGCCTGAAGCTGGGCGAGGGGGAGATCCACGGTCTGGTGGGCGAATCCGGCTCCGGTAAGAGCTTGCTGGCCAAGGCGATCCTTGGCATTGCCGACCGCCGCACCCACGTCCGGGCTGACCGTCTCAGCTGGAACGGCCTCAACCTGCTGGAGATGACCGCTGCGGAGCGTCGTGCCCTGATGGGACGCGAGATCGCCATGATCTTTCAGGAACCCACCTCCTGTCTCGACCCCGCTGCCCGCATTGGCACCCAGTTACTGGAAGCGATGCCGGAACCGGAAGGCGAACGCTGGTGGTGGCGCAAGCGCGCCGCCAAGCGGGCCCACGCTATCCGCTTACTGCACAAAGTCGGGGTAAAGCAGCACAGCAAGATATTGAAAGCCTTTCCCTGGGAACTGACCGACGGCCAGGCCCATAAGGTGATGCTGGCCATGGCCCTGGCGCACCAGCCCAGGCTGCTGATTGCCGATGAACCCACTACCGGACTGGAGACCGCCACCCAAGCCCAGATCTACCGCCTGCTGGCCAAGCTGAACCAGCTGCGGGGGGTGGCCATCCTGTTGATCAGCCATGACCTCGACTCAGTGGCCCGTCTGGCCAACAAGATCAGCGTGCTCTACTGCGGCCAGTTGATGGAATCCGGTCGGGCCAAGCAGCTGCTGAAAAAACCGATGCACCCCTATACCCAGGCATTGATTCAAAGCGCCCTGACCACCCGCAGCAAGCTGGAGGCGAAAAGTCCCCTGTCGACCCTGCCCGGAGGCATCCCGCCCATGCACCACCTGCCGGTTGGCTGCCGCCTGGGGCCACGCTGCCCCTATGCCCGCCGTGAATGCGTTCAGCCGCCGCGGATCCGCACCCAGGTGGGTCAGGCGTTTCGCTGCCACTACCCGCTCAACCCCATCATTAAGGAGCCGCAGCCATGAGCGCGCTATTGGAAGTGCGGCAACTGCACAAACGGTTTCCGGTCGGCAGCTGGTGGCGACGCCAATACTACACCGCCCTGTCGCCGCTTTCGTTCGATCTGGCGGCGGGCCAGACTCTGGCGTTTGTCGGCGAGGCCGGTTCTGGCCGCACCACCCTGGCCCGGATCCTGACCGGGGCGCAAACCCGGACGGGTGGCCAAATCCTGCTGGATGGCCACGAACTGGAGAGCCGCAACTACCGTCAGCGCAGCCGACTGATCCGGATGATTTTCCAGGATCCCAGCACCTCGATGAACCCGCGCCTGCGCATCGGTGAGCAGCTGGAAGAACCGCTGATCTTCAACACCGATATGGACGCCGAGGAGCGCCGCGCTGCCGTGGAGGCCAACCTCACCAAAGTGGGCCTGCTACGGGAGCACGCCGACTTCTACCCCCATATGCTTGCCCCTGGCCAGCGCCAGCGCATCGCCATCGCCCGGGCCCTGATGCTGGAACCGAAGATCATCGTCGCGGATGAGGCCTTCACCGGCCTGGACACCTCGATTCGGGCCCAGTGCATCAATCTGCTGCTGCAGCTGCAGAAAGACCTCGGCCTGGCCTACGTCTTGATGTCTCACGACTTGGGGCTGGTTCGCCATATGGCCGACCGGGTGATTGTGATGAAGTCCGGTGAAGTGGTGGAGCAGGGCCCCACCCGGGAAGTGTTCGCCGACCCACAGCACGAATACACCAAACGGCTGCTCGAAGAGCAGGTGTTCCGGCAGGAGCGATAAGCCATAAAAAAAAGGGAGCGCTGAGCGCTCCCTTTTTTTGTTGGTGGGCCTCAGCCCTCCAGAGTGATCACGTCAAACGGCACCACCGGGTCAACGTCGGCATCGTAATCAATGCCTTCCAGACCAAAACCAAACAGGCTGAGGAACTCCTCCTTGTACTCGACGTAGTCGGTCAGCTCCTTCAGGTTCTCGTTGGTCAGCTGCGGCCACAGGGCCTTACAGTGGCTCTGGATGTGCTCCTGAAGCTCCAGGTCATCCAGGCGCAGACGATTGTCATCGTCGGTGGGGATGGCACTGCCATCGGCCTGGTAGAGGCGCTCGTTGAACATGCGGTAGATCTGCTCGATACAGCCCTCGTGCACACCCTCTTCACGCATCTTCTTAAACACCATGGCAATGTACAGCGGCATCACCGGAATGGCGGAGGAAGCCTGGGTTACCACGGACTTCAGTACCGCCACGTTGGCGCCACCGCCAATGGCAGACAGCTGCGCATTCAGCGCGGCCGCCGCACGGTCCAGGTCCTTCTTGGCTTCGCCCAGCGCACCGTCCCAGTAGATCGGCCAGGTGATTTCGGTACCAATGTAGCTGTACGCCACGGTACGGCAACCCTCGGCCAGTACACCCGCTTCAGACAGGGCCTGTACCCACAGCTCCCAATCCTGGCCGCCCATAACGGTCACGGTGTCCTGAACCTCCTGCTCGGTGGCCGGCTCAATGCTGGCTTCAAACAGGGTGTCTTTGTTGGTGTCCACGGCAGTGGCGGTGTAGGTCTGACCCATCGGCTTCAGTGAAGAGCGCACCAGCTCACCGCTGTCCGGCAGTTTGCGCACCGGAGAGGCCAGGGAGTACACCACCAGGTCAACCTGACCCAGGTCGGCTTTAATCAGCTCAATCGCTTTACGCTTGGCATCATGGGAGAACGCATCACCATTGATGCTCTTGGCGTACAGGCCCGCTTCGTGAGCGGCTTTGTCGAAGGCGGCAGCGTTATACCAGCCAGCGGTACCCGGCTTTTTCTCGGAGGCCGGTTTTTCAAAGAACACACCGATGGTGGCCGCACCGCCGCCAAAAGCGGAAACGATGCGGGAAGCCAGACCGTAGCCGCTGGAGGAGCCCACCACCAGCACGCGCTTGGGCGCATTGGCGATGGCGCCCTGGCTCTGGGTGTAGGCAATTTGATCCCGGACATTCTTCTCACAACCTACCGGATGGGTGGTAGTGCAGATAAAACCGCGGATTTTCGGCTTGATGATCATGTGTTGATTCCCTTAATCCGGCCCCGGGGAAGTGGGACCTCTGTCGATTGCGCGCCATCGGATGGCGGGCAAGATAAAGCTTGTGCGCAAGGTTAACCCAGAAAAGGGGGATTCTTGAAGCCAAAGCAAGGTGATCCGACCTGACCACCGCTCTGTTGCGCCCATAAAAAACGGCGGCACCCTGGCCGCCGTTTTACCCGTTACCGGTTTACTGCACCGGGTTGGCTTCTGCGCGGTCCAGATACAGGATCTCAGCGTCAGCACGCAGGCTGTCGATCAGGGAGCGGTAATCCGCTTCGCCCATCTGCTGAGCCAGGCGACCTTTCAGGGCACCCACCAGCTCGGCTTCAGCACTGCCGTCAGTCACTTTGTCCAGCGCCACGATGGCGATGTCGCCGCTGGGCAGACGGAAGTGGCTGAATACGGAACCGTCCACCGGCTTGGCCATGGTGAAGACAGACTGCACCAGGGTCGGGTCGAGGTCAGGCTGGCCGAAGCGGCCCACACCAGCAACCGCAATCACGTCGGTCGGCTCAGTGCCCGCCTGCCAGGCAGCTTCGATGGCCGCGGCTTCGGTCATGGCTTTATCGCTGGCCTTCTCGGTCACGAGCTGGGCACGAATGCGCTCTTTAACCTGCTCCAGGGTTTCAGTCCCTGCCGCCTGGTGCGCTTTAACACGCAGTACCAGGATGTGGCCGTTGTCGATCTGAACCACTTCGGAGTTCATGCCATCCAACAGCACGGAGTCAGAGAACGCCGCCGCCAGGGCACGCGGGTTGTCCATCGGAGCCGGCGCGTTGTTGCGAGAGAACATCTCGGTGGTTTTCACTTCACCACCCACGGCTTCAGCGGTTTCCACCAGGCTGTCCGGCACCTGGAAGCTGACATCAGCCAGTTTCTGCTGCAGGCCGTAGAACTCAGTCTGAGCCTTGTCGGCTTGCAGAGTGGCGATGATGCTGGCTTTTACCTCGTCGAACGGGCGCTGGGTGGCGGCCTCAATCTTCTTGGCATTGACGATCTGGTAGCCGTACTCAGTCTTGATGACGTCAGAGGTTTCACCCTCCTGCAGGGCAAACAGCGCGGCGTCAAACGCGGGCTCCATCTGACCCGGGGTCATCCAGTCCAGCTCACCGCCGTTCTCTGCAGTAAAGGTATCGTCAGAGGCCTCAGCGGCCACAGCGGCAAACGCTTCACCGGCACGAACGCGGGCCAGAGCGGCTTCTGCGCGAGCCTGGGCGTCATCGCCTTCAAACAGCATGTGAGCGGCCAGACGGCGCTCCGGTTGCTGGTAGGCGTTGGCCTGGCTGTCGTAGAACGCTTTGGCTTCTTCATCGGTCACGCTGACGTCACCGGCCAGGTCAGATACGGCCAGCTCAACGTACTCCACAGACACCTCTTCCGGGGTGGCGAAGCGGGCTTGGTTGGCCTGGTAGAAATCGGAAATCTCGCTGTCGCTGACCTCGATGCCGGCGTTGTAGTCGGCTTGGGAAACCAGCAGGTAGCGCAGGTCGCGGGTTTGCTGCTGCAGAGCAGTCAGGGCCTGAGCTTCGGCGTCAGTCACGAACTCGCTGCCCAGCAGGCCAACGACCAGCTGCTGACGGCTCATGTCGCGACGCAGCATGTCACGCAGCTGCACACCGCTCAGGTTGTTCTGGCGCAGTACCGCCTGGTAACGCGCGTTATCGAACTTGCCGTCAACCTGGAACTCCGGCATGGCCACGATGGCCTGCTGGATCTGGTCATCGGAAACGCGCAGGCCGAGGTCCGCAACCTTTTGGTCGATCAGACGTTCGGCAATCAGACGGTCCAACACGCTCTGACGCAGGCCGGCCATGTAGGTCGGGTCGGCAGACAGGCTGTCAAACATCTCACCCAGCTGAGCACGCATCCGAGCTTGCTCGTTCTGGAACGCCTGGTCCAGGTCGTAGCGGGTGATCTCTTCCCCATTGACCTCGGCAGCCAGCATCTCGCTGTTGGTGCCCAGATAGCTGTATACGCCGGTCAAGGCGAATGACAGGATCACTGCCCCAAGGATGATCTTGGCGGCCACTCCCTGTGAGCCTTCACGGATCTTTTCTAACATCGACCTTCTCTTAATTCGAATCGGTTTTTGGAATGGTTCGCAGTGTCATAAAAAAAGCGCATCCTTGCAAGATGCGCTTGTAATTGCGTGACACCGTAGTCGTCAATTTCTGACCAGTGGGTCGAGCCCCTGCCGTGGCAAGGCGCGTCTACCGTATCAAACAACAACGCTCAAGCCGGGGCTTGAGCGTTAGTCCGTAAACCAATACTTAGTTTACAGCGTCTTTCAGCGCCTTACCGGCTTTAAAGGCAGGAATCTTCGCCGCAGCGATCTTGATTTCCTTGCCAGTCTGCGGGTTACGGCCAGTACGCTCAGCACGCTCACGTACTTCGAAGGTGCCGAAACCTACCAGAGAGATTTTCTCACCGTCTTTCAGAGAAGCGGTGATGGCGTCGATGAAAGAGTCCAGAGCACGGCCAGCAGCTGCTTTAGAAATGTCCGCGCCAGAAGCAATTTGATCGATCAGTTGAGACTTGTTCATATCATCCCCTTGAATGCATTTATTCGCGCCGCCGCCTGTTCCATTAAAGCGCGGTCTGCGGAAGTTTTATAGCAAGCTTGAAATTGAAGTTCAAGCGCTAAACAGACAGCATATTCCATTTATTGGATACGGCTCAAACCCAGTCCTGTAGCGGTTTGCAGCATGGTCTGGGTTGCGTCAGTTCCCTACACTACCACGTATTTTTGCGTTGAAAAGCCCTTTTTAAGCATCTTGGGACAAAAAATGCGCCCCTGAGGGCGCATTATGATATTGGATGCTTATTTTGTGGCTTCCACCACTTCAAAACCTTCCGGTGGATGTTCCAGTGCAAGGCTCAGAACTTCATCAATCCAACGAACCGCACGAATATCCAAATCCGCTTTTACGTTATCCGGAATCTCTTCCAAATCACGCTCGTTTTCTTTCGGAATAAGTACCCGTTTAATGCCACCGCGATGGGCCGCCAACAACTTCTCTTTGAGGCCACCAATAGGCAGAACTTCGCCGCGCAGCGTGATTTCACCGGTCATTGCCACATCGGCACGCACCGGGTTACCGGTCAGGCTGGAAACCAGCGCCGTACACATGGCAATACCCGCGGACGGGCCATCTTTGGGGGTCGCCCCTTCCGGCACGTGGACGTGAATATCACGCTTCTCATAGAAGTCACCCGCCACCCGCAGCTTCTCAGCTCGGGCACGCACTACGGTCATTGCCGCCTGAATGGACTCCTGCATCACATCACCGAGTGAACCGGTGTAAGTGAGCTTGCCCTTGCCCGGAACCGAGGTGGTTTCGATGGTCAGCAGGTCGCCGCCCACTTCGGTCCACGCCAGACCGGTCACCTGGCCAATCTGGTTGCTCTCTTCCGCTTTGCCGTAATCGAAGCGCTGAACCCCCAGGAACTCCTTGAGGTTATCGCCGTTGACGACCACCGGCTTATCGGACCGACCCAGCAGGATCTGCTTGACCGCCTTACGGCAGATCTTGGAGATCTCGCGCTCCAGGCTACGCACACCGGCTTCACGGGTGTAGTAACGAATAATGCCGATAATGGCGGACTCTTCCACCACCAGCTCATCCGGCTTAACGCCGTTGCGCTTCAGCTGCTTGGGCAGCAGGTGCTGCAGGGCGATATTCAGTTTTTCATCTTCGGTGTAACCGGACAGACGAATCACTTCCATACGGTCCAGCAGCGGACCCGGGATGGCCATGGAGTTGGAGGTGGCGACGAACATCACGTCGGACAGGTCGTAATCGACCTCCAGGTAATGGTCGTTAAAGGCGCTGTTCTGTTCCGGATCGAGCACTTCCAGCAGGGCAGACGACGGGTCGCCACGCATGTCGGAGCTCATCTTGTCGATTTCATCGAGCAGGAACAGCGGGTTCTTCACCCCGACTTTTGACATCTTCTGGATCAGCTTGCCCGGCATGGAGCCGATGTAGGTACGACGGTGACCGCGGATCTCCGCTTCATCACGCACCCCACCCAGCGCCATACGCACGTACTTACGGCCGGTGGCCTTGGCGATGGACTGACCCAGCGAGGTTTTACCCACACCCGGCGGTCCCACCAGGCACAGAATCGGGCCTTTCAGCTGCTTTACTCGGGCCTGCACGGCAAGGTATTCGAGAATGCGCTCTTTGACCTTGTCCAGGCCAAAGTGGTCGGCATCCAGCACCTCGCTGGCCACGCTCAGGTCTTTTTTGACCTTGGAACGCTTGGCCCAGGGCACGCTCACCATCCAGTCAACGTAGCTGCGCACCACGGTGGCTTCGGCGGACATCGGCGACATCATCTTGAGCTTGTTCAGCTCTGCGACGGTCTTCTCCTTGGCCTCAGTCGGCATGCGGGCTTCGTCGATCTTCTTGCTCAGCGCTTCAAACTCATCCGGCGCGTCATCCAGCTCACCCAGCTCTTTCTGGATCGCCTTCATCTGCTCGTTGAGGTAGTACTCACGCTGGCTCTTTTCCATCTGCTTTTTGACCCGGGTGCGGATCTTCTTCTCCACCTGGAGAATGTCGATCTCGGACTCCATGGTCGCCATCAGATACTCGAGTCGCTCGCCCACATCCACCATCTCAACCACGGCCTGCTTATCGGCCAGTTTGAGCGGCATGTGCGCCGCCATGGTGTCAGCCAGGCGTGCGGCTTCGTCGATGCCGTTCAGGGAGGTCAGCACCTCCGGCGGGATCTTCTTGTTGAGCTTGATGTAGCCTTCAAACTGGCTGATGGCGGTGCGTACCAGCACCTCCTCTTCACGCTCAGGCATCGGCTTGGAGGGCAGGAACTGCGCTTCCGCGACAAAGAACGGGTCCGTCTCCGTCATCTGCTCAATGCGAGCACGCTGGCCACCTTCCACCAGCACCTTAACGGTGCCGTCAGGCAGCTTCAGCAACTGAAGAATGGAAGCGACGGTTCCGACCTGGTAGATGTCGTCCTCGGTGGGATCGTCCTGGTCGGCCTCGCGCTGGGCCACCAGCAGAACCTGCTTCTCCTGTTCCATCGCCGCTTCCAGGCAGCGGATTGACTTTTCTCGACCCACAAAGAGAGGGATCACCATGTGGGGGTAGACCACCACGTCCCTGAGTGGGAGCACAGGAATGACAACGTGGTCAGAACGCTCTAGGGTCATCGCTCGATTCCGTTTTGCTGCAGGATAAATTTGGGAGATACCCAGTATATGGGGCGGGATCTCAAGGATTCAATGAGGTACGAATAAAAAAAGAGGCCCTATTGGCCCCTTTTTCATCAACCACTTCGCTTACTCGGCCGAGGCCGCCTGAGCGTCGCCGTTGTAAATCATCAGCGGTGCGGTTTCGCCCTTGATCACGGATTCGTCCACCACCACCTTGGATACGTCCTGCGCAGAGGGCAGGTCGTACATGGTGTCCAGCAGCACGCCTTCCACGATAGAACGCAGACCACGAGCACCGGTTTTCCGCTCCATCGCCTTGCGGGCAATGGCACGCAGCGCGTCTTCGCGGAACTCCAGCTCAACCCCTTCGAGGTCGAACAGGGCGCCATACTGTTTGGTCAGCGCGTTTTTCGGCTCCTGCAGGATCTGGATAAGGGCATCCTCATCCAGCTCGCCCAGGGTGGCCACCACCGGCAGACGACCGATGAATTCCGGGATCAAACCGTACTTCACCAGATCTTCCGGCTCAACGCGGGCAAAGGTTTCGGTCAGAGACTTACCGTCATCCTTGCTGCGCACTTCCGCGCCGAAACCGATACCGGTGCCGGTAAAGGCACGCTGCTCAATCACCTTATCCAGGCCGGCAAAGGCGCCGCCACAGATAAACAGGATCTTGGAGGTATCCACCTGCAGGAACTCTTGCTGAGGGTGCTTACGGCCGCCCTGAGGCGGTACCGCGGCAACGGTGCCTTCAATCAGCTTCAGCAGCGCCTGCTGCACCCCTTCACCGGACACGTCGCGGGTGATGGAGGGGTTATCAGATTTGCGAGAGATCTTGTCAATCTCATCGATGTAGACGATGCCACGCTGGGCCTTTTCCACGTCGTAATCGCACTTCTGCAGCAGTTTCTGGATGATGTTTTCCACATCTTCACCCACGTAACCGGCTTCGGTCAGGGTGGTGGCATCCGCCATGGTAAACGGCACATCCAGCAGGCGAGCCAAAGTCTCAGCCAGCAGGGTTTTACCGGAACCGGTCGGGCCGATCAGCAGAATGTTGCTCTTGCCCAGTTCCACTTCAGCCTCGTCGCCACCGTGGCGCAGACGCTTGTAGTGGTTGTACACGGCCACGGCCAGTACCTTCTTGGCCTGTTCCTGACCAATGACGTACTCATCCAGGTGAGCA
Organism: Ferrimonas balearica DSM 9799; assembly: GCF_000148645.1. Lineage (NCBI taxonomy): Bacteria > Pseudomonadati > Pseudomonadota > Gammaproteobacteria > Alteromonadales > Ferrimonadaceae > Ferrimonas > Ferrimonas balearica. Next base: position 2,901,722 of record NC_014541.1, read on the forward strand.
CGGATTTCGTGGGGAGTCGGCAAGCGGTCGGAAGCACGCTTGGGCGCCAGCTCCTTCACCTCCTCCCGGATGATGTCGTTGCACAGGTCAACGCACTCATCGCAAATGTAAACGGAGGGGCCGGCAATCAACTTGCGCACTTCGTGCTGGCTCTTTCCGCAGAAAGAACAGTACAGCAGCTTGCTGTTGTCACCGTCACCCTTCTTGATATCACTCATCAACGACCTCGTAGTGCTGGTGCGTTACGGTATATAGAGTCTAAGACAGGCTTCGTGGCTTTGCTTATTCAGCGTCAGCCGCCCGACGGGTCAGCACGGAGTCGACCAGACCGTATTCCACCGCATCGGTAGCGCTCATAAAGTTGTCGCGATCGGTGTCGCGCTCGATCACTTCCATCGGCTGGCCGGTGTGCTCGGCCAACAGCAGGTTGAGCTTGTGCTTGATGCCCAGGATCTCCTGAGCGTGAATGGCGATGTCAGAGGCTTGCCCCTGAAAGCCACCCAGCGGCTGGTGAATCATAACCCGGCTGTTCGGCAGAACGTGACGCTTGCCCTTGGCACCGCCGGCCAACAGGAAGGCGCCCATGCTGGCAGCCTGGCCCATGCACACGGTGCTCACGTCCGGCTTGATAAACTGCATGGTGTCGTAGATGGACATCCCCGCAGTCACCGAACCACCGGGTGAGTTGATGTACAGGTAGATGTCCTTGTCGGGGTTCTCCGACTCAAGGAACAGCAGCTGCGCGACCACAAGGTTCGCCATATGGTCTTCCACCGGACCGGTAAGGAAGATAACCCGCTCTTTAAGCAGACGGGAATAGATGTCATAGGAGCGTTCGCCCTTGGCAGTCTGTTCCACCACCATCGGGATTAGCGCATTCAGGGGAGAATCAAGCAGGTGCTGCATAGTTTTTCCGTCTTCCTAACAAAATGGCTCGCATGAGCGAAACCTCATACGAGCCATTATAAGATTGGCCGAGGCGGCCAAGTCAAATCAACTTCGCTTAGCGTTGTTGATTCATGAACTCGTCAAAGTTCACTTCTTTCTCAGTGACTTTCGCACCAGAAAGGATAGCCTCTACCGCCTGCTCTTCCAGCGCAACATTGCGCATGTTCTGCATCATTTCCTGGTTGCCTTTGTAGTAGTCAACCACTTCCTGCGGATCTTCGTAGGCGGAAGCCATGGAAGCGATCAGCGCTTCAACACGCTCCTCTTCCACTTTCAGGTCCTGAGACTTGATCACTTCACCCAGCAGCAGGCCGATTTGAACGCGACGCTTGGCTTCGTCCTGGAACAGCTCAGCCGGCAGTTCCGGCATGTTGTTGCCCTGCATACCGCCGAAGCGCTGCATGGCCTGCTGACGCAGTACGTTGATTTCAGAGTTGATCAGCGCTTGCGGCATGTCGATGTCGTTGGCCTTAACCAGACCGTCGATAACCTGCTGCTTAACGGCGTTTTTCAGGGCTTGAGTCAGCTCACGCTCCATGTTCTTACGAACTTCGGCGCGCAGCGCTTCAACGCCGCCTTCGGCGATGCCGAACTTAACCACGAACTCGTCGTTCAGTTCCGGCAGAACCTGCTCTTCAACGCTGGTCAGTTTGATGGCGAACTGAGCGGCTTTGCCTTTCAGGTTCTCAGCGTGGTACTCCTCAGGGAAGGTCACGTCGATGGTGAACTCGTCACCCGCTTTGTGGCCTTTAACACCCTCTTCGAAGCCCGGGATCATGCGGCCAGAGCCGATAACCAGGTCAAAACCTTCGGCTTTGCCGCCTTCGAACTCTTCGCCGTCGATGGAACCGGTGAAGTCGATCTTGGCGCGGTCGTTGTCGCCCGCTTCGCGGTCAACGGCTTTGAACTCAGCGTGTTGCTTACGCAGGGTTTCCAGCATGGCGTCAACGTCAGCGTCGTTCACTTCGCAGGTCGGCTTTTCCACTTCGATGGCGTCCAGACCCTGCAGCTCTACTTCCGGGTAAACTTCGAAAGTGGCGGCGAATTCCAGATCAGCACCCTCTTCGTTTTTCAGGGGCTCGAACTTCGGCATGCCGGCCGGGTTGATCTTCTGCTCAACGATGGCCTGGAAGAAGCTCTGCTGCATCACGTCACCCATTACCTGGGCGCGGATGGAGGCGCCGAAGCGCTTTTTGAATACAGAAACCGGCACTTTGCCCGGGCGGAAACCATCCAGGCGCACGCGCTTGGCTTCTTTCTTCATCTCTTCCTGCACCTTGGGCTCAAAATCGGCAGCCGCGACGGTGATGGTCATGCGGCGTTCCAGGCCCTGGGTGGTTTCAACAGAAACTTGCATTTCGTTACCTCAAGTACTCGATATTCTTGTGCACACCAGCGGACCCTCCGCTGGCTGAAAAAATCCGGCCTCAGTCGCTCGGCGCCGAACAAAACTGAGGAAAAATCGGCGTCCACGCCGGGATCAAGACGCGCCATTATAGCGACAGCGCAGAAGGGAGTCGAGACGGGGTTGGGGAGAGAATGAGCAACGAAAAAGGGGAGACGCGATCTGCGTCTCCCCTTTAGAAGGATGGGGTGGCTGACGGGACTTGAACCCGCGACAACCGGAATCACAATCCGGGACTCTACCAACTGAGCTACAGCCACCACTGTTTTTGCATGGCACGCCCGGCAGGACTCGAACCTGCGGCCAGCTGCTTAGAAGGCAGCTGCTCTATCCAGCTGAGCTACGGGCGCAGAAACAGGGTTTACCTTGCGTACCTTAAAAAGTGGTCGGTGAAGAGGGATTCGAACCCCCGACCCTCTGGTCCCAAACCAGATGCGCTACCAAGCTGCGCTATTCACCGACTAGTTCTGTTGTTCTCGGCCCTCAACAGGAGGGTCGCCCTCTGGTCCGCTCATTCCCAAAACCTGGGATGCGTTCCAGTCCGCGCTATTCACCGACTGTCGCCTTGAAGCTATGTGCCTCTCAACGGGGGCGCATATTAGCGCCGCCCCCCGGAGTCGTCAAACCTTTTTTCCACCTGTAAGACTGATTGTCCAAAGGTTACACAACCTTAGGGCTGTCCCCTGTGACAGAGTTGGCAAGCATTGGTAAAATGTCGCCGCCATCACATTTCAGACAGAGTATTTCATGTCCGCTGCCATCATCGACGGCAAAGCCATTGCCGCGTCAATTCGCCAAACCATCCAAGCCTCCGTCGCCGAGCGGGTCAGTCAGGGCCTTCGCGCGCCAGGTCTGGCCGTGATTCTGGTGGGGCAGGATCCCGCTTCCCAAGTGTATGTGGGGAACAAGCGTCGCGCCTGTGAGCAGGTGGGCTTTGTTTCCAAAAGCTACGACCTGCCCGCAACCACTGGGGAAACCGAGCTCCTGAGCCTGATCGACAGCCTGAATGACGACGCGACCATCGACGGCATTCTGGTGCAACTGCCGCTGCCGGGCCACATCGACAGCGCCAAGGTGATTGAACGGATCCAGCCAAACAAGGATGTGGACGGCTTTCACCCCTACAACGTCGGTCGCCTTGCCCAACGCATCCCGGTACTGCGTCCCTGCACGCCGATGGGGATCATGACCCTGATCGAATCCACCGGCGTGCCCACCCATGGCCTGCACGCAGTGGTGGTCGGCGCATCCAACATTGTTGGTCGCCCGATGACCCTCGAACTGCTGCTGGCCGGCTGCACCACCACCACCTGCCACCGCTTTACCGAGAACCTGCGTGCCGAGGTGGAGCGCGCCGACCTGCTGGTGGTGGCGGTGGGCAAACCCCACTTTATTCCGGGTGACTGGGTGAAGCCGGGCGCCATCGTAATCGATGTCGGCATCAACCGACTGGACAATGGCAGCCTGGTGGGTGACGTCGATTACGCCGTGGCAGCGGAACGGGCGGCCCACATTACTCCGGTGCCCGGTGGCGTCGGCCCGATGACCATCGCCAGCCTGCTGCAGAACACCCTGTTCGCCTGCGAGCAGTACCACAGCTGAGCGGTTCAGGCACAAAAAAGCCCGCCAATGCGGGCTTTTTTTATTGGGGCTCGATTACTTGCGGCGCCAGCTGGTGCCACCGGCACCGTCTTCCAGCACGATGCCCATGGCGGTCAGCTCATCACGGGCCGCATCCGCCGCTGCCCAGTCTTTGCTGGCACGGGCGTCATTACGGGCCTTGATAAGGCCCTCAATCTTAGCCACTTCGTCGTCGTCACCACCGCCCTGCAGGAAGGCTTCCGGCGCTTGCTCCAGCAAGCCCATAACGCCACCCAGATAACGCATCAGGCCAGCCAGCTGGGCGGCCTGCTCGGATTCGCCATCCTCTTTGGTGATGTTGAGCTCACGGGCCAGGTCAAACAGCACCGGCAACGCTTCAGCGGTATTGAAGTCGTCGTTCATTGCCGCCTGGAAGCGAGCCACGTGGTCGTTATCCAGGTTCAGCTCAGTGGCCGGAGTCACACCACGCAATGCGGTGTAGAGGCGCTCCAGCGCCGCATGGGCCTGGTTGAGGTTCTCCTCGGAGTAGTTCAACTGGCTGCGGTAGTGGCTGGACAGCAGGAAGTAACGCACGGACTCGGCCTGGTACTGCTTCAGCACTTCGCGAATGGTGAAGAAGTTGTTCAGAGACTTGGACATCTTCTCTTTGTTCACCTGCACCATGCCGGAGTGAACCCAGTAGTTCACGTAGTTGGTGTCATGCGCACAGCAACTCTGCGCCACTTCATTCTCGTGGTGCGGGAACATCAGGTCGGAACCACCGCCGTGAATGTCAAACACCTTACCCAGGTGCTTACCGTTCATGGCAGAACATTCAATGTGCCAACCGGGACGGCCTTCACCCCAGGGGGAGGTCCAGCTCGGCTCACCCGGCTTGGCGCTCTTCCACAGAGCGAAGTCCATCGGGTTGCGCTTGCTTTCGTCCACCTCAACACGGGCACCGGACTGCAGCTGCTCCAGATCCTGGCGGGACAGCTTGCCGTAGTCGTCGAAGGTTTTCACTTCGAACCACACGTCGCCCGCATCGGTGACGTAGGCGTGGCCTTTGTTCACCAGGGTCTGGATGATGTCGATGATCTCAGCCATATGGCCGGTCACGGTGGGTTCGATGTCGGGACGCAGCAGGTTCAGTGCATCAAAGTCCTGGTACATCGCTTCGGTAAAGCGGGCCACCAGCGCTTCGCAGCTTTCGTTGTTTTCTGCGGCACGACGGATGATCTTGTCATCCACATCGGTGATGTTGCGAACGTAGGTTACGTCCAGACCCTGGCTGCGCAGGTAGCGCACCATGGTGTCAAACGCCACGTAGGTTCGGGCATGGCCGATGTGACAGTAGTCATAGATGGTTACCCCGCACACATACATGCCCACTTTGCCGGGCTGGATGGGTTTGAATGCCTCTTTCTGTCGGGTCAGGGTATTGAATATCTGCAACATCGTAGTACTCGGTATTGGCAATGCCTTGGTGGCCAAAACAAAGGAGCTAGTCTAACACGTAAGATACGGCTTCCGGCGAGCTTTTTCCCGGCGCGCCGATCCGATAGAATTTGCCTGAATATCCCAAAAGAGAACGCACCCATGGTGACACTGCACACTAACTTCGGCGCCATCAAACTGGCGCTGGATGCCGAAAAAGCCCCGAAAACCGTAGCCAACTTCATCGAGTACGCTAACGAAGGCTTCTACGATGGCACCATCTTCCACCGCGTCATTGACGGGTTCATGATCCAGGGCGGCGGTTTTGACGCCCAGATGCAACAGAAGCCCACCAAGGGCGGTATCCAGAACGAAGCCAGCAACGGCCTGTCCAACAAGACCGGTACCATTGCCATGGCCCGTACTCCGGATCCGCACTCTGCCACCGCGCAGTTCTTCATCAACGTGAACGACAACAACTTCCTGGATTTCAAAAACGAATCCATGCAGGGCTTTGGCTACTGCGTATTTGGCGAAGTGGTTGAAGGTATGGACGTGGTTAACGCCATCAAGGGCGTGAGCACTGGCAACCACGGTATGCACCAAGATGTCCCGCTGGAAGCCGTGGTCATCGAGAAAGTCACCGTTGAAGCCTGATACGATGACTCAGAGGGCCGCCGTCAGCGGCCCTCGTACCCTGATCATCGGGGACCTGCACCTCTCCCCTACCCGCCCGGACATCACCCAGGCGTTTCTCCGTTTTCTCGACAATGAACTGGACGGCGCTGACGCGCTCTATATCGTCGGAGACCTGTTCGAAGCCTGGATTGGCGATGACGATGTCACTGACTTCACCCAGTCCATTGCAGAGCAGCTCAAGCGCGCCAGTGCCAAGCTGTCCATCTACTTTTGCCACGGTAACCGCGACTTCCTGCTTGGCCCCCGCTTTGCGCAGCGCTGCGGCATGAGTCTGCTGCCGGAACCCGAAGTGCTTGAGCTGTACGGGAAAACCACCCTGATCCTGCATGGCGACAGCCTCTGCACCGAAGATCGCGAATACCAGAAGTTTCGCCGCCTGCGCAATCGCCCCTGGTTCCGCTTGCTGGTGCTGTCACTGCCGCTGTCGCTGCGTCGCGGCCTGGCCCGTCGGGCCCGGGCACGCAGTAAGATGCACACCCAGATGAAAGACGCCCGCATTATGGATGTCAGTCCCAAAGCGGTGGACAGCCTGATGGAGAGATACGGCGCCCGTCGCCTGATCCACGGCCACACTCATCGTCCCGCCATCCATGACCTGCCACAGCAGCGTCAGCGACTGGTGGTCGGCGATTGGTACAGCCAGGACAGCGTTCTGGTGATCACCCCCAACGACGCCACTCTGGAAAGCCGGGCACTCTGAATCCCTAAGCCGGGACTCCGCTGTGAAAGCGCAGCTGCGGGTCCGGGCTTGTTATCAACGCCGCTTCCGCCTTCCCCAGCACCCTGACTCTCGGCGCAATCGGTGCTTCACTGAACTGTTCTGCCAGCGCCAGGTAGTCCTGATAGTGACGCGCCTCCGAGCGCAGCAGCGAGTGATAGAAACGCGCCAGTTCCTCATCGACGTGGGGCATCAGGGCCGCAAAGCGCTCACAGCTTCTTGCTTCGATATAAGCACCGATGATCAATCGGTCCACCAGCGCTTCTGGCTCCCGTTTGCGGGCCTTCGCCAACAGCCCGGTGGCATAGCGGGAGGCGGACACCGCGCCATAGTGGATGCCGCGCGCCTGCATGATCGCCAGCACCTGCTCAAAATGGTGTAACTCCTCCCGCACCAGCAGGAACAGCTTATCCACCATCTCCGATTTGCCGGTCAGCACCGGCGCCTGGGGCCGATTGGCCAGCAACGCCTGCTCAGGCACGGCATCGTAGCGGCGCATCAACCGCACCGCCGTCTGCGCCGCTTTGAGTTCGCAGTTGCAGTGGTCTATCAGCAACAGGGCGGGGTCAGCCACGGCGGCAGTCAGCCAGGCCTGGGGGGTGGGGCAATGCAAAAAGCGGTGGATGGGTTCCAACAGGGCGCTCACGGGGACTCCTTTTCACACGAGCGGGGCAATCTTTCCGCGCAGTATACCGAAAGTTCACGGTCACAAGTGCTTGACTCCCCCGACACATTCACCAATAACTAAAAGGCGAGCAGTAGTTGTACCGTCTGAAGTGACTGACGAAAACGCACAGTGACGTAAAGGGAAGGACTATAACTATGATTCTCAATCATTTATGGGGTTTGTACGCCCACCCGAAACAGGAGTGGAAGAGCATTGAGCGCAGCCATGAGGGCTTCTCCGCCAGCTTAATCCACATCATGATCATCGCGTTGATCCCGGCCATCTGCGGTTATTTTGCGACCGCGCACATCGGCTGGAGCATCGGAGCGGGTGATCCCATCCGCCTGACCCAGGCCAGCGCGCTGAAGATCGCCGTTGCCATGTACGCGGCGCTGATTGGCGGGGTGTTTGCTCTGGCCTATCTGGCCAACTGGATGGCCAAAACCTTTGGCGCAAAACCGGATTTCTCGCAGGCGCTGGAACTGGCCGCTTACACCGCCACCCCGCTGTTTATGGTTGGCTTCGCCGCTCTCTATCCGGAACTGTGGTTCCTGATGTTGGCGGGTCTGGCTGGGGTCAGCTATTCGGTCTACCTGCTCTACTCCGGGGTGCCGATCCTGATGAACATTCCGGAAGAGCGGGGCTTTATCTACGCCAGCTCGCTGGTGACCTGCGGCCTGGTGCTGCTGGTAGCCATCATGGCGGCCTCAGTGATTCTGTGGAGTTACGGCTTCGGGCCCGCTTACATGGGCTAACCGATAAGCGACCATAAAAAAACGCGCCAACCGGCGCGTTTTTTGTGCGTCACCATCCCGGTCAGGGGTGGCAGACGTTGTGGATCTCCAGGTTGGTGCCCTGCTCCGCATCCCGCTGGGTCTTGGCAATGTCATTGCGAGACGCATTGAGGCGGTCCAGGTAGGCCTGGTCAACGTCATTGGTGACGTAGCGGCCATTAAACACCGAGGTTTCGAAGTGCTGGATCCCTTCGTTGCCTTCACGCACGGCGGCTTCCAGATCCGGCAGGTCCTGGAAGATCAGGCCATCGGCACCGATAAGCTCACGGATCTCCTCAACGTCACGGCCATAGCCAATCAGCTCGTTCGGGCTGGGCATGTCGATACCGTACACATTGGGGAAGCGGATCTCCGGGGCGGCAGAGGCGAAATACACCTTCTTGGCACCACTTTCCCGGGCCATGTCGATGATCTGCTGGGAGGTGGTCCCCCGCACAATGGAATCATCCACCAGCAGCACGTTCTTACCTTTGAACTCATCGCTGATCGGGTTCAGCTTCCGGCGCACCGATTTCTTACGCTCGTTCTGGCCCGGCATGATAAAGGTACGGCCGATGTAGCGGTTCTTCACAAAACCCTGGCGGTACGGCAGTTCCAGTTCGTTGGCGATCTGCAGTGCGATGTCGCAGGAGGTCTCCGGGATTGGGATCACCACATCGATGTCGTGGTCTTCCCATTCGCGGGCAATCTTGGCGCCCAGCTTACGGCCCATGTTGACGCGACTGGCGTACACGGAGATGCCATCCAGCATGGAGTCCGGACGGGCAAAGTAAACGAATTCGAAGATGCAGGGCGCGTACTGCGGCGAATCGGCGCACTGCTGGGTGAACAGCTGACCTTCGAAATCAATGAAGATCGCCTCCCCCGGTGCCACATCGCGCATGCGGGTAAAGCCGACTGCATCCAGTGCCACACTCTCAGACGCCACCATGTATTCAGTGCCACGCTCGGTCTCCTTACGACCCAGCACCAACGGACGGATGCCGTTAGGGTCGCGGAACGCCAGCATGCCCTGGCCAACCACCAGTGCCACCGCAGCGTAAGCACCACGCACCTGACGATGCAGGTTGCGTACGGCGGAGAAGATGTCGTCGGAGGTGAGCTGCTGGCCCGGGATCATCTGCAGTTCGTGCGCCAGCACGTTCAGCATCAGCTCGGAGTCAGAGGTGGTGTTGATATGGCGACGCATGCTGCGCATGGCGTCCTTGAGCTCATCCGCGTTGGTGAGGTTACCGTTGTGGGCAAGGGTGATGCCGAACGGTGAGTTCACGTAAAACGGCTGAGCTTCGGAAGCGCTGGAGCTGCCAGCAGTAGGGTAGCGCACGTGGCCGATGCCATTGGTGCCCTGAAGACGGTGCATGTGCTTAATTTCAAAGACGTCCTTTACAAGGCCATTAGCCTTGCGCAGGCGGAAGGCGTCTCCGTCTACGGTCACAATACCGGCAGCGTCCTGGCCGCGGTGTTGCAGCACAGTCAGGGCATCATAGATGACCTGGTTGACCGGATAGTGACCGACGATTCCGACGATACCACACATTATTGAGAGTCCTCACAAAGGTCGATGTTCTATATAGGGCTTGTTGTTATTTATTAGGCTCGGAAGCTGGAGGATTGCTCCAGATAATCAAAGAACCACTGGATCACCACGCCGAACTCAGGGATCAGCACGGAATCCGTCCACCACTCGGCGTCCGAGGCGCCGGTAAAGGAGTCCAGGAAAAACAGGACAGCGGCAACAACCAGCACACCACGGAGCGCGCCAAAGCAAGCCCCCAGTACCCGGTCGGTGCCGGACAAACCGGTTTTATCCACCAGTTGACCGACAAGGTAGTTCACCAGCGCCCCGAGGATCAGTGTGCACACAAACAGGATGGCAATCGCCGCCCCTTTGCGCATCATCGGGTCACTGAGTTGAGTCAGGTACACCGCCAAGTCTTCGTAGAAATGGCTGGCAATGAAAAAGGCCGCTACCCATACCACCAGCGACATGGCCTCGCGGGCAAAGCCGCGGATAAGGCTGATCACGATAGAGAGGCCGATGACGGCCAGTATCGCGTAGTCAAACCACACCATGGTCACACGTTATTCCTTCCAATGTTGTAATGCGCGGCGATCCTACCAGAACCTCCGCGCTTTCTCACTACCCCAGCCCCATCGATGCTGACCCGGCAAACGGACAGCAAAAAGCCCGCATAGCGGGCTTTACATCTGGAGTGGATCGTATTGCACCAACTGGCTCTGCAGGCCGAGGTCTTTGGCCAGGCGACTCTGCTGCTGCTTCAGCTTATCCTGGGACACCTCCGGGCCAACATAGACCACAGTGATCTCACCGTTGACCGGCTTGCTCGGCACCGTATAGGCGCGGTAGCCCTTGTCCCGCAGGTTCTTAACCAACCGGGCAACGTTACCTGCATCGCGGAAGCTGCCCAGGCGGATGGCCCAGCCAGCCTGCTTGGGCTCAGCGGGAGCAGGCTTAGCCTTCGGCGCCTCAAGCGCTGCCGTCTGCACCACCACACTCTCCTGCTTCGCCGCCGCTTCCGGAGTCGGCTCATCTTCAGTCAGCGCCGCCACTTCGCTGGGCGTGCCCTCTTCAATCGGCGCAAACGCCTCGTCAGGCGCCCCACCGGTAGCCACGCTGGGACGCAGGGGGATGGTGGCAAAATGCTCTTCGACCGACGCTTTCTCACCGTTCAGAAGATCCGGCAGGAACAAGACGCCCAATGCGGTCAGTACCACGATTCCCACAATACGATTGTGCAGCTGTTTGGCCAAAGTTATCTCCTCGTCAGCCAATGGGATTTGGCTTGGGCAACAGTGTAAAAGGAGCCAAAGACGATGACCAGCGCCGAGTCATCTGCGGCGTTCACCGCGGCATCCAGCGCGTTCGCCACGCTGGCGTGGATCTCGGCCTGGGGCAACGGCTGAGCCAACCGCTCTGCGTCGGCCCCGCGGGGACCGCTCAGCGGTGCCAGATACCAGTGGTCGACCTGGTCCGCCAGCGCGGCCAGGGTGGCATCGATGTCTTTGTCTTTGAGCATGGCGCACACCGCATGCACCCGACTGGCCGACTGCTGACTCAGCCACTGAGCCAGATGGCGGGCCGCATGGGGGTTATGCGCCACATCCACCACCAACCAGGGTTGCGCACTGAGGGTTTCCAGTCGCCCCTCCACCCGGGTATTGGCCAGGCCCAGTTCAATCGCCTGGCGGGGCAGATTCGGCCACAGAGCCTCCAGCGCGGCCAACGCGGTCACGGCGTTATCCCGGGGAATGTGAGGCAGCGGCAGACCATCCAGTTGCCACTGCTGACCACGGAATTGCCACTGCTCAGCATCAAACCGGCCATCGAACTGTTCACCACGCTGACGCAACGATGCGCCGATGCGCCCCGCCTCGCTGGCGAGGGTCGCGGGCGGATTGGGCTCACCGCTGATGGCAGGACGTCCGGCCCGGAAAATCCCCGCTTTCTCCCGCGCTACGCTGTCACGGGTGTCCCCCAGGTACTCCTGGTGGTCAAGGTCGATGGAGGTGATCAGCGACAGGTCGGCGTCGATCAGGTTAGTGGCATCAAGCCGCCCACCCAGTCCCACCTCCAGCAACACCACATCGGGGCGGTGGCGGGCAAACAGATGCAGGGCGCCCAGCGCCGAGTACTCGAAAAAGGTCAGCGAGGTGTCAGCCTGAGCGTTGGCGATGGCTTGGAAGGCCTCGACATGTTCAGACTCAGGACGCTCTTCGCCATTGATACGAACCCGCTCGGTGTACCGTTCGATATGGGGGGAGCTGAATACGCCAACGGAGTAGCCCGCCGCCATCAGGATCCGTTCCAGCAGCGCACAGGTGGTGCCCTTACCGTTGGTGCCACCGACGGTAATCACGGTGCTGTCAGGCAGGGTATCGAGACCCAGCTGCTGGGCAACATGGCGGACCCGGGTCAGGCCTAAATCGATTTCGGTGGGGTGCAGAGCGAGGATATGATCAAGCCACTCCGCCAGGGAGTGGCTTGCAAAGGGACGCGGACTCATGCAACGACGTCGGCGATAACCAGGTCGTGGTGCGTAAACTTGGCCAGCAGACGGGCCACGGTGTCACGCATCTGGCGACGGTCGACGATCATGTCGATGGCGCCTTTCTCCAGCAGGAACTCACTGCGCTGGAAGCCTTCCGGCAGCTTTTCACGCACGGTCTGCTCGATAACGCGAGGGCCGGCAAAGCCGATCAGGGCGTTGGGCTCACCGATATTGATGTCACCCAGCATCGCCAGACTGGCGGACACGCCACCCATGGTCGGGTCGGTCAGTACGGACACGTAAGGCAGGCCACGCTCGCTCATACGCGCCAGGGCAGCTGAGGTCTTGGCCATCTGCATCAGGGAAAACAGCGCTTCCTGCATACGGGCACCACCGGAGGCGGAGAAACACACCAGCGGCAGGTTCTTCTCCAGACACACCTCAACGGCACGAACAAAACGCGCCCCCACCACAGAGGCCATGGAGCCGCCCATGTAGGAGAATTCGAAAGAGCAGGCCACCACAGGCATACCGTGCAGGGTACCTTCCATGGCGATCAGCGCGTCTTTCTCACCACTGGCTTTTTCCGCCTGGCTGATGCGGTCTTTGTATTTCTTGCTGTCGCGGAACTTCAGGATGTCCTGCGGCTCAAGCTCGGCACCCAGCTCACGGGTGCTGTCAGTGTCCAGAAAGCGCAGCAGACGCTCACGGGCACTGATGCGCATGTGGTGGTCACACTTGGGACACACTTCCAGGTTACGCTCGAGTTCTGCCCGATAGAGGATCTGGTCACACTTGTCGCATTTGCTCCACACCCCTTCCGGGACGCTGCGGCGACGGTCGGAGACCGCTTTACTCTTAGGCAGGATCTTCTTTAACCAGCTCATTTACAGTCCTGTATCCATTTGGGCCATCTGGGGCCTATCTGTTTCGAACCGGCAGGGATATTGGTGGGAAGGCTGGCCTTTCGGCCTGCGAGCCTTAACAGGCTGCCAATATGCCGGAATTAGAATGGCAAACATTAAACCACAAGGGGGTTTAGGGGGCTAACGAAAACTGGTCATACCCGGTGATCCCCCCTAATAGAGCGGCGATCACCGGCGAAAACTCAAACTTCGTGCGATTAGAGCGGATCGGGAAGAAACAGCGGACCCGGTTCCGCCCGGGGCAGACCAAATTCGGCCGGGTAATCCACCTCAACCAAATAGAGTCCCTCGGCCTTGGCGGTGGCTGCCGCCAGGTTGCGGTCCTTGCCTTCCAGCAGCTCTGCAATCCACTCCACCGGCCGGTTGCCCATCCCCACTTCCATGAGCGAGCCGGCAATGTTGCGCACCATATGATGGACAAAGGCGTTGGCCTTGATGTCGATGATGACGTACTGGCCCTGACGGGTTACCCGCAGGTGGTGGATGTTGCGCCACGGGGTGCGGCTCTGGCACTGAATCGCCCGAAACGCGCTGAAATCGTTCTCCCCCAGCAACTGCTGGCCAGCCTGGTGCATCAGCGCCTCATCCAGGGGATGATGGTAGTGGCTGACGCCGTGGCGCAGGATGCCCGGACGCAGGCGGTTGTTGAAAATGATGTAGCGATAGCGGCGGGCCGTGGCGGAAAAACGGGCGTGAAAGTCATCGCTGACCGGTTGCGCCCAACGCACCGCGATGCCGTCCGGCAGGTTGGCGTTGAGGCCCAGGGTCCAGGCGGCGGGACGGCGGTCAAACTGAGCATCAAAGTGCACCACCTGGCCGGTGGCGTGCACACCAGCGTCGGTGCGGCCGGCACAAGCCACTTCCACCGGATGGTTGGCCACTTTGGCGATGGCGGCTTCCAGGCGCTCCTGTACCCCGACCACCTCACGCTGGCGCTGCCAGCCGAAATAGCCGTGGCCGTCGTACTCAATGCCTAATGCGATGCGCATGTTTGCCCCCTGTAATGCGTTAGGGGGCGCATTATAGCGGCGAAAAAAAACGGTGGCCATCGCCACCGTTTCGGATTTTTTACAGCTGCTCCAACAGCGTGCTGGCTTCCGCCTTCTGCTCTTCGTTGCCGTCGTAGGCCACTTCCTTAAGCAGGGCACGAGCACTGTCGTGATCGTCAATCTCGATGTAGGCGCGGGCCAGGTCGAGTTTGGCGTTGATGGCGCTCTCATCCTCCACCATCTCACTGCCCATTGGCGCGCCTTCCATTTCGAAACGCACACCCGGGTAGGCCACTTCCACCTCTTCCTCGCTCTCTTCCAGCAGCTTGTCGATGTCGATAAAGGGCTCATCGTCCATCGCCGGCGTGGCTTGAGCAGAGGCCGGGGTGGGCTCCGGCTCGGACGGCGTCGGCTCCGCCTGCTCAAAATCAGAGGAAGCGGGGTAATCCAGATCCGGCAGTGACTCCGGTTCAGTGGCCGGCTGGATTTCCGGTTCAGCAAACAGGCCAGGTGCCTCCTGGCTCGGTTCGGGCTTAGGTTCGGGCTTGGGTTCCGGCTCAGCCAGCAGGGTGTCAAAGTCGGTATCCACCGATTCGGGCGGTGCTTGGGTCGGTTCCGGATCCACCGGCTTATCCACTTCCGCCAGAAGCGCATCCAGGTCATCGTCCATCATCAGGTGGCTATCCAGGTCCACCTCATCACGGCCAGACTCCTGCTCCCGCAGCAGGTCGCTGAGGGACTGGCCCTCCTCTTCCATCTCCGGGTCCAGTTGCACCGAGGCGGTCTCGGCCTCGTCGAACTGCGGCGGCTCCAGGGTGCCGTCGTTGTGCTCTTCATCCTGAACGGTTTCATCCGCAAACACCGCTTCGTCGCGTTGCTCAACCGACTCATCGCCCTCCTGATCGCTGCGGCGACGCAGCCAGGCAAACAGAGCCAGCAACAGCGCCAGCGCCGGGATCACCGCCGCCAGGGTCAGCAACCACGGGTTACTGGCCAGGCTCTGCCAGAAGCTCGGCGGCTCAGCCGCTTCAACAAACTCCGGCTCCGCCACCACCGCATCCGGCTGGGGCTGAGGCTCAACCTCTGCCGGCAGCGACGGTTCCACCATCTGCTGCTCCAGCTGCTGGTTGACGGTTTGCTGCTCATCCAGAGCGGCCTGAAGCAGCGCCATCTCGGTGTTAAGGGCATCCAGGCGACGCTTCAGTTGCTCATTCTGCTCCAGCATCACCGCCAGCTCCTCAACGGAGGTTGCCAGTTCGCTGCGCAAACGCTGCACCTGTTCGCCATCCCCCTGCTGCTCCGCCAACTGGGCGGCGAGACGGCGGTTTTCCGCTTTCAGGCGGTCAAGCTCGGCGTTGTCCACCACCGGGGCGGCAGGCTGAGTCGGTGCCGGTTTGGCCGCAGCGGGCTTGGCCGGCGCCGGTTGCCATTGCTTATCATCCTGGCGGGCCCGGGCCTTGGCTTCACTGGCGGGCAGTGAGGCCATTACCGCACGGGTGGGAATGCGCAGGATCTTGCCGCGCTCCAGGCTGTTGAAGTTGCTGGAGTTGAACGCATGAGGGTTGGCCTGGAATATCGACAACATCACCTGGTATACGGTGATCCCCTGGTCCGGCCGGACCTCATTGGCAATCCGCCACAGCGTATCGTTACGAGTGGTGGGGCCGTACTCCTGGAACTGGGTGTCCGCCACCTCTCTGACTTGCCCATCCGGGCCAGCGATGCGAAGTGTCTGGGCCGCCAGCCCGCTGCTGAGCAGGGCCGCGCTAAGCAGGGTCGCCAGGCAGATGCCGTGGGTCCGTGTTTTCATGCGTTCAATCCGTTTGTTGATGGTCGCTGAGCCAGCTTACCTAGATAGTACGACCCAAGCCGGCCTCAGATAAAGCACTCAGTTTAAAGGATATTACAGGTATTCGCGCACCAAAAGTTCGGCAATCTGCACGGAATTGAGTGCCGCCCCTTTGCGTACGTTATCCGCCACCACCCAGAGGTTCAGTCCCTGCGGGTGGGAGATGTCCTGACGAACCCGGCCGACAAAGACCTCATCCTGACCCGCGGCATTGGTAAACGGGGTCGGGTAATCTTCATCGTCGGCCATCAGGGTCACGCCCGGAGCCTGCTCCAGCAGTGCCTTCGCCTCTTCCGCAGAGGTGGGCAGACGGGTTTCCAGGTGGATCGCTTCCGCGTGACCATAGAACACCGGCACCCGCACCGCAGTGGCATTCACCTGAATATCGGCATCACCAAAGATTTTTTGAGTCTCCCACACCATCTTCATCTCTTCTTTGGTGTAGCCGTTGTCCATGAACTGGTCGATCTTGGGCAGCACGTTGAACGCGATCTGCTGGTCAAACACCTCATGGGTCGCCGGTTGGGCGTTCAGCAACTGACCACACTGCTTGGCCAGTTCCTCAATCGCCTTGCGACCGGCGCCAGAAACAGACTGGTAGGTGGAGACGTTGATGCGCTCGATGCCGTACGCGTCGTGCAGCGGCTTGAGCGCCACCACCATCTGGATGGTGGAGCAGTTCGGGTTGGCGATGATATTGCGGTTACGGAAGTCAGCCAGGGCGTAAGGGTTCACTTCCGGCACCACCAGCGGGATCTCCGGGTCGTAGCGGAACTGGCTGGTGTTGTCGATCACCACACAGCCGGCATCAGCGGCGATGGGGGCCCAACGCTCAGAGACGCTGCCACCGGCGCTGAACAGGGCAATCTCCACCTGGCTCCAGTCAAACGACTCCACATCCAGCACATCCAGGGTTTCACCGTGGAAGGAGACGGTTTTACCGGTGCTGTTGGCGCTGGCCAGCGGGTACAGCTTCGCCACCGGGAACTCACGTTCCTCGAGAATCTCAATCATGGTTTGGCCAACGGCGCCGGTGGCGCCCAATACCGCGATGTTATATGCCATTTGCGCTTACTCTTTAGTGTCAAATCCAAGGGCAGCGAGGGTGGTCGCCGCCCGGGTGTCTGTGGTCTGCACCGTCAGTGCAGAAAACTCCCGCCGTGCCAGATTGGCCTTACGGCGGGCATCAAATCCTCCCGGCTCGGTGATCGCCTGGCGAAAGCGGCGATCCTCCTCTGCCAGATCATAGACCCGTCGGCACAATCCCAGCAGGCTGGCCTGGTCCAATGGGCCGTCCAGGGTGACCGGGGGCAGCCTCGGCACCTCAAGCAACTGGGCCAATGAAGGGGTGGCGGGCATCGCCTCCAGAGCCGCCGGGCTTTGGGCCAGTGCCTGATGCAGCATCTGGGTGCCCCGGATTTTACCCTCCACCGAATAACCGGCAATGTGCGCCGTGGCGATGTCGCTGCAGTCGACCAGCGCGGCCAGCGGCTCCGGTTCCCCCTCCCACACGTCCATCACCAGGCGCAGATCCGGTCGCGCCGCCTTGACGGCCACCAGGGCGGCATTGTCCACCACCTCACCGCGGCTGGCGTTGACCAGCCAGCTGCCGGGTTTCAGTGCGGCCAGACGCTTATGATCAAGCAGGTGAAAGGTGTCCGTCTGATTCGGGACGTGACAGCTGATCACATCACAGCAGCCCAGCATCGCGTCCAACGTCAGCCAGTTGCCGCTGGCGCCGGCCGCCTGTTTGGGCGGGTCACAGTGCCAGACCGTCAGCCCCAGTGCCGCCAACCGGCGCGCCACCGCGGAACCGGTATTGCCGAGCCCCACCAGGCCAATGGTACGGTCCTGCAGGGCAACGCCATCACGCTCTGCCAGCTCCAGCAGCGCGGTAAGCACGTACTCACCCACCGCCTCG
This sequence comes from Ferrimonas balearica DSM 9799, assembly GCF_000148645.1. NCBI lineage: Bacteria > Pseudomonadati > Pseudomonadota > Gammaproteobacteria > Alteromonadales > Ferrimonadaceae > Ferrimonas > Ferrimonas balearica. The sequence goes on from NC_014541.1 coordinate 2,919,666, forward strand.
GCGTTACAGCCAGGGGCACTGGCCCAGTGGATGCCACGGGATTCCAGCGCTTCAATATCGAGGTGATCCGTACCGATGGTGGCGGTACCGACAAACCGCAGTGACGGCATCGCCGCAATCAGGGCGGCGTTCACCGGCGTCACGGAACGCACCAAAAGGGTGTGCACCTGTTTCAGCGTGGCGTCATCGAGTTGGTCGAGGGAGATCGCCCTGCCCGGGCGGGTATGGATGGGCGTCAGGTCCGCAAACAGCGGTTCCAGGCACGCCATGTTTTCATCAGCCAGGAGCATGTTGTGAAGGGGGGTTGTAAACGGTCCGGGCGGACAGTGTAACCGATGCGCCGGATTGGCGCGAGATGGGGAAAGAGCGGGCCCGATGCGGAATCACCGGGCCCGACAAGCGGTTAAGGCAGCTTGCGGAAAATCAGGCTGGCGTTGGTGCCGCCGAAGCCGAAGCTGTTGCTCATCACGGTGCTGAGCGCCTTTTCCTGACATTCCGTCACGATGGACATGCCCTCTGCGTCCGGGTCGAGGTTATCGACGTTGATGGAGGGGGCAACAAAGCCGTGCTCCAGCATCAACAGGCTGTAGATCGCCTCGTGTACGCCGGCAGCACCCAGGGCGTGGCCGGTCATCGCCTTGGTGGCGCTGATCATCGGGGTGTTGTCGCCGAAGGTTTCGCGGATGGCACCCAGTTCACGGGTGTCGCCTACCGGGGTGGAGGTGCCGTGAGTGTTCAGGTATTCCACCGGGCCAGCGCCGGCTTCTGCCGCCTGGGTCAGTGCCTGCTTCATGCAGCGCACGGCGCCTTCACCGGAGGGAGCCACCATGTCGTAACCGTCAGAGTTGGCACCATAGCCAACGATTTCGGCGTAGATCTTGGCACCACGCGCCAGCGCGTGCTCCAGCTCTTCCACTACCACGATGCCGCCGCCACCGGAGATCACAAAACCATCACGGTCAGCGTCGTAGGTGCGGGAGGCTTTGGTCGGGTCATCGTTGTATTTGGTGGACAGCGCGCCCATACCGTCGAAGCCCATGGCCAGGGTCCAGTGCAGCTCTTCGGAGCCGCCGGCGAATACCACGTCCTGTTTGCCCAGCTGAATCTGCTCAACCGCGTTGCCAATGCAGTGGGCACTGGTGGCGCAGGCGGAGCTGATGGAGTAGTTCACACCCTTAATCTTGAAGGGGGTAGCCAGACACGCAGAGGCGGTGGAGGACATGATGCGCGGCACCAGGTACGGACCAATTCGACGAACGCCTTTGCTGCGCAGGGTATCAGCCGCTTCCACCTGGTTGAGGGAGGAGGCGCCGCCGGTACCTACGATGATGCCGGTACGCTCGTTGCTGACCTGGTCTTCGCCCAGGCCGGAATCGGCAATGGCCTGTTCCATGGAGAGGTAGGCGTAAGCCGCCGCATCACCCATAAAACGCAGAACCTTACGGTCGATGTGTTCAGCGGGGTTGATCTTCAGATCACCCCAGACGCGGCTACGCAGCCCCATCTCTTCAAATTGTTCGGAGTAGCTCAGGCCGCTCTTGCCGGCTTTGAGGGCAGCTGTCACCTCTTCGGCGTTGTTACCGATGCTGGAGATCACGCCGATCCCGGTAATTACCGCTCTTTTCATGCTTCCATCCTGTAATGTTAGATCTGTCGCAAGCTGCGCTATGTTAGCGCGAAGCCCGGTCACAACTGGTCGGCTTTCACCAAAGGGCGTTAAAATAGCGCTCTGTCTTGCCCCATGAGGACTCCCGTGAGCACTACCTCATCCCCACACGCACTGGAATCAGCCCGCATCGATTGGTCCGATCCGGCTGCGCCTGTGTCCGCCCAGTTTGATGACGTTTACTTTTCCAAACACGATGGCGCGGCCGAAACAGACTACGTTTTTCTGCAGCACAACGGCTTACCCGAGCGCTGGGCCGACCATCCCCGCCGCCACTTCACTGTGGCCGAAACGGGATTTGGTACCGGTCTCAACCTACTGGTGTTGTGGCAACGATTCAATGCCCACCGTAAAGCCAACCCGGACGCCACCTGTCAACGCCTGCACTTTGTCAGTTTTGAAAAGTACCCGCTTAACGTGACGGACCTGAGTCGCGCCCACCGCCAGTGGCCCCAGTTTGCCGAGATGGCGAGCACCCTGCGTGCCCACTACCCGCCCGCCACCAGTGGCTGTCACCGTCTGGTCATGCAGGGTGGCGAAGTGGTGGTGGACCTGTGGTTTGGCGATGTGCTGGAACAACTGCCCACCCTCGACCGCGGCCACAACGGCGTGGTCGATGCCTGGTTTCTGGATGGCTTTGCGCCCAGCAAGAACCCGGAGATGTGGCAGCCCCAGCTGTTTGAGCAGATGGCCCGACTGTCCCGGCCCGGCGCCAGCTTTGCCACCTTTACCGCGGCGGGTGTAGTGCGCCGGGGGTTACAGGAAGCGGGGTTTGAGGTCAGTAAAGTGCCCGGATTCGGCCGCAAACGGGAGATGGCCCGGGGCCAGCTGGCCGCTTCAGCCCCCATTGTTGAACCGGCACAGCCGACCGAGGTCACCATCGTTGGCGCCGGTCTGGCTGCGGCGGCTACGGCGCTGGGGCTGGTGCGACGCGGAGTGGGTGTCACCCTGTACTGCCAGGATGAGGGCCCGGCCATGGCCGCATCGGGGAACCGACAGGGTGCCATCTACCCTCTGCTCAATCAGGCGGACGATGGCCTTTCCCGATTTTTCCAGCAGGCGTTCCCGCTGGCCCGGCAAACCCTGCTCAGCATGGTGGAGGCGGGCTACCCCATTGCCCACGAGCTCAGTGGCGTGCTGCAGCTGGCCATTGATGACAAAAGCGCGCAGCGGCTAACGGCGCTGGGTCAGTGCCCCTACCCCACGGAACTGGTGCACGGCGTTGATGCCTCCAGCGCCAGTGACATCGCCGGGGTGCCGCTGACTCAAGGGGGGGTCTACTACCCTCTGGGCGGCTGGTTGTGCCCGGCGGAGCTGACTGCGGCGCTGCTCACCGAAGCGCAGCAGAGTGGTCGCTTACTTTGCCACTACCGGCACCGCCTGACCGAACTGCACCATGACGGTGAACAGTGGCAGCTGCAGTTCGAAGAGGGCGCACAGGGCCGCGCCCAAACGGTGATTCTGGCGATGGGCCACAACAGTGCCGACCTGCCACAGACGGCGCCTCTGCCGCTCAATCCGGTTCGGGGCCAGATCAGCTACCCGCCGGAAGGCCCCACCACCGCACAACTGAAAACCGTGTTGTGTGCCGACGGCTACCTGGTGCCGGCTCAGGATGGACGGCTCACCTGTGGCGCCAGCTTTGGCCGCGGCGATGCCGGCAGTGACTGGCGCGCCGGGGACCGCGACGAGGTGGCTCAACGGATGACTCGCAGCTTTGGCGAGACCAACTGGCACCACGAGTTGGCACTGGATGACTCCGGCCGTGCGGCGGTGCGGGCAGCGGTGCGTGACCATCTGCCGTTGGTGGGTCCCCTGCCCGACTGGGACGCGTTGGCCCAATGGGAACCGGGTCAACCGCTGCCGTTGCAGCCGGGCTTGCACCTGGTGTCAGGCCTGGGCTCGCGGGGACTCTGCTCAGCAGCACTGTGCGCCGAGTTGCTGGTCAGCCAGCTGCTGGATGAACCCCGCCCCCAGAATCAGGATCAACAAGCCCGGCTGACGCCGGGCCGGTTGTGGATGCGAAAACGGCTGAAGGGGCAACCCATCAGCCGTTAAGGGATCAGCTGAGGCGCTGGGCCAACTCGGCCCAGGCGCCCTGCACCAGTGCCATATCCCCCGGTGCCAGTTCGGAGCGCGCCTGTTCCAGGTGCGCTTCCATACGGCTTTCCAGATCAGTCAGGCTGACCTCGGCTTGCTGCTCCAGCCCCGCCAACACCACAGCAAAGTGGCCCTGCAGATAGCCGCTGGCAAACACCTCATCGTCGCTGCCATTCTCCAGATGCTCAGCAACCCACTGATGGCAGATCTCATCCCACCGCTCTAACATAACGCGTCCTCCGGGTTGGCCAGGGGATACAACACCGCATCCCGATAGCCGGTAATGATTCGATAGTGCCCCTGCAGAGCGCTATCCAGTTGACTGTCGCCAGTGTCCGCCACCATAGGGCGGTGCGCCAGCGCGGTTAATTTGTTCTTACTGGCCAGGATAATGATGTTATCCCGGCCGATGGCCCGAATCACCGCCGGGCTCAGTTGCTGGTTACCCCGACCAAACAGGTGGCCCTGGCCGCCAATCAATGTGATCACCAACTTGGTGGGCACACCCTGTACCCGTTGCAGCAACTCGGCGGCGGTCAGGTCACTGGCCAGCAGTTGGCCGTCCTGTATCAGGTCCACCCCCAACAGGGTGTTGTCCAGTCCCAGTTCCGCCATCACCGCCGCCACCGTGGAGCCGGAGCCCATCACGTACTGCCACTCGGGGTCCATCTGCTCCACCACTTCAGCAGCGATGTCGTCGGTGACCAGAGCGTCATCCTCACGGCCGCCCATCTTCACCGCCTGAACGTAGCGCAGCGCCTCCGGCACGGTCATCTCGCCAAAGTAACGGGCCCGTACCTGACCAGCCCGAAACGCGGCTTCATCAATGTCACGCACTTCGCCATCGGTCACGCTGACCAGCTCACCCTTGACCATCTGGGCCGCGACGATGCCGCTGGCCTTGGGCGTCAGGCCATATACCCCCGAGTGGATCTTGACCCCGGCGGGCACCCCCAGTACCGGTTGCTGTGGCGCCACACTGGCGCACAGGTCACGGGCGGTGCCGTCCCCTCCGGCGAACAGGATCAGGTTGGGACGCAGCGGGGCCATGGCACGAACCAGTGTCCGGGTATCCTCGGCAGTGCTCGGCTCACTGGCCTGGTGCAGCACCTCGACATTGAAGCCCATTTCCCGGGCCAGCGATTCTCCCATAGCGCCGCTGCCGGTCAAGACCCGAATGCGCGCTTTCAGCGGCGCCAGATAGGCCAGCGCCTCGGCCATGCGCAGGTGGGCCCGGGGTTCCGCCCCCAGTGCAAGTGCCTGTTCGGCCACCTGATCGCTGCCTTTAAGCGCAACGCTGCCCCCCAGTCCCGCCAGGGGGTTAATGATCAGTCCCAGTGTAAACACGGCCATCATCCCTTAACTGAAAATCGTCCATCTCCGGCATCGGCCGGTCAAAATGCGCCGCCAGGGTCGCCATCAGGGCCCGGGTCCGGGCCGGGATCCCCTGCTGGTAAACCCGCTGCACTTCGCTCAGTACGGCGCGCCGGAACGCCACCCGGTCCACCTTAATGGCGTGATTGTCGACGCTGACATCGAACGGCTGTCCACAGGCCCGGCAGAGCATCCACTCCAGCGCCTGCGGACGGGCTTCCACCGCTTCGAATGCCGCCTGTTGCACGGCATCACGACCATCCGGCTGGTACCAGTAGCCGTAATCCACCTGTTCACGGCGGGCCGGCCCGGCCTGGCACCAGTGCGCCAACTCATGCAGGGCACTGGCGGTAAAGCCGTGGGCAAAGTAGATGCGATGATAGGGGCAGTGCCAGTCTGCCGGCAGGTACAGCGGCTCATCGGTGCCACGCACCAGACGGGTACCGTATTGCTGTCCCAGCGTCCGGTTAAACACCGCCATCAGTTCATCGACGTCGACCATCCTGCTCCCTGCCCATCAACAACAGTGCCACCAGCGCAGACGCGGCGGCAACGGCCGCCAGTGTCCAGGTCAGGCTGGCGCCGGCGCCATTGTGCCATAACTGGCCACTGATGTAGGCCCCGATGGCCCCACCCAGGCCGAAGCTGACGCTGGCGTACAACGCCTGAGCTTTGCCCTGATGGGCGGCGCTGAAGTTACGATGCACGAACTGGATGCCACAGGCGTGGGCCAGGCCGAAACTGAACGCGTGCAGCAGCTGGGCAACGCCGTGCCCCAGCACACTGGTGCCTGCCGCGTCCGTCAGTACCCAGCGTAACGAGGTCATCACGCAACACAGCGCCATCAGGGTTCGCACCGAGAATCGGCCCAGCAGGCGCGGCGCCAGCAGGAAGATGCCGATCTCCGCCAGTACCCCCACCGCCACCAGGATGCCGGCAGTGCTTTCGCCCAGCCCCAAACCACGCAGGTACAGCACGTAGAAGGTGTAGAACGGGCCATGACTGCCCTGCATCAGCATCGCCGCCAGCAGGAACAGCAGCACCGGCCGCTGCAGCAACTGGCTCATAAAGGGGATGTCGGTTTCCGCTTCGTTGCGGACACGGGGCGCCACTTCGGTCAGCGCCATTGAGGCGCCCAGCAGAGCCAGGAACAGCACCAGCCCAACCCAGGGCAGGTCCGCCGGGCCACGCAGGCCAAACCACCATCCGGCGCCCACCACCAGCACGATGTAACCCACGCTGCCGAAGCTGCGCAGGCCGCCATAATCCTGAGGCCGGTCCGCCAGGGTGGTCAGCGTCACCACTTCCAACTGGGCCAGAATGGCGTTCCAGAAGAAGGTGTAGATCCCCATCACCACCGCCAGCACCAGAAACTCCTTGGCCACAAACAGGCCCAGGTAGGTAAAGGCGGCCAACAGGGCACCGGCACGGATGATCCGCACCGGCGTGCCGAGCCGGTCCGACAGCGCCGCCCAGATGTTGGGGGCGATCATGCGGGTGGCAAAGAGAATCGCCAGCATCCAGCCGATCTGGGCCGAGTTAAAGCCGAGGTGATCCAGATACAGGCTGAGGTAGGGCACCATCAAGCCAAGGATGGCGTAGAACGCAAAATAAGAGGCCGCCAACGCTTTACGCTGACGGCCTTCCAGTAACGCACTCATGCAGTGTTCAATCTCGCATGGACAACACAGGGGTCGTGACAGATACGTCCAGATTCTGGGCGCGGTGACGCAACAGGTGATCCATCAGAACAATGGCCACCATCGCTTCCACAATGGGCACGGCACGGATGCCAACACAGGGATCGTGTCGACCTCGGGTCACCATCTCCACCGGATTGCCATCCACATCAATGCTGTGGCCGGGCACCATAATGGAGGAGGTGGGTTTGAGGGCAATCTCCGCCACCAACGGCTGGCCGGAGCTGATGCCCCCCAGTACGCCACCGGAGTGGTTGCTGGCAAAGCCGTCGGGGTACATCTCGTCACGATGCTCTGAACCCTTCTGGGTCACCACATCAAAACCGTCACCCACCGCCACGGCTTTCACCGCGTTGATGCCCATCAGGGCATGGGCCAGGTCGGCATCCAGGCGATCAAACACCGGCTCACCCAGCCCCACCGGAACGGAGGTGGCTTCCACCCGCACCTTGGCGCCGATGGAGTCGCCCTCCTTTTTCAGTGCCCGCATGTACTCATCAAGTGCCTCCAGCTGGCTGGGGTCGGGGAAAAAGAAGGGGTTGGTTTCCACCACGGACCAATCGAACTGCTGCGCCGCAATCGGGCCCAGCTGACTGACACAGGCGCGGATCTCAATGCCGTGCTGTTCGGCCAGGTACTTCTTGGCGATGGCACCGGCCGCCACCCGCATCGCGGTTTCCCGCGCGGAGCTGCGACCGCCGCCGCGATAGTCGCGGTTGCCGTATTTGTGGTGGTAAGGGTAATCGGCGTGGCCCGGCCGAAACAGCGGGGCGATCTCCGAATAATCCTTGCTGCGCTGGTCGGTGTTCTCAATCAGCAGGCCAATCGGGGTACCGGTGGTCTTGCCTTCAAACACGCCGGACAGGATTTTCACCTGGTCCGGTTCACGCCGTGCGGTGGTAAAGCGCGAACTGCCCGGGCGACGGCGATCCAGGTCGCCCTGCAGGTCGGCTTCGGAGATGGCCAGCCCCGGAGGGCAGCCATCAACAATGGCCCCAAGCGCGGGGCCATGACTTTCACCAAAGGTGGTGACGGTAAAGAGTTTTCCGATGCTGTTGCCGGCCATGGCGACGCACTCCTAATTCTTTAATCGCGGTAGATGGCGAACAGGTCCTGGGCTTCCAGCAGTTGTTCCCGGGTCAGCAGGAACACACCGTCACCGCCACGCTCGAACTCCAGCCAGGTAAAGGGCACTTCCGGGTACTGCTCGGCCAGGGCCACCATGGAGTTACCCACCTCCACGATCAGGATGCCATCGTCGGTCAGGTGGTCGGCGGCACGGGCCAGGATGCGCTTGGTCAGGTCCAGACCGTCGCGGCCAGAGGCCAGGCCCAGTTCCGGCTCGTGGTGGAACTCTTCCGGCAGGTCGCCCATGTCTTCAGCGTCCACGTAGGGCGGGTTGGAGACGATCAGGTCGTACTTCTGCCCTTCCAGCGCGGTAAAGCCGTCAGACTGGATCGGGAACACCCGCTCCAGCATGCCGTGCTGCTCGATGTTGATCTGGGCCACTTCCAGTGCGTCGTCACTGATGTCGACCGCATCCACCTCAGCGTTCTCAAACGCATAGGCACAGGCAATCGCAATGCAGGCGGAGCCGGTGCACAGGTCGAGGATACGATTCACCGGCTTGTTGTAGAGCCAGGGTTTGAAGTCGTTTTCGATCAGTTCGGCAAACGGGCTGCGCGGCACCAGTACGCGCTCATCCACGTAGAACTCCAGGCCAGCGAAGTAGGCGGTGTTGGTCAGGTAGGGAACCGGCACACGCTCACGCACACGGCGGATCACCAATTCGACGATGCGATGCTTTTCGGTGCTGGTCAGGCGGGCGCCACGCACCTGGTTGCCAATCTCCAGCGGCAGGTGAAGGGTGTGCATCACCAACGCAACGGCTTCATCCCAGGGGTTGTCCGTGCCGTGGCCGTAGTAGATCCCAGCGGCGTTAAAACGGCTTACGCACCAGCGCAGCATGTCGTCGATGGTGTGAAGCTCGGTGATGGCTTCATCGAGAAAGATCTTTTCCACAGGGGGGTCCTTAGAGCTGACGAATGGCGGCCATTGTACCCAATGGCGCTGTAGGTTCCTATCTCAAGGCGCCTTGGCATAAAATGGCGTTATGAAGAAAAAGAATACTCTGGCTCCCGACGAACTCGAACTGTTCCGGGATACCGTTGATGGCATCCGCCCCCTGAACCACGACACCGTGGTGCACCGCCGTGCCCAGTCCAGCCGCCAGGCGGTGCAACAGCAGCAACAGCGTCGCGAAGCCGACCACTACTTTTCCGACAGCTACCAGCCTGCCCTGCCTACGGAGGGGCCGATGCGCTATGTCCGTGACGGGGTATCCAGCTACGAAGTGAAGCGGCTGCGCCGGGGTGACTACGTGCCCGACCTGCTGCTGGACCTGCACGGCTACACCCAGGCTGAGGCACGACACGAGATCATCGCCCTCATCAACGCCTGTAAGAAACAGCACATCAGCTGCGCCAGCGTCATGCACGGGCTTGGCAGTGGCGTGCTAAAGCGCCAGGTGCCAGCCTGGTTGACCCAGCACCCGGATGTGATGGCCTTTCACCAGGCTCCACTGGAGTGGGGCGGCGACGGCGCTCTGCTGATATTGGTGGATATCGGTTTAACCGACGAGGGCTAAATCTGACGGCCCCTGCAGGCTGATGAGGGTGGGCGTGGGCTTCAGTTCAATCTGCGCCAGTGCCGAGGTGGCGAACAGCGGGGGAGCTTCAGCGGGAACAAACTCACTGACCAGGTAGCCCAACAACGGCATATGGGCGATCACCAGGCCGGTCTCGGCACCCTGAACGTCCATATATGCCAACAGCAGGTCGTGGGCGGTCTGGGGGCAGGCTTCCGGCACCAGTTCGTTCAGGGTGTGGATCTTCTGAGCCTTGGGCAACAACACTTCACAGGCCTGCCAGCTTTGCTGGGCCCGCAGATAGGGGCTGACAAACACCTGGTCCAGTTGAGCAATCCGGCTGGCCAGGTGGGCGGCCATCTGTTGAGTCTGGGTAACGCCTAATGGTGTCAATGGCCGCTGTCGATCGGTGCTGGCATCGAAGCTGGCCTCACCATGGCGCATCAAAAACAGTTTCATGAATGCGTTCAAAGTGACATCTCAGTCCCTATCTTATCCCGCCGCTTTCTCAGGAAAAAAGCCCTGATTGACTAGTCTTTAGTCGTTAGTGATCGAGGTAACATTGCACCCGTCGGCGACAACGCGCAAACTGGATCTTCTTTCCGAAGGCAGCAGGAGCCAGCCGACCCCGGCGGGTGTTCCAGGATAAGGATATGACCGACAAGCTAATAATCAGTCCCAACGACCCCCGGCACTACCGCTTAGTGGTGCTGGAAAATGGCTTGCGTGTCACCCTGGTGCACGACCCCGAAGCCAGTAAAGGGGCTGCCGCCATGGCGGTGCGTGCCGGCCATTTTGATGACCCTGCCGACCGCGAAGGCATGGCGCACTTCCTTGAGCATATGCTGTTTTTGGGAACACGCGACTATCCCAAAGCGGGGGAGTACCAGCAGTTCATCAGCGAACATGGTGGCAACCATAACGCCTGGACCGGCCCGGAGTTCACCAGCTACTACTTCGATGTGGAGCCCGCAGCCCTGGAATCGGCGCTGCACCGCTTCAGCCAGTTCTTCACGGCCCCGCTGTTTGATGCGGCCCTGGTCGAGAAAGAGCGCCAGTCGGTGGATTCCGAGTACCGCATGAAGCTGCAGGACGACATGCGCCGCTTCTACCAGGTGCACAAGGAAACGGTGAATCCGGCCCACCCCTTCTCCAAGTTCTCCGTCGGCAACCAGCAGACTCTGGCGGACCGCCCGGACCGTCCTGTACGGGAAGAGCTACTGGCGTTCCATCGCCAGCACTACTCCGCCAACCTGATGACCCTGGTGGTGGTCAGCCCGCTGTCCCTGGATCAGGCCGAAGCCATGGTTCAGGCTCATTTCTGTGCCATCGCCAACCTGAAGCTGACCAAATCCCTGCCGGACGTGCCGCTGTACCGCGACGAGGACCGCAACATCGAGATACGGATGCTGCCGAACAAGCGACAGCGCCAGATGACCCTGACCTTCCCGCTGCCCGCGCTCGACCCCTGGTACCGGCATAAGCCACTGACCTACCTCTCCTACCTGCTCGGCTATGAAGGGCCCGGAAGCCTGCTGTCGGTGCTGAAGTATGAAGGCCTGGTCAGCCAGCTCAGTGCCGGAGGCGGCATCAATGGCTACAACTTCAAGGATTACAACGTCAGCTATCAGCTGACCGAAAAAGGACTGGCTGCCCCGGACCGCATCCTGGCCATGACCTTCCAGTATCTGCAGATGATCCGGGAAGGCGGCGTAGAGGATTGGCGCTATCAGGAGCGGCAGCAACTGCTCGAGCGCGCCTTCCGGTTTCAGGAGCCCAGCAAACCTCTGGACCTGGCCAGCCACCTCGCCATCAACATGCACCATTACGACGATGAAGACGTGGCGTATGGCGATTACCGCATGGATGGCCTGGACCACGATACCGTCAACTACATTCTCGCCAGCTTCACCCCGGATGGGGTCCGCCTGACCCTGATCGCGCCGGACCTCGACACCGACCAGCGCGCCAAGTGGTATGACACCCCATACGCCTGCCTGCCCATCAGCCAGGCGCGCCGGGCTGGCTGGCTCAGCGGCGAGCGCCACCCCAAACTGGCACTGCCAGACCCCAACCCCTATCTGGTTGGGCTGCTGGAACCCCGTGAGGAAGCCAGTCCCGGCCCCCATCCGGTGCTGCTGCCGGAGCTGTCACGGCTGTCACTCTGGTTCAAGAAAGACCAGGACTTCCATGTCCCCAAGGCACACCTTTTCCTGGCACTGGACAGTGAGAGCAGTCACCATGATGCCCGCACCGCTGCCCTCACCCGGCTCTATATCGCCATGCTGATGGACTCGCTGGCAGAGCCCACCTATCAGGCGGAAGTGGCCGGACTCAGTTACAACATCTATCCCCATCAGGGCGGTCTGACCCTGCATCTCAGCGGCTTTACCGGTGGCCAGGAGAAGCTGCTTGATCTGTTGCTGCGCAAAGCCCGCCAACGGGACTTCGCGCCCCAGCGCTTTAACGAGTTGAAAGCCCAGTTGCTGCGCAACTGGAATGGCATCCGCACCGCGCGGCCCATCTCCCGTCTGTTCAATGCCCTGACCGCCACCCTGCAACGCCGCAGTCATGAACCCCTGAATATGGCCGCCGCACTGGAGAACTGCTCCCTCGAGCAGCTGCATCACCACATCGATACCCTGTACCAGAGCGTGCACGTGGAGGGATTGATCTACGGGGACTGGCTGCAGGCTGAAGCGGAAGGGTTGAGCCAGCGCCTGAATCACACCCTGTCCCAGGTGTCCAAGCCGGGCCCGGAGGTGCAGCGCCAGCTGATCAGCATCCAGGGCCGCGGCACCATCCTGCGCGAGATCAGCCATGACCATCAGGACAGCGCCATCATCGTTTACTACCAGTCGCGGCAAAGCGATCTGGATAAGATGGCCCTGTTCTGCCTGCTCAACCACAGTATGACCAGCAGCTTCTTTAACGAGCTGCGCACCAAGCAACAGCTGGGTTATATGGTGGGCACCAGCTATGTACCGATGAACCGCTGTCCGGGCATCATATTCTATGTCCAGAGTCCGGTGGCCGGCCCGTTGCAGCTGATGGAGTCCATCGACCAGTTTATTGCCGACTACAGCTACGCCCTGATGCAGATCTCCGCCAGCCAGTGGCAAGCCACCAAAGACGCGCTCTGCAACCAGATCCTGGAGCAGGACAATAACCTCAAGTCCAAGGCCCAGCGCCTGTGGGTCAGCATCGGCAACAAGGACACCGACTTTGACCATCGCGAAAAGATCGCCGAGGCGATTCAGAAGCTGGAGCGGGCTGACCTTATCCGCTACATCATGCAGCAGATGCGGCGCAGCAATCCGGATCGCCTGGTGCTCTACTCCATCGGAGGCTCCCACAGCGAACACGAGCCCCTCTCCGGCGAACGCCAGATCACCGACCTGAGCTACTTTAAGGGCCAGGCCGACCTGATTGATTTCTAGGGAGAATCTACAGCGGCCCCGGATTTTGGTCGCTGTAGATAGGATCCGCCTTCGTGGCTCAAAATGCGGTTGCTTAAAGCATCAGCAATGAATCGTCCTCAGGTGTTGGCGTCACTGCCTCTCAGTGCTATCGTTACCCTCTGATAACAATAATTAATTTGCTTTAAAGGACTCAACGGGACGCCTGATGAAGCCATGGATTGCGCTGCTTCTTCTCTGTATCTGCCTTACAGCGGGCGCCTCTGAGCGACAGCTCACCCCTACCTACAACCTCAGTTACTACGGGCTGGAGCACAACCTCTCCGAAAGCTCCGTCACCAGCATTGTGCAGGACCCGACGGGCTTTATCTGGGCTGGCACCATCAACGGCCTCAATCGCCTTGATGGAGACCGGTTTCGACAGTACAACTCTGCCAATGTAGACAGTCATGGGTTGGCCAATTCCACCATCCGTGACCTGCAGATCGATGAGCAGGGTCACATGTGGGTGCTTACCCGACAAAACATCTACCGCTACCACTTTGCCGCCGATCGCTTTGAAGTCCTTGAACTGCCCTCAGACTCGAGTTACTGGAGTTTACGGGTTCGCCGGGACACCTTATTTATCGGTACCGAGTCCAGCATTATTGAATACAACGTCCGGACCCGAACCTACAAAGAGTATCGGTTGCTGCTTGGCAGCAATAATGGGATACGGCACGTCGAAATAACGGGTGAGCACACCTTGTTGGTCTCCGAGTTCAAAGGCCAAACTTACGAACTCGATATCCAGTCCGGTCAGTTTTCAGAAGTTGAAGTTCCGGGCCAGCTTAACGCCATCATCGACTATAACGGCGTGAATTACGCCGCTACCGATGTCGGCCTTTTCAAAATCGGCGCCGATCATGTCAGCCAACAGCAATGGTTTACCGGAAACGTTATCCACATTGCCAAAAACCGTTCTGAGAATACGCTGTACTTTATCAGTGACAAATCTCTCTACACGCTGAAAGAGTCAGAGAGCGGCGAGGTACAGGTAAACAAAGCGTTTGATTTCGACGCTACGGCACAATCCCTCTATATCGATACTGACGATAACCTCTGGGTAGGACTGGTGGGATTGGGATTAGCCAAAGTCAACTCGCCGGAGTCGGCACTGACCCATTACCAGAACATTTGTGACGCCCCTGGCTGCAATCAAATCTGGAGTCTGGAAACCCACAACAACAAAGTGTGGCTGGCCAATGAAACGAACCAGTTAGTGGCGTTTTCAGCGGATCTCTCCATTGCCCAACAGCTCGACATCGGCATCAATGGTGCCAAGTCCCTGCACCGCCATCTGGACAAGCTTTATGTCACTGGCGAGAACGGGTTAAGCATTGTCGATGCGTCCGATAGCGCGACTCACCTCGAGTACCGCAACACCATCTTCACCTCCATGGCCTCTGCCGGTTCTGAGCTTTATATCGGCACCTTTTCAAAAGGGATTTTGCGCCTCGAGCCTGACCTGTCACTCGACGATGAGCGTCTGTCCCCCCAGCTGACATCTACGGTGTTAACGCTCACCATCGATGGCGACCGTATGCTCATCGGCAGCCAGCGCGGGGTTCATATCTACCAGTTCGAGCCCGACTTAAATCTGTGGGTTCAGCGGGCGAACCTTCTCAAGGACAAAATCATTACCGCCATCGACGTGTTGAGTCATGGTTTGCTGGTGGGTACGGTCGGTGAAGGCTTCTTCCTTATCGATGAGAACAACAAACCCTCGAAGGTGCGTTTTAACCTGCCGAAAGAGAAAGAGATGCTGGTATACAGCATGTCCAGCAACGGCAACTCGGCCTTCGCTTCCACCAGTTCGGGCATTGTTGAGATCGACAAAACCTCGCTCAACGTCGTCAACTTCTACGACGAGGCGTACGGTGCCCAGGCTGAGTTTAACGGAATGTCCTCGCTCTCCACCGAACAGTTTGTCTTCTTTGGCGGCACCGAGGGCTTTAATCGCCTGGAACTGGCTAAACGCCAGATTGATAAGTCCATCAGCCCCCCAAAGTTCACCTCCTTCCGGGTCTTTAATCAGGAGGTTCAGGTTGGCGATAAGCTGAAGCAAAACATCGTTGCGGCAGAACAGGTCAAACTGAAATACAGCGATTACCCCTTCTCCTTCTACTTCACCAGCCTGGAGAGTAACCTGTCGGGGCTGATCACTTATGACTACCGACTGGAAGGATTGAGCGAGAACTGGATCCCGACCGACATCAACCAGCGATTCGCCACCTTCACCAACATTCCCCACGGCGAGTACACCCTCGAGGTCAGAGCCTCGATCCCCTTTATCGACGGCTCCGCACAGACCTCCTCGCTAAACGTCATCATCACGCCCCCCTGGTGGCTGTCCCGCTACGCCAAACTCGCTTATGGTGCGGCCATCCTGGCACTGGTTCTGGTGGTTTACCGGGAGTTCCTGCGTCGTCAGCGGGTTCAGGCGCGCATCGCCCAAAGCGAAGAGCGGTTGAAGTTGTCGCTATGGGGCAGCGGCGATGAGATGTGGGACTGGGATATGGAGGCGGGCCGGATCTACCGCTCCAATATCTGGGGGATTCTTGAGTTTCCCAGGGATGGCAAACGCAGCAGCGGGGCTGAGAGCAATATCCACCCGGACGACGTCGAGCGCGTCAACCAGTTGCTCTCACGCCACTTCAGTGGAGACAGCGACCACTTCGAAGCCACTTACCGGGTAAAGAGCAAACTCGGCGACTGGGTCTGGATCCTTGACCGAGCCAAGATTGTGGAGCGCGACGACCAGGACCGTCCCACCCGGATGACCGGGACCATCAAGGACATCAGCAGCATTAAAGAGGCCGAGGAGCGCCTCAACCTGTTTGCCCGGGCTCTGCGCAACATCTCCGAAGGGATGTTCATTCTCGATGACGACATGCGTTATCTGGAGGTCAACGAAGCCTGCCTTGAGATCACCGGATTCGAGAAGGAGCATTTCGTCAACGAGACACTCAAGTTCGATCGCTATCCGCAGGCCTATACCGATGACATCATCCGCATCGTGCAGCAGCAGGGGCGCTGGAATGGCGAGTTGGAACTCAGCCGCTCCAACGGTCGCCTGATTCAGATTGAACTGACACTCGACCAGATTAAGGAAAGTGGCACCCACAACCACTTCTACGTTGGGGTATTCAGTGACATTACCCACCGCAAACAAGCGGAGTCGGAGCTGCGCCGACTGACCAACAACGACATCCTCACCGGCCTGCCCAACCGCAGTTATCTGCAGATCTCTCTGGACAGCCTGGTGCGTCGTCAGGTGCCGCTGTGCCTGCTGATTTTTGACCTGGACAACTTTAAGAAAGTGAACGACTCACTGGGCCACGGCGCCGGTGATGCCCTGCTTTGCCACGTCGCCAACCGGGTGCGCAACCACCTGCCGGAACAGGCCTCCCTCTACCGTCTTGGTGGCGACGAGTTTGCCGTGATCTTCGACGGCGATCAGGCGATCAACTACAGCACCAAACTGGCCCAGGAGATCCTGGCGGCCTTTAGTCAGCCCTTCCAGCTGGAGCAAGGTGAAGTGGTGGTGAACTCCAGTATCGGCATCGTCACCTTCCCGGACGACGATGTCGACCGTCAGGCTCTGTTGCGTAAAGCCGACCTGGCGATGTACCACGCCAAGGGCCAGGGCGGTCAGTGCTACCAGTTCTTTAACGAATCCCTGAACCAGGCCGCCATGGAGCGCCTCGATACCGAAAACCTGATCCGTCAGGCGCTCAAAGACAACCACTTTGAGGTGTATTACCAACCCAAAGTCGACCTGCCCACCAAGCAGATCAAAGGGATGGAAGCCCTGGTTCGTCTTAACCACCCCACCCGGGGCCTGATCAGCCCGGGCGAATTCATTCCGTTGGCCGAAGAGACCGGGCTGATCGTGGAGATCGGCGAACACGTCCTGAAGCAAGCCTGTTTTGCCGCCGAGAAGTGGCGCCAGATGGGCCTGCTGAAAGGGCGGGTTGCGGTCAACCTGTCGTCCCAGCAGTTTATCCTGCCGGACCTGTGTGAGCGCATTGAGCGCATCCTCAAGCTGACCCGGCTGCCTGCAGACTGGCTGGAGCTGGAGATCACCGAAGGCACCGTGATTCAGCAGCCCGAGCAAGCCATCGCCACCATGCGTACCCTCAACCAACTGGGTATCCACCTGGCGCTGGACGATTTCGGCACCGGCTACTCCTCGCTCTCGTACCTTAAGCGTTTCCCCATCAACACCCTGAAGATCGACAAGTCCTTTGTTGACGATATCGCCATTACGGCAAAAGACCGAATGATGGCAGCCTCCATTATTACCATTGCGCGCAATATGGAATTGTCAGTCGTGGCAGAGGGGGTTGAGGAGAAAGCGCAGCTTAGTGTGCTTGAAGAGTTACGCTGCGATATGGTCCAGGGATATCTGTTCAGCCGTCCTATTCCAGAAATGGAATTCGAGTCCCTGATGTTCTCTCAATCCAAAAGACCCATTTATTTGAGTCAAGAATCCGTCACTTAAACTGGCACAGGGCTTGCTAATCTAAAAACAATTCAAATTGGATTTGTTTTTTTGACTAGGAGCCCGTCATGTTTGCTAAAACCACTGTTTCCGCTTTTGTAGCCTCTATCCTCTTTTCTGCCCAAGCTGCTGCAGGCGTGCCATGGATCGCAAAAGAAAGTCATGACCTCAAAAATATCCCCTGGACTTCAGAGCAGGTAATTAAGCGCGAAACCGACCGAGGCTCCGACAAAACAAAACAGGCAACCGTTCCCTGGATTAAGCAGGTTGAAGAATTTGCGACAGTTCCCTGGATCAAACAAGTCGAAGAGCTGGCCACCGTACCGTGGATTAAGCAGACCGAAGAATTAGCTACCGTACCGTGGATTAAGCAGACCGAGGAATTGGCCACCGTACCGTGGATTAAGCAGACCGAGGAATTGGCCACCGTACCGTGGATTAAACAGACCGAAGAACTGGCCACCGTACCGTGGATTAAACAGACCGAAGAACTGGCCACCGTACCGTGGATTAAGCAGACCGAACTGGCCACCGTGCCGTGGATTAAGCAGACCGAGCTGGCCACCGTGCCGTGGATTAAGCAGACCGAGCTGGCCACCGTACCGTGGATCAAACAGACCGAGCTGGCCACCGTACCGTGGATCAAGCAGACCGAGCTGGCCACCGTACCGTGGATCAAGCAGACCGAGCTGGCCACCGTGCCGTGGATTAAGCAGACCGAACTGGCCACCGTGCCGTGGATTAAGCAGACCGAAGAGCTGGCCACCGTGCCGTGGATTAAGCAGACCGAGCTGGCCACCGTACCGTGGATTAAGCAGACCGAGCTGGCCACCGTGCCGTGGATTAAGCAGACCGAACTGGCCACCGTGCCGTGGATCAAGCAGACCGAACTGGCCACCGTACCGTGGATCAAGCAGACCGAACTGGCCACCGTGCCGTGGATCAAGCAGACCGAACTGGCCACTGTACCGTGGATCAAGCAGACCGAGCTGGCCACCGTGCCGTGGATTAAGCAGACCGAACTGGCCACCGTACCGTGGATCAAGCAGACCGAGCTGGCCACCGTGCCGTGGATTAAGCAGACCGAGCTGGCCACCGTACCGTGGATTAAGCAGACCGAACTGGCCACCGTACCGTGGATTAAGCAGACCGAACTGGCCACCGTGCCGTGGATCAAGCAGACCGAGCTGGCCACCGTACCGTGGATTAAGCAGACCGAACTGGCCACCGTACCGTGGATTAAGCAGACCGAACTGGCCACCGTGCCGTGGATCAAGCAGACCGAGCTGGCCACCGTGCCGTGGATTAAGCAGACCGAACTGGCCACCGTGCCGTGGATTAAGCAGACCGAGCTGGCCACCGTACCGTGGATTAAGCAGACCGAGCTGGCCACCGTACCGTGGATTAAGCAGACCGAACTGGCCACCGTACCGTGGATCAAGCAGACCGAACTGGCCACCGTGCCGTGGATTAAGCAGACCGAACTGGCCACCGTGCCGTGGATTAAGCAGACCGAACTGGCCACCGTACCGTGGATTAAGCAAAGCCAGCAAAAGCCTCAGCCCAAGCCTGAGAGCACCCGCAACATTCCCTGGCTGAAGCCTTCTTCCGTAGCCTAACGACCAGACATCAGAGAGGTAGAAACGATGACTATGCTGACCAAAATCAAACAAGCTCTGGGTCTTTGTCCTCGCCGCAAGAAAGTGGCACTGCCAAGCGGCCTGCAGAACCTGGAAGTGATCACCGCAGAACGTTGGTGGCACTAAGAGAGAACACCAAACCGGTGAGAGTGGGCTCCTGATGAATTGAGGAGCCGACAGGAAAAATCAACGCGGTCAGCTGTCCCAGCTGGCCGCGTTTTTTTGCACCGCACGACGATGCAGCTGGCGCTCGGCCTGGAACAGCGGCCACAGCAACGGGCCCAGCAACAGCCCCTGAATCAGCCAGCGTCGGGGCGCCATCCCCGCTTTCAACGCTTCCAAATAGAAAAACGGTGCCGACAGCACCGCCACAAACAACCACAACAGCATCGAACCCCCTAACATCACTGCGCGAAAATTGTACCAATTAAATTCACCAGCGAAATAAAAAGGCGCCCGGGGGCGCCTTTTTGTGATCAGGATCTCATCCCATTATCAAGGGTAGAAACGCTCGTCCTGCTCGGCCATCGCCACCAGCTTATCCGCAGGAGCGAATCGGTCGCCAAATCGCTCCTGGTAGCTTCTGAGGCGCTCTACCAGGGACTTGGCACCCAAGCGGTCGATGTAGCGGAACGGGCCGCCCAGAAACGGCGGGAAGCCGATACCAAAGATGGCACCGATGTCGCCGTCACGGGGTGAGGCGATGATGCCCTCCTCCAGGCAGCGGACGGCCTCGTTCAGCATCTGCACCACACAGCGCTCCGCCAGCTCAGATTGGCTCAGGCGGCCTTGCGGTTGAATCCCAAGCACCTGGTAAACCGACTCATCGACCGGTTTTTTCCCCTTCGCCTTGCCACCGTACTGGTAAAAGCCCTTTCCGTTCTTCCGGCCCTTCCGGTCGTCCGCCAATAATTTGGCGAAAGCGGCGGGTGCCGCAAACCGTGATCCCAGTTCACTCTCAAGGATTGGCGAAATTTTGGCACCGACGTCAATACCCACTTCATCCAGCAGAGTGACCGGTCCCACCGGGAAACCAAACTTCACCAACGCCTTGTCCAGCGCTTCAACCGGCTCGCCATCCAGCAGCAGGTTGGCGGCTTCGTTCATGTAGAGGGCCAGGATTCGGTTCACATAGAAGCCCGCGCCGTCCTGCACCACGATCGGGGTTTTACCCTGCTTGCGGGCAAAGGCGACGGTGGTGGCGATGGTTTCAGCGGAGGTGCCTTTGTGGGCAATCACCTCCACCAGCGGCATCTTCTCCACCGGAGAGAAGTAGTGCAGGCCGATCACTTTATCCGGACGGCTCGCCGCCTCGGCAATCTGGCCTATCGGCAAGGAGGAGGTGTTGGAGGCGAAGATGGTGTGTTCACCGCAGTTGGCTTCCACATCCTTCACCATCTGGTGCTTCAGGTTCAGATCCTCAAACACCGCTTCCACCACGATATCCACATCTTTGATGCCGTCGTAGCGGGTGGTGGTTGAGAGCAGGCTCATCGCCTTGTCCCGTTGGGCCGGGGTCATCTGGCGTTTCTTAACCCGCTTGTCCACTTGCTTGTAGCTGTAGGCCAGCGCGTTTTGCAGGCCCGGCTCAGCGATGTCCTTGATGCGGGCCGGCAGTTTCGCCTTCAGGGCGGTAACCGAGGCGATACCCCCACCCATCAGGCCGCCGCCCAGTACCATCACCTTGTTCAGCGGTAACGGTTTCGCGTCACCCGCACCACTCTCTTTCTTCATCTCAGTGGTGGCAAAGAAGATGGAGCGCAACGCTTCGGACTCCGGCGTCATCACCAGCTCACCGAAGTGACGGGCTTCCACCTCGTAACCGGCATCCAGCCCCTTCTCAAGGCCGGTGCGCACGCAGTCGATGATCTTCAGCGGCGCTGGGTAGTTGCCCTGGGTCTTGGCCAGCACCTTCTTGCCCGCCTGGTCAAAGATCACCTTGCGGCCAAAGGCGGTGCTTTCCAGCAGCTTCTCCGCCCCTTTGAGGTTCGGCTTCACCGCTTTGCGCTTACCTTTGAGGGCGTACTCACGGGCCACGTCCACTAACACGGACAGCGGCACCGTCTCCTCCACCAGGCCAAATTTCTTCGCCTGCTTGGCGCGCAACTGGCGACCGGACAGCATCATATCCAGTGAGCGGGCCACCCCCACCAGGCGCGGCAGGCGCTGAGTACCACCGCCGCCGGGCAACAGGCCCAGCTGCACTTCCGGCACGCCCAGTACGGTTTTGGCACTGTCGGAGCAGATGCGATAGTCACAGGCCAGGGCCAGCTCCAGGCCACCGCCGAGGCAGGGGCCATCAATGGCTGCCACCACCGGCACCTTCAGGGCGGCCAGCTCATTAAACAGTTGCTGGGCGCCGCGGGAGATCTGATAGGCATCATCGGTGGTTTTGCAGGCCGCCAGCATGGCGATATCGGCACCGGCAATAAAGGAGCCGGGCTTACCGGAGGTGAACACCACCCCTTTGATGCTGCTGTCCTGAACAATCTCACCCAGCAGGTCACGCACCTCAGCGGCAAAACTGTCGCGCAGGGTGTTCATGCTCTCACCGGGGACGTCCATGGTGATGATGGCGACGCCATCATTGCCCACGTCGAGGCTAAAGGTCTTATCACTCATTATTCGGCCTCCACAATCATCGCTGCACCCAGGCCACCGGCCGCACAGGCGGTGGTCAGTGCGGTACCGCCACCGCGGCGTTTCAGTTCACGGCAGACCTGAGTGATCAGGCGCGCACCGGTGGCCGCGAAGGGGTGGCCGTAGGCCAGTGAGCCGCCCATCACGTTGAACTTGGTCATGTCGATTTCGCCGATCGCCTCGCTGCGACCCAGCTTCTCTTCGGCAAACTTGCGGCTGGCAAACATCTTCACGTTGGCCAGGGCCTGAGCGGCAAAGGCTTCGTGCATCTCGATCAGGTCAAGGTCAGCCAGGTTCATGCCGGCACGCTCCAGCGCCAGCGGGGTGGCGTAGGAGGGGCCCATCAACATGTCTTCCCAGACATCGATGGCGGCAAAGGCGTAGCTCTTGATGTAGCCGATCGGCTCATAGCCCATCGCTTTGGCTTTGCTTTCCGGCATCAGCAGCAGGGCTGAGGCGCCGTCGGTTAGCGGGGTGGAGTTGGCGGCACTGACGCTGCCATGTTTGCGGTCAAACACCGGCTTCAGCTTGGCCAGTTTGGCCAGCTGGATATCGGCACGGATGTTGTTGTCACGCTCAATGTAGTGCTTGTAGGGCGGAATGTGGCAGGTCATCACCTCGTCGGTGAGCAGGCCCTCGTCCCAGCTCTTGGCCGCCAGCTGATGTGAACGTACCGCCATCTCATCCTGGGCCTGGCGGGTGATGCCATGACTCTTGGCCATCTGTTCCGCGGTTTGCCCCATCGACAGCCCGGTAGAGTATTCCGCCACCGCCGGCGGCACCGGCAGCAGGTCTTTCATCTTCAGCTTTTTGATGATGTTCAGGCGCTGGCCCAGCGAGCGTGCCTTATTCAGGTCCACCAGGGCGTGTGCCAGTCGGCGGCTGACCCCAATCGGCAGCACCGAGCTGGAGTCCGCACCACCGGCAATGCCCACTTCGACGCTGCCCGCCATAATGGATTCGGCAACGTTGACGGCCGACTGGAAGGAGGTGGCGCACGCGCGGGATACGGAATAGGCGTCGGTGTGCACCGACATGCCGGTGCCCAGTACGATTTCGCGGGCAATATTGGGGGCGGCGGGCATCTGCACCACCTGGCCATAGACCACCTGGTCCACCACTTTCGGGTCCAGATCATGTCGGGCCAGCAGTTCACTGACCACCATCTTGCCCATATCCAGCGCGCTCACCCCGTGGAATTCGGTCGCCTGGCGG
Organism: Ferrimonas balearica DSM 9799; assembly: GCF_000148645.1. Taxonomy (NCBI): domain Bacteria; kingdom Pseudomonadati; phylum Pseudomonadota; class Gammaproteobacteria; order Alteromonadales; family Ferrimonadaceae; genus Ferrimonas; species Ferrimonas balearica. The sequence continues at coordinate 2,942,613 of NC_014541.1, forward strand.
GCAAATGGGGTGCGCAATCCCGCCACAATGGCGATCCGATCGCCCGTCGCGGTTTTGACCTCTTGTCGTCGACTCATCGCTGTTCCTCTCGATGGGGGCCAGACTGGGTTCAAAGTGTGATCCGCGATGGTCTGACCAGTAAAACGTGACCTGATTCTAACTTTTCGTGGCGCAGTTTCAAACAGTTGTGTAAATCCGCCAGCCCCGGTTCGCACGTCAGCGCCCCTTGAATCCGATTGCTGTCCTCGTTATAACGGCGAGTACGTTGATTTACACACGTTTTTTTATGAAGCCGGATTTTAATCAAAGTCGTCGCCCTCTCTCCGTTTGGATCGCCCTGCTCTATCTGCCGCTCGGTGTCCAGATGCTGTTCTGGATGATGGGGTTCGGCCATGTCGATTTCTCACTCCCCAACAGCCTGATGGGGATCCCGGATATGCTGCTGCGCTACTACATCGGCGTCACCGTGTTACTGTATCCGGCATTCTTTGCCTATGGCCTGTTCTACGCGCTGCACCTGAATCGCACCGGTGCGCCGGCGTGGAAAGTGGTCCGGGCCAGTTTTATCCCCTTTTTAAGCGCCGCCCCCTACCTGCTGGTAGGCGAGATGCAAGCCACCTTCGCCTGATGGCGTACTAGCGACGAGGACCCCATGCAGCTGGAACGACTCAACCAGATCCAACACTATCTGCAGCAGATGGTGCTGGGTCAGCCCGCCCTGGTAGAAGGGCTGCTTATCGCCCTGATCGCGGATGGCCACCTGCTGGTCGAGGGCCCGCCGGGGCTGGCTAAGACCCGGGCGGTCAAGGCGCTGGCCGACTGCATCCAGGGCAACTTCCACCGGGTGCAGTTCACCCCGGACCTGCTGCCCGCTGACCTCACCGGCACCGACATCTTTCGCCAGGAAACCGGCCAGTTCGAGTTTCAGCCCGGGCCGCTGTTTCACAACCTGATCCTCGCCGATGAGATCAACCGGGCACCGGCGAAAGTGCAATCCGCCCTGCTCGAAGCGATGGCGGAGGGCCAGATCACCGTGGGCAAACGCAGCTACCCGCTGCCCAAGCTGTTCCTGGTGATGGCGACCCAGAACCCGATTGAGAACGAAGGCACCTACCCGCTGCCGGAAGCCCAGCTCGACCGCTTCCTGCTGCATCTGGCGCTGGATTACCCCAACGCCGAGACCGAACGCCAGATCCTGGCCCTGTCCCGCAATGAAGCGATGAGCGCCCCGCTCAGCGCCCCGGAACCCCTGAGCGAAGCGGAGCTGTTCTCCGCCCGCCGTCAGGCGCTGGACCTCTACCTCGCTCCTCAGCTTGAGGGCTATATGGTGGAGCTGGTGATGGCCACCCGAACTCCGGCCCGCTATGACGAAACCCTGGCCAACTGGATTCAGTGGGGCGTCAGCCCCCGTGCCACCATCGCGCTGGAGCGCTGCGCCCGGGCCCGCGCCTGGATCTGTGGCCGCGACTACGTGGCCCCGGAAGACATCCAGGCGGTGGCCCCCAATGTTCTGCGCCACCGCATCCTGCTGAGCTATCAGGCCGAAGCTGAGGGCGTTAACGCCGACCAGGTGATTCACCGCATTCTGAAACTGGTGGCCGTGCCCTGATGTCCGCCCCGTCCGACCTGCCCCGTCACGGCGACGGGGTAACCCTGACCCTGCCGGAGCTGCTGGCCCGGGCCGAACACCGCAGCCTGGTGCAGAGCCACCACAGCGGCCAGGCCCGTGCGCTGATGGCCGGTGAGCGCCTGAGCCGCCTGAAAGGGCGCGGCATGGAGTTCTCCGAAGTGCGCGGTTACCAACCTGGTGACGACGTGCGCACCATTGACTGGCGGGTCACCGCCCGCACCGGCAAAGCCCACACCAAGCTGTTCCGCGAAGAGCGGGAACGGCCAGTGTTGCTGTGCGTCGACCTTGGCCAGCGGATGCATTACGGTTCCGAACTGCTGCTGCAATCGGTGCAGGCCGCCCACCTGGCGGCACTGTTGGGCTGGCACGTCAGCGCCGAAGGGGATCGGCTCGGCGGCCTGATCCTCAGCGAGCGCGGCCACCGGGAGCTCAAGCCCCGCGCCCGTCGCAGCGGGCTGCTGGCCCTGCTGGAAGCGCTGGTGGAGCTGCACCCCGGTGACGACAGCGAGGACAACGATTACTGGTCAGCGGGACTGCAGCGGCTGGAACGACTGGCCCGGCCCGGCACCACCGTGGTGGTGATCACCAATACCCTTGGCCTCGACAGCGCCAGCCTGGAGCGGCTGGCCCGCTTAAAACGTCATGCCGAGGTACGAGTGTTCAACATCACCGATCCGCTGTTTGACCGCCTCAAAGCCAGCCGCGGCCTGCTGCCGGTTCGCCAATCCCATTCCGGCCAATCCGGCTGGCTGAGCCGGGAGCGTCGTGACGCGTTGGCCAACCACTGGCACCAGGCCCAGGCCAACGCCCTCAATGGCGTCCGCCAGCGTCAGCTGATCTACAGCGAGATCAGTGCCACGCAACCACTGGAACAGCAATGGCGGAGGTTGTGGCTATGAACGCCTCCGACGCCCTGCACGACATTATCCTGCCCAGCCAACTCAACCCCTGGCCACCTCTGCTGGTCTGGCTGCTGCTGGCCATCCTGCTGGTTGCCCTGATTGCACTGGCCCTCTGGCAGTGGCGCCGTTACCGCCGCCTGGCTCCGGTGCGCGCAGCGCAGAAGCAGCTTGCTCAACTGCGCGCCGACGACCGTGAGCTGCCACGTCAGGTGCATGACCTGCTGAAACGCACCGCCATGAGTTACGTCCCCCGCGAGCGCGTGGCCGAACTCAGCGTTAAGGATTGGTATGACTGGCTTGACCAAGCACTGCCGGAATCCCAACGGGGCCAATGGCTGGACCTGATGGGCAACCCCTATCGCCGTGACAGTGGTCATGGCGGTCAGGCGCTGCTGAATCATGCCCGCCAAACCCTGCCCAAACTGGCAAACGCCCGGGAGGCCCAATGCTGAGTCTGGCCTTTCCCTGGATCTGGCTCGCCCTGCCACTGCCCTGGCTGTTCAAACGCCAGCGCCACGCTCAGGCCCGCGCCCTGCGTCTGCCCGATGCGCTGCTGGCCAACCAGGGGCTGACCACCGCCCCGCTGCCCCACCCGGCCTGGCGTTATCTGGCCATTTTGGCCTGGTTGCTGATTCTGTTGGCCGCCAGCCGCCCGCTGTGGATTGGGGAACCCGTCGCCATGAAACGTGAGGGGCGAGACCTGATGCTGGCGGTGGACCTGTCCGGCTCCATGCAGATTGAAGACATGGAGCTGGGCAACCGGGTGGTGGACCGCTTTACCATGGTGCGCCATGTGCTCAGTGACTTTATTGAGCGTCGCGACGGTGACCGCCTCGGTCTGATCCTCTTTGCCGACCAGGCTTACCTGCAGGCGCCGCTTACCTTCGACCGTTTTGCCGTGGCCCGTTTCCTCGATGAAGCGGTACTGGGGCTGGTGGGTCAGCAAACCGCCATTGGCGATGCCATCGCCCTCGGCGTAAAACGCTTCAATGATCTGGAGCAGAGCTCGCGGGTGCTGGTGCTGCTGACCGACGGCGAAAACAACGCCGGCCGCTTTACCCCGGCTCAGGCAGTCAGCCTGGCGCGCCAGTCCGGTGTGAAGCTCTACACCATCGGCATCGGCTCCGCCGAGATCCGCCGCCGCGGCTTGCTCGGCACCCGCACCGTTAACCCCTCCAGCGACCTCGACCAAGCCGAGAAAAGCTTTATCCAGCTCAGCGAATCCACCGGCGGGCGTTACTTCCGGGCCCGCAGCACCGAGGAGCTGGAGTCGATCTACCAGGAGCTGGACCAGCTGGAGCCACTGGCCCGCGAACAAAGCCAATGGCGCCCCCAGACGGAACTGTTCTACTGGCCGTTAAGCGCGGCACTGGCTCTGCTGCTGATGCTGTCACTGCGGAGGGCGTATGGCTGAATTCCACCTGATGCGTCCCGCCCTGCTGCTGTTGTGGCTGCTGCTGCCACTGGTGGGCTGGGCCCTACTGCGCCAGCAAAGCCAGGCCGCCCTGTGGCACAAAGTGCTGCCGGCGCACCTGCAGCCCGCCATGCTGGATGACCGGATGGAAACCGGCCAGAAAGTGCAGCCGCTGTGGCTGCTGCTGGCGCTGTTTATTGCCATCTTTGCCCTGGCCGGACCGGCGTGGGACAAGGAGGAGGTGCCCCTGTTCCAGCTGCAGAAAGGTCGGGTGCTGGTGCTGGATATGTCCGACTCCATGTGGGCCACCGACCTGCCGCCCAATCGCCTCACCCAGGCCCGCTTTAAAGCCACCGACCTGCTGCGCCAGGCCGGTGAAGGGGAGATGGCGCTGGTGGCCTATGCCGGAGACGCGTTTATTCTGGCGCCGATGACCGAAGACCGCGCCACTCTGCTGAACCTGCTGCCCGCCCTCTCCCCGGAGATCATGCCGGTGCGCGGCTCCAACCTGCCCGCCGCCCTGCAACAGGCCGACCGCCTCCTGCGGGACGCCGGATACCAGCAGGGGGACATTGTGCTGCTGACCGATGACCTGCCCGCTGAGCATATGGATGCCGCGCTGGAGCTGGCTGAATCCCAGCCCTGGCGCCTGCAAATCCTGGCCCTCGGCAGCGAAGATGGTGCACCGATGAAACGCCCCAGCGGCGAACTGGTGCGGGATTTGGATGGCAGCGTCGCCATCGTTCGTACCCACTTTGAACGCCTGCAGAAGCTGGCCAGTGCCAGCGGCGGAGAGCTGGTGCGCTACCGCCCGGACAGTGCCGACATCAATGCCCTGCTCCATGACGCCCCGGAACTGGGTGAAGAGAACGAAAAAGCGTCCGAGCAACACCACAGCCAATGGCGGGACCGAGGTGGGCAGATCCTGCTGCTGGCCCTGCTGCCACTGGCCTTTGGTATGCGCCGCCAGGGCCTGCTCAGCCTGCTGTTGTTGCTGATGCCGTTGTCATTCACGCCGCAACGGGCGGAAGCCGCCTGGTGGCAAAACGCCGATCAGGCCGCCAAAACCCAGTTCGATGCCGGCCAGTTCAGCGAGGCTGCGGAAGGGTTTACTGACCCGGCCTGGAAAGGCGCCGCCTACTACCGGGCTGGCGACTACGCCCGGGCACTGGCCGCCTTCGAACAGGTTGAGGGCGTCGACGCCCTCTACAACCAGGGCAATGCACTGGCCCAAATGGCGCAGTATCCGCAGGCCGCCGAGCGCTATCGCTCAGTGCTGGCCCAACAGCCGGACCACCAGGCCGCCCGCGATAACCTCGAGTGGGTGGAACAGCAGATGCAACAGTCGCCTGAACAGCAACAAAATGACAGCGACCAGGGCGATAAAGGGGAAGGAGAGAACCCGTCCGAGGGCGAGTCGGACCAAACCGAACCCGGCGAGGGCCAGCAGGATGACAATGGCCAACCCAGCGACTCCGAGCCCTCTGAACCGCCGGGCGAGCAACAGCCGGACGACAGCGGCAGCGCCTCCCCATCGGAGCCGGAACCGCATCAGGGTGAGCAGGAGCCTCCGTCCGAGCAGCCCGGCCAGGCCGAGCCACAACCCGAAAGCGGCGATCCCAGTGAGCGCGAGCCGGAGTCTCAGGGCGAGGCGCAAGCGGCCGAGGCCCGGGAAGGCGACCCCAATGACGAACAACTGCAGCGGCTACTGGACCAGGTGGTGGATGACCCCGCCCGCCTGCTGCGAAACAAAATGGAACTGGAATACGAGCGTCGCCGCCAGAGTGGCGACACCAACAGGGAGCAAACCCAGTGGTAAGTTCACCCCTTTCCCGCCTGCTGTTCATGGCCCTGCTGTGGCTTGGACTCAGCCCCGCCACCCTGGCGCTGACCGAGCTGCAGGCCAGCATCGACCAAAACCCGGTGGTGGCAGGCCAGTCCTTCATTCTTGAGGTGGTGGCCGACGACGACGTGGAGAGCAACGCGCTGGACACCAGCGCCCTGCTGCGGGATTTTGCCGTGGGCCAGACCCGGGTCAGCCGCTCCACCCAGATCGTCAACTTTGATGCCCGCCGGGAAACCCGCTGGACGGTGATGCTGATTGCCCGCAATCCGGGCCAGGTGACCCTGCCGGCACTGGACATCAACGGCGTACGCAGTCAGCCCATCGCCCTGACCGTGCTGGCGCCGGGGGATGCTCAGGTACAGAACCAGACCCCACTGGTCTTTCTGGAAACTGATCTGGCCCAGGACACCCTGTGGCTGGGCCAGCCCGCGAAAGCCACGGTTCGCCTGTTTCTGGGGGCCGACCTGCAACGGGGTGCCCTGAACGCCCCCAGTGCCGATAACGCCCTGATCCGCCAGCTGGGTCAGGACCGGGAATCCAGCCAGATCATCAAGGGCCGCCGCTACCGCATCATTGAGCGCGACTACGTTATCGTGCCGCAAATCACCGGCACCGTGAGCCTGCAACCCGCCAACTTTGAGGGCGACGTATTGGTGCCCAGTGGCCGCCGCGACCTGTTTGGCCGGGCCCAGCCCAAGCCGATGGCGATCCAGGGGGAGCCGATCGAACTGAACGTCAAAGCGCAGCCTGCCAGCTACCAGGGCCACTGGCTGGCCGCAGACCTGGTGACGCTCAATGACAGCCTGGACCCGAGCCAAAGTTTTGAAGTGGGCCAACCCATCTCCCGCACCCTGACCCTCACTGCGGTCGGTGCGGTGGAGGAGAGCCTGGCGGAGATCCCGCTTGAGGTGCCGGAGTCGCTGCGCCTCTATACCGATAAAAACCAGCGCCAGGGCGGCGTGCAGAATGGTCAGCTGATCGCCCGGCTTGAGCAAACCATGGCGATTGTGCCGTCTCAGCCTGGCGAATACACCCTGCCGGAGATCAAGGTGCCCTGGTGGAACGCCCGTCTCGGGCGCCAGCAGTGGGCAACCCTGCCCGCCCAGACCATCACGGTCACCGGCACCGCCGCCAGCCCGGCCACCCCGCCGCCGGTGCTCAGCGACAGCGGCCGCCCGGCGGCCGAACCCATCACCCAAACCCCAAATTCTCCGGGCTACTGGCCCTGGGCAACGGCGCTGTTTGCCCTGCTGTGGCTGGCCACTCTGGTCTGGGGATGGCAGCGGGGCCGTGGCTATCGCACCGAGCCACAACCGGCCGCGACGCCAACCCCTTCCTCCAATACCTTGGCTGCGCTGCACAAAGCCTGTCAGCAGAACCAGGCGGAAACCGCGCTGGCGCTGCTGCCCGAGTGGGCCAGTGAGCACAGTGGCAAGACCATGAGCCTGGCGGATATTGGCCACCATTACCCCAGCCTCGCCGGACCGCTCAAAGAACTTCAGGCATCCCGCTACAGTGTTCGTAATACCCCCTGGCAAGGACAGGCCCTGGCGGCCGAGCTGACCCGCCTGCAAAAGCAGAAGGCCAACCAGCAAGCGAGTCCCTTGCCGCCACTCAATCCCGCCACCAGAATGGAAAGGTGACGAAATCCACCAGGCTTTCGCCAGCAGGATGGAAAAATGTTGAACTGGTTTGGAAAGAAAAACGCGTCGTCGACGGTCTCTACGGACATGATCAGCAAACAACGACGCTACGAGACACTGGTGCGCGCTCTGCACGGTGATCTCTACCGCTATGCCTACTGGCTCAGCCACGACGCCTCCGTCGCAGAGGACCTGGTTCAGGAGACCTTTCTGCGTGCCTGGAAGGCGCTGGACTCACTCAAGGATGATAAGGCCGCCAAGGCGTGGCTGATCACCATCCTGCGGCGGGAGAATGCCCGGCGCTTTGAACGCAAACAGTTTGACCTTACGGACATAGAACAGTGTCAGGTGGCGGATAACGACAGCCTCAGCCACGAGCAGATGGCCGACCATCAGGTGTTGCGCCGACAGATGGCGATGCTCAGCCCGGAGTACCGGGAGCCGCTTATTCTGCAGGTGATGTATGGCTTCAGCGGCGACGAGATTGCCGAGATTCTGGAGCTGAACCGCAATACCGTCATGACCCGCCTGTTCCGGGCCCGTAACCAACTTCGGGACGCACTCAGTCCCAACCAGACTTCAAGGGGCCACAGCAATGGATGAACTGGAATTCCGGCGTCGGGCCTACTCCGACCCTAACCAGGACGATAATGAATTTGTTGCCGCCATGGGCGATGCACCGGGCCGTGCTGAGTTTGTCAAACAGCTGCAGGGCATGGACCGGGAACTGGAACAGGCTCTCAAGGTGCCGGTGCCCGATGACCTGGCCGAGCGCCTGCTGCTGAAGCAGAACATGACGGTACACCGCGACCAGAAGCGTCGACATCGCTGGCAGATGGCCGCTGCCGCGTCAGTGGCGTTTGCCATCGGGCTCTCTTTCGCGGTGTTCAACCAGGGTACCGGCGATCTGGGCCAGCACGCCCTGGCGCACGTGGCCCATGAGGCGGGCTTTACCTCCTACGTGGATGAGCAGGTCGACCTGCGTGCCCTCAACACCAAACTCGCCAGCTTTGGCGGCCAGTTTGATGCGCTTCCGGGTGAGGTGTATTACGCCAACTACTGCGATTTCGAGGGGATCCGCAGTCTGCACATCGTGATGAGTTCCGATCAGGGCCGTGTCACCCTGTTTGTGATCCCCAAGCAGAACGAGATGACGCTTCCCCCACAGTTCGCGGATAAGCGCTATCACGGCATCGGGGAAGACCGGGCCGGTGTGCACCTGGCCGTTGTCGGTGATAAGGGCCAGCCACTGGAGCCGGTACTGAAGCGGGTGGAAGCGGGCTACCAACCGCTGTAAAGCCAACGCACCAACAAAAAAGCGGGCCCTAGGCCCGCTTTTTTTTATTCGGCAGCTTTCACCATATCCAGGTGGAGTACCCCACCGTCGTCGTAGGGCTCTGAGGTGCCGACAAAACCGAACTGACCGTAGTAGTCTTTCAGCGCCAACTGGGCCGAGATCTTCACTGGGCGGGACGGGTACTGACTGGCCGCACGCGCCAGCCCCTCACGGATCAGAGTCGGCCCCAGGCCCGTGCCACGTGCCGCTTTGGCTAACACGATACGCCCGAGTTTCACCGGCCCGACTGCCGGTGCCAGCAGTCTCAGGTAGCCCATCAACTCACCGTCGGCGGTGGCCAACAGGTGCTCAGACTGCTGGTCAAGGTTATCCAGCTCTTCGTACAGGCTGTTCTGTTCGAGCATAAAAACCTGCTCGCGCAATCGCAGTACCGCGTAGAGCTGATGCACATCCAACGCATCAAAGCGCCACCATTTCAGGTCCGGCGCTGAACCCCATTTGTTGGTCAACATCACACTCCTCTGTTAGCATCGTTGCGATTTTTCGAAAAGCATCAGTGTATAACAATGATATCAACCGCAACCATGATCACCTTCTTTGCCTATCTCATCCTCCTGTTGGTGATAGGCACCCTGGCCTGGAAGGCCACGTCCACCTCCTCCGATTACATTCTGGGTGGCCGCAAGATGGGGCCCGCGGTAACCGCCCTCAGCGTGGGCGCCTCCGACATGTCCGGCTGGCTGTTGTTGGGTCTGCCCGGTGCCATCTACCTGTCCGGATTGTCCGAAGCCTGGATTGGCGTCGGCCTGGTACTGGGCGCCTGGCTGAACTGGAAACTGGTGTCGAAGCGCCTGCGCATCTACACCGAGTTCACCAACGACTCCCTGACCCTGCCTGACTTCCTCGAACACCGCTTTGCCGACCCGGGTCTGCTGCGCGGTATCGCCGCCACCACCACCCTGCTGTTCTTCATCTTCTACACCTCATCCGGCATGGTCAGTGGCGCCATCCTGTTTGAGCAGGTGTTTGGCCTGGATTACACCACCGCCCTGCTGATTGGTGCGGCCATCATCGTCTCCTACACCTTTGTCGGCGGCTTCTTCGCAGTCAGCTGGACCGACTTCTTCCAGGGCATCCTGATGTTGATTGCGCTGCTGGTGGTGCCCATGGTGGTGCTCGGTGGCGGCGATGCCGAAGGGGTGCCGGAGCTCGACCCCAGCATGCTGACCATGCTGCCGGAAGGCACCACCCTGCTGGGCATCATCTCTCTGATGGCCTGGGGCCTGGGTTACTTTGGCCAGCCCCATATCCTGTCCCGCTTTATGGCGATCGGCTCGGTCAAAGACCTGCCCACCTCCCGCCGCATCTCCATCGGCTGGATGGTGCTCTCTCTGATCGGTGCACTGGCCACCGGCCTGGCCGGCGCGGTGCACTTTGCCGGCAGCCCGCTGGCCAATCCGGAAACCGTGTTTATTGAACTCACCAAGGTGCTGTTCAACCCCTGGATCGCCGGCATGCTGATTGCCGCCATTCTGTCCGCCATCATGAGCACCATCGATTCCCAGCTGCTGGTCTGCTCCTCGGTGATGACCGAAGACTTCTACCGCAAGTGGATGCGCCCCAACGCCAGTGAGAAGGAGCTGGTTGCAGTGGGTCGGATGACCGTATTGGCGGTGGCAGTGGTGGCCACAGTGATTGCCCTGAACCCGGAATCCACCGTGCTGGAGCTGGTGGCTTACGCCTGGTCCGGTTTTGGCGCGGCCTTTGGCCCGGTCATTCTGCTGGCCTTGTACTGGCAGGGCTACAGCCGCCAGGGCGCGGTGGCCACCATCCTGACCGGTGCCGTGGTCGTGGTGATTTGGGATCAGCTCAGCGGCGGCGTCTTTGATGTCTACCAGCTGCTGCCCGGCTTTATTTTTGCCACCCTGGCCGGGGTTATCGTCAGTAAACTGATGCCGCCACAGGCCGAAGTGGTCAGCCAACACCAGGAGTTTGAGCAGAAGCTCTAAACTTTCCCCCTACAAAGGGCGCCTCCGGCGCCCTTTTTTGATCACCCAAAAGTTACAATCAGCTAACACCGAATGGCATTTTCCGTGCTGTACGCCGCAAAATGACCCCGTTTTCAATGATTTTGCCATCTGGTCGGATATGTCGGACCGGTGACAGTCCCTAGAATCTCGCCCCACTATTACAATTCCAACTGCCACCGACGAGATAGCAGATGAAAACGATGAACAAGACTTTGCTCGCTACTGCCATTGCACTGGCCAGCACCCAATCCCTGGCTGCCGGTTTCCAGCTGAACAGCCAGTCCGCCACTGGCATCGGCCGTGCATTCGCCGGTGACGCCGTAATCGCTGACAACGCCTCCGTTCTGGCCCGTAACCCGGCCGCGATGGCGCTGTTCGATGCCCCGGCTTTCTCCGGTGGCCTGACCTACGCCGACGTTAAGATCGACATCAAAGACGTGAACTTTGCCGGTGGCCTGGTTGATCTGGGTGGCATCGATGACGCCGGCAGCGGCAAAGTGATCCCGAACATCTTCTACATCCACCCGCTGAACGACAAAGTGGCGGTGGGTTTTGGCGCGTTCTCTAACTTCGGTACCGGTACCGACAGCGCCAGCCTGATCAAAGCGGACACTAAAGTCGCTCCGTTTGACCTGATCGGCAACACCGAAGTGACCACCATCAACTTCAACGCCAGTGTGTCCTACCGCATCAACGAACAGCTGAGCCTGGGTGCCGGTCTGGACGTGATCTACGGGGAAGGCTCCCTGGATCGCTACGCTGGTGCCACTCCGCTGGTTGACGTCGAGGCCGACGGCATTGGCTTTGGCGGTATCGTGGGTGCCACCTACGAGATCAACGAAAACCACCGCTTTGGTCTGAGCTACCGCTTCAGCCCGGACATGGGCGTAGAGGGCGACATCAACACCGTTACCCCGCAAAACATCCCGGGAATCGGTATCGCCAACGTGGCCACCAACTTCAACGAGCTGGAAGTCCCCCTGGCTGACATCTTCCAGTTTGCCGGTTTCCACCAGCTGACCAACCAGTTCGCCATGCACTACACCGCCCAGTGGACCCAGTGGAGCAACTTCCACCAGATCACTGCCAAAGACGGTACCGGCATGATCGTGGGCAACCCGGATGCTCCGGCTATCCCGGTAGGCGACGTAGCACTGAAAGAGTACAAGTGGAAAGACTCCTGGTTCCTGAGCCTGGGCGGTACCTACACCGTTAACGACAAGTGGACCCTGCGTGCCGGCTACGCCTACGACCAGGGCGTGGTTGACGAAATCAGCTCCATCTCCATTCCGGACTCTGACCGTCAGTGGTTCACCGCCGGTGTGGGTTTCAACCTGACCCCGAAATCCACCATCGACTTCGGTGTCGCCTACGTGATGGGCGAAGAGGTTGACCTGATCGAGAACAGCGCGGTTGTTGGTCCGGTTAACGCCACCACCGAATCCGGCGCCATGTACTACTCTCTGCAGTACAGCCACCAGTTCTGATTTCAGACTGGGTAATAAAAGGGGCCTTATGGCCCCTTTTTTGTTGCCTGAGTACGCCCCTACCCCGAACTTTTTCTCCACCTTTCCCCTACTGCGGCAAAAGGTCGCACTCCCCGCTATTCTCCTTGCCTGCACTGGTAATCCGGTTTACCACTGATATTGGGCGATGCCGATCCCCCAACAGTAAATTAGATTTTTCTAATTCTTGTAAATTAGAATTACCTAAAGTAGGATCTCACACACTGTTTACTTTACCGTCGGAGCGCACATGAAAGCCGGGCTGATCCGCTTTGCCACAGAACGCCCCCGCACCGTCTACGCCCTTATCTGGGCGCTGGTGCTGGCCACTGCTGCCCTTATTCCCCAGATTCAGATCGACACCGATCCGGAAAACATGCTGCCGGAAGACGCGCCAGCACGGGTGTTCCATAACCAGGTCAAAGCGGACTTTGCGCTGTATGACAGCATCGTGGTGGGCGCAGTGGCCGAAGATGGCATCTTCAACCCCCAGTCCCTGGCCACCATGCACCAGCTCACCGACGCGATTCTGAAATTGGACCCGGTGGTCAAAGCCGACCTGATGGCGCTCTCCACCTCCGACAACATCACCCAGGAAAGCCCCGGCACCATCCGCTTTGAATATCTGATGAAGCAGGCGCCGCAAACTCAGGCGGCCTCGGACGCCATTGCCGACGCGGTGGCGCGCCTGCCGCTACTTAATAACACCCTGGTCTCCGGTGACGGTAAAGCCGCAGCCATCTACGTGCCGCTTTATAACAAAGACGACAGCTACCAGGTGGCGGAACAGATCCGCAGCCTCATCGCCGACCTGAACCCCAGCGACACCTACTACCTCACCGGCCTGCCGGTGGCGGAGAACCAGTTTGGCCACGAGATGTTTGTGCAGATGGCGATCTCTGCGCCGCTGGCTGGCGCCATGATCTTCGCCCTGATGTGGTTCTTCTTCCGCAGCATCCCGCTGGTGGTGGCTCCGATGCTGGTGGCGATGGCCACGGTGATTGCCACCATGGGCACCCTGATCGGCATGGGCTACACCGTGCACATCATGTCGTCGATGATCGCCATCTTCCTGATGCCCATTGCGGTGGTGGACTCGGTTCACATCATGAGTGACTTTACCGACCGCTACCGGGCCGGTGACGACGCCAAAGCGGTGATCCGCGAAGTAATGGGGGACCTGTTTAACCCCATGCTGTTTACCTCCGTGACCTCGGCCGTGGGTTTCTACTCCCTGATGCTGACGCCCATCCCGCCGGTGCAGATCTTCGGTGCCTTTGTTGGCAGCGGCATCCTGCTGGCCTTTATTGTCAGCGTGCTGCTGGTGCCCGCCTACGTGGTACGGATGAAGCCCGCCACCCTGGTGGCGATGCAGGCTCGCCTGCACGGTCAGAATGAGCAGGGTGGCCTGCTGGCCCGTCTGCTGCCGCGTCTGGGTCGCTTCAGTGTACGCCAGTCCAAGCCCATCGTGGCGCTGGCGCTGGTGGTGCTGGTGTTCTCCGCCTTTGGCATCAGCAAGATCCAGATCAACGACAACCCGGTACGCTGGTTTAAGTCGGACCATGAGATCCGCATCGCCGATAACGCGCTGAACCATCACTTTGCCGGTACCTATGACGCCTACCTGGTGCTCACCGACACCCGTCCCCTGCTCAGCGCCGCCCAACTGGCAGAACTGCAACCGCTGTTGGCCCAGGCTTTGCCCAATGATGGCGAGGCCGCCACCCTGCTGGAACAAGCCAATGGCGAGGCGCTGGCCAGCTTGATCAGCCGCCTTGATGACGCCGCCTTTGCCAGCGACAGCGACGCTCAGCTGGACGCCATCGACGCGCTGCTGCCCAAGCTGGAAACCCTCTCGGAACAGAGCCGCCGTTTCCTTGACCCGGCCCTGCTGGCCTGGATGGCCAACCTGCAGGATGATCTCAACCAGAGCGGTCTGGTGGGCAAATCCAACGCCCTGCCGGACATCGTCAAAACCGTGAACCGCGAACTGCACTCCGGTAAGGACAGTGACTTTGTGCTGCCCGACAGTGCCGCAGGCGTGGCGCAAACCCTGCTGCAGTTCCAGTCCTCACACCGGCCTCAGGACCTGTGGCACTTTGTCAGCCGCGACTACCGCCAGGGCCTGATCTGGCTGCAGCTCACCTCCGGTGACAACCAGCATATGAATGCGGTGATCGACCACGTCGACCAGTACCTCACTGCCCATCCGCTGCCCCAGGGGCTGGAGGCTGACTGGGCCGGTAAAGCCTACATCAACGTGATCTGGCAGGACGCCATGGTCAACGGCATGCTGGAGAGCCTGCTCAGCGCCTTCGTGGTGATCTTTGTGATGATGAGCCTGCTGTTCCGCTCGCCGCTGTACGGCCTGATCGCCATGCTGCCGCTGTCCCTGACCATCGCCTTTATCTATGGCCTGGTGGGTTGGCTGGGCAAAGACTACGACATGCCGATTGCGGTGCTCTCAGCCCTGGCGCTGGGCCTGTCGGTGGACTTCGCCATCCACTTCCTTGAGCGCACCCGCTCCATCCACCGTCAAACCGGACAGTGGCGCCAGACCCTCAGCCTGATGTTTGAGGAGCCGGCCCGCGCCATCAGCCGCAACGCCATCGTGATCGCCCTGGGCTTCACCCCGCTGTTGCTGGCCCCGCTGGTGCCCTACATCACCGTTGGCGTATTGATGGCCTCCATCATGGCCGTCTCCGCCAGCGTGACCCTGTTGCTGCTGCCCGCTGCGCTGGCCCTGCTGGCGCGCTGGACCCTGCCGCAGGACGCCCCCCATCACAACGATGCCCAAACCGAAACCGGAGGTTCCCATGCGTAACCGTCGCCTGACGTCCCTGGCCACCGGCCTGCTTGGCGGCCTGGCCCTGCTCAGCCTCACGATCCTGCCCGCCCGTGCAGAGACCCTGAGCGCCGACCAGATCATCGATAAAGCCAACCTGGCCGCGTTCTATGCCGGGGAGGATGGCCGCAGCCAGGCCCGGATGCGCATCCAGGATGCCGGTGGCAGTGAACAGATCCGCCAGTTCACCATCCTGCGCCGCACCAAAGAGGCCGCGGGAGACCAGCAGATGCTGGTGTTCTTCTCCCGCCCCTCCGATGTGCGCGGCACCGTGTTCCGGGTGGAGAAGAAGGTACAGAGCGACGATGACCGGTGGCTCTACCTGCCGGGTCTGGACCTGCTGCGCCGCATCAGTGCCGGTGACAAACGCACCTCGTTTGTGGGCAGTCACTTCTTCTACGAAGACGTCTCTGGCCGCAATCCCCGTGAGGACAACTTCACTCTGGTGGAGGAAACCGCAGACCAGTACGTGATCGACGCCACGCCGAAAAACCCGTCCAGCGTTGAGTTCGCCGGTTACCGGGTGTGGATCGACAAATCCACCTGGCTGCCGATGAAAACCGAATATCAGGACGGCCAGGGTGAGGTGTACCGCCGCATCAGCGTCGCCAAGGTGGACCCCATCCAGGGCCACCCCACCGTGACCCGCTCGATTGTGGAAGACCTGCGCAGCGGCGGCCGCACCCTGATGGAGTTCCGCGGCGTCGAGTACGACATCGGCCTGCCGGAATCGATCTTCAGCGAGCGCAGCATGCGCACGCCCCCCACCCAGTACCTGCGCTGAGCCGGAGGACACGATGAGTCGTATCGCACTGCCGCTGCTGGCCCTGAGCCTGTTACCCGGTGCCTGGGCCAGTGAAGACCCCTGGGAAGATGACTGGGGCGACGACTGGGGGGAGGAGACCGTCTCCCCCTGGCTGCCCGTCTCCGGCTTTGTCGAGGGCGCCGCCGGCTACCGCCTGCAATCCGATGGTGCGGGCCTGCCCCGGCAAACCCTTGGCGAAGCCCGGGCTCGGGTGGAAACCGGCTATCGCAGTGAAACGCTGACCGGTGACCTGCGCGCCGACCTGCGCTACGACGACGTGGTGGAGGGGTGGCAGCTCGATATCCGCGAGTTGACGGTAGGTTTTGGCCTGGGCGACCACATCGACATGAAGATTGGCCGCCAGGTGCTGACCTGGGGCACCGGTGACTTCCTGTTCCTGAACGACCTCTACCCCAAAGACTGGCAGGCGTTCTTTACCGGTCAGGACGACGAGTTTCTCAAAGCGCCGGTGAATGCGGTGAAGGCCAGCTACTTCGGTAAATACGCCAACCTCGACCTGGCCTGGATGCCCCGCTTTGAGAGCGACAACTACCTCAACGGCGAGCGTCTCAGCTTCTACGACCCCAGAGCCGGTGCCCCGGTCGCACCGGGCTTCGATGTGGACGAGCCCAGCGACGACGCCCTCGCCGCCCGCCTGTTTGGCCAACGCGGCCGGATGGAATGGGCGCTGTATGGCTACTGGGGCTACACCGGTTCGCCGGAAGCGATCGATGCCCAGGGCCAGCCGCAGTTTTCCCGGCTGAATGCCTATGGGGCCAGTGTCATGCTGCCGCTGGGTCCGGGCCTGTTCAACCTCGAAGGGGTGGTACAGGACATTCAGCCACAGCAGGGCGGCAGCCCCGGTCAACCCGCCGACAAGCTGATGCTGCTGGCTGGTTACCAGATGGAGCTGATCACCAACCTGACCCTCGGGCTGCAGTATCAACTGGAACACCTGCGGGATTACAGCGACTGGCTCGCCAGCCAGCCGTTACCTGAGTACGCGATGGACCAGAACCGCCACCTCACCACGGTGCGGCTGGACTACCGGGCGATGCAGGAGAAGCTGACGCTCTCCCTGTTCAGCTTCTACAGCCCCAGTGACCAGGATTTCTACCTGCGGCCCCAGGCCAACTACCGGTTGGATGACCACTGGAGCTTTGCCGCAGGCTTCAACCTGTTGGGCGGTCAGGAGGATCACACCTTCTTTGCCCGCCTGAGTGACAACAGCAACGGCTGGGTGCGAGTGCGCTACAGCTACTGAGCAATAAGGAGGCTCCCATGTCCCAATCCTCATTCTGCAGCGCGCCGCGCACCACCGAACGCGCCCTGTTCGCCTTCGCCGGCATCATGGTGCTGATTTCCGTCGCCTTGACCGTTTGGGTACATCCCGGTTTTGTGTGGCTCACCGTATTTATCGGCGCTAATCTGTTTCAAAATGCCTTCACCGGCTTTTGCCCCGCCACCATGGTGATGCGAAAGCTGGGCATGAAGTCGGAACGGGAGTCCGTTTCCCCCAGATAAAGGAAGAGAACAATGAGAAAGTGGTTGGTCAGCCTGGTGCTGGCTATGGGTGTGCAGGGCGGCGTTATCGCCTCCGAGCGGGCAGAAACCGCCTGGCACTGGGTTGAAGAGGGTGCCCTGCTGGTGGACGTCCGTACCCCTGGCGAGTTTGCCGCAGGCCACCTGCCCGGTGCCATCAACATCCCGCTGGACCAGTTACCCGGCCGCCTGGACGAGCTCGGTGACAGCAAAAGCCAGCCTATCGTGGTGTATTGCCGCAGCGGCAACCGCTCCGGCCAGGCCCTGAACTGGCTGAGCCGCCAGGGCTATCAGCAGGTGCAGAATGGCGGCGGTCTGGAAGAGATGCGCAGCAGCCAGCACTGAACCCGCACCACAAACAACAACACCGCCCAAGGGCGGTGTTGTTGTTTTCAGTGGCCGTTGCGGGCCTTATTCATGCGGTCAATTTCCGCCTCAATCTGGTTCTGCACCTTCATCACCGAGGCTTCACCGGCAGCAATCGCCTCCTCGGCGCGCTGGAACTCCATGGTGCCGATGGCGCCAACGTGAGGCAGCACCATCACCTCCGGCGGGTCCCCCATCAGCCGCGCCCGCTTGTGGCGCTGCTCCAGGATCTCCATCGATTGGTGCATCACCGCCAGCATATTGGGGTGATGCTGGTTCTGATTGGGCGCGGTCACGCTGTCCACCACCCGGTTCAACAGCTCCCGGCCGGACACCAGCAGGTCCATAAAGCCATTGCTGGCCTTCTGTCGCTCGACCTGGGCTTCGCTCACCGGCGTGGCCATGTTTACCACTTCCGCCACGTGCTGACGGCCATCACCATGCAGGTCAACGGCGATCACCAGATCCGCACCAAGGGTACGACAGGGGGAGACCGGCACCGGGTTCACCACCGCGCCATCCACCAGCCAGCGGTCACCCATCTGTTTTGGGGACATCAGGCCGGGAATGGAACAGGAGGCCCGCACCACGTCCGACAGCTTACCTTCATCCAGCCACACCTCCTGTCCGGTGTAGAGGTCGGTCGCCACCGCCAGAAAGGGGCGCTTCACCGCACTGATGTCGGACAGGTCAATCGCCTTGCTGGCCGCCTCAAAGACTTTCTCGCCCTCGATCAGGCCGCCGCGACGCCAGGAGACGTCCATCAGTCCCATCACATCCCAGGTAGAGAAGCCACGCACCCACTCCTCCAGCTCATCCAGGCGGTCCGCCGCGTAGGCGGCACCGACGAAAGCCCCGATGGAACAGCCCGCCACCACGTCGGGGTAAACCCCCATCTTGGACAAACCGCGCAGCACACCGATGTGGGCCCAGCCTTTGGCCGCCCCACTGCCCAGCGCTACCCCAATTTTGAGCGAATGACTCATCTACAGACTCCCTGAATAAACAGCTCTTTCTATCGTAGCGCCGAGCGGCCACCCCACTCCAGCATCGGTTTCAGTTTTCCGCTGTGCGGTCGCCTCTTTATTCAGGAATGGCCGACCTGGGCCACTCTAACTTTCTTCACGACCCAACACATTTTGGTTCCTTACCACGCGGGCAGCTTTGCCCGCGTTTTTTTCGTCATCGCTGTGCCATCCTTTTTTGACATCCACTGCCTCGCCTGTTAATTTTCGCGCCTTTTGACAACCTTTTCGCTACAGGGATCCCCTCCTGATGTTTGAACTTCGCAGTAATCCCCAAGCCAGTGTGAAAGCCGACCTGCTGTCCGGCTTAACCGTTGCCCTGGCTCTGGTCCCCGAAGCGGTCGCCTTTGCTTTTGTTGCCGGTGTTGAGCCCATGGTGGGCCTTTACGCTGCCTTTATGGTGGGCCTGATCACCGCGTTGATCGGTGGTCGTCCCGGCATGATCTCCGGCGCCACCGGCGCCCTCGCCGTGGTTATGGTGGCCCTGGTGGCCCAGCACGGCGTGCAGTATCTCTTTGCCACCGTGGTCCTGATGGGGATTCTGCAGATCCTGGCGGGGGCCCTGAAACTGGGTAAGTTTATCCGCCTGGTGCCGCATCCGGTGATGCTGGGCTTTGTAAACGGCCTGGCCATCGTGATCTTCCTGGCTCAGCTGGGTCAGTTTAAAGAGGCCGACGCCTCCGGCCAGATGGTATGGATGCAGGGTGAAGCGCTGTTCACCATGCTGGGCCTGGTGGCCCTGACCATGGCCATCATCCACTTCCTGCCCAAGCTGACCCGCGCCATCCCCTCCTCGCTGGCCGCCATCCTGGTGGTAACCGGACTGGTGCACGGCCTGGGCCTGGACACCGCCTCCGTGATCGACTTTGTGCGCAGCATGACCGGTGACGCCGAAGCCACCCTCAAAGGCACCCTGCCCAGCTTCGCCATCCCGATGGTGCCGCTGAACTGGGAAACCCTGACCATCATCTTCCCCTACGCGCTGGTGCTGGCCGCCATCGGTCTGATTGAGTCGCTGCTGACCCTGACCCTGGTGGATGAGCTGACCCAGACCCGTGGCCAGGGCAACCGCGAGTGTGTCGGCCAGGGCGTGGCCAACGTGGCCACCGGCTTCTTCGGCGGCATGGGCGGCTGCGCCATGATTGGCCAGAGCATGATCAACATTAATTCTGGTGGTCGTTCACGCCTGTCTGGTGCCTCTGCGGCGCTGTTCCTGCTGGGCTTTATCCTGTTCGGTGCCCACCTGATCGAGATGATTCCGGTGGCGGCGCTGGTGGGCGTAATGTTTATGGTGGTTCTGGGCACCTTTGAGTGGTCCAGCTTCCGCATCATGCGCAAAGTGCCCAAGGCCGATGCCCTGGTGATTGTACTGGTGTCCGGCGTTACCGTGATCACCGACCTGGCCGTCGCGGTACTGGTGGGTGTGATTGTCTCCGCCCTGCGCTTTGCCTGGGACCACGCCACCCACATGACCGCCCAGACCGAAACCGACGACAACGGCTGGAAGATCTACAAGCCTCAGGGCCCGCTGTTCTTCGCCTCCGTCACCAGCTTCCTGGACATGTTCGACGCCAAGAACGACCCGCAGGACGTGGTGGTGGACTTCGGCGACTCCCGCGTGGCCGACCACTCCGCACTGGAAGCGATCGACACCCTGGCAGAGCGCTACCTGCGTGAAGGCAAAACCCTGCACCTGCGCCACCTCAGCCCGGAATGCCGCAAGTTGCTGCACAAGGCCGGTGACCTGGTGGAGGTGAACGTACTGGAAGACCCCACCTACAAAGTGGCCACCGACGAGCTGGGTTAACCCGGACTCGCCGCCAGCAAAAACGGGACCCCAGGGTCCCGTTTTTTGTTTCTCAGAATCTGCGCAGCACCGATTTCAGTGCGGCGGCTTCCCCGTGTAATCGTAGCGAATGTGGAAGTCGCCGCTTCCCCGGTTAGTGGGGTCGATGATTCGTACCTGTTGCAGGTCATCGAAGCGCAGTACCAGCAGCTCATCCGATTGCCACTGAACCACCAGGCCCAGGTTACTTGGGCGACCTTCAAAGCCAAACACACGTCTTGACTCGGTGCCCCTCTCCACGTCTTTGATGATGACGGAACCGAAAAAATTGGTGGTAGCCCCGCCGCAATCCCCGATGGAAACTTCCGCCACGAACTTGCCGTTCGGGGAGCGCACCTCATCAACCACCTCGTGGGAACACAAAGAAGCACAGCCCTTGGCGATAAGGGCAAACACCAGCCCCAAACCCAGCAGCCACCAAAAGGCGTACCCACCGAGGCGGAACAACAAAGCCCTGATTTTTGTTACCACACAACATCCTTATTGCGTTATTGGTCGGGAGTGCGGACGCCATTGGGATCGCAACGTCACGCCCGCACCGGTTCCTGCATGCTAGAGGGCCGCGCCATTGCGATCAAACCCTGCCGTCGCGTGCCGTCTGTGGCGAACGGGCCGTGGGCCACAGGCCCACGCTACGTTATTCCCCCTTCTGCCTCTGCCCAAAGCTCTGTCGCCATGCTCTGGGTGACAGCTCAAACGCGGCTTTAAAGTGTTTTCGGAACACGCTTTCGCTGCCAAATCCGGCCTGCTCCGCCACCTGGCTGATGGCCAGGTCACTGTGCTCCAGCAGGTGCTGACTGTGGGCCAGGCGCCGGGCGGTGAGCCAGGCGATAAAGCTCATGCCGGTGTATGCCTGGAACTGACGGGTGAAGGTTCGGCGGCTCATGGCGCAACGCTCGGCGACACTGGCGACGGTATGCGGGGCGGCCAGTTCCATCTGAATCGCTTCCATCACTCGCCCCAGCGTGCCCTCTCCGGCCCGAGGGCGCGGTACCGGCGCCGGAATATACTGCTTCTGCCCACCGTGACGGTAAGGCGGCGCCACCAGCACCCGCGCCACCTCGGACGCCCTGTCGCTGCCCAGCAGGCGCCGTAACAGATGCAGGCAACAATCCATCGCGGCGGCCATCCCCGCCGAGGTCACCACCTGTCCATGGTCGAGATACAGTGGATCCGGGTCCACCCTGACCGAGGGATACGCCTCGGCAAAAGCGTCGGCGAACGCCCAATGGGTGGTGGCACTGAGGCCATCCAGTAACCCGCTTTGCGCCAATACCCCGGCCCCCAGGCACAACCCCACCACAATGGCGCCACGCTGGTGCGCTGTGATAAGTGCCTCCAGCAGAGCTTTGGGGGCCGGGCTGGTGGCATCGGCCCAGCCCGGCACAATCACCACATCCGCCCGTTCCACGGCATGCAGGTCGGCGTCTACTGAGAGAGAGAATCCCGACAAGGCGTTCAGTTCGCGGCCGTGCAGGCTGCACACCTCCAACTCAAACGGGCATTCCCGATACTGGAACGCGTCATGAAACACCGCACAGGGGATGGAGAGATACAGCGGACTGATCCCCTCATAAGCGATCACCACAATGCGTGGTTTGGTCATCTCACTCTCCCCATGTCGTGGCAGTAGCCTAAGCATCAATTTGGCCTATTTTGAGCGAAAGATGCACTTTGAGCCACTTTTGCATCAGACGCTCCCGGGCCACACTGTAGCGGTACCCACTAAGGAGCCCGTCATGAAACTGCATCACCTGCGCAGCGCCACCTTTATCATCGAGTCCGGCGAGCACCACATTCTGGTGGATCCCATGTTGGGCGCTGCGGGCTCCATTCCCCCTTTCTCAGTGGCGCGCTTTAAAGCCCAGCGCAACCCCACCGTCAACCTGCCGGATAACGCCAGCGCGCTGCTGGCCAAGGTTAACCACTGCCTGATCACCCACAGCCAGACGTTTGGCATCAAGTGGCTGCAACACCTCGACCACCTCGACAGTGCCGGTCAGCAACGGTTGGTGGAGGGCAACATCGCCGTCACCGCTCCGGACAAAGACAGCGCTTACCTGGGCAAACTGGGCCTCAATGTCACCCAGGCACTGGCCCCTTGGACCCCCACGCCGTTTCTGGGCGGCACCATCACTGCGGTGCCCTGCCAGCACGGGCACGGCTGGATCCATTCGGTGATGGCCAATGGCTACGGTTTCTTTATCGAACTGCCCGGTGAACCCAGCCTCTACATCAGTGGCGACACCGTACTGACCCAGCACGTCCGTCGCGCCCTGACCGAACTCAAACCCGACATCGCCATTCTGGCCGCGGGCCAGGCGCAGATGGATGTGGGTAAGCCGTTGCTGATGGCAGGGGAGGAGTTGCTGGAGTTTGTTCGTCTCGCTCCCGGCACCGTAGTTGCCAACCATATGGAGGCGCTGAACCACTGCCCCGTCGACCGAGCCACCTTCGCCGCCATGACTGAACAGGCGGGGCTGAGCAGTCGGGTTCGCATACCTGCCGACGGGGAAACGCTGGCGTTTTAGTTCAGGTCGATCACTCCGGTAGTCCGGGTGCCATACTGAATCCATTGTGGAATTCACCATCATGGACGCTATGTCCGAGCACCTTCTGGTCATTACCGTCGTCATCGCCATCATCCTGATGTTTCTGTTCGGCAGCCTGCGACACGATGTCGTCGCCCTGATCGGATTGTTGAGCTGTGTGCTGTTGGGATTGGTGCCCGAAACACAGGTGTTCAACGGCTTCTCCCACCCGGCGGTGATCACCGTGGCCGGCGTGCTGATCATCAGCAGCGGATTGCAATCCAGTGGTGTGCTGAACCTGTTGGCGAATCGGCTTTTGCCCAAAGAGGCCGGACTGATCGCCTCGTTGAGCATTCTTTGCCTGATTGGTGCCTTTATCTCGGCGTTTATGAATAACGTCGGCGCGATGGCGTTATTGATGCCTTTGGCGATCTCGGTGGCTAACAAGTCCGAGGTTCCGCCGGGCAAGCTGCTGATGCCGCTCTCTTTTTGCACCATTCTTGGCGGGATGATTACGCTGATCGGTACGCCGCCAAACCTGATCGTTTCCGGGTTCCGCGAAGAGGTGAATCAAGCGCCCTTCCAGCTGTTTGACTTTGCCCCGGTTGGCGGCGCCGTCGCCCTGGCTGGCATCCTCTTTGTTGTTCTTATCGGGTGGCGGCTTGTCCCCCATCGTCCGGCCAAACTGGGGCAGGATTTCGAAAGTGGCAGCTACCTGACGGAGGTTATCGTCAGTGATGAAAGCCCCGCTATTGGGCAATCTCTGACTCAGCTGGAGAAGCTGCTGGAACAAGAGGGAATTGACGGCCAGTTGGTGGCATTGCATCGAGGCAACCTGAGGCTCCGCCCCGCCCTGCCCTGGCGCCAGGTCGCCCGGGGCGACACCGTGTTGCTTGAGGTGGAGCCTCAGAATCTCAGCAATGCCTTGTCACTGCTTGGGATGACGCTTCCCCCTGCCGAAGCGGAAGCCGATGCAGACGGTGGCGCCAGCACCAAAGGTAAGAACAAAGAGTCAGACAGCGAAGAGGCGGGTGAGAGCCACAAGGAGATCACCTTTCAGGAATACGTCGTCATGCCGAATTCGCCCCTACTGGGGCGTTCGGCTCTGGACATCGGGCTGAGCACCCGATTCGGCTTGACCCTGATGGCCATCTCCAGACAGGGGCAACACAGCATCCATCGCCTGAAAAGCACTCCGCTCAGAACCGGAGACCTCTTATTACTGCAAGGTGACAAAAGGGCGCAGAGCACGTTCGCCAGTGGCTACGGATGCCTGCCCCTGGCCCAACGGGACCTGGCGCTATACGACACCAGCAAAGCCTTACTGGCGATCCTCATTCTGGTGGGGGTATTACTGCTCAGTGGGATCGGCGTTATGTCCTCAGCCAGTGCGTTTGTTCTTGGCGTCGTGCTGTTCTTACTCACCGGCATCATCCCGACGGGGCAGGTTTATGACACCGTTGACTGGCCGGTCATCGTACTGCTTGGCGCCATGATGCCGGTCGCCGAAGCGATGTCGAGTACCGGTACCGCCAGTTGGATCGCGCAAGCGGGCCTGGGCCTGTTCAACACCCAGCAACCGGAAGTGATTCTGGTGTTGGTTATCGTGCTGACCATGACCCTGTCGGACTTTATGAATAACGCCGCCACCGCGGCCCTGATGTGTCCCATTGCCAACAGTCTGGCGGCGCAGCTGGGCGTGAATACCGACACCTTCCTGATGGCGGTCGCCGTGGGGGCCTCCTGCTCCTTCCTTACCCCCATCGGGCATCAAAACAACACCCTGATCCTGGGGCCCGGAGGCTTCCGCTTTGGTGACTACTGGCGGCTGGGACTGCCGATGGAGCTGCTGGTGGTGGCGGTTGCTCTGCCGATGTTACTGCTGATTTGGCCGCTGACCCCCTGACCCTGCCCGGCACCGGAAACCAAAACGCCCGGCTCAGGCCGGGCGTTTTGGTTGTGCGTGTCTGCGACATCAGATGTAGTTAAACAGGCTCAGGCCACTGACCTTACCAAAGGTCTGGGACACCGCGGTCATCGCCATCGACTGCTTCTCAAAGTCGGAGATCGCCTTGGCGTAATCCAGGTCTTCGATGGTGGACTGGGCCGAGGCCGCCACCAGTTCAAGGTTCTCATGCTGAGCCTGATAGGTGTCCAGCGACTTCAGGTAGTTACCGGTTTCCGCCCGAATCACCGACGCATGGGTCATGGTTTCCCCCATGTCCGCCAGCGCCTGAGCGTACTGAGCCTGGGCCACATTACCCACCAGTCCCGCCGGGGTTTCCAGCATGTCGATCACGTCTTTCAGGGTGCTGAATATGTCCACTTCCGACTGGCCTGACAGCGTCACCGCATCGCCAATCTCCGGGTGACCGGACAGCTGCACCTCCATGCCGTTAAAGCTCAGGGGCACGGTGGCGTCGAAGGGCTGGGAGGGCAACAGGGTATTGGGCGGCGTCGCGTCATCCACCACCTGCACATTGACGTTGCCAGCCCCATCATCAACAAACTGGATGCTGAAGTCCCCGGCGGTATGGGCACCGGGGTTCACCACCTCGGTATTCTCCACAAACCACTCGCCGGTCATGGTGGCGTTGGCGTAATCGGCCCGGTAATCACCGCTGGCGTTGGGAACCGACATAAAGATGCGATCCCCGGCTTCGTTCACCGGAATGCTGATGCCATCCGCCACAATCGCTTCGCGCCGACCGCTGTCGCCCTGATAACTGACCACGCCATTGGGGTCTTCGATAAAGGGCTTGGTGCCGGTCTGGTAGCCACCGAACAGGAAGTTACCGGACTCGTCCTGATTGTTCGCCAGTGCCAGAATGGCGTCCCGGGTCTCCCGCAGGTCCTGGGCCAGTGCGCCCTTGTTCTCATCGGACAGCGCACCGTCGTTACCCTGAACAATCAGGTCGCGGCTGTTCATGATGAGGTTTTCATACTCACCCAACCGCCCCTCCTGCTGGGACAGGCGGTTGTTGGCCAGATTGATGTTGGCCTTGTACTGGTTAATCTGCTGGCTCTGCTGCTTCAGGTTCTCCAGTACGATGGACGCCACCGGGTCATCCGCCGCAGTGTGGATCTTCTTACCGGATGACAGGTGCTGAAGCGTGCCGTTGGTGTCCGACTGCAAGCGCAACAGATTGGTGGTGTTCAGGTTGTAGAACTGGTTAGTGGCGATGCGCATACGCTCTCCTTATCGAACCGCCGCAAACAGCGTGTCGAAGGTTTCCTTGGCCACGGTCATGATCCGCGCCGACGCCTGGTAAGCCTGCTGGAACCGCATCAGGTTGGCCGCTTCCTCATCCAGGTTGACCCCGGATTCCGCCGCCACGCGCTCGGTGGCCTGCATCTTGACGGTTTCCGCTGAATCCAGCGCCACCTCGGCGGCACGGGTCTGGCCACCAACGCTGGTGGTGATCCCCTCGTACACGTCGGTCATGGTGGCGTTACCGCCGCCCATGATCTTGGCGGTCGCCAGCCCGGCCATGTTCACCGCATTGCGGTTGTCGCCGGGGCCAAAGCTGATGTCGAGGCTGAACTGGTCGCCGGTGGCGGTATCCGGGTTCAGCGCCAGGGAGAACCCCAGCGCGTCGATCTGGTTGCCGGTGAAGGCGCCGGTGGCCAGCGCATTGCCCTGGCTGTCGCTGATGCTGTAGGTCGGTGACGGCGTGGTGCTGTAGTCCACGTCGATGGTCATCACCTCGCCGTTGCCGGGCAGGTTGGGGTTGGTCCGGTCGACCGCCAGCAGGGTGGCTTCACCATTGCCGGTAACGGTTTCCAGGCCATAGCCCGCCGCCGCCAGGCCACGGGGATTGTCCATCACCACCTCGATGCTGGCCGCCGCGCCTGCCGAGGGCGTCAGCGTCCACTTGTCACCGGCCGCAGGCGTACCGGCGCCAACGCGCAGGGAGAAGCCATCGGGGCTAATCAGGCGGGTGGCGTCATTGGGGTCCGCGCTGAGGGTCGTGGTGGTGCCGTACTGGTCGGTGATCTGGTAGTCGGTGCCGTCAAAGCTCAGATCGTACCGGCCGCCGGTCAGGGCGCTGGTGTCGTCAATCTCCACCCCGAGGGCCTGAGTGCCGGTGTTACCGGCGTACACCGCCACACGCCCAATGGTCATATTGGGACTGTTGATGTCGCTGAACAGGTTCTGGCCGACGTTGCCGTCCAGGTCAAAGCCCGCTGCCTGAGATTGGTTGAAGGCATCGGCCACGCCCAGAGCCATCACACCCAGCTTCTGAATGGCACCGGCCAAATCCTGGTTGCGGTAATCCATCAGGGCCTGCATCTCGCCCCCGACCGCACTGGTGCCCAGCACCACGGTCTGGTCGCCGCTGGTGCCGGTCAGGCGGGTTTCATGGGTGATGGGGTCACCGGAGGTCAATCCCAGCTGCATCGGGGTTTCCCCCGCCACCAGCATGATGGAGCCGCCCGCCATCACACTCTTCACCCCCATGTCCTGGGGGATGACGTTGACCTGCACGTACTCGGCCAGTTCGTTGATCAGGCGGTCCTGCTGGTCCAGCAGTTGCAGATCCTGGCCATTGACCTTCTGCAGCTGCAGGTTGATGTCCGCCAGTTCTGCGGTGATGGCGTTCACCCGGTCGACCACCCCATCCAGCTGCTGATTGACCTGGCGCACCTGGCCTTCCAGCTCCTGCCCCAGCGAGTTGAACGCGGCGGTCAGCTGGCCCGCGGAGGTCAGCAGGTTCTCGCGCACCCCGAGGTCGGAGGGCATGTCCACCAGGTTGTTGACGTTCTCAAACAGGGTGTTGAGGGAGTTGGGTACCGCTTTGCCCACGATGGAGAACAGCTGGTCCAGCTCCGACATCTTGCCGAAGCGGGTTTCCGCCTGGCTGTGCTGGCTGATGGAGAGCGACAGTTCACGCTGGGCGTAATCGTTGTAGATGCGCTTTACGTCGGACACATAGGTGCCGGTCCCCAGAAAATGGCCGGCAATGTGGGTGGATTCCGAGGTGCGCTGCTCCGCCACCTGACGGTTGTAGCCCTCGGTACCAACGTTGGCGATGTTGTTACTGGTCACCCCCATCTGCTTCTGGGCGGCAAGTACTCCAGAGCGGGCAATGCTCATCAAATCGGCCATGGGACGTCCTTACTCTGACAACCTGAAGGGGGTGTACTGTTTCATTAAGCCGTTAAACAACTGCATGATCTTATCGGCGTATTGCGGGTCGGTGGCGTAACCGGCCTGGTGCAGGGCGCGGATGTAGCCCTCGCTGTCGGACGCTTCCAGCGCATCGCGATAACGCGGCTGGCGCACAAACTCCACGTAGTCATCAAAGCTGGCCTTGAGGTCGTCGTAGACCCGGAAGCTGGAGCGGCGCATCACCGGCAGCTCGGATTCGAACTCAAGCGCATTGACGGAGGTTTTCTCCCCCTGCCAACGGTTATCGGCCTTGATGTTGAAAAGATTATGGCTACTTTGCCCTTCACCACTGCCCAGCACCTTACGACCCCAGCCGGTTTCCAGAGCAGACTGGGCAATCAGCATCATCGGCTCAACGCCCAGTGCGTCTGCCGCTTCCTGAGCATGAGGCAGCAGGCTGCGGACAAAGTGCTCCGGGCCTTCGAAGTTCACCGGCTGGCTATTGGCCGCCGCAGCCATCGGCGGATGAGCCGGCTGCGAAGCGGCGTCGGGCTTAGCCGCCACCGGCGTATCGGCTTCCTCGGGATTGGCCGCAGCGGTAGTAACCAGCGGCGGATTGGCAGGCAGACTCAGTCCCGCCAGCCCCTGGCCATGATTCAGCGCCGACGCCGGAGTCAGGGCATCATCGCCGCCCAGCTGGGCCACGATGAGGTCCGCCAGCCCCAGGCTGCCCTGCGCGGACAACGACTGGGCCAGCTGGCTGTCGTGCATCTGCCGGTAAAACTGGGTGGTGTTGGAATGGAACGGGCTTTCGCTGTCTTCGAACGCGGCGTTGGCATCACGCATGCTCTTAAGCAGCATGTTCATAAAGATGCCCTCAAACTGCAGCGCCACCTCCCGCAGGCTGGCGTCCGGGTCCTGCTGGGCCTGCTGACGGAGCTGGTCCAGCCCCGCCAGGTCCATGTAGTGCTGGCCCGTTTGCTTGAGGGTATCCATCAGATGATCACCAGCTCGCCACGCAGGGCGCCCGCCTGAGACAGCGCTTCAAGAATCGCCATCAGATCTGAGGGGGCCGCGCCCACTTCGTTCACCGCCCGCACCAGTTCATCCAGGGTGGTGCCGGTGTCGAACTTGAACATGCGGCTGTCGTCCTGGGTCACGCCAATCTGGGATTCCGGCGTCACTACGGTGTTGCCACCGCCAAAGGCGTTGGGCTGAGACACATTGATGTTTTCGCTGATGGTCACCGTCAGTCCGCCGTGCGTAATGGCGGTGGGCATCAGCCGCACATCCTTGCCCACCACGATGGTGCCGGTGCGGCTGTTGACGATCACCTTGGCGGATTCGTCCGCCGGCTGCACCTGCAGGTTCTCCAGAGTGGCAAGGTAGGAGACGCGCTGGGACGGGTCACGCGGGGCCGACACCTGCACGGAGGTGGCGTCCAGGGCGCGGGCGACGCCGGGGCCCAGCAGGCCGTTTACCGCTTCCACCACCCGCTTGGCGGTAGAGAAATCGGGACGGTGCAGGTTGAACGTCAGGAAGTCGCCGTTGGCAAAGGGGGTCGGCACGCTGCGTTCAACGGTGGCGCCACCGGGGATGCGGCCCACGGTCGGGGTGTTCTGCAACACCTTGGAGCCATCGAGCCCCTCGGCGGAGAAACCGGACACCACCAGGCTGCCCTGAGCCAGGGCGTAGACCTTACCGTCTGCCCCTTTAAGGAAGGTTTGCAGCAGGGTGCCGCCGCGCAGGCTTTTGGCGCTGCCCACGGAGGAGACGGTGATGTCGATGCTCTGGCCCGGCTTGATAAAGGGCGGCAACTCGGCGTGCACCGCCACCGCTGCCACGTTCTTCAGCTTGGGGCGGGCGTTGGCCGGCAGGTTGATGCCGAAGTTGGAAAGCATGGTGGTAAAGCTCTGCTCGGTGTAGCGGCTCTGCTCACCGGTGCCCGGCAAGCCCACCACCAGGCCGTAGCCCACCAGTTGGTTAGAACGCACACCCTGAACGTCGGAGATGTCCTTCAGGCGCATCGCCTGGGCCGACAGGGGCAGCAGCAACAGCAACAGGGAAATGAAAGCTCTCACGATATCTCCCTCCTCAGAACGGCCAGAGCGGGCCGGAGAAGAACTTGGAGAGCCAGCCGGACTTCTGGGAATCGGCAAACGTGCCGGTGCCGGAGTACTGGATGCGGGCATTGGCCACGCGGGTGCTCTCGATGGTGTTATTGGGGCTGATGTCGCGGGGGCGAACGATGCCGGTGATGCGGATAAATTCGTCACCGTCATTGATGGTGATCCACTTCTCGCCGCGGATCACCAGGTTGCCGTTGGCCAGCACCTGCAACACGTTCACGGAGATGGAGCCCGCCAGACTGTTGGATTGGTCCGCATCGGATTCGCGGCTCATGTCGAACTTCTCTTTGTAGGAGAGATCGATGGTCTGGCCGTTAACGGTGATCGGGCCGCCGCCGGCGCTGATCGGGTCCAGCTGCATCTTGTTGTCTTTGGTGATCTCGTTGGAGGCCGACTTCTTCGCTTTGGTCTGCTCACTCAGCATCACGGTGATGACGTCGCCGACTTTCAGCGCCTTGATGTCGGAGTACAGCTCGTTGGCGTAGCCGTCGTTAAAGATGGACCCGGTGGTCACCACCTGGCTGGGCGGCAGATCCGGGTAGACCGGCGCGTAGTACGGGTCATCCGGGATGGGCGAGTTGGGGTGGACACAGCCGGCCAGGGCCAGCAGGGCCGCCAGCCCCAGCACAGTGCGAATCACGGTATGGGCCATCTTACGCTTCCCCTTACAGCTGCTGGTTCAGGTTGGCCAGCATCTGGTCCACGGTGGAGATCACCTTGGAGTTCATCTCGTAGATGCGCTGACTTTCAATCATGTTCACCAGCTCTTCGGTGACGTTCACGTTGGAGGTTTCCAGCGCGCCCTGACGCAGGGTGCCCAGACCATCCAGACCGGGAACCCCCTGAATCGGCGCGCCACTGGCGCCGGTTTCCAGGAACATGTTCTGGCCAATCGGCTCCAGGCCGGTGGGGTTCACAAAGTTGGCGATCTCAATCTGACCAATCACCTGGTTCTCGGCCGCACCGGGCACCCGCACGGACACTTCGCCTTCACCGGAGACAGTGATGCTCTGGGCATCTTCCGGCACCTGAATGCCCGGGTTCAGCAGGAAACCGGCCCCCGGCGTCACCAGCTGGCCTTCGTCATCGAGGGCAAACTGGCCATTACGGGAGTAGGCGATGGTGCCGTCCGGCAGCTGGATTTCGAAGAAGCCGGGGCCTTCGATCATCAGGTCGAGGCTGTTGTCGGTGGTGAGCATATTGCCCTGGCTGAAGATGCGCTGGGTGGCCGCCACCTTGGTGCCGGCGCCCAGCGTCAGGCCTGCGGGCAGCTCGGTGTTCTGGGAGCTGATGCCGCCCGCCTGGTTGATGGTCTGGTACAGCAGGTCTTCAAAGATCGCCCGGCTTTTCTTGTAGCCGACGGTACTGGCGTTGGCCAGGTTGTTGGAGATGGTGGCGATGTCGGTTTGCTGGGCGTCGAGCCCGGTCTTACTGATCCATAATGCCGGTTGCATGGGGGTTCTCCTTCAGGCTCAGCGCATCAATTGCGCGTGAGCGCGATCATTCTCTTCCGCGGTTTTCATCAGCTTGAGCTGCATATCAAACTGACGCTGGGCTTCAATCATGCCCACCAGTTCGTTCACCGGATTCACGTTGCTGCCCTCCACGGCGCCGGTCACCAGCGTGACCTCAACCGCATTGGCATAGGGTTGACCATCCAGGCGACGGAACAGGCCGTCCTCGCCCTTAGTCAGGCTGTTCAGTGGTGGATTGACCAGGCGCAGCTGGCCCACCTCCTCCATGGCGTTGGCCGGCGCGCCTTGGGGACGCACGGTGATCATCCCATCCTGGGCGATCTCCACCTTTTCAATCGGCAGCGGCAGGAAGATGGGGCCGGCCAGACCCATGATCGGCTGGCCTTCGCTGTTCATCAGCATGCCCGCTTCGTCAAAACGCAGGCTGCCGGCGCGGGTCAGCGCCTCGTTGCCGCCGTCATCCTGCACCACGAACCAACCCTGGTCCTTGATCGCCACATCGAGGGTGCGACCGGTGGTTTTGATGGCGCCGGGGTCAAAGTTGGTGGCGGGACGCTCGGTCATGGCGAACACCCGGGTCGGCAGTCCTTCACCGAACGCCTGCATGGCGCGGGCCTGGCTCATGTCCGCCTTAAAACCGTCGCTCTTGGCATTGGCGAGGTTGTTGGCGTGACTGGCCAGTTGATGCAGATTCTGCTTGGCGCCGCTGGCGGCGATGTAGAGGTAGTTGTCCACCGTCGTTCCCTGGGTCAAATTCCTGAAACTCTGGGCTTTACTTAGCAACTATCGTGCCAGTGAATTTTGACGCGTATGGACACGCGCAGAGGCCCAAGGGGCGGGGATCAGCGGGAAGCGGAAAGATTCAGGAGGGGAAACGACTTGCCGCCCCCGAATGGAGGCGGCAAGTGGGAGGCAAACGCCGCTTAGCGGATCTGCAGGATGTTCTGGGACAGCTGGTTGGACACGTCCAGAGCACGGGAGTTGGCCTGGAAGTTGCGCTGGGCGCTGATCAGGTCCACCAGCTCGGTGGTCAGGTCAACGTTGGACTGCTCCAGTGCGGCGGAGCGGATGCTGCCGAACGCGCCCACGTTGGGTTCACCCACCAGCGGCTCACCACTGTCGTTGCTCTGCTTCCAGGAGGTGTTGCCGATCTGGGTCAGGCCCTGCTCGTTGGAGAAGCGCGCCAGTGCCACCTTGCCCAGTGCCTGCTGGGTGCCATTGGAGTACGTGGCGTTGATCAGGCCCTCAGCCGTCACTTCCACGTTGGTCAGTCGGCCCACGGTGGCACCGTCCTGGCTCAGTTCGGTCACTTCAAACGGAGCGGCATACTGAGTCGGGTTGTTGAACTTCAGGGTCAGACGCTGACTGCCGTCCGCACCCGGGCCGATCACGCCGGCGCCGTCACCGGGGGTGGTGGAGCTCGGATCATCCAGGCCCAGGGCCTGAGTCTGGATCAAAGCCGGATCGGAACCGATGTAGCCGCCGACGTCATCGAAGCTCATCACAAAGCCGGTCTGGCCGCTGGCGCCCACCGCGTTGTTGGTGACGTCCGCGACGCCATCACCGTTGGTGTCCTGGCCCCACTGGCCGGAATCCTTGGCGCCGCCCGCCACATCCCAGATGTCTACCGGCTGGTTGTCGACGGTGGTGAAGCACACCCACTGGTTATTGTTGTTCAGTGAACCGCCGGTGGGCTTCACAAAGTAGGTGGTCTGAATATGGGGCTCACCCAGTGAGTCGTAGATGGTCACTGACGTGGCGGTGTTGTAGGTGGTCGGGTCGGTCGGGTCGAAGTTGGCCGGGTTCATCTCAACATCGTTGGCCGGCAGGTTCATCGACATGTTGATGTCGCTGGTGGCCGCTGGCTGACCAGCGGTCTGCGGGATCTGCACCGGCTTGGTGGTGGACAGGGACACCGACTGAACGGAGCCGTCGGCATTCACCGGCAGTGCCATCAGGTAGTTGCCCTGGCTGTCGACCATAAAGTTGCTGTCGTTCAGCTTAAACGCACCGGCACGGGTGTAGGAGAAATCCTGGCCGCCAAGCTCAGAGTTGGTGACGAAGAAACCGTTGCCGTTGATGGCCAGGTCCAGCGCGTTGTTGGTAAAGGAGAGCGCGCCCTGATGGAACTGCTGGGCAATCTGGGCGGTGGCCACACCGGCACCGACGTTGGTTTTGCTGTTGGTGAACAACGAGTTGTTGTACACGTCAGCAAACTCAGCGCGGGACTCCTTAAAGCCAATGGTGTTCACGTTGGCGATGTTGTTGGAGGTGGTGTTCAAATCCTTCTGGGCGGCGTTCAGACCGCTGAGGGAGATATTGAATGACATAACTTAGCTTCCTTTATCCTTCCGCAACGGCCAAAACGTCACCCAGGCTGATCCCGCCCAGGCCACGAAGATTCAATACGGTGTCATAGTCCGCGCCACCTAAGGTGACGCTGTTCACGTGTGCATAAGTGGAGACCGGCAGCTCTTCGTTCGCGCCATCGGCCAGGCCCTGGGCAAAGAAGCTGTAGTTGCCGGGCGGCAACGGGTTGCCCTCGGCATCGGTGCCGTCCCAGCTGAAATCGACGTTGCCGCCCGCGGTGGCATCCACCGGGATGGTGCGCACCACCTGTCCAGTGCTGTCTTCGACCCGAACCATCAGGTTCTGGGTGCCGGTGGGCGCACTGACCACACCGGTCACCGGTGTGCCGGCATCACCGAGGTGGCCGACATTGGACGGGATCAGCACCTTCTGGCCCACCAGGCCGGACGCCTGCAGCGCCTGGTTGGAGGTCATTACACTGTTGAGGGTCTGAATCTCGTCGTTGAGGTTGTTGATGCCGTCCACGGTGGCAAACGAGGACATCTGGGAGATCATCTGATCGTTGTCCACCGGCTTCATCGGGTCCTGCATCGACAGCTGTTGCGACAGCAGCGAGAAGAAATCTTCCTGGGTCAGCGCCTGGTTGGCATTGGACTCCGGCACTGCCGACTCCTGCTGCCAGCGCATGCCGTCGAGGTAGTTGTTGTTAATGGTACTCACGGACAATTACTCCCGGTTAGCCTTTGCCGAGGCGCAGGGTTTGCTGAGCCATATCTTTAGCGGCACTGGCCACCTGTACGTTGGCCTGGTAGCTGCGTGACGCGGAGATCATGTTGGCCATCTCCTCCACCACGTTGACGTTGGGCTTGTAGATGTAGCCCTCCTGGTCTGCCAACGGATGGTTGGGGCTGAACTGGCGCACCAGCGGCTTATCGCTTTCCACGATGCCCGCCACCTGCACCGGCACACTCTGGTTCTGGTAACCGGACGCCTGCTGCAATGCCGCCTCAAAGATGGGCTGGCGAGCGCGATAGGTTTCCCCGGCGCTGGAGCTGACGCTGTTGGCGTTAGCGATGTTGGAGGCGGTGGTGTTGAGGCGCACGGACTGCGCGCTCATGCCGGACCCGGCGGTATCAAAGATCTTGAACAGGCTCATGCTCAGTCTCCTCGGATCGCTTTCTTCAGGCCGCTGAACTTGCCGTCCAGGAAGCCCAGGCTCATCTGATGTTCCAGGGTGTTCTGCATAAACAGATTGCGCTCGGTTTGCAGATCCACGGTGTTGCCGTCACCGGTGTCCGGGTGCAGCGGCACGCGGAACTTCAGGCCCGGCTGGGGATCGATGCTGGCGTCAAAGTGCTTTTCATGGCTGCGCGCCAGGGCAAAGGATTGCCGGCTCTTCGCCCCCGCCAGGGCCTGCTCGAAGTCGAGGTCCTGCGCTTTGTAGTTGGGGGTATCAGCGTTGGCGATGTTGCTGGACAGCACCTCGGCACGCTCCGCCCGCACCCCGAGGGTGTGCTGGTGAATGCCTAACGCCTTATCGAAAGAGATGGCCATAGTTTGCCTCCTGGAACCGTATGGCCAATAAAAAGCAAAAGGCGTGCCATACGACACGCCTTTGCTTGCAACCGGTGACCGCTTATCGCTTGCGATAGAGGATACCCGCGGGGTAGCGGCACATATCGAAATCTTCGCTGAGGTTGGCGATGGACTCCGACGCCCCCAGGAACAGGTAGCCGCCGGGGTTCAAAGCGGCAGCGAATTGCCGCAGGATTTTCTGCTTACTCTCGGGGGAGAAGTAGATCAGTACATTGCGGCAGAAGATGACGTCAAAGCGCCCCAGCAACAGGTAGCTGTCGAGCAGGTTTTGCTGACGGAACATCACGCTCTGGCGGACTTCAGGCTTCACTTTCATGCGGCCACTGCCGAGGCATTCGAAAAACTGCTGTTTGCGGGTGTCACTCAGGCCGCGGGCCATCGCCAGGGCGTCATACTCGCCACGCTGAGCCTGTTCCAGCACCTTGGTGGAGAGATCCGTCGCGAGGATCTCACCGCCCTGAACCAGCCGGCCCGGGTTCTTGCGACGATACTCCAGCAGACTCATGGCCAGCGAGTAGGGTTCCTGCCCGGTGGAGCAGGCCGCCGACCAGATGCGCAACCGACGGTTGGGCTGAGCCAGCTCCGGCAACACCTCGCCTTGCAGCAGGTCGAAGGGATAACCATCGCGGAACCAGAAGGTTTCGTTGGTGGTCATCGCTTCAATCACCTGGGTTTTCAGGGCCGAGCTTTCCGGTCGCATCGCTTCCCGGATCAGGTCCGTCATGGTGGCATGATGGGCCGCCATCAGCGGGCCCAACCGGCTGCGCACCAGGTACTGCTTGTTGTCGCCCAGGACGATGCCGCACTGCCGCTGCAGAAAGTCAGCGAAGGCCTGATAGTCTTGGATTGCCAGAGACATCGTTGGCAATGTCATTCCCCTTGCGTTTTAACGAGGTAGCTGTTGACGGTTCGGGCCAGCTCGTCCGGATTGAATTTGGCGATAAACTCGTTGGCCCCCACCTTCTGCACCATCGCCTGGTTAAACACCCCGGACAGGGAGGTGTGCAGAATGACGCTCAGTGATTTGAGCTTGGGGTTGGCACGAATTTCAGCGGTCAGGGTGTAGCCATCCATCTCCGGCATCTCGATGTCGGACACCACAAGAGTCAGTTTCTCAGAGATGTCCTGGCAGTCTGCGGCCAGCTCTTTGAGCTTATTGAGCGCTTCCAGGCCGTCCTTCACCACAATGATGTCCAGACCCATCGGCTCCAACGCGCGCTGAATCTGCTTGCGCGCCACCGCAGAATCGTCCGCCACCAGAATGGTCTGGCGGGTGGCCGCCGCTGGCGCCAGTTCCGCCACCAGTTCATCGCTGACTTCGGCACGGGCCGGGGAGATCTCATCGAGGATCTTCTCCACATCGAGGATCTCAACCAGCTGCTCTTCCAGCTCGGTCACCGCGGTCAGGTAGTTACTGCGGCCACTGCCCTTCGGCGGCGGCAACACCCCTTCCCAATTGAGGTTGACGATGCGCTCAACCGCGCTGACCAGGAAGCCCTGCACCGAGCGGTTGTACTCAGTGATGATGATGAACGCGGTGTCGAGGTTTTGGGTGATCGGGCCACCAATGGCGGCGGAGAGGTCGATGACGGAGATGGTTTGCCCACGGATATGAGCCACCCCGCGAATCAACCCGCTCTGATGGGGTAACGCGGTGAGACGGGGGCACTGCAGCACCTCACGCACCTTAAACACGTTAATGCCGTAGCGCTGGCGACCTTGGAGGCGGAACAGCAGCAACTCAAGGCGGTTTTGACCCACCAGCTGAGTGCGCTGGTTTACCGAATCCAGAATACTGGCCATAAGGGAACGTCCTTATCAAAACTGTACGAAAATCGGGGCTTTGCCGCCGTTACTGGGTTATATCGGCCGATTGTCGTTATAATGCAGCGGCGTTGTATCAATTTCCGGAACCCGGTTCAACTGATGGTGCCGGAAACGGGATGAAACGCTTCCCTCAATGGGCTCGATTATAGGATTAATGGATCGGCGAATGCGAACTTTCTCAAACGCTTACTCCCGGATTTTGGGGCTGGTATTTGTACTGTTTTGTACCAATGTGGCCTACGCCACCGAAACCCCACTGGAGACCATTCGCGCCACCGCTGCCGATTACGTCCAGGCCCACATCACTGTGCCGGACGGCGCCCGCGTCAGCGTTGAAGCCAATGAACTGGATAAGCGCCTCAAGTACCCACAGTGCCACAGCCCGCTGCTGGCCAGCGCGCCGGGCAACAACGGTTTTGGCCGCTACGTCACGGTAAAAATCAGCTGCCCCGATGACGACGGCTGGTCGCTCTATGTGCCGGTACAGACTCGCTTCGAATACCCGGTGGTGGTGGCCACCACCACCCTGAACGCCGACGCCATCCTTGAACCCCAACACCTTCGTGTTGAATACCGGGACGCTAACACTTTACGCGGCAAAACCGTCAGTGACCCGAGCCAACTGGTGGGCGCCAGACTGGTGCGCCGCATCGGCAATGGCCAGCCGGTCAGCAGCAACAACATCTGTCTGGTGTGCAGCGGCGATCTGGTCACCATCTACGCCCGCACCGGCGGCATCGAGATTAAAACCAGCGGCGAAGCCCGTGGCAGCGGCGCATTGGGCGACACCATCCGGGTGCAAAACAGCCGCTCACAACGTATTATTGATGCCCGAGTGGTCGGAATCGGCGAAGTCGAAGTGAGAATGTAATTTTCTCTAAAGCTTCACCGAATGCGGACGATAACCTCAGTAAGCAAAGACACCTTTTTTACGGAGCCGAGTCATTATGGCGATCGATCTCAGCAAATTGACCACCGGTGCAAACCGCCCCCTGCCCAGCCAGGCCCAGGCGAAACCGGCCGTCAGCAGCGACAACAGCCCGGCCCCTTCCTCACGTCCGGCTGGCGATGCCGTGGTGCTGACTGAGCAAGCCCAGCAGTTGACCCGTGCCGAAAGCAACCTGGCCAATGCCACCGGCATCGACCAGGGCAAGGTAGACAGCATCAAGCAAGCGATTGCGGAAGGCCGTTACCATGTGGACCCGGAGCGCCTGGCCCAGAACATCACCAAGTTCGAAAACGAACTGAACGGACTGCTGGATGACTGAATCCACCCTGTCTGAACTGCTTTCCCAACAGCTGGTCCGTCTGGACCAGCTGTTGGCGCTTCTGGAGCGGGAAACCGACGCGCTGGTGCAACGCGACGTTGACCAGATTGAAGCCCTGCTGAAAGAGAAGCTGGGCCTGCTGGACAGCATCGGCCAGGCCGACCTCCAGCTCAGCCGTCACCCCCATATCCAGCAAGCCAGTGAAGACCCCACCTGTGCCGCCACCCTGGCCCAGGCCCGCGAGCGTCTGGCCCAATGCCAGAGCCGCAACCAGCACAATCAGGAGCAGGCTGAACTGGTGGGCGCCAGCCTGACCCGCCTGCAACAGCTGCTGCAGCGCACCCGCCACGCCAGCGCCATGACCTACACCGGCGAAGGCCAGACCCACGTCGGCCAGCGCTTGGGCAAACGCATTCAGGTGTAATGCGTCGACAATCGCCCTGTGCGTTGAAATCCGCCCGGCCCTGCCGGGTTTTTTATGCCCGCCAACCCGCTTGGTAGCGTGGGCTTCAGCCCACGGTCTGGAGCGACTCCGGGCCTTACTCCCCTTGGGCTCGACGCCCACAAAAAAACCGGCTCATTGGCCGGTTTTTTGATGAGCATATCGGGGCTTAGTAATAGCTGACCGAACGCACCCGCTGGCGCGGCTGCTGCTGATACAGCTCCCACACCACTTTGTAGTCCAGCTCCAGCTCGGTAATGTAGCTGTCACCCACCGGGTAACTGCGCACCACCCGGGCACCGCGGATCACCCCATCCACCTGAGCCCGAAACTCATCACGGCGCAGCACCATCTCATCCATCTCGCTGACACCCTGGATGCGCTGGCCGTACACCTGCTCCGCCAGTTCACGGTAGGCGTCCAGCTTGGCCGCCCGCATCGCCCGGCGCATCTTCTCCTGCTCCGACTCGCCCAACTGGGCGGAGAGCGGCGCAATGCCGGTGGCGGTCAGTACCGGGAAAGACTCCGGCGCCACGGTTTCATACTCAACGTAGCGGTCATAGCCGGCGCAACCGGACAGCGCCGTCAGCAACAGCGCACAAGACAGAATTCTCATCGTTCCTCCAGCTCAACCACACCGCCGCGACCCGGCGCTGAGTGTCGATACAGGCCGCCCTGCTCCAGGCTGACCTGGCGGGCCGGGCCAAAATACTGCGGCAGCTGCTGCCACGGCACGCTGCTCTGTGAGGTGGACAGAATGCGCTTATTGGACACCGAGATAATGCGGCTTTGGATCTCCACCGCTTCCCGGTTGGTGGCGATGGTGGCCACCACCACCTGCTCCACCGGCAACTGGCTGGCCAGCTTCTCAAAATCGCGGCTGAGCAGCAGGTTGCCCCTTTCCGTCACCCGCACCGTATCGCTGCCGTTGAGATCCACCAGGTTCAGGCCCTGCTGGTGCAGCGCCGACGTTAAGGCTTCGCCCAACTGGCGGGCGAACTGGCTGGTCTGGTCAAACTGCTCCAGCATCACCGGGGTGGTCACCGCCGTCAGGGAGGTGGTGTCCAGATTGTCGTGATGACGCACCAGGTCACGGGCGATGGCTTCCGCCAGGACGTTCAATCCCCCCTGTGGCGGCAACGCCTTGCCGTCTTCCGCCACAACGTAGCCGTCGGGGGCGTCCGTTGGGCTGGCGCATCCGCTTAAGGCCAACAACACGGAAGCCGCCAGAAAGGGCGTCATTACTCGCATTAAACCATCTCCTGTCACTCGCATACCTTACTATCGACCCCCGCGCCGTAAGCTTTAGGCACAAGCTTTGCTTATAATCGGGCCACCCTCAATGCCAAGGTCAGTTGTTATCCATGAATCGGTTTTGCCTCGCCCTTTTTGCCCTGTTGCTGCTCACCCCTGCCACCGAGGCGGGTTACGTCGAGCTGAACGGCCAGGCCCAGATCATCAATGACGACATTGAGGATGCCCGTCGCCGCGCCATCGACCGCGCCCTCAGTCAGGCGGTAATGAATGCCGGTGCCCAGCTGGACTATCAACAGCACAGCCGCAACGGCGTACTGATGGATGAACAGCTGAGCATGGAGAGTCAGGCCACGGTGGAATCGATGGAGATCCTGTCTGAGCGCCGCAGCGGCAGCCAATACCACGTCGCCCTGCGGGTGCGTTTGGCCAGTGACACCCTCGGCGAGTGTCGCGGCCCGGCCGGGCGAGTATCGATTTCCGTGCCCCGCGCTCAGGTACGCTACCGCGAACAACTGGTGCCCGGCGGTTTGTATGAACTGGATGGCGCCTTCAGCCGGCTGGTCAGCAACACCCTCAATGGCGAAGGGCGCTACGCCTTCGGCAACGCCCGGGAAGACCTGCGCATCGACATGACCACCCATGACCGCCAGTGGGTGCACTCACTGGGCCAGCAGGACAGCAGCCAGTACGTGCTGGCGTTGGTGTTTGATGACCTGAGCGTCGAACGCCCCGACCGGGTGCTGGGCTACTGGGAGCGCGACGCCACCCGCCAACTGGCGCTGGAAGCGGTGCTGTACGACGCCTTCACCACCGAACGAGTATGGAGCCAGCGCTACCGCAGCCAGGGCGGCTGGCCCTACGAACGACAGGAGATGGCGGACACCGCCACCGAACGGTTCTGGAACAGCGACTTTGGCCAGGAGCTTCGCCGCATCGGCAACGACGTGGTGCAGGACCTCAACGCCACCCTCGCCTGCCAGCCACTCAAGGGCCGAATTGTTGAACTGCGCGGCAATGCCGCGGTGGTCGACCTTGGCCTGCGCCACGGCCTGCGCCCCGGCGACAAGCTGCAGATCCTGCCGCAGCAGGACAGCTGGGCCCAGCCCGGAAATCTGGTGCTGACTCTGGAACAGGTGGAACCGGAGCGGGCCCGCGCCCGGATGGATGGCGCCACCGCCCTGATGGGGGTACAGGTGGGCGACTGGGTTCAGCGCGCACCGCGATAGCACAAACTTTAGACAACTGATTTACGGGCCTTTTCAATCCCGCATCGAGCTGGATAGAATGGGCCTGCCTACCGCCTCCCCATAGCTCAACAGGATAGAGCAGCCGCCTCCTAAGCGGCCGATAGAGGTTCGAGTCCTCTTGGGGAGGCCAGCTTCCACTCGCGATATAAAAACGTCTTTCTCCCTATCAGCTTCGCCTAGTCTTTTTAGATGTGAAAAGCTGATGAGCCGGTCAGAGCCGACTACGAAACTGCTTGTATCGTTATTTGCACCCAAGGCACCCGCCTAAGCCCTCACTCTCATCGGAGTTTCTGCTTTGGCGCAGGATATAAGGTGGATTGAAGGCTCAAGTCCGAGCGGGGAAAGGAAAAGGGATGTGGCACCCCAGCCGCATCCCGGCACATGCGTCCACCGCCTTGGCTGCTCCCTTCCGGGCCTGACCAGGTCAACGATTTAGCATTGCGAGAGGACCGGAGGTCACACCGACCGACATGTTGCCGTGGAGACCTGATTAGTCCGAATTGTCGCTGCGAGTGTATCACCCTGAAGATCGACAAGGGAAGTCGTTAGCCTAGACCCCCAGCTAACGACTGCCTACCATTCACGATTACCTAAGGTAGGCACAATGTAAGTCTTTTAGTTTGTCCTCTTTCGCCCCAAAGCGGTCACCCGCGGCTTTGGTGAGGAAGACCGCGTTGTGCTCATGGCAGACAGTTGGCCCCTAGCGGTGAATGGCCGCTTTCGAGCACTTAACGACCGTTGGTAGGGGGCCTGGACTATTGGGAACGTGAACGTCGGCTATGTGCTATGAGCCGATCCATTCGGCAGAATAGACTACTATTTTACCATTATCTGGTGGTGAGGTTGCCATGGAAACTGAGATTTACCGATTAGAATCAGTCACTGTTCCTAATTCTCTGGAACATCGCCTAGTACATTGTACTCTCGGTGGGCAGACATTGCTTTCTTTGAGTGCCCCTCCAAGCAACAATGGCGGTGTTTTTTTAGCATGGCCAGTTAAAAACGCTCATGAGAGCGTGCGTTGCTATGTGTCAAACGTAATTCGTTTTCCGTTCCAAAGTGAGGATCAGGAGAATTGGTACAGAGTTTGGTACCAAGATGGCAAATATCTGGAAAAGCGTTACCGAAAATTTCATGAATGTATTGCGTGCTTGTTGAAAGAATCGATAAAAGCAGAAACCCGCTTGATACAAGCCTGCATTCGAGGTCGTTTTTTTGAGTATGCTTGGCGTACTGAGCAGCTAGGTAAGGGAACCTTGTTTCTGCCCGAGGCACAGCAAGCAGACAAATATTTTTATGACCACATGATAACGGGAACTCATGCATTCGCTATTCACAAGCATTTTTCGGTTGTAAATGCTGTTTGCAGCATGTACGCGCAAATCATGACCCCTACTACTCTCCAAGAAGGATACCTATGAGGTTTCAAAACAACTGCGGTACCCATCACCTCGAGTTGCAATCTCATCCAGACGCGTTGTGCGTTGGTGGAAAGGGTAAAATGACTCTAAGCTACTCGCACAGAGAATGGGATATGGTGATCTGCAAGCTCGACTCACCAGGGACCAACAATCCCAGTGTAGTAGAAAGCACCCTGACACAGTCAGAGATTTCGATTCCAGGAACCGGTATACCTACGGGGCATCCAAAGCTTGAGAGGAAAACATTGGACGTTGGGCAATGGCATGCCAAGGCAACTGGCAACGCTGTTTTACGAGTAAACGCGGCTATTGTGGATTCAATGTCAACATTGATTGATAGTGCTACGCTAGCTTCAAATTTGGTTACCGTCAATGAATCTAACTAACTCCCAGCTGGATGTCGCTTGGTTGTTTGTCATCTATGCAGTGCGGCTATATTTTTTGCTCGGTGTGTTCAGGCCACCAGAAGTTAATGACCTAATCCCTCGAGGCAGTATATTGCAGCATGCTAGGGACTACCATCGAGTTTTGGTAATGCGTGGGTATTTAGGATCAATTCCTGTTATCTACATGATGGAATTTCTTAGAACATTATCTAAGACCGCTTGCCCAACAGGAAAAGGCGTATTTATCGTGCTGGTTGGATTGTCCGTCATTACTTATCTTTGGTATAAGGCGTTAGAAAAAGTTAAATCTCGGCATCTCTCACAAGGGCCTGTAGCCCTAATTTCGATCCTTGTGGTACTTATAGTTGACCTCTCTTTATTCTGTAAGGGTGAGTTGATAGTAGAATACCTTTGCAATCCGCATTAGAATTAAATCCTAAAGTGTTTAGCCCCGTATTTGACAGACATCGAACGACCGCTTCAGCCCTTGAAACGGTCATAGAATGTTAGGGCGTGAGTGACTGGTATTGGCCGATAGCGCCCTCGTATATCTGGCTGATGAATGACCGCTTCTGGCTTCCAAAGGGACGTTGTTCTGGCCACACAATGACGTACACATCCCAAACGAAAAATGGCGCAAAAATCTGTGTGGACATTTAATCAACCGAGTTACGGAATTTCCCCCCCCTCCCTCCCCAAGGGCAGATTGCTACGTCTCACTTAGCAAAAAGGTTGCATATGGGGAAACTGCACAAAGGAGCTTTACGCAGTTTCACATCTCTTAGCGAAGCAGAGCCTCATATCGCTCAGGCAAAAGCGCGAACTCCCCCCAACCAGGGTTACGAATGCATAAACCGATACCATTTACTTCTACTACGCCATACACCAAAAC
This sequence comes from Ferrimonas balearica DSM 9799, assembly GCF_000148645.1. Taxonomy (NCBI): domain Bacteria; kingdom Pseudomonadati; phylum Pseudomonadota; class Gammaproteobacteria; order Alteromonadales; family Ferrimonadaceae; genus Ferrimonas; species Ferrimonas balearica. Next base: position 2,987,203 of record NC_014541.1, read on the forward strand.
TATTCGCTCTACAGAGCCATCGTCAATACCATGCTCGCGTGAACTCTGCGTTGTTGTCTTTATACAAAAATCAACATACTCACCGCTGTTGTTGCGAGGGTACTGAAACATTGTCTCGCCGTTTTGGTGTCTCGGGGGAAAAGTATAGGACCGCGCGACAGTTCCAAAATACAGGCGTGGCACAGCGCACGTTTCCCTTACTGTAGCGATATCAATAAGCAGATCTTTCAACTGTACCGCACTGTTCATGCCCGGCATGACATAGTACTTGTAGTAGTTACGGTCGAAGTTCCGGCATATTCCGCGTACCGTGGTAATTCGACTTGGTAAACGAAAAGACTCACCGTTGTGCCGCCCTATCGCAACCTCTGTCGTTTCCCCATGCTGGTCTTCAACATGAGGCCCATCATATACACGCTGCTCACCGGCTACTACCACAGGCCGGTCTGACAAAAACGAGCTGACGACCACTAACTCATCATCTTCAATTGCCTGCCTAGCCTGCTCTTCATTTAAGAACCTACGTCCCTCGGCCCTACGCACTCTCAGGCTGCATTCGGGTTGGTGTGCTCGACCATGTACATAGAATGCCCTTCGCCCACTAGCGTCGTACTCTCTATCGTGCGGGGAGCGGTACAGAGGAGCACAACATTCAGGGCAAAAAATATGCCCACGCATGTTCTGTGTATATTCTGTTGTGGCTACATGTTCAGCGGTCCTGCGCAGCAAGGCTTTACTGCCTGTTTCGTAATTCCACCCCATTAGAAATAGTGCCAACTTTGTGTCGTTATTATCGCTCACCAACTTCACTCCCTTCCAGTTAGAAAATCAGTTACAACTGGACACCATATGCCACTTCGCAAGGTATAAAGTCCAGCATTTCAGGCTTGTCTATGCCTCCACAACGATCCTTTCTCACGTCACTCCCAATGGCTGTCGCCTATATAATGGGTTAGTTACCAAAGCTCTATGGCTTGATTATCGTATGGCCCAAGTCGACTTGAGCAAGAATTCCGACAGCACCTGTAATCCATCGATTTAGGCGACAAATGAAAGATGACTGCTTTCCTTGGCTACACCCGTGTATCTACCAGGTCCTTAAATGGACATTCTTCTGATGCCCCCCAACCCCGCCCTAACACAGTTCCTCCGCCAAAACGGGTAAATTTCTTCACACCCAGAACACGAAGTAAGCAAACGGTATCCCATTTGTAAAAAGTTGGATTGTTTCCTTGCTCACTCCCGATACAGTGTACAGGCGGGTGGCCAGAGCGGTTCAGGCCACTTGCATGCGAATCACCATGGAAGCTGGGGCTGCGCTGGGTCCTGATGGCATTCACCGCTTCCGATTAGCCCGCTCGTTCACTGCAGTCAGGACATGGATAGGTTATGGGCTTCAAACAAACGTCACTCAAAGCAAAGATTCTGTTCGCTTTTCTGCTCTCCGGCCTGCTGCTGATTGCGGCGTTCAGTGTACGCCTCTACTTCGGCCTGAACACCCTGCAAGGCACCCTGGTGGAGCAAACTCAACGCACCTCCGAGCAGGAGGTACTGGCCCGCCTAAAGAGTGAAACCAACACCCTCAGTGAGCAGATTGGCCAAACCTTTGTTGGCCTGAAACGCCTGCCCCTGTCGCTGGCTTCCATCCTCTCCGGCAGCCTCAATGACGGCACCGCCCTCACTCGGGACCAGGTCAATGAGATGGTGGCCAGTGTGTTCGCCGGTAATACCGAGCTGAGCACCATCTACGTGCAGTTTGAGGCCAACGGCTTTGATGGCGCAGACCACAACTATGTCGGCGGTGAGTTCATCCACAGCGTGCCGGAGAACGGCGGGCTGGAGATCTACTACTTCCGCGAAGACGACGGCAGCATCGTGCAGGAGCAGGTGGAAGACCCCAGCGAAAAGTACGACAGCAGCCTCAACGACTCCGGCCAGCGTGAAGCGGAGTGGTACCTGTGCCCGCGGGACAGCGGCAAACTGTGTCTGCTTGAGCCCTACGCTTACGAGGTGGTCACCGGCAGCGGTGAGTATGAGTTGATGACCAGCCTGGTCACCCCGGTGATGGCCGGTGGCACCTTCCGTGGCGTGGTCGGCATTGACGTCAGCCTGCCCCAGTTGCAAAAAACCGTCTCCAACCTCAGCGCGTCCCTCTACGACGGCCAAAGCCGCATCAGCGTGCTGAGCAGCCAGGGCCTGCTGGTGGCCTCCACCCACTACGCTGACAAGCTGGCCAGCCCGCTGCAGGCGGCGCTGCCAGCGCTCGGAGACAAACTGCTGTCCCTGCACACCAGCGCTGAGCGGGTGTGGCTGCAAGATGGCATCTACTACCTCGGCTTCCCCATTGAGATTGCCGGCACCGACAGCCAATGGTCGGTGCTGGTGGAACTGCCGCAGTCGGTGGCACTGGCCAGCGCTGAATCACTGGCCAGCCACATCGATGAGAGTGTGCTGGACATCATGACTTCGATGCAGCTCACCGCGCTGGTGCTGGTGCTGCTGCTCTCCGCCAGCGTGGTACTGCTGGTGCGCTCCATCACCGCACCGCTTAAGCGCCTGCAGGACAATATCGACGAACTGGCCAGCAGCGAGGGCGACCTCACCCGCGAGGTGCACCTGGACACCCACGCTGAGCTGATCGCCCTCAGTGACGGGATGACCCGCTTCATCACCAAGCTGAAAAACCTGGTGATCGAAGCGAAGGGGATCGGCAACGCCGCCAGTGATAACGCCGCCAAGAGCAGTGACCTCAACAACCGCGCCCGCCAGGCCACGGAGCAACAGCAGCACGAGATTGAAGCGATCGTCACCGCCAGCCACCAGATGTCCACCACCGCCTCGGAGGTAGCGCAGCGTGCCGCCGCCGTGGCCGATCACATCCACGCGGCCAATGTGGAGGTCAACACCTCGCAGGGCTACCTGACCGAATCACTGGAGGTGGTTGAGGGGCTGACCCGGGACATGACCCAGGCCAGCGACTCCATCTCCGAGGTGGTGGCCCACACCAGCGACATCAACCGCATTCTGGATGTGATTCGCGCCATCGCTGAGCAAACCAACCTGCTGGCACTCAACGCCGCCATTGAAGCCGCCCGCGCCGGTGAGCAGGGCCGCGGCTTTGCCGTGGTGGCGGATGAGGTGCGCTCACTGGCGTCGAAAACCCAGGTCAGTACCGAGGAGATCCACGCCATGATCGAGGGGCTGACCTCCGTGGTCGACAAGGCGGTGACCGTGATTGAAGCGGGCAGCGGCAAAGCGAAGCAGGCCCAGACCCACACCCAGAGCAGCCACCAGGCGCTGACCTCGGTATCCGAAGGGTTCAGCTCCATCACTGACCACATCGCCCAGGTGGCCACCGCCGCCGAGGAACAGAACGTGGTGACCGATGAGATCAGCCAAAACCTCACCGCCATCAGCGATGCCGCTCAGTCCCTGGCGGAGCTGACCGCGCAGAACCACCACTTCAGTGACGAGCTCCAGACTCAGATGGATCTGCTTATCCATAAGCTCAGCAGCCTCAAAACCGGCTGAGCTTGCTGAGTCCCCCTCAAGAAAAGCGACCCGCCCTCACCGGCGGGTCGTTTTTATGTTCGGCATGGCGATGTTGTCCCGGATTCGTTTTCCCGGGATCAAGCACCAGATACCCCAAACGCCATTCTTGCCCGGGATATCAATCCTGACTCAAAAATAACGGCCTGCCGTCTCAGCAGAAACTCAACAAATTAATACCGACCCAAAATCAATAATTTTAAATAAGGATTCAGTTGAGAACTTAAAAACAAAACGTCTCTATAGTTGACGTTGAGCATCGGTCCAGTACGGAATAACACACCGGACTTTAAATTAAATAATGCTCAATTACATAAATAGGAGATGATTATGTTAAGAGTTCCCATATTACTCATCACCCTGTCGATGTCGTTACCCTCTGCGGCACTGGACTTTGAGGAGTATCAAGCCTATGAGCCGGAACAGCGATATTATCGGGGCCAGGTGGTCAGCCAGCACAGTCACCTTTGGGTTTCCCGATTTCCTTCTCGCAGTAAAGAACCCAAAAATTATCCGTTCCGTTGGGGCAAGGTTAAAATAGAGGACACTCAGGATTGGCGGCGCAATCGGTTTTACCCCATCGGTTCGGTCGTCCAGTTTGACGGGCTCTACTACTTCGCAAAAACCCTCACGCTGTTCCGTCCCAACTCCTATTTCGGCCGTCGGCATTGGGAAAAATTCACTCACCCGGCAATCGGCTACGACCTTCCGGTCATCGACAGAGAAGAGGCCCGCCAGGACCTTGAGGGTATAGACCGCAACCGGAACGGGTTGAGGGATGACTATGAAGTCTATGTGATCATGAACCACCCAAGTCAGGAGATGAAAGACCTTGGTTTTGAAGCAGGAAGACTTTATACGGAGGTAATGTCACTGATTGACAAGGAGTTATATGAAATCAGTTATGCCAGCGCCGAAAGCATGATGAACAGAATGTTGGATATGGATGCTTGTATCAGGTTGAAAGTCCGCGCAGGACAATCTAAGCATGGATTTCATTCCGCGTTCTACAACACGAAAGACAGAATTCTATCCGACTTCCGATCCCAATATAAACTTCACGATATTCTTGGTGATAACTTCTGGGCTACCGTCTCCGACACGCCTTGTGAGGAGTTCAGCTATGCCGTGAGGAAGTCATCATCAGAGCGTCCGTGATCAACGGATTTACCGAAGCCGAATCTCATGGTCGCTTCTTCAACAGCGAGATTCGGGACGTCTATCCCTTCGAACGCATAGAGTAACTCCCCCCACACGGCGGAAGGGCCTCACCTCAGCGCCCTGCCATTTGTTACGCCGTCACTCCACATTTATTACATTTGGCATACACATCAGGCATCCTATTCCTTATATTCGAATCCGATAATAAATCCCTAATGCCAGTTTGTGCTGTTGCCAGCCCAGCTAACCAGTCTCGGAGTCACCTGCTTTGAATGTCCGCCTGCCCCTGCTTTTTCTGCCCTGTGTTTTTGTCTGCCTGCTGGCAGGCTGCCAGCTCATCCCCAGTGCGTCCGGGGACGATGAGCCGATCTGGATGGCGATGGCCCGGGCCGGGCATGTGACTTCTGTGCGCCATTACGCTGATCGGGTGAATCAGCCCCTGCCCGGCGGTCAGTACCCTTTGGCCGTCGCCTATCAGGAGCGCCACCGGCTGGCCTTTGCCACCCTGCTCAAAGCCGGGGCAACCCCGGACACCATTGAAATTGACGGCCAGTCCCTGTTCTGCGCGGCCGCCGCCGACTTTGACCCCTTCTATCTGAACGCGCTGCTGACTCACCAGCCCGACCCCGCATGGCCTGAACCCTACATGGGGTATCCCGAAAGCACCGTGGGGTGTGCTGAGCAGGCGGGGCGCACGCAAAATGCGCTGCAGCTGATAAATGCACAGCATCGATACCAGCGGCTTCATCCCGTTGCCGTGAACTGACGCTTCTCGTCCGCGCACCGGTTTTCTCCAGCGAATTAACAGATTATCTACGCACGTTCGCCACTGGTCGGCGCTGTTTCGCCTTGTGAGGGGGTGGGGCCCATGCTATCAATACGCCACTTTTTTCCGGCATGTTGTAGCGCTAATGAAACACCTGATCGCCCTGCTGGCACTGACCCTGTCCGTGCTCACTCCCGCCCACGCCACCGAAGTCGCTGGCGTCAAACTGGACCCCAGCCTGACCATCCAGGGTGAGTCCCTGAACTACTACGGCGCGGGCATCCGCTCCAAGTACTTTATGAAACTGTACGTGGGCTCTCTCTATGCCCAGCAGGCGGGCCTGGACGCTGACGGCATTCTGGCCAGCGACAAGATCACCGCAGTCCGTCTGAACATCCTCTCCGGCATGATCACCTCTGAGCGCATGATCGACACCATCGAAGAGGGCTTCGACACCGCCACTGACGGCAACGTGGCCCCGCTGCGTGAGCGTCTGGATCGCTTTATGGCGGTATTCGATGCACCGGTAGAGGTGGGCGACCAGTTCACCATGGTTTCCATCCCCGGTGTGGGCCTGGAAGCCTACAAGAATGGTCAGTTGCTGACTCTGGTGGAAGGCGATGACTTCCGCCACGCCCTGTTTGCCATCTGGCTGGGCAACAAGCCGGCGGACAAGAAACTGAAAGCGGCCATGCTGGGCGAGTAAGCCCCACACGGCAACACAAAACGGCGCCCTTGGGCGCCGTTTTCGATGGTAGGGTCTGCGTCAGAACTTCCAGCTGACGTTGACGCCAAAGCCCATCCTGCCATCCAGGTCCTGACTCTGCTCACGCAGGCCATCCCCCTCCCACTTCATCTCCCCTTCGGCGCGGTAACCCAGCGCGGCGGTGACGTTCCAGGTATCGCTGGGGAAGTAGCTCAGACGGCCGAAGAACAGCGGCTCCTCAAACTCCACCGCCCCCTGCTCCGCCGCAAAACGGTCACTGCGGTAGGCGCCACCGACCCCCAGTTCAAAGTGGGGATTCCAGCGGTAGCTCAGCTCCAAGCCGGCGCGCCCGGCGAAGCCGGGGTCAAAGGGGTTATCCAGTTTGAGCTTGTCGGTGATCTGCCACTTCACCAGCAGAATGGGGAAGCTTTTGGTCTCTTTCACGTCATTCAGGTAGGAGAGGCCCAAACCCAGTTGCAGGTCCTCGTTAACCCGGTACATCCCGCCCGCCAGCACACCGTAGCTGAAACCGTCGGAGAGGCTGGCGTCCTCGGCTGCAGCCCACTGGAAACGGGGCGCCACAATCACCTGCCACTCTTTATTGAGCAGGTAGATGCCATTAAAACCCAGCCCGATTCTGTCGCGGTGATCAAAACGTGCCAGCGTGCCATCAAACAAAGTGCGGGCATCAAAGTCGGTGTAACGGCGGTTCACACTGGCACTGGCACCCACAATCCACTTTGGACCAAGACGGGTGCTGTAACCCAGCTCTGCGCCAAAGGCCGAGTCCTTAAAGCCGCCATCTTCAGCCAGGTCGGTGTCCGTCATCTGGATGCCGTACAGGTTCAATTTCCAGGGCGAGGGTGCCCCTTGTGGACGGGCCAAAGCCGGGGTAGCGGCCAGCGCCAGCAGAGACAGGGAGATAAGGGGTAACTTCATGGATTCGTCCTTGAACATCAAAGGTTTGCTTTGATACGAGTCAGTCTTCGGTTTGCGATCACTGTTGCCAGCCGTAACCGCGCAGAAAATGTTCCACAGTTTGTATGACGCGCTGATGTCGCTGGGCGGCGCTCTCCTCAATGGTGAGCCCGAGGGACTTGCGCATGTTCACCATGCCACGGCTCATCAGCAGCAGGTGTTCCGCCGCCAGCACAGGGTCATCAATCTTGAGCAAACCGTTGTCAGACAGCGTGGCAAGGTACTCCGCCACCGCCCCAATCACCTTGGCCGGGCCCGCTTCGAAGTAGCGCTCTGACAGCTCCGGGTGGGTCTCCGCCTGACTGATACAAAGACGATAAACATACACCGCTTCATCGCTGTTGATCATCTCAACAAAGCGCGCCGTAAAGTCCAGCAGCACCTGGCGCGGGTCATCCCCGGACAGGGCAGTCGGCAGCAGTTCGTTGGTGATGCACTTCTGCTCAACGCAGTGGGTAAACAACTCATCCTTACTGCCAAAGTGGGCGTAAACGGTTTGCTTGGACACCCCAGCCTGTTGCGCCACTTCGTCCATGCTGGTGGTGATAAACCCCTGTTGGACAAAGAGTTGCCCAGCAGCCTCAAGGATTTGCCGGCGCTTCTTCTCGCTTCGTGCTGTTAAATTTTGGGTCATTCCCCACCCATCTTGTTAATGGATTTATCAATCAAACTGGACAGTCTAGTTTGGCGTAACTAGACTGGACAGTGCAGTTTAATTATGGACCGATTGTTACCGTCATGGCCAGATCCCTCACTGTTTTGATGTTGTTGGTGTTAACCGGCTGCCAGCCAGCCGAAACCGCCAGCAGCCCCGACAAAGCCCCCTACCCCGTCGTCACCGAAGCGTTGCACACGCAGCCGGACTACCCCATCAGCCACCGCTTTGTCGGTCGCCTTTACTCCTCCACCACCAGCCAGGTGGGATTCGAGTTAGCCGGTGTAGTCGACGCCATTTCCGTGGACACCGGTGAACTGGTCAAACAGGGGCAGGAGCTGGCCAGACTGGACGATGCCCTGCTGCGCTCCGAAGCGGAGCAGCTGACCGCCAACCTGGCGCAGATTGAAGCGCAACAGTCGCTGGTGGACACCACACTGCAACGCCAACGCACGCTGGAGTCCCAGGGCTACCAGTCGCAGCAGCAGATTGATGAGCTGCTCAGCCAACAGAATGAACTGGCGGCGCTGGCCCAGCAGCTGCAGGCCAGCCTCAGTGCCAACACCATCCGCCGCCAGAAGAGCAAACTGACCGCGCCGTTTGACGGCATCGTCTCCCAACGCCAACTGGCACCCGGCCAGGTGGTTTCCCCCGGCCAACCGGTGCTGACTCTGGTGCCCGATGCGCAGGGCGAAGCCCGAATCGGCGTGCCGGTGCGGCTGCTGTCGCGGCTTGAGGGTCAACCGCAATTCACCATCGAGGTGCAGGGCCAGCCGCAACAGGCCACTTTGGTGGGCCGCAGCGCGGAGGTGAACCCGGTCACCCGCACGGTGGAGCTGCGCTTTGCCCTGCCGCCGATGGACAATCTGGTGAACGGCGATCTGGTCTACCTGCAGGTTGAGGAGCGGGTGGCCCAGCCTGCCGCCAAGGTGCCGGTCAGCGCCCTGACCAGCGGCCTGCGCGGGCGCTGGAACCTGATGGTGGCGGCCCCGGCCGACGGCGGTTACGTGCTGGAACGCCGCGACGTCACCATTCTCCACAGCGACGACCAATACGCCTTTGTCAGCGGCGCCATCGCCGATAACGAGCAGGTGGTGGTGATGGGTCTGCAGTCGCTGGTTTCCGGGCAGGCGGTTACGCCCGGCGCCAAGGAGTAAGCCATGGTTCACGCACTGGTACGCAATCCGCGCCTTATCCTGCTGTTGATTGCGCTGATTCTGGTGGTGGGTTTTGGTGCCCTCAGCCAACTGGCGCGCACCGAAGATCCCCACATCACCAACCGCTTTGCCGCGGTGATCACCGCCTATCCCGGCGCCTCGGCAGAACGGGTGGAGCTGCTGGTGACGGAGGTGCTGGAATCGCGCCTGCGTCAGCTCGATGAGCTGGCACTGATCACCTCCAACTCCCGGCCGGGCATCTCCGCCATCACCCTCGAACTGAAAGACAACGTATTTGAAACTGACCCGGTCTGGTCCCGCGCCCGTGACCTGCTGGCCGACGCCGTGACCGACCTGCCCGCCGGCACCGGTCGCCCGGCGCTGGATGACCAGCTGGGCTACGCCTTTACCCGCATCTTCTCGCTGCGCTGGCAGGGTCCGGGGCAGCCGGATCTCACCGCTCTGGGCCGCTACGGCGAAGCGCTGGCCAACCGCCTGAGGGTGTTGCCGGGCACTGACTTTGTGAAGGTGCAGGGCCGCCCCCAGGAGGAGATCCTGGTGCGGGTGGACGACAACCAGATGCAGGCCCTGGGGCTGACCACCGACCGCCTGGCCCAGCGCATCGCCGCCGCCGACGCCAAGGGCTCCGCCGGAACACTGGAAAGCCCCACGGTGCGGGCTCAGGTGGAGGTGGCCGGTGAGCTGGACTCGCTCAACCGCATCCGCCAGATCCCACTGAGACTGGGGGATGATCTGGCCGGTGTGCGGGTTGGTGACATCGCCACGGTCGAGCGCAGCCAGCTTGAGCCGGGGGAGGACCGCGCCATCGTGCAGGGGGAACCTGCGGTACTGGTGGCGGTACGGATGCTGCCGGATGTGCGGGTTGACCGCTGGGACGATCAGGTGGAACGCCAACTGGCCGCGCTGCAGACCCAACTGCCCAGTAATATCCGCCTCGAAACCCTGTTCTCGCAACGGGACTACACTGAAACCCGACTGTCGGAACTGCTGGTCAATTTGGGCCAGGGCTTTGCCCTGATCCTGCTGGTGCTGCTGGTGACCCTGGGGCTGCGCTCCGCCCTGCTGGTGGCCACCGCGCTGCCGCTGACCGCGCTGATCACCCTCGCTTGCATGCAGTTTTACGGCCTGCCCATCCACCAGATGTCGGTCACCGGATTGGTGGTGGCGCTCGGCATCATGGTGGATAACGCCATCGTGATTGTGGACGCGATTGCCCAGCGCCGGGGCCAGGGCCTCGGCCCGGTGGAGGCGGTACGACAAACCCTGCGTCACTTCTGGCTGCCACTGCTGGCCTCCACCCTCACCACCGTGCTGGCGTTTGCCCCCATCTGGCTGATGCCCGGCCCCGCCGGTGAGTTTGTCGGTGGCATCGCGCTGTCAGTCAGCTTTGCGCTGCTTACCTCCTACGTGCTGTCCCACACCCTGATTGCCGGCCTTGGTGGCCGCTTTATTCCGCCCCGCCATGACGGCAGCTGGTGGCAGCAGGGGCTGACCATCGCGCCGCTGGCCAAAGCGCTGGAGCGTTCACTGGCGATTGCGCTGAAACGTCCGCTGCTGGCCGTGGTGGCGATGACCGTGCTGCCGCTGACCGGCTTCTTCGCCGCCGGCCTGATGACCGAACAGTTCTTCCCGCCCTCTGACCGAGACATGTTCCAGATCGAGGTGCGCCTGGGTGAAGCCGCCAGCCTGCCCGCCACCCGGGCCCGGGTGGCGGAGCTGGACGCCTATCTGCGCCAGCAGCCGGGCATCACCCAAACCGCCTGGAGCATCGGCCGCAATGCGCCGTCGTTCTACTACAACCTGCTGCAACGGGAGCAGGGGGTACCCCAGTACGCCCAGGGGATGATCACCACCGACAGCTTCCAGCGCGCCAACCGCCTGATTGAGTCGCTGCAGGGGGACCTGGATCGACGCTACCCGGACCTGCAGATCCTGGTGCGCAAACTGGAGCAGGGCCCGCCCTTCAACGCGCCGGTGGAGTTTCGGGTGTTCGGCCCCGACCTCGCAGAGCTGGACCGCATCGGCGAACGGCTTCGCGGCATCCTTCAGCAGCAGCCCGAAGTCACCCACACCCGCGCCGCGCTCTCCAGTGGCCTGCCCCGGGTGAAGCTGGTGCTGGATGAACCCGCGGTCAGCGCCGCCGGGCTGACCCTGGCGGACGTCACCGCTCAGATCCGGGGCAGCCTTGATGGCAGCCTTGGCGGCACCATTCAGGAGGGGCCGGAAACCCTGCCGGTTCGGGTCCGCCTCAACTCCAATGTGCGCCAGCAAAGCGGGGATCTCGGTAACCTCCAGCTCACCACCGCCGATGGCCAGATCCTGCCCCTGTCGGCACTGGGCGAGCGCACTGTAGTCGCCAGCCGCAGCCAGATCCCCCACCGCAATGGCGAGCGCATCAACACCATCGAGGCGTTCCTGATTGCTGGCGTGCTGCCCGCTCAGGTGCTGGAACAAACCCTGCAGCAGATTGAGGCTGAGGGGCTGGCCCTGCCCCAGGGCTACCGCATCGAAGTGGGGGGCGAAAGCGCTGAGCGCAACGAGGCGGTGGGCCAGCTGATGTCCAACGTCGCCATCATCACCGTGGTGCTGGTGGCCATCGTGGTGCTCTCCTTTAACTCCTTCCGCCTGACCGCCGTGATCCTGGCCAGCGCCTTCCAGTCTGTGGGGCTGGGGCTGCTGTCGGTCTACCTGGCCGGTTACGCCTTTGGCTTTAACGTCATCATCGCCCTGATGGGGCTGATGGGGCTGGCGATCAACGCCGCCATTGTGATTCTGGCTGAGCTGGAAGACTCCCCCGCCGCCAAGGGCGGGGATGTGGGTGCGATGATTCAGGCCGTCACCAGCTGTGGCCGCCATATCGGCTCCACCACCATCACCACCATCGGGGGCTTTATGCCGCTGATCCTGGCCGGTGGCGGATTCTGGCCCCCCTTTGCCATCGCCATCGCCGGGGGCACCGCACTGACCACCCTGCTCTCCTTTATCTTCGTACCGGCCGCCTACCGGCTGGTGCGGCAGTGGCGCAATCCGGTCAGCCGACCGGAACCGGTCGCCATCGCTGCCTGAGCACAAAAAAACGGGCCATTCGGCCCGTTTTCTTTGCTTGCCCTGATTCAGCCACCGTGGCCGTTCAACAAGCGCTTGTGCAGCTCATCCTTTAACGCCACCCGACGCGACTTCAGCGCCACAAAGTTCTCATCAGTGGTGGGCACCGCATTGACCTCCAGACCGCGGATTTTATGGTCAAGCTCATGGTACTCCTTGGCCAGCTGAGCAAACGCTTCATCGGTCTCTTTCAGGTGATGAATGACATCCCGGTACTCCGGAAAGTCGAAGATCAGAGCATGGTTCTCCCCAAGCATGGCACGGCTCCTCAAGCTATTGTCATTCTGCTAAACATAGCCAAGACGGTCTCAGCGCGCCTTGTTGTTGAGCCAACCGTCTTACTTCACCGGGCTTTTCGCGGCCAGCGCCGCTTCAATGGCCGCCAGTTCGTCCGCGCTGAATTCGCCGTGCTCAATCATCGACGTGATGGCCTTGGCCGTGGCGGCGCGTTGCTCAATGAAGATTTTGGGCAGCACCACCTCCGCCATGTGCTTTTCCATCCGCGCGGCTTCCTCCTGCAGGCGAACCCCTTGTTCGGCCAGGCGCTGATGCATCTCGGCGATCTCCAGCTCCATCTCGCCATCCTCTAATATCAGCTCGATATTGGGCACCCGAATCACCTTAACCCCGGCTTCATTGTGCAGGGCCAGGGTCAGCGGCCCCTCACCGTTCAGTACCGACTCAATCATCGAGCGCCAACGCTCGGCATTCGGGTCATCACCCAGTGCCGCATCCAGCGCATCCCAGTCCGGGTTGGCGGGATCCAGCTCCAGCGTGACGCGCTCCTCATCGCGCTCCACCTCCACCGATACCGGCCCCTCGGCAGCGCGTTCAATCCGGATGCTGTTGGCCAGCACCCCGGTAGACACCAGGCCCAGTAATGCCACTACCATCCAGCGAGTCAGTCGTTTCATTGGTCTTGCTCCTTTTTTGCGGTCAATGGGGACAACGGCCCCGCTCACACAAACCATTGAAAAAACCGTACCAACCCGACAAACCCCGCCAGAACCGGCATTATCAACGCCACCACGCAGTCAATCTGCCCATATCGGCATGCCCCACCTGCCGTTATCGGGAACCCCTTGCCCCTTGCACCCCCGCTAACGCCCTGACAAGCTGGGAAACTGGCTTGGCACGAAAGCTGTATTGCCTGTTCCACCTTGTGTTGGAGTTCGCTATCCCATGTCTTTGAAGCGCTACCTGTTCCTCGCCTTTGGCTCTCTGATGTTGCTGTTCACTGTGATGCAGTGGTTCCTGCTCAGCACCCTGACCGATGACTTCCACCAAACCCTGGGCGACCAGTCCGGCCAGGTGGCCCGGCGGGTGGCTGAGGTGACGGTGGAAAACCTGTTTGATGGTGAGCAGTTCCTGATCCAGCTGCCCGAGGCACCCCACTGGCCCAACCCGGAAGCCGCCCACGAATTCGCTGAGCAGCAACGTGAGGTGGTGATTCAGCAACTGGAAGCGGAGCGGCAACGGCAGGAGTCGATCCACCAGGAGTTGGAAGCGCTGAGCGAACAGGGCCGCGCCGTGACCGAGCACATCCTCACCCTGAATGAACCTTCCGCCCTCAGCGAAGCGGAGCAGGCCCAGCTCAAAGCCGAACTGGAAGCGGTGCGCGAACAGGCGCTGGCCCAGGCCCGCCGCATCAAGGTGGAGTTTGAACAGAACAGTGATCGGGTGTGGATCCAGGGTCTGGCGGCCCCGGTGGAGATGCACCTGATGCAGGCGCCGGAGCAACGGCTGCTGGAGGAGTTTCGCCAGACCCTGTTGATATTCCTGGCCGGTTCCGGCCTGGTGGGGCTGGGGCTGGTGTACTGGCTGGCGCAACGACTGGCGCGTCCGCTGGAGGCGCTGGATCAGGGCTGTCAGCGCTTGAGTGAAGGGGATCTGGGGCACACCATTCCGCCCCAGGGCAGCTCCGAAGTGCGCCACGCCATCGGCGCCTTTAACCATATGAGTGGTTCGCTGGCGCGGATGACCGAACAACAGAAAACCCTGCAAAGCCGCCAGCATCTGGCGGAGATTGGCGAGATCGCCCGGGGCCTGGCCCACGCCCTGCGTAACCCGCTGCACACCATCGGCCTGGCACTGGAGCATCTGGACCAGTCCAAGCCCGACGAACGCGCCCGCTGGCGTGACCAGATCCGCGCCAAGCTGCGCCATATGGACCGCACCCTCACCGCCCTGCTGACCCTGGCCGCCAATGGCATCGACCGGCAGACTCAGAACAACGCACGGGCGCTGGTGGACGACATCGTGCTGGAGTTGGCGATGGCCAACACCAGCGGCGTGCGGTTTGACAATCAGGTGCCCGCCGAGCTGACGCTCACCGGTGCCCACTCTGAGCTGCGCACCATGCTTCACACCCTGATGGTGAACGCTCAGGAAGCGCTGGCAGAACAGGGCGGCGAGGATGCCGAGGTGGTGATCAGCGCCCGCCAGCAGCCGGGCAGTGTCAGCCTGCTGGTCAGCGACAATGGGCCGGGCCTGTCGGCGGCGGTGGCCAATCGCCTGTTTGAGCCGCACCAAACCACCAAATCCGATGGCTCCGGCATGGGCCTCTATCTGGCCCGACGCCTCGCCCGCTTGTGGTATCAGGGTGATGTGACACTCAGCAATCGCCAGCCCGGTCCCGGCTGCCAGGCCACCCTGACCCTCAGCCAAGGAGAACAACAATGAGCCACTGCCCCATTCTGGTGTTGGAGGATGATCAGGCCCAACGCACCCTGCTGACCCAGATTCTGGCGGAAGCCGGACACCCGGTTGAGGGCGTTGCCACCGCCGAACAGGCTGATAAAGCCCTGGCCCAGGGGCACTGGCAGCTGCTGCTGTCAGACTGGAAACTGGCCGAAGGGGACGCCGCCGAACTGATCCAGTCCGCCCGCCAGCGCTACCCCACCCTCGGCATCATCGTCGCCACCGCGTACGGCTCAATCGCCCACGCGGTCAGCGCCATCCAATTGGGCGCAGACGATTACCTGGCCAAGCCGTTCCAGCGTCAGGAGCTGATGCTGGCCATCGATAAGGTCAGCCGGGCCCGCCGCCTGCGGGAAGACAACGCCGCCCTGTCGGCCCAACTGTCGGAGCAGGAGCGGCTGGTGGATCTGGTTGGCCACTCCGCACCGATGCAGCGGGTTTATCAGCGCATCCAGCGGATCAGCCAGGTGGCCGCCACAGTGTTGATTCAAGGGGAGAGCGGCACCGGCAAGGAGCTGGCTGCCCGTGCCCTGCACAAGCTGTCGCCCCGGCGCGGCCCCTTTATTGCGGTGAACTGCGGCGCCATTCCGGAGAGCCTGGCGGAGTCCGAGCTTTTTGGCGCTGAGAAGGGGGCCTACACCGGCGCCCATCAGACCATCGTCGGCAAGATTGAAGCGTCCAGCGGCGGCACCCTGTTCCTTGATGAGATTGGCGAACTGCCGCTGGAGCTGCAAACCCGCTTATTACGGGTGTTGCAGGAGGGCTGCATCACCCGGCTCGGCAGCAGCGAAGAGCGCAAAGTGGACCTGCGGGTGATCGCCGCCACCCACCAGGATCTGGCCAACGCCGTGGCCGATGGCCGCTTCCGCGAAGACCTCTACTACCGCCTCAACGTGATCCCGCTTGCCATGCCGCCGCTGCGGGAGCGTCCCGAGGACATCCCTGCGCTGGTCAACTGCCTGCTGACCCGCAGCGCCCAGCGCCACAAGCTCACCCCGCCAGAACTGACGCCGGCGCAGCTGAAGGCGCTGATGGACTGCCCCTGGCCGGGCAATGTGCGGGAGCTGGCCAACGCGGTGGAACGGCTGGTGCTGCTGGGCGAGCTGGAGCTGAGCCCCCTGCCCGCCAATCCGGGCAATGCACCGCTGCTGCCCAGCGAGGGGATTCAGTGGGAGGTGTTGGAGCAGCGCTACCTGCAGGCGGCGCTGGAACGGGCCGAGGGCAACCGTTCCGAAGCGGCGCGACTGCTGGGGCTGGGCTACAAAGCGTTTCTCTACCGGGCGGAGAAATACGGCCTGACCTGAAACGCAACAGGGCGGCCCATTGGCCGCCCTGTTGCTGCATGGGAATGAATTACTTCAGACCCTTGCTGGTGAACAGCACCGCGTTGTCGCCGGCGAAGCCCACTTTAATCTGTTTGTCGTCGTTGCCCCAGACGCAGCTTTCGGTGCCCATCGCCTGTTCGCACTTGTCCGCCCCGCCCAGAATGCCTTCCACTTCGGTTTTGCTCATGCCCATTTCGATTTTATCGTAGTTCTCTTGGGTCAGCTTGCTGCAGCCGGCCAGCAGCAGTACGGCCAGAGCGCCCATCATCAGCGGTTTCATCAATTCACTCCTTACTCGCCAGAAAGTGGCGCCTAGGGTAACAGATCAAAGCGCGCAGGACAGCGTTGTTGTCCCCGGTAGGGCTGAGGTTTCGCCTGGTTCGGCTGCTCCGGCAGCGCCGGTTTCAGGTAAACCCGCACCTCCTCCAGGTAGCCGCTCTTGCAGTGAAGACTAACCGCGCCCCCAAAACCCCACTCATCAAACCACCCCAGCACCGCAGCACGGCTGACCGAGCCCCCGGCATTGGCACGCAGCTGATTGGCCGGGGCAGAGGTGCGCAGCCACTGGCTGTAGGCCACCGCCTGTTCAAAGTAGGGCTGCTGAGCCAGGCCGGAACAGCTGCCGTGCTTGTGCCACTGGTAACGATCAAGACACACCTTGCTACCGGGCATCACCCTGTCCAGCCCCTCACGGGTGTCTTGCTCCAGCGCCAGCGGGCCATAGCCGCAGAATCGCTGCTTTTGGCTGCCGTCGCAAAACGCCGGGTGGGCCCCACGGGAATTGGAGGGCCAGAGGCCGTGCAGCACCAGGTCCGGCTTAGCACCCCGGCAATCGGGCCGGTTGCGGCCATTGCAGAAACCGGTATGCCAGCTCATCGCCAGGGTATAGAAGTCGAAATCCGCCTGGTGGGTTTTCGCCGGTGCCGGTTGGCCGGTGCTGCCCCCCTGGTGGCGCCCGCAGGTTTTGGCCACCCAGCGGCGCTGGCCTTCAACCTCCAGCAACCACCAGTCGCCCCCCGGCTTATTCTCCGCCAGCACCCGGTAATCCTGGCCGGGGCTCACCACCAGATTGCCGGGATTGGTTTGCTTGCGGATGGACTGGTAGGCCGGGCAGGCCTGCTCCGCACTCAGTGCACCGCTGGCAGGGCTTTGGCCGTGGGCAACAAAGGGCAACAGGGAGAGGGAAAACAACAGGGGCAAAAACGCGCGCATGGCGATGAAATACCGAAATATCAGGGAACCGCGAAAGGGTAGCATGGCGGCACAAAAAAGGGCTCCTTTCGGAGCCCTAAACGATGACGACCATCAGAAACTTTGCTTGTAGGTGGCGTACCAGGTACGGCCACGGATGTCGTACAGGGCGGTATCGGTTTCGCCGTTTTCGTCCAGACGCGGGTCTTCATCAAACAGGTTGCGGCCACCCACGCTCAGCGACCCCTGCCACGGCAGGTGATAGGTGTAGCTGGCGTTGACCGAGGTGTAACTGTCGAACTGGTCATACACTTCGCGGACGCCGGTCTCCGGGTCAACCCAGTCGTTTTCCTGCTTGCTGATGTAGTAGGCGTACAGCGCAACGGCGTGGTCGCCCAAAGTCCAGTCAACGGAGACGTTGATGCGGTCATCCGGGTAGTACTTGCGACCGGCCTTGTCTTCCGACACGGCGGTTTCGCCAGTCTCTTCGTCGGTGTACTCCTCGGTGTACTTGAGGTAGTGGGACCAGGCCAGGTTCCAGCCAATGTCACCCAGCTGAGTCTCGTAGTTACCGCCCAGCTCGATATCCAGACCCTCACGCTCGGACGCGCCGAAGTTGCCGGTCAGGGAGTAGATCCCCTGCAGACGGCCATTGGCGCCAATCTCGTAACCCAGGCCAGGCACCACGTCACCGATGTATTCGTCGACGCCGTTCTCCCACAGGAACACCTGGGACAGCAGCACCAGATTTGGGTTGTAGTCCTGGATCAGGTTCTCCAGCTCCAGATGCCAGTAGTCGGCCTTCACATAGTGGTTGTCGCCGATGTTCCAGACCGCGCCGAAGTTGTAGCTTTCGGACTCTTCCGGCTCCAGGTCTTCGTTGCCCCCGGTGTAGGCGGCAGCGTAATCCCACTCGCCGCAATCCGCCGGTGAGGTGCCGTTGTCGTAGCAGCGCACGTAGTTCTTACGCCAGCCGTAGCCCTCCTGCAGACCGGAGTAGAGGTCGGTCAGGGTCGGGGCACGGAAACCGGTGCCCCATGAGGCGCGGAACATCAGGTCTTCGATGGGGTTGTAACGCAACGCCACCTGCGGGTTAAAGGTGTCGCCAAAGTCGGAGTAGTCGTCGTAGCGGCCCGCCACGTTCAACTCCAGGTTGTCCAGAATCGGGAACAGCATCTCAAAGTACGCCGCCCACACTTCACGCTCTGCGGTGCCGCCCGCACCCCCATTGCCGCCGTAGACGTTACCGGCTTCCGCCTGGGCATCCACTTCGGAGCGGTACGCCTCCTCGCGGTAGCTGGCGCCGACATACACGCTGGTGGTGCCGCCGGGCAGCTCAAACACGTCGACGGACACGCCACCCATGGCCTCCCAGTAGGAGGATTCGTTGCGCTTGTCGTAGTTGGCTTTCACCGCATCCGGCACTTCGGAGTACGGGTCACGGGGGTCCCAGCCTTCAAACTCCCCGGTTTCGGCGTTGTAGTCGCCCACCGCGTCGGTCAGGGAGGGGGTATGGATGTAGTTCTGGCCCCAGGTGAAGTTGTTGTAGCGGTTGTGGTTAAAGGAGAAGTCCCAGCTCAGCAGGTCGTGGCTGCCATCCAGCGCGATCATAAAGTCGAGGATGGAGTCGTTATGCTCGGCGCGGCGGTTGCCCATGGTGTTGAAGCGGTACAGCATGTGGTCGCCATTGAACACCTCCACCAGCTCATGGCCTTCGGCGGTGGTGTAGCTGGGCAGATCTTTGTCGAACCAGATCCCGGCCGGAGTCGGCGCTGAGGTGTCGATGGTTTCGTTGTAGGCCCAGTAGGCGCGGGCGGTCAGCGCGATCTCGTCGTTGATGTTGTAGCGGTAGTTCACCAACGCGTTGTCGCGGCGCTGGTCATTCTGAATGGCCGCTTCCAGGGTGTAGTCGTAGGCGCAGATGCGGTCATTGGGGTAGCTGGCGTCCTCCAGCGGGCCAAAGAACTCGTTCTTGCCGGAGGTGTTGTAGGCGCTGCAATCACCGCTGGTCAGCGGCACCAGGTAATCCCAGCTGTCGGAGGAACGCACCAGGGTGCGGCCACTGGCCGACAGGCCGGTGTAGTCGTAGACGTAGCGCGGGTCACCGCCCTCTTTGAGCTGGTTGCGGCTGTAGTCGCGGTCCTTCATAAAGATGGCGTCGCGCTCGTAGTGTTCCCAGGTGAACACCACGGAACCCAGGTCGCCGGAGATGCCGCCGGTAAAGGTGTAGTGGTTGGACTCGCCGCCCTCCGCTTCCGGCCACTCCCCCTTGGCCGCGACTTCCACCCCGGAGAACTCCTTTCTGAGGATGATGTTGATCACCCCGGCGATGGCATCGGTGCCATAGATGGCCGAGGCGCCGTCGGTCAGGATCTCGATGCGCTCTACCGCCGCCATCGGAATGGTATTGAGGTTGGCGGCCCCGCCATCCATTACCGGTGACTTGGCCATGCGGTGGCCATCCAGCAGCACCAGGGTATGGAAGGCACTGGACCCTTTCAGTGCAACGGTGGATTGGGAACCCCAGCCGTTGTTGGCACCGCCGCCCCAGGAGCCGAAGGAGTTGAGGTTGGAGCTGCGCAGCGCGTCGCCCACGGTGGAGAAGCCGGTGTTGATCAGGTCTTCTGCGGACAACACGGTGACCGGCGAGGCCCCCTCCATGTCGATGCGCTTAATGTGGGACCCGGTCACCTCGATCCGTTCCGGTTCCTCGTTGTTGCTGGTCTCTTCGGCCCAGACCGGAGCGGTCGCCAGTGCCCAGGCAGCGCCGATGGAGAGCGCCAGTTGGCTGCGATTCATGGTAATCCCTCTTTCTTGTTGTGATTGCGATTCGGGGCGCCATGGGGACCGCTCACCTCCCACGAATATTGTATACATTTTATGCCCGGGTACATTGTATACATTATTCGTTTACATATTTGCAACATCATTGAACAACGCTTTTCTTGAGGGGGATCAATTCCGTTCCTTGCTTCGAACCCTATTCTTGTCGCTGTAATTACAATGAAAAATGAGCAGTTAGAGGCGGATATGAGGTTTTCTCAATGGCGATTCGGACAGCAGATAGGCTCCCTGTCGCTGGTTATCTCTATGGTGGTGTTGGCCGGGTTGGGCACCCTGACCTACCAGTTGTCAGCCCAGGCACTGCGCCAGACCACAATGGCCGGAGTCCAGAGCCAGCTGGATGCGATGGCCGCACTGGTGGGGATTCAGTACCAATCGCAACGTGACCTGGCCGAACACAATGCCCGCCTCTTTGCCGATCTCTTTCCTGGCGACTTTGAGCTGACCGGCAAGCGCGTCACCGTTGCCGGCACCAATGCGCCGGAACTGCGCAGCGGGCCCCGCCTGATCAACACCACCCTGGCCCAGGTGGACCGCTACGCCAAAATCACCGGTGGCAGTGCCACGGTGTTCGTGCGGGACGGCGATGACTTCCTTCGCATTGCCACCTCACTGCGCACCGAAACGGGCAACCGCGCCACCGGCACCTGGCTGGGCACCGCCCACCCGGGCTACCAGGCGCTGATCAACGGCCAGCCCTATATCGGCTACGCCACCCTGTTTGGACGCGAGCAGATCACCGTGTATGAGCCGGTGATTGACGCCAGTGGCACCGTCATCGCCGTGCGCTTTATCGGTCAGGATGTGACTCAGGCCAGCGAGCAGTTGGCCAGCACCCTGGCCAACATCCGGCTGGGACAGAGTGGCTATTTCAGCCTGATTGACCGACGCAGCGGCCAGTTCCTCTACCACCCGGAGATGAAGGACAACGCCGACGTGGCCACCCAAACCGATGATCAGGGCACGCCCCGTTACCAGCGCGCCCTTGGCGGCGACCACAGTCGCATCGAGCGCCTCATCATCAACGGTGAACCCTGGCTGCAAAGCAGCGCTGAGGTGGCGGGTCCGGGCTGGGTGCTGACCGCCGCCGCGCCCGAGCAGGAGCTGGAGAGCGCCCTCTCCAACCTGCGCCGCTTCTCCGTGATGGCCTCAATCGTGGGCTGTGGTCTGATTGGCCTGCTGCTCACCCTGATGCTGGCCCGCACCCTCAATCGCCCTCTGGAAGCCCTGTGCCAGCGCATTGATGCCATTGGCCACGGCGACCTTGCCCAGCGACTGCCCGAGGTGCCGGCAAACTCCAGCAACGAAGTCCACCGCATTACCGCCAGCGTGGCCACCATGGCAGAGCGTCTGCGCCAGCTGCTGACCGCGATGAACCAGTCGGCCCAGGTGCTGGAGCAGTCCGCCTCCGGCTTGCAGACGGTGGCCCAGCAGAACGGCAGCAGTGCCGCAGAGTTGATGCGCCAAACCGACCAGATCGCCACGGCGATGGAGGAGATGAGTTGTTCTGTGCGGGAGGTGGCGCGCCACGCCAGTGGTTCGGCAGAGCACTCGCAGCAGGTGGACCATGCCGCCAAGGATGGGGACCGCCAGGTGGATGCGGTCATTGGCCAGATGGAAACCCTGGCGCAATCCCTGCGCGAAGGCGCCAACAGCATGGATCGGGTGGCCGAAGAGAGCCAGGCGATCGCCAAGGTGGTGCAGGTGATCAATGAGATTGCTGAGCAGACCAATCTGCTGGCCCTCAACGCGGCCATTGAAGCCGCCCGTGCCGGTGAGCAGGGCCGGGGGTTCGCCGTCGTGGCCGACGAAGTGCGCTCCCTCGCGCAGCGAACCCAGCACTCCACCAAAGAGATTGGCGACACCATCGAGCGGCTGCACCAACGCACCCGTGATGCGGTGGACCAGATGGCGCAGAACCTGTCCCTGAGCCAGCAAGCCACCGGTCAGTCCGGTGAGGCCGGGGTGGCGCTGACCCAGATCAGCCGCAGTGTCACCCAGCTGGCCGAAAACGCCACCTCCATCGCCAGTGCCGCCGAACAGCAAGGGGTGGTGGCCGATGAGATCGCCTCCAACCTCGGCCACATCACCGAACTGGCCCGCACCAGCGAGCAGGACGCCGGACAAACCGTGGATGCCGCCAATGAACTGAGCCGCCTGTCGGAATCCCTGCGCGACCATCTCGGCCGGTTCCGCCTGTAACCCCCCTTCCCTCCCTTCGCGCCGCCTCCGGGCGGCGCACTTTTCACGCCGCGCCCCCCCATAGATACAAACGACATACAAAACATTCGCTAATGTTTGAGTTTCAACAGTAATCCGTGCGGCCTTAAACCGTACGCTGTGCCTGCAATTATGGAAATTCAAAAACTATAAGAAAGGAGCAGGCAATGTCGTTCTCAACATGGCGCGTTGGCAGCCAAATCAGCGTGTTGGCGCTCGGAATATTGACCCTGGTTATGGCCGGTTTGGGCACTACCGCCTACCAGCTGTCCGCCACGGCGCTGCACCAGAAAGCCATACAAAATGTACGAAATGAGTTGGATGCCATGGCCTCATTGGTGGACATCCAATACCAGGCCCAACGCCAACTTGCGCAACACAACGCGCAGGTTTTCTCTGAGCTCTTTCCCGGCCCCTTCCGGCTGGCTGGCCAGAGTGGCACCTCCGGCAGCCCGCGGGTGCCCCAACTGCTCAGTAATCAGGAGGTGATGAATGGGCGGGACCAGGAGGTCGACCGTTTTGCCAGCCTGACCGACGGTAACGCCACCGTGTTTGTACGCTCCGGCGACGACTTTGTCCGGATCGCCAGCTCGCTGCGCAAGGAGGATGGCAGCCGGGCCACGGGCACGACTCTGAAAACCGCCCACCCCGCCTATCAGCGACTGCTGGCCGGGCAAAACTATGTCGGTTACGCCACCCTGTTTGGCCGACAGCTGATCGCCGTCTACACCCCAATCACCAATAACGACAATCACGTGATTGGCGCGCTCTATATTGGCCAGGACGTCACTGACGTGTTCACCCAGTTGTCGGCCACACTGACCAAAATCGAGTTTGCAGACAGCGGCTATTTCAGCCTGCTGGACCGAAGTAATGGCCGATTCCTGCATCACCCATCGCTTGAGGGGGACAGCCTCGCCAGTGACCTTAAGGACGACCTGGGACAACCCCGCTACCAGCAAGCGATGACGTCACCGGACGGGGAGATCATCCGGTTCAGCCTCAACGGCGAAAACTGGCTGCAAAGCCGCACCGAGGTCACCGGCCCCAACTGGCTGCTGCTGGCTGAAGCGCCGGAACAGGAACTGGTGGCCGCACTGTCTACGCTGCAGATCTTCTTTATCTGCGCCTCAGTGGTTGCCGCTCTGTTGCTGGGGCTGTCCCTGCTCTGGGTGCTGCAACGCACCCTCAACCGGCCTCTGGATGCGCTGTGTCAATCCATCGATGCCATTGGCCAGGGCCAACTGAATCTGGAACTCCCCCATGCTCCGGAGAATTCGAAAAACGAGGTGCATCGGATCGTCGCCAGCGTTGGCGCCATGCGAGAGGGTTTGTACACCCTGCTGCAAGCGCTCAATCACTCGGTGGAAGCGCTTGAGCAGGCCGGCAGCGACCTGCAGGGCATGGCCCAGCGCAACAGCAACGGCGCCGCCGACCTGAAGCAGCAGACTGAGCTTATCGCCACCGCCATGGAGGAGATGAGTTGCACCGCGCGGGAAGTGGCCCAGCATGCCAGTCAATCGGCGGAGCACTCGCGCCAGATGGACAGCACCGCGGACACCGGAGACAAGGAGGTGCATGCGGTTATCCGGCAGATGGACACCCTGGCCGAGTCGCTCAACCAGGGCTCCACCAGCATTGATAGGGTGGCGCGGGAGAGCCAGGCCATTGCCAAGGTGGTGCAGGTGATCGATGAGATCGCCGAGCAAACCAATCTGCTGGCACTCAATGCCGCCATCGAAGCGGCCCGCGCCGGTGATCAGGGCCGCGGCTTTGCCGTGGTGGCCGACGAGGTTCGGCAACTGGCCAAGCGGACACAACACTCCACCACCGAAGTGAACAGCACCATTGAGCAGCTTCACAGCCGCACCAGCGACGCGGTGTCGCAGATGAATGCCAGCCTTGAGCTGGGTAAGCGCTCCAGCGAGCAATCCAATGCCGCCGGTGCCGCGCTGCAGGCGATCACCCAGGGGATTGGCCAGCTTTCTGCCAGCACCAACACCATCGCCAGCGCCGCCGAAGAGCAGGAGGCGGTGGCCGCCGACATCGCCGCCAACCTCAGTAAGATCTCGGATCTGGTCAGGCTGAGTGAGGACGATGCGGCCCAGACCGTCCATGCCGCCAGTGAGCTCAATCAGGTGGCCAACAAGCTGCGCACCCATCTGGCCCGCTTCCAGTTGTAACCGCGTCCGGACGCACCGCCATGCGCCGCCCTGCCGGGCGGCGTTTTTTTTTGGGGGGGGCCCGCTGGCTCAATCCCTGCCCGGGCTTATCGAGGCCACAGCTTTCCACGCTCAACCGACACCTGCCACCGCGCCGCAGCGGATGCCCTTGCCCCCAGCCGATGGCCCGTGGTCGCGATACGCATCGGCTACGTGCTCTGCTGGCCCTGCCCGGTGGCAAGGCCACTGCGGGCCCCGGCGACGAAGCATCACACCGTCCAGAAACGACAAAACGCCGTCCCGAAGGACGGCGTTCTCAGTATTGGGTTGGCCCACCACCTGAGCAGTGAGCCAGGACGCGAACTAACGAGGAGTTGTTAGTCTTCGTCCTTGTCCAGCGCTTCCTGAGCTTCCAGCCACAGGCCGTTGATGATGCCAAAGGCACAAGCCAGCAGCACACCCAGGATCCAAGCGAAATACCACATAGTGTTTAGCTCCTAATTTCCCAGGCCTTAGTACAGAGAGGCCGAGTTCTTCTCAATGTGGGCGTCGTTCAGACGACCAAACATCTTCACGTAACACCAGATGGTGTAACCCAGGATGATCGGTACGAAGATCACCGCGGCAACCAGCATCACCTTCAGGGTCAGCTCAGAAGCAGTGGCATCCCACATGGTCAGAGAGTGGTTCGGGTTCTTGGAAGACGGCATAACGAACGGGAACAACGCCACAACCGCAGTCACAATCACACCCACGATGTTCAGGCTGGAGAACAGGAAGGCAAAGCCGTTCTTGTTCGCCTTAGTGGCGCCCATTACCAGCAGCGGCATCAGCACGGCCAGGGCCGGGAATACCCACAGTACCGGGTAGCTGTAGAAGTTGTTCCACCAGGCACCAGCCTGCAGCTCAACGGTCTTGGTCAGCGGGTTAGTGGCCGCACCGGTATCGATGGCGGAGGTGATCACGTAGCCGTCGATGAAGCTGTTCTGCCATACACCAGCAATCACGAACAGCAGCACGGAAGCGGTCGCCAGCACCATGGTGGCCTTACGGGCACGCAGGTACAGTTCGCCTTCGGTCTTCATCTGCAGCCAGGTGGCACCGTGCAGAGTCAGCATGGCGAAGGACAGCAGACCCGCCAGCAGGCCGAACGGATTCAGCAGGCCGAAGAAGCCGCCATCGTAGTAGCTGCGCATCCACTCGTCGTAGTAGAACGGCACGCCCTGGAACAGGTTACCGAAGGCCACACCGAACACCACCGGCGGAACGAAGCCACCAATGAACAGACCCCAGTCCCAGCTCTTACGCCAGCGCGGATCTTCAATCTTGGAACGGTAGTCGAAACCGATCGGACGGAAGAACAGGGCGAACAGGGTCAGCACCATGGCGATGTAGAAGCCGGAGAACGATGCCGCGTAGACCAGAGGCCAGGCCGCGAACAGTGCACCACCGGCGGTCAGCAGCCAAACCTGGTTGCCGTCCCAGTGCGGGGCGATGGAGTTGATCATCACCCGGCGCTCGTTGTCGGTTTTACCAATGATGGGCAGCAGGGCGCCCACACCCATATCGAAGCCGTCAGTTACGGCGAAGCCAATCAGCAGGACTACTACCAGTACCCACCAAATCAGGCGTAGCATTTCATAATCAAGCATTGCTCGGAGTCTCCTTGGCCGGTGCAGTCACGGCTGCATCAAACGCCGCTTCTTGTTGTTGCTGTTGACCTTGCTCGAAGTGGTAGCGGCCGGTTTTCAGGCTGCTCGGACCCAGGCGGGCAAAGCGGAACATCAGGAACATCTCAACCACCAGGGCCACGGTGTAGAAACCGCAGATCAGGATGATGGAGAACCACAGTTCACCAACCGACAGACTGGAGGCGGACATGTAGGTGGGTAGCACCTCAGCAATGGTCCACGGCTGACGACCGTACTCAGCAACGAACCAACCACACAGGATGGCGATCCACGGTGCCGGCAGGATAAACATCAGACCCTTCAGCAGCCACGGCTTCTCGTCGACTTTCTGTTTGCAGCTCTGGTAGAACGCCAGACCAATGGCACCCAGCATCAGGAAGCCCAGACCAACCATCACACGGAAGTTCCAGAACAGCGGGCCCACGGCCGGGATGGAGTCATCCACTGCCTTAGCGATCATCTCTTCAGAGGCGTTCGGAATGTCGTCGGTGTAGCGCTTCAGCAGCATGCCGTAACCGATGTCGTTCTTATGCTCTTCGTAGATGGCGCGCTCTTCCTCGGTCAGCTCGCCTGCGCGCAGCTTCTCCAGCAGACCAAACGCCATCATGCCGTTGCGGATGCGCACTTCGTGCTCCGCTTTCAGGTCGATGATGCCGGTAACCTGCTCGTCCAGGGAGCGGGTTGCGATGATGCCCATCACGTACGGAATGCGTACCGCGAAATGGGTTTCCATGTTCTCGCTGTCCGGGATACCGAAGGCGGTAAAGGCGGCCGGGGCCGGGTGGGTTTCCCACTCCGCCTCAATGGCAGCCAGTTTCACCTTCTGCACGTCACCCACCTCGTAGCCGGACTCGTCACCCAGTACCAGTACGGACAGGATGGAAGCCATACCAAAGGCAGCGGCAACGGAGAAAGAGCGACGGGCAAACGGCAGGTCGCGCTTCTTCAGCAGGTAGTAGGAGCTGATGGCCAGAACAAAGATGGAGCCGGTCACGTAGCCTGCGGCCACGGTGTGAACGAACTTAACCTGAGCAACCGGGTTAAACATCACTTCGGCAAAGGAGACCATCTCCATTCGCATGGTTTCGTAGTTGAACTCGGCGCCGATCGGGTGCTGCATCCAGCCGTTCGCGATCAGAATCCACAGGGCGGACATGTTGGAGCCGATGGCCACCAGCCAGGTTACCGCCAAGTGCTGACGCTTGGAGAGGCGGTCCCAACCGAAGAACATCAGACCCACAAGGGTGGACTCAAGGAAGAAGGCCATCAGGCCCTCGATAGCGAGGGGGGCACCGAAGATGTCGCCCACATAGTGGGAGTAGTAAGCCCAGTTGGTACCGAACTGGAACTCCATGGTGATACCGGTGGTAACACCCAGGGCAAAGTTGATAGCAAACAACTTACCCCAGAACTTACACATGTCTTTATAGACTTGCTTGTTGGTCATCACATAGAGCGATTCCATGATGGCCAACAGGAAAGCCAGACCCAAAGTCAGGGGCACGAACAGGAAGTGGTACATCGCGGTTAACGCGAACTGCAACCTCGATAGATCGACGACTTCATCGATAATCATTGCGTTCTCCTCAACACCTGCGCGCCCACCTAAAAGTAGGCCACACAGGCAACGCCTAGTTCAACAAATGCAGCTTAAGGACGGTAACCCGAAAGTCACCATCCTCAGCTCTGAAAAGGGGCGCGCAAAGACACGACTGAAGGGCGTCAAAGGGGGGGACAGTCCAACCAAGGTCAGAAATGTACTCTTCCATGTCGCGACTCCGCGCAAATAACATCCACTTAACACCGGCTTCGGCAAAATTGCCGCCGATGAGACGGGAAAAAAGTGCGGAAAGCGAATATGATGAAGACCACACTTTTCCTGCTGTTTATAGCATCGCTAGCAGAACGCTCTCAATCCCTGCCAGACCGCGGGATCCCATTTTGTGAGCCACCCCTCAGAACAAGATTTCCGGGCGAAAAACTTTGCCTTGTTTCCAGAATGTTGCAATCACCAGCGGGTACAGATCTCCGGAGCAGAAAAAATGCCCGTCGACGCCAAAACACCAACTGCGTCACATTTTTGGCAGACTTATATTTATCATTTACATTGAATAACTATTCACCACTTCATTTAAGTTAT
Organism: Ferrimonas balearica DSM 9799; assembly: GCF_000148645.1. Classification (NCBI taxonomy): domain Bacteria; kingdom Pseudomonadati; phylum Pseudomonadota; class Gammaproteobacteria; order Alteromonadales; family Ferrimonadaceae; genus Ferrimonas; species Ferrimonas balearica. Next base: position 3,015,574 of record NC_014541.1, read on the forward strand.
TGTTTTTAAGCGCATTCCAAATCCGAACAAAAAACACACCAAACACAATGGATTAGTTTTCCTAATTTCAAATACAATTTTTCTCGGTTGTTGGGTTGACCCCCTCTCACTACACTAGCGCTGCGACATTGAGACAGGCTTTAACCGCGGCGCTGCGTGCCCCGCCTCAGCCACGTCTCTGCGCAAAGTGTTCTTAATACTGTGTGTGTGGAGGCCCTGATGAAAAAGTTTGTAGATTCCCTGGTGGCAAAGTATCAGCGTTCTTTTGTTGAGCTTTACCGTCAGCAGGCGAAATAAGATTTCGACTGCAACCCCCTTCTTGCGTTACTTGCTAGTGCTTTAAAAACTTGCGTTACTGCTAGTGCTTATTTGACCGCTCACTTTGAGCGGTCTTTTTTTTGCCTGAAAACAAAACAACAACAGATGAGATTCACTCATCCGTGTCTTTTTTCTCGCCCGTCCCAATATTTCACTCTCTTAATTTTCATTAAGCCTCGGGTTTCCAAGTCTTTTTCTCCCGCCAGCGCGTGATCCAGATCAAGCCGCCAGTGCATCTATCCCATTTGGGGTATGTTGCGAACGCCGCTCTGGCAGTACTTTTAAACCTTCATCGGATCTCCTCACATCGTCGGTGCCGTCCCGACTGATGTGATTCCGGATTACTGACCAGACACGATCCATCGTCTCCAATACACTCGATTACGGTTCCCTGCAAACCGGATCGTCTTGGTCAAACGCCCCCTTTCCAGGGGGCTTTTTTTTGGTTCATCGCATATTTTCGTGGGAGTTTTGGCTCCGGGTCCGTTGCTACCTCCCGAGCCGTTGCCGGGATGCCCCGGCGGGCACCAGAAGGGCGTTGCCCCTCTGGACTCCCCTTTGCCTCCGGCGCGGCGAAAGCCCCCTCGCTCCCACTCCTTCCCGTTCAGCACTGGCCAGACTCGCATCCTTGCTCGACTGGCACTCCCAGTCGCTCCCGCTCGGCGCCGCGAGTCGGCCTTTGGTGGACGGCTACGCCGTGATAGTTGGGTGCTCATTCCAATTCGAAATCAGCAGCGATCCCTCGCTTACATGAGGTATGTGCTTTGATAAGTCGCTCATGTCTTCTTTCCCCGCTAATCCGCGAAGAACCTTTTTTTTGCCTTATCAACCGCCCTTGATCTCTGCCCGCCGCCCCGCCACCATGGCGCTTGTCCCCTACCTCAACGCACAAGGAGTGCCAGCGTGCAGATCACCAGCGCTTTTGACAGTGGCAATATCGACGTGGTGTCCATTGAGGACGCCGCCAACATCCAACTGACCATCCGGGCCGACCACAACACCGAGAAGTTCCAGTGGTTCCACTTTGCCCTGCACGGTGCCGCCGGGCAGGACTGCCGCCTTAATCTGACCAACGCCGGCAGCGCCGCCTACGTCGATGGCTGGAAGGACTACCACGCCGTCGCCAGCTACGACCGGGAGACCTGGTTCCGGGTCGAGACCGAATTCGATGGTTCCACCCTGACCATCCTCCACACCCCGGAGCGCAACCAGGTGCACTACGCCTACTTCGCGCCCTACACCAGTGAACGCCACCACGACCTGATTGCCGCCTGCCAGGATGATGACCGGGTCTACTACCAGAGCCTTGGCCTGACCCCGGACGGCCAAAGCCTCGATCTGCTGCGCATCGGCAGCCCGGATGAGGGCAAGAAGGTGTGCTGGATCATCGCCCGCCAGCATCCGGGTGAGACCATGGCCCAGTGGTGGATGGAGGGTTGCCTGGCCGCCCTGCTCGATGATGCGGATGCGGTCAGCCATGCCCTGCTCAGCCAGTGTGTGTTCTACCTGGTGCCCAACATGAACCCGGATGGCAGCCGCCGTGGCCATCTGCGCCATAACGCCCACGGCACCGACCTGAACCGCGCCTGGCGCCAGCCCAGCCTGGAGACCAGCCCGGAAGTGTTCCATGTCCGTCAGAAGATGGAGCAAACCGGCGTCGACTTCTTCCTCGACGTCCACGGCGATGAGGGGCTGCCCTACAACTTTATCGCCGGTGCGGAAGGGATCCCGTCCTGGAGTGAGCACAAGCAGGCCCAGCTGGACGGTTTCAAACAGGCACTGGTGGCCGCCAGCCCGGAGTTCCAAACCGAGTTTGGCTATGACGTTGATGCCCCCGGCCAGGCCAACCTGGACATCGGCAGCAACTTTATTGCCCAGCACTTCGACTGCCTGTCGATGACGCTGGAGATGCCGTTCAAAGACAATGCGGCGCTGCCCAACCCCATTGTCGGCTGGAGCCCGGAGCGCGCTGCCGCGTTTGCCCCGGCCAACCTAAAGGCCCTGCTGGCCTGTTTGCAGCAGCAACTGCTGTAAGCCCTGAGCTCATAAAAAAACGCCCCGGTCGGGGCGTTTTTTTGTTTCTGGCGTTCGCTCAGTCCACGGTCACCGTCAGGGTGGCGCCAGAGTAGGCGCGGTAGCCGTAGATGCCGATGTACCAGGTGCCAGCGGTGGGATTGGCGCCGCTGCAGGTTTCGTTGTTGCCGTTGAGGTAGGGGCGGCAATCGTAGCTGTTACGGGTCGGGTTGCTGCCGTAACGCACGTACAGATCCGCATCGCCGCTGCCGCCAGCCAGACTGATGGTCAGGTTGCTGGCCCCATCGGGCACCTCAACACTGAAGTACTGCCAGCTGCGACGGGCCCCATCGAGATTCTCATAGGTATCAGTGGTGCCATCACCCCCGCCGCCACCGGTATCGCCATTGATGGCAGCGGTCACCGCCGCATCAGAATCCACCAGGCCAGCCCCGCAGTTGCTGCAGTTGTCCGCCCGGGAGGTGGACTTCAGCAGGCTTTCAGCGCGATCCGGCGTCATGGTGGGGTCCGCCTCATACAGCATCGCCACCAGGCCCGCTACGTGCGGCGCCGCCATGGAGGTACCCTGCAGGTAGTCGTAGCTGTCGCTGCCCGGCGACGTGGCACCACTGTTGTAGGTGGAGAGCACGCCGTTGGGATCACTGGCAAAGCTCTGAGCGCCGCCCGGAGCGGAGATGTCTACCGAGGCACCGTAGTTGGAGTAGTAAGCCCGCGCGCCATCGCGGCCCAGAGCCGCCACGTTAATCACGCCACTGCAGTTGGCAGGATTGAAACCACTGGCGTCAGCATTGCTGTTGCCCGCCGCCACCACCACCGCCGCGCCATTGCTGCGGGCGGTGTTGATCGCCGCCTGCGTGGTGCTGCTGCAACTGCCACTGCCCCCCAGGCTCATATTGATCACGTTGGCCGGATTGGCGTTGGTCGGTACCCCGGACACGTTGCCCCCGGAGGCCCAGATGATGCCGTCAGCAATGTCGGAGGTGTAACCGCCGCACTTACCCAGCACCCGAACCGGCACCACCTTGGCGTCATAGGCCACGCCCACCACGCCGGTGCTGTTGTTGGCCACCGCCGCCACGGTGCCCGCCACATGGGTGCCGTGCCAGCTGCTGTCATAGTCTGATGGGGGATAGCCACCACCACATTCACCCTGGGTCATGGCATCGCCAGGATCCTGAGCATCACTGTCGCGACCATCGCCATCCACCGACACAAAGGTATCGCTGATCATGTCATAGCCGGGCAGCAGGTTGGCGTTCAGGTCCGCGTGGGGGCGATAACCGGTATCCAGTACTGCCACCACGGTGCCCGCGCCGGTGGCATTGTCCCAGGCCGCCGGCAGATTCATCCCGGCAGTGGCCTCAAAGTAGTGCCACTGGTCACCGTAGCGGGGATCAGTGGGGGTGGCCGCGGGGCGCAACAGCTGGTCCACTTCAATGGAAACGATATTGGGATCGTTCGCCATCATATCGCTCATCATCGCTTCCGCATCGGCGCGGTTCAGCGCACGATCAGCCCGCATCACGTGACGCTGGGCCAGGCCCATTGCACGAAGGTATTGAATCTCTCGACCCAGATTACGGCCCAGCGCTTCGGTGCGCTCCAGCATCTGCGCCCGGCGCTGCTGAGCGTTCATCAGTCCCCACTGGTTGGGGCTGGCCGTCAGCGCTGCTTCGTCGTACTGGACGATAAAGCGGGTGGCCGGTCCGTCATTCAGGCTGGCCCCCACCGACTTAGCGGCGGGGACATTGGGGCGTTCCAGTGCCGATACGGCAGGGCTGGCCAACAGCACACCGCTCAGCGCGGCACAAAGTAACGTCGGTTTCATAGCGGTTCCTTGCATAGACAAGTTGGCGGACAGAACGTCATAAGCGTGTCGTTTCCACTTATTTCCCTGCCAACACGACGTATCAAAATCTCGGACAACCGAGCCAAGGCCGACGCCTACCCTGAGCCCATCGGGGACATATCTCCATGCACGGAGGCTATTTGGCAGCCAACGTCAGAACGCACTCACGAGCGAATGGGTGCAAAGCCCCGTTTCACTCCAGCAGGACAAGCCATCTCAGCGCAACTTGACGATTCGCACCCAAAAACTGTATATATAACCAGCACTGTTCATTTATACAGATACGTACCATGAGCACATTTCAATTGAGCCATAGCCAGCCAGTGGCCTGGCTGAAATCTCTGGGCCGCCACTCGGTTGACCTGGTGGTGACCGAATTGCCGACCCCGCGTCGCGGGCCAGCCATCGCCACCGAACTGAAAAATGCCCGCTCGGTGCGTAATCAGTGGTTTGCCATCTTCCCCAATGACCCCTACCCCGGCCTGTTTGAACAGCTCTACCGGGTGCTCAAGCCCAACAGCCACTTCTACCTGTTTTGCCGTCAGGAGGCGCTGTTCGTGGTGAAGCCCCTGGCCGAAGCCGCCGGCTTCCGTTTCCAGACCGTGCTGGTGTGGGACCAGCAGCGCAAGAAAACGGGCCGCAACTACCGCAACCAGCTGGGCTGGATCTGCCTGTTTGAAAAGGGCCAGCGGGCGGTGGCCGACCCCAGCCAGAGCGACCTGCTGAGCTACGCCCTGGAGAACCAACACAAGCCCCACGCCCTGCTGGCACTGCTGATGGCGCAAAGCAGCGCTCCCGGCCAGCTGGTGATCGATCCCTTCTGCCTCGACGCCCAGATAGCCCAATCCGCCCTTACGGAGGGCCGACGCTTCTGCGGTGCCTGTGCCGACGAGGCTCAGCATCTGGCCCTGCGCACTCAACTGCGGGCCCTGCCCGACATCACCGAACTGCTGACCCGCCCCGCCAGCACGCCCCTGCCCGGCTGGGCCCAGGGCAGTGCGCAGATGGCGCTGCTCTGAACCCGGCGAAAAAAACCACCTGCATAGCAGGTGGCTTTGATGACCCGAATCCCCTTGGGCTCCGTGCGGCGCAGCCGCACGCTACGGTATAGGCCACCTCTTCGGTTTTAAGTACGGATTCGGCCGTAGTGTGCGCCTATGGCGCACGAACTGAACCAGCATGGGCACGCTACGGGCATAGCCCCGGAGTTCTGTTCACCAGCGCTATCGGCAGTGGTTTAGGGATGGCAATAAAAAACACCGCCCGAGGGCGGTGTTTTTTATTGCCGGTTGGCCGATTAACCCAGGGTCACCCGGGCGCTGCGGAACATCCGCATCCACGGGCTGTCTTCGCCCCAGCCGTCCGGGTGCCAGGAGTTGGCCACGGTACGGAACACCCGCTCCGGGTGCGGCATCATGATGGTGGCGCGACCGTCGGTGGTGGTCAGGCCGGTGATGCCGGCCGGCGAACCGTTGGGGTTAGCCGGGTACTGGGTGGCAATCTGGCCACGGTGGTTGAGGTAACGCAGCGCCACGGTGCCGGAGTTGTCTGCGGCCTGGAACGCGTCCAGGTTGGCAAACTCGGCACGGCCTTCACCGTGAGACACGGCGATCGGCATGATGGAGCCAGCCATACCGCCGAGGAAGGCGGACGGGCTGTCCTGCACTTCCACCAGCGAGAAGCGGGCTTCAAAGCGCTCAGAGCGGTTACGCACAAAGTGCGGCCAGTGCTCGGAACCGGGGATGATGCTCTTCAGGTTGGAGAGCATCTGGCAGCCGTTACATACCCCCAGAGAGAGGGTGTCCGGACGCTCGAAGAAGCCCTGGAACTGCTCACGGGCACGGTCATTGAACAGGATGGACTTGGCCCAGCCCTCACCGGCACCCAGTACGTCACCGTAGGAGAAGCCACCACAAGCCACCAGAGCCTGGAACTGCTCCAGAGTCAGGCGACCTTCCAGGATGTCACTCATGTGCACGTCGATGGCTTCAAAGCCTGCGCGGTCAAACGCCGCCGCCATCTCAACGTGGGAGTTCACCCCCTGCTCACGCAGGATCGCCACCTTGGGCGCGGTGCCCTTGGTGATGTAAGGCGCGGCGATGTCTTCAGCCGGGTTGAAGGTGAGTTGGGTAAACAGGCCCGGATCCTCAGCATCCTGCTTGGCCTTGAACTCCTCTTCCGCACACTCCGGGTTGTCACGCAGAGACTGCATGCGGAAGGTGGTTTCGCCCCACAGGGTGCGCAGCTCGGTGCGGGACTCATCCACCAGCACCTGCTCGCCCTGGCGGATCACGATGCGATCCGCGTCGGACAGGCCACCAATCACGTGGCTGCATGCGGCCAGGCCATGCTCAGCCAGTACCGCCTGCACCGAGGCGAGGTCGTCGTTGCGCACCTGGATAACGGCACCCAGCTCTTCGTTGAACAGCAGGGCCAGCGGGTCGTTGCCCAGGCCAGTCAGATCCACATCCAGACCCAGCTTACCGGCGAACGTCATCTCAGCCAGGGTCACCAGCAGACCGCCATCGCCCTTGTCGTGGTAGGCGATCAGCTTCTGCTCAGCGATCAGGCTCTGAATCGCCAGCCAGAAACCTTTCAGGCGGGCGGCATCGTCCACATCCGGAGCCACGTTACCCAGCTGGTTGTACACCTGGGCCAGGGCAGAACCGCCCAGACGCTGCTGGCCTGCGGCCAGGTCCAGGTACACCAGGGTGCTGTCGCCAAGGTCATTGCGCAGCTGCGGCGTCACGGTGTTGCGGGCGTCTTCCACCCGGCCAAAGGCGGTGATCACCAGCGACATCGGCGCGGTCACGCTCTTGGCTTCGCCGTTCTCTTCCCAGGCGGTCTTCATCGACATGGAGTCTTTGCCCACCGGGATGGTCAGGCCGAGGGCCGGACACAGCTCTTCACCCACGGCTTTCACCGCTTCGTACAGACCCGCGTCTTCACCCGGGTGACCGGCAGCGGCCATCCAGTTGGCGGACAGCTTAACGTGCTTGAGTGCGCCAACGTGGGCAGACGCCAGGTTGGTGAGCGCTTCACCCACCGCCATGCGGGCGGAGGCGCCGTAGTTGATCAGGGCCAGCGGGGTGCGTTCACCCATCGCCATCGCTTCACCGTGGTAGGTGTCGAGGGTGGCGGTGGTGACGGCGCAGTTGGCCACCGGGATCTGCCAGGGGCCGACCATCTGGTCACGGGCCACCAGGCCGGTCACGGAGCGGTCACCGATGGTGATCAGGAAGGTTTTCTCGGCCACGGCCGGCAGGCGCAGCACCCGACGGATGGCGTCTTTCAGCTCAATGCCGCTGGTGTCCAGCGCCGGGGCCGCACACACCGTGGAGGCCACATCGCGGTGCATCTTCGGTGCTTTGCCCAGCAGCACCTCCATCGGCATGTCGATGGGGTTGTTGCCGAAGTGGCTGTCTTCCAGCACCAGCTGCAGCTCTTCAGTGGCTTCACCGATCACCGCGTAAGGGGCACGCTCACGTTTACAGATGGCGTCGAACACATCGAGGTTCTCGGCCGCCACCGCCATCACGTAACGCTCCTGGGATTCGTTACACCACAGCTCCAGCGGGCTCATGCCCGGCTCGTCGCAGGGCACATCGCGCAGTTTGAAGCGGCCACCACGGCCACCGTCGTCCACCAGTTCCGGCATGGCGTTGGAGAGGCCACCGGCACCCACATCGTGGATAAAGGCGATGGGGTTGCCGTCACCCAGCTGCCAGCAGCGGTCGATCACTTCCTGGCAACGGCGCTCAATCTCCGGGTTGTCACGCTGCACGGAGGCAAAGTCGAGGTCTTCGGAGGACTGGCCGGAGGCCATGGAGGAAGCCGCGCCGCCGCCCAGGCCGATGTTCATGGCCGGGCCACCCAGCACAATCAGTTTGGCGCCAACCGGGATCTCGCCCTTCTGCACGTGCTCCTCACGGATGTTGCCGAAACCGCCCGCCAGCATGATCGGCTTGTGGTAACCGCGCACCTCGGTGCCGTTGAAACTCTGCACCTGCTGCTCGTAGGTACGGAAGTAACCGTTCAGGGCCGGACGACCAAATTCGTTGTTGAACGCGGCGCCGCCCAGCGGCCCCTCAATCATGATGTCCAGCGCGGTGACGATGCGGTCCGGCTTGCCGTAGGGCTGCTCCCAGGGCTGTTCAAAGCCGGGGATGTTCAGGTTGGACACGGTAAAACCGGTCAGACCCGCCTTCGGCTTGGAGCCACGGCCGGTGGCACCCTCATCGCGGATCTCACCACCGGAACCGGTGGCCGCGCCCGGGTAGGGGGAGATGGCGGTGGGGTGGTTGTGGGTTTCCACCTTCATCAGGATGTGGACCGGCTCCTGGTGATAGCGGTAGACGCCATCGGCGTCAGCGAAGAAGCGACCCGCGTTGGAACCGGTCATTACCGCGGCGTTGTCCTTGTAGGCGGACAGCGTCTCTTCCGGGGTCACTTCAAAGGTGTTCTTGATCATCTTGAACAGCGACTTGGGCTGCTCAACGCCGTCGATGGTCCAGTCGGCGTTAAAGATCTTATGACGGCAGTGCTCAGAGTTGGCCTGCGCGAACATGTAGAGTTCGATGTCGTTGGGGTTACGGCCCAGCTTCTGGAAGTTCTCGACCAGGTAGTCGATCTCATCCTCGGCCAGCGCCAGACCCAGGGAAACGTTGGCCTGAGCCAGCGCTTCACGGCCGCCAGCGAGGATGTCCACGCTGGTAAACGGCTTGGGTTCCGCCGCTTCAAACAACACCTTGGCGTCGTCGAAGCCCGGCAGTACCGCTTCCACCATGCGGTCGTGGATCAGCCCCAGCAGGGCTTTCTGTTCGGCCGGCTCCAGGTTACGGTCCAGTTTGACGTACCAGGCCAGGCCGCGCTCCAGTCGTTTCACCTCAGACAGGCCGCAGTTGCGGGCGATGTCAGTGGCCTTGGAGGACCAGGGTGAAATGGTGCCCGGGCGAGGCACCACCAACAACAGGGTGCCTTCCGGGGTATGCTCCTCCATACGGGGACCATAAGTCAGAATTTGGGCAAGTTGTTGGGTGTGTTGCTCAGACAGGGGAGCGGAGAGATGGGCGAAGTGAGTGTATTCAGCGTAGAGGTCTGTGACGGGCAGTTTGGCATCTCGGCAAGCTTGCATTAGCTTGTTGACCCGAAACGCGGATAACGCCGGAGCGCCGCGAAGGATCTCAATCACGTCGGTTCACCTTATATATTGTTATGATGCAGGGTATGGTTGAGGTGGGCGCTATTATAGAGAAAAGCCCTGCCTAAAACACCCTCAGTCAATCAGGAAGATGACCCGAATCGTTCACCCCGTGAAGCCAGTCCTGCTGCCGCTGCTGCTGACTCTGCTGTTAAGTGGCTGCCTCGAACTGGCACAACCGCAAACCCAGGCCCGCGCCGTGCCCAGTCGCACCACGCTGGATGTCGGTACCCTGTATGGCCCCACCACCTATGTGGTGGAGGGTCAGGGCGCGTCCGGCTTCGATTATGACCTGGCCACCGAGTTTGCCGCCTACCTCGGGGTGCCCCTGAAAATCCACGCTTACCACACCCATGAAGCGCTGTTTCATGCCATGGAAGCGGGCCGCGTTGACCTGATGGCCGCGGGCCTCACCAGCACGCCGACCCGCCGCCAGTTCTGGCGTTTTGGCCCGCCGCTCTACGACATCACCAACCAGCTGGTGTACCGCAATGGCGTGATGCGCCCCAGAAACCTCGGCAACCTGCACGGCACCCTGATGGTGGCCAAAGGCAGCAGCCACGTTGAGCTGCTGCACCGACAAAGTCAGCAATATCCGGATCTGACCTGGCAGGAGAGCAGTGACTACGATGCCCAGGAGCTGCTGGCGATGGTGGCCGAAGGCAAGCTCGATTACACCCTGGCCGACTCCACTGCGGTGTCCGTCACCCAACGTTTCCACCCGGAGCTGCGGGTCGCCTTCGACCTCGGCCAACCCATGCCCATCGCCTGGGCCCTGCCCCGCACCAACGACAGCGTCCTGTTCAGCGACCTTCTGGATTTCTGGGACAGTCAGGTGCGCGGCGAAAGACTGGAGCGGCTGGAGGAGCGTTACTTCGGCCACGTTCAGGGGTTTGATTACGTCGACACCCGGGCCTTTATCCGCGCCACCCAGTCCAAACTGCCCCGCTACCAGCCGCTGTTTGAGCGCTATGCCGGTGATCTGGACTGGCGCAAACTGGCCGCCATCAGTTACCAGGAGTCCCACTGGAACCCCAACGCCCGCTCACCCACCGGGGTGCGCGGCCTGATGATGCTGACCCTGCCCACCGCCAAGCGGATGGGGATCCGCAACCGCCTCGACCCGGAGCAAAGCATCCGCGGCGGCAGTGAGTACCTGCAACAGCTGCTCACCCGTCTGCCCCCGCGCATCCCCGAAGAGGAGGCGATCTGGTTCGCCATGGCCGCCTACAACATTGGACTCGGCCACCTCGAGGACGCCCGGGTGATCACCGAACGCCACGGCAAGGATCCCAACAGCTGGAAGGACGTGAAGGAGTACCTGCCGCTGCTGCGCAAGCGCAAGTATTACCAGAACACCCGCTACGGTTTTGCCCGCGGCGACGAGGCCGCCCACTACGTCGACAACATCCGCCGCTACTACGACACCCTGGTGTGGCTGGACAGCCAGTCTCGCTTGCCCGACGCCAGCCACTTCTGAACCGATACCAGGGTGTGCGCGCCATCACGCCGACGGCGAAATCTCTGTGAGCCGAACCACAACTGAGCCGCGAAACGTGGACCGAAAACTTGACGGTTCAGCGGGGCCGGGTTAAGGATTAGGTCTGGATGTCGCTTAGAAATAAGGGGAAATCGGCCGTCACTTTGATGTCATCATGACGACACGCCGCCGTCATCCAGGAAGGTCATCGTGATCCCTCACGATGAGTATCAGCAGCACCTAAAGGAGGCATCAGGTATGGCGAGAAAACAGACCCGCCGTCGCAAGGCCTTAAGCAGCTTGATGGAGCGCCGTCGTCAGTGCCGCAAACGCACGCACCTGCGCGTTGTCCATCGCATTAAGTTGTTCTCCGCCAATCAGGCGGAATCCCCTGCAGAGTCCAGCTCTGCCCTCTGAGCCTGTTTCAAGGCTTTCTTTTCCGCCCTGCGCTTCTTGAAAAACGCGCTTAACTGCGTCGCGCAGGGCTCGGAAAGGACCCCCGAAATCACCTCCAGCTGATGGTTCAGCGCCGGATGGCGCACCAGGTCCATCACGCTGCCTGCCGCCCCGGTTTTGGCGTCGGATGCGCCGTACACCAGAGTCCCGATGCGGGCATGCACCATCGCACCGGCGCACATTGAGCAGGGTTCCAGAGTGACGTACAGCGTGGTATCGAGCAGTCGATAATTTTCCAGTGCCTGGCCCGCGGCACGCAGGCACAGCATCTCAGCATGGGCGCTGGGATCATTCAGGGTGATGGACTGGTTAAACCCCTCGGCAATCACTTCACCATCGCGCACCAGCACCGCCCCAACCGGCACTTCGCCCAGGGCTTCCGCTTGTTCGGCCAGCTTCATGGCATGGGCCATCCACTTTTGATGTTGTTCCACCGCACTCTCCTCTTACAGGGCGGCCATTTTACTCCTTCATCCCGGTTATGCCATGGCTGGCGCCAAACGCATCCGCTTCTGCAATAAATTTGCTTACATCCACGTTACTTCTTGGTATAAATTTTAATCAGTTACAAACGCTTGAGAGAAATGGATGTCTCCGACTGAGTCTGTAAACAGCCCGGTGACCTCGCGGCTGAAGCCAAAATGGCGCGTACTGCGTTCCGGTGCACTCTACACCGTGGGCCTGATGATCGCCTTCGGCAACTTTAACGACACCAAAGATCTGACCATCAGCCTCTATGAATGGGGCACCACCCATTTCACCCACCAGGCCGAGCTCAACCGGCTCGAACAGCTGGATGTCGGCAACTTCCTCGCCTACACCGAAACGGTGTTCGGCATCCCCCAGGTGGTGAAAGCCTCACGCCTGGACACCGAGCTGCAGTACCGCTACTACAAAACCGACAAATACCTGCTCACCCTGCAGGTGAAAGAACAGCGGGTACTCGGCTATCTGGTGCAGGCCCTGTCGCTGGAGAACCAGTTCAATACCGCAGGCCCCTTCAGCCCGCCGGTCCCCTTTACTGAGCGCACACTCGACAACGCCCCGTTGGCCACCCTGCCCTTTGCCGATGAGGGTTTTGCCCTGGACAACCACAACCTGGTCTATTTCCTTGAGCGCCACCCGCTGGCCGCCGACGGACTCTACCTCAACCTCTATCTGGGCATCACTGAGTACGACACGCCCCATCCGGGGCTGAGCCAAACCCTGGGCGAACTGGATGAGGCGCTGGTGTTTGGTGAGGAGATCCAAACCCTGGAATCCCTCAACGCGGTGCGGGAACGCTACGCCCCCAACTTCTATGGACTCAGCGAACTGGATAACCCCTACATGGCGGAGTCGCTGTTAACCCGCCACGAATTCAACGCCTACTTCTGACCATGGAGTGTCAGCCATGAGATACGGCTATCTGCCGATGACCTCCGGCCCTCATCCGCACAACAGGGCGGATTGCGGCAACCGCAAAGCGGGCAGACACACCGGCCAACCGGCCGCTCAAAGAGTTGCGCAAACTCGTTGGCTGTTGCAGCCGACGGACGCGCCGAACCACGCCATCGCGATGGCGAATCACAAAGGGACCTGATGATGAAAAAACGGCTGATTTCTCTGTTGGCAGTGGCCACTCTGGCGGGCTGCGCTTCCAACGACGACGTAACCCTGGCCTGCACCTTCCCCGATGCTGCAGAAACCGCGGCGCCGGAGTGGGTGTGCGACGAAGCGGTGGCGGGCTACGCCCTGACCGGCGTGGGCTACGCCAAGCAGAACCCGGCGGGGATCGGCTTTATGAAAGAGGTGGCCGCCAACGATGGTCGGGTCAAGATGGCGCAAGCCTTCCGCACCCGGATTGCCGCCACGTTCCGTTCCAGCGTGGTGGCCAGCGGCATCGACGGTGACGACACCACCAACACCCTGATCGAGACCGCTTCACGCAACCTGACCGAACAAACCCTGTCCGGCGCCCGCATCCTCAAATCCCGCACCAGCCCCACCGGTGCCCTGTATGTGTTGGTCGGCATGAGCGACGCCGATTACGAGCGCACCATGAAAGCGGCGCTGAAAGCCAGCAAGAATCAGGACAGTGAACTGTGGCAGCGCTTCAAGGAAGACGAAGCCGCCAAGCTGCTGGAAGCGATGCTGCAAACCACCAGCCAGCTGTAACGGCAAGGAGAGCCCATGACAGGCGACAGCGCAGGGCCGAAGCGAACGCTTTCGGCCATCACTCTGGCGCTGTTTGCTGGTTTGGCGGGGGCGGCCACGGCCAACACCCCGGCGCCCGGTAGTGAGTTGGCGAGATTCCAGGCCTACAAACAGCAACAACAGTCGGCGTTTGAGCAGTACCGCAGCGCCTACCTTAATGCCTTCGATGCCTATCGGAAGGCGGTGCTGGCGCACTGGGACGACGCGCCCCTGAGTGACCGCCACACGCTGGTGCAGTACAGCGACGACAAGCGCCAGCGCACCGAGGTGGATTACCAGAGCGGCACCATCACCATTGCGGTGGTGCATCAGCCCGACCAGATGCCGGACCCGGCCCAGATCCAGGCCTCCCTGGCCCAACTGGTGCAGGAGGATGTGGCCTCGGCCCAGGCCGCGGACCCGATTATGGCCGAGCTGGATTCCGCCCCCGGGGCGACCGTGGCGACGCCTCTGCCGCTGGTGCCGGCGCTGAACCAGCAACTGGCAGGGCCAGAACAGGACAGCCGTGCCCGGCTGGCGCAAATGGTGGCAAACGCCGAGGTCAACACCCGGCCCCGGGATTACAGTGCCGAGCGACTGGCGGCCCTGCAGGCGGAGCTTAAAGCTCAGGAGCAGGCGGCCCTGCGTGAGCTGGAACGGCAGCAGGAGCTGATCGCTCTGGCCAGGGCGGAAACCCCAGAGCAGGCAGAACCGGCCCCGGTGCCCGCCAGCCAGAGTGCTGCCGTAGTGAGCCAAAGCCTGGAGCGCCAACAGGCGCTGACCACCGCCTACCAGGCGCGCGCTGAGGATCCCACCAGTAAGCAGATCACCACCTACCGCATCCAGCTGCCCAGCCAAAGCCTGCAGAAACGGGCCCGCCCCTTCCTGCCCCAGGCTCAGCAGCAGTCGGCTCAGTTTGAGGTGGAACTGGAGCTGGTGCTGGCAATCATGCAGGCGGAGAGCAGCTTTAACCCGATGGCGCGCTCCCACATCCCGGCCTTCGGCCTGATGCAGATTGTGCCCGGCAGCGCTGGCCGCGATGTGCGCGAGAAGTTTGAGAACTCGAGCCAGCCGCCCAGCGCCGAAGAGCTGTACCAGCCAGAGTTGAATATCCGTTTTGGCAGCGCCTACCTGAACATTCTGGATCAGCGCTACCTGCGCGGGGTGAGTGACCCACAAAGTCGGCTCTACTGCGTTATCGCCGCCTACAACACCGGCGCGGGCAACGTCGCCAAAGCCTTTAATGCCGATGGCAGCCGCCGCCTGAAAAGCGCCCTGCCCCGCATCAACGCCATGGCGCCGGAAGCGGTCTACCAGCACCTGCTGGAACACTTGCCCTATGAGGAAACCCGCAAGTACTTGAAGAAGGTGCGCAGCTACCAGGAGGGCTACGCCGCACTTGGGGATACGCTGCGGCTGTAACGCAACGGGGCGCCACAAGGCGCCCCGTTTTCTGTTGTGTCAGGCCAGCCACTCCCGGTGCAACTGCTGCTCATCCCCCAGATAATCCAGTAACCAGCGCATCAGCGCCGAATCACTCTCCTTACGCCAGGCCAGGCAGCAGGCGCTGGGCCGTTGCCCGCCTGCCATATGACGCTCCACCAGCGTCCCCCCCGCCAGCAACGGCCGGGCCAGGTGGCGGGGCATGTAGTTCAGCCCCAGTCCGGCCTGAACACAGGCCACCGCATTGGGCCAGTCCGGCACCATGATGCGGCGCTGGTTGTCCTGCAGCCAGGTGGTGCGCTTGGGCAGGGTGCGGGAGGTGTCCTCCAGACAGATAAGCGGAAACTGGCGAACGCTCTCCGGGGTCAGTTCCGCCATCGCTGCCGCCGGGTGGTCGGGAGTCATCACCAGCGCCCAGTCGAGAATGCCCATATCCCGGTACCCGAAGTCGCCGCCCACCGGAATGGCCGTGGTGGCGCCGATGCCGATCTCGGCCCGCCCCTCCGCCAGCGCGTCCCACACTCCATTGA
Source organism: Ferrimonas balearica DSM 9799 (assembly GCF_000148645.1). NCBI lineage: Bacteria > Pseudomonadati > Pseudomonadota > Gammaproteobacteria > Alteromonadales > Ferrimonadaceae > Ferrimonas > Ferrimonas balearica. Next base: position 3,031,059 of record NC_014541.1, read on the forward strand.
ACACCTCAATGCTGAGGATCAGCTCAGCGTCATCAAAGGCGGCGTAGAAGTCCCGTACCAGAGCGGTAATGCGGTCCGCTTTCACCACGTTATCCAGCGCCACCCGCAGGCTGCGCTGCCAGCCATTGGCCACCCGTTGGGTTTGCAGCCGTACCTGCTCGGTCTCCCTCAGCCACTGGCGAACCTGCACCAGAAAGTGTTCACCCGCCGGGGTCAGCACCACCTTGCGGTGCTGACGCTCAAACAGGGTGGCCCCCAGCTGTTCCTCGACCTGCCGTACCGCGTAGCTGACCGCGGAGGGCACTTTGTGAAGCTGGGTCGCGGCAGCACTGAAACTGCCGTGGCGGGCGACGAGGTCGAGCATCTGCAAGGTACTTTGGGCAAACATGGTGCTTTCAAATTTTTTGACAGGAAAGGGCAAAATATACCGTTTAACAGCGACTCGATCACCCAGTAGACTGCGCGGCCAACTGAAATCAGCCAGTTTCATGGGAAATTGGCGACAAATTGATTGAAACGATGTCTCAGAAAATCCCCTTTATTGAGCTGTTCTACCTGGCGGGCCTGTCGATGCTGGCGTTCGTTGCCACCGACATGTACCTGCCGGCGTTTAAGGCGATGGAGAGCTACTACGGCACCGGCCCCGAGTCGATTGCCCTGTCTCTCTCCGTGTTCCTGGCGGGTCTGGCCGGTGGCCAGCTGCTGTGGGGCCTGGCCTCCGACCGCTACGGCCGTCGCAACACCCTGCTGGCCGGTCTGGCGCTGTACACCATCGCCTCTCTGGGCCTGACCTTCAGTGACGCCATCTGGCAACTGCTGGCCCTGCGCTTTGTGCAGGCCATGGGCGTTTGTGCTCCGGCCGTGATCTGGCAGGCGCTGGTGATCGATCGCTACCCCGGCGAGCGTGCCCAGCAGGTGTTTGCCACCATCATGCCGCTGGTGGCCCTGTCTCCGGCCCTGGCGCCGCAGCTGGGCGTGGGCCTGACCCTGATGTTTGGCTGGCAGAGCATCTTCCTGGCCCTGACCGCCATCGGCATCGTCTGGCTGGGCCTGACCCTGCGCCTGCCCAAAGAGACGCCGGTCGCCAGCGAGCGCTCCGTCCGTGGTGACATTGCCGGCCTGCTGCGCTCCCGGGTTTACCTGGGCAACGTGGTGATGTTCGGCTCTGCCTCCGCCGCGTTCTTCGCCTACCTGACGGGTCTGCCGGAGATCATGGCCAGCATGGGCTACGACGCCAGCCAGATCGGCCTCTCCTTTGTGCCGCAAACCATCGCCTTTATGGCCGGTGGCTACTTTGGCAAACGCCTGGTGAGCCGCTGTGGTGCGGACACCGTGCTGAAGGGCCTGCTGATGCTGTTCGTCTTGGCCTCCGCCATGATCCTGGTGGCCAGCCAGATGAGCATTACCACCATCTGGCCGCTGCTGGTGCCGTTCTGCTTCCTGGCCGTCACCAACGGGGCGCTCTACCCGATCATTGTTAACCGCGCCCTCTCCAGTGCCCCGCACTGCGCTGCCACTGCGGCGGGCCTGCAGAACAGCCTGCAGATCACCATCAGCTTTGGTGCCAGCGCGCTGGTGGCCTCGTTTGCCAGCATCGCCCTGCCGGTAACCGGCATCACCATCGGCGCCAGTGCCCTGGTGGTTCTGCTGGGGGCCTACTGGGCCAACACCGCCACCCGCGCCGAGCCCGAGCCGGAACTGGTGACCGAGTAACGAAAAAGCCGCTCAAATGAGCGGCTTTTTTTATGGATTGCTTATCGTCGGTTACGGCCACAATAGGGCGTAGCGTGGGCTTATAGCCCACGGGACTTTCGGAGTTCAGAGCACCACAGCCGTGGGCTCAAAGCCCACGCTACGAAGAGGCGACGCCATTTCTAATCCAGTGCGGTTCGTGCGCCACAGGCGCACGCTACGGTTGCCCTGCACCATATCCAATCCAGTGCTGGGCCAACACCGCCAGCCGCGCCGAGCCCGAGCCGGAACTGGTGACCGAGTAACGAAAAAGCCGCTCAAATGAGCGGCTTTTTTATGGATTGCTTATCGTCGGTTACGGCCACAATAGGGCATAGCGTGGGCTTATAGCCCACGGGACTTTCGGAGTTCAGAGCACCACAGCCGTGGGCTCAAAGCCCACGCTACGAAGAGGCGACGCCATTTCTAATCCAGTGCGCTTTGTGCGCCACAGGCGCACGCTACGGTTGCCCAGCACCATATCCAATCCAGTGCTGGGCCAACACCGCCAGCCGCGCCGAGCCCGAGCCGGAACTGGTGACCGAGTAACGAAAAAGCCGCTCAAATGAGCGGCTTTTTTTATGGATTGCTTATCGTCGGTTACGGCCACAATAGGGCGTAGCGTGGGCTTATAGCCCACGGGACTTTCGGAGTTCAGAGCACCACAGCCGTGGGCTCAAAGCCCACGCTACGAAGAGGCGATGCCATTTCCAATCCAGTGCTGGGCCAACACCGCCAGCCGCGCCGAGCCCGAGCCGGAACTGGTGACCGAGTAACGAAAAAAGCCGCTCAAATGAGCGGCTTTTTTGTGGATTGCTTATCGTCGGTTACGGCCACAATAGGGCGTAGCGTGGGCTTATAGCCCACGGGACTTTCGGAGTTCAGAGCACCACAGCCGTGGGCTCAAAGCCCACGCTACGAAGAGGCGATGCCATTTCCAATCCAGTGCTGGGCCAACACCGCCAGCCGCGCCGAGCCCGAGCCGGAACTGGTGACCGAGTAACGAAAAAAGCCGCTCAAATGAGCGGCTTTTTTATGGATTGCTTATCGTCGGTTACGGCCACAATAGGGCGTAGCGTGGGCTTATAGCCCACGGGACTTTCGGAGTTCAGAGCACCACAGCCGTGGGCTCAAAGCCCACGCTACGAAGAGGCGACGCTATTTCCAATCCGGTACGGCTCGCGCACGCTACGGTTAGCCAGGGATATGGCGCCAATAGAAACGCCGCTCGATGAGCGGCGTTTTTGTTTCCGGATGGGTCAGTCGTTCAGCTCGACCGCCATATCGCCGGTCACGGTGCTGGAACAGGCCAGGAAGTACCCCGCTTCAATCTCCTCCGGCGTCAGCCCTAGGGTGGAGGTGCTTTCCAGCTTGTCCTTCTCCCCTTTGCATTTGCAGGAGCCGCACACCCCGGTGCGACAGGCGGCAAAGATGGGCAAACCGCCCTGCTCCAGGCTCTCCAGTACGGTCTGGCCCGGCAGGATCGGCAACTCAATGCCGTCCACCGCCAGCTGGTGGCCCGCGCTGGGGCTGGCCTCGGTCAGGCTGGCCGGTTGCGGTGCCACAAAGGCTTCACTGTGGATCCGCCCCTCCTCGACACCGAACTCCCGCAGCATGGTTTTCACCGCGTCCATATAGCCCTGGGGACCGCAGATCATCGCGGTGCGCTGCTTCAGGTCCGGTACCCGGGCCTGCAACTGGGCCGCATCAAGCCGACCCTTAAACGGCTCCGGATCGACCGCATCCCCCAGCACCCAATGCAGTTTGAGGTTGGGGTGGGCCGCGGCCAGCGCTTCCAGCGGTTCCGGGAAGAGGCGGTCGGCGGCGGTACGGGCGCTGTGGACAAACACGATGTCCGCGTCCGGTTTCCGCTGCAAACGCTCACGCAGCATGGAGAACACCGGCGTGATGCCGCAACCGGCGGAGAGCAGCAGCCAGGCGCCATCGCCGGCCAGATCCCGATGGAACTCGCCAGCCGGGGCCAACGCTTCCAGTGTGTCACCGGGCTTGAGGGCGTCCAGCAGGTGGTTGGACACCCGGCCACCGGGCACCCGCTTGATGGTGAGCTGCAGCTCGGTTTCACCGGGAATGGAAGCCAGGCTGTAGGCGCGGGCACTGGTGCGCTCTTCAATCGGCACCAGCAGGGTCAGGAACTGGCCCGGAATAAAATCCACAGCCTGGTCGCTGCTGAAGATAAAACTGGTGACGTCCGACGTTTCAGGACGCACCTGATGACAGGTCAAAAGCATGGTGATTCCAACGCTAGAGAAACGACAAAGGGGCCGAGTACGGCCCCCTAATTTAGCTCGGCTCAAGCCGCAAGAATGTCGGCGATGTCCTGTTCCACGGTGGTGATCAGGCGCAGGCCAAACTGCTCGTTCAGGGCCGCAATCAGGTTGTCGGTCAGGAACGCCGGGGCGGTCGGCCCCACGCGGATGTCCTTGATGCCCAGGGCCAGCAGGGTCAGCAGAATGGCGATCGCCTTCTGTTCAAACCAGGACAGCACCAGAGAAAGCGGCAGGTCGTTCACCCCACACTCGAAGGCATCGGCCAGGGCCAGAGCCAGCTGGATGGCGGAGTAAGCGTCGTTGCACTGACCCACATCGAGGAAGCGCGGGATGCCGTTGATGTCGCCGAACTCCAGGTCGTTGAACTTAAACTTGCCGCAAGCCAGGGTCAGGATCAGAGTGTCTTTCGGCGCCTGCTTGGCGAACTCGGTGTAGTAGTTGCGCTCAGCCTTGTCGCCGTCGCAGCCACCGAGCAGGAAGAAGTGCTTGATGTTGCCGGCCTTGACCTGGTCAATCACTGCCGGGGCCGCCGCCATCAGGGCATTACGGGCAAAACCGGTGGTGGTGTAGTGCGGGATCTCGTCGTACTTGAAGCCTTCACAGGCCAGTGCTTTGTCGATCACGGTGCTGAAGTCGTCACCAATCAGGTGAGTAACGCCCGGCCAGCCCACGATGGAGCGGGTAAACAGGCGGTCGGCGTAGCCCTCAATGCCGCGGCCCGGATTGGGGTCGATCAGGCAGTTTGAGGTCATCACGATGGCGCCGGGGAAGTTGGCAAACTCTTTCTGCTGGTTCTGCCAGGCGGTGCCGTAGTTGCCCACCAGGTGCGGGTATTTGTGGCCCAGTTCCGGGTAAGCGTGGGCTGGCAGCATCTCACCGTGGGTGTAGACGTTGATGCCTTTACCCTGGGTCTGTTCGAGGATGTGTTGCAGGTCGATCAGGTCGTGACCGGACACCAGAATCGCTTTGCCCGCCACCGGCTTCATATTGACCTGAACCGGCACCGGGTGACCAAATACGTTGGTTTCGCCCAGGTCCAGCAGCGCCATCACGCCGAAGTTCAGGTGGCCAATATCCATGCTCAGTGCCAGCAGGTCGCCCATCTCGCTCGGGTCTTCACCCAGGCGCGCCATAATGCGGTGGAACTCGCCGTACAGCTTCTCATCCTGCTGGCCCAGTACCCGGGCGTGCTCCAGATAGGCGGCCACACCTTTGAGGCCATACAGGCACAGCAGGCGCAGGCCGACGATGTCTTCACCCACTTCGGCATGGCCACGGTTGACCATGGTTTGCGGCGCAGCGGCCAGCATGGCGGCTTTATCAACGGACAGCTCGAACTGACCGGCTCCCACCGGCTCTGCCGGCACGATGCCGCGCTCGGCACAGGCGGCCAGATAAGCGGCCTTGATGCGCTGGCGCAGGGCCATCGCTTGTTCGGTGTAGGCCACCAGGCGTTCGGCATCGAAGTTCACGTTGGTCAGTGTGGCGAAAAATGCCTGAGGCAGATAGGCATCCACCTCTCCATCCACCACGTCCACCTGACGAGCCAGATGGGCGTAGGCGCTGACGCCCTGGATCAGGTACACCAACACGTCCTGAAGATCGGAAATCTCGGCGGTCTTGCCGCACATCCCCATGCTGTAGCTGCAGCCACTGCTGACCGGGGTACGGATGGTTTGCTCACACTGAACACAAAACATGGTCTCACTCCATTAGTTGCAAACATAATGCATCTTTTGGAATGCATCATACGCCGACTGAAATGAGATAACATGCATCAGTAATGCTCTTTTAATGATTCTCTGATCCGGATCAACAAAACCCCGGATGGCTGGCCGCATTTTCAAACACCTTAAGTGTTGATACAGCCTCCATCCGGGGTTTTGGGGTAACGCGAAAAGAGAAGAAGGTGGGTCAGTTCACCGGGGCCACGCTGTCCCGCCCCACCAGTGCCGGTGGCAACACCACCTGGCGACCGGGCAGGCTGGGCTCGCGGATGCGGTCCAGCAGCATCGACAACGCCTGCTCCGCCAGCGCTTCCATCGGCTGACGCACGGTGGTCAGAGGCGGATTGCAGTAACGGGCGGCCGGAATGTCGTCATAGCCCACCACGGACACGTCTTCGGGCACCCGCAGTCCCGCTTCCATCAGCGCCCGCATGGCGCCCATGGCCATCAGGTCGTTGCTGGCGAACACGGCGGTGAGTTGCTGCTGCCGGGCCAACAGCGCGTGCATGGCGCGGTAGCCCCCCTCAAAGCTGAGCTCATCGGAACAGACCCAGTTGTCGTCCGCCGCCAGCCCGGCCTTGGTCAGCGCGTGGCGATAGCCACTCAGGCGGCTTTGGCTGTTGCGCTTGCTGAGCGGGCCCGCCAGCAAACCGATGCGCTGGTGCCCCTGCTCAATCAGGTGGGTTACCGCCAGCTCACCGCCCATCTCTGAGTCGTCGAGGATGCGGTCATAGCCCGCTTCCGCCGGGGCGGAGTCCATCACCACGGCGGGCATGGCCAGACGCTCGCTGAGGTCCGCCATGGTCTCCTGTTGGGTGTCGGAGCTCATCAGCAGCATGCCATCCACCCGACGCTGAGCCAGCATCGCCAGGTAGTCGCGGGCGCGGTCGGCGTTGCCCTGAGTATTGCACAGCATCAGATTGTAGCCGTGGCGGTAGGCGACCCGGTCCACCCACTGGATCAGGTCGGCATAGAAAGGGTTGTTGGTGTCGGTCACCAGCATCCCCAGCACCCGGCTGCTGCCGCCTTTCAGGCTTCGGGCCACGGTGTTGGGGACGTAGTTCAGGGCCGCCACCGCCTGCATCACCCGCGCCTTGGCGTCCTCGGACACGAAACGGGTTTCGTTAAGAACGTGGGAGACCGTGGTGGTGGAGACCCCGGCGAGGCGGGCCACATCTTTGATCGTGGCCATCGCTCAGCCCTGACTGGCCAGCAAACCCAGCACCTCATCCCGGGTCGGGATGGAGCTTTGAGCGCCCATGCGGGTCACCGACAGGGCCGCAGCGGCCTGGCCAAAGCGCACCGCCTCGGCCAACGACTGGCCCTCCAGCAGGGCCGTCACCATGCCACCGTTAAAGGTGTCACCGGCGGCGGTGGTGTCCACCGCGTCCACCACAAAACCGGGGATCGAACGCCCCTCACCCGCTTCGCTCAACCACACGCCGCGCTTACCCAGGGTGATCATCACGGTCTTGATGCCGAAACGCTGGTGCAGTGCCTGGGCCGCACGGTCAGCGTCATCCAGGCTGTCGATGGCGATGCCGGTGAGCTGCTCCGCTTCGGTCTCGTTGGGGGTGATGATGTCCACGTGGCGCAGCAGGCTGTCCGGCAGGTCACGGGCCGGGGCCGGGTTCAGCACCACGGTGGTGCCGCTGGCGCGGGCCAGTTCTGCGGCCTGCTCCAGGCTTTCAACGGGGGTTTCCAGTTGCAGCAGCAACAGGTCAGCATCGGTGATGCGGTCGTGGTGCGCCAGCACCCGCTCCGGGCTCAGGGCCGCGTTGGCACCGGGCCAGATGCCGATGTTGTTTTCACCCTGGCTGTCGACGTAGATCATCGCCAGGCCGGTGTTCTGGCCAGGCACGGTATCGATGGCCGCGGTGTCGATGCCGTCGGCGCCAAACTGCGCCACCATCTGGGCACCGATGGCGTCTTCACCCACACAGCCGATCATGGTGGTGGTGGCTCCCAGCCGGGCCGCGGCCACGGCCTGGTTGGCGCCTTTGCCGCCGGCGACGATGTCGTACTGGTTGGCGGTGAGGGTTTGCCCCGGGCGGGGGAAGTGGTCCACCTGCAACAGGTGGTCCACGTTGATGCTGCCCAATACGGTGAGTGTTGCCATCGATTCTGTTCCTTACCCGGAAAATGACTTACTTGGTGATCAGTTTGAGCGGTACCGGCTGGTAGGCTTCCACCGCTTCGCCCGCGAGGATCTTCGCGGCCATCTCCACACCGAGGCGACCGATCAGCTCCGGCTGCTGGGCCACAGTGGCACCCAGCAGGCCGCGCTTGACCGCAGCAATACCGTCGTCAGTGCCGTCAAAGCCGACAATCAGCACGGATTTGCCGGCGCCGCGAACGGCCTGCAGCGCGCCCAGTGCCATCTCGTCGTTCTGGGCAAAAATGGCCTGCACGTCGCCGTTACCGGCCAGCAGGTTCTCCGCCACGTTGAGGCCCTTGGTGCGGTCAAAATCCGCCGGCTGGCTGGCCATCAGTTGCAGCTGGTTGGCCGCTACGGCCTGGGCAAAGCCTTCGCCGCGCTCACGGGCGGCGGAGGTGCCGGCCACGCCTTCGAGCTGCAGCACCTTGGCGCCCTGGCCCAGCTGCTCAGTGATGAAGTCACCGGCCAGCTTGCCGCCCGCCACGTTGTCGGAAGCGATGTGGCTGGCCACGTCGCCGCGGGTCACGCCCCGGTCCAGAGTCAGCAGCGGGATGCCTGCCCGGTTCACCATACGGGCGGCATTGCTGGCCGCGTCGGAGTCGGTGGGGTTGAGCATGATCGCCTTGACCTGGCGCACGGTCAAATCTTCGATGTTGGCCAGCTCGCGGGCCGGATCATTCTGAGAATCCAGCACAATCAGGTCGTAGCCCAGCTCCGCGGCTTTCTGTTCGGCCCCCTCTTTCAGGGTGACGAAGAACGGGTTGTTCAGGGTGGAGACCACCAGCGCCAGAGTGTCCTTGGCGGAAGCGGTGGCGGTCAGGCCCAGGGCCAGGGTCAGTGCCGCGGCACGGCGCATCCAGTGTTTCATGTCAGGCTCCTAATCGTTCTTATGCGTGAGATTTGCGATCGGCCAGCACGGCCAACAGGATCACCGCCGCTTTGGCGATCATCTGGTAGTAAGAGGAGACGTCCAGCAGGTTCAGGGCGTTGTTCAGGAAACCGATGATCAACGCGCCCACCAGGGTGCCCCAGATAAAGCCACGGCCACCGGCCAGGCTGGCGCCACCCACCACCACCGCAGCGATGGCATCCAGCTCATAGGCGGTACCGGCAGTGGGCTGGGCGGAGGAGAGACGGGAGGTCACGATCAGACCCGCCAGCGCAGCCATCATGCCGCTGATGCCGTACACCGCCACCTTGACCCGATCCACCCGGATGCCGGACAGGCGTGCCGCCGCTTCGTTACCGCCGATGGCGTAGATGTAGCGGCCCAGGCGGGTGTGGTTGAGCAGGAACCAGGCACCGACAAAGCACAGCAGCATCAGCCACACCGGCATCGGCACACCAAACAGGTAGCCGGTGCCGAGGAAGGCGAACGCGTCAGAGGCGTCAGTAAAGCCGGTGGAGATGGGACGGCCGTCGGTGTACACCATGGTCAGGCCGCGGATGGCGGTCATGGTCACCAGGGTGGCAATAAACGCCTGTACTTTACCCTTGGCCACCAGCAGACCGTTGAGGCTGCCGAGGAACAGGCCGAACAGCAAGGTGGCCACCAGCGTCACCGCCAGGGGCAGCTCCAGTCCCACCATGGAGGCGCCGAGGGCGCCACACAGGGCCAGTACCGCGCCCACCGACAGGTCGATGCCGGCGGTCAGGATCACCAGGGTCATGCCCACGGCGATGATGGCGTTGACCGAGGTCTGACGCAGGATGTTCATCAAGTTGCCGGTGGTAAAGAACTGGTCGTTCAGGGTGGAGACCACCGCGATCAGCACCAGCAGGGCCAGCAGGGCTTTTTGGTTTTTCAGCCCATCCAGCAGCTTGGGCATCAGGGTCTGTGCTTGAGAGGTCATGCTTGGTTCTCGTTCTGGGTTTTGCCGAGCGCAGCGGCCAGCAACTGGGATTGGGTAGCGGTTTTGGCGGTGAACTCACCGCTGATGCGGCCGTGATGCATCACCAGGATGCGGTCGCTCAGGCCCATCACCTCGGGCAGGTCGGAAGAGACGATGATGATGCTCATGCCGCCCTGCTTGAGCTGGTTAATCAGCTCATAAATCTCTTTCTTGGCGCCGACGTCCACGCCGCGGGTCGGCTCATCCAGGATCAGCACCTTGGGCTGGGCCATCACGCCCTTGGCGATGGCGGCCTTCTGCTGGTTCCCCCCGGAGAGCTTGCCGATGGGCTGGTCCAGGGTCGGGGTCTTGATGTTAAAGCGCTGACGGAACTGCTCGGTCTCGCTGGCTTCAGCGCCGTGCTGCAGGCGACCCAGTTGGCTGAAGTGGTTCAGCGCCGACAGGCTCATGTTGGCTTTGACTGACATCCCCAGCACCAGGCCATCGCCTTTACGGTCTTCGGAGATGTAGGTGATGCCAGCCTTGATGGCGTCGGCCGGATGGCGCACGGTCAGGGCCTCGCCATTGAGGCGAACGACACCGGACTCGGCCCAGACATCGCCGCACAGCAGGCGCATCAGCTCACTGCGGCCCGCGCCCATCAGGCCACTGAAGCCTAGGATTTCGCCCTGGTGCAGGGTAAAGGAGACGTCCTCCACACCGGCGCCACTGAGGCGTTCCACCGCCAGTGACTCAGCACCGGGGGTCACCTCAACACGGGGGTAGAGGTCGGACAGCGGACGCCCCACCATCAGCTCAATCAGGCGCGCCTCATCCAACTCGTCGGCGCCGTGTTCGGCAATGAACTGGCCATCGCGCATGACGGTGATGCGATCGCAGATGGCGAAGATCTCCTGCATCCGGTGGGAGATGTAAACGATGCCGACACCATCGGCTTTCAGTTCGGCGATCACCTTAAACAGGGTCTCGGTTTCCCGGTCACTGAGGGCGTCGGTAGGCTCGTCCATCACGATCACTTTGGACTGGAACGACAGCGCCTTGGCGATCTCCACCATCTGTTGTTCACCGATGGAGAGGCGGGATACCGGCTCACGGCTGGAGCGGGCTACACCCAGACGGGCCAGCAGCGCATCGGCCTGGCGGTAAAGGCTGGGCCAGTCGATGCGGGCACCGGCACGCATCGGTTCGCGACCCAGAAAGATGTTTTCGGCGATGGAGAGGCCACCAATCAGGTTCAGCTCCTGGTGGATGATGCTGATGCCCGCCTGCTGGGAGGCGCGGGGCTCATCGAACCAGCACGCTTCACCCTGGTAGCGGAGCTGGCCAGCGTCAGCGCTGTAGATGCCGGTGAGCACCTTCATCAGGGTGGACTTGCCAGCGCCGTTCTCTCCCATCAGGCCCATCACCTGGCCGGGGTAGACGTGCAGGCGGGCACCATCCAGGGCTTTCACCCCGGGGAAGGCTTTGTCGATGCCGTCGAGTTGCAGTACCGGCTCCATCAGAACGCCACTCCCGCTTTCAGAATGATGTTGGCGTAGGGCTGGCACTCGCCGGTGCGCACCACGGCACGGCTGTTGCGGCTGCGCTGCTTGAACTGTTCGTGGCTGACCCACTCGATGGCAATGGCTTGCCCCTGCGCCTGACCCAGCTGTTCCAGCATAGTGGTCAATTGCGCCAGCAGGGCTGGGCTGTGGCTCTGCATCTCTTCGGCCAGTACCACTGACTCAATCTGCAGATCACCGGCGATGGCGTTCAGGGTATCGAGAAACGTCGGCACACCCCGTATCAGGGCCAGGTCGATGCGCTGGCATTCGTCCGGGATCGGCAGGCCGGCATCGGCGATGGTCAGCTCATCGGTGTGGCCGGAGAGGCTAATCAGCTGGGACAGGTGACTGTTCAGTAGCGCGCCGCGTTTCATAGGTTTCCTCGACATCAAATCATCCGCAACCATCAGCGCAAACGTGTGCGCAAACGATTGCGCGTATTGTAGATCCGCCTTTTGGGGCAACTGAATGGGGATCGAAGCGATCCGGATCACAATTCCGGCGGGGATTTTGTCAGGGAGTTTCAGGACTGGCGGGAGGGCCACGAGCCGATGGCTGGAAACGGTGGGATTGTCGCCAATTTTTGTTGTAGGGAACCCAGGGGAACACCCGCAATGACGATATTACTCTTTATATTTCTGACAGTTATCGTGGAATGAAATTTTCTTTCACCCGTGCTCCGCTCAACCCCGGATTGGCTGGCGTTCAGCCACAAAAAAGCCCGCGCGGTTTCCCGCACGGGCAATGGGTCTGCATCGCTGTTAACTGAGCAGAAAAACGGTCATGGAGCTGGCACCGTGGGCACCAATCACCAGCGCCTGTTCAATGTCGGCGGTTTTGGACGGGCCGGCAATAAAGGCACCGTGGCTGCCGGGCGCCAGGTCGATGGCCGGTGCGGCCTGATGCATGGTCGGGTAGATGGCGTCTGCCTTCACCACCGCAGCCAGATGCTCGGTGATGTAGGGGGCCACGCGGTGGCCGGTCACGGTGTCCTTGATGAACACCGCGCCGTTCTCCGCGACGGCAAACTCCGCTGAGACCAGAGTGTGGTCAACATCGCGCAGATCGTGGGCTTGTTCATTCAGCTCACGGTTACCGGTCAGCCCTTCCACCAGACTCATCACCTGGCCGCCCTCTTCCATGCGGTCATTCAGGTAGGTCTGGATCTCGTCGAGGCTGGTGACCCGAACCAGGGTGCCGCCGACTTTGGCCAGGCTGGCCTCGTACTGGCCAGGCAGGTCTTCGGTGTTGGGTTCAACGTCGATCACCGGCAGCGGCTGGTCCGGCAGGGTGATCTGGCCCAGGGCCTGCAGAATTTGGTCACGGCTGGACATTACTTGTTCTCCCGATTCTTCTTAAACCAGCTCTCGAACGAGCCCGTGGTCGGTGCTTCCGGCAGTTCGCGGTGCTTGGTCCAGGCACCCCCAAACGGCTTCATCAGCGAGCCCGGCAGGATGCGCAGCGCACCACGGGCCATGCCCATACCGGCGTTGAGCAGGGTTTCGCTGCCCATAAACTTGCCAACAAAGGGCATGTAGCTGCCTTTGCCGTAGGGCAAGCGGCCATCTTTGGCCTGGATCTTACGCCAGTGGTGGATGATCTGGTCCAGCGGCACCTTGGTGGGACACACCTTGGTGCAGGAGCCACACAGGGTGCAGGCCCAGGCCATGGAGTGGGTCTCGTCATTGCCGGCGGAGACGGCGATGCCGATGGGGCCGGGGATCAGCGCGTTGTAGCTGTAGCCACTGGAGCGACGGTAGACCGGACAGGTATTCAGGCAGCCGCCACAACGGATGCACTTGTAAGCTTCCGCCAGCAGCTTGTCCTTGAACAGCTCGGTGCGGCCGTTGTCCACCATCACAATGTGCATCTCGCCGCCCGCTTTCGGGCCTTTGTAGATGGTGTTGTAGGTGGTGCTGGGCTGGCCGGTGGCGTTGCGGGCCAGGGTGCGGGTCAGCACGCCCACCGCGTCCAGGTTGGGCACAATCTTGTCGATGCCCATGGAGTGGATCTGCAGCTTGGGCAGGTTCACCCCCATGTCGGCGTTGCCTTCGTTGGTGCACACCACCACAGCGCCTTCGCTGGCGATGGCCATGTTGACACCGGTCAGGGCCGCGTCGGCGGTCAGGAAGTGTTCACGCAGATGGTAACGAGCCTGCTTGGTCAGGTAGGTCGGGCAGGAGGCGCCCTTCTCGGAACCGATCTTGCGGTGGAACAGCTCGCCAACCTCCTCTTTCTTGAGGTGGATGGCCGGCACCACGATGTGGCTCGGCGGCTGCTCATTGAGCTGGATGATGCGCTCACCCAGGTCGGTGTCGATCACCTCGATGCCCCGCTCAATCAGGTAGGGGTTGAGGTGACACTCTTCGGTCAGCATCGACTTGGATTTGACCAGCTTCTTAACCTGATGCTTGGCCAGCAGGCTGTGCACAATCTCGTTGTGCTCCTTGCCGTCCTTCGCCCAGTGCACCACGATGCCGTTGTTCTGGCAGTTGGCCTCGAACTCTTGCAGGTACTTGGCCAGGTTCGCCAGGGTGTGATACTTGATTTCGGAGCCGAGCTGTTTGACCCGCTCCCATTCGTCGCCACCAATGCTGTCGGCGGCCAGGTCACGCTTGTGGCGCAGGGTCCACAGCGCCTTGTCGTGCCAGTCCACCCGCGCTTCGTCACGGTTGAACTTCTCCGCCGCGCTGGCGTGGCTCTCAATCTCACCAATCAGTGCCATGGGATGTCTCCTTACAGCGCTTGGTTGATCAGTTCTGCGATGTGCAGAGTCTGAATGGGATGCAGCTGCTTGCGGATTACGCCGTCCAGGTGCATCAGGCAGGAGGGGTCAAAACCCACCACGTAGGCAGCGCCGGTGTCGGCGTGCGCCTGGGCCTTGTCTTTGCCCATCTTGCCGGAGACGGCGCCCTCATCCAGGGCGAAGGTGCCACCAAAACCGCAGCATTCGTCTTTGCGGTCCGGGTAAACGATGTCGATGCCTTCGATGCGGGACAGCAGGGCTTCCACCTTGTTGTAGCTCTTGCCCTTGGTCTCAGACGGGGTCGCCAGGTCCAGCATGCGGATACCGTGGCAGGACATCTGCAGGCTGATCTTGTGGTTGAAGGGCTTGTTGAAGCGCTCCAGGCCGTGGATGTCGTGCAGGAACTCGGTCAGCTCTTTGAGCTTGCCAATCACCGCAGTGGCTTCCGGGCTGCAGTCGAACTCGTGGAAGTTCTCCTTGGCCGCCACCAGGCAGGAAGCGGCCGGGCAGACAATGTAGTCGCAGTCCACGCCTTTAAAGGCGTTCAGCAGCTTCAGGGTGGTCTTCTTGGCGTCCTCGTAGCAGCCGGAGTTGGTCATCGGCTGGCCACAGCAGGTTTGGCCGTGGGGCAGAATCACCTCGTGGCCCAGCTTCTCCAGAAGCTCCACGGTGGCGATGCCCACTTGAGGAACCATATGGTTCACCAGGCAGGGTACGAACAGGGCGATTTTCATCGTTATCTCCGCTAATGCTTAGTTCGCGCGAGAAGCCTGTGTCCTTGCCCGCGCACGGGAAGTAATGTACTCCTTTCCCCCATCTCTGGCGCGGGTTAGCAAATTGTGAAAACCCCTCGGGCATAGCCCCGCCGCAACCTTCCCGCAACCTCGACATTAACCTTTCGATCACCTCCGGATCGCTTCTCACTATCTTGGTCAGACCAATCCGGCCCCAAATGTTGCAATTGCGTACCCCCATCGCTAACCCGCCGTTAACATTCGCTGTGGTTTTTTTGTCCATTTATGGGATGGCGATCACCCTTTATCGACACAAGGCGAAAAGATACACATCGGAGGATAAGAATTGTCGAGATGGATCGGGTCAGATTGTCCCGGCCAATTCGGCAATGCGGTCGTTAACATGGCGATAATGTCGTTCGAACCGGATCAAAAAAGGGGCCCCTGAGGGCCCCTTACTCACCGTTGCCAGCCCTTAGTGGCGGGCTTTCGGCTTGGACGCTTTGTCCAGCAGGGTGAGGATGTTTTTGTAAGGAATGCCGGAGTGGGTGGTCAAACCCACTTCACAGGTGGCAGAGACGGAGTAACCGCTGGTGCAGCCCTTGTCCTTGGTCTCCTCTTTGAGGTGACGCAGGCCGTGCTCGTTCAGCTCGGGGTAGTTCATGCCCCGGTTACCGGCCATGCCACAGCAACCCACCTTCTCCGGTACCACCACTTCGGTGGCACAGAGTTCGGCCAGGCCCACCAGATCACCGACGATGCCCAGCTTGCGGCAGGTACAGGTCGGGTGCACCGCGATCTTCTCTTCGATCTTGGTGATGTCGAGACGCTCCACCAGGAACTGCATGGCAAACTCTTCCGGACCCAGCAGGTTCAGGCGCTTGTCACAGGCACGACGCATCCGCTCCAGACAGGCGGTGGTTTCCACCAGGATCGGGTATTCGCCGTTGTTGGACACCTGCATCAGCCAGTCGGACAGCTCGTCAGACTTGCGGTCGGCCTGCTCGTTATGACCGTAGGATTCCCACGGCTGGCCGCAGCACAGGCCCTTGGGCTTGTGACCGCTGACCATCTCCAGACCCGCTTTCTCAAACAGCGCCTTGATGGTTTCCGGAATGGAGCGCTGATCCTCATGCTTGGGCGAGGTGCCCATCATGCGGTTCAGACAGGCCGGGAAGTAGACCGCTTTCACATCACCCACGGTTTTCAGTTCCGGCAGGGCTTTGCCGCGCTTCGGCATCCCTTCGGACCACTGCGGGATCGGCAGGCCGGTCTTACGCAGACCCTTGGTGATGCCGGTGATGGCACCGTCGCCAATCACGGCGCGGGTCAGGTCAGTGGCGCCCAGGGCGAAGCGGGCCACGGACTCCAGAGAACCAAACTTGTCGGCGGTGAAGTTGGAGATCTTGCGGTCGCCTTCGCTGGCGTACTCGGCACGCATCGCTTTGACGAACTTGCCGGTGTCGATGCCCATCGGGCAGCCCATTTTGCACAGGCCGTCGGCGGCACAGGTGTCCAGCGCGAAGTAGGGGTACTGCTTCTTGAGGTCGGCCAGCACTTCCGGCTCGGCACCGGTGGTTTCCAGGGTTTTGATCACCCGGGCCACAGCGGTACGCTGACGCGGCGACAGGGTCAGGCCGTGGGCCACACAGTGGGCTTCACAGAAACCACACTCGATGCACTTGTCGACGATGTCGTGGATGGTCGGCAGCGGCTTAAAGCCCTTGGCGTGGCAATCCGGGTCGTCGTTGATGATCACGCCGGGGTTGAGGATCCCGGCCGGGTCCATCACCTGCTTAACCCGGGCCATCAGGCCGTAGATCTCGCTGCCCCACTCCTTCTCAACGAAGGAGGCCATGCCGAAGCCGGTACCGTGCTCGGCTTTCAGGGAGCCGTCGTACTTCACCGCCACCAGCTCAACCATCTCCTGCATAAAGCGGTCGAAGCGGTCGATCTCTTCCTGGGTGCCGAAGTTCTGGGAGAAGATAACGTGGTAGTTGCCTTCCAGCGCGTGGCCGTAGATCACCGCATCGTTGTAGCCGTGCTCAAACGACAGGGCCTGCAGGTCCAGGGTGGCTTGCGGCAGCACTTCGATGGGGAAGGCGATGTCTTCAATCACGCAGGAGGTGCCCGCCGGGCGCATGGAGCCCGCCAGCGGGAATACCGCCTTACGGATCGCCCACATGTTGGTGATTTCGGCGGTGTCCTGAGTGAACTCAACCGGACGGTACAGGCCATGCTTGGCCATGATGGCGCCCATCTTGGCGATGTTGGCGTCGATCTCCTCCTGGCTCATGCCGAAGGTTTCGAACAGCACGGCGGTCACATCCTTATGGATGTCCGCCAGGAACTCGGGAGTCTGGTACTTGGACGCGGCCACCGCTTTGAGGGCGAAGTTGTCCAGCAGCTCAGCGGCGTTGGTTTCATCGAACGCGTCTTTGCGCAGCTCCACGATCGCTTCACAGGCGCCCTTGAGGCTGTCGAAGTAAACCATGGCGGAGGCGCTGTGGGTGGCCTTCGGCACGCTCTTCATAGTGATCTCAGAGAGGAAACCCAGGGTACCTTCCGAGCCCACCATCAGGTGCAGCATGATGTCGAACGGGTCGCTGAACTCGACAAAGGAGTTCATGCCGAAACCGGTTACGTTCTTAATGGAGTACTTGCGCTTGATGCGTGCCACCAGGGCTTCGTCGGCCATGATGGTGTCGCGGATCTCGGCCAGACCTTCCAGCACTTCAGGGTGCTTGATGGCAAACTGGGCGCGGCTCTGCTCACAGCCGGTGTCCAGTACCGTACCGTCCGCCAGCACGATGCGGGCAGAGTCGATCAGGCGGTAGGCGTTCTGGTGGGTACCACAGTTCATGCCGGAGGCGTTGTTGGCGACGATGCCGCCCACCATGGCAGAGGCGATGGTGGCCGGGTCAGGGCCAAACTTCCAGCCCAGCGGGGCCAGCACCTGGTTCACCTTGGCGCCAATCACGCCCGGCTGCAGCTTGATGCGCGCGCCGTCTTCCAGTACTTCGTAGTCGGTCCAGTGGGCACCGGCCACCATCAGTACGGAGTCAGACAGGGCCTGGCCACACAGAGCGGTACCGGCGGCACGGAAAGTCACCGGGGTTTTGGCCTGGTAACACTCGGCCAAGGCCGCGGCCACTTCGGATTCGGTTTTCGGGTGCAGCACCACTTGCGGGCGCTTCTGATAGAAAGAGGCGTCAGTCCCCCACGCCACGCGGCGCAGATTGTCGGTGTAGACGCGATCCTGGTCAAGGATCTGGCCCAATTTGTCGGCCAGCACACTGATGTTGGATTGCAGCATGTGATCTTCCTTTGGTTTTTTGCTCACAAAAGACGACAAAGCCGGGCATCACGCCCGGCTGTCGTTGGCTTACCGACCTATCAGAGGCCGCCCCACATAAAGGCGATGGTACCGGCAATCATCGCGTAGCCCAGCGCCACTGGCAGGGTCTTGCGGATGATCTCAGACTCACGTCCGGCCATGCCTACAACGGTAGCCGCGGCTACCACGTTCATTACACACATCATGTTACCGGCGTTGGCACCGATGCCCTGCAGGGCCAGTACCAGCGCGTGGTTCATGCCGATGTTGTCCGCCACGCCATACTGCAGGCCGGAGAACATCATGTTGGAGAAGGTGGCAGAACCGGACAGGAAGGCACCGAAGATGCCCACGACCGGCGCCATCCAGGCCCACACGGCACCCATGGAACCTGCCAGCAGTTCAGCCAGCTGGTTCGGCATGGATTCCAGACCCGCGGCGTTGGTGCCGGAGTTCAGGAAGATCTTCACCATCGGTACAGAAGCACCGAGGGAGATGATGGTGGGTACCATGGATTTACAGGAGCTGGTGAAGCTGTGCTTAAAGGCGTGCGGTTTCATCTTGAAGATGAAGTAACCCAGGATACACACGGTCACAAAGAAGGCGCCCGGCGCATACAGGGTCTGGAAGCCAGCCTTGAGGTTGGTGCCCAGCAGATCGGTCCAGCCGATGTTGAAGCTCAGCAGGAAGGATTTGAGCGGGGCCACAGTACGGGACAGCACCAGCAGGGCCGCCATCACCAGGTAGGGGGTCCAGGCAGCGATCTGGGAGATCTCATTCTTGGTGGCAGCGGCGCCAACAGACTGAGGCTGACCCACCGGAGCGTCGTCAGACTTCGGCTCGTTGTCAGCAAAATCGTGCCAGGCTTCGCTCGGCAGCAGGAAGCCTTTCTTGGCGGCCGGGATCACGATGGCCATGCCGATCAGCGCACCGATAACGGACGGGAACTCCGGGCCGGCGATGTAGTTGATGGTCCAGGCCGGGAGGGTGAATGCCAGACCGGCGAACAGGGCAAACTTCCAGATCGCCAGACCTTCGGCGAAGGACTTGTTGCGACCGAAGAAGCCAGTCAGTACCGCCACCAGCACCAGCGGGATCAGGGTACCGGTCACCAGGTCGATGGTGATCATGTGCATGGCGATAAAGCGGGCGTAGTCAGCGAAGCTGCCGCCGTGCTCAGCGATCTGAGCCGCAGCCATGGACACACCACCTTCCATCAGGCCCTGCTCCATACCGAACAGTACCGGCAGACCGATGGCACCGAAGGACACGGAAGTGGAGTCGGCAATCAGCGCAACCACCGCCGCCGCAATCGGCGGCACACCCAGCAGCACCAGCAGCGGGGCACCGATGGCAGCAGGCGTACCGAAGCCGGCAGAACCCTCAATAAAGGAACCGAACAGCCAGCAGATGATGATCACCTGCACCCGTGCGTCAGCACTGATGTTGGTGAAACCGGCACGGATGGTATCCATGGCACCGGAGTTCTTCAGGGTGTTCAGCAGGAAAATCGCGCCGAAGATGATGGAAAGCGGGGTTAGCGCAGAAAGGAAGCCTTCAACAACGGAGGCCATCAGCATGGTGCCTTCCATCTCCCAGATGAAGAAAGCCACCAGGCCGGTCAGTACGGCGGAGATGGGCATGGCACGGGATGCGGGCATCCGCATCAGTACCAGGAACACCAGCACCGAGATCACCGGCGTCAGCGTCGCCAGAGTTTGAATGAGGGTCACAACCTTGTCCTCTTTAGTGTCACTCGCGTGTTTATTTTATGTTCGTTTACCGTTCCGCACATCGGAATGGAGCGAGATCGTCCCTTAAGAGGCACAATCGGCAGGCAGGAACTCCACACCTGGGGATCGGCGGGAAGAATTCTTCCAGTCTGACCCATGCAATTCTGTGACGGCGGTCACCCGGACTGGAATGAATGCTCGCATGAATGCCCATCACTTGAGCGAGATCAAAAGGTCGCACCAATGTTGCGACCCGGTTACATCCAGCTCACATCTCGCGCAAATGTTTGTTCTTCAGGGTGTTTTTGTGGCAATTCAAGAATTCCCTTATGGGCAATTTGGGGCTATTTTGACGCGCCTCTCAACTGGAAAACCACTGATGGATCAATGGCATGACCAATGACGCAGCAATGGCGGTGAGGGCCATTGCCAATCCGGCAAAGGCACCGGACTCCGGATGGAGCTGAAATGCCCGGGCTGCCCCCTGGCCATGAGCGGTCGCCCCCAGTGCCAAACCCATCACTTTTGGATCGCGCACCCCGATCCGGGACAACACGCCGCTGCCGATGATGCTGCCCAGGTTGCCGGTGATCACCACAAACACAATGGTGAGGGACACCACGGCCTCGATGCGGTCACTGATCCCCATCGCCACCGGCACCGTCACCGACTTCAATGCCAGTGACTGCCCCACTTCGCTGGGCATCGCCAGCATCCGCCCCAACTGCACTGCCGAGAAATAGCTGATCAGCACCGAAGCCAGGATAGCCAGGCCAATCGGCAGCCACAGCCGCAGTACGTGCTCACGCTGCCGGTACAGTGGTACCGCCAGTGCCACGGTCGCCGGGCCGAGCAGCAGGTGGATCATCTGGGTATCAGCAAAGTAACGGCTGTAGGGGATGTCCAACGCCACCAGCAGGGCGATCAGGGTGAGAATGGCGAACGCCACGGGGTTGAACAGTGGGTGACGGCCGCTGCGTTCAAACAGCCACTGGCCACAGGCGAACACCAGCAGGGTCAGCATCAGGCAGAACACGGGATGAGACAGAACCACGGCGCTCATTGCCGGCCTCGCTTCAGGCGCATGGTCGCGGCCATCACACCGGCGCTGACCAGCAGCGTCAACATCGTCGCCGCCAGCACCGCAATGGTGGTGGGCAACCAGGCCGCCAGCAACTGGTCGCCGTACACCATCACACCCACCCCCGCCGGGACAAATAGCAGGGCCAGGTAACGCAATAAGCCATCGCTGGCCTCGGCGATGGCGACAGGCACCCGCCCCAGGCCACACAGCAGCGCAAACAGCATCAATAAGCCGATCACCGAGCCCGGCACCGGCCAGTCAAAGGCGTGACTGAGCCCCTCCCCCAGCAACCAGAACCCCAATAGGGCAGTAAAACCAAACAACGTCTGCATCCTCTCTCCGGGCGCTTTTCAGGTTTTGGCGGCATAGAATGCCTCGCCGGACAGAAAATGCCCGCCGGGTCGCTGAGGCTGTGAAGCGGATCAAGCCCTTACCCCCCTGCTGACGGTTTTCTCGCGGGGGATCAACAGGTAGAGTGGTGGGGTTGATTAATTCACGGAGAAACCCGAGTGGAGTGGCTGATTCTGGCTTCCATCCTGGTCGCCGCCCTATGGTGGTGGCAACGTGCAACCCCCTCGGAACCGGCCCGACCGTTGCTGAGCCCAACCGAACAACAATGTGAGCGCACACTGCGCGCGCTGACTGGAGAATCCGTACTGCTGCACAGCAAGGTGCATCTGGCGACCCTGCTGCCCAACCGCTACCGGGCGCGCAAACGCACCCTGGATTTCCTGCTGACCGACGCCCACACCCATCAGCCGCTGCTGGCGGTGACCCTCAGTACCGATCCGGTCTTGCGACGGCTGTGCCGCGAAGCCAATCTGCCGCTGGTTTGTGGCTGCAACGGCATCGATCCGGCCCGACTTGGCGCCCTTCTGCCCGACAACGCCGGTCCGGCCGTGACGCCCCACGGCCATCTGAGCGACGACGAACGGGACAGTCTGTTTGACATGATCCAGTCGCTGCACGGCGACGGGGCCAAACCCAGCTCCGGCGCTTAATCGCGCTTAGTAACGATCCAGCATCGCCGTCTCAAAGGGCGGCGGGCTGATCTGCCACTGGGCCAAGCGCTCAGCCAACGCCTCCTGTTCACGCACCACCTCGGAAAGGGTCAGCGTGTTGTTGTCCAGCCGATACACCTGGATGCGACTGTCGTGGTAATAACTCAGGATGCTGAGCGCCTCCGGCTCCTTTCGTTCCGCCGCGGCCTGAATCGCCGCCAGCTTGCGGAAGATGCGGTTGTGGCGCTGCTTGGTCTGCCACACCAGCATCACCTCGGCCATAAACGGCTTGTCCTTTAATCCCGCCAGCACCGCAGAACACAGCGCCAACGCCAGCACCACCCCCATCAGGTTAAGGTGAAAATGTCCGGTACTCTCACCGGAGGCCACCGGCCCCTGGCCAAACAGGGCGATCAACAGGCTGCCAAAGGCCACGGACAGCAACGCCAGTGCCGCAACAAATCCCAGTGAAATTTGGTTAACCCGACGTCGATAGTGACCCGGTTCAATGGCACTCAACTCCATCCTGCTCTGCTCCTTATGAGGGTTATCTGGGCCGCAGTGTACGCTGGCAAAAGCCAACCGCCTAATGCCGGTCTATCTTTACCATTCCCCGTCACGTCGTGGTGGTTGTCCGATGGGAATGATCGGTTATCTGTTGATCCTGTTGATATTGGTACTGGCACTGCTGCTGGCCCTGTGGTGGCGACAACGTCGCGAAACCGACCGTGGCCCCGGCCTGAGCCATCAGGAGCGCACCTTCCAGGCGGCGCTGCAGAGCGCGCTGGATACCCTGTCGCTGCCCTTGCGCCCCTTTGCCCGGGTTAAGGTGTCTGACGTTCTGGCGCCGGGACGCGGCCAGCAGCGCAAACATTGGCTGGCCCAATACGCCGAACTGAAGGACGCCACCTTCGACTTCGTCCTGTGTGACGCCAAAAGCCTGACCATCCGGGCCGCCATCACCCTGGACCAAAACCATAAGGGCCAGCGTACCCGCGATGCGCTGATTGCCACCGCCTGTGAGGCCACCGGCCTGCCACTGCTGCACTTCCCGGCCCAGCGCCACTACCCGCAGGAACCGCTGCAGGCGGCGCTGCTGAAAACCCTGCCGCTGGCGACGGAAACCGCGCAATCCGGCACGTCGTTAGCGGACAGCACACCCGACCCCACCACCGCGCCCCGCCCTGCCATCGATCCGCGGGTTATTGAGCGCCTCAGCACCGAAGAGTTTGCCGCCCGATTGTCACTGCATCCCCGTGCCTTGCTGGCGATGCTGGCCCGGCTGGGGTATCTGGAGTGGGATGACCACGGCCAGCTGCAACTGACCAGCAAAGGCAAGCGAAAAGGGGCGGTTCAATGGCAGGATGAGAGTGAGAAGCGACAGTTTCAGTGGTCGGTCAGGGATCGCCACCGGGCCAGCGGACAGTTGGTAAAAACCTAACCTAGCGCCCATTTTTCTCTTTCCTGCTTGCGTTGGGCTGCGCCACAGGTAGAATGCGCGCCCAACAATTTATGGCGCTGTATATCTCTGGAAATCTGGTCCAGAAGTCTCTACCACAAGACCGAATCTTGTGACTACAGTCCAACCCCCATCCGGCGCTCTGCGCCGGGTGGTTCCAGTGATACCGCCGGTAAATTGCCCTGAAAACATTAAAACCGAAAGGCAAATTCTGTGGCGATCACCTCCATCCTCAATCGAGCGGGAAGCTCGACCCTGCTGGACTCGACCTTTAAGCTCAGCCAGCGCAACACCACCGTCGGTACCGAACTGTACGCGGGTTTCGTCACCTTCCTGGCGATGAGCTACATCCTGGCCGTGAACCCGGCCATCCTCGGCAGCATCGAGGGCATGGACAAGGGTGCGGTCTTTACCGCCACCGCTCTGGCTTCCGCCTTCGCCACCCTGATCATGGGCCTGTTTGGCAACTACCCGGTGATGCTGGCCCCCGGCATGAGCATGAATGGCTTTTTCAAAGGCATGCTGCTGTCCGGTTCCGTTGCCCTGATCTGGCACGAAGCCCTGTTTGGCATCTTCCTGTCCGGCATCGTCTACCTGATCTTCTCCATGACCCGCATCCGCAAGCAGATGATCGAATCCATTCCGGAGGATCTGAAGCTCGCCATCACCGTGTCGCTGGGTCTGTTTATCGCCTTCCTCGGCCTGAAAAACGCGGGCATTATCGTCGCCAACCCGGTGGTACTGGTCGGCCTGGGTGACATCAGCTCGCCCCAGGTGGCCATCGCCTTTATCAGCCTGTTTGTGGCGCTGGGCTGCATGGTACGGGACGTGAAACTGGCCACCTTTATCGCCTTTGTCACCTCCATCGTGCTGACCCTGCTGTGCGATGCGGTACTGGGTACCCAGTTTGCGCCGCTGCCGGAGCAGTGGGTTTCCGCGCCGCCGAGCCTGGAGCCGAGCTTCGGCCAGATCTTCAACTTTGAATTCCTGACCGCCGACAAGCTGTTTGACCTGCTGTTTATCGTGCTGGTGTTCTTTATCGTCGATTTCTTCGATGGCCTCTCCACCATCGTGGGTGTGGGCCGCGATGCCGGCATCATCAATAAAGACGGCAAGGTGCCAAACGCCCGTTCCGCCCTGGTGGCTGACGCCAGCGGCACCATCGCCGGTTCCGTGCTGGGCACCACCTCCATCACCTCCTTCTCCGAGTCCGGTATCGCGTCCGCCCAGGGTGCCAAAACCGGTCTGGCTGCGGTGATGGTGGCGGTACTGTTCCTGCTGTCGCTGTTCCTGTACCCGGTGTTCTCGCTGTTCTCCACCGCCATCGTGGCCCCGGCGATGATCGTGGTCGGCATCTATATGGTGGGCCGCCTGGGCCAGATCCAGTGGGAGCACAAAGCGTCTCGCATCGCCGCCTTCTTCACTATCATGTTCACCATTCTGAGCTTCTCCCCGGCCAACGGTATGGCGATGGGCTTTATCAGCTACGCCTTCGCCATGGTGGTGGCTGGCAAGGCGCGTGAGGTGCACCCCATCATCTACGCCCTGTCGCTGATCTTCGTCGCCTACCTGGTGATGCTCTGACACAACCTTTGTGAGACCTAAGATGAACCCATTACAACAGCGGATTTTGGAACAGGGCGTGGTTAAGAGCGCCGCCGCTCTGGACGCCAGCGCCTTCCTGACCAAGCAGGTGGACGCGGTGTTGCTGAACTGGTGTGCCAACGCCATCGCCGAGCAGTTCCGTGATGCCAACATCGATAAGGTGGTCACCATTGAAGCCGGTGGCATCGCCATCGGCACCCTCACCGCACTGGCTCTGAACAAGCCGTTGGTGGTGTGTAAGAAAGCCGCCAGCATTCTCGACAATGCCGAGCTTTACACCGCCGAGGTGAAAAGCTTTACCAAGAACACTCAGTACACCCTCACCTGCGACAAGCGCCACATCACTGCCGGTGAGAAGGTGCTGTTTGTGGATGACTTCCTGGCCCACGGCCAGGCCCTGCTGGGCATGAAGAGTGTCTGTGAACAGGCCGGTGCCGAACTGGCTGGCCTGGGCATCGTGATTGAAAAATCGTTCCAGGAGGGCCGCGGCATCGCCGAGCAACTCGCTCTGCCCATTCTCTCTCTGGCGCGCCTCAAATCCCTGGAACACGGTATCGAGTTCCACTAACAGCGGACCGCTACGGCGGCACCACTGTGCCCTACGAAAAATAAAAACGAATCGAGCCCCCGGCAGCAGGGATACTGTCGGGGGCTCACCCTTTTCAGGGCCCCTCACTTCATCGAGTGCAGGCCAATCATATTGCCGTCGGGATCCGCCGCGATGGTGATAAAACCATACTCGCCGATGCTCATCTTCGGCCGCAGCACCTGGCCACCGGCCCCCGCCACCCTGTCCTGCTGAATCTGGCAGTCGTCACAGCCAAAGTAGACGATGGTGCTGTTGCCTCCGGGGCTCACCCCCTCCATCTGGCATATCGCGCCCGGTGCCCCCGGGGCATTGTCCTGCCAGGGAAACGCCCACATCACCGGCCCGCCATCGGCACCGGGATTCAGTTCAAACAGCTCAACATCAAACAGGGCCTGGTAAAACGCCACGCCCCGCTGAATGTCCGACACATAGATCTCAAACCACCCTACTGGATTGCCCATCATTCGCCCCCATTGTCCAATTTCGCCCCTACAGCATAGCCGCCGGTGTTCGCAGTGCACCGGGCGCACGCCATCAACGGAAAGCCGCAAAAAAATAGCGCCCCGAAGGGCGCTATGTCAGTGTTATGCGCGGTAACGACGCCACGCAAATGGCAACAGCATCAAAAGGAACCAGCTCATACTGCCGCTGCTGCTTCCACTGTCGCCGGGTGCTTCTTGAGGCGGTTCAACACCATCAGAGTTCACAGTCAGCGCAAACTGGGTGCTGGCTGCGTCCTGCGGGTTGGCCGCGTCGTACACTGTCACGGTGACCAGGGAAGTCCCGTGCCAATGCTCGGTTGGTGTCAGGCTGAAGCTCATGCCATCAATTTCAGCATTCACGTTCTCACCTTCCACCATAAGGGCCACAGCGCGATTACCGCTGTGTACGTAGTCCACGGTCAGACCGGACAACGTGGTGTTCTCCTCCATCTCCTGATCGGCCAGGCCAAACACGGTGATGTTGCCACCCACCGCCAGGCTGTGGGTGCGGGTTACGGTGTTGCCACCGTCGGCCTCTGCGGTAAGGGTTACCGGCAGGCTGCTGGCCACCGCCTCCGGGGTCACCAGTGCGGCAAAGCGGACCACCGCCCGGGTGCTTTCCGGACCCTGGTAGTTGGCACACACCAGCAGGTTGCTGCCCAGCTTCTCCGGCTCATTGATGGCGTAATCGTCATAGTGATAACCGTTGACCGGGTACCAGAAGCCCCGCACCCCTTCGTACCCTTTAAGGCCGACGGTGTGCTCACCCAGGTTGCTGTCCATCTCGGCGTAGGAGAAGAACAGCTCATACACGCCCGGAGTAAAATCGATGCTGCTGGAGGCCAGGGTCATAAAGTCGAAGTGGGTGTCCTTATCGACAACCAGTCCGCCCCAGGGCCCGCCACTGGATTCCGCGTGGTACATCCGCTTCCACTGGGTGGCCATATAGGCACCGCCGTTGAGGGAAGCGGCGTAGACGCCGTACTCGTAGGGCTGGAAGGTGTCCAGATCAACACCGGACTCATTGATGGAGACCGCGTTGGCCCGCCAGTAAGGCGCCACCATCAGGTCACGGGCCCCATCGCTGGCCAGGGAGTAGCCCGGCAGGTGCAACAGCGCATGAGCGTCAAAGCGCATCAGGCCGTCCCCCTCAATGGTGACGATGTTGGTGGTGTCTTTGGCCTGGACGCCGTACAGCGGGATGTGGGGGAAGTAGGTGTCCGCACCCACGAAGTCCGGAATTTCGAACAGCTGGTCCCACTCGTTGCTGAAGGCCGGCAGCTGACCCACGCCGATGCCGGGCAGATCCACAAACTGCGGATAGTTGCTGAACGGCAGGCGACACATGGGGTCATCCAGATTGGTGCTGTACTCGTAGGTGCGCGGCGCATCCTTAGAGGAGACCTGGGTGCCCTGCAGGACCACGCGGTTACCATCCACGCCAATCAGCGGGGTGGCAAACTCGTTGCCCCGGAGGCTCTCCTCAATCAGGGTGAGGCCACTGGGCAGTTCGACGCTCAGGGTGATGTTGCGCTCGCTGCCAAACAGGTTGGCCTGCTGCACCACGTCAAACTCCACCACGTCGCCCACTCGGGCGCCATCGTGGCTGGCGGTGAACTGGACATCCTGTTCAGCGCGCTGCAGACGTACCGGCATCATACCGATGTCGCCGGGGTTGAGGCTGTCGGTGCCCAGCTCCACCACCGCGTGCAGCGTTTCCCCTTCGCCAACGCCTGCCACATCCCAATTCAACTGCAGTTGCTGGGCGCTGACACCATCGCTGTCGGTGGCGCTGAGGGTGAGTCGGTCAGTGACCTGATCACCAATCATTACCACATTGGTGACGATACGGTGCGCTTCATCGTAGGGGTCCCACCAGCCGGTACCAAACTTCACGTTGGAGACCATGTACCAGTACACCCCTGGCTCGGGATTGTTGATGGCGCAGTAGTCGGCCAGACGCCAATCGGAGACGCAGATCGTCTCTTCGCCCCAGTTGATCAGGCTGTCGCCGTTCACATCTTTACCGAGGTCGATGCGGCTGCCAAAGCGAGCCCAGTCGTCCTCTTCGGCGATCTCCACCACCAGACGCTTGGTGCCGGTCGGTACGGTGAACATGCGGTAACCGATCTGGCTCTCCTCACTGGGCAGGGCATCGACGATGTCCCAGGGCCACAGGGTGTTCATCCGCAGCGCGTACTCTTTGGTTTCGCCCGCCACCATGCCGTAGACATTGGCGTCGATGGCGCCGGAGGGCGGTAAAATCACGCTCGGCGTCAGCAGGTTGCCCTGGTCCCGGCCCACATCGGCCTGAACGATAACCGGCAACGCGGCACGGTCGTAGGCGGCGATCACCGGCAGGGTCTGTACCGGCTTGGCAGTGTCAGCCGGCGCCAGCACCAGTTTGCCGTAGAAGGTGGCGCCGGCAGAGTTGCCCGGGCCAATGGGCGAATCGCTCTGGAAATCCACGTCCGGCAGGGTGGCGGTCACCATCACCCGCTGGGTTTGGCCCGCTTCCAGTGAGAACTGGCTCGGCGTTACCTCAAGGTTCATCAGCGACGCGCCGACGTAATCCACCTCCTCGGCAGAAACGTTCCAGCTGCCGCTTTCGGTGGCGGTAAAGGTCCGGAACCAGGAGCAGCTGCCCTTGCAGTCCCGATCCACCAGATAGGGGGTGTTGAGAGTACGGACATCCCCTCCACTCAGCGGGTTGGCGGCGTGGTAGTTGGCCACGGTTTCATCCTGAATCAGGGTGGCATTGACCGCCAGATCGACGTTGATCACCCCGGCACCGGCGTCATCAAAGCCCACCGGACCGGTATTGCCGTAGTCATCCACCTCGACCGCCACCTTGGAGGCAGTGGTGGTCAGTGCCGACTGGATCTGGGCGGGCGTCCAATCCGGGCGAACGGCCTTGATCAGTGCCATGGCACCGGCAACATGGGGCGATGCCATCGAGGTGCCGCTGATCATCGACCAGTTCATGCCAAACCCTTCCAGGGTGAGGATGCGGTCATTGGCGTAAGCGGCAAACACGTCCACACCCGGTGCTGCAACACTCGGCGCCATCACATTGGGGTTGGTGGTGCTGGGACCGCGCGAGGAGAACAGCGCCAGCTGGTCGGCCGGGCGCTCGTCGGTATAGAGCGAGCCGTCGGTCAGTGACGCACGATGACCGGTGCCGGTGGCCAGCCAGTCGAGGATCTTGCCGCCGTCATAGTTGCCGATGTGCGCGGAAGGCAGGGAGTAGTAGTCACTCACCTTCTGATAACGGGAGTCGCCGTAATCCCAGTCCGGTTGCGTGTTGTAGAGAATCATCCCGCCAGCACCGCCGGCTTTGACGTTGTCGGACTTGGCGATACGGGGCTGGTCGCTGCGGCCACACACCACGATGGGGGCTTCCGCCAGCGGCGTACCGTCCGGCAGTACGGCAAAGGTGCCCGCCGCGAACTCGCTGTCACAGTTGCCATCGCCATAATCGGCCGCGGAGACCACCGGGCCGGTGTAGGGGCCGGTGAGACTGGCGGCACTCATGCCCCAACTGGCGGGGTTGCTCTCGCCGCCTTCGAAGTTCTCGATGCGCTTCTCACCCGCATCCAGCACCCGACCGTGCGTCGTGGCAGCCACGGAGGTCAGCCAAGGAGAGACATGATCCATCCAGGCGTGTCCGGCATTACCGGCCGAGGTGGCCACAGAGATCCCCGCTTCCCGGGCGGCGAGGAAGGCCAGCTCGGTGGGGGAGGCCCAGGGCAGACGCTCCGCGCCACCGACGGAGTAGTTGATCACATCCACACCGTCCTGGATCGCATGCTCCACGGCCATCAGTGTCACCTCTTCCGGGCAACCGCTATAGGGCGCCGCGCCACCACCGGCCCAGCACACCTGGTAGGAGATGAGGTTGGCGTGGGGGGCAACACCGGAAACCCGGGGGAACACCAGGTCGGTGTCCCGGCCGGTAATGGTTTCGCCGTACCCCGCTTCGGACATCTGGTAAGGCACATCAAACAGGATGTTGCCTGCCGCCGTTGAGGCAGTGTGAGAGCCGTGGCCGTTGTAGTCTTCGCCATTGGCCGGGCGCACCATCTCCCAGGGCGCCAGCGGGTGCAGGTTGCGGAACGCCGGGTCGCCATAGGTGTCGGTGATGATGGAGTAGGAACGCACCCCAATCAGCTTGTCGTTACACAGGCTGGCAAACTCCGCTTCGGCGCAATCGCCGACGTAATTGCCGGTGCCCCAGGGGTTTTCAATCGCGACACCGTCGTCGCCCATCGCCGCGAATGACGGGTGCGAGCTATTGATGCCGGTATCCAGAATGCCAACGATGACGCCTTTACCGGTAAATCCGCTGCCGGCGGTGGCATCGCCGCTCCAGATCTTATCCGCGCCGATGTGCTGCGGACCCACATCGGTGTGCAGCTCCAGAATGGTGGAGCGGGTCACTGCGCGTACGCCCGCCATTCTGGCCACCTGCGCTGCCTGCTGTTGAGTCAGGCTCATGCTCATGCCGTTGAAGGCGTACTGGAACGACTGCTTGACCGGCTGATGGGTTCTCAGCGTACCGGTGATGGCACGGTGCACCTCAGCCTGTCGGCTGCTCAGGTACTGCAGGTAGTTGCGGCTGTCGCCGCTGTGAATATTCAGCTTGCTGCTCTGACCGAATACGGAGGGCGCGCTGCCCGGTGCCGTGGCGTTCAGGCCGGGGATGCCGCCCTGGTAGGTCGCCAGGGGCTGCTCATCCAGTTGAATGATGTAGGTGTGCTCACCGGTCAGCCCATCTTCGTAAACGAAGGGCACCTTGGCGTTATTGCCAATGTGCTGGTTGGGGCCACTGGTCAGCCCGGGGCGATTCTGCAAGCGTTGCTGATGATCCTGAATCTCGGCGTATTGCTCAGCCGTAAGGTTGAAGGGATCCACCGTGATACCACCGGAGGGGTGAGGGGCAGCTTGCCCCGATGCCAACACTCCAGCGGCATAAAGTGCCGCCGAGGTGGCGATGGTCAGATGTTTTATTTTCAACTTATTTCCCTTAGCTGCTCTCGGACAGCTCCCTGCTCTTAGTCGTATCGTTGCTCCATAAATCCAGGCCAAAGTGAGGCAACGATGAATGGCGGATTTACCGCTTCGATTTCATTCTGTTGCACACCCGCAAAATTTATCCAATGCATTATTTGATCGATGTTCATATTCATTATGCATATCGGTAAATTGCATTTTTTGGAATTCTAAATATTTCCCCAATAAAACATAAAGATATATTAATCATGACATTTTTATGACGGCGAACGTCTCTCCCAAAAAAACATAGATGCAGGAACGGCACATATTTACGGGCAAGAACCATTCAATGGGAAGATAAAGTCGGGCGCAGAGACAAAGGGGGACGGCCCAGCCAAAACGAAGACTTAAGCCTTTACTTTCAGGCACTTAATATTGCACCAGCGAGAGGCGGCGCCATGCTTAAAGCCAGATAAAATCAGACCCAGGCATCTGATTGGCATAATATTTCCGAAGAGTAATCCGATTGGATCGCAATATTTGCCGAAAGCGATTTATCGCGAAAATCCCGCAAATGCACAGTTGAAATCAACGAAGAAGAGAGGAACGACTGAAATACACACTTGTTTTTCACAAAAAACAAGCCAAAAAACCAAGCGCAAAAACAAGCCCGCACTTTTGTACCAATACATCAATACACCCACACACCCCATGCACTAATGGTATAGACAATTCAAAAGCATTAACTCGCCCATAAATAAAAAACGCCTTCATCTGAAGGCGTTTTCTTTCCGGAGTGTCCTTAAAACAGCGGCAGGTTTTCCAGCCGTTGCCACAACATGGCACGCATCATTGGCGAGGTGTCACTGCCCCACATTCCGGCGGCGTAAAAGAACAACGGCAATACAAACAGAAAGCCTATCAGTACCAGCACCATGGCCCGGGGGGTCATTGGCCAGCGACGGCCCGGCGCACTGAGACTGACCGCGCCCTTGACCGGACAGGCGGCCACGCAACGCTGACAGCTGTGGCACTCATCACTGTGCACGGTGCCCACCACTTCCACATGGATACGGGACGGGCAGGCCCGGTGGCACTTGTCGCAGTTCATCCCTTTGGCGTCCCGCAGACACAGGGCCGTGTCCCGGCGAATTTTGTAGGGGCTGAACGCCCCGGCAATGGCCATCAGGGCGCCATAGGGACAGAGATAACGACACACACCGTTGCGTCGCACCAGCGCCAGCGCCACGACCACGCCCAACCCCACCAGCATGCCCGCTGAAGGCTGGGTAAACAGCGCCCACATCTTCAGATCCGCCGCCTGGTGATACAGGCCCTGCAGGTAACGCGCGACCATCATGGCCGGCATGCCACTGAGCAACAGGTTCACCAGCCAGGCCAGAATGCCGTACTTCACCAGTCGCAGCGCCCAGTCCAGCATCAAAGCCAGCACACTGACGCTGCGGTTCAGCCAGTTCGGCAGCGCCGCCAGTCGCTCCCGCCAGTTGACCGGCAATAGGCGACGGCGCAGCTGGTAGCCGCGCTCCCCTAACCAACCGATGGGACAAGCCCAGCCACAGAAGGCCCGCTTGACGGTCAGGCTGAGTCCCAAAGCCGCCAGCAGCATCACCAGACCGGCCGGGTGATGGGTATCCCACAGGCCCAGTTCCAGCAGCCCCTTAAGCTGGATAAGTGCCGCAATCGGCAAAAACGCGTCCACCACATCGGGCCGGGCTATGGTGGGCGCACCACTGTCCAGCTGCCACACGTGCAGCGCATACTGCACCCCGGCCGCCGCCATCGCCGCCACCAACAACCATTGGGTGACGTCGCGCCAACGGTTCCACTGGCGGGCTTTATGGGGCGCACTGGTCAGCCAGACAAAGGGCCGTTTGTCCGGCCATACCAGGGCCAATGCCAGCACCGCGGCAACGGCCGCCAGCCCCAACCAGAGCAGCGGAGTTAACGCCAGTCCCCAGGCCAACAACGCCAGCGCCGCAGTCAGACCAAGGCCAAATCGACGGGGGCCACTGAGCAGTGCCCAGCCACCCAGAACCAGAGCCAGCCCCATGGCCAGCCATTCAGTGATGCTCATGATGATCCCTCAAAATCCACCGCACTCGGTGGCGATGGCACAAGGGTAAGAAAAGGCGGGGAAGCAAACAGAGAAACAAAACCCAGGATCTGTCTCATTGTGGCGGCCTGCGCTCACTTTTGTGATCTTTCAGGCACTTTGCCAACGCGGGAGGAACCCCCGCAGGGTGGGTCTGACTAACGGGTATCGCCCCTGCCCGAGCCTGATATGAACAGCCAAACCCGGATCCTCCGTGCCTTTACCCAACTGTTGCGCGACCGGGAGTATCGCCAGATCACCATTGCCGACCTGATCGACACCGCCCAGGTCAGCCGCAGCACCTTCTATCGGCACTTCAGCGCCAAGCTGGGCATCCTCACCTTTCTGCACCAGCGCCGTTTTGCCACCCTGCTGTGCGAGCTCAACAGCCCGGAAGACTGGCAACGGCCAGAGCCGCCCGCCTCTCTGGTGGCGATGTTTGCCCGGTTTGAGGGCCAGCGTGCCATGCACCGCTCCTTCAGTGACACGCTTGGGGCCGACGGCGAGCCCGCGCTGAAACAGATTGAGCAGGCTCTGATCCGCCACCTGAGCGAACGCCTGGAGTTGGCTTTCCCCGGTCAGGTCTGGGCGGTTCCCCCTCGGGCCATCGCCCTCTCGCTGGCCGGCTTATACCAAACCCACCTCAGCCACTGGCGCCAGGGCCAGGCCTGCGGCAGCGCTGAAGCCATGGCTGCCCTGGTGCATCGCCACAGTCGCGCGCTGGTGTGGGACGCACTGCAACCAGCCTGATCGCTCCGGCCAACGCGGCGCCACGAATCCCGCTTCTCACTCTGGAAACATCCGTTACATTTGCGCCGCCGGTCAATTCTTCACCCCTGCCACAAGCATCAAATGTTGCCAAGCTGTATTCACTCCAGCTTTTTGATGTCATACAAAAAATTGATTCCAATTTTTCCTGAACTGAATGTTAACAGCCCGCCCGCCCCAAACGCCTATTTTTTCCTAATTACCCATCCCGAACCCCTTTCGAAGAACCTTTTATTAACATTCTTTTCACTAATTTAAACCCATAAAAACAATCACTTAGTTGACATAAATTGTCATTAATTGAAGTATCACGATGTGAGCAATATGTGTTGCTCCTGGGATAAAAATAATCACACGCGCCCGCCACTCCATCCGGCGGCGCTTAGGGAGTTAATGATGGCTATGGAATCATCGGTATCCAAAGCAGTACGCCAAGGATTACTCGCAACCACTTTGGGCTCACTGGCCTGGGTGAGTGCCGGCACTGCAGTGGCAGAGGAAGCCCCTGCGGTTAAAGACGACGTAGAGCGCATTGAAGTAACGGGTTCGCGCATTTCACGCACCGATGTGGAATCAGCCTCTCCGGTTGAGATCCTCGACCGAAGCTTTATTGAAAAATCCGGTGTCTCGAACATCGCTGACCTGCTGAAGCAGGTTCCGGCCAACCAATCCACCCAGGATGTTCGCCAAACCAACGGTTTTGCGGGCGCGGCGTCCGGCGTTGACCTCAATGGCCTGGGCGTGGGCAGTACCCTGACCCTGCTGAATGGCCGCCGTATGGCCCCCCATGGCCGCCCGACCATGACCGGCACCGCGGAGATGTTCGTTAACATCGACACCATTCCGCTGGCCGCCGTTGAGCGCGTGGAAATTCTCCGCGATGGCGCTTCCGCCATCTACGGTTCCGACGCGATCGCGGGCGTGGTCAACATCATTCTCCGCAAGGACTACGAAGGGGTTGAGCTGAGCACCCGTTACGGCCAAACCACCGACGGCTCCAATATGGAGGAGATCGAAAACAGTGTGTTTGCCGGTGTCGCCAACGACAAAACCAGCCTGACCATGATGGTGTCCCAATATAAGCGGGACGGCATCCTCGGCTCCGACCTTGGCCTGAGCGCCGATAACGGCCTGTTCGACTTCTCCAGCTCCGCCACCCCGGCCGGTACCGTATGGGTACAGCCTCCCAAAGATGCGCCTGAAGACTGGAAGGGCCTGGCTGCCACCTCTGACCGCTGCCCTCAGGACAATGGCAACGGCAGCTGCAGCTATGACTACATGCCGGTTAACAGCGTCCTGCCTGAGATCGAGCGCTGGGGCCTGATGGCCAACCTGACCCATGAACTGAACGCCGACCACATCTTCAAGGTGGAAACCCTGCTGTCCAACTCCGAGAGCAGCTACCAATCCGCCCCGGCCCCGTGGTTTGCCGACAGCGATGGCGTCACCATCGACCTGAACAACCCCATTTACGACCAGCTGCAATCCGGCGACGGCATCCTGTCCAATGGCGTAGCCTGGGATGGCAGCGAAGTCACCTTCCGCCGCCGCTTTGAAGAGGTTGGCCCGCGTACCACCCACGAAGAAAGCAACAGCTACCGCGTTCTGGTGGGCCTGGACGGCTACCTGTTCACCGACTGGACCTACTCCACCGGCGTGGTATTCAACAAGTCCTACACCCTGAACCGTTCAAACAACATGGTGTCCGCTTCCCGCGCCACCGAGGCCCTGAATGAAGGCGTCGACCTGAACGGTGATGGCGTGAAGGAGTGGCTGAACCCGCTCGACGTGATCTCCGCCGACATGGCCGACTACCTGCGCGCCACCACCTTCCAGGAATCCACCTACACCACCTGGAGCGCCGACTTCACCATCTCCAACAGCGAGCTGTTTGAGATGTGGGCCGGTTATGTGGGCATGGCTGCCGGTATCGAATACCGCGAAGAGAAGCTGGAAGACATCTCCAGTGACAACCTCAAGTCCGGTGACCTGGTGGGCACTGGTGGCTCCGATGCGGCCGGCGAACGTGACCAGTTCTCCGCCTATGTGGAGTTCGCCATTCCGCTGATGGACAACGACTTCGGTTACTGGGACATGCAGGTGGCGGGTCGCTTTGAGGACTACTCCGACTTCGGCACCAAAACCACCCCGAAAGTGGCGATGAGCTACACCCCGACTCCGGGTGTGATGGTGCGCGGTTCCTACTCCGAAGGTTTCCGTGCCCCCAACCTGTATGAG
Source organism: Ferrimonas balearica DSM 9799 (assembly GCF_000148645.1). Lineage (NCBI taxonomy): Bacteria > Pseudomonadati > Pseudomonadota > Gammaproteobacteria > Alteromonadales > Ferrimonadaceae > Ferrimonas > Ferrimonas balearica. Next base: position 3,067,244 of record NC_014541.1, read on the forward strand.
TTGGATGGTGCCAGCACCGGTTTCACCCGCGTCACCGACCCGCAGCGTTGTAACCCGGACGACGACAGCTTCCCCAACAGCCCGAAAGACTGTGGTAGCGTGCAGACTCGCCTGGTCAGCGGCGGTAACCCGGACCTGGATCCGGAAACCTCCACCTCGTACAACGCCGGTATCGTGTTGGACTTTGACAGCATTGGCTGGGTTGAAGGTCTGAGCATGACCGTCGACTACTTCAACATCGAACACAAAGACCGCATCGAGAAGCTGAGCGCCACCGAGATCCTGCGTCTGGAAGAAGCTGGCAAACTGCCGGAAGGCACCGCCGTGATCCGTGGCCCGGCAGAGGGCGGGTTCCCGGGTGAAATTCTGGAGATCCACACCTTCTCCACCAACCTCGGCTCCCGTACCGTTACCGGCTACAACATGGGCCTGAACTACATCCTCGGCCTCGGCCAGTGGGGTGAACTGTCACTCAACAACAGCACCTACTACCTCGACAGCTATGAGGTAGAGGGCGAAGAGTGGGCGGGTACCTGGCAGCAGCCTCGCGTCCGTAACACTTCGCAGATCAGCTGGGATTACGGTGACTGGGCCTCCTCCATGAGCATCGTTTACCGCGGTCGCTACGACGACTACTACGGCCAATACTTTGGCTTCCAGGATGAGGTGCCTTCCATGACCACCTTCAACCTGCGGGTCAACTACATTGGCTTCAACAACCTGACCCTGACCGTGGGCGCGGACAACCTGTTCGATAAGGACCGTCCGGTGGATGGCTCCAACGACACCGGTGGTATCTCCGATCTGGATAACCCCTACGGCCGCTTTGTCTACGGCCAGGCCAAGTTGGCGTTCTGATTTCCTGACCCCAACCCCTCAAGGGCACTTCGGTGCCCTTTTTTATTGCCCGACAAAACCGCAGGCGCTGAACTAGTCTTGAAGGCGGTCCGACGTTAGGAGACTCCCTATGGACATCGCACAACTGCTTCAAATGGGCGCCCGCCTGTTCTCGCAAAGCGGCGCCAACGCCGGCAATCTCGCACAGGATGATATCGTTTCGGCCCTCGCCGGCTTGCTCGGAGGTAACGCCGACGGCAGCGGTATTGATCTGGGCGCCATTCTCGAAAGCCTCAATGGCGCCGGCCTGATGGATCTGGCGCAAAGCTGGTTGGGGGATGGCGAGAACGCCCCCATCTCTACCGACCAACTGGGCCAGGTGTTTGGCCAGGACAAACTCAGCGGGTTCGCCAACCAACTGGGAATGGACCAGGCCGACGCCGAAAACGGCCTGACTCAGGCCATCCCCGCCATGCTCGACAGCGCCAGCAGCGGCGGCAATCTGCTGGAACTGGCCGGCGGCGCCGAGGGCATTCTGGGGATGGTGAGTAAGCTGTTTGGCAAATCCTGAGACGTCCCGCTTATCCTCAATTGAACAGCCTGTTGCCGTAAGCGGTTTGCCCGATGCACAGAGCCCGGTTAAGCGCCCCGCTCTGCTGTCCGGGCATCCGCTTTGTCCGTCTGGCGGAGGTTGTGCCACCATTTGTGGCCCTCATCCACAATAAACAGCGTCAGCGCCAGGGCCAGAAGGGTGCCCCACTGCTCGAGCGTGACCGGCTCCAGCGCCAACAGTTGTGCCAGCGGCGGGAAGGCGATCGCCCCGATATGGATGCCCTGGGCGATCAGGATCCCCAGCAGCAGTAACGGGTTGGAGAAGAAGGGCTGGTGGCGCAAGGAGCGACGCTCCGAACGACTGCTGAGGGCATGGACGTTCTCAAACAGCACCATCATCAGCAGGGTCAGGTTTCTGGCCTCGGCCTCCGCCACGCCCTGCGACAGAGCGAAGGCAAACACCGCGAAGGCCACGCCACCCATGTAGAGGGCGCTGCTGAGCACCCGCTCCAGCATCAGGCGGTTAAAAATCCGCTCATTGGGGGGCCGGGGGGGCTGGGTCAGTTCATCCCCTTCGGCGGGTTCAAACGCCAGCGCCACATCCTGCACCCCATTGGTGACGAGGTTGAGCCAGAGGATCTGCAGCGGCAACAGCGGCAGGGGCAGGCCAACCAGCACACTGAGAATAAACAGCACGATCTCGGCGGCACCGGTGGCGATCAGCAGGTAGATCACCTTGCGGATGTTGCTGTACACCACACGCCCCTCCCGGACGCCATCGACGATGGAGGCGAAGTGGTCATCGGTCAGGATCAGGTCGGCATTTTCACGGGCCACGTCCGTACCCCGCTTGCCCATGGCGATGCCCACATGGGCCGCATGCAGTGCCGGCGCATCATTGACCCCGTCCCCTGTCATCGCCACGTTGTGACCGGCCGCCATCAACTCCTGAGTGATCAACAGTTTCTGCATCGGCTCGATGCGGGCAAACACCCGGCTGCCCATGATGGTTTCCCGCAGTGCGCTGGCGCCCTGTTTTTGGGCGGCGACCAGATCCTGCCCTGTGACGACGGGGTCACGAGGCTGGCAAAGCCCCAGCTCCACGCTGAGCGCCAGCGCCGTATCCGGATGGTCGCCGGTGATCATCGCCACCTCAATCTGGGCGGCCCGGCAGCGGGCCACCGCCTCCACCGCATCGGAACGCAGGGGATCCACCATCGCCACAGCACCGAGGAAACGCAGTCCCGATGGGGGCTCCGCGGGATTCATCTTGCCCTGCCACGGGCCATCCGCCAGTGCCAGAACGCGGTAGCCCAGCCCTGCCAGCTCCGCCAGCTGCTGCTGGAACCGCTCGGGCTCCCAGTCACTGCCCATCGCCTGATCACACAGCGGCAGGATCCGTTCAAACGCGCCCTTGAAATAGACCCGCTTCTGCTCCCCCTCCTGAACGGCCACGGCGGCGTAGGCCAGCTCCGGTTCGTAGGGCACGCGGTCAATCTCATCGCCGGGCTGCGCCTGGTCAGGCGCGAAGCCCGCCTTGCCCGCCAAGACCAGCAGGGCAACATCCACGCCATCCCCCTCGCCGCGCCATTGCCCCTGCACCGCAACCACCGAGGCCTCATTGCACACCTGTCCGGCGTGAACCAGCGCTTCCATCTCCGGGACCTGCGCCGCCAGGGCTTCAATGCGTCCGGCCCGTTCCATCCCCTCCCCACTGACGGGGATCCGCTGCCCCCGGGGCAGCCAGAGTTGCCGCACCGTCATCTCGTTGACCGTCAGGGTGCCGGTCTTGTCGGAGCAGATCAGGGTGCACGACCCCAGCGCTTCCACCGCCACCAGCCGCCGCACAATCACTTTGACCCGGGCCATACGGCGCATGCCGATGGCCAGAGCAACGGTGATGGCGGCGGGCAACCCCTCGGGGATCGCCGAGACCGCCAGAGCCAGCCCCAGCAGGAAGATTGAGCCCAGATCGGCGCCACGCAGCAGCACAATGACAAAGAGGACGGCGATCACCACCATGACGCTGACGGCCACCACCAGGGTGAAGCGTTCGATGCGGCGCTGCAGCGGCGCCTTGGGCTCTGGCTGAGCCTTGACTGCCGAGGCGATCTGGCCAATTTCACTCTGGGTTCCGGTGGCCTCCACCACGCCCTCCCCGCGACCGTGCATCACCATAGTGCCAGCGAACACGCAATCGCTGCGTTCGGTCAGGGGCCCCTCAATCGGGGCGCTGGCGGCTTGTTTCGCCACCGTCTGCGCTTCGCCGGTCAGTACCGACTCATCCACCATCAATCCGGTGGCCTCCGTCAGGCGGGTATCGGCGCTGATCCGGTCGCCGCTGGTCAGCAGGACGATGTCGCCCGGTACCAGATCGATGGCGTCGATCTCCCTGACCTGCCCGTCACGGCGCACCCGCGCCCGCCGGGGCACCATCTTGTGCAGTGCGCCGGCCGCCTTCTGGGCGGAATACTCCTGGATGGTGCCGATCAGGGCGTTGATGCCCAGTACCACCAATATAAAGATGGCGTTGATCTGCTGAGCAAGGACCAGCGCGATAAGCGCGGCAGCGAGCAGCACGTAAACAAAGGGGGTGTGAAACTGATTGAGCAGCAGCCACCACCAGGACTTCGCCCGGGGCGATGGCAACTGATTGGGACCGAACTGCTCCCGGCGTTGTCTGGCTTCCTGCTCGCTCAATCCCGCTCTCATGGTGCTTCCTTCCCTTTCCCCCTGGACGAGCCATTTGACACTGTCATACCGGCGGCCTGTATCAGCGGCAGCGGGGTCGCCAGCAGCCCCAGAACACTCCCAGCCAGCCGTTCCCCCATCCGGCCCGGATGACCCAGCCGCGCCGCCCCTCGCCCAATGCGCCAGTGGTGATCAGTGACACCGGCAGAATAAAGAACCGACCCACAGTGCCTCACCATCGAGACCGAAGAGGGCGTTTTAAAACAAAGGCTCAGCTCAAGCATAGTTAATCGGGGGCTTAGCTGAGGGCGGCTGTTCAGGTTGCCGGGAACACTGTCAGGCACACTGCCGGGCAGCGAGTGGGAGATACCGAAAACGGCCAGTTCAGTTCGTGCGCCACAGGCGCACGCTACGTCCGGTTTCGCACTCTGAATCGAAGTGGTGGCGTTTACCGTAGCGTGGGCCTGTGGCCCACGGAAAACAAGGGGATTCGGGCGGAGCTGATCAAGCCTGACCCGGTGAGCAGATGGCCATATAAGTAACGAAACCCATCTCTAGCTGCCATTCTCCCGTGGGCTGAAAGCCCACGCTACGTCCAGTCCCCCTGGCTTAATGAACACCACCCTTAAGACTCCATGACCACATGGGCCGCTATCAGCCCTCCGCTCCTGGCGCCCACCTGCCCTCTCGCTGACTTCGAGGGCTTGCTCGCCACGCAAACTTTAGGGAAGGAAAACCGAAAACGCATCCCAGTCGCCCTCGGACCTTGTTAATGGTTTGTGATCCAGCGCAATGGATCCACCCGGGTCAATGACCGGCCTTTTCTGCCGCTCCAGCGGCTTTCGTCAGTGACCTCCCAGTTCCGCAAAGCGGGGATTTACCCTGGTGAAAAAATGCCATTCAATGGCGAAATCCTCACCAACTGCCGTGATTATGCTTTCCCTGATCGTGCTCCTCAGCGGCCTGCAACTGGCCCCCACTGCCGACGCCTTTACCCTGCGTTGCCATGCCATGGCGGAACGCGCTCAGCACCAGTGTGAGAAGCGGGGTGAACGCCCCTTGGCGGAGTGTGAGGAGCGCGGCCGAATCGCCATGCGCTTCTGTTTGAGCAAGCGGGATGCGCCGCCCCACCCGAAGCCGGTGACACCGCAGGATCCCTTCCGTTAGGGCAATAAAAAAGAGGGCCAGGGCCCTCTTTTTTATTGTGTTCGGTATTGGCTCAGGAGGCCGCCAGCTCCGGCTTGGCGATGTAGCGCCCGGGCCGGTGGTTAAAGCCCAGCACCAGATTCATCAGCACAATGCACAGCGCCGACGCCAGGCCGGTGGCCACACCGTAGAAGTAGGCGGTGGCCAGCAGGATCAGCGCATCCAGTCCCATCAGCAGGTAACCGGCCCGCCAGCCAAAGCGCTCCTGACAGAACAGCGCCAGCACGTTAAAGCCGCCCGCACTGGATTGATGGCGGAACAGCACCAGCAGGCCAACCCCACACAGCACACCGCCAATGGCGCCCGCCATCAGCGGCGTCAGGCCCTGAATAACCAGGCTCTGGCCCAGCGTCTCCGCCAGCCAGGACACCAGCGCCACGGTGATCAGGCTTTTGACGGTGAAACTGCGGCTCATGCGGAACCAGGCCATCAGGTAGAACGGCGCACTCAGGCCGAGAAACAGCAGACCAAAGCTCCAACCGGAGAGCTGACTCACCAGCAGCGCCAATCCGGCAACGCCCCCCACCAGTACCCCGGCCTGCTTGAGCAGCACGATGGCAAAGGAGAGCGTCAGAATGCCGATGGACAGGGCAAACAGGTCTTCATGGATGGCGTGGCGGGAGTTCACTGTACGGGCCTCTTCTTCACTGCGGGCGGAATTTTGGCGCCGATGGTAGTCATTCCCGCAGGAAGCACAACTTAACCCAACCACAGGATCCGCTAAGCAGAGCGCCGGGGATGCGACCATCCGCCAGCAGCAGAGAGGAAAACCAAACGGTGCACATCTCCAGTTATTAATGACAGCAGATGATTCTGAAGTTGTGTATCTGCTCCCGAGACCCCGCATCAAGCGATAACGAATCGGGATGGGGCGGGCGGATAGGTGAGCGGGCGGATAGATGAGCGGGCGGATAGATGAGCGGATAAATGGGCAATAAAAAACCCCGGCCAATGGCCGGGGTTTTCAGGTCAGTCAGCCTTCAGGCTAAAAGACGGGATCATTCCCACTCGATGGTCGCCGGCGGCTTGCCGGAGATGTCGTATACCACGCGGGAGATGCCGTTCACTTCGTTGATGATGCGGTTGGATACGCGACCCAGGAAGTCGTACGGCAGGTGGGCCCAGTGGGCGGTCATAAAGTCGATGGTTTCCACCGCACGCAGGGACACAACCCAGTCGTACTTACGGCCATCGCCCATGACGCCTACGGAGCGTACCGGCAGGAACACGGTGAACGCCTGGGACACCTTGTTGTACAGGTCGGCTTTGTGCAGCTCTTCGATGAAGATGGCGTCAGCACGGCGCAGCAGGTCGCAGTACTCTTTCTTCACTTCACCCAGTACACGCACGCCCAGACCCGGACCGGGGAACGGGTGACGGTACAGCATGTTGTACGGCAGACCCAGCTCCAGGCCGATCTTGCGCACTTCGTCTTTGAACAGCTCGGTCAGCGGCTCAACCAGGCCCAGCTCCATGTCTTCCGGCAGACCGCCCACGTTGTGGTGGGACTTGATCACGTGCGCTTTGCCGGTGGCGGCGCCAGCGGACTCAATCACGTCGGGGTAGATGGTGCCCTGAGCCAGCCATTTCACGTCCTGGATCTTGGAGGCTTCTTCATCGAACACTTCGATAAAGGTGTGGCCGATGATCTTACGCTTGGCTTCCGGGTCGTTCTCGCCTTCCAGCGCGTTCAGGAAGCGCTCTTCGGCGTCAACACGGACGATGTTCAGACCGAAGTGGTCGCCGAACATCTCCATCACCTGGTCGCCTTCGTTCAGGCGCAGCAGGCCGTTGTCCACGAACACACAGGTCAGCTGGCTGCCGATGGCGCGGTGCAGCAGCATCGCAACCACGGAGGAGTCGACACCGCCGGACAGGCCCAGAATCACCTTGTCGCCACCCACTTTCTCTTTGATGCGGGCGATGGCGTCTTCGATGATCGCTTCGGAGGTCCACTTGGCTTCGCAACCACAGATGTTGAGTACGAAGTGCTCCAGCATGCGCTTGCCCTGCTTGGAGTGGGTCACTTCCGGGTGGAACTGCACGCCGTAGAAGTGGCGGGTCTCGTCGGCCATGGCGGCAAACGGACAGGTTTCGGTTTCGGCCACTTTGACGAAGCCTTCCGGGATGGCAACCACTTTGTCACCGTGGCTCATCCACACATCCAGCAGCGCTTTGCCGTCTTCGGCAATGGCGTCCTCGATGTTTTCAAACAGTTTGGTGGGCTCCAGTACCTTCACCTGGGCGTAGCCAAACTCGCGCAGGTCAGAACCGGCCACTTTGCCGCCCAGCTGCTCGGACATGGTCTGCATGCCGTAGCACACGCCCAGTACCGGCACGCCAGCTTCAAATACGTATTGCGGAGCGCGGGGGGAACCGGGCTCAGTCACGGACTCCGGGCCACCGGACAGTACGATGCCGGTCGGGTTGAAGTCGCGGATCTGGGCTTCGGTGACGTCCCAGCCCCACAGCTCGCAGTAAACGCCGATCTCACGGATACGACGGGCGATAAGCTGGGTGTACTGAGAGCCGAAGTCCAGGATCAGGATACGGTGGTCATGGATGTTGCTCATGAGATGTTCTTTCTCTTTCTAATGATGATGGAAAGCGGGCCGGAGAACCGGCCCGCTTTCTGAACGCTATTATCCCAGACGATAGTTAGGGGCTTCTTTGGTGATCGTCACATCGTGAACGTGACTTTCCTTAATACCCGCACCGGAGATGCGCACAAATTCCGCTTTGGTGCGCAGTTCTTCGATGGTGGCACAGCCAGTCAGGCCCATGCAGGAGCGCAAACCGCCCATCTGCTGGTGGATGATCTCTTTGAGCTTACCTTTGTAGGGGATGCGACCTTCGATGCCTTCCGGCACCATTTTGTCGGCCGCGTTATCGGTCTGGAAGTAACGGTCAGAGGAACCTTTGGTCATCGCGCCCAGGGAGCCCATACCACGGTAGGACTTAAAGGCACGGCCCTGGTACAGCTCGATTTCGCCCGGGGCTTCTTCGGTACCGGCGAACAGGCCGCCAGCCATCACACAGGAGGCACCGGCTGCCAGCGCTTTGGCGATGTCGCCGGAGAAGCGGATACCACCATCGGCAATCACCGGCACACCGTGCTGGTTACAGACGGCAGCGGCTTCGGCCACGGCGGTGATCTGCGGAACGCCCACACCGGTCACGATACGGGTGGTGCAGATGGAGCCCGGGCCGATGCCCACTTTCACCGCATCCACGCCAGCTTCAATCAGGGCCAGTGCGCCCGCGGCAGTCGCCACGTTGCCACCGACGATCTGAATGTGCGGGAACGCCTGACGGGTTTCGCGGATGCGCTGCAGTACGCCTTCAGAGTGGCCGTGGGAGGAGTCGATCAGAATCACGTCTACACCGGCTTCCACCAGCGCAGCAACGCGCTCTTCGTTACCGGCACCGGCGCCAACGGCGGCACCACAACGCAGGCGGCCCAGCTCGTCTTTACAGGCGTGGGGCTTACGTTCGGCTTTCTGGAAATCTTTAACGGTGATCATGCCCTTGAGGGTGAACTGAGCGTCCACCACCAGCACTTTCTCGATGCGGTGCTTGTGCATCAGCGCCTGAGCGTTGATCAGCGGCGCGCCTTCCGGCACGGTCACCAGGCGCTCTTTGGGGGTCATCACTTCGGCAACAGTGAGTTCCGGATCGGTGACGAAACGGACGTCACGACCGGTGATGATGCCGATCAATTCGTTGTTGTCAGCCACCACCGGGTAACCGGCAAAGCCGTTCTGCTCGGCCATTTCGCGCAGGGTGCGCATGGTCACGTCAGGGGTTACGGTGATCGGGTCTTGCACGATACCGGCTTCGTACTTCTTCACTTTGCGCACTTCAGCAGCTTGCTGCTCGATGCTCATGTTTTTGTGAATAAAGCCAAGGCCGCCTTCCTGTGCCATCGCGATGGCCAGTCGGGCTTCGGTTACGGTGTCCATGGCTGCAGACAGCAACGGCAGGTTCAGGCTGATGGTTTTGGTCAGCTGAGTACCAAGCTGGGCAGTATTGGGCAGAACAGTTGAGTGAGCGGGAACCAGGAGGACGTCATCGAACGTCAGAGCTTCTTGTTTGATGCGGAGCATAGCAACATTCCACCGAATTGAGGATTTGGACGAGGTAAAATATTGCGGTCGCATTATAGCGACTTGCCCTTGCCCCGACAAACGAAAGTTGGTACCAATTGACGATCATCTTCACGAACCACAGCGAAACCCTCTTTTGTCCGCTTCCAACGCCGTATTCACCGTTTCCGCCCTGAATCGCCAGATCAAAGCCCTGCTGGAGCAGCAATGGGGCCGGATTTGGCTCAGTGGTGAGATCTCCAACCTGGCCATGCCGTCTTCCGGTCACTGGTATTTCACCCTGAAAGATGACCGCAGCCAGTTGCGCTGCGCCATGTTCAAAAGCCGCACCGCCCGGGTCGGCTTCCGGCCCGAACACGGCATGCAGGTGCTGGTGCGCGCCAACCTCACCATGTACGAGCCCAGAGGGGATCTGCAGCTGGTGGTGGAGTCGATGCAACCGGCGGGCGACGGCTTGCTGCAGCAGCGCTTTGAGGCGCTCAAGATGCAGCTGGCCGCCGAGGGTTTGTTCGCCATGGAAGCCAAGCAGTGCCTGCCCCACCCCATCCGCCGCCTTGGCGTGATCACCAGCCCCAGTGGCGCGGCGGTGCAGGACGTGTTGTCGGTGCTGAAACGGCGCGACCCGATGCTGGAGGTGATCATCTACCCCAGCCAGGTACAGGGCGCCGAGGCCACCGGGCAGATCTGCCAGGCCATCGCCACCGCCAACGCCCGGGATGAGGTGGACGCCATCCTGCTGACCCGGGGCGGCGGCAGCCTCGAAGACCTGTGGTGTTTTAACGAGGAAGCAGTGGCCCGGGCCATCTACCACTCCCGCCTGCCCATCGTCAGTGCGGTCGGACACGAGGTGGACACCACCATCGCCGATTACGTGGCGGACCTGCGCGCCCCCACCCCTTCCGCCGCTGCCGAGCTGCTGAGCCAGGATGCGGGCCTGCGACTGGACCGCCTGCAGCGTGACCGCCAGCGGCTGGCTCAGGCCATCGGTGCCCAGCTGCGTGGGCAACAGCAGCGTCTGGTGTTGCTGGCCACCCGCCTGAACGGCAACCACCCCAGCCGCAAGCTGGAGCAGCACGCCCAGCGGCTGGATGAGTTGAGCCTGCGACTGGACCGTGCCATGACAGCCCAGGTCAGCCAGCGTGCCCAGACGGTAGAGCGCCTGGAAGCCCGCCTGAACCGTTTCCACCCCACACCCCGTCTTGCCGCATTGGGGCAGCAGCTGAATGGCCTGGAGCACCGTCTGAACCGCGCTATCGGCCAGCAGCTGCATCAGGGGCGCCTGACCCTGGCCGGACGGGCGGCCGCACTGGAGGCGGTCAGCCCATTGGCGGTGCTGTCCCGAGGCTACAGCATCCTTCAGGATGAACAGGGCCAGACCATCAAGTCGACCGAACAGGTTGAGGTGGGGCAACGCCTCACCGCCCGGTTGCATCAGGGCAGCCTGGGGTTGAAGGTGACCGACACCGAGTAACGAAAAGGGGCCATCATGGCCCCTTTTTTCTGCGTGATTACCCCGACATCAGTCCGGTGAGATGTTCTGATTCAGATGCAGCTGGTTGTTGGGGTCCCACTGCTGTTTCACCAGTTTGAGCCGGGCGTAATTCTGCTGATAGGCGTCCTCTACCCGGCCGCCCTCCTCTTCGGTCATAAAGTTCACGTACGCCCCAGCTGAGGCGTAGGGGGCGGTGGCGCGGAACAGCGCGCGGGACCACTGGATAAAGCGCTCATCCTCTGCCGCCTCCTGCCAGCGGGCGTGCACATTCATGACAAAACGCGCGTCCCGGGCGCTCCAGGCGGTGGCGTCCGACGCCACCCGGTTGGCCGCCCCGGCAATCACCGCAAAGAACACTTCGCACTCCGGCCCCGGCAGGCCTTCGGCATAATCCAGCGCGGTTTCGACCAGCGGCGCCGACAGCTCTGTGAAGTTGTGGGTCTTCCAGTAGTTGCGGGCGCCTTCGGTCAGCAGCGGATCAAACGCCTGCTGCCACTCGGCATAGGGCATGGCGCCGAGGTGGGCGCCATGCGGTTCACCAAAGCCCCGCAGGGTATCGGCCAGCGCCTCGCCTTCTGCCAATTCGCCACTGTGGCAAATGGCCAGCACCACCACTTTGGTGCCGTGCACGGCGGGGTCGAGGAACGGCAACGGGGGAGCATGACGGATCACCACCCAGGCGTTAAAGGTTTCCGGTGTGGTGAGGATCCAGTTGCGATACTGCTCCAGCACGGCCTGAGCCTGGGCAAAGGGGAACACCACCAACCCAGCGAACACTTCCGGCCCGACCGGGTAAGCCTGGAAATCAAAACGGCTGACCACACCGAAGTTGCCACCGCCTCCTCGCAACGCCCAGAACAGGTCCGGGTGGCTGTCGGCGCTGGCCTCAACCACGTCGCCATCCACCGTGACCACCCGGGCGGCCCGCAGGGCGTCCACCGTCATGCCAAAGCGCCGGGTCAGCCAGCCGAAGCCGCCGCCCAGAGTCAGCCCGGCAATGCCGGTGGTGGAGTTGATGCCAACCGGTACCGCCAGCTCGTGCGCCTGACAGGCGGCGTCGATCTGGCCCAGGGTGGCACCGGGGCCCGCCTGAACCAGTTGGGTGGCCGGGTCCACGGTGACCTCGTTCATCAATGACAGGTCAATCAACAAGCCGTCATTGCAGCTGGCGTTACCGGCAATGTTGTGGCCGGCACCGCGCAGCGCGATCTCCAGCGAGTGCTGTTGAGCAAAGGCCAGTGCGGCCTGAATGTCCGCTTCACTCTGGCATCGGGCGATCAATGCCGGACGCTTGTCGGCCATGGCATTCCACAGCTGGCGAACGGCATCGTATTCGGGATGTTCCGGGGGGATGAGCGACCCGCTGAATTGGCCGCTAAGGGGGGTTAAGTCGAGCCCATTGTGAGCATGCATGGTACACCTCTCTTGGCGGAGAGAAACCCGCTCCAAGAGGCAAGCTTAGTCGAGCCGCAACCTGCCACGGCAAATTCGTGGCAGAGAGTTACGACTCCACCAGCACCGGCTCAGTGGAACAGCTGCGATTGCGCCCTTCCGCCTTCGCCTGATACAGCGCCTTGTCGGCCCGCAGGTACATGTCGGTCAGCCGGTCCTGGTTACCACGCCAGGCTGTGGCGCCCACCGACACCGCCACCCTGACCTCCTGCCCCTGTTCGGTCTGGGTCCAGCCCACTTGGCGACAGAGGCACTCGGCCACCTCCTGAACACACTGGTCGGTGCGCAGCGGCATCAACAGGGCAAACTCCTCACCGCCGATGCGGGCCGCTAATGCTTCCTCCTCCACCAGGTTCACCAGGCGTTGGCCAAACTGGCCCAGTACCCGGTCACCGAAGGGGTGGCCAAAGCGATCGTTGATCTCCTTAAAGTGGTCGATGTCCATCAGGATCAGCGCCAATCCGCCGCCCTGCTCCAGCGCCCGCACCAGGTAGGGTTCGGAGTAATCGAAGAAGTGACGGCGATTGGAGAGGCCGGTCAGAGGATCGGTCAGGGCCAGTGCCCTGAGTTTCTCCAGCTGCCGTACCTCTTTGGAGACGTTGCTGACCACGGTACAGACCGCCGGCTCCCCATCCCACATCAGCACGAAGTCCACAAGATGGGCGTGCAGAGAGCGGCCGTTGATGGTGTGGTGTTCCACCACCTGGGTTTTGCCGAGGGTGCCGGACGCCATCAGGGTGTCGTAATTACGCTGAGCCTCCGGCCAGTGCGCTTCGCCGATGATCCGACGCAGGCTGTCCAGCTCCAGTACCTGCTCGACAGACGCAAAATCAAACAGGCGGGCAAAAGCCGGGTTGGCGAACAGGGGCTTAAAGCGACGGTGCACCATAAAGGCACAGGGGTTACGGTCAACCAACTGCTGGTAGTGATGAGAGGGCGACGACAGCGGCGTCATCAGCGTCAGCCAGGCATCGCGGCCGGGAAGGCGGGAGCTGGCCATATTCAGTTGCAGATGACTGTGCGATGAGCGGAAGCTGATCCGCCCCTCCTGACGAATGCAGCGCAACTGGTCCAACACCCCGGAGGCCAACAACAGGGGTTCAGCGATGGCGTTCACTGCCACAATGCCAACACTGTCGTGGACAACGGCCGCCTCGGGCATCAGGTTGAGCCACTCGAGGGCGTTAAACTGCAGATCCTTCATGGCGATGACGGCCATCTTTCCTATCTAAACTGGCGCTATTGTAAAGTTTTTTCATTACAGCGCCGGGATCAAATTCCGACTTTTACCACTTGGGTGGCAGCCATTAACAGCGCCATAACAGGGGCGCCGTTGGTTCTGTCAGGTGGGTCACGAATTGGAATTACCCACAAAAAAAGGAGCCCGAAGGCTCCTTTTTGTCACCGCTTACTTGCGGCGGTTTTTCAGGTGTCCCAGCACGCGCTTACGCTGGCGTTGCTCGCTGGCAGTCATCTTTTTGCGCTTGCCGTCGAAGGGGTTCGCGCCCTCCTGGAACAGCACCTTGATGGGGGTACCGACGATGTTCAGAGAACGGCGGTAGTAGTTCATCAGGTAGCGCTTGTACGCGTCCGGCAGGTCACGCACCTGGTTGCCGTGCACCACGATGATCGGCGGGTTGTAGCCACCGGCGTGGGCGTATTTCAGCTTCACCCGGCGACCGCGCACCATCGGCGGCTGGTGGTCATCCTGGGCCATGTGCATGATCTTGGTCAGCAACGAGGTGGAGCAGCGACGGGTGGCGCTGTCGTAGGCTTCCTGTACGGATTCGAACAGGTGGCCCACACCGGTGCCGTGCAGCGCAGAGATAAAGTGCAGCTTGGCGAAGTCGATAAAGCCCAGACGACGGTCCAGCTCGCGCTTGATGTCCTCTTTGACGGTCATATCGAGGCCGTCCCACTTGTTCACCGCCACCACCAGCGCGCGGCCGGCGTTAAGGGTAAAGCCCAGCAGGGACAGGTCCTGATCAGACAGGCCTTCACGGGCGTCCACCACCAGCAGCACCACGTTGGCGTCTTCAATCGCCTGCAGGGTCTTAATGACGGAGAACTTCTCAACCGCTTCGTACACGGACTTACGACGACGCACACCGGCGGTGTCGATCAGCACGTATTCGCGACCATCACGCTCCATCGGGATGTAGATGGAGTCACGGGTGGTACCGGGCATGTCATACACCACCACCCGCTCCTCGCCGAGGATGCGGTTGGTCAGGGTGGATTTGCCCACGTTCGGCTTACCGATGATGGCCAGCTTGATCGGCAGGGCGCGCAGGCGCTCCGCTTCAGACTCGGCGTCCTCTTCGGTCAGCTGTTCCGGCTCTTCGACGTCCCAGGCATCCTCGTCAATCTCCTCGTCCAGCTCACCGGCTTCCTCTTTCAGCGTTTCAGCCATCGGGGCCAGGGCGTAGTGGATCAGGGAGGACACACCGCGGTTCTGGGCCGCAGCAATCTGGTGGATCTCGCCGTAACCCAGGGCGTAGAACTCGCCCACGGCAGCGTCCGCGTCGATGCCGTCGGTCTTGTTGGCCACCAACAGGGTTCGCTTTTCGCGGCTGCGCAGGTGCTTGGAGATCGCTTCGTCGGCGGCGGTCAGGCCAGCGCGAGCATCCACCAGGAACAGCACCACATCAGCTTCCTCAATGGCACGCAGGGACTGCTCTGCCATCTTGGTCTCGATGCCCTCTTCGGTACCATCGATACCGCCGGTATCCACAACGATGAAGTCATGGCCCGCCAGGTTAGCCTGGCCATACTTGCGGTCACGGGTCAGACCAGGGAAATCGGCCACCAGGGCATCGCGGGTGCCGGTTAACCGGTTAAACAGGGTCGACTTGCCCACATTGGGACGTCCAACCAGGGCCACCACTGGGATCATCGTGTGCAAACCTCTCGAATAAAATAAAAACGCCCCCGGAGATTCGGGGGCGGCATAGTGTACAGCCAGATCAGGGAATTGTCACCGCAGCTATGCGTCCCGCCCGGGTCTGGAGATAGAGTGTATCCCCATCGCGCAGTGCTTGCGTATACAAACCGCTGGAATCCACCTGAACCCGACCCAGCAAGGTGCCGTTATCGCGGTCCATGATGTGCAGGTAACCTTCGAAGTCGCCCACCACCAGATAGTCGCCCAGCACCTGAGGCGCGGTCACCATACGACCGGTCAGTTCGCTGTTGGCCCACTTCTCCAGGCCGTTGCGGCGGTCGATGGCAAACACCGAACCTTTGGCGTCGGTCAGGTAGATGTCGAATCCGCTGATCGCCAGGGGCGAGTAGCTGGAGTACTGACGGGCCCACAGGATGCGGCCGCTGCGCAGCTCAATGGCGGACAGGTTGCCGTTGAAGGCCACACCGTACACGGTGTCACCCAGTACCACCGGGGCCGCGTCCACATCCACCACGCGCTCAAGTTCGTTGGCGCCGGTGGCTTCACCCAGTCGGGCTTCCCATACCGGGGCACCGTTCTCGGCGATGATGGCGGTGATCTTACCGTCCGGGGTGCCCACCAGGGCCGCGCCCTGAGCCTGGCCGATGCCGGAGGTGCCGCGCAGCACCAGTGACGGCATGGTCAGGTCCATCTGCCATTCGAATTCACCGCTGTCGACGTCGAACGCCTGCACCTTGCCGGCGCCAGTATTGACGATCACGTTGGTGCCAACCACTTCCGGATCAGACAACACTTCACCGCGGGTGGTGGCCTGCCAGACCACGGCACCGTCTTCCGCGTTCAGGGCAAACAGCACGCCGTTTTCACTGCCCACAAACACCTTGTTGAAGCCGGTGGTCAGGCCGCCGGACAAGCGGGCGCCCTTGTTCTTCTGCAGTGCACCTTCGGCAAACACGCGGCGCAGGTTGGTCTCCCAAACCTGCTCACCAGTGGCCTGGTCGAAAGCGCTGATCAAGCCAAAGCGCTCGGACACGAACACCTTGTCATACGCCACTGCCGGAGACAGGGAAGACCAGTAGTCCTCAATGCCGTTGCCGACACGGGCAGTCCACTGCACGGAAGCGTCAATCGGGTTGGCGATCTCCGGCAGCGGTGCCACCACTTCGGCTTCGTCGTCGCTGGAAGCGCAACCGCCCAGCACCAACGCCGCACCGATCAGGCCCGCCAGCCATCCTTTTCTTGCCAGCAACATCGGCACGACTCCTTAAGCCAGATCGTCCAGTTTCATCTGCAGGGCCGGGCTGGTTTGCGCCCCGCCAGCGTCCAGTGCGGACTGGTAAGCGGCGCGCGCGGCGTCCATCTCACCCTTCTTCACCAGCACGTCGCCTTTCAGCTCTTCACGCTGAGCGGCGAACGCTTCACTGGTCACCTTCTCCAGAGTGGCCTGGGCGGCGTCGAGTTTGTCCTGAGCCAGCTGCACGCGAGCCAGACGCAGGGTCACCATCGGCGCAGTGGCGCTGTCCATGCTCGGCAGCACTTCGGTCAGCAGGGTTTCGGCTTTGGCCAGGTCACCGGCTTCAACCGCAGCACGGGCCAGCAGCAGCTGGCTCAGCGGGCCGTAGCCGGACTCACCGTATTCGTTCTGGAACTGGGCGACCGCGGTATCCAGCGCATCCTGGGATTGGCCAGCCTGCTCAATCACTCGGCCGTAGGCAGCGGAAGCCTGTTCAGCTTTGCCCACCAGGTGATCCTGGTAGGTGTTCCAGCCAAACAAACCACCCAGACCCAGTACCGCGCCACCAATGATGGAAACACCGTACTCTTTCCAGAATCTCTTAATCGCTTCTACTTGTTGTTCTTCAGTGCTGTAAATTTCCACGGTGTTCCCCTTAATTCTGCACCAGCGCCTTCAGTTCCATGGCCAGTGCGTCCCGGGACAGTTGACGCTGTTCGCCTCCGCGCAGAGGCTTAACGGTCACCAGTCCCTGTTTCAGTTCATCCTCACCCAAGATCAGGGCCAGTTCGGCTCCGCTCTTGTCGGCGCGCTTCATCTGTTTCTTGAAGTTTCCGCCACCACAATGGGTCATCACCTTAAGGCCAGAAACACTCTGGCGCAACTCCTGGGCCAGTTGCAGGGCTGCGGCTTGCGCGCCGTCGCCCATGGCACAGAGATAGACATCCACACCACGGGGCAGATTGTCGAATTTGCCCAGGGTATCCAGCAGCAGGACCAGACGCTCCATGCCCATGGCAAAACCGACCGCCGGGGTGTCTTTGCCACCCAGCTGGCCCACCAGGCTGTCGTAGCGGCCACCGGCCAGTACGGTGCCCTGGGAGCCGAGGCTCTCGGTGACCCACTCAAACACGGTGCGGTTGTAGTAGTCGAGACCACGAACCAGACGGGTGTTCACGGTGAATTCGATGCCCGCAGCGCGCAGGAGTTCACACAAGGTGTTGAAATGTTGCTTGGATTCGTCGCCGAGGTAGTCCATCAGCACCGGGGCACCGGCCAGCAGGGCCTGTACATTGGCGTCTTTGGAATCCAGCACGCGCAGCGGATTGGTGTAGAGACGACGCTGGCTGTCTTCGTCCAGAGTCTCTTTATGCTGCTCCAGGAACACCACCAGGGCGTCACGGTAAGCCGCGCGCTCGTCGGCGTTACCCAGGGTGTTCAGCTCCAGGCGTACGTGGTCACGGATGCCGAGCTGGTCCCACAGGGCCGCAGACAGCATCAGCACTTCGGCATCGATGTCGGCGGTGGCCAGGCCGTACACTTCCACACCAAACTGGTGGAACTGGCGGTAGCGGCCTTTTTGGGGGCGTTCGTGGCGGAACATCGGGCCCATGTACCACAGGCGCTGTTCCTGGTTGTACAGCAGGCCATGTTCGTTGCCCGCGCGTACGGTAGAGGCGGTGCCTTCCGGACGCAGGGTCAGGGAATCGCCGTTGCGATCCTCAAAGGTGTACATCTCTTTTTCGACGATGTCGGTGACTTCACCGATGGCGCGCTTGAACAGGCCGGTCATCTCGACGATGGGAGTGCGGATCTCCTGATAACCAAAGCTGGCTACCAGCTCGCGCAGGGTGCGCTCTACCTGTTGCCACTTCTGGCTGTCCGCCGGCAGGCAGTCGTTCATGCCGCGGATCGCTTGGATCTGTTTTGCCACGATTTACCCGTAATGAGTTGGAGGTTGAATTCGCAAGAACCCGCCATTATAGAAAGCGCCCGCCCTTTGGAAAAGGGGCGGGCGGCGGGAGTGGGATCAGACGTCCTCTTCCTTGACGTCGATGCGTTGCGCCTTCTCGGCAACGCGGGCGCGGATCTTGGCTTCCAGCAGTTCCACCAGGTTGTCGTTGTCGAGGCGCTCTTTCTGGCGCTCGCCTCCGACGTAGAAGCCGCTCTTGCGGTTGGAGCCCGCCAGACCGAGGTCTGACACCAGGGCTTCACCGGGGCCATTGACCACGCAGCCGATGATGGAGACGTCCAGCGGGGTGGTGATGTCTTCCAGACGCTGCTCCAGCGCATTGACGGTGCCAATCACGTCGAACTCCTGACGGGAGCAGGACGGACAGGCGATAAAATTGATGCCGCGGGCGCGGATGCGCAGGCTCTTGAGAATATCAAAGCCCACTTTGACCTCTTCAACCGGGTCAGCCGCCAACGAGATGCGCAGGGTGTCGCCGATCCCTTCGGACAGCAACATGCCCAGACCAATGGCGGATTTCACCGAACCGGCACGGGCGCCGCCCGCTTCAGTGATGCCCAGGTGCAGCGGCTGCACAATCTCACGGGCCAGCTGACGGTAGGACTCCACCGCCAGGAACACGTCAGAGGCTTTTACGCTGACCTTGAACTGGTCGAAGTTGAGGCGGTCGAGAATGTCGACGTGACGCATGGCGGATTCCACCAGCGCTGCCGGGGTCGGCTCGCCGTATTTCTCCTGGATGTCTTTCTCCAGGGAGCCCGCGTTCACGCCGATGCGGATCGGGATGTTGTTGTCACGGGCACAGTCCACCACCGCACGGATGCGGTCTTCGCGACCGATATTGCCGGGGTTGATGCGCAGGCAGTCAACGCCGTACTCCGCCACTTTCAGGGCGATGCGGTAATCGAAGTGGATGTCAGCCACCAGCGGGATGTCGGTCTGCTGCTTGATCAGCTTGAACGCTTCCGCGGCTTCCATCGTTGGCACGGACACCCGAACGATGTCGGCGCCGGCTTTCTGGATCGCCTGGATCTGAGCGACGGTGGCCGCCACATCGGTGGTGCGGGTGTTGGTCATGGACTGGACGGAGATGGGCGCATCGCCGCCCACCGGCACATTGCCCACCCAGATCTGGGTGGACTTGCGACGAACAATCGGGCTTTCGTGTTGCATATCGGTCTTACTGCGGCAGGGTCAGGCGCGCGACCCGACCGGCACGGAAGGAGGAGAGGTCAACGGCGTCGCCGTTAAACTCAAGGGAAACGGCTTCAGGCGCACCCAGACGCAGGCTGAATGGCGCTTTGCCGGTCAACTCGGTCTTGAAACCATCCAGCTTCAGGCCCTCCAGCAGTACGTCGCCGTCGGCGTCCTGAACCAGCATCCAGCACTCCGCCTTGAGGGCGATGGCCAGACGGCTGGACGCGGCATCGGCGGGCTCAGCAGGGGCGCTTTCCGGTTCGGCCTGAGCGGCTTCGGCGGCACTGGGCGCGTTGACCGGTGCGGATTCCGTCTCCGGCTGTTCCACCGCCGGCTCGGTAACCGGCTCATCCGCCGGTTGATCGGCCGTGGTCACCGCACCCATCTCAATCTCACCGGCGCTCTCGCTGCCGCTGTAGGCGGCTTCAGAGACCTGCTCAGCCGCTTCCGGTGCCACCTCGGGCAGGGTTTGCGGTTCCAGTTGTTCCGGCACTTCACCGGCCACTGGGGCTTCAACCTGGGTCTCGCTGCCTTGAGGGGCCAACTGCCGACTGTCGGCATTGGCCAACCACCACCACACCACCAGGCCGACAATGCCCAGCGCGATGACCCAGGTGGCCATCATCCAGCGGTTGTCAGCTTTCTCGCGATTGGTGCGGCGGGAGAAACTTTGCATATTGGGGGTGGGCTCGACCCGGTGCAGGGCGTCGAGGGCCTGATTCATGCGGCTTTCATCCAGCCCCACCAGGCGGGCGTAGTTCCGTACATAGCCGCGAATGTAGGTGACCGAAGTGCCGGGCTCGAAGCTGTCCTGCTCCATACCCTGCACCACGGAATGACGCAGGTTGAGCCGCTGGGCCACCTGTTGCGTCGTCAGACCCGCGCGCTCCCGGGCAGCCTTCAGCAGAGGGCCAGGGGTTTCAACGGGGGTTTCGTGGTTCAGTTCGTCACTCATCAGTAAAACTTCGTTCGGTAGATTTTCGCCTGCTCAGAGCCAGGGTATTTCGCCAACAATAGTACCCCATAGCGGCGAGCCGCATCAGTATCCTCGGCTTCGAGCGCCAATTCCACCCCTAATAACAGACTCTGTGCGGATTCATTGCCACCGTCGTGGTATCGACCAAGGTATTTCCGGGCCTTAGCCGGCTGCCTGGCGGCAAATGCCAGTTCGGCCACCTCTAACAAAGAGACGGCCCGGCGGGGGTCATAATTGAGAGCTTGCTCAAAGTAGCCTTGGGCTTTGTCGTTCCAGCCCGCTTCCCGGGCGCAGATGCCCAGGTTTTCGTAGGTCTGAGCCTGGCGAATGTAGTCAGGATTGTTGACCGCGCGCCGCATCCAGGTGTCGGCTTCTTTGAAGCGACCCTCACGACAGAGGAACACACCGTAGTTGTTGGCGGCGTCGGCGTTGTGGCGATTGACCCGCAGGGCGCGAAGGTAGGCGCGCTCTGCCTGGTCAGTGTCGGAAACGGTTTCGAAGTAGAAGGCCAGAGCCAGGTGCGCCTCATCGAGGTCGGGCGCCTGCTTCAAGGCCTTATCAAGATTGAATTTTGCCTGCTCCATGTCACCACGGCGCAGGTAAGTCAGGCCCAGGGCGATGCGCTCCCGGGCCGCAGAGACGGCGTCATAGGTCGGTTCGACAACCCGTTGGTCAGTGCCACTGTAGGTGGTCTGTTGTACGCATCCGGTGAGGCAAATCCCGGCCATCACCATCAGCCATGTGCGCTTCATTTCGACCCTGATCCTTTACCAAACAGGCGGTTAGACCATTGTGACGGAAATGCCGTCCTCTTGCATACGTTTTTTCAACATACGCTTGGTGCGGTCCCGCACGTCACCCACCAGCTGGCCACAGGCGGCATCGATGTCATCGCCACGGGTTTTACGCACGATAACGGTCATGCCGTACTCCATCAGAACCTTCGCGAAACGGTCGATGCGGGAGTTGGAGCTTTTGCCGTAGGGGCTGCCCGGGTAAGGGTTGAACGGGATCAGGTTGATCTTACACGGCGTGTCTTTCATCACCTTGGCCAGTTCATGGGCCTGGTCGGTGCTGTCGTTGATGTGATCCAGCATCACGTACTCAACGGTCACACGGCCTTTGTTGGCGTAGGACTTGGTCAGGTAGGTGCGCACCGAGGCCAGGAAGGTCTCGATGTTGTACTTTTTGTTGACCGGTACCAGCACGTCACGCAGCTCGTCGTTGGGCGCGTGCAGGCTGATGGCCAGGGCCACGTCAATCATGTCACCCAGCTTGTCCAGGGCCGGTACCACACCGGAGGTGGACAGGGTCACACGGCGCTTGGACAAACCAAAGCCGAAGTCATCCAGCATGATGTCCATGGCCGGAACCACGTTGGACAGGTTCAACAGCGGTTCACCCATGCCCATCATCACTACGTTGGAGATGGGACGCTCGCCGGTCTCGTTTTTCAGGCCCAGGTACTTGGCTACACGCCATACCTGGCCGATGATCTCGGCAACGCTCAGGTTGCGGTTAAAACCCTGCTGGGCGGTGGAGCAGAAGCTGCACTCCAGCGCACACCCTACCTGAGAGGAGACGCACAGCGTGGCGCGGTCGGATTCCGGGATGTACACGGTTTCCACTTCCTGACCGTTGCCCACATCGATGGCGAACTTGATGGTGCCATCGGAGGAGTGCTGGCTGGTGCTGATTTCGGGCGCAACGATCACCGCGCGTTCGGCCAGCTTGGCCCGCAGCGCTTTATTGATGTTGGTCATCTGCTCGAAATCATCGGCACCGAAGTGATAGATCCACTTCATCACCTGGTCGGCACGGAACGGCTTTTCGCCCATCTCGGCAAAAAACGCGCGCATCGCTTTGCGATCCAGGTTGAGCAAGTTGATTTTGTCTGTCATCGATCGGTTGCCTCGTGATAAAACCCGCCGAAAATGGCGCGCAATTGTACAGGTCCAAGCGCCGGTGAGTCCAGTCCGGCCGCTGCGGGTGTGGCTTTATAAAAGGTCGTCAGAGGTTAAGCTTCCGACCCAAAGGTAAAGTCGTGGTAAAATGCGCGCTCTTTTCACTATGGATCGTCTTATTGTAAGGCCAACCCGGCAATGACACTTTTGATCATCTACGTCACCGTCGCCATCGGCGTGTCGTTTATCTGCAGTATTTTTGAAGCGGTTCTGCTCAGTGTAACCCCTTCTTACATCGCGGGCCTTCGGGCCGAGCGACCCAAAGCGGCGGCCAACCTGGCTGAGCTGAAAGACAATGTCGAAGCCCCGCTGGTCGGGATCCTGACTCTGAATACCATCGCCCACACCGCCGGCGCTGCCGGTGCAGGCGCCCAGGCCACCATCGTGTTTGGCAGCGAAGCACTGGGCATCTTCTCGGCGGTGCTGACCTTCGGCATCCTGTTCTTCTCTGAGATCATCCCGAAAACCCTGGGTGCCAACTACTGGCGTACCCTGGCACCAACCGCCGCCGTGATCCTCAAAGGCATGGTGGTTGTGTGCAAGCCGTTGATCTGGATGTCGATGCGCATCACCTCACTGATGGGCAAAGGCGAAGCCGGTCATTACGTCCGTGCCGAAATGTCCGCCATGGCCGACATCGGTGCCGAATCCGGTGAACTGAACGAGCAGGAATCCAACATCCTTAAGCAGATGCTGAAAGCCCGTTCTGTGCCGGTCAGCGCGATCATGACCCCGCGTACCGTGATCCACTCTGTCAGCCAGAACATGACCCTGACCGAGTTTACTCACCTGCACGGTAAACGCCGCTTCTCCCGCATTCCGGTGTTCGATGAGGACAGCGATGACATCGTGGGTTACATCAACCGCTCTGAAGCCCTGCTGGCAGAGAAGCACACCCCGGACGCATCGCTGAAGTCGATCCGCCACAGCATCACCGCCGTGCCGGAAACCGCCCGCCTGATGAGCCTGTTTGAGTCCCTGCTGAAAAAGCACACCCAGATCGCCATCGTGGTGGACGAATACGGCAGCGTAATGGGTCTGGTGACCATGGAGGACATCGTCGAGTCCCTGCTCGGTCTGGAGATTGTTGACCTGAGCGACCCGGCCACCGACATGCAGCAGGTTGCCCGCAAGCTGTGGGAACACCGCCAGAAGCAACGCAAGATCCGCATCAGCCGCGACCAGGACTGATGACACAGACACAAAAAAAGCGCCCCTCGGGGCGCTTTTTTTTTGACCAGCGTATCGCTTAGCGAGTGCGCGGGCAGATCTCTTCAGCAGAGAAGAAGTACGCGATTTCGCGCTCGGCAGAAGCCAGGGCGTCGGAACCGTGTACGGCGTTCTCGTCGATGCTGTTGGCGTAGTCGCTGCGCAGGGTACCGCGAGCAGCGTCAGCCGGGTTGGTGGCGCCCATGATTTCGCGGTTGGCCAGAACGGCGTTCTCACCTTCCAGAACCTGAACCATGATCGGGCCAGAGGTCATGAAATCAACCAGGGCGCCGAAGAACGGACGCTCTTTGTGCTCAGCGTAGAAGCCTTCAGCTTGCTCGCGAGTCAGGTGAACCATTTTGGAGGCAACGATCTTCAGACCAGCGGACTCGAAACGGTTGTAGATAGCGCCGATCAGGTTTTTCGCTACGGCGTCAGGTTTGATGATGGAAAAAGTGCGCTCAAGGGCCATCGTCCACTCCATGTTGTATTCGGACAGTAATTTCTCGGCGCGGATTATATGCTAACTCCCGCCGCAAACACAGCCCCCTGTCACAGACAGCAAAAAGCCGGGCTGGGCCCGGCTCTCATTTCATGGCTTTGGCTTGCGCCGCATCACCATTTGGCGACGTACTTCACACCCACCCAAGCGCAATGCTTGTCGCAGTTTCGACGGTAGCGGGTTACAAAGCCTTTCTGGTTCGCGCAGGCGATGGCCGAATTCAGCTGTTCTCCCTCCCCTTTGGGCAGAGTGAGCATTAATCGACCGCCGTTACCCAAACGACGCCAGGATTGGTCCATCAACGGCTCATAGGGTTCGGTCAGGCGCTCCGGCAGGATGGCGATAGCGTCACACTGCTGCAGGTCAGCACTGGGGCCGGGAGCCACCACTTTCACCTGAGGCAGCAGGGTGAGATCACGTTGCAGGCTTTGGCGCTCGATGTCACTGACACCGGGCTCAGTCAACACGGTAACCTGACCGGTCTGGCCAACGGCCATGGCCAGCATCTCAACGATACCGAGGGCATGGGTGCCCATCAGCAAGACGTGTTCACCGCGTTTCAGGCACAACTTACGCAGCAGAAAGCGCAGCTGCCAAAGAGACAAAGTGCTTTCAACAGGGGATTGCACCTGTTGAGGTTCGATACTGCGGACAATTGGAGTCATTGTTGTCTCCGCAAGGCGTTTTTAAGAGTTATGAGAGAAGGCTCAGAGTCTGCAAGATGCAGATTCTCTGGCTAATAAAGCGACAACCAAGTGCCCAACATAAAGTGTACCGGGTGCAAAAAAAACCCCCATCGATGGATTTTTTCTCACTCTGCGACTAGCAATATTCCTAAGTCCTTCACAGGTCACAAAAAGTGGTTGTGACACTACTCTTATTTCATTTGTAAGTTGGAATGGTCGCCCCGCCCAAACTGCGAAAAAATGACGGTTGCGTCACGGATCCGAACCAAAACCGTGCAGCGCCCCTTTTTAGGGCAATAAAAAACGGAGCCCGAAGGCTCCGTCTGCTTAATCCATCTCGTCGATCCAGGCCTGCTGGATGGCTTCGAGGATCTTCTCACCGCAGTGGTCAGGGTCGTCATCAAACTCATCCAGCGCCAGTACCCATTCCCGTAAATCGGTAAAGCGCACCAGGGTGGGGTCCACCTCGGGTTTCTGCTCTGCCAGTTCGATGGCAATGTCCTGTACATCAATCCATTTCAGGCCCATGGGATCTCCTTAGTGGTTTTCAGATACCTGGTTGATGGTGTAGCGCGGGATCTCAACCACCAGATCCTCATCCGCGACACGCGCCTGGCAAGAGAGACGGGACTCCGGCTCAAGACCCCAGGCTTTGTCCAGCATGTCGTCTTCCAGCTCGTCGCTCTCTTCCAGCGAATCAAAGCCTTCACGCACAACGCAGTGGCAGGTGGTGCAAGCGCAGGACTTCTCGCAGGCGTGCTCAATGTGGATGCCATTTTTCAGTGCCACATCCAGAATGGTTTCACCGGCCTGGGCTTCCACTTCCAAGCCGTTAGGACACAGTTCCTGGTGGGGTAAAAAGACGAGTTTCGGCATCGTATCCTCTTATACGTTATCCACGGACTGGCCCGACAGCGCGCGGCGGATGGCCAGGTCCATGCGGCGAGCGGCGAAATCGCCACTGGCCTTGTCCAGAGCCTCGATGGCGGCCTTGATGGCTTCACCGTCGGTGCCCTCACACAGGGTTGTAAGTTCGCTCATGCGGGTTTCGAGATCAGCCCGCTCTTCGGCGTTCAGCAGTTCGTCACCGTCTTCGGCCAGGCCACGGCCCAGGCTCTCGATAACGCGACCCGCCTCGATGCGCTGTTCGGTCAGCATCCGCTTCACGATGTCATCCTTGGCGTGGGTCATGGAATCTTTCAGCATCTGCATCACTTCGCCGTCGGAGAGGCCGAAGGAGGGCTTCACTTCGATGGCCGCCTGCACGCCGGAGGTTTTCTCCATCGCGGTCACGCTGAGCAGACCATCGGCATCGACCTGGAAGGTCACGCGGATCACCGCGGTACCGGCCGCCATCGGCGGAATGCCCTGCAGCACAAAGCGCGCCAGTGAGCGGCAGTCATCCACCATCTCACGCTCGCCCTGCACCACGTGGATTGCCATCGCGGTCTGGCCATCCTTAAAGGTGGTGAACTCCTGGGCACGGGCCACCGGGATGGTGGTATTACGCGGCACCACCTTCTCAGTCAGGCCGCCCATGGTTTCCAGACCCAGGGACAGCGGCAGCACGTCCAGCAGCAGCATGTCGGAATCCGGTTTGTTGCCGGCCAGGATGTCCGCCTGCACCGCAGCACCGATAGCGACCACGCGGTCAGGGTCGATGCTGGTCAGGGGCTCACGACCATAGAATTCGCCGACGGCACTGCGAACGCGGGGCACGCGGGTGGAACCGCCCACCATCACCACTTCCAGCACTTCGTCTTTATCGACACCGGCGTCTTTCAGGCAGCGGCGGCAAGCGAGCAGCGTCTGCTTGATCAGCGGTTCAATCAGGGCGTCGAAGTCGGCGCGGGTGATCTCACCCTGCCATTCGCCCAGTTGAGCGGTCACGCTGTCGTTGTCGGTCAACGCTTCTTTGATGCGGCAGGCTTCCACCAGTACCGCACGCTGAAGGCCGGCGCTGTCGATGTCAATGCCGGCGCGGCGGGCCAGCTCGTCGGCCAGCAGGTGGTCGAAGTCATCGCCGCCAAGCGCGGAGTCGCCGCCGGTGGCCATCACTTCAAACACGCCCTTGTTCAGGCGCAGGATGGAGATGTCGAAGGTACCACCACCGAGGTCATACACCGCGATAACGCCTTCCTGACCGGAGTCGAGGCCGTAAGCGATGGCAGCGGCGGTGGGTTCGTTCAGCAGGCGCAGCACCTTAACGCCGATCAGTTCTGCGGCGTCTTTGGTGCCCTGACGCTGGGCGTCATCAAAGTAGGCCGGCACGGTGATGACCGCACCGGTCAGGTCACCACCCAGGGTCTCTTCCGCGCGCTGGATCAGCGGGCGCAGCACCTCGGCAGAGACCTGGATCGGGTTGACCCGGCCCTGGCGGGTCTCAAACAGCGGCAGGCCGTTGTCGGACGCGGCCAGTTGATAAGGCAGTTTGGGGTAACGCCCCTGAACGTCCGCCAGAGAGCGGCCAAGGAAGCGTTTTACCGAGATGATGGTGTTGTGGGGGTCGTTGACCGCCTGAGCCTGGGCTTCGAAGCCAGTGCTCAGCCCCTGCTCCAGATAACGCACCACGGAAGGCATACGATGACGGCCTTCGGCGTCCGGGAGGGTATCGGCCTGACCGCTGCGAACCGCAGCGACCAGAGAATTGGTGGTGCCGAGGTCGATGCCTACAGCCAGCTTATGCTGGTGAGGCGCGGCGCTCTGGCCGGGCTCGGCGATTTGCAGTAGTGCCATGATGCTGTGTTATCCGTCGCTCACTGCGCCCACTGCTCTTCCAGCAGGGACAGCTCGTCTTCCAGTTTATGGATGAATTTGAGTTTTCGCACCGTGTCGGCGGCGCCATCCCACTGCTGCTCTGCGAATTGACGCTGGAACTCAGCGAACATCGCTTTGCGGTCGCCAGCCAGGCGGTCGGCCAGGTCCATGGCAGCGCTTTCGGGGTCGGCACTGTCGGGCAGTTCCGCCATCGCTTCGCGCAGCTCCAGCTGCTCCATCAGGAACATCGGGTCCTTGATGGTGGTGGACTCACCGCGCAGCTCCAGCCCGTTCAGGCGAAGCAGGTATTCGGCACGGCCAAGGGGCGATTTAAGAGTTTGGAAGGCGTCGTTGATTTCGGCGGTTTTCTGAACCGCCATCAGGCGTTCTTGCTCACGGGCAGAAGCGAAATTGTCAGGATGGACCGCCCGTTGCAGCTCGCGATAGCGGCTGGCCAGGGCGGCTCCGTCAATTTCGAAACCCAGAGGCAGGCCAAAGAGTTCGAAGTAGTTCATGGTCAGACGGTAAAGCTCTCGCCGCAACCACACTCCCCTTTGGCGTTGGGGTTCTCAAACTTGAAGCCCTCGTTGAGGCCCTCTTTGACGTAATCCACCTCGAGCCCGTCGAGATACACCAGGCTCTTGGCGTCAATGATGAGGTTGACCCCCTGGGCTTCGATCACCTCGTCGCCCGGGCTCAGGTCGTCAACGAACTCCAGCACGTAGGCCAGACCCGAACAACCAGAGGTTTTCAGACCCAACCGCAGGCCAATCCCCTTGCCCCGATTTTTCAGGTAGGTTTTGACGCGCTCAGCAGCGGCTTCGGTCAGCGAAATGCCCATGGGTACAACTCCAGCTTGATTACTTGTCTTGCTTGCTCTTGTAGTCCGCAATGGCCGCCTTA
Organism: Ferrimonas balearica DSM 9799; assembly: GCF_000148645.1. Taxonomy (NCBI): domain Bacteria; kingdom Pseudomonadati; phylum Pseudomonadota; class Gammaproteobacteria; order Alteromonadales; family Ferrimonadaceae; genus Ferrimonas; species Ferrimonas balearica. Next base: position 3,095,885 of record NC_014541.1, read on the forward strand.
ATGGCGTCCTCTGCCAGGATAGAGCAGTGAATTTTCACCGGCGGCAAGGCCAGCTCTTCAGCAATGGCGGTGTTCTTGATCTGCTCCGCTTCATCCAGGGTTTTACCCTTCACCCATTCGGTGACCAGGGAGCTGGAAGCGATGGCGCTGCCACAACCGTAAGTCTTGAACTTGGCGTCTTCAATCACGCCGCCTTCGCTGATCTTCAGTTGCAGCTTCATTACGTCACCACAAGCGGGCGCACCCACCATGCCGGTGGCCACGTTCGGGTCGTTCTTGTCGAACGAGCCAACGTTGCGCGGGTTTTCGTAGTGGTCGATAACTTTATCACTGTAAGCCATGACTAACTCCAATACTTACTCTGTTCGTGAGGGCGATCCCGCCTTAATGACGGGACCCCGAAAACCCTTAGTGGGCGGTCCATTCCACCTTGGACAGGTCAACCCCGTCCTTAAACATCTCCCACAGCGGGGACATGTCGCGCAGCTTACCGATGGCATCGTTGATGATGCTGACGGCGTAGTCCACTTCCTCTTCAGTGGTGAAGCGACCAATGGAGAATCGGATGGAGCTGTGTGCCAGCTCGTCGTTCAGGCCCAGGGCACGCAGCACGTAGCTCGGCTCCAGAGACGCTGAGGTACAGGCACTGCCGGAGGAGACGGCCAGGTCTTTCAGGGCCATGATCAGGGACTCACCTTCAACAAAGTTGAAGCTGACGTTGAGGTTACCGGCCACACGTTGCTCGATGTCACCGTTGACGTACACCTCTTCCATGTCCTTGATGCCGTTCCACAGACGGTTACGCAGCGCCAGGATGCGGTCGTTCTCAGACGCCATCTCGGCTTTGGCGATGCGGGCAGCTTCGCCCAGGCCCACGATCTGGTGGGTCGCCAGGGTGCCGGAGCGCATGCCGCGCTCGTGGCCACCGCCGTGCATCTGGGCTTCCAGACGAACGCGGGGCTTACGACGTACGTACAGGGCACCGATGCCCTTGGGGCCGTACATCTTGTGGCCGGAGATGGAGATCAGGTCGACCTTCATGGTTTTCACGTCCAGCGGGATCTTACCGGCGCTCTGAGCCGCATCCACGTGCAGCAGAATGCCTTTGGCGCGACACAGTTCGCCGATGGCGGCGATATCGTGGATCACACCGATCTCGTTGTTCACGTGCATGATGGAAACCAGAATGGTGTCTTCACGCATCGCTTCTTCGAAGCGGGTCAGCGGGATGATGCCGTTGGCGTCCGGCTCCAGGTAGGTCACTTCGTAACCTTCGCGCTCGAGCTGACGAGTGGTATCCAGTACCGCTTTGTGTTCGGTTTTGCTGGTGATGATGTGCTTGCCCTTCTTACCGTAGAAGTGGGCCACACCTTTGATCGCCAGGTTGTTGGATTCGGTTGCGCCGGAGGTGAAGACGATCTCGCGGGGATCGGCGTTGATCAGCTCAGCCACCTGGTTACGGGCCACGTCCACGGCCTCTTCGGCTTGCCAGCCAAAGCGGTGGGAGCGAGACGCCGGGTTACCAAAGTTACCGTCCGGGGTCAGGTATTTAATCATCTCCTCGGCGACACGGGGGTCGGTCGGAGTGGTGGCGGAATAATCAAAATAGATCGGGAGTTTCATCTTCTTCTCCGCTTGCGGGCCGGTCAAATGTGGTACCGGCGAAGTACAACATAAAAGCGTGTGTTCAGGCGCGAGCCTGAACCCGGGTCTGGGCCTGCTCTTGGCGCAGGCTGACCACCTGGACATCACGATTGGCCATCAAATCGGCCAGGCTGATGCCGTTCAAAAAACTGGAGATGCGATCACTGAGATCGCCCCACAATGAGTGGGTCAGGCACCGGGCGCCGCCCTGGCAATTGCTCTTGCCGTGGCAACGGGTGGCATCGACGGATTCATCCACCGCATGCACCACCATACCGACAGCGATCTCCGCCGCCGGACGGCCCAGCAGGTAGCCACCGCCTGGTCCACGAACACTGGACACCAGGCCATGCTTACGCAGCTTGGCGAACAACTGCTCCAGGTACGACAGGGAGATGCCCTGTCGCTCAGAGATGTCCGCCAGGGGCACCGGCCCTTCGGGGGAGTGCAGTGCCACGTCCAGGATGGCTGTCACCGCGTAGCGGCCTTTCGATGTGAGTCTCATGCCAACTTCCTTCCTACTGTCTGCCGCCCAGTCTACATACCCGACCATTTTAGTCAAGTATTAAACCCAGTAATCTACTCGGGATTATTTCAGGGAATACCCCGGCGGCGGGCCCGGGTATTTAACCCCATTGACCGCTCGGGATCAATGACCGAACCCGCGGGAATTGACCGATTACATCGACCGGTTTTTTGAACTGGATCACGGCATTGCGCCAACGCGGCGTGACAGGGCAGCAACTTCCTCGGTTCAACTGCCTTTTTTTCGACCAGTCGTCTTATCCACTGAGGTCAATACACCGCGAAGAATGGCCAGTTCGGTCTGCTCAGGACGAGCACGATTGAACAGGCGACGCAGCTTGTTCATCACCTGCCCGGGGTGGGCCTTAATGATAAAGCCGGTGTGGCTGAGGGTCTGTTCGAGGTGCTGGTACAGCCCCTCCATCTGGCCCTGAGTCGGGTATTCCACCTCGGCCTCCGGGCTGGGTTGCTCGGTCTGGGCCAGGTGAGCCATGCGGGTCTCATAGCTGAGCAGCTGCACCGCCTGGGCCAGGTTCAGGGAGCTGTATTCCGGGTTGGCGGGAATGCAGACGTGGTAATGGCACATCTGCAGCTCTTCATTACTCAGTCCGGAATTCTCACGGCCAAACACCAGCGCCACCGGGCCGGTGTTGGCTTCGCTGGCCAGTTTGACCCCGGCTTCACGGGCGTCCAGCATGGGCCAGCTCAGGGTGCGACTGCGCGCGCTGGTGCCAATAACCAGTGAGCAATCGGCAATGGCGGACGCCAGATCGTCGGTGACCACCAGATTCTTAAGCAGGTCAGAGGCGCCCGCGGCCAGCGCAATGGACTGGCCATCCGGCGCCACTTTGGGTTCCGCCAGGAACAGTTGGGACAGGCCCATGGTTTTCATGGCACGGGCGGCGGAGCCGATGTTGCCGGGGTGGGTGGTGCCCACCAGGACGATACGGACGTTACTGAGCATTCTCTGTGGCCGATAGGTCAATTTCTGTGGTGGCGGAGTCTACCACAGCCACCGTCTATGCTAGATATCTATCCAACGGAAAGCGGGCGCGTGTGATGCAGTCGCTTGCACTGGGTGGCAGTTGCGGGTAGTATTTTGCGCCCTGCCGCAGGCGAGTGCCTGAGCCCGGCTCACCGTTCTTTCACATCCTGGGGTATCGATATGCATCCGATGCTGAACATCGCTGTGCGCGCTGCGCGCAACGCGGGTAACGTTATTGCCCGTGCTTTTGAAGATCTGGACAAAGTAGAAGCCGAACAGAAAGGCCTCAACGATTTTGTCACCAACGTAGACCGGGATGCGGAACGCGCCATCGTGGCCACCATCCAAAAGGCCTACCCGAAGCACACCATCATTGGTGAAGAGTGCGGCACCATCACTGGCGAACACGACGAGTTCCAATGGATTATCGATCCCCTGGATGGCACCACCAACTTCATGAAGGGTATCCCCCATTTCGCCGTCTCCATTGCTCTGCAGATCAAGGGCAAGATTGAGCACGGCGTTATCTACGACCCGATCCGCAACGAACTGTTCTCCGCCAGCCGTGGCGCCGGCGTTCAGCTAAACGGCTACCGCATTCGTGTTGCCAACAAGCGTGACCTGAAAGGTACCATTCTGGGCACTGGCTTCCCGTTCAAGCAGCGTCAGCACATGGAACCCTACATGGCGATCTTCGCTGAGCTGTTCAACGACGTGGCCGACATGCGTCGCGCCGGTTCTGCTGCGCTGGACCTGGCCTACGTGGCTGCTGGCCGCCTGGACGGTTTCTGGGAGATCGGCCTGAAGCCGTGGGACATCGCCGCTGGTGAACTGATGGTTCGCGAAGCCGGTGGTCTGGTCAGCGACTTTGTGGGTGGCCACGGTCAACTGACCTCCGGCAACATCGTTGCTGGCGCCCCGAAAGTGACCGCTTCCATCGTCAGCAAGATGCGCGCGCACCTGACCGAATCCCTCAAGCGCTAAGCTTGGGATTCCAAAACATCAAAAAACGCCGTCCTGTGACGGCGTTTTTTTTATCTTCATTGCCAGGCCGTTCAGGCCGTGGTGCGGCGCTGACTGTGCCACCAGCGACTGGTTCGCATCAGCGCAAACCACCCCAGTAGCCCAAGCGCCACCACCGGCGCCGTCAACACACACAGCAACCCCACCCAAAACGCCGGCAATCGCCTCGGATGCAACCAACGCTGGTGACGTGTCGATTCGTTTTGCATAGCGCCCCCTGATCCCGCAGCCCTGTGACATTAAGCATGGACGAAAAAATGCCGGGCGCGAGGGCCCGGCCAATAACGAGAAGCCATGTGAAAAAGTCTGGCGCCGGATCGCTCCGACACCCGGCACTGTGCATCATCATGATGACATTGCCATGACACGGGGCCCCAAAACCGCGCAATGGCAACCCGCCAGCCACCGGGGCAAGCGAAAAGACGCACAATTTCAGTTGGTACGGCAATTGCTGACGGACAGGCAGAGGCCTTTTCTAGGAGAGTGTTATGCCGTGGATCCCGTTACCGCCCGCTGACCTGCCATCCCTGCCCAACCACTTGCAGCTGAGTCAGACGTTTCCGGACCTGTTGCTGTATCAGGACCCCTACAGCCACCGCCTCTACGCCATGCACAACCGCAACCCGCTGAACCTGGCCGAAGCGTTGATGGATGGGGTTGTGGTGCACCTTGGGGAGCATCCTGTACTGGCGATCGCCGACGCCCATTTCGCCCTGGCCACCGGCGATTGCCTGGAGCTGCCGGCAATGGCACTGCCGGTGGTGCCAACCCGGCGTTGGCAACAACAGATGGAGATCTACCTGCCGAGCCATTGATTGAGTTCGCTTTATTGACAGAAATCCCTCTCGGCTGCGGGCACCAATTCTGCGATTGCGATCACAACATCCGACGTGGGCAGTTACATCCCCTGCCAGTAAACTAGTTCTCAGTCAATCCAACGGATCGAGTCAATGAACGGACTGTATAAACGCTTCGGCAGCAAAAGCCTGAAGATCGCCGAACACGGCATCCTGATCATCATCTCCATCGCGACCCTGTTCGCCATCTTTGAAGAGGTGATGCTGATGTTTAACCGCGGCAGTGTCGAACTGGGCGACCTGCTGCTGCTGTTTATCTACCTGGAAGTGCTGGCCATGGTGGCCAACTATGCGGAGGTGGGGAAACTGCCTATCCGGATGCCAATCTACATCGCCATCGTGGCGTTGGCGCGTTACCTGATTCTGGATATGAAGGCGATGGACGACTGGCGGGTACTGGCGATCGCCTTCTCCGCGCTGGTGCTGGCCGCCGCGGTTATCGTGATCCGCTTTGGCCAGCTGAAACTGCCCTATCCGAAGGACAATATCGACTGATTCTCAGCCGTGATTGCAGACCCGGGCGGCGTTTACCTGGTAACCGTCGCCCAGCTGGGTCAGCTTGTCCCGCTCCAGCAAGAACGCCAGCAAGGCATCGGTGGTCAGTTCACTGGCCTTGCAGGTGTGAAAGCGCACCTCGGCACCGAATCGCTCGGCGGCCATCTCTTTGAGCTGCGCCAGGGTTTTCGGCTCTTCCGCTTCGGCAACCATGGCCAGAAACTCGTGGGCGTGTACACTGCTCATAAATCGCTCCTTATCAGTTAATGGGTAGATGATATGCATCTTTTTGGCTGGGTTCGGTGATCCCGCTCCGATTTCTGCATCATCCCCTGGGCCACACGCCTGCATGGAAAACCTCGATCTCATCATCAGCCTGACCCAACAGATGAGCCTCTACCTGGTATTGGCCTACCTGTTGACCAAAACCCCGGTGCTCCGCCCCATGGTGGACCTGGCGGTGCACCTGCCCCACAAGCTGATGCTCTACATGGCCTTTTCGCTGTTGTGCATCATGGGCACCTATTTTGGCGAAGCCACCCACGGCGCCATCGCCAACACCCGCGCCATCGGCGCCATCCTCTCCGGCCTGCTCGGCGGCCCGGTGGTGGGCACGCTGGTGGGGCTGACCGGCGGGCTGCATCGTTACTCCCTCGGTGGGTTTACCGACGTCGCCTGCGCCATCTCCACCACTGCAGAGGGGTTGTTGGCGGGCCTGATGCACCAGCGCCTGGTGCGCAAAGGCAACCTCGACCGGCTGTTCGACCCACGCCGGGTGGCATTGACCGCCCTGACCGCCGAAACCGTGCAGATGCTGATCATCCTTGCGGTGGCCCGTCCCTTTGATGAGGCACTGGCCCTGGTCAAGGTGATCGCATTGCCGATGATGCTGGTGAACTCCCTCGGTGCGGCGCTGTTTATGAGCATGATCCGCGACCAGCGGGCGATTGCGGAAAAGCTGTCGTCGGTGCACTCCGCCAAGGCCCTTAAGATTGCCGAGCGCACCGTCGGCGTGCTGGTGAATGGGTTTAATCAGGAAACCACCGCCAAGGTGGCACGCATCATCTTTGAAGAGACCAAAGTCAGCGCCGTGGCCATCACCGACCGTGAAAAGCTGCTGGCCTTTATCGGCACCGGGGCGGACCACCACATTCCCGGCACGCCCATCTCCTCGAAAATGACGCTGGAAGCGATCGCCACCAACCAGGTGGTGTTTGCCGATGGGGTCGAGCGCCCCTACCGCTGCTCGCTGTCCGACCACTGCCAGCTGGGCTCCAGCCTGATTGTGCCCCTGCGCAGCGAGAATGAGGTGATCGGCACCATTAAGCTGTACGAAACCAAAAAGCGGCTGTTCCTGAGCCTGAACCAGACATTGGGCGAGGGGATCGCCCGCCTGCTGTCGAACCAGATCCTGACCGGCCGTTACCTGGAACAGAAAAGCCTGCTGACCCAGGCTGAGCTCAAGCTGCTGCATGCCCAGGTCAACCCGCACTTCCTGTTTAACGCGCTCAACACCCTGGCCGCCATCACCCGGCGTTCGCCGGAGCAGGCGCGGGAGCTGATCCAACACCTGGCCGCATTCCTGCGGGGCAACCTCAAGCGGGGCACCGGCGAGATCACCCTGGCGGAGGAGCTGGAGCACATCCAGGCCTACCTCACCATCGAACAGGCCCGTTTCGGCGACCGCCTGCAGGTGTCAATTCAGGTGCCGGATGCCCTGCGTCACTGCCGACTGCCCACCTTCACCCTGCAGCCGCTGGTGGAGAACGCCATCAAGCACGGCACCTCCACCCTGCTGGAGCCGGGCAAAATCGAGATTGGCGCACGGCAAGAGCAGGAGACCCTCGCCCTCTGGGTCAGCGACAACGCCGGCGCCTATGAAGCCAAGAGCAGCTCAGATGGACTGGGCATGAACATCGTCGACCGCCGTATCAAGAATGAGTACGGTGAACAATATGGCGTGCAGGTGCACTGCGAACCGCAGGTGCGTACCGAGATTGAAGTGCGCCTGCCCAAGAGAGAACTGGCATGATTCGAACCCTGTTGATCGATGACGAACCGCTGGCCCGGGAGGAGCTGGCCATCCTGCTGGAACACCACGACGACATCGAGATCGTCGGCGAGGCCAATAACGCCATTGAGGGCATGGCCCAGATTAACCAGCTCAAACCGGATCTGGTGTTTCTCGACATCCAGATGCCCAAGATCACCGGTATGGAGATGCTGGCCATGCTCGACCCGGGCACCATGCCCCGGGTGGTGTTTGTCACCGCCTACGACCAGCACGCCGTCGCCGCGTTTGAAAAGAACGCCTTTGACTACCTGCTGAAGCCGGTGGTGGAGTCCCGCCTGGCCACCACACTTGAGCGGGTGCGGGCGGCGCAATCGCCCCAGCAGCCCCTGGCCGAGGTGCTGGGAGAAACCATCCGCCACCTGCCCTGCTATCAGCGTAACACCCTGAAAGTGGTACGGATGGAGCAGGTGGAGTACGTCTTTTCTGACCTCAGCGGCGTGCACGTAGCCACCGCCGCCGACACCAGCCACACCCAGCTCACCCTGAAGGTGCTGGAGGAGCGTTCGCCCCTGATCCGTTGCCACCGCCAGTATCTGGTGAACCCGGAGGCGATTGCTGCCATCCGGCTGCAGGAAGGGGGGTATGGCGAGATTGAAACCCACAGTGGCCAGAAGCTGCCGGTCAGCCGCCGCTATATGAAAGGGCTGAAACAAACCTTCGGATTTCAGTAGCCCTTGTGGCACATCGCCGTGCCCCGTCTACACTCAGATAACCCCTGCGGGGTGCATTTTGATGTGGTAATTGAGTGAGGTACTGGCATGTCTCTGACCAAGGCGGACTTAACCGCCCACCTGGTCGACCATCTTCACCTCAAGGTCACCGACGCTAAGGTGCTGGTGGACACTTTCTTTGAGGAGATCCGACATACCCTTGAAAAGGGTGAAGAGGTCAAGCTAAGTGGATTCGGTGTGTTTCATCTGAGAGACAAAAACCCCAGGCCGGGACGGAACCCGAAAACCGGTGAAGAACATGAGATCACGGCCAGGCGGGTCGTGACCTTTGCCGCAGGGGGCAAGCTTAAAGGGCGGGTAGCCACCCTAAAAGCCTGAATCACAACGCCGCGGTTTCCGCGGCGTTGTCTTTATGGGCAGAACCAAACCGCTTATCCCCCATTTTCTGCCACTCACTGCGCCAGCCTGCCGCTCGCCCTCCCCTACCACCGCTCGGGTGAAAAATCCTTCCGCTTAGCTGAACGAAACGCCGTTTACCGGTTTGGCCGAACCGCTTATCGCCGGATAGTGCCGCTCAACCAGTGTTGGCAACCGCTCGACAGATAGCACAGGAATGAGCGCGATTCAGTCAGTAAACTGCCGCTAATCTCATTCGAGGACAATAACAATGCTCTGGTTCTTCACTTGCGTTGGCCTGCTGATCGGCGGCTACTTCATCTACGGCGCCTTCATCGAGAAGGTGTTTGGCATCAACGAACAGCGCCAGACTCCGGCGCACACCAAAACCGACGGCGTGGACTACGTGCCCATGTCCAAGAACAAGGTGTACCTGGTTCAGCTGCTCAACATCGCCGGTGTCGGTCCGATCTTCGGCCCGATCATGGGTGCCCTGTACGGCCCGGCCGCACTGCTGTGGATCGTTATCGGCTGTGTCTTCGCCGGTGCCGTTCACGACTACTTCTCCGGTATGCTGTCCGTGCGTAACGGCGGTGCCTCCGTACCGTCCATCGTGGGCAAGTACCTGGGCAACGGCGCCAAGCACTTTATGAACCTGTTTGCGATTGTCCTGCTGCTGCTGGTGGGTGTGGTGTTCGTTTCCGCGCCGGCTGGCATGATCACTAGCCTGATCAACGAGCAAACCAGCATGACCGTCAGCCTGGGCATGATGGTGGCCGTTATCTTCGCGTACTACGTGATCGCCACCATCGTTCCGGTGGACAAGATCATCGGTCGCTTCTACCCCTTCTTCGGCGCCCTGCTGATCTTCATGTCCGTTGGCCTGATTGGCGCGCTGATCGTCTCCAGCGAGCACAGCCTGATGGCGGGTTACCAGGTGAGCGACATGTTCACCAACATGAACCCGAACGACATGCCGCTGTGGCCTGCCCTGTTCATCACCATCGCCTGTGGTGCCATCTCCGGCTTCCACGCCACTCAGTCTCCGCTGATGGCGCGCTGCATGGAGAACGAGAAGAACGGCCGTTTCGTGTTCTACGGAGCCATGATTGGTGAGGGTGTGATTGCCCTGATCTGGTGTGCCCTGGCCCTGTCCTACTTCCCGGACGTACAGTCTCTGGCCGAAGCCGTGAAGAACGGCGGCCCGGGTAACGTGGTGTACTCCGCTTCCTTCGGCCTGCTCGGCGTGTTCGGCGGCATCATCGCCTTCCTGGGTGTGGTGATTCTGCCCATCACCTCCGGTGACACCGCGTTCCGCTCCAGCCGTCTGATTCTGGCTGAGTACTTCAACATGGAGCAGACCAGCATCAAGAACCGCCTGGTGATTGCTGCCCCGCTGTTCGCCATCGGTGCGGTACTGACCCAAGTGGACTTCGGCATCATCTGGCGCTACTTCGGTTTCGCCAACCAGCTGACCGCCGTCATGATGCTGTGGACCGCCAGCGCCTACCTGGCCCGTGCTGACAAGCTGCACTGGATCACCACCATCCCGGCCATGTTTATGACCTCGGTCGTGACCACCTTCATCCTCAACAACGCCACCCTGGGCTTTGGTCTGGATATGACCATCTCCACCGCCTGTGGCGTACTGACCGCTGCCGTTGTGGCCTTCGTTGTCACCAACGTTATCGGTAAGCAGGCACTGCCGGCTGATGCGGAAGCCTAATCCCGCAGACTGAGTCAAACGCAAAAACGGAGCCAGCTGGCTCCGTTTTTTTGTGCCCTTTCGGCACGGGGTTTGTCTTCGCTTTGTCACTGCTGCGCCGCCAAACCGTCATTGACCGACGCCAGACTGCGCCCGTGTTTTATCAAGACCGGTTGACCCGCCATGCCATCACCTGACATCGACCTGACCGCCACCACCGACGCCAGCCGCACTGACCACTGGAAGGTGGAAGGGATATGGCGGGGCCCGCAAGGGAGCGCCCGAGACATTCGCCACTTCCGTGGCAGCCGCAGCCATGTGGAGCGGGTGCTTACCCGTCTGGAGGGAAAAGGTCGGCTGCTGCGTCGCCTCAGTCTGCAGCCAGCGTGATCGCACCAGGGGTGAACCGCCCCGGCTTAAGTTGGGCCAGCTCAGTGGCGTACTGCGCCTGCTCCGCTGCGCTCAGCACCAGCAGGATTTGCTCGCCTTCACTCAGCTTTGCGGCAAAGTCGGTTTCGGGAGAGAACCGGTGTCGCTCGGCATCCCGTCGACAGAAACGTTCCAACGAATCAGGCAAAGGTTGCGTGCTGTAAAGCCCATCCAGGCCCTGTAGCACCTCCAGCGAGGCGATGGGCAACCGGGTAGGGTCAGAGGCCGGGTCTATTAGCCAACAGCGTCCTGGGGCGTTCTGGCCCCGTTCTGCTCGGCTCAGCCGTGCTGGTGTGTGTTCATCCCAGTTCAATCCATTGTCACTGAGAAAACGCTGCCACACCGCTCTGGGTTGCGCCTGTTCCCGCATCACCCGGGGTCGCTGCTCGCCGATAAAGCGCGCCAACCGACCCAGGGTGGCCGGCAACACCCCCTCCAGCAACGCCCGCAGGCTGCGCACCAGCACCGGGGCCCCGCCTTCGCTGCCGATGGCCACCACCACGGGAGCCCGGTCCACAATGGCCGGGGTAATGACGCTGCAGGCTTCGGGGTCATCCACCACGTTCACCCATAATCCCCGGGCGCGGGCGTGTTCACTGACGGTGCGATTGAGGGCGGGATCATCGGTGGCGGTGATCACCCCCTGGTGACCATTGAGCTGCTGATCATGGTAGAACTGGGCCAGATGGCGGATTCGACCGCTGCGGATAAGGGTCTCGATGGCGGGCACAATGCGCGGTGCAATTACGGTGAGGTGGGCTTCGGTTCGGCTCCATAACGCCAGCTTTCGGGCCGCCACTTCGCCACCGCCAATCACCACCACCGACAGATTCTGGGTGTCATGGAACAGGGGGAAGTAACGCATCAGGCCTCCGGCTCGGCGCCACAGCGCCAGCACACCTCGAAATGGCCATCATTTTGTTCACCACAGGCGGCACACTGCCACGGCGCCAGCTCCTGCTGATAGCGTTGCAGCAGGGTCAGGGCCTCGCTCTGGTGACGGCGCTCCACCAGCAGGCGCACCTCCTGGCTTTCCACCGGTAACTCACCGGCTGCACCGCCGAGCGCTTCTCCCAGCACCCGCACGAGAATGCCGTGCTGTTCCAGGTAACCTTTGACAGCATGGGCTTCGATCATATTGGCTGCGCGATACAGCTCGACATAACTATCCATGTGGACTTCATCTCCTTGTCGCATGGATGACGGCATTACCCCATCCGGGCCAGCTAACAAAAAGCCACCCCGAGGGGTGGCTTGTCAAGTGACTTCGCAAAAGTCAGGGGATCAGCGGGTCCTGATCCGCCCCTTCCTTCTCGACCTGCACCGGCAGCATGTGCTCGCGGGTCAGGCCCAGGCGGATGGAAGCGTAGCTGGCCACGTAGATAGAGGAGTAGGTACCCACACCAATACCCAGCAGCAGCGCCGTGGCAAAACCGTGGATCATGGTGCCGCCCAGCAGGAACAGGGCCACCACTACCGCCAGCGTGGTGCCGGTGGTGATGATGGTACGGCTCATGGTCTGGGTTACGGAGGTGTTCACCACGTGTTCCGGGCTGCCCTTACGCATCTTGCGGAAGTTTTCACGAACCCGGTCAAACACCACGATGGTATCGTTCAACGAGTAACCCACCACCGCCAACAGCGCGGCCAGTACGGTCAGGTCAAACTCCATCTGCAGTAGCGAGAACACACCCAGGGTCACGATCACGTCGTGCGCCAAAGCGATTACGGCACCCAGTGCCAGACGCCATTCAAAGCGCGCTGCCACGTAGGCGAGGATACAGATCAGCGCCACCAGTACGGCCAGGCCGCCCTGCTCCGCCAGCTCTTTACCCACCTGCGGGCCGACAAACTCTACCCGCTTGATCTCGGCGCCATTGCCCAGACCCTTAGCGGCGGCTTCCACCTTGGTCACCAGCTCGTTGCCTTCGCCGGCTTTCGGTGGAATGCGGACGATCAGGTCACGGGCGCTACCGAACTGCTGCACCACGGCGCCTTCGATATCCTGCCCTTCGACCGCACGACGCAGGTCAGCGGGGGAGACCGCTTTGCCGTAGTTCACCTCGATAACGTAACCGCCGGTGAAATCCAGACCCCAGTTGATGCCGCGCACACCCAGGCTGACCAGAGAGGCCACCACCAGAACGATCGACAACAGGCTCACCACCTTGGCGTGCTTCAGGAAGTCGATGGTGCCTTTGACTTTTAATAGCTCAAACATCACATCGCTCCTTTAAATGTCCAGCTTCTTGAGGCGCTTACCGCCCCACAGCGCATTCACCACGGCGCGGGAGCCCACGATGGAGGTGAACATGGAAGTGGCGATACCGATCATCAGGGTCACGGCAAAGCCTTTCACCGGACCGGTACCCACCGCAAACAGGATCAGTGCGGTGATCAGGGTGGTGATGTTGGCGTCAGCAATGGTCGACAGGGCGTTGCTGTAGCCTTCATGAATCGCCTGCTGGACGCTGCGTCCGGCTTTCAGCTCTTCACGAATACGCTCGAAGATCAGCACGTTGCCATCCACCGCCATACCTACCGTCAGTACGATACCGGCGATGCCAGGCAGGGTCAGGGTGGCCCCCGGAATCATCGACATGATGCCGACGATCATCACCAGGTTCACCACCAGGGCGCCCACGGCGATCAGACCAAACTTGCGGTAGTAGATGGCCATAAAGACCACCACCGCCAGCATGCCCCACATCAGCGCGGCCATACCGTTGTTGATGTTTTCCTGACCCAGGGACGGACCGATGGTGCGTTCCTGCACGATGGTGATCGGCGCAATCAGGGCACCGGCACGCAGCAGCAGCGCCAGGTTGTGGGCTTCGGCCGGAGAGCCGATGCCGGTGATGCGGAAGTTGCGACCCAGACGCGCCTGGATGGTGGCGACGTTGATCACCTCTTCGATCTTGTCGAACTGCGGGCTGCCATCAGCGTTACGCTCGCCGGTCGGCTTGTACTCGATAAAGACGGTGGCCATGGCGGCACCAATCTTGTCACGGGTAAAGTCGGCCATCTTGTTACCACCGGCGGCATCCAGGTTGATGTTCACCTGCGGTTGGCTGGTTTCGCTGAAGCCGGACTGGGCGCCGGTGATGTGATCACCGGTCAGGATAACCTGCTGCTCCAGTACCACCGGACGACCATCGCGGTCTTCATACAGACGGGTGCCCGGCGGAACCAGGCCACGGGTCGCGGCATTCAGGTCAACGTTCTGGGCCACCATGCGGAACTCCAGGGTCGCGGTCGCGCCCAGGATCTCTTTGGCACGAGCGGTGTCCTGTACACCGGGCAGTTCCACCGTGATGCGCTCGGCACCCTGGCGCTGAACCACCGGCTCGGCAACGCCCAGCTCGTTCACACGGTTACGCAGAATGTTGATGTTCTGGTTGAGGGCGTACTCTTTGATCTCTTTCAGGTAGGGCTCAGAGAGGGTGGCCAGGATCACCAGGTCATCGGGCTGGCTGAACACCAGGTTGGCGTTGCGGCCACGCAGGTAGCTGTAGGCCTGTTCGGCCACAGCGGCGTCACGGAAGCGCACCTCTACGGCGTCTCCCACCACGCGCACACCGGAGTAACGCAGGCGCTGCTCACGCAGGTCGGCGCGGAAGTCGGTGACAATCTGCTCCTGCTGCTTGTGCACCGCCTCGTTCATGTCCACTTCCATCAGGAAGTTCACACCGCCGCGCAGGTCGAGACCCAGCTTCATCGGGTTGCCGCCCAGCGACTTCAACCATTCGGGGGTGGCCGGCGCCAGGTTCAGAGCAACGATGTAGTCGCCCCCCAATGCCTGTGCTACCACTTCCTTGGCTTCGATCTGATCCTCGGCGTTGCTGAAACGCGCCAGGATCTGACCCTCTTCCATAATGACGCTCTTGGCAGACAGCCCTTCCCCTTGTAAGGCGGTCTGGACCTGGTCCAGCGTGGCGCTGTCCAGAGCCACGTTCCGGGTTGCAGAGATCTGCAGTGCCGGATCCTCACCGTAGAGGTTTGGCGCCGCGTAGAGCGCCCCGATGGCGATCACGAAGATCACCAGCAGGTTTTTCCACATCGGGTATTTATTCAACACGCCGGTGCCCCTTAATGTCTTGGTGGTCTTATTCTTCTATTACAGAGACTTCACAGAGCCTTTCGGCAGCACTGCGGTGATGAAGTCTTTCTTGATGGTCACTTCGGTGTTCTCGCCCAGGGCCAGAACCAGGTAATCATCGTCAGCAGTCACTTTTACGATCTTGCCTACCAGGCCGCCGTTGGTCAGCACTTCGTCGCCCTTGGCCAGAGACTCAACCAGGTTCTTGTGCTCTTTTACGCGCTTGTTCTGCGGACGCAGGATCATGAAGTAGAAGATCAGGCCGAACACCGCCAGCATGATAACCATCTCCATGCCACCACCCTGAGGGGCACCGGTATTGGCGTAGGCGTTTGCGATAAACATAAGCGTTAACTCTCTCGTTAGTTATTGTGATTCAGTCGTTTAACGGCGGTACTTCCCGGCCTTGGCGGGCGTAGAATTCGGCCACAAAGTCGTCTAGGGTACCGCGCTCAATGGCCCCCCGCAAACCTTCCATAACGCGCTGGTAGTAGCGCAGGTTGTGGATGGTGTTGAGGCGTGCACCGAGGATCTCATTACAGCGATCCAGGTGGTACAGGTAGGCCCGGGTGTAGTTCTTACAGGTGTAACAATCGCAGTCGGCATCCAGCGGCGAGGTATCGTCGCGGTGCTTGGCGTTACGGATCTTCACCACCCCTTCACCGGTAAACAGGTGACCGTTACGGGCGTTACGGGTCGGCATCACGCAGTCGAACATGTCGACGCCACGACGCACGCCTTCCACCAGGTCTTCCGGCTTGCCCACGCCCATCAGGTAGCGCGGCTTATCTTCCGGGATTTTCGGGCAGATGTGCTCGAGGATGCGGTGCATGTCCTCTTTCGGCTCACCCACGGCCAGGCCACCAATGGCGTAGCCATCGAAGCCGATGTTCATCAGGCCGTCCAGGGACTCGTCACGCAGGTATTCGTAAACGCCACCCTGGATGATGCCGAACAGGGCGTTCTTATTACCCAGTTTGTCGAAGGCATCACGGGAACGCTGCGCCCAGCGCAGGGACATGCGCATGGAGGTGGCGGCTTCCTCTTCGGTGGCCGGGTACGGGGTACACTCGTCGAAGATCATGACGATGTCGGAGCCCAGGTAGTACTGGATCTCCATGGAACCTTCCGGGTCGAGGAAGATCTTGTCGCCATTGATGGGGTGACGGAAGTGCACGCCCTGCTCGGTGATCTTGCGCATATGGCCCAGGCTGAACACCTGGAAACCGCCGGAATCGGTCAGGATCGGCTTATGCCAGTTCATAAAACCGTGCAGGTCACCATGCTTCTGCATGATCTCGTTGCCCGGGCGCAGCCACAGGTGGAAGGTGTTACCCAGGCAGATCTCTGCGCCGGTGGCTTCCACCTCTTCCGGGGTCATGCCTTTAACGGTGCCGTAGGTGCCCACCGGCATAAAGGCCGGGGTCTCAACGGTGCCACGCTCAAACGTGAGGCGGCCGCGGCGGGCGCGTCCATCGGTGGTGATCAATTCAAACTTCATTGCTACCTCATACCAGAGAAACAGTCCGGAGATGGTCTAGTGTAGGCCGCAGCATGCGGCACATTAGGGGTAAAATGGGGCCGGCCGGGGCGCGCTTCAAGCGTCCCGGCCAGAAAAATGGGGTTTTCGTGACGTAAGCCCGTTCAAGCGGTGGTGTTTTGTTCCTGACGGGTCACAAACATGGCATCGCCGTAGCTGAAGAAGCGGTACTTCTGTGCCACCGCGTGCTGATACGCGTTCATCACATGGTCCTGACCGGCGAAGGCGGACACCAGCATGATCAGGGTGGATTCCGGCAGGTGGAAGTTGGTGATCATGGCGTCCACCAGCAGGAATTCGCAACCCGGGTAGAGGAAGATGTCGGTTTCCTGAGCGTAAGGGGCCAGCACTTCGCCATGCTCTCGGGCCGCCCGCGCCGCAGACTCCAGTGAACGTACCGAGGTGGTGCCCACGGCAATCACGCGGCCACCACGGGCACGGGTGCGCTTCACCGCTTCCACCACATCGCTGCCCACTTCGGCAAACTCAGAGTGCATATGGTGGTCTTCCACCTTGTCCACACGTACCGGCTGGAAGGTGCCCGCACCCACGTGCAGGGTCACGTAGGCGGTTTCCACGCCCTTCTCTTTCAGCCTGGCCAGCATCGACTCATCGAAGTGCAGACCGGCAGTCGGGGCGGCCACCGCACCGGGGCGCTGGTTATAGACGGTTTGGTAGCGCTCACGGTCGCTGTTTTCGTCGGGACGATCAATGTAGGGCGGCAGCGGCATGTGGCCGATGCGGTCGAGAATATTGAGCACGGTGTCATTACCGTGAAACGCCAGCTCAAACAGCGCGTCATGACGGGCCACCATGGTGGCGGTCACGCCGTCATCAAACTGCAGCTCAGTACCGGGCTTGGGGGATTTGGAGGAACGCACATGAGCGAGCACCCGCTCACTGTCCAGCACGCGCTCCACCAGAACTTCAATTTTGCCACCAGAGGCTTTCTGGCCGTGCAGGCGGGCCGGGATCACCCGGGTGTTGTTGAACACCATCAGGTCACCGGGGCGAACCAGCTCCAGCAGATCGGGGAATTGGCCATCGTGCAGGGCGCCGGTGTCGCCATCCAGGTGCAGCAAGCGGGACGCGGTGCGCTCTTGGGTGGGATAACGGGCGATCAGCTCATCGGGCAGATCAAAGTCAAAATCGGCTACCTGCATCGTTTTAGCACTCTCTGGCGGTAAGGCGCCCAGTGATGGGCGGGGGCGCTAGTCTAAAAAGAGGCAGGGCCGGGATCAAGTCGGTGAAGGTTACTCGCTTTCGCGAGCGGAAGAATCGCGCTGACTCTGGTGATTTTCCAGCAGGTCACGCATGCTGTGGGGCACATCGTGTGTTTCGAACGGAATATCCAGCTCGATGCGTTGGCGCCTGCGCAGGGCGCGTTGGATCTGGTGTTGTAGCCATTTAATTGTCATGGGAACTCCTTTCCCGTCAAACCTGGCCGTATCCACGGCCGACACTGAACGCCATCCAATGGCGTTAAATTAATGTAATTTCTGATGGTATTTTGAGCAAGCGTTAATGTGAATTTCCTCGCCCATCTGTTGATTGCCGACCACACCAACACCAGCCTGGCGGGCGCGGTGGGTGCCGACTTTGTCCGCGGCCCGTTGGATGCGTGGCCCGAACCCCTTCGCACCGGCATGATGCTGCACCGTTTTATCGACGCCCGCATCGATCACCACCCCCGGGTGCTGGCCCTTAAAGCCGCCTTTGCCGCAGAACACCGGCGCATGGCCGGGATCTGCCTGGACCTGGCCTTTGACCACCAGCTGGCCCGTCACTGGCCCCGCTACCACGCCTGGCCCCTGCCCCGCTTCAGCCAGTACTGCTACCAGCAGATGCAGGCCAGTGCGCCACTGCCGGAACGGTTTGTGCCGGTGCTGGGGGCGATGCAGCGCACCGATTGGCTGGTGCAGTATCAGCAGCGGGAGAACATCGATGGGGCGCTCTACAACATCGCCCGCCGCCTCTCCCGGCCAGAGCGGCTGCGCGCTGCCATTCCGGAGATCTGGCGGCTGGAACACGCCATTGCTGACGCCTTCAGCGAACTGATGCCGGAGATGCTTAGCGACGCCGAGCAGTACGTCAGGCAAAAAAAACGCCCCGCCATTGGCGGGGCGTCATCACCGAAGTGACCTTCAGGCTTCACTGACCGGGGTGTGTGGCTGGGCCCGGTTCGCCGCTGTCCGCTCTCGCAGACGCTGGAACAGGGCAAAGAAGCCGGGGATAAAGCAGGTGCCGACAATCAGCACACAGGTCAGGCCCCCCAGCAACGTCCAACCCAGTGACCACTGGGATATCTCTCCCGCCCCGGAGGCCAGTACCATCGGGATCATGCCGCAGATAAAGGACCAGGAGGTCATGTTCACGGCGCGGAAACGCAGCTTACCGGCCTCCACCGCAGCGTCGTCGATGCTGCGCCCCTCCTCCTCCCGCTTGAGGCGGGCAAACTCCACAATCAGGATGGCGTTCTTGGCCGCCAGCGCAATCAACAACACCAATCCCATCTGGGCATAGAGGTTGAGTGGCAGCGCCATCGCCTTGAGCGCCATCAGCGCGCCCAGTACCGCCATCGGCACCACCAGGATGATCGCCGTAGGCATGGTCCAGGACTCGTACTGCGCCACCATAAACAGGTAGATAAACAGCAGCGCCAGGGCAAAGGCGTAGATCGCCAGGTCACCCGCCGCCTTCTCCTGGAACGCCATGCCGGTCCATTCGAAGGTGTAGCCGTCCGGCAGCATCTGCGCCGCCAGCCGTTCCATCGCCGCCAATGCCTCACCAGAGGCGTAGCCCGGTGCCGCCTGGCCGCTGATGGTGGCCGCGTTGTAGAGGTTGTAGCGCCAGGCCACGTCCGGCGCCAGGGTCGGCGACAGGGTGACCAGCGTGGAGAGCGGAATCATCTCACCACCGGCACTGCGCACATGGAAGCGCCCCAAATCCTCGGTGTCCCGCCGGAACTCGGCCTGGGCCTGCATGTTGACCCGGTAGGTTTTGCCATACAGGGTGACGTCGTTCACCCGCATCGCGCCGAGGTTAGTCTGCAGGGTGGAGAAGATTTCGGTGATCGGGATCCCCAACTGACGCGCCTTCAGGTAATCCACGTCCACGTAGTAGTGCGGCACATTGGCACGGAAGAAGCTGAATACCCGGGTCAGTTCCGGCTGTTGGTTGGCCGCGCGGATAAAGTCATCCATCACCGCCGCCAGCTCCTCCCGGGGGCGCCCGCGGGTATCCTCCAGCATAAATTCGAAGCCGTTGGAGGCACCGATGCCGGGAATGGCAGGCATACCAAACGCCATCACCTGGGCATCGTGGTACTGGGTGGCGGCCCAGACATTCAGGCGATGGGTGATCTCACTCAGGCCCGCGTCCCGGTCTGCCCAGTCGTACAGGCGCACGAAGAAGGTGGAGGTGTTGGACTGCAGGGAGAAGGAGAGCAGGCCAAAGCCCCGCGCTGCCCCCACCGCGTCCACTTCCGGGTAGCTCATCAGCACCGCTTCGATGTCATCGGACACCTCCATGGTACGGCGCAGTGACGCCCCATCCGGCAACTGCACGTTCACCAGCATCATCCCCTTATCCTCCTCCGGCACGAATCCAGTGGGAATGGAGGGGGTGATCAGGGCCAGCAGCGCCAGTGCGGCGGCAAACAGCCCCAGCAGCAGGCCGGATTTGCGCACCAGGGTGGCCGCCACCCGCCCGTAGCGTTCGGTCAGTCGCTCAAAGCCACGGTTAAAGGCCTGATACCAGCGGGGACCGCTTTGGCCGGGCTTCAGCAACATGGCACAGAGCGCCGGAGACAGGGTCAGGGCGTTGACACTGGACAGCACCACGGAGATCACGATGGTTACCGCGAACTGCGCGTACATCTCGCCGGTAATGCCCGGCAGCAGGGATACCGGAATAAACACCGCCAGCAGCACCAGGGTCGAGGTGATGATGGGTCCGGTCACCTCCTTCATGGCGATGATGGTGGCCTCGGCCCCGCTGATGGTGGGGTTTTCGCGCATATTGCGCTCAACGTTCTCGATCACCAGGATGGCGTCATCCACCACGATACCGATGGCCAGGATCAGGCCAAACAGGGTCACGGTGTTGATGGTAAAGCCCATCGAGAGCATAAAGGCGAAGGTGCCGATCAAGGACACCGGGATCGCCACCAGCGGCACGGCGGTAGCGCGCATGGAGCCAAGGAACAGATAGGTGACCGCCACCACCAGCAGCACCGCCTGAATCAAGGTTTCCAATACGGAGGCGATCGACTCCTCCACAAACACCGTGGTGTCGTAGACGATGTCGTAGGCCATATCCTCAGGGAACTGCTCCGCTGCCGAGGCCAGGAACGCTTTCACCTGTTGGCCGGTTTCCAGCGCATTGGCGTCCGGCTGCAGCGACAGGCTGAGCATGGCCGCCAGTTGGCCGTTTCGGGTGGCCTCGAAGTCGTACATCTCCTTGCCGAGGTCGACCTGAGCCACGTCCTTGAGGTAGAGCGTGCTGCCGTCAGATTCGGCGCGCACCACCACATGCTCAAACTCGTCAACGGTCTTGAGCCGGCCCTGGGTAACCAGCGGAATGGTCATGGCGGGCTGGTCCAGATCCGGCGCCCCGCCGATACGGCCCGCCGGCATCACCACGTTCTGCTCCGCCAGCGCGCCGTACACGTCAGTGGTGGTCAGCCCGTACTGGGCCAGGCGCTCAGGGTCGAGCCAGACCCGCATCGAGTAGCGGGCCCCACCCAACAGGGACACATCCGAGATGCCGGGGATGCGCTTAAGCTGCTCCTCCAGGTTGAGCGCCACGTAGTTGGTCAGGAAGATGTCGTCATGGGTCTCGTTGGGGGAGTACACCGTCATCGCCATCAGCAGGTCCGGCGATTTCTTCGAGACCTTAATGCCCCGCTCCCGCACATCCGCAGGCAGCCGTGGCGTGGCCTCGTTCACCCGGTTCTGCACCAGTACCGTGGCCATATCCGGGTCGGTGCCGATGTCAAAGGTCACCTCCAGGAAGTAGCCGCCATCGTTGGCGGAGCGGGAGCGCATGTAGAGCATGTTCTCCACACCGTTTACCGCTTCCTCAATGGGCTGGGCCAGGGTTTGTTCCACCACCTCGGCGTTGGAACCCGGGTACATGGCAGACACCTGCACCACCGGTGGCGTAATGCGGGGGAATTCGTTGACCGGCATGGTGCGCATGGCGATCAGGCCCACCAGCACCATCACCAGGGCGATGACGATGGCGAACTTGGGCCGGTTAATGAAAAAGCGTGAAATCATACGTCATCACCCACGATGCTGACCTGGCCGCCACTGCGCACACGGTGCAGGCCAGACGTGACCACCCGCTCGCCGGATTCCAGCCCCTCAAGCACCACAATCTCCTGACCCAGGCGACTGCCCGGTTCGATGGCACGACGCTCAACCGTGTTGTCTGCGGCCACCACCATCACAAAGCTGCCCTGCTGATCGTTCTGCACCGCCCGGTTGGGGATCACCACGCCATTCAGGGCCTGCTGGGGCCGCACCTGAACCTGAACAAACTGCCCCGGCAGCAGGACCCCTTCGGGGTTGGCAAAGTCCGCGTGCAACGCCAGGGTGCCGGTGGCCAGGTCGATGCGGTTATCGAAGAAGCTGATGGTGCCGGGCTGCTGATAGTTCTTGCCCTGTCCCAGGTTAAGGCTGACCTCAACGGTATCGTCGTCCATCAGCCCATTCACCACCATCGCCAGGCGCTCCCGTTCGGAGATGCGGAAGCTGGTGCGGATCGGGTCCTGCTGCACCAGGGTCATCAGCGGCCCACTCTGGGAGCCGACCAGATCACCCACCGCAGCCATAGCGGCCCCAACCTGGCCATCAATGGGGGCCACGATGGTGGTGTGGGACAGGTCCAGTTCCGCTTTTTCCAGGGCCGCTTGTGCCTGCAGAACCCGTGCCTCCGCCATCGCCAGACTGGCGCTGAGGTTATCGATATCGGATTCGCTGACACTGCCGCGACCCAACAGCTCTTTGTTACGGGTCAGGTTGACCTGGGCGATGTCCCGGGAAGCGAGGGCTTCCGCCAGGGTGGCCTTGGCGGCACTCAGCGCTGCGCGATAGGGGCGCGGGTCAATCTCAAACAGCGGCGTGCCCGCCGTTACCCGCTGACCATCGCTGACCAGCCTTTGGGTCAGGTAGCCGGACACCTGAGCGCTGATGCGGATGTCTTCAATCGCTTCGATGCGGCCGGAGAACAGGCGCACTGGCTGGTAGTCCTGCATCGTCGCTGCCGTCACCTGCACGGACGGCGGCGGCAGGGCGGTCGGGGTCGACGCCTGCTCACAACCGAGCAGACCAAAGGGCAGCAGCAGCGCAAGGCACCGCTTGGAGACAAACTTCATGGTGGGTCCCTATCAAAAGGCGGACAAAAAGAAACCCACTGTAAAAGGCGTGGCTGAACGGCAGCTCAACGGAAAAACCGAAAAATCGGTGTAATTTCGCCGACTTGTATCCAAATATGCAGAAAACGCAATTCCGACACATCCCCTTGCAAAGCCCAACCCAGGCGCAACAGTCCCCTCACCGATCGCTTGCATCCACCCTCAGCCAGCGACACCGGCAACAATCCCCACCAAGGCGGCCACGCCACCTCAGCGCCATCGCAACATACCGGTGAAAAAGCAAAAAAAAGGTTCTTCGCGGATTAGCAGGAAAGAAGGCAGAAGCGATTTCTCCAACAAAATACCTTTTCATGGTCTCTGCTCACCTTGAGGGATTGATGCTGTTTCCGAATAAGAATGAGCACCCAGCTATCACGGCTCAGCCGTCCACCAAAGGCCGACTCGCGGCGCTGAGCGGGAACGACTGGGAGTGAAGCCGAGGGCCAGGGATGGCCCGAGTGCCAGTCGAGCAGGGATGCGAGTCTGGCCAGTGCTGAACGGGAAGGAATGGGAGCGAAGGGCTTTCGCCGCGCCGGAGGCAGGGGTGTCAAGAGCGGGGCGCGCAGCCGGGCAACGCCCTTCTGGTGCCCGCCGGGGCATCCCGGCAATGGCTCGGTAGGTGGAAACGGGCTCGGAGCCAAGGTTCCCACGGAAATATGCGATGAACCAAAAAAAAGGGGAGGGCCAAAGCCCTCCCAAAGCACAAGCAACGTGGGAACTCGAAGGGAACCGTTAGAACTGGTTCATGGTGTTGTCTTTACCGGCTGCTTTCAGCGCCGCGTCACCGGAGAAGTACTCCTTGTGATCATCACCCATGTCGGAACCGGCCATGTTCTGGTGTCTCACGCAGGCGATACCCTGACGGATCTCCTTACGCTGTACCCCGGACACGTAAGCCAGCATGCCTTGGTCACCGAAGTAGCCTTTGGCCAGGTTGTCGGTGGACAGTGCCGCGGTGTGGTAGGTCGGCAGGGTAATCAGGTGGTGGAAGATGCCAGCTTCGCGCGCCGCATCGGCCTGGAAGGAGCGGATCTTGTCATCGGCTTCCACCGCCAGTTCAGTGTCATCGTACTGGGCACTCATCAGGTTGGTGCGGTCGTAAGCGGACAGGTCGCGGCCGGCCGCTTCCCAGGCATCGAACACCTGCTGACGGAAGTTCAGGGTCCAGTTGAAGGAGGGGCTGTTGTTGTAAACCAGCTTTGCATTGGGGATCACCTCGCGGATGCGATTAACCATCCCGGCAATCTGGCCAACGTGCGGCTTCTCGGTTTCAATCCACAGCAGGTCAGCGCCGTGCTGCAAAGAGGTGATGCAGTCCAGCACCACCCGGTCTTCACCGGAACCTTTGCGGAACTGGAACAGGCCACTGGCCAGACGGGAAGGCTTCAGCAGTTTGCCGTTGGCCTTCACCACCACATCACCGTTGGCGATGTCGTCAGCGCTCTCGACGTACTCACCGTCGAGGTAGCTGTTGTACTGGTCGCCCAGATCGCCCGGCTCGTTGGTGACCGCAATCTGCTTGGTCAGGCCGGCACCCAGGGAGTCGGTACGGGCAACGATAACACCGTCATCCACCCCCAGCTCCAGGAAGGCGTAGCGAACGGCGCGGATCTTGGCGAGGAAGTCGGCGTGGGGCACGGTGACCTTACCGTCCTGGTGACCACACTGCTTCTCGTCGGACACCTGGTTTTCGATCTGGATGCAGCAGGCGCCGGCTTCAATCATCTTCTTGGCCAACAGGTAGGTGGCCTCTTCGTTACCAAAACCGGCATCGATGTCGGCAATGATCGGCACCACGTGGGTCTGGAAGTTGTCGATCTGCGCCTGCACTTCGGCTTCTTTGGCCTTATCGCCAGCCTCACGGGCCGCATCCAGCGCACGGAAGTAACCGCCCAGCTCGCGAGCGTCCGCCTGGCGCAGGAAGGTGTACAGCTCTTCAATCAGCGCGGCCACAGAGGTCTTCTCATGCATGGACTGGTCCGGCAGCGGGCCGAACTCACTGCGCAGCGCCGCCACCATCCAGCCGGACAGGTACAGGTAGCGACCCTTGGTGCTTTCCAGATGCTTCTTGATGGCGATCAGCTTCTGCTGACCGATAAAGCCGTGCCAGCAGCCCAGGGACTGGGTGTACTGAGTCGGGTCAGCGTCATAGGCGGCCATATCCTGGCGCATGATCGCAGCGGTGTAACGGGCAATATCAAGGCCGGTTTTGAAACGGTTCTGCGCCTTCATGCGCGCGACGTTCTCGGCGTTTACCCCCCACGTTTGCCCCTGGGTTTCAATCAAGCTGTTGGCGGTATCAATGTCGTTTTGGTAAGTGGCCATGGTGTGGGACTCCTTTACAGTGCTTGTCCATGAGCAAGGGTGGATTGGGTCAGGATCTGGTACCCGGGCAGGGTCAGGAAATCGGTCAATTGATCGGCACAGGTCAGGCGCTCGAAGATGGTGGCGGCTTCATCAAACCGTCCGCCGTCAAAGCGCTCTGCCCCCAGCTCCTCACGAACCACGCTGAGCTCCTCCTTGAGCAGGGTGCGGAACAGATCGGCGGTCACCAGCTGGCCATTGTCCAGATGGGTGCCGTGCTTAATCCATTGCCAGATGGAAGCCCGGGAGATCTCCGCCGTGGCGGCGTCCTCCATCAGGCCATAAATCGGAACG
The DNA here is from genome assembly GCF_000148645.1 of Ferrimonas balearica DSM 9799. NCBI lineage: Bacteria > Pseudomonadati > Pseudomonadota > Gammaproteobacteria > Alteromonadales > Ferrimonadaceae > Ferrimonas > Ferrimonas balearica. The sequence continues at coordinate 3,121,407 of NC_014541.1, forward strand.
CAGCCATTGCCGGAGATCCAGGCTTCGATGTACTGCACGGCGATGCGAATGTTGGCGCGCATGCCCGCTTCGGTGGCCTGGCCCTCACAGGGTGCCAGCAAATCCTCAGCGGTGATGGGGGCATCCACATCACGGGATACCTGAAGCTGGTTGGGGCGGTCGCCGATGTACTCGTTCATCACCGCCATGGCGGTGTCCGCCAGGCCGGGGTGGGCGATCCAGGTGCCGTCGTGACCGTTACGGGCTTCCAGCTCCTTGTCCTGCTGCACTTTGGCCAGCACCTGTGCCTGACGCTCCGGGTCTTTGGCAGGAATAAAGGCCGCCATGCCGCCCATCGCCAGCGCACCACGCTTGTGACAGGTCTTAATCAGCAGTCGGGAGTAGGCGGACAGGAACGGCTTATCCATGGTGACCACCTGACGATCCGGCAGCACCCGATCCGGGTAGTTCTTCAAGGTCTTGATGTAGCTGAAGATGTAGTCCCAGCGTCCGCAGTTCAGCCCCACGATGTTGTTACGCAGCTCGTAGAGGATCTCATCCATCTCAAACACCGCCGGCAGGGTTTCGATCAGGCAGGTGGCCTTGATGGTGCCGGGAGTCAGGCAGAAACGCTCTTCGGTGTAAGCGAACACTTCGGCCCACCAACGCGCCTCAAGGTGACTTTGCAGCTTGGGAATGTAGAAGTAGGGACCAGAACCCTTCGCCAGCAAGGCGCGATAGTTGTGGTAGAAGTAGAGGGCGAAATCCACCAGAGCGCCGGGCAGCGGCTCCCCCTGATAGGTCAGGTGGGCTTCATCCAGGTGCAGCCCACGTACCCGGGCGATCAACACGGCCGGGTCGGGGTTGAGTCGATACTCTTTGCCATTGGCCGGATTGGTGTATTCGATGGTGCCATCCACCGCGTCTTTCAGGTTCTGCTGACCCTGGACCACCTTCTCCCAGCTGGGCGCCAGTGAGTCCTCAAAGTCCGCCATAAACACTTTGACGTCGGCATTCAGGGCATTGATCACCATCTTGCGGTCCACTGGACCGGTGATCTCGACCCGGCGGTCCTGCAGGTCTGCCGGAATGCCCAGGATCTGCCAGTTGCCTTCCCGCACATTGCGGGTTTCCGGCAGAAAGTCCGGCAGTTTGCCGGCATCAATCTCGGCCTGCTTTTGCAGGCGGGCCTGCAGCAGGGTTTGTCTTGGCGCGGCAAAGCGCTCGGCCAGCTCGGCCAGAAACCCCAGCGCCTCGGCGCTCAGCACCTGATCTTCGCCGGCCACGAACTGGCCACGCTTAATAATGCGGTCTTTCGACTCAATGACTGCCTGACTCATTCGCCCCTCCACACTGGAATTTTCAAATGAAAGTTTAGAACCACGTTTGCGTCCATTGGACTTTGGTGGATTCTGCACCGTCCTGGTGCTCAAGAGTGAAATTTAAGCTGCTTTATGGTGCATGAAAAATCAAGACAGAAATCACAATAATTTAATAAAGTTGCGTTAAGTCCCTATTTCATGGGCTTTACTGAGCACAAGCAAGATTGGAGCATTAACTTTAAACGGCCGTTTCACTGCTTTTGGGGCCTGGCGAAAAAGAAACCGCCAAATGTAGTTTTATTACGTACCTTATTTTCCCGCCGTAACCATTTGTTGACAAACCACCGCGTTGGCTCAGAAAACTTTTTGCTTAAGCTGCTCGCATCTACGTTTATCCCTGACCTTAACGTTAGCCCTAAACCCCGCATTTGACGGGCCTTTGCGGTGATTCTTTTTTAACCTCTGGTTCAAACGCACGTTTAATTGTTACGTTAACGTAAACATACCCTTGGCGAGACTGAGGGATTACCGCCACAACAGGCTGGCAACGATTGGAAATGAAATACGTCAATCGGATCCGGCAAAGCCGCACCAGGCAAGGGTTTGCAAGGATAGAGGGTCTGACCAATTCGGTGCAGCGCAGGACGCCAACGCCCTCCCGAAGGGCTCCCCCTGCCACAGTGGATTCTCACCAGACAAGCACAAAAAAGGGCCCGCTTGAGCGGGCCCTTTGCTGTCAAAAATGACGATTAGGCGCTGGCTTCGCCTTTAAAGCGCTCCCGCATCCGCTGCAACACGACATAGAACACCGGAACCAGCAGAGTGCCCACGATGCCCGCCGCAATCATGCCGCCAAACACCGCGTAACCCAGTGAGTGGCGACTCGCCGCCCCGGCCCCGCTGGCCAGAACCAGCGGCAGCACACCGAGAATAAAGGAGAAAGCGGTCATCAGTACTGCCCGGAAGCGCATCCGTGCCGCCTCCTGACCCGCATCGACGATGCTGTGCCCGGCTTCACGCTGCTGCTTGGCGAACTCCACAATCAGGATGGCGTTCTTCGATGCCATACCGATCAACAGCACCAGACCAATCTGGGTGTAGAGGTTCACGTCGGCCTGAGCGATCAACACATTGAGGAAGGCCCCCAACACCGCCACCGGCACCGACAGCATCACCGCCAGCGGAATGGTCCAGCTTTCGTACTGAGCCACCAGGAACAGGTAGGTGAAGACCAACGCCAGCGAGAAGATAAAGGGCGCCAGGTTGCCCGCCTGGATCTCCTGGTAGGTCTGGCCCGTCCATTCGTACTGGTAGCCGGAGGGCAGTACCCGATCAGCCACCCGCTGCATCGCCGCAATCGCTTCACCGGAGCTGAATCCCGGCGCCGGGATGCCGTTGATGGTGACCGACCCGTACAGGTTGTATCGGGAGACCACTTCCGGCCCCAGTGTCGGCGTGACGCTGACCAGTGTGGACAGCGGCACCATCTCACCGGTGGCGGTACGGACGTAGAAGTTGCTGATGTCCTGTTCCGAGTTGCGGAAATCCATCTCGGCCTGCGCCATCACCCGGAAGGTTTTGCCAAAGCGGTTAAAGTCGTTGACGTACGCCCCGCCCAACATGGTTTGCAGGGTCGAGAACACTTCCGTCAGCGGGATCCCCAACGCCTTGGCTTTCTGACGGTCGACGTCCACGTACATCTGCGGAACATCAGCCCGGAAGTTGGAGAACGCCATGGCGATGGCCGGTTCGTGGTTGGCTTCAATGATCAGCCCCCGCATCACCGACGCCAACTCCGCCGCACTGCGGCCCATGGTGTCCTGCAACACAAACTCAAACCCCCCGACGTTACCCACACCGGGCAGCGGCGGCAGGGCAAAGGCCATGGCGTTAACCCGGGGATCCGCGGCGTATTTAGCCTGCAGCGTTTGCAGAATCACCTTGTCGGACAACTCCGGCGCGGTGCGCTCCTCCCAGGTATCCAGCACCACAATCAGCAGGCCGCCATTGGACGCCACTGAGCCGGTGAGTACCGAGAACCCGGACGCGTGAATCACGTTGGAGACACCGGGCTGCTGCAGGGTGAGATCGACCAGATCTTTCATCACCTCTTCGGTCCGGTTCAGCGAGGCGCCGTCCGGCAGTTGCAGGTCCACCATAAAGCTCTTCTTGTCTTCCGCCGGGACAAAGCCACTGGGCAGTGAGGTGCCCAGATAGCCGGTCGCCCCAATCGCGATGACAAACGCCACCATCACCAGAGCCGATTTGCGGATAAGCCCCGCCACCAGCGTGCTGTAGTTGCTGGTCAGACGGTCAAACTGGCGGTTAAAGGCGGCATGGAAGCCCCGCTCATGCTGTTGCGGCGGCTTCAGCAGCGAAGCACACAGCGCCGGCGACAGGGTCAGGGCGTTAATGGAGGAGATCAGTACCGAGACGCAGATGGTGACGGAGAACTGGGCGTACATCTGGCCGGTAATCCCCGGCATCACCGCCGTGGGCGCAAACACCGCCAACAGCACCAGCGAGGTGGCGACGATGGGGCCAGTCACCTCTTTCATCGCTTCGATGGTGGCGGTGCGCGGGTCCATCCCCTTCTCTTCCATCAGGCGGGTGACGTTCTCCACCACTACGATGGCGTCATCCACCACGATGCCGATGGCGAGAATCAAGGCAAACAGCGACACCGTGTTGATGGTCATGCCGAATATCAGCAGGAACAGGAAGGTGCCGATCAGGGAGACCGGAATGGCGATGGCAGGCACCAGCGTGGAGCGGAAATCCTGCAGGAAGATGTACACCACCAGCACCACCAGGCCGACGGAGATAAACAGGGTTTCCACCACCTCCTGAATCGACACCTCGACGAACTCGGTGGTGTCATAAAGGATGTCGTAGGCCATGTCGTCGGAGAAGCCCTGGGACAGGCGCGTCATCTCGGCACGGATCCCCTTGGCCACCTCCAGCGCGTTGGCATCGGGGCTCTGGTACACCGCGATAATGGCGCTCGGCGCGTTATCCAGCTTACCCTGGGCATCGTAGAACTGGCTGCCCAGCTCCACCCGGGCCACGTCACCCACGACAATGCGGGAGCCGTCCGGATTGGAGCGGATGATCACGCTGGCGAACTCTTCCGGATGGGACAGTCGGCCCTGGGCCTGGAGGCTGTACTGGAACTGCTGGTTGGGATCCACCGGCGCGGCACCAATCCGCCCCGCCGCCACCTGGATGTTCTGCTCACGCAGCGCCGCAATCACATCGGCGCTGGTCACCGCCAGCGCCGCCATGGCATTGGGGTCGAGCCAGATCCGCATGGCGTAATCCATGCCACCGATGATCTGCACCTCAGAGACGCCGCTGACCCGGGCCAGGGTGTCCTTGATGTTCAGACCGGCATAGTTGGTCAGGTAAAGCCCGTCAAAGGTGCCTTCCGGTGAGTAGAGGTTGGCGATCATCAGGAAGTTGGGGCTTTTCTTCTTAACCTTCACCCCCTGCTGGGTCACCTCAGCGGGCAAGCGCGGCTGCGCCTGTTGCACCCGGTTTTGCACGTTCACCTGAGCCATATCGGCGTCGGTGCCCACCTCAAAGGTCACGGTCAGCGAGTAGGAGCCGTCGTTGGAGGACTTCGACTCCATGTAGATCATGCCCTCCACCCCGTTGACCTCACTCTCGATGACCTGGCCAATGGTGTCCTTCACCACATCGGCACTGGCACCGGGGTAGCTGGTACTGACGGAGATCTGTGGCGGCGACACATCCGGGAATTCGGCCACCGGCAGAGCCGGAATGGCCAGCAGGCCCGCCAGCGACAATACGATGGAGATAACAAAGGCGAACTTGGGCCTGGAGACAAAAAACTGGCTAATCATGGTAAGTCTCCCGGCTTAGCGCTGCGCGCCCTGACTGAAGGGCTGTACCTCCTGCACCACCGGTTTGACCACGGCACCAGGACGGATCTTCTGCAGCCCTTCCACCACGATCTGCTCACCCTCTTCCAGGCCCTCCAGCACGGCCCACTGAATGCCATAGCGCTGGCCCAGAGTGACCATCCGCTTTTGGACGGTGTTATCGTCGTTCAACACCATCACGTAGCGGCCCTGCTGGTCCTCCTGCACTGAGGCCTGGGGCACCAGCAAGCGGGGCGCGGTTTGTTGCGGCTGAATCACCAGCGTGACGTACATGCCCGGCAGTACCCAGCCATCGGGGTTCTGGAACTTGGCGCGCATGTTTACTGTACCGGTGGCGGCATCCACCCGATTGTCGACAAAGTCGATAAAACCGGTTTGCTCAAACATTTCACCGTCGGGCATCCGCATGCCCACTTCCAGATCACTGAGGCGGAGCGACTCTTCAGGGTTCTCACGAATGAGAGTTCGGGCTGAAGCCATCTCGCGCTCAGAGGCCTGGAAGGTCACCCAGAAGGGATCGCTCTGCACCAGGGTGGCCAGCTGGGTTTGTGGCGTGATCAGGTCACCGGTGGAGACAAAGGCGTTGGAGATGCGGCCATCGATGGGGGCGCGCACCTGGGCGTAATTCAGTTGCAGCGCAGCGGCATCCAGCGCCGCAGTGGCCTGCACGACCTGAGCTTCCGCCTGCAGCTTACGGCTGGTCAGCTCATCCATATCGGTATCGGAGATCACCCCTTCCGGGTGCAGACGCTTGCCCCGCTCCCAGTTAATCACCGCCACATCACGCGCTGCCTCGGCCTGGGCCAGCACCGCATTGGCCTGGTTAACCTCGGCCTGGAACGGCTCCGGGTCGAGGGAGAACAGCAGGTCGCCCTTCGCCACTTTATCCCCTTCGGTAAAATGCCGCTGAACCAGCTGGCCGGAGACCTGAGCCTGAATATGAACGTCCTCAAAGGCCTGAGTTCGGCCGACAAACTCCGCCGAGGGGCGCACCTGCTCCAGCATCACGGCTTTTACCTGCACACTGGGTGGTGGCAGGTCCGGCTGATTCGCCACCTTGCCACAGCCAGCCAGCAGCAACCCGATCATGCCTACGGCGACCTGAATCCTTCTCATCCTTATCCCCCGACGAACTCGTCACACATTGTTCCAATTGGTCACAATCTTATCAGCCAAATCCGACAAATACCCCCACAAACTTACTGATTTCTTTTTAACAACCAGTGATTTGGTTACAGTGGCAGGGCGTGCTAATCAGGAGGTTCCATGAAAAAAGCGCACTACGAAGCGGAGCTTAAGCGGCTTCAGGTGGAACTGGTCGCCCTGCAGGAGTGGATCAAGCAGGAGGGACTGAAGGTGGTGGTGATCTTTGAGGGCCGGGATGCGGCCGGTAAAGGGGGCACCATCAAGCGCATCACCGAGAAGCTGAATCCTCGGGTATGCCGCATTGCCGCCCTGCCCGCCCCCTCCGACCGGGAGAAAACCCAGTGGTACTTCCAGCGCTACGTTGCCCACCTCCCCGCTGCGGGCGAGATGGTGCTGTTTGACCGCAGCTGGTACAACCGGGCCGGGGTGGAGCACGTCATGGGATTCTGTACCGAAACGGAGTACAACGACTTCCTGCGCGCCTGCCCGGAGTTTGAGCGGATGCTGATCCGCTCCGGCATCACCCTGATTAAGTACTGGTTCTCGGTGTCGGACCAGGTTCAGGAGGCGCGTTTTCTGGAGCGCCTCAATGATCCGGTCAAGCGCTGGAAGTTCAGCCCGATGGATCTGGAGTCCCGCAGCCGCTGGCAACTCTACTCCCAGGCCAAAGACCGGATGTTTGCCCATACCGATACCCGTCATGCGCCCTGGTTTGTGATCGATTCAGACGATAAGCGCAAAGCCCGGCTTAACTGCATCCGCCACCTGCTGAGCCAGATCCCCTACGAGAAGATCGAATACCCCGAGATTGTCCTGCCCGCGCTGGACAGCCGCGGCTATGTCCGTCCGCCGATGGAGGAGCAGACCATCGTGACCGACCACTACGATGGGGAAGAGGAGTAGCGCCTCTCCCACACCCGGCCAAAATAAAACGCCCGGCATCAAGCCGGGCGTTTTGCGTGATTCCTTTGGGGATCACTTCAGCAGGTCTTCCACCTGATTCATATCCAGGTGGCGTACGTCCTTCCCCTTGACGTAGTAGATGATGTATTCGCAGATGTTCTGGCAACGGTCACCGACCCGCTCCAACGCCCGGGCGGCCCACAGCACGTCCAGCACATTGGGGATGGAGCGCGGGTCTTCCATCATAAAGGTCATCAGCTGGCGCACCACCGCCTCGTACTCAGCATCGACCTTGGCGTCCTCTTTATGGATGCGCAAGGCAGCATCAACGTCCATACGGGCAAAAGCGTCGAGCACTTCGTGCAGCATCTTCAGGGTGTGGCGCCCCATGGCGTCCATCGACACCAGCATGCCGCGCTGGCGCTTGGAGTGGTGTTCGGTGGCCAGGCGGGCGATGCGCTCTGCGCTGTCACCAATCCGCTCAAGGTCTGAGACGGTTTTCGAGATCGCCAGCACCAGGCGCAGGTCCGATGCCGCCGGCTGCCGCTTGGCGATGATCCGGGTGCACTCCTCGTCGATGGAGACCTCCAGCGTGTTCACCTTGCGATCCCGGGCCACCACCTTTTTGGCCAGTTCGTCGTCGCCGGATTGCAGCACGGACAGGGCGTTGGTCAGTTGCTCCTCCACCAGGCCGCCCATGGCCATCACGCGGTTGCGAACGTCCTCCAGTTCAGCATTGAACTGGCCGGAGATGTGCTTGCTCAGGTTCATGTTGTCCATGACAAACTCCGTCATCAGCCGTAGCGGCCGGTAATGTAATCCTCGGTCTGCTTCTTGGCCGGGGTGGTGAACAGGGTGTTGGTGTCGCTGTATTCAATCAGCTTGCCCAGATACATAAAGGCGGTGTTATCAGAAACCCGCGCCGCCTGCTGCATATTATGGGTCACGATCACCACGGTGAAACGCCGTTTCAGGCCGGTGATCAGTTCCTCGATGGTCAGGGTTGAGATCGGATCCAGCGCCGAGGTGGGCTCATCCAGCAGCAGCACTTCCGGCTCAATGGCGATGGCCCGGGCGATCACCAGACGTTGTTGCTGACCGCCGGACAGGCCAAAGGCGTTGTCGTTCAGGCGGTCTTTCACCTCGTCCCACAACGCGGCGCCCTTCAGTGCTTTCTCCACCGCGTCGTCCAGCCGGCGCCGGTCATTGATGCCCTGCAGGCGCAGGCCATAGACCACGTTCTCGTAGATCGACTTGGGGAACGGGTTGGGGCGCTGAAACACCATGCCCACGTTACGACGCAGCGCCGCCACATCCACATTGCGATGATGGATGTCGCTGTTGTTCAGCATGATCTCACCGGTCACCTTGCAGCCGTCGATCAGGTCATTCATCCGATTCAGGCAGCGCAGCAGGGTAGACTTGCCGCAACCGGACGGGCCGATAAAGGCGGTCACCTGATTTTTCGGGATCTTCATGGAGATCCCCTCCAGCGCCGGCTTGCCGTCGTAGTACAGATTCAGGTCGCGAATATCAAACGCGGTCTGCTCCGGGCTCAATGCGGTCAGGTCCTGCGTGTCGCCATGGTGGGCGGCGGTATCGATAGACAACATGGTATCGCCCTCGCTTAATGATCAAAGGCGCGGAATTTCTCCCGCAGGTGGTTGCGTACCCCGATGGCGGTGAGGTTGAGTGCCACAATCACCGTCACCAACAGGAATGAGGTCGCGTACACCAAAGGCCGCGCCGCTTCGACGTTGGGGCTTTGGAAGCCAACGTCGTAAATATGAAAGCCCAGGTGCATAAACTTACGGTCCAGATGCACATAGGGGAAATTGCCATCCACCGGCAGCTGCGGGGCCAGCTTCACCACCCCCACCAACATCAGCGGCGCCACCTCGCCAGCGGCCCGGGCCACGGCCAGGATCAGGCCGGTCATAATGGCCGGGCTGGCCATCGGCAACACGATGCGCCACAGGGTTTCCGCTTTGGTGGCCCCCAGCGCCAGACTGCCTTGTCGGACCGCAGACGGGATCCGGCTTAAGCCCTCTTCGGTGGACACAATCACCACCGGCAGGGTGAGGATCGCCAGGGTCAGAGCCGACCACAACACCCCCGGCGTGCCGAAGGTGGGGTTCGGCAGCGCTTCCGGGTAGAACAACTCATCCAGAGAGCCCCCCACCATGTAGACGAAGAAGCCCAGGCCGAACACCCCATAAACAATGGAGGGCACACCGGCCAGGTTGATGACGGCAATGCGGATAAGGCGGGTGATGGGGCCTTTGTGGGCGTACTCGTGCAGGTAAACCGCCGCCATCACGCCAAAGGGGGTCACGATCACCGCCATCAGCATCACCATAAAGACGGTGCCAAAGATGGCCGGGAACACGCCCCCTTCGGTGTTGGCCTCCCGCGGTTCATCCACCACAAAGCTGCCCACGGCCTTCATCCAATGCCACACCTTGCCCGGCGTGGAGAGCGCGTTGGAGTAGGTTACATCCAACACATCATTGAGAAACAGCCGTACCTCCTGGCCCCGCATATCGCGCACCAGCAGGGCACTCTTTCCGGCTTGCTCGCGCAGGTCGAACAGGCGTCGCTCCAGGATCTGATACTCGGCATTCAGCGCCTCACGCCGCGCGTCGATCTCCGCCAGCGCCTCCGGCGTATCCTGGCCATCCAGCGCCAGTTTGCGCTGCTCCAGACGCAGACGCTCAAGCTGATGGTTGATGCGGCCAATGTCGCTGCTTTGCAGCCTGTCGGCCTCTTTGGTCAGCGCCCGGGCATCGTCTATCGCCCGTGCCAGGGCGGCATCCAGCTCCGGTCCGCGGATTTCACGGTCGCCCTGCTGCAGTGCCACCGGGTAGCCGTAGAAGTTGCCGTTACGGGCACGCTCCACCACCGCCAGCTCTTTCGGCACTTTGGTGCTGACGATGCTGGGCACCAACACCCAGCGGAAATCCAGCGGAACGTATTCGCGGTTGCCGGTTTTCACCAGCAGCCGTTCCACAAACTCCTCATCACCCGGCAGCGTGATACCGGCGTCCCGCAAGCGCTCCATCGGCACCCATTCACGGTCGTAGATCTCGCCAATCAGCAACTCCTGACGGCCATCGGGATGCACCAGTTGCCACTCATAGAGACTGGAGGGCCAGAAGTAGGTCAGGCCCCGCCACGCAATCAGCAACAGCAGACCGAGCACCGCCACCAGGGAGAGGCTGACCGCACCGGCGGTCATCCAGATCCAGGGGCTGCCCGATTTAAACCACTTACCCATGTTCATCCCTACAAGGTGCTGTACTTTTCACGCAGCCGCTGTCGGACATACTCCGCCAGGGTGTTGAAAACGAAAGTAAAAATAAAGAGGACAAAGGCGGTCAGGAACAACACCCGATAGTGGGTGCTGTCGATCGCCGATTCCGGCATCTCCACCGCAATATTGGCGGCCAGCGTGCGCATTCCCTGAAAGATGTTCCACTCCATCAGCGGCGTGTTGCCGGTGGCCATCAGCACGATCATGGTTTCGCCCACGGCGCGGCCAAAGCCCATCATCACCGCGGAAAAGATGCCCGGACTGGCAGTCAGAAGCACCACCCGGGTGAGGGTCTGCCACTGGGTCGCCCCCAGCGCCAGAGAGCCGTTGACCAGATGGCGGGGCACGGAGAACACCGCATCTTCGGCAATGGAGAAGATGGTGGGGATCACCGCAAAGCCCATCGCCAGGCCCACCACCAGGGCATTACGCTGGTCAAAGGTGATGCCGAGGGTGTTAGTCACAAAGCCACGGGCGTCACCGCCCATCAGGTAAAGCTCCAGATAGGGGCTGCTGGCCATCACTCCCCAGCCCACCAGCAGCAGCAGGGGCACCAGCATCAGTTCGCGATAGTCACCCCAGTGGCTGTTGCGAATCGAATCCGGCAGCGCGTGCCAAGCCAGCGCCGCCAGCAACATGGTCAGCGGCAGGGCCAACAGCAACAGCACCACACCGGGCAGGTTGGCCTCCACCAGCGGCGCCAGCCACAGGCCCGCCAGGAAACCCAGGATCACCGTCGGCAGTGCCTCCATGATCTCCACCGTGGGTTTCACAAAACCCCGTACCCGGGAGGACATGAAGTAGGCGGTGTAGATGGCACCGGCAATCGCCAGCGGCACCGCAAACAGCATGGCGTACAGCGCCGCCTTAAGGGTGCCGAACGCCAGGGGCATCAGCCCCAGTTTGGCCTCGAAATCGTCAGAACCCGAGGTGGACTGCCAGACGTGTGCCGGCTCCGGGTAGCCCTCGTACCACACCTTCTGCCACAGCGCGCTGAACGACACCTCCGGATGGGGGTTGTCCACCTCGAACACGCGGATGGTGTCGCCGCTTTGCAACACCAGGCCGTTGGAGCGCGGACTGAAGGCCGCATCGTGGAGCCGCTCACCGTCAAACTCGGCGCTCAGCAGCGCTTTCTGCGAGGTGGTGTAGTACAGCGCCAGCCCACCGTTGCTGTCGCCGACGGCAAAGGTTTTGCGGAAGTATTCGGTGGTCAGCGCGGTGATCGGCGCGCCGTGGTCAAAGTCCCGGATACGGGTAAACTGGCGCCCTTCCGGCGTATTGACGGTAAACCACTGGCTGACCACACCATTGTCGTTGGCCACCATCAGGGAGCTGGCTCCCGCCAGCAGGGCGATATCGGTAATGCGGGCGTTGGGCTCCGCCGCCGCGATTACCTGGCTCTGTTTAATCGCGTTGGTGTTGCGGATGTCCCAGACACTGACCTCGTTATTGGCCAGCACAAACAGTTGGCGCTGGTCCGGACTGATCAACAACTCCTCCACCGAGGCCGGCAGGCGAGGCAGAGTCACGTCACTGCGTACCCAGGTGATCTCGTCGGACAGAAAGTCCACCTCTGAGGCCATCCGGGTCAGCACCATCTGGGCATCGTCAGCGCCCGCCCAGACAAAGGTGGTGGCATCGTCATTCAGCTCAAACGCCAAGGCCTTGATGGCATCGCCGTCCGGGTCAAGAGCCAGCAATGGCTCATACAGCGGGTAGCTCAGGCCCGGCACGATGGTGCGGATGTCGTTGGGGTAGCTGATGTCGAACTGGGATTTGACCACCAATACTTGGCCGTTATCCAGGCCAAGGGCCGCTGTGGCCGACGCCGGTTGCGACAGGGCGTGACTGGTTACCTGATGCCCTTCGGGTACGCCCAGCGGCAGGCGCAGCGCCTCGCCTCCCTCTACCGGGTAATATTCGGCGTTACCGTCGGTGGCAAACCGGTAGGCCCAGGTATTGGCTTCATCCAGTCCCAGTTTGACGGTTTGGGCCTGGGACAGGGGCGCCATCTCCGCCCGGGATTCAATGCTGGCGCCACGGAAAGTGGGTGCCACCACATACAGCAGGTAAACAAAGATGAGGATGAGCGCCACCAGCACCATAATGCCGCCGATGGTGATACCGAGTTCAGCCAATTTGTCTTTGATACGGCGGCGCTGACTGCCTTTAAACCGATCTGCGCTGGCGACTTCCATCCCTTTCCTTTCCACGTGCGGCGAGGTGCTGACAATAACGATGCGGCATTATATGTCGTTTATATGACAGTCCGGTGACATTCGCTGGCGACTTGAGCACGATCACGGTTACACGCCACAGGTACAGTAACCTGACTGATATCATTAGAAAAATATCATGAATAGCGTCATTTGCTCAGGCTTAAGTCGCAATGCCTGACAACGCAACTGATGATAAAGTGGTCAATATCACGGCTGGATTTCATCAGGATGACATCTGGATGAACCAGACTGCCGTCTGTTTTTACCTTTAGGGACTTCAGGGGCACCATGTCGGCACAAATCACCATTCCGTATCTGGAAAAAGAACTCAGTTGGCTCTCATTCAACGAACGCGTGCTGCAGGAAGCCGCAGACCCGGAAAACCCGGTGATCGAGCGGGTGCGTTTTCTCGGCATTTTCTCCAACAACCAGGATGAGTTTTTCCGCGTCCGTGTGGCCGACCTGCGCCGCCGCATTCTGATTGCAGAGGCCAAGGGCGGCGGTCAACGCTCGCGCACCCTGATGGCCGAGATCAACAGCAAGGTGTTGGCGCTGACCACCCAGTTCGATGAGATCTATCGGCAACTGCTGCTGGATCTGGCCCGCCGCAACATCTTTCTGGTCAACGAAACCCAGCTCTCGGACAATCAGGGCAACTGGCTGAAACGCCATTTCCGCGACAAGATCCGCCGCCACATCATTCCGGTGCTGCTGACCAAGGACACCCGGCTGGATAAGTGCCTGGAGGATGGCATCACCTACCTGACCACCGAGATCCGCCACAACGATACGGTGCAGTACGCCTTTATCCCGGTGCCCTCCGGTAAACTGCCGCGCTTTGTGCAGCTGCCCTCCGAAGGCGGCAAAACCAAGAAAACCCTGATCCTGCTGGATAACATCATCCGCCACTGCCTGAACGAACTGTTCGAGGGCATTATCGAGTTCGACTCGTTGCGCTGTTACTCCATGAAGCTGACCCGTGATGCCGAGTACGACCTCTCTGACGAGATTGAGCTGAGTCTGCTGGAGAAGATGTCCTCCGGCCTGAAACAGCGTCTGACCGCCGAGCCGGTTCGCCTGGTGCACGACCGCGAGATGCCGGAAACCATGCTGGAGGTGCTGCGCAATGCCCTGGGCATCGCCAACTTCGATTCGGTCACACCCGGCGGGCGTTACCACAACTTCCGCGACTTTATGTCCTTCCCCAATCCGGGCCGAAAGTATCTTGAACACAAGAAGCTGCCCGCCCTGTCGACCCGTCAGTTCACCGACTACAAAACCGGTTTCGAGGCGATCAGTGCCGGGGATGTGTTGCTCTACTACCCCTACCACAAGTTCAGCCACCTGACAGAGTGGCTGCGTCAGGCCGCCTACGACCCGGCAGTGCGGGTTATCAAGATCAACATCTATCGGGTGGCGTCCAAGTCTCAGGTGATCAACACCCTCACCGACGCCGTGAAGAACGGCAAAGACGTCACCGTGGTGGTCGAGCTGCGCGCCCGTTTCGATGAAGAGGCCAATATCGAGTGGGCCCGCCACCTGACCGATGCCGGGGTAAAGGTCAGCTTTGGCGTGCCAAGCCTCAAGATCCACTCCAAGCTGTGCCTGATAAGCCGGGTTGAGGATGGCGAACTGGTCAACTACGCCCACGTCGGCACCGGCAACTTCCATGAGAAAACCGCCAAGGTGTATACCGACTACGCGTTGTTTACCAAGCATCCGGAGATCACCAGAGAGGTGGAGACGGTGTTCGATTTTATTGAGCACCCCTACCGGCGGGTTAAGTTCCTGCACCTGCTGGTGTCCCCGGTAGACTCCCGGCGTAAGCTTTACAGCCTCATTGACCGCGAGGTGCAGAACAAACTGGCCGGGCAGCCCTGTGGCATCACCCTGAAGGTCAATAACCTGGTGGACACCGGCCTTATCAAGAAGCTGTATGACGCCTCCCGCAATGGCGTCAAAGTGCGCCTGATCATCCGGGGCATGTGCGCCCTGCTGCCGGGCGTGCCCGGCGTGTCCGATAACATTAAGGCCATCTCGGTGGTCGACCGCTTCCTCGAACACCCGCGGGTGATGGTGTTTGAAAATGGCGGGGAGCCGAAAGTGTTTATCACCAGTGCCGACTGGATGGGCCGCAATATCGACAACCGCATTGAAGTGGGGTGCCCCATCTATGCGCCGCGCCTGAAGCAACAGGTCCTCGATATGCTCAACATCCAGTGGCAGGACACCACCAAAGCCCGGGTGATCAACCGATTCCAGGACAACCAATATGTGTCCCGTGGCAACCGTAAGAAGATCCGAAGTCAGGTGGCGATCTACGATTACCTGGTAGAAGCGGAGCAGAAGCCTTTGGCACAATGACGCTAAGCCACTGAACGGTAACGTTATGCCACACACTCAGAAACCGGCCCAGGTCGGGGCGACCATCGCCGCCATCGACATGGGCTCCAACAGCTTTCATCTGGCGATCGCCCGGGTGATGGAGAACAACGTCCAGATCCTCCATCGGGTCAAACAGCGGGTGTCCCTGGCCGAGGGGATGGACAAGCAGGGCAATCTGGCCCCGGCCGCCATGCAACGGGGCTGGGACTGCCTCGCTCAGTTTGCGCAGCGCCTGCAGGAGAGCCAGATCAGCGCGGTGCGCCTGGTCGCCACCTACGCCCTGCGCCAAGCCCCCAATCGTCATGACTTTCTCGCCCCGGCCCGGGATATCCTCGATGCCCCCATTGAGGTGATCGCCGGTCGTGAAGAGGCTCGCCTGATCTTCCATGGCGTCAGCCACGCCGAGGAGCTGAATGAGCCCACGCTGGTGATCGACATCGGCGGTGGCAGCACCGAACTGATCATCGGCCAGGATGGCGAACCGTTTCAGTTGGAAAGCCTCAATATGGGCTGCGTCAGCTTTCAGGACCGCTTCTTTAACGAGGGCAAACTCAGCCACAAACGCTTCGACAAAGCCATTGTCAGTGCCCAGCAGCAGCTGGAACCCCTGCTGGAGCGCTACCGCCAACAGGGCTGGCAGGCCACCCTCGGCACCTCTGGCACCATCAAGGCGCTGGCTCAGGTGTGTCAGCAGGAGTTTGAGAAGCCGGTTATCACCCGCAAGAGCCTGGAAAAGCTGGTGGACAAGCTCGCCGACGCGGGCCACATCGACAAGATGGGCATGGAATACCTGTCCGACACCCGTCGACCGGTACTGCCCGCCGGACTGTCGGTGCTGCTGGGCTGCTTTCGCGCCCTTAATATCGACGAGATGCGCTTCTGCGATGCCGCCCTGCGCGAAGGGGTGATCTTTGAGATGGCCAACCGGGTGCCTCAGGCCTCCGTCTGCCAGCACACCGTTGAAGCGATGCAGCGGCTCTACCATGTCGACACCCAGCACGCCCGTCGGGTGGCGGACACCGCCTGCCAGTTATACCGGGCCCAGCCGCAACACGATGAGGAGTTGGAGGAGCTGCTTTACTGGAGTGGCCAACTGCACGAAGTGGGGCTGGCGCTGAACTCCAAGGGGGTGCAACGGCACTCCGGCTACATCATTGCCAACGGCAATATGGCGGGCTTCCATCTGGAGCAACAACAACTGTTGGCGTTCCTCGGCCGCTGGCACCGCAAACGTCTGGACGACTGCGAACTGCCCTCCCTGCAACTGGCCAAGCCCACCACCCTGCAGCGGCTGTTGATCTGCCTGCGCCTCTCGGTGCTGTGGCACCTGGGCCGTCGCCATCGCATCGAACTGCCAGAGGTCGAATGGGGTAAGCGGGAGGTTCGGCTGACACTGCCAACCCCTCTGGCTGACGATGCCCTGTTGCTGGCAGATCTGGAGCAGGAAAACGAACTACTCCAGACACTGGGCTGGGAGTTGCAGTTTCGCTAGTTTAGGGAGTGCGCTGAGCGCATCGTGAAACCCTCAGCCCACGGAACTGATAAGGACACCCGTCATGGATCGACGACTCTCTCTGACCGCCGCACTGCTGGTGGTGCTGAACGGCTGCAGCGCCACCCCGGAATCCGCCAGTGCCGTTGACGCCCAGCCACAGCCGGATCTGCTGACCCAGGCACCCTGGAATAAGCTGAATCGCCCCGTCCCGCTCTACCCCATAGAAGCCGCCCGGGCCTTTGAGACGGGCTGCGCCACCGTCGCATACACCCTGTCACCGGATGGCTTGGTCAGTGATATCGAGGTGGTTCAGCAGGACAACCGTCACTTCGGAAAGGCGGCTAAAGGCGCCGTGCGTCGCTGGGATTGGCAAAGCCTCCCCCAACAGACTCTGCAACAGCCGGTACGGGTGCAAACCCGCTTTGATTTCTGTTTCGAGACCGAGCGCGATGGCCAACGCTGTGATGCCCTGACCGAAACCTTTACCTGTCCGGGGAAAGATCGCCTGGCCAGCATCGCCAGCGTCAAGGTTCGCCCTTAACAAGACTCGCTGACCACCCCGGCCATCGCCAGAATGTTGTGCCATTCCGCCTCAGTCACCGGCTGGATGCTGAGGCGGGAGCGGTTAACCAGCACCATCTCCGCTAACGCCGGGTTGGCCTTTATCGCCTTCAGACTCACCAGCGGCAGATGCTGCTGATACGCCACATCCACCATGATCCAACGCGGGTTTTCGGGGTCGGATTTGGGGTCAAAGTAGGGGCTTTCAGGGTTGAACTGATGGTGGTCGGGGTAGGCTTCCCGGGTCACCGTGGCGATGCCCGCCACCCCCACATGCTTGCAGGAGGAGTGGTAGATAAACACCTTATCCCCCAACTTCACTTCGTCACGCATCAGGTTACGGGCCTGGTAATTGCGTACCCCCTCCCAGCAGCTGGTGCCCTGGGCTTTCAGGGTGTCGATGGAAAAGGTGTCCGGCTCGGTTTTAAACAGCCAGTAGGCCATAGTGTTGTTTGTCCTTGAGTTACCGGCCTTCAGTGTACCCCAAAGCCGATCCGTTACCGCCCATCCCAACAAAAACGCCCCGCTGAGCGGGGCGTTTTCATCGGCAGGACCAAATTACAACTGGATGCCCAGCTGTGCCAGGTCCTTGGCGATCACGGCGCGTGGCAGCGGCACGTAACCGTCTTTCTCGACCACCATCTGGCCCTGACGGGACAGCATAAACTTGACGAACTCGGCGACCATCGGGTCCAGCGGACGGTTCGGGTGCTTGTTCACGTACACATACAGATAGCGGCTCAGCGGGTATTGGCCATTGGCGGCATTGGCGGCAGTGGCCTCGACAAAATCACTGCCGGACTTGGCCAGCGGTACCGCACGAACACCCGCGGTTTTGTAACCGATGCCGGAGTAACCGATGGCGTTGAGTGAGGTGGAGACCGACTGCACCACCGAGGCGGAGCCAGGCTGCTCGTTCACGTTGGGCTTAAAGTCGCCCTTACACAACGCCTTCTTCTTAAAGTAACCGTAGGTACCGGATACGGAGTTACGGCCGTAAAGCTGAATATCGCGGTTGGCCCAGGAGCCGGTCAGACCCAGATCACCCCAGCGTCTCACCGCATCACCACCGCACTTCAGGGTGGAGGAGAAGATGCCGTCCACCTGCTCGATGGTCAGGCCCTGGATCGGATTGTCCTTGTGGGCAAACACCGCCAGCGCATCGATGGCCACGCGGATCGCCGTGGGCTTGTAGCCATAGCGCTTCACGAAGGCTTCCTCTTCGTTCGGCTTCATCTTGCGGCTCATCGGCCCGAACTGGGAGGTGCCCTCGGTCAGCGCCGGCGGCGCGGTCGAGGAGCCAGCGGCCTGGATCTGCGGGTTGATGTTGGGGTACTGCTTGCGGAACTCCTCCGCCCACAGGGTCATCATGTTCGCCAGGGTATCGGAACCCACCGAGGACAGGTTACCGGAGACGCCGCTGGTCTTCTGGTATTCCGGCAGGGTCGGATCAATAGCCGCTGCGGCAGAGGCACTGAATACGGAGGCAACGGCCAGGCTCAGCGCACCAACAAGGTGTTTGATTCTCATGGGTAACTCCAGGTTCATCCAGATCGGGTTACGATTCACACCGCAGTATTGTCAGCCCAGATGACAAAACCGTGACACTTTCGTGTACAAGCGGTGATCACATCCCGTTAACTGGCTTTTTGCACCACCAGCGTGGCCGGCAGTTCAAAGGCAAAGCGACTGCCCTGCCCCACCACTGAGCTGATCTCCAGCTGACTGTTATGGTGATTGAGGGCGTGTTTGACGATGGCCAGTCCCAGCCCACTGCCCCCGGTATCGCGGGAGCGGGCCTTGTCCACCCGGTAGAAACGTTCCGTCAGGCGGGGCAGATGTTCCGGTGCGATCCCCTCGCCCTGATCCTGCACCTCAAAGCGGGCACGTTCGCCATTGCGGCGCCAGCTGACGCGGATCTCTCCCCCCGGCGGGGTATAGCGGATGGCGTTCTGAACCAGGTTGGCGCAGGCACTGTGCAGCTGCATCTCGTCGCCATAGACCTTGAGCTCAGGGTCTACCTCAAACACCAGTTGATGACTGCCAGCGGCCAGGGTTTCCCCCTCCTGCTGTATGGTGCTCATCAGTGCTGGAATGTCTACCGGGCGCTCCAGATCCAGGTCCGTAGACGATTCGATGCGGGACAATGTCAGCAGCCGGTCAATCAGGGTTTTCATCCGAACCGACTGCTCCTCCATCGCCTTAAACTGGCGCCCCTGCATCGACTCCGGATCGCAGGTCATCTGCATCATCTCGACGTAGCCCTGCAGCACCGTCAGCGGGGTTTTCAACTCGTGGGAGACGTTGGCCACAAAGTCGCGACGCATCTGCTCGAGCTGGCGCAGGCGGGTCACGTCCCGCGCCACCAAAAGACGCTGGCTGTCGCCATAGGCCATGATCCGCACCTCCAGCAACCAGCTGTCATTCACCGGTGACACCAACTCCAGCGGTTCAGAGAAGCGGCGCTTATTCCAGTACTTCACAAAGCGGGGGTGGCGCAGCAGGTTGTGGATGCGGTTGCCGGCATCCTGCGGCCAACGGATGCCAAGGATGTGCTCGGCCAGCTGGTTACTCCACAGGATCTGCCCCTCCGGGCCCAACACCATGGCGGCGTCCGGCAACGCCTCTGCCCCTTCGCGAAAGCGGGAGAGCAGCCGCGCCAGCTGAGCCCGGCGTCGCCGGTTCTTGCCCTGCAGACGGTAGATGCCGTTAAAGATGGGTTCCCAACTGCCGCTGCCATGGGGCGGGGTCAGGCGCCGGTCATGCCAGAGCCAGTGGGCCAGTTTGTTGAGGTGACGGTAGTGCCAGAACAGCAGCAGCCAGGAGCCGATAAGCAGACAAAGGGCCAGCTGGTCTACCAGCAGGCCCAACAGTGCCCAGGGGGCCATCCACATTACCAGCTTCAGCAGCAAGCGGTAGCCGGAGTACGACTCAAACATCTTTCACGTCCAAGTGCGCTTGCCTCGATATTGCTCAAACCTTGGTGGAGAACCGATAACCGGCGCCCCGCACGGTCTGGATCAGTTTGTCATGGCCGGTTTCCTGAATCGCCTTGCGCAGGCGACGGATGTGCACGTCCACGGTGCGGTCCTCAACGTACACGTTGGTGCCCCACACGTTGTCGAGCAGCTGCTCGCGGCTGTAGACCCGCTCAGGGTGGGTCATAAAGAAGTGCAGCAGACGGAACTCGGTCGGCCCCATATCCAGCCCCTGTTCCTCAACGGTGACGCGGTGGGAAACCGGGTCCAGGCGCAGGCCCTGCACCTCAACGGCCTCTTCGAGGCGGGTCGGGGCGGAGCGACGCAGCACCGCTTTGATGCGGGCCACCAGCTCTTTGGGAGAGAACGGCTTGGTGATGTAGTCGTCCGCGCCCACTTCAAGGCCGCGCACACGGTCCTCTTCCTCGCCACGGGCGGTGAGCATGATGATGGGGATCTGGCGGGTATGCTCATCCTGACGCAGCGCTTTGGCCAACTGGATACCACTGCCACCAGGCAGCATCCAATCCAGCAGGACCAGGTCGGGATAGGGTTCGCTGATGGCGTTCAGGCCCTGGTCATAATCCGCGGCACTGGTGGTACGAAACCCGTGCTGATCCAACACAAAGGTCAGCATTTCACGGATGGCGGATTCGTCTTCAACAATCAGGATATTGGCAGTCATAACAGGCTTTTGGATCCACGGTGACAGTTCGCGGATGATTATCTGTCCAACAAATGACAGAAATATGAATCACTGACAAGGAGTGTAATAAAAAGAGGGCCGATTGGCCCCCTTTTTGCGGTTTGCTGATGGCTAAGCTGAGCTGGGCTCAGAACCGATCAGAAGTCGTAGCGCATGCCGACAGCAAACACGCTGTCGTTGTCCTGAGTGTCGTAGCTGGTGCCGGTGTAGTAGGCGTTCAAACGCAGCTGCTTGGACATTTTGTGTTCCGCGCCCACTGAGTAAACCGAGCCGGAGTCGGCAAACTTGTTGCTGCCATCGGCATCCTGGTACTGCGCTTTCAGCTTGGTCGCCCCCAGGCTGTAGGCTGCAGACACCATAAAGCCGTCATAGGACACACCGGTGGAGACTTTCTCCTGGTCGTTATACATGGCACCCAGTTCGAAGCCGGCGATCTTACCGCCGACGGTGACACGCAAAACGTCGTAGTCATGCACTTTGCTGTCGTAAGCCACGGCGGCGTAAAAGGGCTGTTTTTTGTAGTTGGCGTCACCCACCATACCGGCCACGGAGAAGCCGCTGTCATCAACCTGCTTGCTGTCGCCTTCGGCAACGTAGGTGACTTCAGCAGAGAACAAGTTAGCGATGGTCGGCGTGGCGTAGGAGATCTGTTGGGAGGCCCGGTTTTCACCACGGAACAGGGCGTTGATATCCCCTTCATAGTCGCTGAACTGGTCAACTTTACCCTGAGAACGCTTCAGGGCCGTATCCCGACGACCGATGGTGGTGGTACCGAAGCCGCCTTTCAGGCCAATAAACTGGTTACGGTTGGAGAACACGTCGCTCCCATCAACCACATCAATGCCAAACTCCGCCTGATAGATGGCTTCCAGCCCTTCGGCAAACTCATGGCTGCCCTTAACACCCAGACGGGAGGAGTGAGAGGCGATACGGGTTTCGCCATCGCTGCTGTCACCGCCCAGATCGGCATACTGAGCGGTCAGGTTCAGACGGCCGTACACGTTCACGTCGGCAGCAGCGGTGGCAGGCAGGATAGCGGCAGCCACAGCGGCAGCCAGGAAAGTGCGATTCAGAGACATGGTTTTAATTTCCTTGTTAAACGGGTGTTTTCCGGGTTCAGGAGAAAACGCCGCAAAGTGTGCCAAGCCTTTGTGACAGTTGAATGTCAATCGTCCGTGACAGTTTTGTGACACTTCGGAATGCCATTCAATAGCATTAACACCCATTTAACAAGAGGTTGTGCGGGATCTATCGCTCGATAATCCGCAGTTGGCTGGTCCCTCCTCCTGCTGCACTCAGTTGCACCCGGGTACCGATCCGCTCCACCAGGGTCTGCACATGGGAGATCACCCCCACCTGACGACCGGCCGCCTGCAACGCGTCAAGGCAGGACAGCGCCATCTCCAGTGAGTCCGGGTCCAGCGTGCCAAAGCCTTCATCAATAAACAGCGAACCGATACGACCGCCACCGGTGGTCAGGGCCGATAACGCCAGCGCCAACGCCAACGAGACCAGGAAGGTTTCACCGCCAGAGAGACTCTCAATGGCGCGGATCTCCTCGCCCATATCGCCATCCACCACCTGCAGGTCCAGTCCGTTGCCCGGGGTCGGCTGCAAGCGGTAGCGGGGGGCCAGTTCAGCCAGCTGAGCGTTGGCCAGCTGCAACAGCTGCCCCAGCGTCAGTGCCTGCGCCATGGCCCGGAAGCGACTGCCATCGGCAGAGCCAATCACCTCTTTCAGCTGCAGCCACACCCGACAGTCCTGCTCAGCTTGCAGGGCCTGACTCTGCAGCTGTTCCGCCTTGTCCCGCAGCGCCGCCTGCTGAGCCTGCTGGTGGCGGCACTCAAAGTGCTGACGCTCCAACGCTTCCAGTGCGGTGTTCAGGCCGTCCAGATCCGTGGCCTCAAACTCACTGTCGAGCAGGCGCTGCTGCCAGTCCTGCTGTGCCTGTTGGTGTTGTGCCTGACGCTGGGCCAGTTCATCCACGGCCCGTTGATGGTCACGACGGGCACTTTCACAAGCCAGCTGGAACTCCGACAGGCGCTGCTGTTGTTGCTGGCGCCACAGATGATCACGCCCCATCAGCGACAACACCTGCTGCTCAGCCAGCCCCAGCGTCTGCAGCAAGGCGCTCCAGCGGGTCAGGCACTCGCGTCGCTGCGCCTGCTGGGCCGTTTGGGTTTGCTCCAGCTGAATCAGCGCACTGCGCAGGCCGGCCTGTTCGGTCCGGGCGTTGTGCAGCGCCGACTGGGCCTGCTGCAACGCCTCCTGAGCCTGCTGCCACTGCTGCTGCAGCCGTTGGTGACGCGCCTCCAGCGTCTCCCCCTGCAAAATCTGCTGCAGGGCCTGATCAAGCCGTTCGGCCAACTGGGTCAGTTCCGCCTGCTTGGGCTCCAGCAACGCCAGATTGGCGCGCTGTTCCCGCACCTCCAGCTCCCGCTGTTGGCGGGCCTGCTGGCCGGTTTGCAGGGCCTGCGCCACCTCGTCCAGCTGGCTCATCGCCTGGTTCAGCTGGGTCAACTCATGGTCAAGTGCCTCCACCAGAGCAGGCAGTTGGGCCGGTTGCTGAGCCAGTTCCGCCCAGGGCAGTTGCGGCAACACCGCCGCCAGCTCAGCCTGTTCGGTTTTCAGGGCGTTCTGCAAACGAGTCAGTTCGGTTTCCAGCTGCCCCTGGCGCTCCTGGCCAGCCTGCAGTGCCAGCTCTGCCTGGTGGTGTTGCTGGCGCGCTTCCGCCAGCGCCTGATGCAGAGCCTCGGCATCCGCCTGCAACCGCTGGTGCTGCTGCTGCCAGTGGCGCCACTGCTGCTGTTGCTGGTGGCCCAGCTGAAGTGCCTGATCCAGTTTCTGGCCTTGCTGCTGCAGGGCCTGGGCTGACAAGCCCTGCCAGTCCGGATGGTCGGCCAGCAGCCCCTGCTGCTCCTGCTGCCAGTGGCCGAGCTGTTGTTGATATTCCGCCAGCTCCCGCTGCCAGCGCTGCTGCTGGGCCGCACTCTGCTCCGCCACCGCCAGACCACGATGCAGCGCGGCCCGATCCTGCTCAAGGGCCAGAGCCAGTTGCTCCAACCGGCCCTGCATCCCCGCCAGCAAGGCGTCCACCACCGGCGCACTCTCGGCATAGGGATGTTCATGCGCGCCACACAGGGGACAGGGCTGCTCCGGTTGCAACAGCGGACGATACTGTTCCAGGCTCAGGGTGGCCTGGGCCTGCTGCCATTGGGTCTGAGCCTCCTGCAGCGCGCTGTGGTTGCTGTGGATACGTTGTTCCAGCTCAGTACGCTGGCTCTGCCACCCCTGTTGCTGTTGTTGCAGCTGGGCAAGCTGGCGCTCGAGGGCATCGCAGTGCTGCCGGGCCGGGGCCAGGCGCTCCTCCAGCTCCAGCCAGCGCACCAGCTGGCGCAGTTGCTGTTGCTGAGCCTGCAATGCCTCTGCATCCGGCGCCTGAGGCTCCTGCTGGCGCAATGCGGTCAGGGCTTCGGACAGGGTCTTGTCGTGTTCGGACAGCTCCTGGGTACGGTGCTGAAGCTGTTTCAGCCTGAGCTGCTCACGTTCCAGTTCCGGCATCAGCTGGCGCAGGGTTTGGCGCAGCTGGTGCCACTGTTCGCTGTCACGCCCCAGGGCCAGCAGGCGGTTGCGCCAGGCGCTCCACTGACCCGCCAGGGCCACCAGTTCGCCGTGACGCTGGCGATACTCATTCAGCTGGCTTTGTTGCTGGTTCAGCTGCTGCAACTCGCGGTCCAGCGCCTGCAGGGCCGCCTCATGGCTGGCCACCGACTGACGCAGGGGGCTGAGGCGTTGCTGCAGGCTGTCCAGCTCCTCGCTGACCCCCTGCCGCTGGCGGGACAGCTGCTCCGCTTCCCCCCGTTGTCCCTGCCACTGCTGCCACTGTTGCTCGGCCTGTTGCTGGGCCTGCTGCAAACCGGGTTGCTGTTGTTCCAACTGCGCGATGCGCGCGTCCACCTGCTGACTGTTCTCGCGCTGGCGCGCCAGCTTCGGCGCCGCTTCCGCCAACGCCACATCCAGCTGGCTGAGCTCCTGATAAAGCGGACGGGCGGACTGGGCCTGATCAAACACGTTCAGCTCTGAAGCCAGTGCCTCGAACTCCGGCTGCTGCGCTTCGAGCGCGGCCTGCTGTTCAGCGTGTTGTGTCATCGACTGCTGCTGAGCCTGGCACTGCCGGGCCAGCTCACCGACTTTTCCGGCGTCCGCAACCAGCTGCTGCCCGCGACTCAGGGCCGCCGCCAGCCCGGCAATCTGGTTGGCCAAGGCGGCCAGCGCCTCGTCGTCCATCAGTTCGAGGTTTTGACGTTGCTCCTGCAACCGGGCCAGATCCTGCTCAGCGCGACGCCCGCGCTCAAACGCCGCCGCGCCGATGCGGCTGTAGATCTCGGTGCCGGTCAGGCGCTCCAGCAGCTCAGAGCGGGCCTTGGGGCTGGCCTTGAGGAACGCCGCGAAGTCCCCCTGGGCCAACAGCACCGCACGGCGGAACTGCTCCCAGCTGAGTCCGACCCGTTGTTCAATCTGCTCCAGCACCTCGGTTTTCTTGCCGCTCTCCACCTTGCCACTGGCCAGGTGGGTCAGGCTCATCTCCTGATTCTGCAGGCGACCATCGAGTCTGCCTCTGGCCCGGCGCACGCTCCAGCGCGCCCGGTAGAGGTCGCCGTCGGTGCCGATAAAGTCCACCTCGGCCCAGCCTTCCGCTTTGCCACGGCTGAGGATCTGGCGCACGTCGTTGCTCTTCAGCCACAGCTTGTCGTCACCGTCGACCGCCCCCACCGAGGCGCCCTGCCGTCCGGTGGTGTAGCGGGGCGTCTGGTCATACAGCGCCAGGCAAAGGGCATCCAACAGGGTGCTTTTGCCGGAGCCGGTGGGGCCGGTGATGGCAAACAGACCGGACTGGGCCAGCGGTCCGTCCGCCAGATCGATATCAAAGGGGCGGGCCAGACTGGCCAGGTTTTCCCCGCGAATGGCGACAATCTTCATGCCTGCTCCTCCACCTCGTTAACCAGCTCAGCAAACGCTGCCATCAGCGCCGGCTCTGGTGCGTCACCAAAGCGGGCGGTGTAGCCGCTGACAAACACCTGCTCCGGTTCGAGGTTATCCAGGCTGGCGCCCATCTCACTGGCGCTGACACTCTGGCCCGGATGGGTCACATGGATGCGGGCCAGTCGGACGGCGCGGTCTTCCAATGCCGCCATCACCTGCTCGCGCAGGCGCGGTTCCGGCTGCTCCAGTGCCACCCGCACCTCCAGCAGTGGTTGGCGCTCCAGCGGCAGCTCCGGCAGGTCCAGCGCCGCCAGTTCCGCCAGCACGCTCTCCAGCCCGGCGGGCTTGGCCGGGATCCGCAGGATCTCCACGGTGCGCGGCACCCGGATCGCCTTGTCCTCCTGCAATTGACCGTCAGCGAACCGCAGTTGGCGAACCTGGTGGGGGTAGTGCTCCTCCGCAAGAGAGAGGGGGATGGGGCTGCCGCTGTACCGAACCCGACCGGACTTATCCACCCGCTGCGCCTTGTGCAGATGGCCCAACGCCAGATAATCCAGCGCTGCGGGAAACTCACTGACCGGCAGGGCGTGCTGATTGCCGCCCAGGATGCGGCGCTCGGACAGCTCCGACAGTTCCGTGCCCGCCAGATAAGCGTGGCCGGTGGCCAGCAGCAGTTGGCCCGGCTTGGCCTGTGCCTGCATCCGCTCGGTGCCCTGCTGGTAGAGCCGGGTAACGCCGGCGATCAACTTATCTTCCACGTTATCGAGGGCCGGATCGGACAGGTTGAGATCGGCGCTGCGCAGGAACGGCAGTGCCAGACACCAGGCCGCGGTCTCGCCGCTGGCGTCGGTCAGCGGCAGGATCAGCCGTGACCAGTCGGTTTCGCCGTTGTCGTCCCGTGGCAACTGGCCCACCACGGTGATGCCAAAGTTGGCGAGCAGGCTGTGGGGGGCGTCCAGCTTGGCCGGGGAGTCGTGGTTGCCCCCCACCAGGATCAGGTCCAGGTTGGGCAGGCGACGACGGCAATCGGCAAGAAAGCGGTACAGCATCTGCCAGGCGTACGCGGGCGGATTGGCGCTGTCGAAGATGTCGCCGCACAGCAGCAGGGCGTCCGCCTGCTCCGACTCCAGTGTGTCGAGCAGCCAGGTCAGAAACTGTTGATGTTCAAAGGCACGGCTATGGCCGTGCAGTAACTGGCCGAGGTGCCAGTCTGCAGTATGAAATAGGTTCATGAATCAAGGCGTCAGTGAGGCTACGGCGCTAGGATAGCAAGCTCACCACATGCTCGTCAGCGTTGGGATTTGTCCGACATTCCGCTACACTGCCGCCCCATTGATTTGCCAAGCAGACAGGATCCCCTATGTGGTTTAAAAACGCGTTGCCCTATCGCCTCACCAAGCCCATCGACTGGCAGGCGGATGAGCTGGAGCGGCAGATGGAGGCCCTCGCCTTCACCCCGGCCGGCAGCCAGGAGATGGCCAAGCTGGGCTTTGTCGCTGCACTGGGGCCGAAAGTGGGCGGTGGCCTGGTTCATGTTGCCGATGGCAACCTGCTGATCGCCATCGAGAAGGAGGAGAAGATGCTCCCCGCCTCGGTGATCAAAGAGGAACTGGACGAGCGCGTTGGCCAGCTGGAAAACGAGCAGGGTCGCCCGGCTCGTAAGGCGGAAAAGGAAGCGATGAAAGAGGACATCGTGGCGATGTTGCTGCCGCGCGCCTTCAGCCGTCGCAAGCGCATCCGTGCCCTGGTGATGCCGCGCCAGCAACTGATCCTGGTGGACAGCTCCAGCGCCGCCCGCGCCGAAGAGCTGCTCTCTCTGCTGCGTCAGGCCATCGGCTCCCTGCCGGTGGCACCGCTGATGCCCAACACCCTGCCGGAAGAGGCGATGACCGACTGGGTTCGCACCGGCAACATCGGCCACAACCTGACCCTGCTGGAAGAAGCCGAGCTGAAGAGCCTGGCGGAGAACGGCGGCAGCGTGAAACTGAAAGACCTGCCGCTGGACAGCGATGAAGTGACCGCTCACCTCGATGCTGGCCTGCTGGCGGTAAAAGTGGGCCTGGACTGGGCCGAATCCGTCAGCTTTGTGCTGAGCGCCGACCTGTCAGTGAAGCGCATCAAGTTCGCCGATGTGTTGCAGGATCAGAACGACGACATCGACAAGGCTGACCTGGCCGCCCGCTACGACGCTGACTTTGCCCTGATGTGTGGCGAGTTCGAACGCCTGTGGCCGGATCTGCTGGCCTCCATGGGTGGCGTCGACGAGAGCGTCTGAGCCAATCCAGGCGCAAAAAAGGGCACCCGAGGGTGCCCTTTTTTTGTGCCGATGAGGTTAATCAAACGGCCAGTCGATGCCCAGCCAGGCTTTAAAGCGCGCCTTTTGCGCTTTGCTCACCGACGCCAGTGGCTCAATCTTGGCTTTCCCGTCCGGGGCACTGGCCAGCACCAGTTCACGACTCATCAGCCGGTCGCGGCGGAACACCGTAACGGTGACCTTCTGGCCCGCCTCATGCTGCGCCAGAGTCTGGCGCCACAGGTCCGGGTCAAAGCGCTGGTCGTCGATCGCTACCAGCTGGTCACCGGGGGTCAACCCCGCCTGCCAGGCCGGGCCATCCCGACGCACCCGGGTCAGCTTGCCGCTGTCATCGTGGCTGACCCCCAACTCCAGCTTCTGCTTCTTGGCCGGGATCAACGCCAGTCCCGCCTGAGCCAGCAAGCCATCGATGTCCAGCTGCAGCGGGCCGTCGATATGGCTCTGCCAGAACGGCGTCACATCGCGGCCACCCAGTTCGGTCAGCAGGGTTTGCAGCGAATCATTGTTGTAGGCCGCCGGCAGTCGGTGCTGTTGATACAGCGCCCGATGCAGGGCATCAATGCCGCTGCCGCCATCGCGCAGCCAGAAGTCCAGCGCCCAGTTGGCCAGGAAGCCTTCGGAGTAGATGCTGACGCTGTGGTTGGTGCCGTAGTCGCCGCCGCGGGCGATCCAGTTATCAAAACTGGCCTCCGCCACGCTCTGCAGCTCACGTCCCGGCGTCTGCTGGTGACGTTCAAGCCGCTTGGCCATGTCCGCCAGATACTCCTCCGCCGTCATGATGCCCGCCTGCACCAGCCACAGATTCTGCAGGTAACTGGTGCCCCCTTCGGCCAGCCACAGCAACGGGGTGTAGTTGTCGGCCTGGTATTCGTAGGGCACCAGGCCCTGGGGTCGGTAGGCCTTAACGTTCCAGGTGTGCACCAGTTCGTGGGAGGCGGTGCCGATAAAGCTCAGGTACTCCTGGCGCTTGGCAAAGCTCCAGCGCGGACGCTGAATGACCGTGGAGTTGAGGTGTTCCGTCGCGCCCCGCACTCCGGTGGTGGCATGCACCATAAAGACATAGCGCTGGTAGGGGTAGTCGTGGTCATAGTAAGCGCCGCCTGCCGCCACCAGGGCTTTCAGGTCGGCCACCATCTGCTCGGTGTCGTAGTTCCCCTCCCCCCAGATCACCAGCTCGTAATCGCGACCATCGACCCGGAAGGCAAAGTCCTGGTGGATGCCGGTTTCAATCGGGCTGTCCACCAGCACGTCGTAGTTGGGGGCAACAAACTGGTGCGCCCGCTCTGAGTCCATCCCTGACACGCTGCGCCACTGCTCGGGCACCGACAAGGTCACGCTGAGCGGCTCATCACGGAACGCCGGGCTGTACATAAACACCCCGGAGGCGTCCAGATAAGCGTGGGAGTCATCAATATGGCGGCTGCGATCGCCGAGCTCGGTGGCATGCACCTGATAGCGAATGGTCACTTCCGTGGGCTGTACCAGCTCAATGGCCCAGGTGGCCCGGGCGGTTTTGTGCCAGGTCAGCGGTTCACCGTCGGCGTTCACCGCCTCAAAACGGCGCACGCCATCGGCCATCGGCAGCAACTGGTAGCGGCCGGTGCGCCAGTTGGGCAGTTTCACATCCAGTTGACCGGCGTCCGCCACAGGGAAGCTGGCCGAGACGGTCGCCAGATGATGGTCTGGCCGGTCGATATCGATGTGGTAGGTCACGTCAGACCAAGCGGGGGCGGCCATCCAGGCCAGCGCAGAGAGGGCGGCGGGTAACATCCTCATCTCAAATTCCTTTTCGGTATCGTTATAGTTGTTATGGAAATGTCGGGCTGGCACTATACCCAGTGATGACATAGGGATCCAGACGAGGCAGGGAATGTACCGGGCATTAGCAGTGATTTTGGCGTGGTTGCTAACGGCACCGGTGATGGCATTTGGACCTGGGGAGTCCCGCAGCGGTTGGGCCATGGTGAACGACAATCCGGAAGGGGTATTGACCCAGTGGCAGAACGATCAGGGACGCACTCCCAGCCTGGAAACCGAGCGACTGCTGCTGATCGCTTACGCCCATCACGCGCTCAACCACAAGCCGGAACTTGAAGCCCTGCTGACCCAGCTGCGCGAGCATCAATTTACCCCACAACAACAAGCCCGCATGATGATGCTGGACGGCCTGTATGCCGGCTCCATGCGCAGCGAATTCGATTACGCCCTGCAACAGTTTGATGCCGCCAACCTGGCCCTGTCAGGGATGGACGATAACGACAGCCTGCGCCTTCAGGTGCAGATTCTGACCCTGGCTGGCTCCCTGCTGCGCTATCTTGAGCGCCTGCCTGAGGCGATAGAGCGCCTGGGCCAGGCCCGTCAGCGTGCCGTAGCACTGGGTGATAAAGGCACCCTGGCAGATATTGAACATCACCTCGGCCGCGCCCTGAGGGTAGCGGAGCAACCCCGGTTGGCGGCCGAGCACTACCGCTCCGCCCTCAGCCTGGCGGAGTTCGTCGACAACCCTCGTTTCCCCGGCTTGCTGGAACTGGAACTGGCCCGTCTTTACCGCGGCATCAATGAGTACAGCCGCGCCCTGGAACATGCCCACAATGCGGCGGCCATCTTTGAACCGCTGAACGAGCCGCTGAGGCTGGCCAATGCGCTCTCCGAACTGGGCACCGCCTACCGGGAGCTGGGAGAACCGGCGCAGTCGCTGCATCACTATATGCTGGCGCTCGACCTGCAACTGCGTGAGGAGTCCGTGCTGGCCATCGCCCGCACCCGGCACCAGATTGCCCTCACCTACCTTGATGCTGGTGAACCGGACAAATCCCTGGAGTATCTGCAACTGGCCCTGCAGGCCGTGACCGAGCGGAAGCACGACAAACTGATCTTTGCCACCCGCCTGGCGCTCAGTGAAACCTACCTGTCGCTGGGCCGCTGGAACGACGCCCTACTGTTGGCTGAGCAGTTGCTGGTGCAGAGCCGTCAGCAGGAGGACAAGCCCAGTGAGCGCACACTGCTGATGGTGATGGCCGAAGCCAACCGCGCCCTGTCCCGCACTGAGCAAGCCTGGGGTCAGCTTCGCCAGGCGGCGGACATCGCCCTGCCCGCGCCGGCCAACGGTGGTCTCAGCGCTGCCAATCAGTTGGCCGAGCAACAGCTGCGCAACCAGCTGCAGCGCCAGGGTGAAGCGCTGAATGAGTCCAAGCAACTGCTGAACAACCTGCAGAACCAACGCCTGCTGATCGTGCTGCTGCTGGTGGCACTGTCATTAAGCCTGTTGCTGCTGTGGTACCGCCATCGCCACAAAGGCAGCCAGTTGTCCCGCCTGCATGACGAAGTGCTGACCCTGGCCGACACCGGCGCCGGTAATCGTAAGGCCCTGTTTCAGCACCTCAGTGCATCGGAGTCCGGTTATCTGGTGCTGCTCAAGCTTGGCGACCTGCCAACCTCCGAGCTGCGTACCGGCCAGGCCCACTTCACCCAACAGCGCCAGCGCCTGATCACCCTGCTGAAAGAGGAGGGCTGGGTCGACCGGTTGTTCGAGCCCAACCTGGGCCTGGTGGCCATGACCATCCAGCAGGAGATTCCGCTGGAACGGGAAATGCTGCGCCTGTTTGATCGACTGCAGCGGGCGTTCCGCGGCCACAATGCCTTCTCCGGCCCCATCAGCGCCGGCATCATTCCGCTGCCGTTCCAGCCCGGCGCTTTGCTGCGCCTTCCGCCGGAACAAGCACTTGAACTGACCCAACTGGCCCTCTGGAGCGCCAACGATCTGGCTCACCGCACCGATTGTGACCAATTCGTACAATTGCGCCCGGTGGCCCTCAGCGCTCCCCTGCTCAACCCCGAACAGCTCTACGCCAGCGCCGTTAAAGGCATTCAGCATGGCGTGATTCGCTGCCTGGTCAGCAACGGCCAGGAGGAGCTGCGCTGGCCGGTGGAGCCCAGTGCGCCGGAGGATTCCGCAGAACGACAAGATATTTCGGCCCAGATCGCCCCGGAGTAACTGCGGGCTTGCACTTGCCACATCCTCAGATACCATGTGATCAAACAGAAAAATCAGTAAGTAACGCAGATTGGCGTGCAGCGGACTTAACCAAGAATGAAAGAGGCGACTCCCTCGGACCAGGCTCAGGACACCCTGGCGCACCACCTTAAGCGTGCTCAGGCTGCTCAGCAGCAATTGACGGAATATAAAGAGCTGCACGAGCGCCAGATTAAAGCCTTGGTGGAGTGTCTCCACCACCTGAGCATCAACTGCAAAGGACAGAATTTGGAGCTGGACAACCGTCTGGCCAAGCTGCGGACTCAGCTGGCCGACAATCCCGATATCGATAGCATCCTGCCGGAACTGACCAACCTCTGTCGCGCACTGCAAAATCAGTATCAGCTGACCCAGAGGGAGATCGGCACCAGCCAGCAGGCTTTGCAATCGCTGGCCCGTCGACTTGGGCAACTGGCCGAACTGCCGGACCAGTTTCAGCGCGAGCTGTATTTCTTCCAGCAGGATGTGCAGAAGCCTGTCCATACCCTGTGGGAGTTCCTGCCGCAGATGACCCGCCTGGTGGGCTACTACGAAAGCCTGCTGAAAGAGCGCATGGCCAGCGAAGAGCCACTGGCCATTACCCCGCGTCACCGCCAGCTGGCCCACGAACTGGCCCAGCTGCTCAGCGAGATCGATTTCCGCAACGAAAGCCGCGACATGATTGCCGCCATCAAGGCGGAGCTGGCCGGTGAGATCAGCGCCGAACAGCTGCTGGAAGCGTACCAGCAGGTCCTGACTCTGCTGATGGCGGACATCGCCAAGGAGAAAAGCGCTTCCCAACAGTTCCTGTTTGCCCTGAACGACGCCCTGGGGGCGGTGCGTGAAGCGGTGGCGGAGAACTGGAACCAGTCACTGCGCAACTTTGGCCATCAACGGGAGTTCCACCGCCAGCTCTCCACCCATTGCATGGAGTTTGGCGACTCCGTCCGTGCCGCTACGGAGCTGGACCAGCTCAAGTCGCTGGTTGCCAACGAACTGGGCACCATCCGCGAGCTGCTGCGCAAGCGCGATGAAGAGGAAACCCGTGAATTTGCCCGCCTCAAGGGCAGCATGGAAAAGATGCGCAAAGAGCTGACCGCCCTGGCCTCAGAAGCCAGTGGCTACAAGGATCAGCTGATTGAGCAGCAGCGCCTCAATATGCTGGATGCCCTGACCCAGCTGCCCAATCGCGCGGCGCTGGATGAGCGTCTGAAACGGGAATACCGCAACGTCCGACGCTACGGTAATGACCTGTGGGTCGCGGTAGCGGATATCGACCACTTCAAGGGGATCAACGACAGCTTTGGCCATACTACAGGGGATAAGACCCTGCAGGTGGTGGCGATGGCGTTGAAGAATTCCCTGCGAAAAGGTGAGTTTGTGGCCCGTTACGGTGGCGAAGAGTTCGTGCTGTTGCTGCCGGACGTGTCCGCCGAACAGGTGGGCCAGATCCTCAACCGCACCCGGGAGCGGATCAAGGCGATTCCATTCAAGTTCCGCAACGAAAAACTGTCCATCACCATCTCCATCGGCGCCGCTCTAGTGACCGGCAACGAAACCATGCAGGAGACCTTCGAACGCGCCGATGCCGCGCTCTATCGTGCCAAGCGTAAGGGTCGGGATCGGGTCGAAATCGACAGCTGACAACAACAAAAAAGGGAGGGGATCATGCAGGTACAAGTGCGTCCCCGGGGCAGTCTCGATCAACTGTCCCAACTGGAAGTGGAACGGCTGCGCGAGAGTGCCGCCTCGGAACTCTACCAACTCTACCGCAACTGCTCCCTGGCGGTGCTGGCCTCCGGCCTCACCAGTGACGACAGCACCGCCCTGTTTGAACGCTACCAGGAGTTTAAGGTCCGGGTGCTGCGCAGCGAGCGCGGCATCAAGCTGGAACTGACCCACCCGCCGGAAGCCGCCTTTGTGGACGGCGAAATCATCCGCAGCATCCAGGAGCACCTATTTGCCGTGCTGCGGGACATCCTCTACATCAGCGACCGCTACGAGAACCTCCGCCACATCAACCTCACCAACTCGGTGCACATCACCAACGTGGTGTTCGAGATCCTGCGCAATGCCAAGGTGATCAGCCCCAAAGGGGAAACCAATATGGTGGTGTGTTGGGGTGGCCACAGCATCAACGATCTGGAGTTCCAGTACACCCGCGAGGTGGGTTACGAGCTGGGCCTGCGCGACCTCAACATCTGCACCGGCTGTGGCCCCGGCGCCATGGAGGGGCCGATGAAGGGCGCCGCCATTGCCCACGCCAAGCAGCGCATCCGCGATGGCCGTTTTCTCGGCTTGACCGAGCCCTCCATCATCGCCGCCGAGCCGCCCAACCAGATCGTCAATGAACTGGTGATCCTGCCGGATATCGAGAAGCGTCTGGAGGCGTTTGTGCGCCTGGCTCACGGCATCATCATCTTCCCCGGCGGCGTCGGCACTGCGGAGGAGCTGCTCTACCTGCTGGGGATCCTGCTCCACGAGGAGAACCGGGACCAGCCCCTGCCGGTGGTGCTGACCGGGCCCCAAAGCAGCCGCGCCTACTTCGACGAGATCAACGCCTTTATCGGCGCCACCCTCGGCCCCGAAGCGCAGAGCCGCTACCACATCATCATCGACGACCCGCAAGCCGTAGCGCGCTACATGAAGCAGCAGCTGGCCGACGTCAAATCGTTCCGCCTCTCCGTCGACGATGCCTTCGCGTTTAACTGGCGCCTCAAGATTGAGCCGGAGTTCCAGCTGCCGTTTGAGCCGGACCACGACACCATGGCCAATCTCGATCTTCGCCCCATGGCCAACAAAGCGATGCTGGCTGGCCATCTGCGCAAAGCCTTCTCCGGCATTGTCGCCGGCAATGTGAAGTCCCAGGGCGTTAAAGCGATCCGCCAGCGCGGGCCATTCCGAATCCACGGCGACCCGGCCATGATGGCCCGACTCGATACCCTGCTCAGCGCTTTCGTTGATCAGGGCCGCATGAAGCTGCCCGGCAGCGTCTATCACCCCTGTTACGAGATCCAACCCCGATGAAACCCAAACTGCTGCTGGTAGACGGCCTCAACCTGGTAAGGCGGATCCATGCCGCCGTCCCCAATGAGGACGCAGAAGACCTCAAGCGCCGCTGCCTGGGCGCCATGGACAAGGCCCTGCGCCAGCACAAACCCAGCCACGCCATCCTGGTATGGGACGGCGGCCACGACAACAGCTGGCGCCGTCAGCTCTACCCCGAATAC
Source organism: Ferrimonas balearica DSM 9799 (assembly GCF_000148645.1). Classification (NCBI taxonomy): domain Bacteria; kingdom Pseudomonadati; phylum Pseudomonadota; class Gammaproteobacteria; order Alteromonadales; family Ferrimonadaceae; genus Ferrimonas; species Ferrimonas balearica. Next base: position 3,156,861 of record NC_014541.1, read on the forward strand.
AAAGCACACCGCAAGCCGATGCCGGAAGACTTGGCCCGCGCCCTGCCCCTGCTCGACACCGGCTTCGCCAGTCTTGGTGTGCGTTCCGTGCGCCAGCAGGATCTGGAAGCGGATGACCTGATCGCCACCATCGCCAGCAAGGTGTCAGCAGCCGGAGGTGAGGTGGTGATCCTCTCCACCGACAAGGGCTTTGGCCAGCTGCTCGGCCCCGGCATCGCTCAATGGGACCATTTCGATGGCCACTGGATCGATGCGGAGCTGCTGCAGCAGAAAGTGGGGGTGCCCCAGTCCCGTCTGCTCGACTACTGGGCGCTGGCAGGGGACTCCGGCAACGGTATTCCGGGCATACCGGGCATTGGCAAGAAAACCGCACTGGAGCTGGTCAGCCAGTTTGACAGCCTGAAGGCCCTGTTCGCCGCCGACGCGGTGCCCGGCAAACTGGGTGAGCGCCTGCAGGCCCATCAGGATGAAGCCCGGCTGAGCTACCGCCTGGTGCAACTACGACGTGACCTGGAACTGAAGCTCAACCTCAGTCAATTTCGAGTAGGGAGTCCAACATGAGTTACACCACCCTGGTGACCGGGGCCAACCGTGGCATCGGTCTGGAGTTTGTGCGTCAGTACCTGGCCGATGGCCATCGGGTGATCGCCTGCTGTCGCCAACCGGAACAGGCGGACGAGCTGCAGGCGTTGGCCGAAGCTCACCCCGGCAGCCTGGATCTGGTGGCACTGGACCTGTCAGACCCGGCCCAACTTTTCGGCCTGAAAGCCTATCTGGGCAACCAAAGCATCGACCTGCTGATCAGCAACGCCGGGCTGTATGGCCCCAAGGGTGTGGCCTTTGGCAACGTCAGCGAGGCCGATTTTGCCCCGGTGATGGCGGTCAATGTGTTGGCCCCACTGCTGTTGGTGCAGACGCTGGCGGATAACCTCAGCGCAGGCGCCAAAGTGGCCCTGCTCTCCTCCAAGATGGGCTCCATCGCCGACAACGGCAGCGGTGGCAGTTACCTCTACCGTGCCTCTAAAGCCGCCCTCAACGCCATCGGCAAAAGTCTGTCGGTGGACCTGGCCCCACAGCAGGTCAGCGTGGCGCTGCTGCACCCCGGTTGGGTACAGACCGCCATGGGGGGCCCCAACGCCCTGATCAGCACCCAGACCTCAGTGCGTGGCATGCGCCAGGTGCTGTCCCAGCTGGACCTGTCGGTCTCCGGCCGGTTCTTTAACTACGACGGCAGCGAGATCCCCTGGTAAACCATGGCAACGAGGGAACGCTTTCATATTGAAGCCATCGAGGGGGTACGGGTCGGGCGCTTTAACTTCGGCATCAACACCACCTTTATCGTCTACCGGGTGGGCGACACCCTGATCGACAGCGGGCCGCCCAATCAGTGGGCGGCGGTGTCCGCCTTTGTTGAAGAGCGCCCGTTGCGCCAGGTGCTGTTAACCCACCACCATGAAGACCACAGCGGCAACGCCGGTCGCATCGCGGCGATGCACAATCTGGTGCCGATGGCGCCGGAGGCGGGCCGGGCCAAGCTGGCCCGGGGGTTTGCCACCCCGCCACTGCAACGGCTGATCTGGGGGGCGCCCTCGCCGCTGCTCACCGAACCTCTGGCCGACGACCTGCAGCTCGACGACGGCAGCCCCATCGTGCCGATCCCCACCCCCGGCCACGCCAAAGACCTGACCTGCTTTCACCTGCCCCATCAGGGCTGGTTGTTCAGTGGCGACCTCTACCTCTCCCGCAAACTGCGCTACCTGCGCAGTGATGAGAACCTGGCACAACTGATGGCCAGTCTGCGCCGGGTGCTGACCCTGGAGTTCGATACCGTGTTGTGCCCCCATCGCGGCCCGGTCAGGAGCGGCCATCAGGCGCTGCAGGATAAGCTCGATTACCTCGAGCAACTGTGCGACCAGGCCCAGTCCCTCGCCCGCCAGGGGCGCAGTGAGAAAGCGGTGCTGAAGGCGCTGCTGGGGCCGGAGGACTGGCTGGGCCACCTCAGCCGCTACAACATCTCCAAGACCAACCTGATCCGCCAGGCCCTCAAAGTGCCGCGGTAGTCCCCGGGCAAAGCACACAAAAAAGCCCGGCACTGGCCGGGCTTTCTGTCATATGGACTGGGGCATCAGGCCTTACGGCTGGCCGCCTTGTCCGCCGCAGCGGTAAACACCACGTCGGTGGAGCTGTTCAGCGCGGTTTCTGCCGAGTCCTGCAGAACGCCGATGATGTAGCCTACGGCCACCACCTGCATCGCTACCGAGTTATCGATGCCGAACAGGGAGCAGGCCAGCGGGATCAGCAGCAGAGAACCACCGGCCACACCGGAGGCACCACAAGCGGAAACCGCGGAAACGATGCTCAGCAGCAGCGCAGTGGCCAGATCCACCTCGATACCTAGGGTGTGTACGGCTGCCAGGGTCAGCACGGTGATGGTGATCGCCGCGCCGCCCATGTTGATGGTGGCGCCCAGCGGAATGGAGACAGAGTAGGTGTCTTCGTGCAGGTTCAGGCGCTTACACAGGTCCAGGTTCACCGGCACGTTGGCCGCAGAGCTGCGGGTGAAGAAGGCGGTCACGCCACTTTCACGCAGACAGCGCAGCACCAGCGGGTAGGGATTCTCGCGGGTTTTCACGAACACGATCAGCGGGTTCACCACCAGAGCGATGATCGCCATGGCGCTGAGCAGTACCGCCAGCAGGTGGGAGTAACCCAGCAGGGCACCAAAGCCGGTGGTGGCCAGGGTGTTGGACACCAGGCCGAAGATGCCCAGCGGGGCAAAGCGGATCACCACTTTCACGATCTGGGTGATGCCGAAGGAGACATCGTGGAACACCTGCTTGGTGGCGTCAGAGGCGCGGTGCAGGGCCAGACCCAGCGCGATACCCCAGGCCAGGATGCCGATAAAGTTGCCGGTCATCAGGGCGTTCACCGGGTTATCGACCACCTGGAACAGCAGATTATGCAGCACCTCGCCAATGCCTTCCGGCGGCGACAGGGTGCTCTGGTCAGTGACCAGCACCAGGGTGGTGGGGAAGGCAAAGCTGAGCACAACGGCGGTCAGAGATGCAGCAAAAGTGCCGATCAGGTAGAGGCCGACAATCGGCTTCATGTGGGTGTGCTGGCCCGGCTTCTGGTTGGCGATGGAGGACGCCACCAGAATGAAAACCAACACCGGCGCGACCGCTTTCAGCGCCGAGACGAACAGGTCGCCCAGCAGCGCCACGGATTTGGCCCAGGCCGGGTTGAAGCTGGCCAGGGCAATACCGGCAATGATGCCGATCAGGATCTGCAGCACGAGGCTGCCCTGAGTGAGACGTTTGATTAGTGATTGCATTCTTAAAGTCTTAAATATTTATCGTTGTCATGCTCAGCGGCCAATTTACCGCAGAGAACAGGGTTTGTAACAACGCCAGCGGGTTTTTGTCCATCCCATATGCTCAGTTTGTTGATCATTATCCTCCAGTAACAAAATTCACCAATAGATCGGCCTCCGCCTCCCCTTTGATTGTCACCAATCCACTGCTAACCTAGTCACGTTTGCAACACAGGATTAACAGTGATGTCTCAGGGAAAGTCTCGTCTTGTGCCGGTTGTGGCGGTGCTTCTTGGTCTCTATCTGGTGTTTGTGGTGGTCGTGGTGTCGGTGTGGGAAGAAGCGCCCGCTACGCCGGACAACATGGATTGGGATGACCGCCAGAAACACAATGTCGCGGCCATCGCCACCCTTGAACCGGGTCTGAGTAAAGCGATCGTGCTGGAGCGCCTCGGCAACCCGGATTTCTCCGAAGCCCTGACCGACCACGACGGTCACGGCATTCAGGTGCTGCGCTACCGCACTCACCGCACCAAAGGCGACGGTGAAACCACCCCCGATGAAACCACCCCACTGCTTTTTCGCGATGGCGTGCTGTTTGGCTGGGGGGAAACCGCGTTTGAGCAGCTGAAGAACGGCGGCTGAAACCGGCTCGTAAAAAAAGCCCCCAGGCGGGGGCTTTTTTCGTTTCAGCGGTTTACTTGTCCGGCTTGCTGTAGGGCAGCCCCTGCTGCCACCAGGCCGGTGCTGGCGCCCCTTTCAGGGTATGGTCGAAAAACGCCTTCATCTTGATGCTGTAATCCACCTTATTGGGGTACTGCTTGGGATGGTGCGGTTCGCCCTGGTACTGCAGCATCACCACCGGCTTGCTCAGTCGACGCATGGCAAGGTAGAGCTCAATGCCCTGCTCCCACGGCACGGCGTCATCCTCGTCGCCAAACATGATCACCATCGGCGTATTGATGCGGTCAGCGTAGATCACCGGGCTGTTTTGCAGATAGAGTTCCGGCGCCTCATAGAGGGTTTTGCCGATGCGGCTCTGGCCCGACTCGTACTGGAACTGACGGCCCAGGCCGGAACCGAGGCGGATACCGGTGTAGGCGGAGGTCATGTTGGATACCGGTGCACCCGTTACCACCGAGGCGAAGAAATCGGTCTGGGTGGCGATGTAGGCGCTCTGGTAGCCGGCCCATGAGTGGCCCTGAAGGCCGATGGCCTCCGGGTCAGCCACGCCCATCTCAACCAGCTTTTTAGCCCCAGAGAGCAGCGCCTTAAGCGATGCCGGGCCCGGCTGGCCCACCTCGAACACCACGTCCGGCAGAAACACCGCATAGCCCTCACTGGCGTACCAGGGGAAGTTGGGGCGGTGGTTGATCGCCATCTGCGGGAACGCGTGCAGGCGGTCGCTCATGATGCGGTAGAAGTAGATCATGGTGGGCAGCGGGGTTTTGCCGTCGTAACCCGGCGGCGTGATCAGCACCCCTTTGAGGGCCTGGCCATCCTCGGTCTGCCAACGCACCAGCTGCGCCTGACCCCAGTCCAGATCCGCCAGCTGGCCACCCAATTGGCTGACCCGGGCCAGCTCACCGTTGGCCCCTTCACTGCGGTAAAGATCCGGGAAGCGATCATAACGCTGATAACTGATCAGCAGAGTCGGCGCGTCTTCCGCCTTGGCATGGAAGCTGATCTTGTAGTCGCCCTGCTGCCAGGCGGTGAGCGCACCGTCGGCCAGGTTCAGCCGGAACAGCCCCTCGGCTTTGCTCTGTTCGTTGACGCCATGAACCAGCAGCTCGGCATCTGCCGCCACCGCCAGTTGGTCAGGGTCAGTCTGCTTCACCCGGTACAGGGTGGTGGCTTCCCGGCCCTCGGTCAGTCGGGTCAACTCGCCTTTGGCAGGGTTAAAGCGCCAGATGTCGAACTTGTCGTACAGCAACAACGCGGCGTCGTTTTCCAGCCAGGGACCAAAGCCATACCCCGGCGCGGGGCTGGGGTAATCGTGGTTCTCATTGGAGAAGCCATCCGCCACCTTACGGGTGCGGTTGGCCGCGATGTCATGGTGATAGAGGGCGTCACGCACATGCCAGAATACGTGGCCGTCATCCGGCCCCAGAGTGGGCTTGTCGCCACTGCTGACCTGCTCGGCCAGCAGGCGACGCTCACCGCTGTTCAGGTCCACCAGGTACCAGTCACGATAGAACCCGGCCCAGGAGATCATCTTGCGATAGGGCTTGTCCGAGCTGGCCAGCAGGTAACGGCGGTTCTCCGCCAGCACCAGCTCCGGCAGCGCGCCGTCGGTCAGCTGAACAAAACGCTCTCCCTTCAGATGCCATACCCCCTGATAGGTGCGCTTGCGCTCCTTGTCGTACTGGTTCATCTCACGGGTTTTGATCTGCTCATCGTCACCGTGCCACAACACCAGATCGGAGCGGGCCAGCAGGCGGTCGATGTCGGTCAGGTCCGCCTCGGAATCAAACTTGGGCGGCTCGGGGATCTTGGCCGTTCGGATCTGGCGACCGATAAACAGGCGCTCACCATCCCGGCTGAACTGCAGTTTACTGTGGCCGGACACCATAAAGTCGGCGTGGTTCAGGTCCTGCCAGCGCAGCTCACCATCGGCCCACACCGCCACCTTATGGGTGCGGTGGCGGGGTTGCTCAGTCAGATCGCCCCAACTGAACGCCAGTTGGCGGCCGTTGCGATCCCACACCAGAGAAGCGGTGCCCATGCCATCCTGTTCGAACACCGGCAGCACGGCGAGGTCGGGACCCAGCCGGAACACGCCATTGCCCTTGCCCTCTTCCACACTGGTGCTGAACGCCAGTGAACCGGCTTGTTCCGCCAGGGCATAGTCTCGAACAGCGTCAAAGCGTACGGTTTTGCCATCGCTCAGGCGCTGTACCAGCAACTCACTGCCCAGCTCCTTGTCATCGATTGCGGGTTCCTTGTCATCGCCCTCGCCCGGCTTCGGCGCTTCCTCTTTGTCTATGTCCTTCTCCTCTTCTGCGGCTTCAAACAGCACCACCAGCAGGGTGCCATCGTCGCTGAAGGCCGCAGATTTAACCCGCTCATACGCGGTTTGTTCGCCGCTTTGCAGGTCAACAAGGACCGCACCGCCTTTCAGTTTTTTGCGGGCTTTGGCGCTGGCGTTCTCCTGCTCCAGCAACGCCACCGGCTGCTCAAACAGGGCAAAACGGCCATCTGCACTCAACTGCGGTTTTTCGGCTCGCTCTACGGTAATCAACTCGCCGTTGGCCAGTCGGATCCGCCCCTCAGGATTGCCGCGATCCGGCCGGGCGGTGAAGGCCACTGCGGTGCCGTTGTCGGCCACCACCGGGTCCTTCAGGCTTTTGAATTCCATTACCCTTTGCGGCGTTACCGGCGCCGCCACCACGCTCCCCAGGGTGAGCCCCAACAGGGGCAATACTGTCAGCCATCTCCTGTGCACAGAGTTACCTCTCAAAATGTCCATTTTTGTGACTTATACCTTCAGCTAACTGTTAGTAAGCTGCAAAAATCGTTAGAATGTGGGCCGCAACATGCTAACAAAGCCCCGCCTCTCCGTCACAGTCATCAGTGACTGGTCGGAGAATAAGAAGGGCCAAGGATCCAACAAGTTCAACGTGGAAGGATGTAACCATGTCCGCAAGAAGCATTACCGTGATCCCCGGCGATGGGATCGGACCCGATATTGTCGATGCCACCCTTAAGGTACTGGACAAAGCCGGCTGTAACTTCACCTACGAATTCGCTGATGCGGGTCTGGCCGCGCTAGAAAAGCACGGTGAACTGGTTCCCGCCAGCACTCTCGAGCTGATTGAAAAGAACCGCGTTACCCTCAAAGGCCCTCTGACTACGCCCATCGGCGAAGGCTTTACCTCTATCAACGTCAGCCTGCGTAAGCGCTTTAACCTGTACGCCAACGTGCGTCCGGTGCTGTCCCTGAAAGGGACCCAGGCCCGCTATGACAACGTCGACATCATCACCATCCGTGAAAACACCGAAGGGATGTACTCCGGCGCCGGCCAGCGCGTGACCGACGATGGCAGCACCGCCGAAGCGATGAGCATCATCACCCGCGAGGGTGCCGAGCGCATCTGTGAGTTTGCCTACCAGCTGGCCCGCAAAGAGGGCCGCAAGAAGGTCACTGCGGTGCACAAGGCCAACATCATGAAGTCCACCTCCGGCCTGTTCCTGAAAGTGGCCCGTGAAGTGGGTGAGCGCTACCCGGACATCGAGTCCGAAGAGATGATCGTGGACGCCACCTGCATGAAGCTGGTGATGGACCCGTCCCAGTTTGACGTGATCGTCACCACCAACCTGTTCGGTGACATCCTGTCTGACCTGTGTGCCGGTCTGGTCGGCGGTCTGGGCCTGGCCCCGGGCGCCAACATCGGCACCGACGCCGCCATCTTTGAAGCGGTACACGGCAGTGCTCCGGACATCGCAGGCCAGGACCTGGCCAACCCCACCGCACTGATCCTCGGTGCCGTGCAGATGCTGGAGTACCTGGGCATGTCCGACAAGGCCGCGCGCATCCGTGACGCCGTCCGCGACACCATCGCCGCCGGTGAGAACGTGACCCGCGACCTCGGTGGCAACGCCGGCACCAAGGCGTTTACCGACGCCATCCTGGCTCGCCTGTAAGGCCATCCCGCCAGCAACAAAAAAGGCTCCCGCATGGGAGCCTTTTTTATGGATTACCGGTCAGGGTCGCCAGCGCAGCTGCGCCGGTTGATGATCTTTGGGCCGCGCCAGATAGGGCACCAGCACCAGATAGGAAAACAGCATCGCACTGAGGATCCACAACACTTGTGTGCAACCCTTGGCGCGGTTTAAGCGCGCTACCCACCAGGTGGGCAGCATCCAGGTTATTGTGCCCAACAGGGCCCAGAACGTCATCGCGACCATGCGGCCTCCGTCGGTATTTACCCTCGACGGCGCAGGTAGACAGTGATCTCCTCGCGGTCGTGGTACAGGTGTTTGGCTTGTAGCTCAAACCCTACCCCGGAGCCGTCCAGGATTTCCGTTAACTGGTTCAAACAATCGCACACCGTGGTGTAACGTTGTTTCATCGGCAGCTTGAGGTTAAAGATCGCCTCGCTGCACCAGCCCCGGGCAAACCAGCTGCCCATCAACTGCGCCACCCGGTCCGGCTTTTCAATCATGTCGCACACCAGCCAGGTCACGTTCTTGCGCTGCGGTTCGTACTTGAAGCCGTCTTCCATATGGTGGGTCACCTGGCCGGTTTCCATCAGGTTCTCCGCCATCGGGCCGTTGTCCACGGCCTGCACAAACAGACCGCGACGCACCAGCTGATAGGTCCAGCCACCCGGGCAGGCGCCCAGGTCCACTGCACGCATGCCCGGTTGCAGTCGGGCCGCTTCCTGCTCTTCAGTCAGGAAATAGCGGATCGCTTCGTCCAGCTTCAGGGTGGAGCGGCTTGGTGCTTCGGCCGGGAACTTCAGGCGCTCGATGCCCATAAAGTGCGGCGAGCCGTTATCGGAGCGGCTGTAACCGAGGTAACCGTTCTGGTTGTCGGTCAGAAAGAGATGGATGCGGGGCATGTTCTCTTTCTCGGCCTTGGTCAGCACACCGCGCTGACGCAGGGCCTGGCGCAGCGGCACGGTAAATTTGCGGCAGAAGGTCAGCAACGAGCGGTAATCGTCGCCTTCGCCACTCTCCACCCAAAGCTTGCCCGCCTTAGGCAGCAGTTCGGCATGCTCGAGTACCGCGGCCACGCGGTCGGCGGGGTCCATCTCGTTCAGGTCCGCCAGCACCACAAACCAGGCACGGGCGAAGATCAGGCTGCGCAGCGGCAGCTCGCGCATCAGCCGCTCAGCGTCGTCCGGCTGATAACACTCAAACAGCACAAAGCCGCTGTTCTTAATCAGGCGCGGGTAACCAAACACCTCGTGCTCGGCAGCACGCTCCTGAATCTCCGCCGCACACTCTTTCTCAAAACCAGCACGGCAGTGCAGCAGCACTTTACTCACGCTCACCCCCTTTCACCATCGCCATCACGGCCAGCAAGCCCCAGCCCACCATCAGGGTCATGCCCCCCATCGGGGTGATCGGGCCAAAGCCCTTGCTGCCCAGCAATACCAAAGCGTAGATGCTGCCGGAGAAGGCCAGCATGCCGAGGATCATGGCGATGCCCGCGGCCACCAGCAGGCGGCTCTGTTCACGCATCAGCCACAAGCCAATGGCCATCAGCGCCAGCGCATGGAAAAACTGGTACTGCACCGCAGTATTAAAGCTGTCCACCAGGTGAGGACTCACTTTGCCCGGCAGGCCATGGGCGCCGTAGGCCCCCAGGCCGGTGGCCAGAAGGCCCAGCAGGGCAGCGATTAACAGGAACAGTCGGCTCATGATGCACATCCTTTGATAAAACCGCGGGCCAAATCGGCAGCCCGCTTTAAGTTGTCTTGTTCGCTCAGGCCGCTGCGCTTGCGCGGCACCAGGCTGTGGTCGCCATCGGTGATCCACTCAAGGGTGGTGCCCGATGGCAGGGGCTGACCGGCCAGCTCCGTCTCAGAGCCAAAGCTGTCACGCTGGCCCTGGAGAATCAGCAGCGGCACCTGGCACGCCTGAATCGGCTCCCAGCGCCACTTGTCCGGTTCGGTCTTGCCCACCGGGTGGAAGGGGTAACCCAACGCGATAACGCCTTCCACGTCGTGGTCAGCGCCGCAGACGGTGGCTACCCGGCCCCCCATCGACTTGCCCGCCAGAAACAGGCGGCGACCGCTGCCCGCGAACGCCTTAATCCATTGCTGGTAGCACTCGATCAGGCGGGGCAGCTTGTCCGGCGGACGTCGCTTACCCTCGTCGCGGGCGCGGATCATATAGGGAAACTCAAAACGGATCACGGCGATCTCGTCACTGCCCAGCAGCGCCGCGAATTTGGTCATAAAGGGGTGGTCCATGCCTGCCCCGGCACCGTGGGCCAACAGCACCAGGTTAGGGGCCATGGGATTGCCATCGAGCCGAAACCCGGCAGGCAGCGCCTCAGTCGGCAGAGGGGATAAGATCACTGTGGGCCTCGTCACTGAACATCTGCAGCATCCACTCACGGAACGCTTCAATCTTGCCAAGGTCTGCCTGGTTTTCATGACACACCAGGTAGTAGGCGTTTTTGCTCTTCAATACGTCACCAAAGGGGCACACCAGACGACCGGCTTCCACCTCAGGGCGGGCCAGTACCGAGGAGCCCAGCGCCACACCCTGACCGTGGATCGCGGCCTGCAACACCAGTGAGGAGTGACTGAAGATGGGGCCGGAGTTCACATTGACGTTGGCGCCCACCTGCTTGATCCAGGCTTTCCAATCCCGCCGGGACATATCGTGCAGCAGGGTGAAGCGCGCCAGATCGGCGATCTCACGCAGCGGATTGTCGCCCTGCAGCAGACGGGGCGAACACACCGGCACCAGGCATTCACTGCGCAGCTTATCCGCCCGCAGTCCGGCCCAGTTGCCCCGGCCAAAGTAGATCGCGACGTCCACATCGTCGGTCAGCGAGGCCTCATCCTCATCCACCGCTTTGATCCGCACGTCCACCTCTGGATGCTGCTCAGAGAAGCGGGCCAACCGGGGCACCAGCCACTGAATCGCAAAGGAGGGGGTCATGCTGACGGTGAGAGAACCGGTGGCACTGCGCGCCAGCAAACGCTCGGTGGCATCGGCCAGTTGAGTGAACAGATCCTTGATGTCGAGAAAGTAGCTCTGCCCCTCTTCGGTGAGCAGGAGCGAACGGTTTCTTCGGCGAAACAATTTTAATCCAAGGAACTCCTCGAGCGCCTTGATCTGGTGGCTGACAGCGGCCTGAGTCACGAACAGCTCTTCAGCGGCCCGGGTAAAACTCAGATGGCGTGCTGCCGCCTCAAATGCCTTAACCGCATTGAGGGGTGGAAGGCGCCTGGACATGGTGATCCACCTCACGTTTATTGATTACTTTAGCTAATGCGTAATCTTATATTATTTCGTTTGTCACCGGCACTGCCACAGGCTAAATTTTGCGCCGAATTCGACACTTATTTTGCCTTAGGGCAGGAGACGTTCCATGACCACCATCGCACTGCTGGCCGCTCTGATCACCACCCCCGCCCTGCAACCGGAACCGGTTCAATTTGACCGTGAGGGTATCAACCAAGAGGTTCAGGCCCAGCTGCAGGTACAACTGGATGAAGTGCATCAGTCACTGATGAGCATGGACGCACAGCCGGCACTCAAGCTGGCCCGCACTGAGCCGCAGCAAGACAGCAAAGACGGCGAGTGATCCCGACTTGCAAAAACGCCGCCCCTGACTGACGTTGGAGGCGGCGTTTTTTGTGGCGCGAAGGGCTTACTGGATATCCAGCTCCGGCTGCGCCTTGATCAGGTCGTCCAGTGCTTTGAGCTGGGCCAGGAACGGCTCCAGCATCGCCAGCGGCAGCGCACTCGGGCCATCACACAGGGCGTTGTCCGGGTCCGGGTGGGCTTCCAGGAACAGACCCGCCAAACCGGTGGCCATACCGGCCTTGGCCAGCTCCACGGTTTGACGGCGACGACCGCCGGAGGCCGCACCCAGCGGGTCACGGCACTGCAGCGCGTGGGTCACGTCGAAGATCACCGGCAGGCCGCCGGACGCTTCTTTCATGGTGCGGAAGCCCAGCATGTCCACCACCAGGTTGTCGTAACCGAAGTTGGCGCCACGCTCACAGAGGATCACCTCCTCCTTGCCGCACTCACGGAACTTCTCAACGATGTTCTTCATCTGGCCGGGGCTCAGGAACTGCGGCTTCTTCACGTTCACCACCGCATCAGTGGCCGCCATGGCCGCCACCAGATCGGTCTGGCGTGCCAGGAACGCCGGCAGCTGGATCACATCAACCACCTCAGCCACCGGGGCCGCCTGGTGGGTTTCGTGCACGTCGGTGATCAGCGGCACGTTGAAGGTGGACTTAATCTCTTCAAAGATCTTCAGGCCCTCTTCCATGCCCGGTCCACGGTAGGAGTGGATGGAGGAGCGGTTGGCCTTGTCGAAGGAGGCCTTGAACACGTAGGGGATGCCCAGCTTCTCGGTTACCTGCACATAGTGCTCGGCAATCCGCATCGCCAGATCCCGGGATTCCAGTACGTTCATGCCGCCAAACAGCACGAAAGGCTTGTCGTTGGCCACATCACATTGGCCGACTCGGATGGCTTTCGCGTCCATCATTACCTCACTTAGGTCAACACACGGCGGGCCAGGCCCACCGCCTTAGAATTCATTGTGCCAGTGCCTGCAGGATCTGCCCGCAGAACCAGGCCATATAGGTGCCCAGCACGTATCCCAGTACCGCCAGCAACACCCCAACCGGTGCCAACGCCGGATGGAAAGCCGCGGCCACCACCGGCGCAGAAGCCGCCCCACCCACGTTGGCCTGACTGCCTACCGCCATGTAGAACAGCGGCGCCCGGATCAGACGCGCCACCAACAGCATTATGGCCGCATGCACCAGCATCCACACCGCGCCAAGCAGGAAATAAACCGGCGTCTCCAGCAGCGCAGTGATGTCCATATGCATGCCGATGGTGGCCACCAGCACGTAGATGCCGGCGGAACCCACCCGCGACGCCCCCACCGCTTCCAGTCTGTGGGCGCGGGTCAGCGACAGCAGCACCCCGAGGGTGGTGGCCAGCACCATCAGCCAGAAGAAGCCGGAGTGCAGGCTGTACTTTTCCAGCTCGGGGAAATGGCTGGCAAACCAGGGCGCCAGCCAATCGGCCCCATAGTGTGCCAGACCGGTGGCCCCAAAGCCTACTGCCAGAATCACCATCAGGTCACGAAGCAGCGGAATTTTCGCGTGTTCCTCCTGCCAGGCCGCCATCTGGCGACGAAGCGCCTCCAGCGCCGTGGTGTCCGCCCCCAGTTTGCTGTCCCAGCGGTTGGCCCGCGGCACCAGGATCAGCAGCACCGCCATCCAGGCATTGGCCACCAGCACGTCCACCGCCACCATGGCGGAGAAGATGGTGTCCCCTACCCCGTAGATCTCTTTCATCGCAGTCTGGTTGGCGCCTCCGCCAATCCAGCTGCCCGCCACCGTGGTCATGCCACGCCACACCGCTTCCGGGCCGTGGCCACTGAGCAGTTCGGGGAACAGGGCCGACACCAGCAGCAGTGCCACCGGCGCCCCCAGCACGATGCCCAGGGTGCCTGCCAGGAACATGATCACCGCCTTAGGGCCCAGCGACGCGATGGCTTTCAGGTCCAGGTTGAGGGTCAGCAGCACCAGTGCAGTGGGCAGCAGAAAGCGCGACGCCACGTAGTAGAGCGACTTATCTTCGCCATCAATGATGCCGAAGGTGTTCAGCAGCGAGGGGATGAAGTAGCACAGCAGCAGGGCCGGAATGTAGCGGTAGAAGCGACGCCAGAAGGGGTGTGGGCTGGTGGAGGTATAGAACACCGCCCCCAGTACCACCATCAGCAGGCCCAGCACCGAGGCCGGATTGGTGATCAATACGTCAGACATCTTTTACTCCTTGATCGGATTGCGCGTCTGAAAACGCACAGAGGGGCCATCCTGGCCCCTCTTGGTGTGTGGTCGAACTCAGCCCAACAGAATGGGCGTTTTGGTCATCGCCAGCACCGCCATGTAGTAGACCCAGCCCAGGGCACCCAAAAAGGCCACCACGCGGAACAGATTGCCGCGTTGCAGCTTAAAGGTGATCACCCCCAACACAATGTAGGCGACCAGCGCCATCATCTTCTCGGTCAGCCACGGGGCATCGAAGGGGTATTGGGCGATGGCCACGCACAGCAGCGCACCGGACAGCAGCAAAAAGGTATCCAGCACGTGCGGGGAGATACGGGCCCATTTGCGGTTGAGCAGGTCAGAGCCGACCATCAGCCAGACGAAGCGCACGATAAAGAAGCCGACACTGGCCGCGATCAGGGTCATGTGCAGGTGCTTCAGGCCGGGGTACAGGGAATAGAACCATTCCATATCGTTGAATTTCCTTCCGTAAAAGTCTGGGGCTAGATTACGCGCTTGCGGCCAGAAAACCCAGAGTGAAGCGTTCGCGATTGCCCAGATCCCGGCCGGTCCGTACCGAGGTCAGCCCCGCCTGACGGAAAATCTCACGTACCGCTTCCCCCTGGTCCCAGCCGTGTTCGACCATCAATACGCCACCGGCTCTGAGGTGGTTTGCTGCGGCTTCAGCCAGATGGCGGATGTCGGCCAGGCCGTGGTCATCGGCGGTCAGGGCGGAGCGCGGTTCAAAGCGCACGTCCCCCTGCCCCAGGTGCGGGTCCTGTGGGTCTATGTAAGGCGGGTTGGAGACGATCAGGTCAAAGCGCTGGCCGGACAGCGGTTCAAACCAGCTGCCGTGGTGCACGGTGATCGGCAGGTCCAGCGCCTCGCTGTTGGCCCGGGCCAGCGCCACCGCGTCGGCGATGCGGTCCACCGCACTGATGCGCCAGCCGGGCTGCTCGCTCTTCAGCGCCAGGGCGATGGCGCCGGTGCCGGTGCCCAGGTCCACCACTTCGGCGTCATCGGGCAGGCCCAGTTCCAGCGCCGCCTCCACCAGAGACTCGGTATCCGGACGCGGGATCAGAGTGGTGGCGTTCACCTTAAGCGGCAACGACCAGAACTCCCGTTGGCCGGTCAGGTGCGCCACCGGTTCACCGGCCTGGCGTCGGGCCAGCAGTCCCGCCAGATTGGCCACCAGTGGCTCGGGCAGTTCATGCTCTGGCCAGGTAAACAGGAAGCTGCGGGGCTTACCAAGGCGGGACAACAGCAGCAGCTCGGCGTCCAGCCGCGGGCTGTCGCTGTGCCCCTCCAGTTGGGCGCTGGCCTCGGCCAGCCAGGCATCGATGCGCACTTACGCGTCCTCTGCCAGGGCAGCCAGCAGGTCGGCCTGGTGCTCCTGCAGGATCGGCTGCATCAGCGCACTCAGCTCCCCTTCCATCACCTCAGTCAGGCGATAGAGGGTCAGGTTGATGCGATGATCAGAGACCCGGCCCTGCGGGTAGTTGTAGGTACGAATGCGCTCAGAGCGGTCACCGGACGCCACCAGAGAACGGCGGGTACTGGTCTCTTCGGCTTTGCGCTTTTCATCTTCCGCCGCCTGCAGACGAGCGGAGAGCACCGCCATCGCTTTGGCGCGGTTTTTATGCTGGGAACGTTCGTCCTGACACTCCACCACGGTGCCGGTGGGGAGGTGGGTGATCCGCACCGCAGAGTCGGTTTTGTTGACGTGCTGACCGCCCGCGCCGGAGGCCCGGAAGGTGTCCACCTTAAGGTCGGCGGGATTGATCTCGATCGCTTCCGCTTCAGGCACTTCCGGCATCACCACCACGGTGCAGGCGGAGGTGTGGATGCGGCCCTGGGATTCCGTCGCCGGCACCCGCTGTACCCGGTGGCCACCGGATTCAAATTTCAGCTCACCGTAGACGCTGTCGCCGCTGAACTTGGCGATCACCTCTTTGTAGCCGCCGTGCTCGCCATCACTGGCGGACATCAGCTCTACCGACCAGCCTTTCTGCTCAGCGTAGCGGCTGTACATGCGCAGCAGGTCACCGGCAAAGATCGCCGCTTCGTCGCCACCAGCGCCAGCGCGGATCTCAACAAAGGCACTGCGATCGTCGTTGGGGTCTTTGGGCAGCAGCAGGATCTGAAGCTCCTGCTCGAGGGCTTCGGTCTGGGCGCGGGCCTCCGCCAGCTCCTCTTCGGCCATCTCCTTCATCTCCGGGTCCGCCAGCATCTCGGTGGCGGTGGCGATGTCCTCCTGATTCTGCTGATAGGCCAGGAAGGCATTGACCACAGCTTCCAGCTGGGAGTACTCCTTGGAGAGTTGGCGAAAACGGTCCTGATCGGCGATCACATCGGGCTCGCCCAGCAGCGCCTGAACCTCTTCATAGCGCTCCTGCAGCCCTTCCAGTTTCGCGTAAACGGTTGGCTTCATCGAATACCTTACTTACGGCCACATCGGGTGGCGTGACAGCAAAACGGAAGCACAAGGCTTCCGTTTCAAATCCATTATGGGGATTGGGAATGGCTTAATTGTCGTCGATGCCGAGGGCAGCGCGCAAGAGCTCAAGGCTGTCCAGATCACCGGAGCGGGCCGCTTTGGACAGAGCCTGGGTGGGAGAGTGGATCAGCTTATTGGTCAGCTTATTGGCCAGCTCCAGCATCACCGCTTCCGGGTCCGCACCGGAGGCCAGTCGCTCCTGAGCCCGGGCCAGGGCATCGGCTTTCACCGCTTCACTCTGGCTACGGAAGGCGCGAATGGTGGCCACGGAGTCGAGGCTGCGCAGCCAGCTCATAAACTCGCTGGATTGCTCATGGGCAATCAGCTCAGCCTGCTCGGCCGCTTCCAGACGGGACGCCATGTTCTTCTCGACGATGCCTTGCAGGTCATCGACGGTGTAGAGGTAGGCGTTCTCCAGATCGGCCACTTCCGACTCGATGTCGCGAGGAACGGCGATATCCACCAGCAGCATGGGCTGGTGGCGACGAGCTTTCAGCGCGTTCTCCACCATCCCTTTGCCCAGGATCGGCAGCGGAGACGCGGTGGAGGAGATCACGATATCGGCTTCCGCCAGGTGCTCGGGGATCTGGGGCAGGGTCACCGCTCTACCGCCGAACTCGGCCGCCATACCTTCCGCGCGAGCCAGGGTACGGTTTGCCACCACCATATTGGTTACGCCCTGTTCGCTCAGGTGGCGAGCCACCAGTTCGATGGTTTCACCGGCGCCCACCAGCAGCACGCGGGAACGGGACAGGTCATCAAAGATATGACGGGCCAGGTTCACTGCGGCAAAGGCCACGGACACGGCGGAGGAACCGATCTCGGTTTCGGTACGGATGCGCTTGGCCACCTTAAAGGTGTGCTGGAACAAGCGGTCGAGGGTATGTGCGATGGTGCCGACGCGCTTGGCGTCCGCAAAGGCCTGCTTAATCTGGCCGAGGATCTGGGGTTCGCCCAACACCAGCGAGTCCAGACCGGCGGAGACCCGCAGCAGATGCTGGACAGCCGACTGCCCCGTGTGCAAATAGATGCACTCGCGCAGCTCAGCTTCACTGAGGTTATGGAACTGACTCAACCACTGGATCAGGCGGTCACATTCCACCTGGTTGGTATACAACTCCGTGCGGTTGCAGGTAGAGAGGATCACCGCCTCTCCGGTTCGGGTCTGATCCGCAAGACTCTTTAGGGCATCGGTGAGGATGTCCGGGCCAAAGGCCACTTTTTCCCGCAACGAGACGCTGGCGGTCTTGTGATTGATTCCAATAGCAACTAACGTCATGGCTTCGTAACTAACTCGCCCTTATCTCTGTCAATCCGTGGCGGCTCAGCAATTTTACGCACAAAGCGGATGACGATGGAAATAAAACCGGGACGTCTGGCCAGCCTCAACCTCATCTCTGAGGCGTGGCGCACAAAGTTGGAAAGAAATGCTTAACCTACCATTCAAAACGTTACCGCTTTTATTCTTCATTATTCTCATTAACGGTTGCGCCAGTCCCATCCCTGCCGGGGATGCCCCGGCCGCCGACGCCCCCAACTGGCTCATGCGCGGAAAACTGGCGGTGATCCAGCCGGATCAGCGGGTCTCCGCCAACCTGAGCTGGCGCCATCGCGACAGTTCCGGCCAGGATGATCTGCGCCTGGCCACGCCACTGGGCAACACGGTGCTGGTACTGAACAGTCGCCCGGGTCACGCCCAGGTACAATACGATGGTCAGACCCACCAGGGCCAGAGCGCCGACCAACTGATTGAACGTCTCACCGGTTGGCCCCTGCCCCTGAGCCAGATCAGCCGCTACCTGCTGGGCGACACCCGCGGGGCCGAATCCGTTGAGTATGGCAGCGATGGCGAAGTCTCCCAACTGCAGCTGGTGCATCCGCAAAGCGGCGAACTGTGGCAGTTGCGCTACCTCGGCTGGCAGCAGTTGTCCGGCTATAAAGTGCCGGTGCAGATCGAGTTGCGCCGGGACGATCAACGCTTAAAATTGGCCCTTTCCCACTGGCAACCGGAACCCTGATGTCCTCCAGCGCCGCCTGGCCAGCCCCGGCCAAACTGAATCTCTGCCTGCACATTAATGGTCGTCGTCCCGACGGCTATCACGAGCTGCAGACCCTGTTTCAATTTGTCGACTTTGCCGACCAGCTCCATTTCGACATCACCGACGACGGTGTGATTGCGCTGACGCCGGCCATTCCCGGTGTGGCCCACGATGACAACCTGATTGTCCGTGCCGCCCGCCGCCTGCAGGCCCACACCGGCACCCATAAAGGCGCACGCATCCATCTGGACAAACGCCTGCCGATGGGCGGGGGGCTAGGCGGGGGGTCCTCCGATGCAGCCACCACCCTGGTGGCGTTGAACCATCTGTGGAACACCGGTGTGGATGAAGACACCCTGGCGGATTTGGGCCTGGCCCTGGGCGCCGATGTGCCGGTGTTCGTGCGTGGCCGTGCTGCCATGGCCGACGGCGTTGGTGAAAAGTTGCGCCCGGTAAATGTTGAAGAGCCTTGGTACCTGGTGGTCGTACCAGATGTCGAAGTGAGCACAGCGGAAGTCTTTGGTCACCCGGACCTGACCCGCGACAGCGCCAAGATCACAGCATTGGAAACCCAGCCGGAACGCTGGCACAACGACTGCCAGAAGGTGGTGTGTGAAGCCTACCCCCAAGTTGCAAAGGCGCTGAGCTGGTTGGTAGAATACGCGCCGTCAAAAATGACCGGTACCGGCAGCTGTGTGTTTGGTCGATTCGACCAACAACAACAGGCGCAGGCCGCGCTCGAGCAACTCCCCGCCGAATGGCAGGGATTCGTTGCCCGGGGCTGCAACCTGTCGCCGCTGCAGGCTAAACTGGGTCAGTAAAACAACAGTCCACTGGGCTATCGCCAAGCGGTAAGGCAGCGGGTTTTGATCCCGCCATTCCCAGGTTCGAATCCTGGTAGCCCAGCCATAATCCGGAGCGCGGTCATGCAATCAGGACGTCCAGCCTGAATGACCGCGTCCCACCGTCCGGCGGGACCGGAGGGTGCCCCCAGAGGCATTTTTGACACAGGTTCGGGGCGTTTTGCCCGAACAGATGAAGTAATACGGAGAATGACCAGCTCGCCGCTGGGTCCTTAATCCCAGGCGCGCGGTCTTCCACCCAAGTCAATAAGCCTGAGGTTCTTCCTGTGCCCGACATCAAGCTTTTTGCCGGCAACGCCACGCCGGAACTTGCCAGTCGCATTGCCCAACGCCTGTACTCCTCTCTGGGTGAAGCCGAAGTGGGTCGTTTCTCCGACGGAGAGATCAGCGTCCAGATCAATGAAAACGTTCGCGGCGCTGACGTATTCATTATCCAGTCCACTTGTGCCCCCACCAACGACAATCTGATGGAACTGGTTGTGATGGTAGACGCCCTGCGTCGTGCCTCCGCCGGTCGTATCACTGCCGTTATCCCCTACTTTGGTTACGCCCGTCAGGATCGCCGTGTGCGCTCCGCCCGTGTGCCGATCACCGCAAAAGTAGTTGCCGACTTCCTGTCCAGCGTGGGTGTTGACCGCGTCCTGACCTGTGACCTGCACGCTGAGCAGATCCAGGGCTTCTTCGACGTACCGGTGGACAACGTATTCGGCAGCCCGGTGCTGCTGGAAGACATGCGCGCCAAAGCCCTGGACAACCCGGTTGTCGTTTCTCCGGACATCGGTGGTGTGGTGCGTGCGCGTGCTGTCGCCAAACTGCTGGACGATACCGACCTGGCCATCATCGACAAGCGTCGTCCGCGTGCCAACGTTTCCCAGGTGATGCACATCATCGGTGACGTTAAGGACCGTGACTGCATCATCGTTGATGACATGATCGATACCGGCGGCACCCTGTGCAAAGCGGCTGAAGCCCTGAAAGAGCACGGCGCTCGTCGCGTGTTCGCTTACGCCACCCACCCGGTGTTCTCCGGCAACGCGGCGGACAACATCCGCGACTCCGTGATTGACGAAGTTATCGTGACCGACACCATCCCGCTGAAGGATGAGATGAAGGCCACCGGTAAAGTGACTCAGCTGACCATGAGCCAGGTTCTGGCCGAAGCGATCCGTCGCGTCAGCAACGAAGAGTCCATCTCCGCGATGTTCGACCAGTAAGGTCTGAGTTCCGCGTAAAACGCCCCGCCCTGTGCGGGGCGTTTTTGTTTGGCTTCCAAGCCCGGTTTGAGCAGTTCGCCATCAAAGTGGTAGACTACGCCGCCGGCATTTCCCTTGGTGATCTGCCGGGACTCGTCTAAAAGGATAAAACCCTGTCTTGGTCGCGAGGCAGGGGGACACCCACACAAGGAGAACGGACCTATGTCGCAATTTACATTCGACGCTGAAGTCCGTACCGAGATAGGCACCGGTGCGAGCCGCCGGTTGCGTCGGGCAGAGAGATTGCCCGCAGTGTTGTACGGTGCAGACGAAGCTCCTGTGGCCATTACCCTGGACCACAATAAAGTCAACCAAGCCCAGGAACTGGAAGCGTTTTATAGCCAGATCCTGATTCTGAACATCGACGGCAAAAAGGTGGAAGCGATCGTGAAAGCGATGCAGCGCCACCCCTATAAGCCCAAGCTGCTTCATATTGATTTTCAGCGCGTTAAGCGCGGTGAGGCGATGACCGCCACCGTGCCGCTGCACTTCATCAATGAAGAAGACTCGGCCGGCGTCCGCGCCGGGGGCACCGTGATGCACCTCGTCAACGAGGTCACCATCCGTTGTCTGCCGCAGGACCTGCCGGAGAATATCGAGGTGGATACGCTCAACCTGAACACTGGGGAAACCCTGCACCTGTCGGATCTTAAGACGCCGAAAGGGGTGGAGTTCCCGAATCTGGAAGCGGGCTCTGACAACGACCTGTCAGTGGTCAGCATCCAACCGCCGAAAGGTGGCAGTGATGAGGAAGAGGGTGACACCGAAGCCGACAGCGAACAGACACAAGAGTAACGGTGAGCAACAACATCCGTTTAATCGTGGGCCTGGCAAACCCAGGCCCCGAATACGCCCATACCCGTCACAACGCCGGCGAGTGGTTGGTTAAAGAACTGGCCCGCGCCCACAACGTGACGCTGAAGAGCGAAAGCAAATTTTTCGGCCTGACCGGACGCATCCAGTCCGGCAGCCAGGACCTGCGTCTGCTGGTCCCCACCACCTTTATGAATCTGTCCGGCAAAGCCGTTGGCGCCATGGCCAACTTTTATGGCCTGGAACCGGAACAGATCCTGGTGGCCCACGATGAGCTGGACCTGCCCCCGGGCGTTGCCCGCATCAAGCAAGGCGGCGGTCACGGCGGCCACAATGGCCTGAAAGACATCATCAAGGCCCTGGGCAACAACAAAGAGTTTTATCGCCTGCGGATCGGCATTGGCCATCCCGGCGATCGTAACCGGGTCTCCGGTTACGTACTGGGCAAGGCCCCGGCGCCCGAACAACGGGCCATCGACGAGGCCGTCGATGAGGCCAGCCGCAGCATCGATATCCTGCTGCGTGATGGCATCACCAAGGCCCAAAATCGGCTTCATACCTTCACGGCCCAACCGGCCTAACTGACGTAAAGGTTAACAACACCATGGGTTTTAAATGCGGAATCGTGGGTCTGCCCAACGTGGGCAAATCCACTCTGTTTAACGCGCTGACCAAGGCCGGCATCGAAGCGGCCAACTTCCCCTTCTGTACCATTGAGCCGAACACCGGCGTGGTGCCGGTGCCGGACGCGCGCCTCGATGCCCTGGCCAAGATCGTCAACCCGCAGCGAGTGCTGCCGACCACCATGGAGTTCGTGGACATCGCGGGCCTGGTAAAAGGCGCCTCCACCGGTGAAGGTCTGGGCAACAAGTTCCTGGCCAACATCCGTGAAACCGACGCCATCGGTCACGTGGTGCGCTGCTTCGAGAACGACAACATCGTTCACGTCGCTGGCGGCGTAAACCCGGCCGAAGACATCGAGGTGATCAACACCGAGCTGGCTCTGGCCGACATGGACGCGGTAGAGAAGGCACTGCAGCGCCTGGCCAAGCGTGCCAAAGGCGGTGACAAAGACGCCAAAGCGGAGATCCTGGTACTGGAAAAGGTACTGCCGACCCTGGAACAGGGCGGCATGGCCCGCTCCGTGGCCCTCGAGCCGGAAGAGAAAGCCCGCATTCAGTACATGGGCCTGCTGACTCTGAAGCCGACCATGTACATCGCCAACGTGAATGACGATGGCTTCGAGAACAACCCCTACCTCGACCAGGTGCGCGAAATCGCCGCCAAAGAGAACGCGGTCGTGGTGCCGGTGTGTGCCGAGATTGAGTCCGAGATCGCCGAACTGGACGACGAAGAGCGCGTTGAGTTTATGGCGGACCTGGGCATTGAAGAGCCGGGCCTGAACCGCGTTATCCGTTCCGGTTACGAGCTGCTGAACCTGCAAACCTACTTCACCGCCGGTGTGAAGGAAGTGCGCGCCTGGACCATCCCTGTTGGTGCCACTGGCCCGCAGGCTGCTGGTAAGATCCACACCGACTTCGAGCGCGGCTACATCCGTGCCGAAGTGATCGCCTACGACGACTACATCGCCCTGGGCGGTGAGAACGCCGCGAAGGAAGCCGGTAAGAAGCGCTCCGAAGGAAAAGAGTACATTGTCAAAGACGGCGATGTGATTCACTTCCTGTTTAACGTCTGAGGCATCCCTGCCATTGACGTCAAAAACCCGGCCAAGGCCGGGTTTTTTTCGTTTTATCTGCCGCTTCCGGGCCCACAGTTGCGAAGACAACCGAAAAAAGCCACCCTCTCTGTGCGCGCTTTTTGCTCGCCGCCAACGGCGAATTGCTGCTTCTTTATCTAGTCTGACTATTTTCCACGCGAACAATCCCGATTGGAAAGATTTCGCGGCAAAAGCAGTTGACGCTGTGGGGGCAACTCAGCATAATACGCCCCGCTCCCAGCGATGGGACGCAACTTTTGATGGCTACGTAGCTCAGCTGGTTAGAGCACGGCACTCATAATGCCGGGGTCGCAGGTTCAAGTCCCGCCGTAGCCACCATCTTCTGCGGAAGTGGCGGAATTGGTAGACGCACCAGATTTAGGTTCTGGCGCCGCGAGGCGTGAGAGTTCAAGTCTCTCCTTCCGCACCATGTTGTCTGTTGGGCTATCGCCAAGCGGTAAGGCAGCGGGTTTTGATCCCGCCATTCCCAGGTTCGAATCCTGGTAGCCCAGCCATTATTTTGATGTTTGACGTTGTCGGGCATCGATTGGGGAAAGCCCAATCACCACAGTTTTCGTGGCTACGTAGCTCAGCTGGTTAGAGCACGGCACTCATAATGCCGGGGTCGCAGGTTCAAGTCCCGCCGTAGCCACCATTATTTCGATTGCGTCAGCAATCACCCCAGTTGGGCTATCGCCAAGCGGTAAGGCAGCGGGTTTTGATCCCGCCATTCCCAGGTTCGAATCCTGGTAGCCCAGCCATCTTTCGAACGACGTCGGTTGTTCACCCCCAGTTGGGCTATCGCCAAGCGGTAAGGCAGCGGGTTTTGATCCCGCCATTCCCAGGTTCGAATCCTGGTAGCCCAGCCATCTTCTCAAAAGCTCGCCTTGTGCGGGCTTTTGTCGTTTCTGGCTCCCGGAAAATCCTTACTGACGCCGTCCTGGTGGCGTTGTGCCGGTGAATTAAGGCCAAGCCCCCCATATCCATCAACGCGTTGCCTGGGACCGCCCCAGACGTGTCAAAATCGAGACAAAAAAAGCGGCACCCGGTGGGTGCCGCTTCGCTTGGCGAGGTTGATGAAACTCAGAAGTTGTAGTCGAGGCGAACCCAGGCGTTACGGCCCGGCTCGTTAACACGCACCGTGCGCTCCTCCGGCGGCAGCATATCGTTGCCGCTGCCCGCTTTGCTGACGTGCTCAGCGTAAGCCTTGTCGAAGAGGTTATCGATGCCGAAGCTCAGACGAATCGCTTCGCCATGTTTCCAGGCGCCGTTGAGGGAGAGCACACCGAAGCCGGCGGTTTCACCCAGGTCCTGGCCCACGATGTTGCCCTGCCCTACGGCGACGCGATCCTGGTTGTCCACCAGGCGCCACAACGCCCCGAACGCCCAGTTGTCGTTCTCGTAGTCCAGCGCGACGCGGCCTTCCAGCGGTGAGATCTGACCCAACGCCACATTGTCGGTGTCGTTATCGCCGTGGGTATACGCCACGGTGGTGGTCAGCTTGAAGTACTGAGCAAAGCGGTAACTCGCGCCCAACTCCCCGCCCCACAGGGTGGCATCCACATTCCGGGCACTGGGCATGCTGTTGTTGTCGATCAGGATGTAATCCTGAATGTCGGCATAGAACAGCGAGGCGGACAGCTCCACCGGGCCCTGATAGATCCAGCCCATATCCAGCTGGGTGGTCTGCTCCGGATCCAGGGTCAGGTTTTTGCCCGACTTCATGATCTCCCAGTAGTCGGCGATGCGCTGGGCATAACCCACACCGGCGTAGAGCTGGTGTTGTTCCAGCAGCCACTCGTAACGACCAAAACCGCTGACCAGGTTTTCAGTGCGCTCATTGACCTTATTGGCGCCAGACCAGCTGCCCAGCAACGTCTGCTCGTAGCGGTCATAACGGGCGCCAGCCACCACTTTGCCCGGACCGATCTGCCAGTCAGACTCCAGCAACAAACCGAGGTTTTCCTTGCTGTAGACGTCCTCGAACGCGTTGCCCAGCAGTTCATCCAGGCTCAGGCCGTTGCGCATGTCCTGGGTGCTGTCCAGGTAGTCGATGCCCACCAGCAGCGCCCAGTTGTCGCTGGGGGTCAGTTCAAACCAGAGGTGGCCACCGATGTTGGTGCGACGCGGGTTGGCACCGGGGACGGTGTTATCCAGCTTGTCGAACTGGTCCATGATGTGGTCGTTCTGGTTCCAGTAAGCCTGGAACTCCACCATCTTGAGCCAATCCAGCTGGGAACCGGTACGGGCCAGCAGAGTCGCGTTTTCGTTGTCGATCTGGCGGGCTTTGTTGGCGCGGTCCGCGTACTCCGCAGAGCCGGAGGAGAAGCCGTAACTCAGTTCCAGCACCGAGTCCGCATCCGGCGTCCAGCCGATGGCGGTATGGAAGCTGTCACGGTCATAGCTGGATTGCATGGTGTCGCCGTTGCCGTCCTCGAAATCATCACTCTCGGAATGGTTGGCATCGATGCGCCAGTAGTGGTCCGGGGTGCCGGTGATCAGCTCCATGGCGTAGTCTTTACGCTCGAAGCTGCCAAAGGTCATGCTGGCACGGCCCTCCGTCCCCTTCTCCGCCAGGCCGAAGTGGTCGCGTTCAAACAGCACGGTACCGGCAGAACCCACCGGGCCATACTTCACGGTCTGTGGGCCTTTAATCACCTCAACCCGTTCATAGGTGTCCGGCGAGATGTAGTTGGTCGGCGGGTCCATACGGCCACCGCAGGTGCCCCCCACCTGTTGGCCATCGTTCACGATATTGACCCGGGAACCGGCCATACCACGCAGGGTGATGTCGCCACCGGCGCCACCCTTACGGATGACGTTAAAGCCGGGGATGGTGCGCAGGAAACCGGAGCCATCAAATGCCGGCAGCGGCTGGCGCGGCAGTTTGGGGTCGGTGACCACGGTCAGCGGTGATTGCATCACGTCCGCGGTAACCACCTGGTATTCGTCGCAGTGACCCTCCTCAGCACAATCGCTGATCTTATCGGCGTAGGCCGGCAGGGCCAGCGCCAGGTTTACGGCCGCAGTAACGGCCAGAAGCTTGCTAACAGGCATGAAATGTCAATCCTTGTGATCGTTCAGCGCGGGGCAAGTGCCATGGGATAGACGCTGTTTTACTCCGATTCAGGAAAAGACCAAGGGGGAGTGCGCGGGGTGCGACAATATGCCGCAGCGGGGCGTCGCAGGGACGCCCCGAAGGGGTAAAGACTCAGCGGGATGGGGTGTCGGCGGGGGCAAAAACCCAGGTCTGGCTGGCAAAGTAATTCACCCCCATGCCAGCGAGAATGCCACCCACCAACGCGACATAGGGCGCCAACCCCTGGTGGCCCAGCAGCATCAAAAATAACTGGAACACCCCCAGGTTGGGCACGGCCGCCACCAGCGCACTGGCGAGGGCCCGGCGCCACTGGTGCCAGCAGGGCTGGCTGGGCCGGTCAGCAAAGGTCAGCCACCGGTTGCCCAGCCAGGTGGTGCTGGCTGCTGCCACAAAGGCCACGCCCCGGGCCAGTTGCAATGGCCACCCCAGCCCCTGCCACAACAGGGCAAAGCAGAGGCTGTCGACCGCGAACCCCAGCGCCCCGATCAGGGCAAAACGGGCAAAGCGCTTCACTGCACCGCCTCGCAGCCATAGATCACCCGCTTACCCCGCTGGCGCAGGGGCTCGCAACGGAACTGACCGCTCTTAAGAGGCTGAGCCAGAGAAGCCGGGCGTCCCGCCAGGTAAAACTCTCCCTGGTGCGGCAGCTGCGCCAGGCTGTCCGCCTCCAGCGCCTGGCCCTCGGAATAGAACTGGCCAGAGAAGGGGCGTTTCTGCCAGTAGTACAGCGGCGCTTCGGGCAGCCCAGCCAGCAGGGTTTTATCGCTTTTGTTGTCGCTCATGTCGGTGCCCACCAGTACCCCCAGTGCCACCACCAGCAGCATTGGCGTCACCAGGCTGGCACCGGTCACCAGCCGCATCTCGCGCTCACTGACCAGACTGGCCACCAGCAAAGCCAGCGCCGGGATGCCCGGCAGCACATAGGCAGGCAGGATGTTACCCGCCAGGGTAAACAGCAGCATCGGCGCCACCATCCACATCAGCAGGAAGCTGAGCCAGGGGCGGTTAACGCCACCCTCGCTTTGACGACGACGCCAGCCCAGCCACGGCAGCAGCACCGACCAGGGCAGTGCCGCGTACAGCCAGAACAGCCAGATGGTGCCGCGCGGCTCATCGTGGGCGGAGCCATAGAGGTCACCCTGCCAGCCACTCTCAACAAAACGCGAGAAGTGTTCGCCCACCAGGAAGTAGTTGAGGAAGCCGGGGGTGGCCTGCTCCGCCAGGCAGTACCAAGGGGCGGCAATCGCCAGCATCAGTGCGGTGCCGGACAGCAGCGGGAAGCGACGCCACAGCACCACAAAGGCGCCTTTAACGCCGTGTTGCAGCAACAGCCAGGGGCCCACCGCCAGCGCCATCAGCACGATCACCACCGGCCCCTTGGCCAGCAGGCCAATGGCAAGGCCGGCAAACGCCAGATACCCCCATCGATACTGCCCCTGCCAGCCCAGATAGAACCCCATCATCGCCAGGGTCAGGCCGAGGGTCAGCGCCATGTCGGTCATCACCGCACCGCTGGCGATGGCGAAGATGGCGCAGCTGGACAGCACCAGTGCGGTCAGGGCGCGGTTGATGCCCTGACGGCGGGCCAGACTGACCACCAGCGCCAGCGTCAGCACACCGGCAATCCAGTGCGGCAGCCGCGCGGCAAACTCATTCTCCCCCAACACCGTCATGGCGCCGGCGCTCATCCAGGTGTGCAGCGGCGGCTTGCCCCAGAACGGCACGCCGTAATCAAACTGCGGCGTTAGCCAGTT
Source organism: Ferrimonas balearica DSM 9799 (assembly GCF_000148645.1). NCBI lineage: Bacteria > Pseudomonadati > Pseudomonadota > Gammaproteobacteria > Alteromonadales > Ferrimonadaceae > Ferrimonas > Ferrimonas balearica. The sequence continues at coordinate 3,184,700 of NC_014541.1, forward strand.
ACCGGTTTCCACCATGATTCGGGCCATCTCACCGTAGCGGGCCTCGGTGGTGTCCATCAGCGGGTAAGCCCCCAACGTGGCCAGTCGCACCAACAGGGCAAACGCGGCCAGCAGCCATAACGTTCGGGTCCGAATCATCCCTGCGCCTCCTGAACCTGACGCAGAACCTGACGCGGACGCTCAATCACCTCCGCCACCAGATAGTTGGGGCGTCCTTTGGTCTCGATATAGACGCGGCCCAGGTATTCCCCCAGCAGCCCCATGGCCACCAGTTGCACCCCGCCCAAGGCCAGCACCGCCACCATCAACGAGGGGTAACCGGCCACGGTTTCGCCCCACAGCAGGGTCTTCGCCACCACCCAGCCGCCGTAGAGGAAGGCACCGAGGGCGATGGTCAGGCCGGTCCAGGTGGCCAGCCGCAAGGGACGGATGCTGAACGAGGTGATGCCATCCATCGCCAGACCCACCAGCTTGGGGTAGTTCCACTTGGTGTCACCCGCTTCGCGCGGGTCACGGTCAAACTGGAGGGTGATCTGCTTGAAACCGGGCCAGGCAAACAGCCCTTTCATATAGCGGCTGCGCTCCGGCAGGGCGTTGAGCTGGTCCACCACCTGGCGACTGAGCAGGCGAAAGTCCCCCACATTCTCCGGGATCGGCATCTCCGACAGCCAGTTAAGGATACGGTAGTAGGCGGCCGCAGAGGTGCGTTTAAACCAGCTTTCACCGAGACGGCGGCGACGCTGCATATTGACCACGTCGTACCCCTCGCGCCACTTGGCCAGCATGTCGGGGATCAGCTCCGGCGGGTCCTGCAGGTCCGCATCCAGCAGGATCACCGCCTGACCACGGGCATAAGCCAGACCCGCACTCATCGCTGCCTCTTTGCCGAAGTTGCGGCTCAGGGAGAGGCAGAGGTGCTCACTGCTGCTGCGCGGCAGGTGCTGGGCCATCTGGTGGCTGCCATCCTTGCTGCCGTCATCGACGAACACAATCTCGCAGCGCTCCGGCATTGCATCCAGTACCTGGGTCAGGCGCTGGTGCAGGGCTGGCAGCACTTCGGTTTCGTTGTAGAGGGGAACTATCACGCTGAGGGTGATGGGGGCGATTTCGCCTTTCGGTAACGCTTTAAGTTTCAGCATCGCTCTCTCACAATAACGGCAAGCAGGCCCGGTTTGGCCTTATGGCGTGCATTGTCCGGCCCCATCCGTGAAAAAAACGTTGTCGACATTTTTTCCACGCCGGAGGCGCCACCTTTGACAGAGCAAACTGCAGTATGACGACAGCGATTTTGAAGCGAATTCTTCTGGTGGAAGATAACCGGGACGTGGCCGGCATTATCTTTGATTTCTTCGAGGCACAGGGGGTGGTGCTGGATTACGCCGACAACGGCGAGCTGGGATTGACCCTGGCCCGCGAACAGGACTTTGACGCCATTATCCTCGACCTGATGTTGCCGAGGATGGATGGTCGTACCCTGTGCAAAAAACTGCGTGAGGAGGGCAAGCGCACGCCGATTCTGATGCTGACCGCCCTGGGCAGCCGGGAAGACACCCTGACCGGTTTTGACTGCGGCGCCGATGACTACCTGGCCAAGCCCTTTGACCTCGACATCCTGCAGGCCCGTCTGACTGCGCTGGTACGTCGTTACCGTGGACAAGTGACCCCGCTGGAGCGTCACTTCGGCGAGCTGGTGCTCAACCCCAATACCCGCTCTGCCACCCGCCAGGGGCGGCCGCTGGCGCTCAACCCCACCACCTACACCATTCTGGAGCTGCTGTGCCGCACCGCCCCGGAGATCGTCACCCGGGAGACCCTCTGTGACGCCCTGTGGCCCGATGGTGAACCCAATAACGAGGTGCTGCGCAGCCACATCTACCAACTGCGCAACCAGCTTGACCGTCCCTTCGCGGTGCCGATGCTGGTGACCGTGCCGAAAGTGGGCTTTCGCCTGGAGATCCCGGCATGAAACGCAGCTCTGCCTCCACCCTGACCCGCAAGCTGGCGCTGGTGTTTACCGGGCTGGCCGTGCTGGTGGGTCTGGTGCTCTACCTGCTGATCCGCGAGGCGATCATGCTGGCCGAGGACAACGTCAGCCTGCGCCATCTGGAAGCCAACCGGGGCTACGCCGAAGCGCTCTACCTGACCGGGGCTGAGGGGCCACAGCAGCTGGATGAGGTGACCTTCGCCTACAACGACCCGGACAGCCTGCCGACGTTTATCCCCGATGAGTACCGCTACGCCGTCAAGCTGCAGTCGGAGATCCAGACCGACTATGGGGAGTTCTTTATCCTGGTGGACCAGTATTATGAGGGCCGAGAGCGTAAGCCCATCTACCTGCTGGCCCACGCCGAGCCGCTGGAGCTGACCGAGCACGAAGGGGGACTGATCAGCCTGGTGATCATCGTCATCACCACCCTGCTGTTGGCCATCTTTGGCGCGGTGCTGATCCGCCTGTCGGCGCGCCTGATCCAGCCGGTGAATGACCTCAGCCGCCAGCTGGCCGACCACCAGGGCAATCCGGAGCACCCCTTTACCATCAACCCCGGAGCTGCCCGGGAGTTTCAGGAGCTGACCGACGAACTGAACCACTACCGCCGGGAAGCCAATCGGCTGCTGAAGCGGGAGCAGGCGTTCGCCCGCTACACCAGCCATGAGCTGCGTACCCCGCTGACCATCATCCGGGGGGCCACCCGCCTGCTGGAGAGCGACGCCCAACCGGAGTTTCGCCAGCGCCAGCAGCAACGCATCACCAGCGCCGCGGCGCGGATGGAGGAGACGGTGGAAGCCCTGCTCAGCCTGGTGCGCTATGAGCGTGATCAGGAGGGGGTCAGCCGCCCCCTGACCGCCGCCGAACTGGACACCATCCTCGAGCAGAACCGATCGGCGGCACTGGGCAAGGCGATTGAGTTTCAGCTAGAGGTTCAGGGCGAACCCACCATTGAGGCCAGTGAAGCGGTGATCGCCATGGTGGTGGGCAATCTTGTGCGTAACGCCATCGGTGCCACTTCAGAGGGCACCATCGTGCTGACGCTGGACCGCCACACCCTGACCGTAGCCGACCAGGGCGTGGGGCTGGGGGATGCGCCCAATTCGGGCGATGGCCACGGCCTGGGCCTGCTTATCGTGACCGATCTGTGCCGCCGCTATGGCTGGACATTTGAGCTGGAGAACCGTCCTCAGGGGGGCTGTCTGGCGACGATCCATTTTGCCCCGCCAGCACACTGCTGAGGCGCTGATAGCGCTCCAGCAGTAACGCCATCTGGTAGAGCACAAAGCCGGCCCGGTTGGGCTGCTGTTGCATCAGCAGCCCCGACAACCAACTGGATGCTTCATCCAGTTGCGGCGGCCAATGGTAGGGCTGTCCCTCCAGCGTCGCCGCCAACACCTTATACGCCTCATCAAAGCTGCGACGCAGCCGCTCGGCCACCTCCGGCTCCAGCACCACACCACGGCGGGCGAAAGGCACCACCGCGTTGATCTGGCTCATCGCGCCCTTGTACTGGGTTAACAGCGCCAGGCTGGTGGCTTCATCCCGGTAGCCCGGCTCCTGCTTCATCTGCTGGAAACTGGCGGTCAGGCTGATGCCCTGCTCGTAAGCGAGGCGACGGCTTCGGGCCAGCAGCACCGGCTCCACCTGTTTGCCCTCAAACGCCATCAACACCCGTTGCAGGTAGCGGTGCAGGTGGGCCAGGGCCTGCTTACGCAACGCGTTCTGTCGCCCGCCCTGCCATTGCGGCCACAGCCAGCGAAACGCCACAAACACCAGCACACAGCCAATCAGGGTATCCAACATCCGCGGCAGCAGGATGGCATCCCCGCCCACGCCAAAATACTCAAACATCAGCACCAGCAAGGTGGTGGCGCTGGTGATGGTCCAGCCGTGGTGGATCGGTCGGAGCGCCAGCGTCACCGGCACCAGCAACAGGGCCAGAACCAGCGCCGCTTCGGCTCTGAAACCCAGCCACACCAGCAGGGCCCCGACAACCAGGCCGGCAAAGGTGCCCGCCGCCCGCTGCCCCACCCGGTGACGGGTGGCGACGTAACTGCTTTGGGTCACCATCACAATGGTGGTGAGGATCCAGTAACTGTTGTTGAGTCCGATATGCTGACTGATGGCCGAACCGGCCGCCAGCAACACCGCCAGCCGAACGGCACCACGGGCCACCGGCGAGGACCAGCGGCACACGCTGCGCAGCCGGGCCCGCCAGTCCGGCGCGGCCAGGGGCAGAAAATCGCGCTGGTACAGCGGCGCCACCCGCTCTGCCAGGCGGGAGATGCGGCGGACATTGCCAATCATGTAGTAGGCCACCATGCCACGGGGACCGCCCGCTTCCGCTAACGGTTGCAGCGCGGCAATCAGCGGCTCGGCGAAGGCCTGGTGGCGGTCATCACTGGTCAGTGGCCGGTGTTGGGACAGGTCCCGCGCCAGTCGCCGCAGCCGCACCGATACGGCGCGGGTCCAGTCGCGGTACAGCGGGTAGATGTCCGGGCGGGTAAACAGCGCCTTGGCCTGCTCCGGATGAGGCGTTGCCTGAAGCCGCTCCTGCAGGTCAACGGCCGCAATAAAGGCGTTACGCAGGGGCGCGATGTCGCCCTGACGGCCAAACGCCAGCAACTGTTGCCGACACAGGCCAATCTGCTCCCCCAGGGCGGCATCAAACTCCACCGGCAGGCCCTGGGCCCGCAGCTGACCGGGCCGGTCGAGCAGGATCTGGGCCAGGGTCCGGTAGGTGGCAGCCAGGCTCTGGCGCAGCGGATAGTGACGCCACAACCGGTACCACAGGGCGCTAAAAACCATCAGCCACAGCACGCAGGCGCCGAAGCTCAGGGCCAGCAGCCAGGGCGGCCCCTGAGGCGCGGTGGCCAGCCCGGCCACCGCCATCACCAGCATCCCCATCCCCAGACGTCCGGCCAACTCTCCCCAGGCCGCCAGCCCGCCCAGCACCAGGCCAAGCAGGGCAAACCAGGCGGGCAGCAACGCGGGCATATGGTGAGTCAGGGTGGCGGTCAGGCCACTGGTCAGAACAAAGCCGACGATGCCCACGCCGATGCGTGGCCACCAGCGTGGCGTAGGTTGATCGAGGGCGGAGACCAGCACCGCCGGCAGCGCCAGCATCGACAGTGCGACCGGGGCCAGCAGGCCGAGAGGGTAGGCCAGCCCCAGCGCTGCCATCAGCGCCAGGGTCAGCCGCAAAGACTGATTGAGGGCGGGATTAAACCAGAGTTGCCGCACCCGGACTTACAGCCCCATGGCGTAGCGCATCACCTGGGTTTTCACCGGGCCGGCATTTTGTGCCGCCATCAGGCCCAGGTTGCGCGCCAGCTTGAACGGCAGCCGGTCGTTGGAGAACAGGGTGTAGAACAGGTCCATGGTGGATTGCATCAGCAGGTTGTCACGGCGACGACGGCACTGGTAACGATTCAGCACCTTGGCTTCGTCCCAGGCTTCGCCGCAATCCAGTGCCTGACCCAACACACCGGCCAGCTCTGCCACATCTTTGAAGCCGAGGTTGACCCCCTGCCCCGCCAACGGGTTGATGGTGTGGGCGGCATCCCCCAGCAGCACCAGGCGGTCGGCAAAGTAGTGCTGAGCGTGCTGGCGGGTCAGCGGGAAGCTGCCACGGCCATTGATCTCGAATTCGCCCAGGCGCTCGGGGAAGGCGTGCTGAATGGCGGCCTTCAACTCGGCATCGTCCATCCGCATCAGCGCCGCCACTTTCTCCGGGCTGTCGTACCACACCAAAGAGCCGTGCGGGCCCGGCAGCGGCAGGAAAGCGCGGGGGCCACTGGGGGTGAACGCCTGCCAGGTGATCGCCTGCTGAGGCATCGCCGTGGTGATGTTCACCGCCAGGCAGTGGTGGCGGTACTGCCAGCCGGTCAGGCCGATGCGGGCGACTTCACGCACCCGGGAGCGGGCGCCATCGCAGCCCAGCAGCAGGCGGCCCTTGAGGGTGCGCTCACCCACCGTCAGATAGGCACCTTCTTCATCCTGCCACAGCGCGCTGGGGGCCTCACCGGTCAACAGGGTGATGTTGGCGTGATTGGCCATCGCCTGCCACAGCCCCAGCTGCACAATGCGGTTCTCGACAATGTGGCCAAGGTGGCTGTGGTTGAGCTCGGCGGCATCGAAACAGACCTCGCTGCGCTCCCACTCCCAGGTGGCCAGCTGTTGGTAGGGGGCCAGTCGCATCGCTTCGATCGGCGCCCAGGCGCCCAGCTCATCCAGCAACCGTTCGGAGGCGGCGCTGATGGCGCTGACCCGCAGGTCCAGCGGCTGCTCGGGGGCGTAGGGCTGCGGCGTGTGAGCCTCTACGATGGCAACGGAAAAACCACGGCGGGCCAGGGCACAAGCGCTGGCGGCACCCACCATGCCGGCGCCCAGAATGAGGATGTCGTACTGCTCCATGTCGATGCGATTTCAGGCCGGAAATAAGTTGGCCCCATTCTATGTCAAAAGGCCGGCTTACGTAATAAAAGGTCAACAGGATGAGCTTTACTCACATCCGCTTACATCTGATCCGGAGCCGCCTCAAACCCCCTCCTATGCTCAACCTGTCCAAGTGAGGGAATGGTTGAAGGAGAACCGGTCATGAGAACGCTGCCACTGATTCTGAGTCTGAGTCTGAGTTTGGGTTTTGCCGCGCCACTGGCGGCCCAGTCGGTTGATGCCCGGTATACCGTGCATGGTAACCAGCAAAGCAACCCCATCGTGGACGAAATTAACCTGGCCCGGGCCAACATCCAGTATGAACTGGTGCTGGACATCCAACGCCAGGTTCAGGACACCCTGGCCCAGTGGGGCCGCGACTATGAGCTGGCTCAAGAGGCTCAAGAGGCTGAAGAGGAAGAGGTTCAGTCCGGCGAGCCGGCCCTGCCCGCCTTTGCCGTGCGTCACTGCCAGCCCTGAAACCCGCGCAACATCTGGCCAGCGTCCGCTTTCGGGTATAAAATACTCGGCTATTTTTTCCAGAGCGACGCTGATTGATGAGCAAGAAACTGCACATTAAGACCTGGGGCTGCCAGATGAACGAGTACGATTCCGCCAAAATGGCTGATCTGCTCGACGCTTTTGGTGGCTACACCCTCACCGAAGAAGCCGAAGAGGCTGATGTTCTGCTGCTGAACACCTGCTCCATCCGCGAAAAAGCGCAGGAGAAGGTGTTTCACCAGTTGGGTCGCTGGCGCCCGCTGAAAGAGCAAAATCCGGCGCTGGTGATTGGTGTGGGTGGCTGCGTGGCCTCTCAGGAAGGCGACGCCATCCGTGAACGTGCCCCCTACGTGGACATCGTGTTCGGCCCGCAAACCCTGCACCGTCTGCCAGAGATGATCGGCAAGATCCAGGCCGGTGAAAAGGGTGTGGTGGACGTGTCCTTCCCCGAGATTGAAAAGTTCGACCGCCTGCCGGAGCCCCGTGCTGAGGGCGCCACCGCGTTCGTTTCCATTATGGAAGGCTGCAACAAGTACTGCTCTTTCTGCGTGGTGCCCTACACCCGTGGTGAAGAGGTCAGCCGTCCGCTGGACGACGTATTGTACGAGATTGCCCAGCTGGCCGAGCAGGGGGTTCGCGAAATCAACCTGCTGGGTCAGAACGTGAACGCCTACCGCGGTGAAACCCACGACGGCGAGATCTGCCGTTTCTCCGACCTGCTGCGTTACGTGGCCGCCATCGACGGCATCGACCGTCTGCGCTACACCACCAGCCACCCGGTGGAGTTCACTCAGGACATCATCGACGCCTACGCCGATGTGCCTGAGCTGGTGGACTTCCTGCACCTGCCGGTGCAGAGCGGTTCGGATCGCATCCTCACTATGATGAAGCGCAACCACACCGCGCTGGAGTTCAAGTCGATCATCCGCCGTCTGCGCAAGGTGCGTCCGAACATCCACATCAGCTCCGACTTTATCGTGGGTTTCCCCAACGAAACCGATGAAGATTTCGAAGACACCATGAAGCTGATCGCCGACATCGAGTTCGATCAGAGCTTCTCCTTCATCTACAGCCCGCGTCCGGGTACTCCGGCAGCGGACATGGTGGATGACGTCTCTGAAGAGACCAAGAAGCAGCGTCTCTACATCCTGCAGGACCGCATCAACCAGCAGGCGATGCAGTTCAGCCGCCGTATGCTGGGTACCGTGCAACGTATCCTGGTGGAAGGGGTGTCCAAGAAGAACGCCATGGAGCTGCGGGGTCGCACAGAGAACAACCGTGTGGTTAACTTCGATGGTGACGTGGAGCTGATCGGTGGCTTCGTGGATGTCGAGATCACCGAAGTGCTGCCGCACTCCCTGCGTGGTACCCTGATCCGTACCGAGCAGGAGATGGATCTGCGTCGCGAACTGCGACCGGCGGACATCCTGAAGAACCGCCCCAACGGCCAACCAGACGAACTGGGCGTGGCGACTTACCAGCCCTAAAGGGACACCGTGAGTAATAAACTGCTGACCTTAGAGGTCTTTCTCGAGCCTGCACAGAACCAGCGACTGGCTGCCCTGTGCGGGCCGTTTGACGATAACCTGAAGCAGATCGAGCGTCGCCTCGGCGTCGAGATCAGTTATCGCAGTAACCACTTTATCGTGGTGGGCCAACCGCAACGTACCCAGGGCACCATTGAGCTGCTCAAGACCCTGTACGTGGAAACCGCCCCGGTGAAGAACCAACTGCCGGATCTGGACCCGGAGCGGGTTCACCTCGCTATCCAGGAACTGGTGGCGCTGGAAGCGGATGACGACAGTGCCATGGGCAAAGAGGTCTTCTTCAAGACCAAGCGTGGCGTGCTGAAGCCGCGCAACCCGAACCAGGCCCAGTACGTTCGCAACATCATCACCCACGACATCTGCTTCGGCATTGGTCCGGCCGGTACCGGTAAGACCTACCTGGCCGTGGCTGCCGCCGTGGATGCGCTGGAGCGTCAGGAAGTGCGCCGCATCCTGCTGACCCGCCCGGCGGTGGAAGCGGGCGAAAAGCTCGGCTTCCTGCCCGGCGACCTGTCGCAGAAAGTGGACCCTTACCTGCGCCCGCTGTACGACGCGCTGTTCGAGATGCTGGGCTTTGAGCGGGTGGAACGCCTGATTGAGCGCAACGTCATCGAAGTGGCGCCACTGGCCTACATGCGGGGTCGTACCCTCAATGACGCCTTCATCATTCTGGATGAAAGCCAGAACACCACCGTTGAGCAGATGAAGATGTTCCTGACCCGTATCGGCTTTAACAGCCGCGCGGTGATCACCGGCGACATCACCCAGGTCGACCTGCCCCGGGGCGCCCGCTCTGGCCTGCGCCACGCCATTGAGGTACTGCGCAACGTCGACACCATCAGCTTCAACTTCTTCCAGAGCGGCGACGTGGTACGTCACCCGGTCGTGGCCCAGGTGGTGGAAGCCTACGAGGCTTACGAGGAAGAGGAACGCGCCAAGAAAGCCGAGCAGGAGCGCCAACGTCGCGCCGAGCAGGCCGCTCAATCTTCCGGAGAGGCACAGTAATGGAACTGGACCTGCAACTGGCCGTTGAGGCCGACAACCTGCCGAGCCAGGCCCAGCTGGAAAGCTGGGCCGCCCTGGCCCTGGCTGACCGTCCGGACGCGGAGCTGACCATCCGCATCACCGACGAAGCGGAAAGTCAGCAACTGAACCGCGACTACCGCGGCAAGGACAAGCCCACCAACGTGCTCTCCTTCCCCTTTGAAGCCCCCCCGGGCATCGAGTTGCCGCTGCTGGGCGATCTGGTGATCTGCGCGGCCGTGGTGGCGCGGGAAGCGGTCGAGCAAGAGAAGGCCCCGATGGATCACTGGGCCCACATGGTGATCCACGGCTGTCTGCATCTGATTGGCTACGATCACATCGACGATGAAGACGCCGAAGAGATGGAGTCACTGGAGCGTCAATTGCTGGCTCAGTTGGGCATTGCCGATCCCTACCAAGAGCGGTAATCTCTCTGTCAGTTCCCCAACCCACAGGACAATATGAACGAAGACCAACCCCCGTCGAGCCAGACCCACGCTAAAAAGGGCTGGCTGGACCGCCTCAGCCATTTCTTTGGTGGCGAGCCGCAAAACCGACAAGAGCTTGTCGACGTGATCCAGGATGCGGAAGACCGTGCCCTGATCGACCAAGACACCAAAGAGATGATCAAAGGGGTACTCGAGGTCTCCGACCTGAAAGTACGCGACCTGATGATCCCCCGCTCCCAGATGATCACCATCGAAAAGAATCAGTCCGTTGAGGAGTTTCTCCCCATCGTGATTGAGTCGGCACACAGCCGCTTTCCGGTGATCGACCGGGACAAGGATCATATCGAAGGCATTCTGCTGGCCAAAGACATGCTGGCTTATGGCTTCGGTAACGACGCGAACTTTACTCTTGAGCAGATCCTGCGTCCCGCCGTGGTGGTACCCGAAAGCAAACGCGTTGACGTGCTGCTTAAGGAGTTCCGCTCCGACCGTTACCACATGGCCATCGTGGTGGATGAATATGGCGGGGTTTCCGGCCTGATCACCATTGAGGATGTGCTGGAAGCGATCGTCGGTGACATCGAGGACGAAACCGATCTGGAAGAGGAAAACGACGTTCATATTCGTCGTATCAGTCGCCAGGTTTGGGCGGTTGCCGCCCTGACCCCCATCGAAGAGTTCAATGAACACTTCGACGCTGGCTTCTCCGACCAGGAATACGACACCGTCGGTGGTTTGGTCAGCCACGCCTTCGGCCATCTGCCGGAGCGCGGCGAGATCATCGAACTCAACGGATTCGAGTTCAAAGTGGTCAATGCCGACACCCGTCGCCTTGTTCAACTCCAGGTTCGCCTGGCCGAGAACGAGCGCGACAACGAGGGTGAAAACGCAGGCGACAGCGCCAACGAGGACGCTCCCGCTGCCTGAACCGACACAAGGACACTTAATGGCAACGCCCCGGATTGCCATGCTTATCGCCCTGCTTTGCGGGGCGATAAGCCATCTGGCTTTTGCTCCCTACGACATCTGGCCTCTGCTGCCACTCTCCCTGACGGCGCTGCTCTGGCTCAGCCAGCGTGCCTCCCCCAAACACGCCGCCCTGATGGGCCTCAGCTATGGTTTTGGCCAGTTTGCCTTCGGCCTGCGCTGGGTCCACGTCAGCATCGATCAGTTTGGCGGCCTGCCACTGGTGGTGTCGCTGCTGCTGATGGCGCTGCTGTGCCTCTACCTGGCGCTCTATCCGGCGTTGGTGATGGGACTGCTCAACCGCTACTTCAACGACCGTCCGCTCAGCCGCGTGCTGGCCTTCCCCGCCCTGTGGCTGCTGGCCGAATGGGCCCGAGGCTGGATGCTGACCGGTTTCCCCTGGTTGTGGCTGGGTTACAGCCAGACCCAGGGCCCCCTAACCCCGCTGATCCCCTACCTTGGTGTGCTAGGGGTCGGGCTGCTGCTGAGCCTGTTGGCCGCCGCACTGGTGCCCCTGCTGGCCCGGCGCTGGGGCTATCTGGGGTTTCCCGCCGCCATCGCGCTGATGGCCATCGGTGCCGCGCTGATGCCCCCCAAGGTGACCGAACATGGCAGCGTCGACGTGGCGCTGGTACAGGGCAACATCGAACAGAGCCTGAAGTGGCGCCCCGAGATGCTGTGGCCCACCCTGCTGAAATACCAGGACCTCAGCCGTCCGCATATGGACGCCGATATGGTGATCTGGCCGGAGGCCGCCGTACCCGCCCCGGAAACCATGGTCAGCGAATTCCTCCACCAGTTTGAACGGGCGGTGGCGTTCCGTGAGACCGAAGTGATCACCGGCATCATCAGCATGGATGAGCAGGAGCACTTCTTTAACTCCCTGCTGGTGCTTGGCCCGGGCGAACACAATGGGCCCTACAGCCCCCACGATGCCAACCGCTACCATAAGCACCAGCTGCTGCCGATTGGTGAGTTTGTGCCGATGGAGGACTGGCTGAGACCGCTGGCCCCCTTCTTTAACCTGCCGATGTCCTCCTTCAATCGCGGCGGCTTTGTGCAGCCCAATCTGACTGTAGCCAATCAACACCTGACCCCGGCCATCTGCTACGAGATCGCGTTCCCGGAGCTGGTGCGTGCCAACGTCCACGACAACACCAACCTGCTGCTGACCGTCTCCAACGATGCCTGGTTTGGTGATTCCATCGGCCCGCACCAGCATATGGCCATCGCTCAGATGCGGGCACTGGAGCTGGGGCGGCCACTGCTGCGGGTCACCAACAACGGCATCACCGCCATTGTCGACGTCCACGGCCATATCCAGGCCCAGCTGCCCCAGTTTGAAACCGGTGTACTGCGTGAAATCGTGCCCCTGCAGCGGGCCGACACCCCCTTCCGCGAGTACGGCCAACGGCCCCTCTACTTTATTGCCGCCACCCTGCTGTTCCTGGCCTGGCGCTGGCGTCGGGACCCGAACTGATACAGCTTGCTCAGAAAAGGCCGCCCATAGGGGCGGCTTTTTTTATCCCCAAAAATCAAGCAAACCCTGAATGTAAATTCGCTTCCGATTACTACTCATTTTGTGCTACTGATCCTTTTCCCTTATAAATCATATATTTATGTGATTATTGCATAGGGTTATACCTTATAACTTTTCAAGGAGGAGAGGATGACGAGCCCAACTCGCCGTCAGCAATACTCCCGGTTGGCTCTAGCCTGCTTGACCGCAATGACGGTCAGCAGCGGAATTCAGGCCGCACCGGTAACCAGTAAGGTGATCGAAAGCCACCGCACTCTGCGTGCGATCAGCATCGACCCTTCACACTTTTCTGACGTCAATCCCAATGCGCTCTACCCTGATCAGCAGGGACGCAATGTCATGGTGGCTCCGGTCAATCCGGAAACCGTGTTTACCCCGGAAGAGGCGCTGCAGGGGGAACACGATTACATCGTCATCCTGCGTAACGGCTCCGCACTGGCGCAAAACGACCAGAGCGGCCTGATGCGGCAAAACCAGGCTCCGTCACTGCTCCACCATCAACGCAATCAAGTGTTGAGCCAACAGGACGCGGTACTGAGCCAGGCCCGCAATGCGGGCGTCACGCTGCAGGTAAAACGGCAGATGTCGCTGTCCGTCAATGCCATGGTGGCGCAGATGGACCAGCACAATGCCAAGGCTCTGGCCCAGCTGCCAGGCATCCGCAAAATCTATCGTGCCCGAACCCTGGAACTGCTGACCGACCGCGGTCCCGACTTCATCGGCACCACCCCGGTCTGGCAGGGTGACAGCACCGGCTACAGCCATACCGGTCACGGTGTGGTCATGGGCATCATCGATACCGGCATCAACCCTCACCACCCCGCGTTTGACGGTACCGGTATCAAGAATCCACTGGGCGATGGCGTCTACCTCGGTGACTGCGAAACCGACCCAAGCCTGTGTAACAGCAAGGTCATCGGTATCCACAGCTACCCCGAAGTGACCGACGTTTATGCCGACCACGTATTCCAGCCCGAGGTACCCGAGTGGCAAACCCCACAGCCGCTGCGACCCGCCAATGGCTTCGACTACAACGGTCACGGCACCCACGTCGCCAGTACCGCTGCCGGTCGTATCCTGACCGACGTGCCCTACACCCTGCCCGGCATCAGCAACCCCAGCCACGGTGTCGCCACCGATCTGGTGCTGCCCCAGGTCAGCGGTGTCGCGCCGGACGCCAACATCATCGCCTATCAGGTTTGTTGGCCCGGTGGCGCCGGTGACCCTCATGCCGGTTGCCCTGAAACGGCTCTGCTGGCCGCCATCGAGCAGGCCATTGAAGATGGCGTGGACGTCATCAACTTCTCCATCGGTGGCAGTGAAAGCCTGCCCTGGGAGGACGCCATCGAGCTGGCTTTCCTGTCGGCCCGTCAGGCGGGCATCAGCGTTGCAGCCGCCGCTGGCAACTCCGGCCCCAACTTCTATTCCACCGACCACACCTCTCCGTGGCTCACCTCAGTGGCCGCCACCACCCATGACCGCGAGATAGTGGTGCCGGAGAAAACCCTCAGCGGCTTTGAAGGCGGTGATAACCTGCCCTGGCAAAGCGAGATGACCGGCCTCAGCCTGTCTGGCGCCATCACCGCGCCGATCGTGCATGCCCGGGATTACGCCAACCCCAACTCGGCATTGGCACCGGAGCTGTGTGCTGACCCGTTCCCCGCCGACACTTTCACCGTGGATCGAGACGGCCAGGCACTGGCCGAAGCGCCCATCGTGCTGTGTGAGCGTGGTGAAGTCGCCCGGGTCGCCAAGGCGGCCAACGTGCAATCCGGCGGTGCGGGAGGCTTCGTACTGGCCAACGTTGACTGGAATGAGAGTGTGGTCGCCGACCCCTACCCCATTCCGGGCATCCACATCGACTACAACTCCGGCAACAGCCTGAGCAGCTGGTTAGCCAGCGGTACCGGACACCGTGCCAGCATCTCTGCGTCCGAGCCGCAACGAGTGATTGATGCCGAGAAAGCGGACATCATCGCGAACTTCAGCTCCCGTGGCCCCAGCTGGACCGTGCGAAACCACCTGGTGCCCAGTGTGGCTGCACCGGGGGTGGCCATCTATGCCGCCTGGACCCCGGACCAACCCTTTACCGCCTACCCGACTCCGGCGGATTACGCGATGATCCAGGGCACCTCCATGGCCAGCCCTCACGTCGCGGGGGCCATGGCGCTGCTGACCGAAGCCCATCCGCAATGGACTCCGGCCGAGATCCAATCCGCTCTGATGCTGACGGCCCACCAGAACATCCAGCGTGACGCCGGTCTTTTCCTGCTGCCGGTGGACGCCCCCTATTACGCCGGCTCCGGTCGAATTGATGTGGATGCTGCCATCCGCGCTGGCCTGGTGATGGATGTGGACAATGAGGCCTACCTGAAGGCAGACCCGACTCAAGGTGGCTTCGTCAACCGACTGAACACCCCCAACATGGTTGAGCTGGATTGTCGTGGTCAGTGCAGCTGGTTGCGTACCGTCACGGCAACCGAAGCGGGCACCTGGCAGGCTGAAGGAATGCCCTGGGAGGGCAATGAGGGGCTCAGCATTCAGGTGTCACCAGCCCAGTTCACCCTCGCCGCCGGTGAGTCCCAACTGCTGGAGATCGTTGCGACCATCAACGAAGACAACACCTCACAGCCGTGGGAAGGGGTCAGCATCGACAACGAGTACCTGCAGTACTTCGGTGCAATCAACCTGACCGCCAGCAACGCGGACACGCCCACCAGCACCATGCAGGTTGTGGCCGGTTTCCGACGTGGCGACATGCCCGCCGAGATCAACCTCAACGCGGGCCGTGACCAGGGCAATACCACGGTCACCGGCCTGAACTTCCCGGCCTTCAGTGATCTGTCCAGCCGCTTCTATGGCCCGGTTGCCCCGCAACAATCCGTGCATCTGCTGATGGGCGATAGTGACTGGCTCAATCCGTTTGATGACATCACCGACGGCGCCACCTATCGCAGTGTGGTGATCCCGGAAGGCACCAAGCGATTCGTCGCTGAGATCGTGTCCGCCGAACCCTACGACTACGAGCCGCTGATCTTCCGCCAGCCCACTCTGGTGGTAGGACGCAGTGCCGACGGCAGTGGCATCCCGCCGATGGGTGTGGAAGCCGCTCAGCCGGAAATGCTGTGTGTGAGTTACCACGCCACGGCCCGCAACTACTGCGCCTTCAACAATCCGCAGCCGGGCACCTACTGGGTCGTGGTTCACAACATCAACGCCCCCTGGGACCATGAAGGCCACCTTGAGGTCAAACTCAATACCGCGGTCATTGGAGAGCAGAGCAGCGATGTGATGGACCTGACCGGCCCCGCCAGTCACGACGGTGTTGGTAACATCGACCTGACCCTGCACTGGGACTGGCCGGACAGCCAGGCCGGTGACGTGCTCTATGGCGGTGTCGAAGCTGGCCCCTCCATCGATGCACCAGCAGGCTTTGGTTTCAGTGGTGTCCGTCTGTCCCGCGCTCAGAACGACATCCATATGCTGAGCAGCCAGGACGGGGCAAAGGTGGGTGATATCGTCGAGTTCACCCTCAATATCCGTGAGAACCTGGAGCGCCAGGACCGTGAACTGGCCATCGAGCTGGCGTTGTCCGAAGGGTTAACCCTGATCCCCGACAGTGTCCGTATGAGCGACGGTCTGGAAACGCTTCTGACCCAGCGCGAAGACGGTTTCAACGTCGCCGGCGTGCAAGCTTCATCCCGAGATGTGGAGCGTGGCTACCACATCACCAACAACCTCACCCATCCGCAGTGTGTGACTCCGGATCTGGCCGAGGACTGGCATGGCGGCTACATCGACCTGCACGAGTTTGGCCTGCAACCGGAAGCGAGCTGGATGCAGGGCAACGCGGCTGACGTGTTTACCCTGCCCATCGACTACCTGTTCTTTAAACCGGCCGACATCATGCTGTACGGCCAGCCCAGTTGGGGCATGGTGGAGATGACCCCGGCTGGCCTGCTCAATTTCGAACAGAGCTGGTCTCACACCTGGCACTACGGCATGGCCATCGGCACCTTCAGCAAAGCGATCGCGCCGTTCTTCAACGACAGCTTTGAAACCACCCATCAGGCACACTGGGAAGACCCGCAGGGCCTGACCATGGTGGCACTGTGGGAGGAGGACAATCCGGACCTGGGTGATCTGGCGATTCTCGAGTACGACAACGTGCGCGACCCCTTCAGTGGTGCCCAGGTCGATTTCGAGATCATCCTGCGCAGCGGCATCGATTTTGATGCGGGTAAGCCAGAGATGATCATGGCCTACGACAACCTGAGCGGTGACTACGCCCGAGGCATCATCGGTGCCGTTGGTTACGCCGGTAAGTGGGACATCTGGGGTGATGGAGGCGGTACCGAAGGCACCTTCTACGACATCCTCGGCCTCGACAACCTGGACGAAGTGGTGAGCGATGACCTGGTGATCTGTTTCGACTACGACGGTCCGGAACGCACCCGCCAATCGCTCTCATTCCAGGCCCGCGTTCATGAGGACGCCGCCGCGACCGAGCAATCGGTCACTCTGGTGCACAGCATCAGTGGCAGCGCCGATGAAACCGTGACCCACACCATTGCCGTCAGCGGCAACCTTCAGCTTGCTGCCATCGCCAATCAAAGCGTGGATGAGAACGCCATGCTGGAAGGGGTTCGGGTCACTTACACCGACGCCAACGCCTACCCCAACCGGATCCTGGTCAGTGGTGAGCACTTCAGCGCCGAGATCCATGGCGACACCAGTGGCAGCACCTTCGACATCACGCCGGATGCTGACTGGCACGGTGAAACTGAAGTAACGGTAACGGTACAGGACAAGGTGCATGGCAGCGACATCGCCACCACCACCTTTATGCTGACCGTGGTTTCCGACGGTGTTGAGCCACAACCGGAGCCGGTACCGGAACCGGAGCCTGAGCCGGAACCGGAACCGGAGCCTGAACCTGAGCCGGAACCGGAACCGGAGCCGGAGCCTGAACCTGAGCCGGAGCCGGAGCCTGAACCGGAGCCGGTAAGCAGTGGTAGCCTGGGCTCAGGCCTGCTGCTGATGCTGGCGCTGGCGATGCTGCGTCGTCGCAGCCGCTAATACGCCAAAGCGCACACAAAAACGCCGCCCGATGGGCGGCGTTTTATTGGCAACTCAAGGTCCGGTTATCAACCAAGAATTTGGCGCACTGACATGGCCACTTCCGAGTCGCTGGCGCCCTCGGGTACGGCGAAGCATCGCAGGCTGTCGCCAGCAAAGCGGCGGTCCACCTCCAGCATCACGTGAGTCACGCCGGGCTGAGCCACAAAGGACACCTCCACCTCTTTGACGCGCATGGCACCCATGCCGGTGGGGCGGAACTCCAGCTCCTGATAGCAGCCCAGCGAGGAGGCGAAATTCGGCCCCCGCAACTGGCCCTGTTCCACGTCGGTGCTGTACAGCTCAAACCCGCACGCTTCTACCGCCGCCAGCACCTGGCTCATCGCCGCCGTCGGCGCAATGCGCAGCGGGTCATGGTCGCGGCCATCCAGGCCCTGAGCGATGTCGAGGCCGGTCTCCAGCCACACTTCGCTGAAGCCACGGGTGCAACGCAGTGCGGTGATCGGGGTTTCCAGTGGCAGGGTCAGCTCAAAGCGTTCGCTCCGGCGCTCATTGGCCGCCACCGTAAAGCGATCGTCCAGATGCCAGTGGTGCAGACGCACCGGCTGGCGACTTTCGCCCCCCTCGTGTTCCACCTCCGCCATGGTCATCAGGCTGAGCTCCAGACCGTTGATGGTCTGGGGCACATCGCCGCCCTCAATGACAATCTCGATCAGCATGGTCTCGCCGGGCACCAGGGTTTCGCTGAGGATCAACGTATCCACCTTGGCCGCGCCAATACCAACAGACGCCAACAGTTTCTTAAACATTCTGCGTTTTCCTTTCCTGACAGAACGGCCTGGACATCAGAGTGCGTCCAGCGCCTCAGTTAACTTGCCGACCGCAATCACCTCCATCCCCTCAATAGGCTGACGGGGGGCATTGCCCTTGGGCACAATGGCACGCCGGAAGCCATGTTTAGCCGCTTCGGACAGTCGCTCCTGGCCGTTGGTCACCGGGCGGATCTCGCCGGACAGGCCGACCTCGCCAAACACCACCAGATCCCGGCTCAGGGTGTGGTCGCGGAAGCTGGACACCATCGCCAGCAGCAGCGCCAGATCGGCCCCGGTTTCCGCCACTTTAACGCCACCGACCACATTGGCAAACACATCCTGATCGGACATCATCATGCCGCCGTGACGGTGCAGCACCGCCAGCAGCATCGCCAGACGGTTTTGCTCCAGGCCCACCGCCACCCGGCGTGGATTGGCCAGCTGACTGTGGTCCACCAGCGCCTGCAGTTCCACCAACAGCGGGCGGGTGCCCTCCCACACCACCATCACCACTGAACCCGGGGCTTGCTCCTCTCCTCGGGACAGGAAGATGGCAGAGGGGTTGGCCACCTCTTTGAGGCCCGCGCCGGTCATGGCGAACACCCCCAGCTCATTGACCGCACCAAAACGGTTTTTATGGCTGCGCAGGGTGCGGAAGCGGCTGTCACCATTGCCATCAAGCAACACCGAGCAGTCAATGCAGTGCTCCAGCACCTTGGGCCCCGCCAGCGTGCCGTCTTTGGTGACGTGGCCCACCATAAAGATCGCCACATTGTTCTGTTTGGCAAAGCGCGTCAGGAACGCGGCGCTCTCCCGCACCTGGGCCACGGAACCCGGCGTCGATTGCACATCGGCCATGTGCATCACCTGAATGGAGTCGATCACCATGATGGCGGGCTTTTCCCGCTCGGCAATCAGGCAGATCTGCTCCACCGAGGTTTCCGACAGCATCTTCAGTTTGTCTGTCGGCAGGGACAGGCGGTTGGCCCGCATCGCCACCTGCTGCAGTGACTCCTCACCGGTGACATAGAGTGCGCCCATCTGCTGGGACAGCTGACACATCACCTGCAACAGCAATGTGGACTTACCGGCACCGGGGTTACCGCCAATCAGGATCGCCGCACCAGGAACGATGCCGCCCCCCAGCACCCGGTCGAGTTCCGAGTAACCGCTGCTGAAACGCGGCACCTCAGAGAGGTCGATTTCGGCCAGGGTCTGTACCTGGCTGGAACCGGCTCCGGCGTAGCCACTGTAGCGCTCGGTACGGGCCGATTTAGCGGTCCCCAAACGCACCTCAGTCAGGGTGTTCCAGGCGCCACAGGCGTTGCACTGGCCCTGCCAGCGGGGGTGGTCAGAACCACAGTCATTACAGACGTAGGCGGATTTTGCTTTTGCCATTGGAAATTCAATATTCTGGAGCGGAGCGGCCATTATCACCGATGCTCGTTCAGGGTTACAATGCAGCACGGACTATGGGACAAGACCGAACTTTGATGGACAAGCACCAGGCACTGATTGAGCAACTAAAACCGCTGCTGCAAGAAGCGGACTTTGACCAGATTTTTCAGCAACTCAGCCAGGACCTGCCCAGCTCGGAGCGGTTTCTGGTCAAGATGGAGATGCAGCGCCTCAATCAGTCCAGCCGTCAGGTGATCGACCTGCGTGAACGGCAGGGCGGCTGCGAGGCCATTGAGGTTGACGGCCTCACGCACTTTCTCAATGAGGCCAGCCAACAGCGCCTGACGGAGCTGACCAAGCTGTACGGCAATCGCCTGACGGTGGGCGTGGTGGAGACCCTGCTGCAGGAGTACAAGCCAACCGCGTCCCAGCCCAGCACACCGACCGCCCCGCCCCCGCAACAGAGCGCACCCGGGCAGACGCCCCCACAGCTGCTGGGCCACTACATCACCCGCACCGAAACCCGGCGAACCTTCAGCACCGCAGTACGGATTCAGCAGGGCCAGAACCGTGGCTGCGATGGCCTGACCCTGGACATCTCGGTCGGGGGGTGCCAGGTGCGCCTTCCCGGTGATTTCCGGCTCGATACCAATGCCCCATTACAAGTGGCTTACACAGCGCTGGGTCAGGAGTTTCTGGCCCCGGCCATGACGGCCGGATTGCGCTACCGCATCCTCAAGATTCAGCGCCGCAAGGGCTACCAGTATGTGCGGCTGAAGCGGGAAGGGAGCGATGCCGGCCAGGAGCAGGAGCTGAGCCGGGTTATCCAGGCCTGCAGCCTGCGCACGACGCCGGAGATCAACCACCTGATCGCCACCACCCGCAGTCATGGCTACGAGCGCCATTTCCTGCCCAAGCTGAGCGCCATCCCGCTGTTCTTCCGGATGAGCGACCAGCAGCTGATGCCGGTATTTTCCCTCGCCACCGAACAGAATCAGGAAGCTCTGGGCTACTGGCAGGATGAGCGGGGCATTAACCAACTCAGCGCCGCCATGGGCACGCTGAGGCTCTCCCGCCTGCTGCAGGAACCCAACAACCCCGAGCACAAACTGCTGCTCAGCTTTCAGCACATCCAGCAGGAGCAAGCGCTGTTCTTCAGCGCCACCCTCTATGAGCTGCGCCAGAGCCAACAGCTGGACGCGTTCCTCGCGCTGGCGAGTCAACGCAGCAGTTTCCGCATACATCGTTTGTCCGCCCACACGGTGGGGGAAGAGGACCGTCAACTGGCGCTGCGCTGCCCGCTCAGTGGCCGCGCCGCCGATGCTTTGGTACAGCAGCAATTGAATGAGTTGTGCCTGGTGGTGATGCTGGAGGAGATCACCAGCCCGGACGCGGTGGCGCACTATCGCCAACGCCCGATGCCGGAAGACGCCAACGCCCTGCGCCGCTTTGGCATGGCGCGACTCAGTAAAGACCCCATCCGGGTGCTGCCGCTGCAGCACAAAGAGCAGCGCCGGGAAGCCCGGTTTGGTCTTCGCACTCAGGCACTGGTCACCGTGGGCCGCAAAACCCTGCCGGCCATCACGCTGGATGTTTCCCCTAAGGGAATCAAGCTGCAGCTGGCACAGCCTCTGAGCCAGCCCCTGGAGCGGGATGCCCGGCTGGAGCTGGAGTTGCCCAAGCTGCAGCCACTGGCCGGCAAGCTGAAACTGAAAGGGATGCCCTACCGGCTGGTGCGCTCACAAAAGGATGGCCGTACTCTCCACATCAAGGCCGATGGCACCACTGGCCATACCGGGGTGGTGTTCCTCTCCCACCTGCTGAGCCAGAACCGCGCCAAGTTGTCGGAGGTGGGCAGCGCCCGCCAGCATCGCCAGGTGACCGATGGACTGAAAAGCCTGATGCTCAAGCGGCTGCACTGCCTGCCGGTGTTTGCGCACAAACGTCATGGCCGCCAGCAGTGGGACCTGGTCGGTCAGGCCATCGGCGGCAACGCCCTGCTCAATGCTCTGGCACCGCAACTTCCGGCGGATCTGGAGTGGCTATGGGAGCGTGGCGGGCTGAACCACCTGCTGAGTGAGGTCAAGCGCCCGGAAGCGGACCCCAACCCGGTGTGGGAGTGCCTGATCAAGCTGCCCAGGGACGATCAGAAAGGGGCGGTCATGGTGTTGGACAGCACTCAGGACGAGGATGAACGGCGCTACTTTATTGATGGTGCGGAAGCGCAGGGGCGTTTTCTGGCGCTGCGCGCCCGGGTGTTTCCGGCAAACCGGCCGGATCTGGATTACCTGCAGCAGGATCTGGCGGCCATCAGTACCCACGCCCTGCACCGGGCGCGGGAGCTGGAAGACATGTTGTGGCAGGTGCAGGGTTGCGGCCAGCTTATCGACATCACCGACGAGATACGCTGCCGCCATAACCTGCCGCTAGGGTCGTAACAACCCCAGCACCGCTTCCAGGCCGAGACGCTGAATCGCGGCATCGGCCTGAGCCACCACCGCCGGTTTGGCGTGCACACCCACTCCCAATGCCGCCTGTCCCAGCATCGGCAGATCGTTGGCGCCATCCCCCATCGCCACCCACTGGGCCGGGGGGATCTGCCACTCAGTGCCCCACTCCGCCAGCAGGGCCGCTTTGCGGGCCGCATCGACGATGGCACCGTCGACCACCCCATTGAACACCGTCCCCTCGCGGCCAAGCTCATTGGCTTCAAACCGGTCGATGCCCGCGGCATCGGCCACCGCCGCCGCCACCTGGTTAAATCCCCCCGAGGCCAGCCCCAGTCGCCAACCATGGCGTTTCAACGTGTGGCACAGGGTCAGCAGGCCCGGCATCAGCGGGGGCGCCTTGGCCAATTCGGTCAGCACTGAGGTGGGAATGCCCTGCAGCATCGCCACCCGGCGGCGCAGCGACTCGGCAAAGTCCAGCCCGCCTGCCATCGCTTCGGCGGTCACCGCCGCCACCTGGTCGTAAACGCCACCCTGGCGGGCAATCTCATCGATGCACTCCATGGCGATGGCGGTGGAATCCATGTCCATCAGCAACAGGCCCGGGCTGGACAGGGAGGGCAGGTGGGGCGGCAGCCATTGCAGCTCGCATTCGCCCTCCAGTTGCGGCAACCCCGGACGCGCCGGGCCTTGCCAGCCAACCCGCTCAAGCCCGCCCGGCAGCGTCTCCGCCACCACCACCGTCAATGCGCCGCAATGGGCCAACACCTGATCCGCATGAGCGCGGGTCAGTTGGCGACCGATCAGCATCAGGGTGGGCAGGCCCGGTTGCCAGGGCAGCAGGTCGCTGGCCAACTGCGGTAACAAGGGCGTGTCTGGTGCGAAGCCGGGCATGATAAATCCTTGTATCTCTTCTGTTCTTGGGCGCTACCCATTATAAAGAGAGTTACTGAGATGGAAACGGACTGGATCGGGATGCTGTGGCGTAATCGAATGAGAGTATGGCGATTTGTGCAGGTCGGGGCCGCCCTGGTCCTGATGGCGGCCATCCTCCAACTCTGGCTCAGTAGCGAACGCCAAAGCCAGGCATTACTCGCCCGCCAAACCGACCAGTTGGCAGACAGTCTGGTGCAACAAGCCGCCCATGCTGCCGCCACCGCCCTGAAACTGGATGACGCGGAGCAGCTGAACTGGCTGATCAACAGCCTGGTGGACGACCCCAGAGTGGTCTCCGCCACGGTGTTCAGTCACCAGGGCCAACGACTGGCCTTCAGCCAATCCCTGTTCCCTGAGGCGCAACTGCCGGACGAAGAGACTCTGCAAGCCGCCCTTGCCCGCTTTGCGCCCCTGACCGCTACGGTGCGGCAAGAGGATGAAGTGCTTGGGTATCTGCGCATCCGCATCAACCGCGCCCTGTTCTTCCGCGACAACAGAACCCTGCATCAACAGCAGCACGACCAGCAGCAGCTGATGCTCCTGCTGGCGGGTTTAGTGGGCGCCCTGCTGGCCCGCTCACTCTCCTTTAAACGAGCAAGTTACTCCTACCGGCAAGCCCAGCGCCGAAACCTGGTGAAAGCCCGTCGACGGGCACTCAAACGTCGTCAAAAGGACGACAGCGCCAATGAGCCGTCTTCGCCATCACCATGATTTAGAAAGATTTTTTCTTCCATGAATCCTGCTTGAATCACAGTTTGCGGTTGCCGAACTGTTAGACTGGCCGCGTTTTTCATTCTTCGTAGTTGGATCCCCCTTTGAATCACGGAACCCTCTCCATCAAGCAGTTGCTTATCGCGCTGTTTCTGGGGCTGCTGATCCTGTTCAGCGCCTCCCTGGCCCTGGTGTACCACTACAGCAAACAGGTGGAACGCCAAATTCAGCACCTGGAACAGCTCTATGTCACCAGCACCATGGCCTCTGAACTGCTCAATACCGTCTCCGGCCTGCGCCGGGAACAGTTGGGCTACAGTCTGCGTCAGGTGCAGAACCTGCCGGTCACAGAATCATCCCGCACCTGGCTGAACGACCAGATTGGCCACATCAACCGCCAGACCGAGCAGCTGCGCCAGGTCGCGGATGCCGATGCCCTGGCCATCCTGACCCCGACCGAGCAGGCTGTGGTGAAATTTGCCCAGTTGCATCGCGACTTCATCTCCAGCCCCACCGCCGCACAAGCGGCTGCCATGCTGAGCTCCATGGGCTCATGGGAGATCTACAACGCGGTAGAGCAAGGGGTGGTTGAGCTGATCAAGCTGGAAAACCAGAAGGTGGAGGACGCCCGCGTCGCCGCCAACCAGGCAATGAACTATCAGGAGCGCGTTCTGGTCGCGGTCTCCATGCTGATGATTGCAGGTCTGGTGCTCAGCGCCCTGTTCCTGCTGCGTCGCATCCTGCGGCCGCTCAACGCCACCGTGGAAGCCCTGTCCGCCATCGCCGATGGCGACCTGACCGTATCGATTGAGCGCCACCGCTTTAACAGCCGTGAGTTCGCTCTGGTGGCGGAGGTGCTGGTGGCGATGCGCAATCAGCTTAACGACATGATCGCCCAGATCAGCGCCGCCTCGGTACAACTGGCGGCCGCGGTTGAGGAGGTCAGCCACATCGCCAACGAGTCCGCTACCGGCATGCAGAACCAGCATAAGGAAGTGGACCAGGTTGCTACCGCAATGACGGAGATGCAAAGCTCCATCGGTGAGATTGCCCGCAACACCGCGCACACCGCGGAGCAGGCCCGCCTGAGTGTGGTGGCAGCGGATGAGGGCAGTAAGGTGGTGGACGCTACCGTATCCGCCATTCACCAATCGGAAGCGGAGATCCAGGCCGCCAACGAGGTGATCCAGCAGTTGCAGCAGGACACAGCCAGCATCTCGATGATTGTCGAGGTGATCGCCAACATCACTGAGCAGACCAACCTGCTGGCGCTGAACGCCGCCATTGAAGCCGCCCGCGCCGGTGAACAGGGCCGTGGTTTTGCCGTGGTGGCAGATGAGGTACGCACCCTGGCCCACCGGACTCAGGACTCCGCTCAGGAGATCAAGTCCACCATCGACCAGTTGCAGCAACGGGCCCAATCCGCGGGTGTGGTGATGCAGGCCAGCCGGGACAAGATGCTGACCAGCGTAGAGCAGGTTCAGCAGGCCAGCTGTGCCATCCGCGAAATCACCAGTGCCATTAGCCAGATCAACGACATGGCGATTCAGGTGGCCAGCGCCACCGACCAGCAAACCGCGGTTACCGAGGAGCTGAGCCACAACATCACCAACATCAACGATGCGGCGGTTCAGGTCAGTCAGGGCACCGAGCAGGTCTCGCAGTCCACTCACGAGCTGAGCCAGCTGGCAGTCAACCTGTCGGAGCTTATCCGACGCTTCCGGACCGCCTGATCCACAGCCACAAAAAAAGGGACGCCTCAGCGTCCCTTTTTTATTTCTCTGCTGAATTACAGCAGGGATTCCAGCGTCATGGTGATCATGTCGTTGAAGGTGTTCTGGCGCTCTTCCGCGGTGGTGGCTTCACCGGTACGGATGTGGTCAGACACGGTTACAACGCACAGCGCGTTGGCGCCAAACTCGTGGGCAACGCCGTACAGGCCAGCCGCTTCCATCTCAACACCCAGTACGCCCATCTTCTCCATCACGTCGAACATCACCGGCTCAGGGGTGTAGAACAGGTCAGCGGAGAAAACGTTACCGATGCGAACCGGGATCTGCGCTTTTTCAGCGGCATCCACAACGTTGCGCAGCAGGCCGAAGTCGGCGATGGCGGCGAAGTCGTTGTCCTTAAAGCGGGTGCGGTTCACCTTGGAATCGGTGCAGGCGCCCATGGCCACGATCACGTCGCGCACCTTCACGTCAGTGGAGATGGCGCCACAGCTGCCTACGCGGATCAGGTTCTTCACACCGTATTCGGTGATCAGTTCCTTGGCGTAGATGGAGCAGGACGGGATGCCCATACCAGAACCCATTACGGACACTTTCTTGCCCTTGTAGGTACCGGTAAAGCCGAGCATGTTACGGACGTCAGTCACCTGCTCGACGTTCTCCAGGAAGGTTTCTGCGATGTACTTGGCACGCAGAGGATCGCCCGGGAACAGGACGGTTTCGGCGAATGCACCGGCGGGTGCGTTAATGTGCGGCGTTGCCATGAAATGACCCCATTATTCCGTTGTTATAGAAAGGATTTGCCATAATCCATGGGTTCCAGCCCGAAGTGGCTGGCCAGGGACTGGCCGATGTCGGCAAAAGTATCTCGCTTGCCGAGGGAGCCCGGTGCGATGCCGGGTCCGAATACGATAACCGGCACGTGCTCACGGGTGTGGTCGGTACCGGTCCAGGTGGGATCACAGCCGTGGTCGGCGGTGATGATCACCACATCGCCCGGTTGCAGACGGGACATCAGTTCCGGCAAACGGGTATCGAAATACTCCAGCGCTGCGGCGTAACCGGGGATGTCCCGGCGGTGGCCGTAGGAGGAGTCGAAATCCACGAAGTTGGTGAAAATCAGACTGCGATCTTCAGCCTCATCCATCGCCGCCAGGGTCTCATTCCAAAGCGCTTCCAGGCCGGTGCCCTTACGCTTCTGAGTGATACCGCAGTGGGCGTAGATGTCAGCGATTTTACCCACCGAGATCACCTCACCACCCGCGGCTTTGAGCTTATCCAGCACGGTCGGTGCCGGCGGCTCAACCGCGTAGTCGCGACGGTTGCCGGTACGGGCAAACTCCATGGCGCTGTTGCCCACAAACGGACGGGCAATCACCCGGCCAATGTTGTAAGGCTCCAGCTCCTCGCGGGCGATCTGGCACAGCTCATAGAGCCGCTCCAGACCGAAGGTCTCCTCGTGACAGGCGATCTGGAACACACTGTCCGCGGAGGTGTAGAAAATCGGCGCACCGGTGCGCATGTGCTCTTCGCCCAGGCGCTCCAGGATGGTGGTGCCGGAGGCGTGGCAGTTACCGAGGAAGCTGTCGAGGCCGGCACGGGCCAGGATCTTATCGGTCAGTTCTTTCGGGAAGCTGTTTTCTTTGTCTTCGAAGTAGCCCCAGTCGAACAGCACCGGCACACCCGCCATCTCCCAGTGACCACTGGGGGTGTCTTTACCGGAAGAGAGCTCTGCGGCGTAACCGTAGGCCCCGGTCACTTCCGCTTCCAGGTTAAATCCAGCGGGCACCTCACCGGTGCTCTCAAACGCCAGCCGAGCCAGACCCAACTGGGTCAGGTGCGGCAGGTGCAGCAAACCGGAACGGCCTACTTCTGCGCCACCCTCGGCGCACACCTGGGCGATGTGGCCGAACGTATCGGCACCCACATCGCCAAACTTCGCGGCGTCGGCGCTGGCGCCCACACCAAACGAATCCATCATAAGCACAATGGCTCGAGTCATGATTCCTCCTGTCAGCGGTTCGCGTCGCGAACCAACCGATACACTTCCGGATCTGCCGCAGGCGCCGAATCACCCAGGGTGATGGCGTTACGCAGGGCATCTGCCCCGGCCTGCCACTGCGCGTCATCATTGGCGTGCAGCATCGCCAGCGGGGTTTGTTCATCCACGCTTTGGCGCAGGACGCAGAGATTGTCAAAGCCGACACTATGGTCGATGGAATCGCTGGCCACTTTACGGCCGCCGCCCATGTTCACCACGGCCATACCGATGGCGCGGGTGTCCATGGCGGTGACGATCCCCTTACGGTCAGGATAAACCGGACGCACCACCTTTGCCTTGGGCAGGAAGCGATCGGGGTTATCCATAAAATCAGCCGGTCCACCCAGCCCGGCCACCATGCGGCCAAAGCGCTCTGCGGCACTGCCGTCAGAGAGGGTTTTTTCCAGCATCTGCCAGGCGTGTTCCGGGTCACGGGCCAGTTTACCCAATACCAGCAACTCCGCCCCCAGAGAGAGGGTGACGCGATGCAGGCGCGGGTTACGCTGGGTCCCCGTGAGGAATTTCACCGCCTCTCGCACTTCCACCGCATTACCGGCGCTGGAGGCCAGCACCTGATTCATGTCGGTCAGCAGCGCGGAGGTGGGAACGCCGGCGCCATTGGCCACTTCGACGATGCACTGAGCCAACTGCTCAGAGGCCTCGTAGGTGGGCATAAAGGCACCACTGCCCACTTTAACGTCCATCACCAGGGCATCCAGGCCAGCGGCCAGCTTCTTGGACAGAATGGAGGCGGTAATCAGGGAGATGGAGTCGACCGTGGCGGTCACGTCGCGGGTGGCGTAGAAGCGCTTGTCAGCGGGGGCCAGTGCCCCGGTTTGGCCAATGATGGCCACACCGGCGGATTTTACCACCTCGCCAAAGCGTTGGTTGTCCGGCACGATGTTGTAGCCGGGAATGGATTCGAGCTTATCCAGCGTGCCGCCGGTATGGCCCAGACCACGGCCGGAAATCATCGGCACGTAGGCGCCGCAGGCGGCAATCATGGGGCCCAGCATCAGCGATACCACATCGCCAACGCCGCCGGTGGAGTGCTTATCGAGGATGGGGCCATCCAGATTGAGGTGGTCCCAGTTCAGCACGTCGCCGGAGTCACGCATGCCGGTGGTCAGCGCAACGCGCTCAGCCATGGTCATGTCGTTGAAGAACACCGCCATGGCAAAGGCCGCAATCTGGCCCTCGCTGACGCTGTTGTCAGCAATGCCCTGGACGAAGAAGCGGATCTCTTCCGCGCTCAGCTCCAGGCCATCGCGTTTTTTTCGAATGATCTCTTGCGGCAGAAACATCCTTAGCTCCCCACAGTCAATGGCGGGGCCGTCAACCGGCCCCGCTTAGGATCAGTAGGCGTTGCTGTCCGCCGGGCCATCACCGTGACCCAGGGTTTGCAGCAGGCTGGCCAGCAGGCTGGAAGCGCCGAAGCGGAAGGTGCGCGGCGATACCCAGTCCGGGCCCAGGATGGACTCGGCCAGAGCCAGGTACTCAGCAGCCTGTTCGGCATTGCGCACGCCACCGGCCGGCTTGAAGCCAACTGCGGTGTTCTTGTCCTTGATCACTTCCATCATGATGCGGGCGGATTCAAGGGTGGCGTTGACCGGTACTTTACCGGTGGAGGTCTTAATGAAGTCGGCACCCGCTTTGATGCTGATCTCGGAGGCGCGACGGATCAACGCTTCCTCTTTCAGCTCGCCGGTCTCGATGATCACTTTCAGCAGAACGTTGTCACCACAGGCGGCTTTACAGGCTTTCACCAGCTCGAAACCCACGGTTTCGTTGCCTGCCATAAAGGCGCGGTAGGGGAACACCACGTCCACTTCATCGGCACCGTAAGCCACAGCGGCTTTGGTTTCGGCCACCGCGATGTCGATATCGTCGTTACCGTGCGGGAAGTTGGTGACGGTGGCAATCTGAATCTCGGACGCACCGATGTCATTCAGGGTCTTGCGAGCGATAGGGATAAAGCGGGGGTAGATGCAGATGGCGGCAGTGTTGCCAGCCGGGGACTTGGCATCATGACACAGCTTGATCACCTTCTCGTCGGTGTCGTCGTCGTTCAGTGTGGTCAAGTCCATTAGGGACAGTGCGCGCAGGGCGGCAGCGGTCAAATCGCTCATGGAAAACTCCCAGTTCCGGTTGATTGTACGCAGTATAGATAACTTCCCTCGCCCGGCTGTGACAGCGTGAGGATGTTTTGTGACGAAGGTCCGGAATGGAGGCACGGCGAACCAGCACTCGTCACAGCAAGGCGACGCGGACTTGGTTCCTTGAAGACTTAAGCGGAGCCCGGAAGGGGGAACACCAACTTTCGCGAAAAATCCATTTTCCCGCAAAATCGTCCCGATGATAGCAAAAAGGGCCTGCCGAGGGCAGACCCTTTTTTCACCGGAGCAACAACTTAGAAGTTGTACTTCAGGGTGTAGATCAGAGCGTCGCCGTAGTTGGCATCGCCCAGTTTCTGATCGTAGTAACGGTACTGGATACCGGTGGTGATGCTGTTCGGCAGGTGCCACCACAGGGCTACTGCACCGTTGTGACCTACGCTGTCCAGCTCACGGCCGTCAGCGCCGGAACGGAACTGGTCCTTACGACCAAATTCGGTTTCGTGCCAGTTGGATACGGAGAACTTCTGACCGCCCATCTGGAAATCGTAACCCAGTACCCAGCCAGCCATGTAACCGTTGAAGCCGTTACCAGCGAAGGTTTGGTTTTCGATGTGAGCACCGATGAAGGGCTTGAACCAGAAACCGAAATCAGTGAAGTAGTCGTAGCTGGTACCCAGAACCACGTTGGTGTCGGAGAAACCAGTGTCTTCGAAGTGGTAGGCGTGACCGTACAGGTTCCAGTTGGAGGAACCCAGGTTTACCGCGATGGAGCCTTTGGTGGCGATACGGAAGCCACGGGCACCGGCATCTTCGTCACCCAGGTTGTGCGGGTTTTCGATGTCGAAGAAACCGTATACATCACCCCAGGAGAAGCCAGCGCCGCCTTCCAGTTCGATGTAGTAGAAGTCTTTCTTACCACCGAAAGAAGCGCGGTCTTCGGCTTTGTCGGTCCAGTCCAGGTAGTTTACGGAAACGTTAGAGAAACCGTAGTACTGCTCAGCGGCAGCCGGAGCGGACATGGCCAGAGCGGCAGCGCCAGCTACAGCCAGAGAAGTGAACTTGTTCATCATTAACCCCTGTGTTTACAGATCGTTTTTTTGTCTAGGACCCACTATCCATGCAGGCACGCGCATTGTATCCACTTAGCGCCTTTGTGCAACATCCACGGGTGAAAGCAAGGTGTGGATCCGCCATCGACGTGCGCTCGATCACACTTTCGCAACGCCATAGTAGATCCTTTTGCCTGAATCGTCTTCATCCCCTACCACGGGCCAAAAAAAAGGCGACCCGCAGGGCCGCCTTTTGTGAGGTTGTACCGAAATCAGAGTGACAGGAACAGACCTGCCAGAGTGGCACTCATCAGGTTGGACAGTGAGCCGGCTACCACCGCGCGCATACCCAGGCGAGCCAGGTCGTGACGACGGTTGGGGGCCATGGCACCCAGGCCGCCCAGCAGAATCGCGATGGAGGACAGGTTGGCAAAACCACACAGGGCAAAGGCGATGATCGCCTGAGTGCGGTCGGTCATCACGGCGCCGTTGATCAGCAGGTCGCCGGTGAGGTAAGGGGCAAAGTTCACGTAAGCCACGAACTCGTTCACCACCACCTTCTGACCAATAAAGGAACCGGCCACAGTGGCTTCATGCCACGGCACACCCATCAGGAACGCCAGCGGCGCAAAGATGTAACCGAGGATCAGCTCCAGAGTCAGGTTGGACTGGGCCGCACCCAGTACCGCCTGCACCGCACCCGCCTGGCTGTCATCCAGGGTCAGGCCGTTCAGTGCGTTGATCAGCACATCACGGTCAACACCGGCAATCCAGCTGCCAATCTCGGCAACCGGCAGCTCAGCCTGAGTGGCCAGGCCGTTGGCAAACTCGGCAAAGGCCGGGGCAGAACCCGCTACCTGTTGCAGGGCCATAAAGGTTTGAGTCACAGCCGCATCACCCCAACCGAACAGACCACCGAACCAGCCGATGATGCCGTTGATCAGAGCGATCAAACCGATGAAGGCCAGCAGCATGGCGCCCACGTTCAGGGCCAGTTGCATACCGGAGGAGGCACCCGCAGCGGCGGCATCCAGCACGTTGGCCGGCTTGTCTTCCGCTTCACCGATGTCTTCCATGTGTTGCTTCGGTTCTTCGGTTTCCGGGTGCATCATCTTGGCCATCAGCAGGCCGCCCGGTGCCGCCATAAAGGACGCGGCAATCAGGTACTCCAGCGGCACACCCAGACCGGCGTAACCGGCCAGTACGGAACCGGCCACGGACGCCAGACCACCCACCATAATGGCGAACAGCTCAGATTGGGTCATGGTCGGGATAAAGGGACGGACCACCAGCGGAGCTTCGGTCTGGCCAACGAAGATGTTGGCAGTGGCCGACATGGATTCCGGCTGGCTGGTGCCCAGTGCTTTTTGCAGCGCACCGCCGATGATGCGGATGATCCACTGCATCACGCCCAGGTAGTACAGGACCGCGATCAGAGAGGAGAAGAAGACGATAACCGGCAGCACGTTGATGGCGAAGATGAAGCCGACTTTAAAGTTGGCCAGGTCACCAAACAGGAAACCGATGCCGTCATTGGCGTAGCCAATCACGCTGGACACAGCAGAAGAGATGCCGCCCAGGATGTCTTTCCCTACCGGCACGTAGAGAACGAAAGCACCCAAAGACGCCTGAATGGCAAACGCACCGCCAACTGTACGCCAGTTGATGGCACGTCGGTTATTGGACAACCCGAAGGCAATCAGCAGCAGGGTTAGGATCCCCACCAGACTCATCACGATATTCATGAACCTGTAAACCTCGTGTTCTGGACTTTTATTACATTATTGTAATTTGAAGGAAATTCGGCGCCGATTATAACGGCAAGAAGGAAAGAAATCCCCCCTACTACCGGAAAAAAAGGATCTTCGTAACGGATGATGATGAAATTTAACAGGAAACAATCTTGCACCTGTTTCATATCGCATCCTTTACATCGTGAGATAGGGATAACAATAGCAGTCAGGCAAGACTTTGAGGGAGTAGCGGGTCAAATTACCAGGCGGGGAAAAAGCCGTTGTGTATTGGCAGTTAGCTGTGCTTTGAGCGTGTCGATCGGTTGCTGGCGCAGCTGGGCCAGTTGCGCCAGCACGTCGGCCACCCGGGCCGGTTCATTGCGCTCACCCTGATGACCACACAGCGGCATATCGGGACTGTCGGTTTCCAACACCAGCGCCTCGGCATCGATGGCCGCCAGCGCCTGACGGGTTTTGTTGGCACGGGGATAGGTGATCACCCCGCCCACCCCCAGGTGGATGCCGTGGCGCCAGTATTGCTGAGCCTGCACTAAACTGCCGCTGAAGCCATGGACTACGCCGCCCGCAGGCAAGGGTTGGCGGCTGAGCAAAGACAGCATCTCGTTATGGGCTTTGCGCACGTGCAGGATCACCGGCAGGCGATGTTGATGGGCCAGCGCCAACTGCCCCTGGCACAGAGCAATCTGCTCGGCCATCGGCAGCACCCCGCCCACCCCATCGAGGCCACACTCCCCCAGCGCCATCACCTGTGGGTGCGCTTCCACCGCCTGGGCCAGAGCATCCAGGTCGTCAGGCTGGTGTTCAAAACAGGGATGCAACCCAAGCGCCACACCAATGGAGACCGGCTCGCGCTGTCCCGCCAGTTGCAGCAATCCCGACCAGTGTGCCCGGTCGACGGCGGGCACCATAATGGCGCCGACCCCCGCCTTATGGGCCCGCTGCAATACCGCATCCCGGTCACCGCAAAAGGCGGGCAGGTCAAGGTGGCAGTGGCTGTCAATCAGCACGCTCACCCCGTTTGACTGCTTCCTGAGCCCGCTCGGACAGCGGCACACAGCAACGCCGGTTCTCGGGCGTCAGCCCGAGGCTGTCGAGAAACGCACAGTACTTCTGCCACCAGTGGCGTAACCACTTCATTCAGGCCTCCGATCGTTTTGGCTTAAGAGGTTTCCACTTTAGCAAGAAGTGATAATAAAGGCAGCGGCTTGCGGTGTCGGGCCGGAAGCGGGATGATGCGATTATCCACTCACCACTGAATCATCATGAGCGCTTCCCATTCCCCGCTGCAGCTGCAACGCTTTATCCCCTATCGACTGGCTGATCTGGCCCATCGCCTGAGTCAGGAGTTGTCGGCCATCTATGCCGAGCCGCCCTTTGCCATCAGCATCGCCGAATGGCGGGTACTGGCTCAGCTGGCCGAACACCCGGCACTGACCAGCAAAACCCTGGGACAACTGACCGGCATGGACAAAACCAAGGTGTCCCGCGCGGTCCAGCGTCTTGCGGAGCGCAACCTGCTGGCACAACAGCGGGACGAGAATGATCAGCGCCAACGGTATCTGCGGCTGTCGGAAAGCGGTCAGGCCCTCTACCAACAACTGGCGCCTCACGCCCTCGACTGGGAGCAGCGCCGCCTGGCGGCACTGGATCCGCAGGAGCGCCAACAGTTGCTGGCCCTGCTGGACAAACTCGACCAGGCAGAGCCCCGGACCTAAGCCCCCGCCAGAAACGACAACGCCCCCGAATACTCGGGGGCGCTTTGGTTCTGAGGCTGGCCTCAGCGCGCCGGTAACACGGTACTGCGCACTTCACCAAAACCGATGCGTGGCGCCCCCGGCTTATCGCACACCGCCCGCATAATGATGGTGTCACCATCTTCGAGGAAGGTGCGCTGCTCACCACCGGGCAGGGTGATGGGGGATTTGCCACCGCGACTCAACTCCAGCATGGAACCGGCTTGCTCATGCTCAGGCCCGGACTGGGTGCCTGAGCCAAACAGGTCACCGGCCTGGAGATTACAGCCGTTGACGGTGTGGTGGGTCACCATCTGGGCAATGGTCCAGTAGGAGTCGCTGAAGTTGGATTGGGACAGGCGCACCGGCTCCGCCATCGCCGGGGTCTGGATCAGACACTCCAGCTGCATATCCACCGCGCCCGCTTCACTGTTGCCCGGGGCCGACAGGTAGGGCAGCGGCTGCGGGTCTTCCGCCGGGCGGGTAAAGGCGGCGCGATAGGGCGCCAGCGCTTCCAGGGTCACGATCCAGGGGGACAGGGTGGAGGCAAAGCTCTTGGACAGGAAGGGGCCCAGCGGCTGGTACTCCCAGGCCTGAATGTCCCGCGCCGACCAATCGTTCAGCAGGCACAGGCCAAACACGTGCTGCTCCGCCGCCTCGATGCCAATCGGCTCACCAAGGGCATTGCCCCGGCCAATCACGATGCCCACTTCCAGCTCATAATCGAGACGCTTACAAGGGCCAAAGCTCGGCTCCGCCGCGTCCGGCGCCTTGAGCTGGCCGCTCGGGCGGTGGAACGCCTGACCGGACACCCCGATGGAGCTGGCACGGCCGTGATAACCGATCGGCACCCACTTGTAGTTGGGCAGCAGCGGGTTATCGGGACGGAACAGCGAACCCACTGCGGTGGCGTGGTGGATGGAGGTGTAGAAATCGGTGTAGTCGCCGATGGTCATGGCCAGATCGTATTCCAGCTCCGCCAGCGGGATCAGGCATTGCGCCAGCGCGCCCTGCTCAGCGGCACCGGTGCGCAGGGCGCGGGAAAGGGCCAGACGCAGTTCGGACCAGGCTTCCGGCCCTTCCGCCATAAAGTCATTGAGCTTGGGCTCCGCCGCCAACGCCACCAGCAGGGCCACATCGCCGCCAAACACCTGGGCGTCGCGCACGGCGGCCAGATCGATGGCCTGATCGCCGATGGCCACTGCGCCACGGAAGATCTCATCGCTGCCGGCACGACGCACACTGGCAAAGGGCAGATTCTGGATGGGGAAGTCACAGCCCGGTTGATTGGCGCTGTCGACCCAACTGGTCAGGGTCAGGTCGTGGGTTTCGTTTAATGCGTACATGGTGATTCCCTTACTCTCAGCGCCTTAGCGCTGTCCATTGAAATGTTTGCGCAGTCCGTTCCAGCACTGCTGATAATCGCGCTGACGGTGGGGGGTGTCCAGCGCAAAGCGGGTGGGTTCGATGACGTAGCGTGACTCCAGCATAAAGGCCAGGGTCGCTTCGTACCGCTGTGGTGCCAACTCAGCCTGACTGGCCTTCTCAAACACCTCGGTCTCCGGGCCGTGGGGGGTCATGGCGTTGTGCAGGCTCATGCCACCGGGAACAAACCCGGTCTCCTTGGCGTCGTACACGCCCTCCACCAGGCCCATAAACTCGCTCATGATGTTGCGGTGGTACCAGGGCGGACGGAAGGTGTCCTCCGCCACCATCCAGCGGGGTGGGAAGATCACGAAGTCACAGTTGGCCCACCCTTCGGTGTCACTGGGGCTGGTCAACACGGTGAAGATGGAGGGGTCGGGATGATCAAAGCTGACCGTGTTCATCACGTTAAAGCGGGCCAGGTCGTACTTATAGGGCGCGCTGTTGCCGGTCCAGGCCACCACATCCAGCGGCGAGTGGCTGACCGGCGCAGTGAACAGGCCGCCGCAGAATTTGGCCAGCAGCTCGAAGGGTTCGTCCCGGTCTTCAAACCAGGCCACCGGATACTGGAAGTCACGGTCATTGGCGTAGCCGTTAGCGCCTACCGGTCCACGCTCCGGCAGCACAAACGGCGCACCGTAGTTTTCACACAGGTAACCGCGGATGGGGCCATCCAGCGGCGCGATGCGGAACTTGATGCCCCGGGGGATCACCAGGATCTCGCCGGGATTCACCACCAGGATGCCCAGCTCGGTTTCCGCTTTCAGTCCGCCTTGCTGAGGAATAAACAGCATCTCCCCGTCGGCGTTGTAGAACACCCGGTTGCCCATGTCGGTGTTGGCGCGGTAAACGTGGATACCCATCCCCAACTGAGCTTTGGCGTCACCGTTGAGCGCCACGGTGATCAGGCCATCGATAAAGTCGGTGGGGTGCTCCGGCAGGGGCAGTGGGTCCCAGCGCATCGGGTTGGGTGGCGTCGCCACGTTTTGCGGCGCGGTTTTCCACATCTCGTGGTGCAGCGGCGCAAACTCGCCCATCGCCACAGAGGGACGCAGGCGGTACATCCAAGTGCGGCGATTGCCGGCCCGCGGCGCGGTAAACGCGGTCGAGCTGAGTTGCTCAGCATACAGCTGGTAGGGGCACTGCTGGGGGCTGAACTGGCCCACCGGCAGGGCTCCGGGCAGGGCTTCGGTTTCATGCTCGTTGCCG
This sequence comes from Ferrimonas balearica DSM 9799, assembly GCF_000148645.1. Lineage (NCBI taxonomy): Bacteria > Pseudomonadati > Pseudomonadota > Gammaproteobacteria > Alteromonadales > Ferrimonadaceae > Ferrimonas > Ferrimonas balearica. The sequence continues at coordinate 3,221,594 of NC_014541.1, forward strand.
AAACCGGTGAGGTAGTGAAGCGTGTCCATCGCCGTCATCCTTGAAACTAGTTTCAGATGAAACCAACTTAGGGGCAGCTGGTGCCTCAGACAAGTCCTGACGATGGATTGCTTCTGTCACGACGCGTAAAAGCACGCTGACAGGGCAATAAAAAAGGGCGCCGCAGCGCCCTCTTTGTTCCGGATTAATGCTCCCGGGTTTTGTGGAACTCCACTTCGGGGTAGCGTTCCTGGGTCAGGTTCAGGTTCACCATGGTCGGTGCGATGTAGGTGAGGTTGTCACCGCCATCCAGCGCCAGGTTGGTGGACGCCTTGCGACGGAACTCGTCCAGTTTCTTGGCATCGCCACACTCAACCCAACGGGCGGTCGCTACGTTGACCGGCTCGTAGATCGCCTCAACCTTGTACTCGGACTTGAGTCGGGCCACCACCACATCAAACTGCAGCACACCCACCGCGCCCACGATCAGGTCGTTGTTGTCGATGGGGCGGAATACCTGTACTGCGCCCTCTTCCGACAGCTGAACCAGGCCCTTAAGCAGCTGCTTCTGCTTGAGCGGATCCTTCAGGCGGATACGACGGAACATCTCCGGTGCAAAGTTGGGGATGCCGGTGAACTTGAACTTCTCACCCTGGGAGAAGGTGTCACCAATCTGAATGGTGCCGTGGTTGTGCAGACCGATGATGTCACCGGGGTAGGCTTCATCCGCGTGGGAACGGTCACCGGCCATAAAGGTCACGGCGTCGGAGATCGCCACGTCTTTGCCCAGGCGCACATGATGCATCTTCATGCCCTTGGTGTATTTGCCGGAGCAGATACGCATAAAGGCGATGCGGTCACGGTGCTTGGGATCCATATTGGCCTGGATCTTAAACACGAAGCCGGAGAACTTCTCTTCATCGGCCACCACCTGGCGTGCGTCGGTTTGACGCGGCTGCGGTGCCGGGGCCCATTCGGTCAGGCCGTCCAGCATATGGTCAACACCGAAGTTGCCCAACGCGGTACCGAAGAACACCGGAGTCAGTTCACCGGACAGGAACAGCTCCAGGTCAAACTCGTTGGAGGCACCGCGTACCAGTTCCAGCTCTTCACGCAGTTGCGCAGCCAGTTCGTCGCTGACCAGTTGGTCCAGCTCCGGGTTATCCAGGCCCTTAACGATGCGCACTTCCTGAATGGTGTGGCCATGGCCACTCTGGTACAGGATGGTCTCATCACGGTGCAGGTGATAAACGCCTTTGAACTCCTTACCACAGCCGATCGGCCAGGTAATGGGCGCACACATGATGTTCAGCTCGTTCTCCACCTCATCCAGCAACTCCATCGGGTCGCGGATGTCACGGTCGAGTTTGTTCATAAAGGTCAGGATCGGGGTATCGCGCAGACGGGTGACTTCCATCAGCTTGCGGGTCCGGTCCTCTACACCTTTGGCGGCATCGATCACCATCAGACAGGAGTCCACCGCAGTCAGGGTGCGGTAGGTGTCTTCAGAGAAGTCTTCGTGGCCGGGGGTGTCCAGCAGGTTAACCAGCGCGCTGTTGTAGGGGAACTGCATCACGGAGGTGGTTACGGAGATACCACGCTCCTTCTCCATCTCCATCCAGTCGGACTTGGCGTGCTGACCTGAGCCACGGCCCTTAACGGTACCGGCTTTCTGCAGCGCTTGTCCGAACAGCAGCACCTTCTCGGTGATGGTGGTCTTACCGGCGTCCGGGTGGGAGATGATGGCGAAGGTCCGGCGCTTCGACACTTCCTGGGCGTGTTGACTCATTGGCTCACTTAAATCTGGTTGGCCTGATGGCAGAAAGACCGCGCATTATAGCGCCACAGGGAGTGTAGAAAAAGGTGCCTAGTCTGACGAGCGTGGGATCCAGCCTAACGCCGACATCACCCAGGCCCCCAATGCCAGGTAACCGGTGGCCATCAGCATCTGCCCAATGCGGACCATCAGCTTGGTGCTGGCGTCCCCGCCATCGGAAAAGGTGGTGGAACCGATCAGGATCAACAGGGTGGTAAACCCGGTGGCAAACACCTTGCCCTTGGGTGAAGTGAAGATCAGCTGGCCAAACAGCAACGCCGTCAGCAGCATCAGCGCCGCAAAGAACAACCACATGGGCACCGCCACCAGCAGGTTATAGAACAGGATGGCCGCGGCGCCCCCCACCAGGTTGGCCATGATCATCCCGAGCCCCGCTTTGCTGCCGGAGGTCAGGCCCGGACTCTGGGCCAGGATCGCCACCAGCACCAACACCAGCAGGTCGCCGGAACGGTCGGTCAGGTAGAAAAACAGCAGCAGCGGCATCACCAGCAGGGTACACAACCAGGCATTGCGGTACGCCACCGCCACCGAGGGCAGCACGGGAGTGGGCTTGGCCGGAGCGGGGCCGGAAGGGATCCAGGCAAAAAACAGCGAGGTCAGCAGCAGGGCGATGGCCAATGAGCGCAGGAAGCCTAAGGCGAAGCCAATGCCCACATCGCGGTTAATAAGCCCGAGGGCCGGGAACATCAAAATGGCGATCAACAGCATGATCACGATCAGTGGATTGAGCCCCCGCTCTGCCCGGTAGAACGTCAGAAACAGCATCAGCATCTGGGCCGGAACAAACACCATGGCGTAGGGCAACAACACCACCAGTACGATGCCAGCGCTGAAGGTCAGCGCCACCCCCAGTAGCAGCTTGGTGTAGGCGCCCGCGGGCAACCTGACGCCCGGAGGCCCCAGCATCATGGCCACAAAGATGGGGGTGATCATTGCCAGGCTCCACTCGAAGGTGGCGGCCAGCATCATAGCCGTCGCCACCCCAGCGCCAAAGCGGACAATGGCGCGCTGGCGCCAGAACCCCTCGTAGTGACTCGGGCTGATCGCCTCAGTAGACATAGCTGATCAGGCTCAGCAGGCGGATCCAGGCCCAACCGATGCCGCGCAACAACCAGGCCTGATCGGTGTAGATGATGATGTCTGCCTGGCCCCCTTCACGACGAAAGCCCTTGCTGTCTTCATCGGTGAAGCGGATCAGGACCGGGAAGCGCTCCGGGTCCCGCAGCCAACCGGTGGTAGTGACCGGATCCGGCAGGGAGCCGACCGCGCTGCCGGTTTCAAACTGCACCCCGTAACTGACCGACACCACCTCCCCTTTCATCACCCTGCCGGGCGCAGCATCCAGCACCATCTCCACCGGATCACCGGGGGCGATATGCTCGAGGTTGTTCTCCCGCAGATAGGCTTCCACCCAGACATCCCGGGTGGAGATAAAGGTGACCAGCGGCTGTCCCGGATTGGCGTAGTAGCCGACGTCATAACGCAGGTTGGAGACCAGGCCCAGACGCGGAGCCCGAACCTCGGTGTTCTCCAGATCCAGCCTGGCCTGGCCCAGTGCCGTCAGCGCCCGCTGTACCTTGGGGTTGCGTTCATCGTCGATGCCCGCCTGCTGTTTGGCCACTTCCAGGTCGGCCTGGGCCTTGTCCACCCCGGCCTGGGCATTGCTGAGCGACGCCCGGGCCCGATCCACGTCGGTTTGCGACACATAGCCCTCTTCGGCCACGGCCAGCACCCGGGCCACATCGGCCTTGATGTTGTTCAGGTTGGTTACGGCCTCGATCAGGCGGGCCTGAGCGGACGCCACATTGGCGGTTCCCGCCCCAACCTCCTGGCCAGCCAGCGCCAGATCCGCTTCGGCCTTACGCACCGCCAACTGGTAGCGCTCCTGCTCAATGCGAAGCACCACCTCGCCCTGCTCCACCACCTGGTTGTTGACCACCCGAATCTCGTCGATGCGGCCCGCCACCTGGCTGGCCAGCGGCAGTACGTACGCCCGAACCCGGGCGTTATCGGTGTTAGGGGTGTATCGCTCCGCCCCCAGGTACCAGACAAAAATCAGGGTACACAGCAGCAACAGCGACAGCGAGGTATTGCGAACCAGTTTGCCCTCAGGCTCGGCAGGAGGCGTCGCCTCAGCTGACGTTTCACTCGGACTGGCAGGGGCTTCGGGCTTGGCGTCATTCGGGGCCTGGCGCTCACTCATTGACACGCTCCTTGTCTGGTTTTTCAACACTTTGCGCTTGCAGGCCCTCCCCTGTCAACCAAGCTTCCAGCAAGGTGTAACCCACCGCTAACACGACTGCCCCAACGAATAATCCGATGATGCCGGACATCATCATCCCGCCGATGGCGCCCAGCAGGATCACCAGGGTGGGGATGTTCAGCCCTTTGCCCAGCAACAGCGGCTTGAGCAGGCCATCACTGGCACTGACCAGAATTGACCAGACCGTAAACAGGATGGCTGGCAGGCCCGAAGAGACGGAGAAGACGTAGGCGATCACCGGCGCCAGCACCAGAATGGGCGGCAACTGGGCGATGGCCAGAATCAGGATAAGCAGCGTCCACAGACCGGTAAACGGCACCCCCATCAGCGCCATACCCACTCCGGCGGCCATGGCCTGGATAAAGGCCACCCCCAACACCCCCTGCGCCACGCTGCGCACGGTACGGGCAGCCAAGACCGGCAACGGCGAACCGGCATGGCCGGTCAGGCGATCGGCCATCAGCTGAATCCCCTTACCACAGGCGGGACCGGTGGCCAGGAACACCCCGCTGATCAGGATGGAGAAGGTGAACAGCGCCACCGTCGAGAGCACCCCACCAAAGGTTTGCAGCACCGAAGTCAGGTACTGTTTTATCGACTCCGCATGGGTGGTCAGAAACCGCTCCAGATTGTGCGATGCCTGCTGCCAGATCTCATAAGCACGCTCACCGATCACCGGCCACTGCTGCACCTTCTGGGTCGGGGGCGGCACTTCGAACGCCTCCGTTTCCAGCTGCTGGGCCACATCGCTGGCGCCACTGATCATGGCGCTGGCCACAAAGAAGGTCGGCAGCAGCAGGATGGCCAGAGCAATCAGGGTAATCAGGGTGGCGGAGAGCTTGGGCTTGTCGCCCAGTCGACGACTGAAGCCCAGGTGGAGGGGGTACAGGGCAACGGCCAGGATGGCCCCCCACAATACCGGCATAAAGAAGGGGCGGATGATCTGGAAGCACCAGATCAGCAGCACCAGAATCAGACCAAACTTGATCAACGCTTCGATCACGTCGCGTTCGACCGACGAACCAGGTTGGGAGGGGCTCATAAGACCTCCGGGTTGCGCCCTTGATGGAGCTCTAACCTTAGCTAATGCCACGGTTTTTTGCCGGGCATAAAAAAACGCCACCCATAGGTGGCGTTTCCGGTTCGTGGCCGATTACTCAGCCGCGCTGTTGGCCGCTTCCGCCTGCTGAATCGCATCTTCGGCAATCTCGCGCATCTCAACGAGGGCGTAGCGATGCTCGACAAACTCGTAGATGTTGGTCGCCAGCGCCAGCTTATAGAGGTTGATCGCCTCCTGTGGCCGCCCCTCCATCCGGGCTTTCTTGCCCAGGTAGAAGTACGCTTCACACAGACGCTCAGCCAGCGCCCGCTGGTTGTCGATGCCGGAGCGGCTGCCAGCCAGCAGCGCACCGGGCTCAATACGGCCGAGGTAAAGGTCTACCAGCCCGGTGGCCCAATCCGCATCGTCCAACTGGGTGCGATTGTAACGCAGCCGTGCCTGTGCCCCTTCCGGGTCGGTGTTCAACTCAGCCAGGTAAAGCCAGATCACCCGGTAGGGGTCACGCGGGTCATCCAGATAGAAAGTTTCCAGATCGGACACCGCCAATTGCGGACGCCCGCCGTAGTAGAGGGCAATGCCACGATTGAGGTAGGCGTAGCTGTAGGCCGGGTCCAGCTCCAGCACGGCGTCAAACGCCTCGTAGGCCTGGTCGAACTCCTGAGCCTGGGTGTAGTAGATCCCCATAAAGTTGTAGACATCAGGGAGATCCGGCTGCAGCTGCAGCGCCCGGGTAAAGTCGATGCGCGCCAGAGTGCGCAGGCCAACGCTGTCGTAGCGGATAGCACGGTCATAGAGGAAACGGGCACGCTGCTCGTCGCTCAGATCCGGCACCTGCAGCAGCTCGCTCAGCTTCGCCAGCGCAATCTCCAGCTGTTGATCCGGCTGTTGCGGCATCACCAGGGGCAATACCCCGGTCGTGCTGGTGTCTTCGCTGGTGCTGGCACAGCCTCCAAGGACGAGGCTCAAGGCCGCGACCAGAGGAAGCCATCGTTTTTTGGTCATAAATTCGGTTCCTTGCCTGGACCACTCTGCCCCCCAGTCTAACTCAGAAGACAGAGAAAAAAGGGAGCCATTGGCTCCCTTTTTTTCAGATGGTGGGGATTACTCCGCCGCCGGCTTGGCCGCCGCTTCCTTCATGGACAGACGGATACGACCCTGACGGTCAACTTCAATCACCTTCACATCCACTTCCTGGCCCATGGTCAGGTGGTCAGAAACGTTGTTAACACGCTCTTCGCAGATCTGGGAGATGTGCACCAGGCCATCTTTGCCCGGCAGGATGTTCACGAAGGCACCGAAATCAACGATGCGAACCACTTTACCTTTGTAGATGCGACCCTCTTCCACATCGGAGGTGATCTCTTCGATGCGGCGAATCGCTTCTGCAGCGGCAGCGCCGTCGGTGGAAGCCACCTTCACGGTACCGTCGTCTTCGATCTCGATGGTGGTGCCGGTCTCTTCGGTCAGCGCACGGATGGTGGCGCCACCTTTACCGATAACCTCACGGATCTTGTCCGGGTGGATCTTGATGGTGGTGATGCGCGGTGCGTGCATGGACAGCTCAGCGCGCGGAGCCGGCAGGGCTTCGTCCATCACACCCAGGATGTGAACACGAGCTTCGAAAGCCTGTTTCAGGGCGATCTGCATGATCTCCTGAGTGATGCCTTCAATCTTGATGTCCATCTGCAGCGCGGTCACACCGTCACGGGTACCGGCCACTTTGAAGTCCATGTCACCCAGGTGGTCTTCGTCACCCAGGATGTCGGACAGTACGACGAAGTTGTCGCCCTCTTTCACCAGACCCATGGCGATACCGGCTACGGAAGCCTTGATCGGCACACCAGCGTCCATCAGAGCCAGAGAGGTACCACACACGGAAGCCATGGAGGAGGAACCGTTGGACTCGGTGATTTCGGACACAACACGTACGGTGTAGGGGAACTCTTCGGCGGTCGGCATAACAGCCTGTACGCCGCGCTTAGCCAGTTTACCGTGGCCGATTTCACGACGCTTCGGAGAACCGATAAAGCCGGTTTCACCCACACAGAACGGAGGGAAGTTGTAGTGCAGCATAAAGCGGTCAGTACGCTCACCGATCAGTTCGTCGATGATCTGGCCGTCACGCTCGGTACCCAGGGTGGCCGCAACCAGTGCCTGAGTTTCACCGCGGGTAAACAGGGCGGAACCGTGGGTGCGCGGCAGTACGCCCGGCAGTACGGACAGGGCACGGATCATCTTGGTGTCACGACCGTCGATGCGCGGCTCACCAGCGATGATGCGGCTACGTACTACGGATTTCTCCAGGCTGCCCAGCAGGTTGGACAGTTCCTGTTCGTCCTGCTCCGGGTTCTCGGCCAGGATGGCGGCTTTGGCTTGCGCCTTCACGGCATTCACCGCTTCCAGACGGGCCACTTTCTCGGTGATGCGGTACGCGTCACCCAGACCGGCTTGAGCCAGCTCAGCCACTTTGGCAGCCAGGGCTTCGTTCTTAACCGGAGCGGACCAGTCCCAAGCCGGCTTGCCTGCTTCGGCTTTCAGCTCGTTGATGGCCTGGATAACGGTCTGCTGTGCCTGGTGACCAAACATCACCGCGCCCAGCATGATCTCTTCAGACAGCACTTCGGCTTCGGATTCCACCATCAGCACGGCGCTTTCGGTACCGGCAACCACCAGGTCCAGCTTGGAGGTTTTCAGCTCTTCAACAGACGGGTTGAGCAGGTACTCACCGTCACGGAAACCAACGCGGGCACAGCCGATCGGACCGTTGAACGGGATGCCGGACAGCGCCAGGGCAGCGGAGGTACCGATCATGGCCACCACGTCCGGGGACACAGCAGGTTCAACGGAAACGACAGTGGCGATCACCTGGACTTCGTTCATGAAGCCTTTCGGGAACAGCGGACGGATCGGACGGTCGATCAGACGCGCAGTCAGGGTCTCCCCTTCACTCGGGCGACCTTCACGCTTGAAGAAGCCACCCGGGATCTTACCGGCTGCATAGGTTTTTTCCTGGTAGTTCACGGTCAGCGGGAAGAAATCCTGACCCGGTTGAACGTTTTTCTTACCAACCACGGTTACCAGAACAGTGGTGTCGCCCATGCTGGCGAGTACGGCAGCATCGGCTTGACGGGCGATGACGCCGGTTTCCAGGGTGACCGTATGCTGGCCGTAAGGGAAGCTCTTAATGACGGGATTCACTGGCGATTCCTTAATGCGTTTTTTACCTTGAAATTCGCCCGTTAGTATACTCCAAACGCCGCCGAAAGATAGGCGTGTTTCCCCCCACGCCAAAGGCCAAATTGCAAGCAAAAGAAAAGGGTGCCCTGAGGCACCCTTTTCCCAAACTTGGGTCGACTTAGCGACGCAGGCCCAGCTTGGCGATCAGCTCTTGGTAACGAGCTACATCTTTACGCTTCAGGTAGTCCAGCATGTTACGACGCTGGGCAACCATGCGCAGCAGACCGCGACGGCTGTGGTGGTCGTGGATGTGCTGCTTGAAGTGGCCTTGCAGGTGGTTGATCTGGGCGGTCAGCAGGGCAACCTGAACTTCCGGGGAACCGGTGTCGTTCTCGCCACGACCGAAATCAGCCAGGATCTGTGCTTTAGCTTCTGCGCTTAGTGACATAGTCATATCTCCAAAAATAAGGTAAATGGCCTCCGGCCGATCACTAACTCAGCGCGGAGGCGGGGGATTGTAGCGGGTTAGCCGGTTGGGCTCAACCCTGGTGCACGTTGATCAGGCGCTTCGGGGCCACCAGACCATCTTCATTGATGGTGCCGAGGCCGATAAAGGCGCGCTGTTCGCCAACGGTCAGGCGCACGGAGCCTTCGCTCGGTGCACCGGGGATCTGTACCGGCTGACCCTGCAGCAGGTAGCTGGCCACCAACTCGTTCATGTTCACCTCGGGCAGAGTCGCCACGGCGGTGTCCATCGGTAGCAGCAGCGGATCCAGCAGCTCCTTGGGTTTGCGGTCCTGGTCATTGGCCTGGTCCAGCAGGTTCTGGATCTGCTCCAGCGTCACCATGCGGGCGTACGGGTAACCCGCCACTTGGGTGCGACGCAGGAAGCTCACGTGAGCACCACAGCCCAGCACTTCGCCGAGGTCATCAACGATGGTGCGGATGTAGGTGCCCTTGGAGCAGTGTACGTCCAGCTCCACCTCGTCACCTTCAAAGCGGTTCAGCACCAGCTCGTATACGGTGATCGGGCGCGCTTCGCGGGGCACTTCGATGCCTTCGCGGGCGTACTTGTACAGCGGCTGGCCCTGGTACTTCAGAGCGGAGTACATGGACGGCACCTGCATGGTCTCGCCACGGAACCCTTCCAGTGCGCTGTTGAGCTGGTCCAGAGTAACGTTGACCGGACGCTCGGACACCACTTCGCCATCGGCGTCAGAAGTGGTGGTACGTACGCCCAGCTTAGCCACAACGGTATAACGCTTGTCCGCGTCCAGTAGGAACTGGGAAAACTTGGTGGCTTCACCCAGGCAGATCGGCAGCATGCCGGTCGCCAACGGGTCAAGGGCACCGGTGTGTCCGGCCTTGGCGGCGTTGTAGATGCGTTTCACCTGTTGCAGCGCGTGGTTGGAGCTGATGCCCTGAGGCTTATCCAGCAACAACACACCGTCTACCGGGCGACCACGGGGACGACGACGGGTCATTACTGCTGCTCCTCGTCATCATCACGGCCAAACTGGTCGGCCTTGGCTTCATCCTGGCTACGCGCCTGGCTGACCAGGCTGGCCATACGGATGCCCTCCACCAGGGACTTATCGTAGGTGAAGCGCAGCTCCGGCATCACGCGCATCTTCACGCGGGAGGCGGTCAGCATGCGGATCTGCGGAGTCAGTTCCAGCAGGGCTTCCATCTGGCGCTTAACGGCTTCCGGATTGTCATCCAGGAAGGTTACAAACACCTTGGCGTAACCCATGTCGCGGGACACTTCCACTTCGTTTACGGTCACCATGCCCAGACGCTCATCGCGGATTTCGCGCTGAATGATCATCGCCAGTTCACGTTGAAGTTGCTGGCCGACACGGCGGGTACGACTGAATTCTCTTGCCATAATCTTCCACCAAAAAGAGGGGCCGTAGCCCCTCTTATCCACCTTACAGGGTGCGTTTCACTTCGACGGTTTCGAACACTTCGATCTGGTCGCCTACGCGAACGTCGTTGTAGTTCTTCACGCCGATACCACATTCCATACCGTTGCGAACTTCCGCCACATCGTCCTTGAAGCGACGCAGGGACTCCAGCTCGCCTTCGTAGATAACCACGTTTTCGCGCAGTACGCGGATGGGGGCATTACGCTTAACCACACCCTCGGTAACCATACAGCCGGCAACCGCACCGATCTTCGGAGACTTGAACACGTCACGAACTTCGGCCAGACCGATGATCTCCTGCTTGAACTCAGGCGCCAGCATACCGCTCATCGCCTGCTTCACTTCGTCGATCAAATCATAGATCACGCTGTAGTAGCGCAGGTCCAGGTTCTCGTTGTCCACGGTCTTACGAGCCACGGAGTCGGCACGAACGTTGAAGCCCACGATGATGGCGTTGGAAGCCGCAGCCAGAGAGGCGTCGGTTTCGGTAATACCACCCACACCACGGCCGATGATGTTCACCTTCACTTCGTCGGTGGACAGCTTCAGCAGGGATTCGGCAATCGCTTCCAGAGAGCCCTGTACGTCGGCTTTCAGTACCACGTTCAGCTCGGACACATCGCCTTCGGTCATGTTGGTGAACATGTTCTCCAGCTTGGCCTTCTGCTGACGCGCCAGCTTCACTTCGCGGAACTTGCCCTGACGGTGCAGTGCCACTTCGCGTGCTTTCTTCTCGTCACGAACCACGGTGGCTTCGTCACCGGCTGCCGGTACACCGGACAGACCCAGGATCTCAACCGGGATGGACGGACCCGCTTCTTCGATGGACTTACCGTTCTCATCGCGCATGGCACGAACGCGGCCGTATTCCAGACCACACAGAACGATGTCACCCTGACGCAGGGTACCTTCCTGAACCAGTACGGAAGCCACCGGACCACGACCTTTATCCAGGCGGGATTCGATTACCACACCACGGGCCATGCCCTCTTTACGTGCAGTCAGTTCCAGTACTTCGGATTGCAGCAGGATGCCTTCCAGCAGTTCGTCGATGCCCATACCAGACTTGGCGGATACGTGAACAAACATGTGCTCACCACCCCAGTCTTCCGGGATCACTTCGTGCTGGGCCAGTTCGTTTTTAACACGATCCGGATCCGCGGCTTCTTTATCCATCTTGTTCACGGCCACAACCAGCGGTACACCGGCAGCTTTGGCGTGTTGAATGGCTTCGATGGTCTGCGGCATCACACCGTCATCGGCAGCCACAACCAGTACCACGATATCGGTGGCCTGAGCACCACGGGCACGCATGCTGGTAAAGGCGGCGTGGCCAGGGGTATCCAGGAAGGTGATCATGCCGTTGCCGGTTTCTACGTGGTAGGCACCGATGTGCTGGGTAATACCACCGGCCTCACCCGCGGCAACCTTGGCGCGACGGATGTAATCCAGCAGAGAGGTTTTACCGTGGTCAACGTGACCCATGATGGTCACTACCGGCGCACGATCAACGGTTTCCGCTTCGGTGTCGCGGTCAGCCATCAGCGCATCTTCGAGTTCGTTCTCGTTGCGCAGGACCACTTTGTGACCCATCTCTTCGGCCACCAGCTGAGCGGTTTCCTGATCGATCACCTGGTTGATGGTCACCATGGTGCCCATCTTCATCATGGTCTTGATCACTTCGGTGGCTTTCACCGCCATCTTGTTAGCCAGTTCGGCCACAGTCACGGTTTCACCAATCTCAACGTCGCGAACCACTTTCTCAGCCGGCTTCTGGAAGCCGTGCTGCATGGTGGACGGGGCTTTTACGCCACGCTTACCGCGACCGCCGCGACGGTCGTTACGACCACCCGGAGATTTGTCAGCGGCTTTCTTCTTACGACGCGGACCACTGCGCTCGGCGCGAGCGTCCTGTTGATCTTCCGCCGCACGAGCCGCAGCAGAGGTGGTGACGTGGTAATCCGCGCTTTCCAGCTCTTTACGCTTGGCTTCTTCTTCGGCCCAGCGTTGGGCGTTTTCTTCGGCCAGACGCTTGGCTTCTTCCGCCTTCGCTTTGGCTTGCTCTTCGGCCTTACGTGCTGCTTCGGCTTCTTGGGCTTTTAACAATGCTTCTGCCTCTTTCTTGGCTTGCTCTTCCGCCGCTTGTTGCGCCGGATCGGCTTTGGCCGCTTCTACTTCGCGCTTGGCTTCCGCTTCGCGCTTAGCTTTTTCAGCGGCCTCGCGCTTGGCCTTTTCGTCGGCCTCGCGCTTGGCTTGTGCTTCCGCTTCACGCTTGGCTTTTTCTTCAGCCTCGCGCTTAGCCTGTTCCTCTGCCTCACGCTTAGCCTGTTCTTCGGCTTCGCGTTGGGCTTGCTCTTCGTCCAGCGCACTGCGCTTGACGTAGGTGCGCTTCTTGCGCACCTCTACCTGAACGGACTTGCTCTTACCGCCACCGCTGGCCACGCTCAGAGTCGAGCGGGTCTTGCGCTGAAGGGTCATGCGAGTGGGCTCGGATTTACCACCGTGTTGCTCAGAAAGGTGGGTCAGCAGCTTCTGCTTCTCCTCCTCGCTGACGGTATCACCGGCGGTCTTGTTGATCCCTGCTTCGGCAAACTGGGCCAGCAGGCGATCAACCGGCTTGCCAACTTCGGCTGCCAGCGCTTCTAACGTTTTCGCTGTCATTATTACTATTCCTCCGTTGATCGAATCAGGCGTCCTCGCCGAACCAGCAGATGTTACGTGCGGCCATGATCAGCTCGCCCGCTTGCTCTTCGCTCAGTTCTTCGATATCGCTCAGATCGTCAATGCCCTGATCCGCCAGATCTTCGAGAGTCACCACACCGCGGCTGGCCAGTACGTAGGCCAGGTGGCGCTCCATCCCCTCAAGGTTCAGCAGGTCCTCTGCCGGCTCGGCGCCGTCCAGGGCCTCTTCAGAAGCCAGAGCACGGGTGGTCAGGGCCGCTTTAGCACGCTCACGCAGCGCTTCAACGGTCTCTTCATCCAGGCCCTCAATCTCCAGCAGCTCGTTAACCGGTACGTAGGCGATCTCTTCCAGGCTGGTAAAGCCCTCGTCCACCAGCACGCTGGCGAACTCGTCGTCGATGTCCAGGGACTCAACAAACTGGGTCACCAGCTTGGCGGATTCCGCCTGATGCTTCTCTTGCATGTCTTCGGTGGTCATGACGTTCAGTTCCCAGCCGGTTACCTGAGAAGCCAGACGTACGTTCTGACCATTGCGGCCGATAGCCTGAGCCAGGCTGTCTTTTTCAACCGCAACGTCCATGGACTTGGCGTCTTCGTCTACTACGATAGAGGAAACGTCCGCCGGTGCCATGGCGTTGATCACGTACTGCGCGGTATTGTCATTCCACAGCACGATGTCGATACGCTCACCACCCAGTTCGCCGGAAACGGCCTGAACACGGGCGCCACGCATACCTACACAAGCGCCGACCGGGTCGATGCGCTTGTCATTGCTCTTCACCGCGATTTTGGCGCGGGAACCCGGATCACGAGCAGCGCCCACGATCTCGATCATCTCTTCACCGATCTCCGGCACTTCGATGCGGAACAGTTCGATCAGCATCTCCGGGCGGGTACGGGACAGGAACAGCTGGGAGCCACGGGACTCCAGGCGAACGGAGTGCAGCAGCGCACGCACACGGTCACCCGGGCGGAAGTTTTCACGCGGCAGCATCTCTTCGCGGAACAGGATGGCGTCGGCGTTATTGCCCAGGTCCACGATAATGGAATCGCGGTTCACCTTTTTCACCACACCGGTAACCAGCTCACCCTCTTTGTCTTTGAACTGCTCAACCACCTGGGCACGCTCAGCTTCACGTACTTTCTGTACGATGACCTGCTTGGCGGTCTGGGTGGTGATGCGGTCGAAGGTGATGGATTCGATCTGTTCCTCAACGAAGTCACCAACTTCGATGGTCTCATCCTCTTCCATGGCGCGAGCCGAGGAGAGGAATACCTGACGAGTCGGTACTTCCATTTCGGCGTCATCTTCGATCACTTCCCAACGACGGAAGGTATCGAATTCGCCGGTACGCTGGTCGATGGCAACGCGAACGTCGATCTCCAGTTCGTACTTCTTCTTAGTTGCGGTCGCCAGGGCAAACTCCAGCGCCTCAAAAATTTTCTCCCGCGGCACGGCCTTCTCGTTGGACACCGCCTCGGCAACTAACAGGATCTCTTTGCTCATTGTCAGCCTCGTTTCACCCTGAAACCGTTAAAACTTATGAATTACGTGGGCTTTCTGCACATTGGGCAGGGCCACTACCTGGTCTTTCTCATTGTGTCGCAGTGTCACCATGTCGCCTTCTACGGCGACAATTTCTCCCTGCCACTTTCGCTTTCCTTCCATGGGCATGTTCAGCACCACGACCGCCTCGCTACCCATGTAGCGTTGGTAGTGCTCAGCGGTAAACAACGGCCGATCCAGCCCGGGAGAAGAGACCTCCAGGTTGTATTCGGTGGTGATGGGATCTTCCACATCCAGCACCGCGCCAACCTGGCGGCTAACGGCAGCACAATCATCGACTGTGATGCCGTTTTCGTGTTCGATAAACAGACGCAAAGTGGAGTGGTTACCAGCACGGACGTACTGAATACCCCACAGCTCGTAACCAAGCGCCTCAACGGGCTCGCTCAGCATCTCAGTCAGGCGCTGTTCCATTGTTGACATGGGTTTCCCCTCTAAAACAAAAAAAGGGCTATAAAGCCCTGTCACCCGACTATCTAGGATAGCCAACCCAAGAGTGCAGATAACAAAAAACCCCGGTTGAAAACGGGGCTTTAAGTTGACTGTACCCTGTTCTGATGTGCAGTGCACATCGGTGGTCGCTAGCGACACACCACCGTCCTCGCCACGGTTTCTTTGTCAAAATGACAAGGCCTGTTGGCCACGAGGCGGTATCAGAACCGGGCAGTCAGGTTTCGATACCGGCGAATCCAATTCCGAGTCCCAAATGAGCAGCGTTTGGGGCCGGTGCGCATCGCGCCATTGGAAAGTGGTTGCGGGGGCCGGATTTGAACCGACGACCTTCGGGTTATGAGCCCGACGAGCTACCAGGCTGCTCCACCCCGCGTCAAAGTCGGCGACAGTATACCCGGGTGGCTATCCTGACGCAATATTTTGACTGAAAACTGGACTCTCCAGCTTTCGAAAAATTGGTGCCGAGAGCGGGACTTGAACCCGCACGAGCAATGCTCACCACCCCCTCAAGATGGCGTGTCTACCAATTCCACCACCTCGGCACAGAGTTTAACTGTTGTTTAGCGTGCTCAGTTCGGCACGTCGCCAGACGGTTGAGTCTCGGCGGGCTGTTCCACAACAGGAACATTGATTTCGTCCCAACCTTCGGTCGGCTTGGCAGAGTGGGCAGACATGCGACCCAGCACCAGGCTCAGAACGAAGAATGCGGTTGCCAGTAAGGCAGTCGCACGGGTCAGGAAGTTACCTGAACCACTGGAACCAAACAGAGTGGCGGAAGCGCCGGCACCGAAAGAGGCACCCATGCTTGCACCCTGGCCCTGCTGAATCAGAACCAGGCCAATAATGCCCAGTGCCACCAGCAGGTAAACAACCATCAGAATCTCGAACATTTTTCGCTCATTCCGCTTCTGAGGCGATGCGACACAGCGTAGTAAACTCGCTGGCATTCAAACTCGCACCGCCGACTAATCCACCGTCGACATCCGGCTGGGCAAACAGGTCAGCCGCATTGCTGGCTTTCACACTGCCACCGTAGAGAATCCGAATGTTCTCACCGATATAGGGCGACACTTCAGACAAACGCCGACGGATGTAAGCGTGCACTTCCTGAGCTTGCTCAGGGGTGGCGCTCTTACCGGTACCAATGGCCCAAAGAGGCTCATAGGCAATTACCGCGTTATCGAAGGCCAGGGTACCGTGTTTCTTAATCACGGCGTCCAACTCTCCGGCGATCACCTCAAAGGTGCGGTTCGCTTCGCGAGCCGGAAGGGACTCCCCCACACAGAGGATCGGAGTCAATCCCACCTTCTGTGCCATGGCGAATTTATCCGCCACGATATCGCTGGTCTCTCCGTACATACGACGGCGTTCGGAGTGACCGATGATAACATAGCTGCAGCCGAATTCTTTAAGCATTTTACCGGAGATTTCACCGGTATAGGCGCCGAATTCGTGGTGGCTCAGATTCTGGCCACCCAGTCGAACCAGGCAATCGGAAAGCGCTTCGCGATTGGCCTCGTGCAACTTCTGCACGCTATCCAAGTAGATGCTGGGCGGACAAAGGACCACCTCAACGGAATCGTCCTTAAGCTGCTTGAACTTGTCGAACAGCTCGTTCGCCAGTTGTTGACTACCATCCATTTTCCAGTTGGCAGCCACCATAGGGCGTCTCAGGGCCATATGCATCTCCTTCGAAAGCGGGCGAGATAATATCGAACTGGCCTATCACTGACAAGGCCCTTCAACGAGTTTTCGTCAGCAACAGGCGCGTTCGCTGAAACATTGCCCAATGCGAGTGAAAATCCCTCGTTTTTAGCAACAATGGCGGGAGCAGGCTCACTGCCCCTTCCCGCCACAGCGTCATTGCTGCGCTCGGGTGGCCTGCCACACCATCAGGGCATCGCGCATCTCAGCCACATCATGAACCCGCACCAGCTCGGCCCCCTGCTGGACAGCCAGCAGCGAGGCGGTCACGCTGCCCACGGCACGCTGGTCCATGGGGCGGTTCAGCAGGTCACCAATCATCCGCTTACGGGACAGCCCGATCAACAGTGGCAATCCCAGCGCCTGCAGCGGGGCGAGGTTAGCCAGCAAACGGTAGTTGTGCTGCTGGGTTTTGCCAAAGCCAAAGCCGGGATCGAGAATAAGGCGCTCCCGTCCGATACCGGCCTGCTCACAGGCCGCCACCCGTTCGGCCAGGAAGTCGGTGACTTCGCCGAACAGATCCTCGTAGTGAGGCTCCTGCTGCATGGTGCGTGGCTGCCCCTGCATGTGCATCAGGCACACCAGGGCGTCAGTCTCTGCCGCCGCTTCCAACGCCCCTGGCTCACGCAGGGCACGCACATCATTGATCAAGTCCGCCCCGGCCGCTACCGCCTGGCGCATCACTTCCGCTTTGGAGGTGTCGATGGAGATGAGCACCTCGTCACCGATCCGGCCGCGCAGGGCTTCGATCACCGGAATGGTGCGGGACAACTCGTCCGCCAGGGCCACATCGGCCGCACCGGGGCGGGTGGACTCCCCACCGATATCGAGAATGGTGGCGCCTTGCTCTACCAACATCAGGGCGTGAGCCACCGCCGCATCCCGTTGATGATGACGACCGCCGTCAGAGAAGGAATCGGGGGTGACGTTGACGATCCCCATGATGCGGGGTTGAGACAGGTCCAGCGAGCGCTGGCCAGTAGATAGCTTCATCGGTTATGCATCCTCAAACAAAAAACCCCGCGATGCGGGGTTTTTAGATAGGGTCGGCCTTACTTGGCCGGGGCTTCGTTGCCCTTGTCCGCGCTGGCGTCGGCTTTTACCGCGACCGGTTCTTCCACCTTGGTCTCGGTGTCATCAGCCGGGGCGCCACCGGTCGGCTTGCCGTTGCCGGCATCGGTGTCGTTCCAATCCGCAGGGGCGCGAACCGGACGACGCTCCATCAGGTCATCGATCTGTTTGGCGTCGATGGTTTCGTACTTCATCAGCGCATCCGTCATGGAGTGGAGGATATCCATGTTCTCAATCAGGATGGTGCGCGCCCGCTGGTAGTTGCGGTCGATAAAGTCCTTCACCTCTTCGTCGATCATCTTCGCCGTTTCGTCAGACATGTGGCTGGCCTTGGCCATGGAGCGACCCAGGAACACCTCACCGTCTTCTTCGGCGTAGTTCATCGGACCCAGCTTCTCGGACAGACCCCACTGAGTCACCATCTTACGGGCGATCTCGGTGGCGCGTTCGATGTCGTTGGAGGCGCCGGTGGTGACCTTGTCATCACCGTAGATCAGCTGTTCGGCAATCCGGCCACCGTACAGACTGGAGATCATCGACTCCAGGTGCTGCTTGGAGTGGCTCCAGCGGTCCTGCTCAGGCAGGTACATGGTGACACCCAGAGCACGACCACGAGGAATGATGGAGACCTTATAGACCGGGTCATGCTCCGGCACCATACGACCCACGATGGCGTGGCCCGCTTCGTGGTACGCGGTCATCTTCTTCTCGTCCTCAGACATCACCATGGAGCGGCGTTCCGCACCCATCATGATCTTGTCCTTGGCCTTCTCGAACTCTTCCATCGCCACCAGGCGCTTGGAGGCACGAGCAGCAAACAGGGCGGCTTCGTTGACCAGGTTGGCCAGATCCGCACCGGAGAAGCCCGGAGTACCCCGTGCAATCAGGGCGGCATCCACGCCTTCGGCCAGCGGCACTTTGCGCATGTGCACTTTCAGGATCTGTTCACGACCGCGAACGTCGGGCAGGCCCACAGTGACCTGGCGGTCAAAACGGCCGGGACGCAGCAGCGCCGGGTCCAGTACGTCCGGACGGTTGGTGGCCGCGATGACGATGATGCCTTCGTTGCCTTCAAAGCCGTCCATCTCAACCAGCATCTGGTTCAGGGTCTGCTCACGCTCATCGTGACCACCGCCAAGACCGGCGCCACGCTGACGACCTACCGCATCGATCTCATCGATAAAGATGATGCAGGGGGCGGATTTTTTGGCCTGGTCGAACATGTCACGGACACGGGACGCGCCCACACCCACGAACATCTCAACGAAGTCAGAACCAGAAATGGTAAAGAAGGGAACCTTGGCTTCACCCGCAATGGCTTTGGCCAACAGGGTTTTACCGGTACCCGGCGGACCCACCATCAGAACACCGGTCGGGATCTTACCGCCCAGCTTCTGGAATTTGCTCGGGTCACGCAGGTAATCCACCAGTTCCGCCACCTCTTCCTTCGCTTCGTCACAACCAGCGACATCTGCGAAGGTGGTTTTGATCTGGTCTTCGCTCATCAGACGGGCCTTGCTCTTGCCGAAGGACATGGCGCCTTTACCGCCACCGCCCTGCATCTGACGCATAAAGAAGATCCACACCCCGATAAGGAGCAGCATGGGGAACCAGGAGATGAAGATTTGGGCCAGCACGCTGGGTTGCTCCGGCGGCAGGCTCTTAATCTGAACGTTCTGCTTGTACAGGTCGTTGATCAGATCTTCGTCGTAAATCGGCATGTAGGTAACGAACTTCTCACCACCTCGGGTTTGACCCTTGATGGTGGTGCCGTCGGGCTGGAATTCCACCGAGCCGACCTGTCCGTCGTTAATGGCACTAATAAAGGTGCCGTAATCCATGGCATTGTTGGTACGAGACGATGGGGAATACCCCTGGAAAACCGTCATCAGCACCACGGCAATCACCAGCCACAGGATCAGATTCTTTGCCATGTCACTCAAGGTATGGGACCTCGCATATTCCTTGGTTTATCAGGGCTAGCTTACCCTTTGTAACCGCTTGCCACAATGTAGACCTCACGCGAACGGGCACGGGAGGAGTCGGGTTTACGGATCTTTACGTTGCCAAACACGGAACGGACTTCTTGCAGGTACTGATCGAAGCCTTCGCCCTGGAACACTTTGACCACAAAGGCGCCGTTTTTCTTCAACACCTGGTGGCACATGTCAAAGGCCAGCTCCACCAGATACATAGCGCGAGGTTGGTCCACCGCACCGGCTCCAGAGAAGTTAGGCGCCATGTCAGACATCACCACGTCGACCTTCTCGTCACCGATGTGTGTTAACAATGCATTAAGCACCGCTTCTTCACGGAAGTCACCCTGCAGAAAGTCGACACCGGCGATTGGGTCCATCGGTAAAATGTCACAAGCGATCACCATGCCGTCCTGACCCACCTGTTCGGTGGCGTACTGCGACCAGCCTCCCGGTGCGGCACCGAGGTCGACCACTTTCATGCCGGGTTTCAGCAGGCGATCTTTGCCCTGGATCTCTTCCAGTTTAAACACTGCACGGGAACGCAGGCCCTGCTTCTGGGCTTTTTTTACGTACTGGTCGTCAAAGTGCTCGGTCAACCAGCGTTTGGAACTGGCACTGTGTTTTTTCTTAGTCATGCCGCCGGGAATCTCTCCGAGGATTCAGGGTATCTGGCCGATTCACGACCGCTACCATTAGTATTAGGCTATAGATGGCGTTAGAATACGCGCTTTTCAAGTCCACCACGTCAAAAAGAGTGCCTGATGACGCAACTGACCAATAAGCAAAAGCAGTACCTGAAAGGGCTGGCCCACAGCCTGCGCCCGGTCGTGCTGCTCGGTGCCAACGGCCTGACCGAAGGGGTTCTGGCCGAGATCGAACAGGCGCTGGATCACCATGAACTGATCAAGGTGAAAGCCGCCACTGAAGACCGCGAAATGAAGCGCGCCATTATGGACGCCATCGCTCGCGAAACCGGAGCCACCGAGGTTCAGGTGATTGGCCATATCCAGGTGCTGTACCGGCCTTCCAAACAGCCAAAGATCGAGCTGCCGAAAGCCAAGTAAGCCATCAAAAAAGCCGCCCTCGGGGCGGCTTTTTTGTGGCCTGAGGGATCAGAGGTATTTAACCTCGACCACTTCGTACTCGATGTCGCCGGATGGGGCTTTCACCACCAGTACATCGTCGAGCTCTTTGCCGATCATGGCGCGCGCAATCGGGGAGTTCACGGAGATCAGACCCGCTTTCAGGTCCGCTTCGTCATCACCCACGATGCGGTAGGTCACTTCCTGATCACTCTCTACATTGAGCAGAGTCGCGGTCGCACCAAAGATGATGCGGCCGTTGTTCGGGATCTTGGTGACGTCGATGATCTGCGCCACGGACAGTTTGCTCTCGATGTCGCGGATGCGCGCTTCGGTCAAACCCTGCTCTTCACGGGCAGCGTGGTACTCGGCGTTCTCTTTCAGGTCACCCAGTTCACGGGCAGCGGCAATCGCTTCGGTGATCTTGGGGCGACGGGTGTGCTTAAGATAATCCAGTTCTTCGCGCAGCAGTTCTGCGCCACGAACGGTCATGGGTACCTGACTCATAGTCTTCTTTTTCTCCAGCAAAAACACGCCCCGTCCAGCCTGGGCTGAACGTGTCGGGCGCGTTAGGGAAAGTCGGGAATGTCACCTTTGTTCCCGATTGTAATAGCAAAACGCCGGCGGGTCATCCCGTCCGGCGTTTTGTTGTGGTGCGGTTCAGACTCGGCAATCCACCGAGCCTGAGCGCGAGCCCGGGCTTAGCCGAGGCTGCGCTTGTGCAGCTCCTGCACCGAGGTCACGTTGCTGCGGTCGTCCGCAGTGTGCGCCATGCAGGACGCGAAGGCCGCGTTCATGGTGGTGGTGTAGTTCACCTTGTGCTGCAGAGCACCGCGGCGCAGCTGACGGGAATCCTCGATGGCCTGACGACCCTCGGTGGTGTTCACGATGTAGCTGTATTCGCCGTTCTTGATGCGGTCCAGAATGTGCGGACGACCTTCGTGCACCTTGTTCACCAGGCGCGGGTTAATACCCGCTTCGCCCAGTGCCACAGCGGTGCCGTGGGTAGCGTCCAGCTCATAGCCCAGCTCAATCAGCTTCTGCGCCAGGTCAACCGCGCGACGTTTGTCGCCGTTGCGCACGGACAGCAGGGCACGGCCGTTCTTCGGCACATCCTTGATGGCACCCAACTGAGCCTTGGCGTACGCCTCGGCAAAGGTGTCACCCACGCCCATCACCTCACCGGTGGAACGCATCTCCGGACCCAGCAGCGGATCCACACCCGGGAACTTGTTGAACGGCAGCACCACTTCCTTGACGGAGTAGTACGGCGGAATCACTTCCTGGGTGAAGTTCTGCTCCTGCAGGCTCTTACCGGCCATGACGCGCGCGGCGATCTTGGCCAGCGGCACGCCGGTGGCTTTAGAGACGAACGGCACGGTACGGGCGGCACGCGGGTTTACCTCAATCAGGTAGATCACGTTGTCCTTCACCGCGAACTGCACGTTCATCAGGCCGATTACGCCCAGCTCCAGCGCCAGCTTACGAACCTGCTCGCGCATCTCGTCCTGGATGGCCGCACTCAGGGTGTAAGGAGGCAAGGAGCAGCCGGAGTCACCGGAGTGAACGCCTGCTTGCTCAATGTGCTCCATGATGCCGCCGATCACCACGTCGGTGCCGTCGCAGACGGCGTCCACGTCCACCTCAGTGGCGTCGTCCAGGAAGCGGTCCAGCAATACCGGAGACTCGTTGGACACGCTGACCGCTTCGTTAAAGTAACGGCGCAGGTCCTGCTCGTCGTACACGATCTCCATGGCACGGCCGCCCAGTACGTAAGACGGACGAACCACCAGCGGGTAACCGATGCGCTCTGCATCGCGAACCGCCTGCTCCAGCGCGGTAACGGTGCTGTTTTCCGGCTGCTTCAGACCCAGGCGTTCAACTGCCTGCTGGAAACGCTCACGGTCTTCAGCGCGGTCGATGGCGTCCGGAGAGGTACCGATGATCGGCACACCGGCAGCTTCCAGGGCACGAGCCAGTTTCAGCGGAGTCTGACCGCCGTACTGCACGATGACGCCCTTGGGCTGTTCAACGCGAACGATCTCCAGTACGTCTTCCAGAGTCACCGGCTCGAAGTAGAGACGGTCGGAGGTGTCGTAGTCGGTGGATACGGTTTCCGGGTTACAGTTGACCATGATGGTCTCGTAACCGTCTTCGCGCATCGCCAGTGCCGCGTGCACACAGCAGTAATCGAACTCGATGCCCTGGCCAATGCGGTTCGGGCCACCGCCGATCACCATGATCTTGTCCTTATCGGACGGGTTCGCTTCACACTCCTCCTCGTAGGTGGAGTACATGTAAGCGGTGTCGGTGGCGAATTCCGCGGCACAGGTGTCCACGCGCTTGTAGACCGGGAACAGCTCAAACTTGTGACGCAGCTTGCGCACTTCGCTCTCGGACACACCCAGCAGGGTAGCCAGGCGGGCATCGGAGAAGCCTTTGCGCTTCAGGGTCCGCAGGAAGTCGGCGTTCAGGCAGGCCCAGCCGCCCTCTTTCACCTGCTCTTCCAGCTTCACCAGCTCTTCAATCTGAACCAGGAACCAGGGGTCGATGTTGGTGATCTTGAACACCGCTTCCATGGACAGGCCAGCGCGGAAGGCATCAGCGATGTACCACGGACGCTCAGCGCCCACGTCCTGCAGCTCGTAGCGGATCTTGGCCAGCGCTTCCGGCTCGTTCACGTCAACGATGGGGTCAAAACCGGTTTTGCCGGTTTCCAGACCGCGCAGGGCTTTCTGCATGGACTCCTGGAAGGTACGGCCAATCGCCATCACTTCGCCCACGGACTTCATCTGAGTGGTCAGACGGTCATTGGCGCCAGCAAACTTCTCGAAGTTAAAGCGCGGGATCTTGGTGACCACGTAGTCGATGGACGGCTCGAAGGAAGCCGGAGTCGCACCACCGGTGATGTCGTTGGACAGCTCATCCAGGGTAAAGCCGACCGCCAGCTTGGCGGCGATCTTGGCGATCGGGAAGCCGGTCGCCTTGGACGCCAGAGCGGAGGAACGGGACACCCGCGGGTTCATCTCGATGATGACCATGCGGCCATCTTTCGGGTTCACACCGAACTGCACGTTAGAACCGCCGGTTTCCACGCCGATTTCACGCAGTACCGCCATGGAGGCGTTACGCATCAGCTGGTATTCCTTGTCGGTCAGGGTCTGTGCCGGTGCCACGGTGATGGAGTCACCGGTGTGCACGCCCATCGGGTCGAAGTTTTCGATGGCACAGACGATGATGCAGTTGTCCGCTTTGTCGCGAACCACTTCCATCTCGTACTCTTTCCAGCCGATCAGGGATTCGTCAATCAGCAGCTCGTTGGTCGGAGACAGGTCCAGGCCACGGGTACAGATCTCTTCGAACTCTTCGATGTTGTAGGCGATACCGCCGCCGGTGCCACCCATGGTGAAGGAGGGACGGATGATGCAGGGGAAGCCGACCTGATCCAGTACCTTGTGCGCGTCTTCCATGGAGTGGGCGATGCCCGCACGCGGACACTCCAGTCCGATGGATTTCATCGCTTTGTCGAAGCGGGCGCGGTCTTCTGCCTTGTCGATGGCGTCGGCGGTGGCGCCGATCATCTCAACACCGAACTCAGCCAGTACGCCGTGCTTCTCCAGCTCCAGCGCACAGTTCAGTGCGGTCTGGCCGCCCATGGTGGGCAGGATGGCGTCCGGGCGCTCTTTGGCGATAATGTTGCGGACCACTTCCCAGTGGATCGGCTCGATGTAAGTGGCATCGGCCATCTCCGGGTCGGTCATGATGGTAGCCGGGTTGGAGTTCACCAGGATGACCCGGTAACCCTCTTCACGCAGGGCTTTACACGCCTGGGCACCGGAGTAGTCAAACTCACAGGCCTGGCCAATCACGATCGGGCCAGCGCCCAGGATAAGAATGCTTTGAATGTCTGTACGTTTCGGCATCGTTATTCTTCTCTGTGCTTACTTGGCCTTGAACTCATCCATCAGTTCGATGAAGTGATCGAACAGCGGGGCAGCGTCGTGCGGGCCCGGGCTCGCTTCCGGGTGGCCCTGGAAGGAGAACGCCGGCTTATCGGTACGGTGGATGCCCTGCAGGGAACCATCGAACAGACTCTTGTGGGTGGCGCGCAGGTTGCTCGGCAGAGTCGCTTCCTCCACGGCAAAACCGTGGTTCTGGGCGGTGATCATCACGGTGTTGCGGTCCAGATCCTGAACCGGGTGGTTACCACCGTGGTGGCCGAACTTCATCTTTTCCGTCTTGGCGCCGGAGGCCAGGGCCAGCAGCTGGTGGCCAAGACAGATGCCGAATACCGGAATCTCAGTGTTCAGGATCTCGGTGATCGCCGCGATGGCGTAATCACAGGGCTCCGGGTCACCCGGGCCGTTGGACAGGAACACCCCATCCGGATTCATCGCCAGCACTTCGGAAGCCGGAGTCTGGGCCGGCACTACTGTCACGTCACAACCGCGATCCACCAGCATGCGCAGGATGTTCTGCTTCACGCCGTAGTCGTACGCCACCACTTTGTACTTCAGTGCCTCAGACGGGGTATCTGAAGGCAGGCCACCGACCAGCTTCCAGCTGCCTTGACGCCAGCTGTATGACTCAGACACGGTCACTTCCTTAGCCAGGTCCATCCCTTTCAGACCCGGGAACGCCTGTGCCATACCCAGCGCATCGGCGATGTTGGCGTCGTTGTCTTCGCCCACCAGAATGCAGCCGGCCTGTGCGCCTTTCTCGCGCAGGATACGGGTCAGCTTACGGGTGTCGATGTCAGCGATGCCCACAACGTTGTGGCGCTTGAGGTATTCGGACAGGGTTTCTTCATTACGGAAGTTGGAAGCCAGGGCGGGGAGATCGCGAATCACGAGGCCCATAGCATGAATCGCGGAGGATTCAGTGTCTTCGGCGTTGGTGCCGGTATTGCCAATATGAGGATAAGTGAGGGTAACGATTTGTCGGGAATAGGAGGGATCGGTCAGGATTTCTTGATAGCCGGTCATGGAAGTGTTAAAAACGACTTCTCCGACGGATGAACCGTTCGCTCCTATGGCTTTACCACGGAAAACGGTGCCATCCTGGAGCACTAACAGGGCAGTTTTATTCAACTTGACCTCCCACCAGAAATAATTATAAGTTGTTAATTCTTAGCCATTTAAAGCTGTAGGGTCACTTACCGGAATCCCGAAAATAGGAATTTTTGGCAAATTCCGCGCAGTATACCAGTCGGATCCGGTTTTGACTATAGATTTACTCAACAAAAAGGCCCGCATTCTGCGGGCCTTTTTGTTTCATGCCTTCAGTCCCAGCACCTGCTGCATGTCATACAACCCCACCGGCTGCTGAGCCAGGAAGCGGGCCGCTCGCATGGCGCCGTTGGCAAAGGTCATGCGGCTGGACGCCTTATGGGTGATCTCCAGTCGCTCACCGATATCAGCAAACAGGGCGGTGTGTTCACCGACAATGTCGCCAGCACGAATGGTGGAGAAGGCGATGGTGTCGCGCTCGCGCTCACCGGTGATCCCCTCACGGCCATAGATGGCGCAGGTTTTCAGATCACGCTTCAGGGTGTCAGCAATCACCTCGCCCATCTTCAGCGCAGTGCCGGACGGTGCGTCCTTCTTGTAGCGGTGGTGACCTTCAATGATCTCAATGTCGGTGTAGTGGCCCATCACTTCGGCCGCCACCTCCAGCAGTTTGAACATCAGGTTCACGCCCACTGCCATATTGGGGGCCAACACCACCGGCAACCCCTGGGCAACTTCGGCGATTTGCGCTTTCTGTTCGTCACTGAAGCCGGTGGTACCAATCACCACCGCCTTGCCGTTGGCCTGGCACTTGGCCAGAAATTCCAGGCTGGATTCCGGCGAGGTGAAATCGATCAGCACATCGAACTGGTCCATCACCTTGTCGATGCTGTCCACCAGGGACACGCCCAGTTTGCCGCGGGCCACCAGCTCACCAGCGTCCACCCCCATCAGGGTTGAACCGGGCCGCTCGATGGCAGCGCCAAGCTCAATCCCATCGTTGTCGATGGCGGCTTCAATCAGGGTTCGGCCCATGCGGCCACTGGCCCCGGTGATGGCGACTCGAATCGCGTCCACGGCATTACTCCTCAACTAAACAGACTGTGACGTCGGGCACTATATCGGCTTTACCGGCAACAAAAAAGGAAGCCGAAGCTTCCTTTTGTTTATGGGTTGGTTGGCCTTAAACGATGGCCAGCAGCTCCACTTCGAATACCAGAGCGGAGAACGGCGGGATGGCGCCGCCAGCACCGCGCTCGCCGTAGGCCAGCTGGTGCGGGATGTACAGCTTCAGCTTGGTGCCCGGGTTCATCAGTTGCAGAGCTTCGGTCCAGCCTGCGATAACGCCGCTTACCGGGAATTCCGCCGGCTCGCCACGCTCTACGGAGCTGTCGAACACGCGACCGTCGGTGAACATACCGTGGTAGTGGCAGCGTACGGTGTCCTGCAGGCCAGGCTTGTCGCCTTCGCCCTGAGCCAGAACTTCATACTGCAGACCAGAAGCGGTCACCTGCACACCTTCGCGCTGGGCATTTTCAGCCAGGAACGCTTCACCTTCGGCAGCCGCGGCCTTGGCCTTGGCTTCCTGGGCTTCAGCCAGGCGCTGGGAGATGATGGCGAAAGCTTCCTGCAGCTCCGCACCCGGTACCGCGCTCGGCTGGCCGGCAAAGGCGTCAGCCAGGCCAGCTTGTACTGCGGCGATATCCACGCCGTCGAAGCTGTTACCAGCCAGCTGCTCGCCCATCTGACGGCCTACACCGTAGCTTACTTTCTGTTCAACAGAATCAAAGGTCATTATGCGTTCCTGTAGTGTTGTCTTTATAACGAGGGGGCAGTGTACCACCCTTCAGCGCGGGACTCGACAGCCCGGCGCCCGACCTTCGGCCCGGGCTTGCTGATACCACTGCCCGGCCTTGCCCTGCAGGTTCTGCAGGTCTTCAATGCGGGTGCCGTGGGAGGGGTGAGTCGACAGCAGCTCCGGCGGTGCTCCGCCACTGGCCCGGGCCATATTGCGCCACAGCTCCACGCTGGCTGCGGGATCAAAGCCCGCCTTGGCCATCAGTTCCAGCCCCACCACATCGGCTTCGCTCTCCTGCTGACGGCCAAACGGCAGGGCGATGCCCACCTGTGCCCCCAGGCCCAGGCCCGCCATGATCAGGTCCTGATTCTCGGTACCACTGGCACCGAGAGCGATCTGAACAATCTCCAGCCCGGCGTTGGTCATCTGCGCCCGCGACACCTGCTCATTACCGTGGTCCGCCAGCACGTGGGCCACTTCATGGCCCAGCACGGTGGCAAGCTGGTCCGGCGTTTTGGCCACATTCAGCAGGCCGGTGTACACCCCGATGTGGCCACCAGGGAGGGCAAAAGCGTTCACCTGGTCCGACTCAAACACCACCACTTCCCAGGTTTCCTGCTGGGTTGGGTCGATGGTGGCCAGCAGGGCCGGGTCGGTGACCGCGTCGGCCACACAGCGCACGTAGGCGTTGATGGCACGGTCCGTCGACGCTTTCTCCTGCTGCTTAATCTGGGCAAACGACTGGGCCCCCAGCTCACGCATCTCGGCCTGGGAATACATCAGCATCTGCCCACGACCGGTGGGAGACTTCTGGTTGGTGCAACTGACCAGTGCCAGCACCATGGCAACCATCGCCAGGATACGCATAGAAATGACCTATTACCTCTACCGTTACAGTTTCAGGTGAGTCTCAAGGAAGCCCAGCAGAGTTTCATACATCTCGGTACGATTGTCCTCGTTGTAGAACCCGTGGCCCTCCTTATCCATCACCACCCATTGCAGGCTGTGTTGCTTGGCCTCCAGCGCCGCTTTCAGTCGCTCGGCGTGTTCAATGGGGGCGCGCTCATCCTCTTCGCCGTGAATCAACAACACCGGCGCTTTCAGTTTATCGACATGGTAGACCGGGCTAAAGGCTTTTAGTTGCGCCTCGTCATTGCCTAGGTACTTATCAAGGATTCGAAGGCCATACTCAGTTTCCGTGGTATCGCCCTCTTCAAACATCAGTGGCAGATCATAAATCCCGACAAAACCCACGGAGCAGGCAAACATGTCCGGTTCGATGATGGCACTCTGCAGCGCGGAGTAGCCGCCAAAGCTGGCGCCATAGATGCAGACCCGGGACTTATCGGCGATGCCCTGATCAATCACATAGCGGGTGGCATCGATGATGTCGTACTGGATGTCGCTGCCCCAACGCTTATAGCCTGCTGACTGGAAAGCACTGCCGTAGCCACCGGAACCCCGGAAATTGACCTGCAGGACGGCGATGCCACGATCCGCCAGCAGTTGGGCTTCCGCGTTGTAACCCCACCAGTCCCTCACCCCATGAGGTCCGCCATGGGGGTTCACCACCATCGGCAGGTTCTTGGCTTCACGACCCGCCGGCAGGGTCAGGTAACCCCGAATCAGTGTGCCGTCGCGGGCGGTAAACTCAATGGGAGTCATCTCCGCGGATTTTTCCGCGTCCACCCAGGGGCGGGTTTGCAACAACACCTGAAGTGAGCCATCAGCTTCGTCATACAGGTAGTAGGTACCGGGATTGCGATCACTGAAAGCAAACACCACCGCTTTACTGCCGTCCTCGGTCTGGCTGGCAATCCGCACCTGGTTGCCCGGTAATGCTCCCAGGAGGCCCTTCAGCAGCGCCGATTCCGGACGTGCCTTATCAACAAACACGTATTCCGGATAGTCCGGAGCGACTTCCAGTGCATAAAGGTGACGACCATCGGCACTGAACCAGTAATGGCTGGGGTCGGCTACCTTGTCCCGATACACCAGGGTGCGCTCACCGCTTTCCAGATCGAGCTTAAACACGCCGTTTGTTGGCGCATCGTCCGCCGCCTCGATGTACACCTCACTGTCGCTGGCAAAGGCCAACGGTGACAGCTCCAAACTGGCATTCTCGTTTTCATAGAACAGCGCCCAGTCGTCGCCCGCTTTTTTGCGGTAGAAGATCTGGAGGACGCCGCGGCTGGTCACCCCGGTGACAAAGCGGGGATCGCCATTGTGGTCGGTCAGGAACTGGCCTCGTGCGACCGGTGAGTACCCCGCTTTGCGGGTCTTGCCGGTATAGACGTTCAGTTTCAGCAATTGAGGCTTGGTATCACCGGAGCGGCTGAATGGGGTGGAGCTGATAAGGATGTGTTTCTTATCGTCTGGCAACAGATCGACGATGGTGCCGTAGCCGTAGGTGGACTGAGCACGGGAGATGCGACTGCCGGTAGAGCCGCCGGCCTGATAACCAAACACATTGCGGGCGCGGGAGCCATCCACGTTCACCGCATACCATTCACCCGCCGACATTGGCTGCGCAAACCAGCCCTTAAAAAACTGCAGCTCAATGATGACCCGTTCATCATTGACCCAGTGATAGTCGCCCACCTGCTTGTTGCCGGGGAAACGGGCCACATAGGTGGTTTGCATCGTCTTGGCGTCCAGAATGGCCAACACGTTTTTGCCTTCTACCGGCATCAGCACCGCCAGATGACCGCCATCCGGGGAGATCTTCACCCCCTGAAACTGGCTGTTGCGGCTGAAGGTTTCAATCTCCTGCGGGGCACTCCAGCCCACAGCAGACACCAACATCAATGCCAATAGCATCCATGGCTTCATTGTCGAACTCCCTGTTCGCTTTCAATTTGACCAGCCACGTTATCATTCTGTAACAGAAAGAAAAAGCCACCCGATTGGGTGGCTTTGATCGAACGGGGTTCGGCTTAGCTGGTGAGGTCGTCGAAGAACTTCTTCACGCCGTCGAAGAACCCTTCCGCCTTGGGCTTGTGGCGCTTGGCGGAGGCGGCGCAGGTCTCATCCAACTCACGCAGCAGCTCTTTCTGGCGCTCGGTCAGGTTCACCGGAGTTTCGATGATCACCTTGCATACCAGGTCGCCTACCGCGTGGCTGCGGACCGACTTCACGCCTTTACCGCGCAGACGGAACATGCGGCCGGTCTGGGTTTCCGCCGGCACTTTCAGCACCACGCGCCCATCCAGAGTCGGCACCTCAATCTCGCCGCCCAGTGCCGCGTTGGCAAAGGAGATCGGCACTTCGCAGTAGAGGTTGTTGCCATCGCGGACGAAGATCGGGTGCTCCTTGATGTGCACCTGAACGTACAGGTCACCAGCCGGGGCGCCCATTTCACCGGCTTCGCCCTCACCCGCCAGGCGGATGCGGTCACCGGTGTCGACACCAGCCGGAATGGTCACAGACAGGGTCTTGGTCTTCTCAACCCGGCCCTGGCCACGACAGCTGGTGCAGGGGTCGGTGATCACCTTGCCTCGGCCACCACAGCTCGGACAGGTTTGCTGAACCGCGAAGAAGCCCTGACGCATCTGCACCTGGCCGGTACCGTGACAGGTGCCACAGGTGTTGGCACTGGTGCCCGGCTTGGCGCCGCTGCCATGACAGGTTTCACAACCCACCAGTGAGGGGATCTTCAGCTCTTTCTTACAACCTTTCACCGCCTCTTCCAGAGTCAGCTCCAGGTTGTAACGCAGGTCAGCACCGCTGCGCGCTTGCTGACGACCGCCACGGCGGCCACCAAAGATGTCGCCAAACACGTCGCCAAAGATGTCGCCGAAGTCTGCGCCACCGCCAAAGCCGCCACCACCGCGGTTCGGGTCCACGCCGGCATGACCAAACTGGTCATAGGCCGCACGCTTCTGCTCGTCAGCGAGGATCTCGTAGGCTTCTTTCACCTCTTTAAAGGAGGCTTCCGCTGCGGCATCACCAGGGTTGCGGTCCGGGTGGTACTTCATCGCCAGGCGCTTGTAGGCCTTTTTGATGTCCCGTTCGCTGGCGTCCCGGCCCACTCCCAGCACTTCGTAGTAATCACGTTTTGACATGTCAGATCGCCGTCTTCTTTTTTAATACGAAAGCGGGCGGCCGGGATGGCCGGTCGCCCGCTTGCTGTGCAGTCTCAGTGCGAAAAGACTTATTTCTTGTCGTCTTTCACTTCTTCGAACTCAGCATCTACCACGTCATCGGCGGGCTTCTGCTGTTGGGCTTCACCTTCACCCTGGCCTTGGGCCTGGGCTTTCTGCTGAGCGATTTCCATCAGCTTAGCAGAGGCTTGGATCAGCTCCTGGGTCTTGGCTTCGATGGCGTCTTTGTCGCTGCCTTTCACCGCTTCTTCCACCGCCTGGACCGCTTCTTCGATCTTGGCTTTGTCTTCTGCGGGCAGGGCTTCGCCAGCTTCCTCAACCTGCTTGCGGGTGGCGTGAGCCAGACCGTCAGCCTGGTTGCGGGCCTGCACCAGTTCTTCGAACTTCTTATCTTCCTCAGCGTGCGCTTCGGCTTCGTTCACCATCTTGTTGATCTCGTCATCGGACAGACCGGAAGAGGCCTGGATGGTGATCTTCTGCTCTTTGCCGGTGTTCTTGTCGGTGGCAGACACGTGCAGGATACCGTCGGCATCGATGTCGAACGCCACTTCAATCTGCGGCAGACCACGCGGAGCCGGCTGGATGCCTTCCAGGTTGAACTGACCCAGAGACTTGTTGGCGCTGGCTTGCTTACGCTCACCCTGCAGCACGTGAATGGTTACCGCAGACTGGTTGTCTTCCGCAGTGGAGAACACCTGAGACTTCTTAGTCGGGATGGTGGTGTTCTTCTCGATCAGCGCGGTCATCACGCCACCCATGGTTTCGATACCCAGGGACAGCGGAGTCACGTCCAGCAGCAGTACGTCTTTCACGTCACCGGACAGTACGCCACCCTGAATCGCCGCACCCATGGCAACGGCTTCATCCGGGTTCACGTCCTTACGCGGCTCTTTGCCAAAGAAGTCAGCAACGGCTTGCTGTACTTTCGGCATACGGGTTTGACCACCCACCAGAATCACGTCGTTGATGTCGGATACGGACAGGTCCGCGTCCTGCAGGGCCACTTTCAGCGGCTCCAGGGAGCGCAGGATCAGGTCCTCAACCAGGGCTTCCAGCTTGGCGCGGGTCACCTTGATGTTCATGTGCTTCGGACCGGTCGCGTCTGCAGTCACGTACGGCAGGTTCACTTCGGTCTGCTGAGCAGAGGACAGCTCGATCTTGGCTTTTTCAGCGGCTTCTTTCAGACGCTGCATCGCCAGCGGATCGTTTTTCAGGTCGATGCCCTGCTCTTTCTTGAACTCGTCAACCAGGTAGTTGATCAGGCGGTTGTCGAAGTCTTCACCACCCAGGTGAGTGTCACCGTTGGTGGCCAGTACTTCGAAGGTGTGCTCGCCATCCACCTCATCGATCTCGATGATGGAGATGTCGAAAGTACCACCGCCCAGGTCGTATACCGCAATCACGTTATCGCCCTGGCGCTTGTCCATGCCGTACGCCAGTGCAGCGGCGGTCGGCTCGTTGATGATGCGCTTAACGTTCAGACCGGCGATGCGGCCTGCGTCTTTGGTGGCCTGACGCTGAGAGTCGTTGAAGTAGGCCGGAACGGTAATTACCGCTTCAGTCACCTCTTCGCCCAGGTAATCCTCGGCGGTTTTCTTCATCTTCTTCAGCACTTCAGCAGACACCTGCGGCGCCGCCATCTTCTGGCCTTTGGCTTCTACCCACGCGTCGCCATTGTCGGCTTCAACGATCTTGAACGGCATGATGCCGATGTCACGCTGAACCACTTCGTCTTTGAAGCGGCGGCCGATCAAACGCTTGATGGCGAACAGGGTGTTGTGGGGGTTAGTCACGGCCTGACGCTTGGCAGGCTGACCCACCAGGGTTTCGTTATCGGTGTACGCGATAATAGAAGGAGTGGTGCGGTCACCCTCAGCGTTCTCAATTACGCGAGGTTTTTCACCATCCAGAATGGCCACACAAGAGTTGGTGGTACCCAGGTCAATACCGATGATCTTGCCCATCGTAGAGCCTCCAAATAAAACTTGAAACCGATGTGGTTATTCACTGTTAACTGGGATTTGGGGCCAGGGGTTGCCCCTTTCAAGGGGCCAATTCCAAAAATTTTTGGCTGCCCCGCAACTGGAAAACGAAATGGGGGAGCCAGCGCACGTTTTCAAGGGGCAGACGTCAAAATTTCATCTCGAGTCCAACTTGCTGAAATAGTATACTTTCTACAATTCCCACCATGTTGTTCGAGTGAGCGGTTCGAAATGGTTAAAAACCAAGCCCGCGCGATGAGTTACGGCATTGGCGCCGTGCTGTTGTGGTCTACCGTGGCGACGGCATTCAAGCTGTCCCTAGCGGAGATGACGCCTGCCCAGCTTTTGCTGTTTGCGTCCATCGCATCCACCCTGGTCTTGGCCCTGATCCTCGGGGTGCAGGGCAAACTGTCCCGCCTTAAGGGCCAGTTTATGACCCATCCGCTGATCTACCTGCAAAGCGGTTTGCTCAACCCCTTCCTCTATTACCTGGTGCTGTTTGCTGCCTACGACATGCTGCCAGCCCAGCAGGCTCAACCACTCAACTACACCTGGGCGATTCTGCTGAGCCTGTTGGCGGTGCCCATGCTGGGACAGAAACTGCGGGGCTGGGACGTCGGCGCAGCGCTGCTGGCCTACTTTGGCGTGGTGGTGATCGCCACCGGCGGTGATTTGATGGCACTGGAGTTTGAGCGCCCGGTGGGGGTTGCGCTGGCGCTGCTGTCGACCCTGCTCTGGTCGCTGTACTGGATCGTCAACACCCGCGACAAAGGCGACCCGGTGATCAGCCTGCTGCTCAGCTTCCTTATCGGTCTGCCCTTTATCGTGGCCGTCTGTGCCTGGCGCGGTGAACTGGCGCTGCCCAGCTGGCAGGGACTGGCCGGAGCCACCTACGTGGGCCTGTTCGAGATGGGCTTTACCTTTGTGCTGTGGCTTAAGGCGATGCGCACCGCCGAACAGACCGCACCGCTGACCAATCTGGTGTTTCTGGGACCGTTCCTGTCGCTGTTCTTTATCTCCACCTTCCTGGGTGAACAGATCGCCCCGGCCACCTTCCTCGGCCTGGCTTTGATCGTGTGCGGCCTGCTGGTACAGCAGTTGGGGCCCAAGCTGCGCGCCCGCCTGGCGCCCAGCCGCAGCGCCAGTTAACCCTGGCGCGCTACTGCTAACAGGGCGGACAGGGCTTCACTGTCCGCCCGGTCGGCTTCCACACACAAACCAATACGCCGGAACATCCGCGGCGCCGCCAGCGGTACCGCCTTCAACACCCGACTCCCCTCCAGCACGCCACTGGGCAGGAACGAGATCCCCACCCCCGCCTCCACCAGGTGCCGCACCTGAGTCTTATGGGTGGCCTTGGCCACCAAATCCACCGAGAAACCGGCACTGGCCAACAGGCTTAGGGTTTGCTGATGGGCTTCGCAGGCGGCGCACTCGATAAAGGGGTAGTCATCCAGCTGGGCAATACTGACGCTCTCCTGCTCCGCCAGCGCGTGGTCGTTCGGCACACACAGGCGGTAATCCTCCTCCCACAGCGGCAGGAACAGATCCTGGGGACGCTTAAACACATCCAGGGTGATGCGCGCATCCCAGCCGGGAGCGTCATGGTCCATCAACGACAGTTCAAGGCGGGGTTCCGCCTGCTGGGCGCGGCGCAGGAACCCGGCCAGCTGACTGGGGCTGATGTCGTGAAAATTGGCCACCCCCAGCTTCAGCCGACGTTGCCGACTTTGGAACAACTTGGGCAACTGCTCCGCTTGGGCCAGTACCTGGCGGGCCAGAGGATAGAGCTGGTGGGCACTGTCGGTCAGGTCAACGCCACGCTTGTGGCGGATGAACAGTTCGGTGCCCAACTCCTGTTCCAGCTGCTTGATGGCGCTGGACAACGACGGCTGGGTCACAAAGCAGCGCTCGGCGGCGGCGGTCATATTGCCGGTCTCAAATACGGCCACAAAGGCACGGAGGCGACGCAGATCCATAGATAAAACCTATCACTGTTCCAGAAAGATAATATTTTATCCCAATGTCTAGGCTCTCTATAGTGCGCCCATCGCGGTTTTCACCGCCCCTCTGACACACTGGAGAGCCCCATGTCCAAGCCCCTGATCGTGATTACCGGTGCCAGCTCCGGCATTGGTGAAGCCACTGCCCGTACCCTGTCTGCCGCTGGCCACCCGCTGCTGCTGATCGCCCGCCGTCTTGAGCGTCTGCAGGCTCTGGCGCTGCCCAACACCCTGTGTCGCCAGGTCGACATCACCGACGGTGCCGCCATGGCCGCCGCCATCGCCGAGGCGGAAGCCCAGTACGGCCCGGTGGACGCGCTGATCAACAACGCCGGCGTGATGCTGCTGGGCCAGGCCCACGAGCAGAACCCGGCCGAATGGCAGCAGATGTTCGACGTCAACGTGATGGGCCTGCTCAACGGCATCCACGCGGTACTGGCCGGTATGCGCCAGCGTAAGCGCGGCACCATCATCAACGTCAGCTCCATTGCCGGCCGCAAAACCTTCCCCAACCACGCCGCCTACTGCGGCACCAAGTTTGCGGTCCACGCCATGTCGGAGAACATCCGCGAAGAGGTGGCGATGGACGACGTGCGGGTGATCACCATCGCTCCGGGTGCGGTGGAGACCGAACTGCTCAGCCACACCACCAGCGACGACATCAAGGCCGGTTACGACGACTGGAAAACCGACATGGGCGGTGTGCTCGCCGCCCAGGATGTGGCCAACGCCATCCAGTACGCCTATGCGCAACCTCAAAATGTGTGCATTCGCGAGATCGTACTGGCCACCACTCGCCAGCAGCCGTAAGCCACTTTTAAATAACAAAAAAGCCCGCAGACGCGGGCTTTTTTGTGCAAACTTGTTCAATAGCGCAGAGAAATTGAACGATTGATCCGCCGTGACTCCTGTGGAACACTCCAGCGCCAAACAATAAAAGGAGGCCCTGTGGTCCAACCCCTGCTGTTCATTCTGCTGTGCCTGTTGCTGGCACAACCCGCCTGGAGTCAGTCAACCGACCGCACCGTTGAGCAGGTTTTGCGTACCTATGGCCCCGATGCCCGACAGCGTCTCGCCCCCTTCTTTGCCACCCTGCCCGAAGGCTTTAAACCGGTGGCGATGAAGCTGGTGGCGATCAAAGCTGACCGCCGCATGGAGGTGTGGCTGCAAGGTGCCGATGGCCAATGGGGGGAGCTGCGCAGCTACCCTATTCTGGAGGCCAGTGGCAGCTTGCGACCGAAGATGCGCCAGGGCGATTTCCTGGTGCCGGAGGGGGTATATCGCATCGAAGCGGCCAATCCCAACAGCCTCTATCACCTGTCACTGAAGATCGATTATCCCAACGCCATGGACCAACACTATGGTGCCATGGAGCAGCGGGGCGATCTGGGCGGCGACATCTTTATCCACGGCCGTGACGTTTCCCAGGGCTGTCTGGCCATGGGCGACCGCTATATCGAAGAGTTGTTCGTGCTGGCCCATGACATCGGCCTGGAGAACATTGAGGTGGTGATCAGCCCACGCGACCCGCGCCACAGCGAGCTGACCGTGCCCTTTGGCCTGCCGGGATGGGTGGCCGATAAGTACAGTGAGATCGCCCAGAGCATGGCACCGCTGGCCCCGGACAATCCGCTGCTGGCACCGCGCGTCGAAGCGGAGATGGCTCAGCAGGAAACCGTGCAGCTTCAGCCCTGAGCCTGATGTCGCCCCAACAGCAGCGCCAGCTCCGCGGCGTTGCTGACCCCCATCTTGTCGAACAGGTTGTGGCGGTGGATCTCCACCGTCCGCTGGGCGATAAACAGCTCCGCCGCGATCACCTTATTGGCTTTACCGGCCACCACCCGCTCCATCAGGTCCCGCTCTCGAGGCGTTAACGAAGCCAGTCGCTGCTCCAGGTCCGCCTTTTGTCGGCTGCTTTGCGCCAACTGGCTGGAGCGCGCCAGTCCCTGCCTGATGATGGCCAGCAACTTGTCGCCATCGACCGGTTTCTCGAGAAAATCCAGCGCCCCGTTCTGCAGCGCCTGAACCGCTTTGGGCACCGTCGCATTGCCGGTCAGAAACACCTGGCTTAACGGGCTGCCCACACGATTCAGCTCCGCCTGCAGCTCAAGCCCATCCATCACCGGCATCTTGATGTCGATGATCGCTACGCCGGTCTGTGTCGGGTCCAGTTCCGCCAGAAAAGCCTGGGCCGAGGCAAAGCAGCGAGGCTGGTAGCCACAGCCCTCCAGCATCCAGCTCAGGGCCTCGCGTACGTCCGCTTCATCATCAATGACAAAAATCGCGTTGCTCATTGTTGCTCTCCCGGCAGCCATACCTTTATCTCCAGCCCCGGGTTGGCATTCCGGGCGCGAATTGTACCTTGGTGTTCATCAACAATGCGTTTGCACACCATCATCCCTAGCCCCAGCCCATCCGGTTTGCTGCTTTCAAACGGGAAGAACAGCCGCCCCAGCGCATGCTCGGAGAGGCCGCTGCCGTGGTCACGAATGGACACTGTCCAGCCGCCCTGTTCCGGTTGCAGGCTTAACTCCAGTGCGCGCTGCGAGGGGGTCAGAGTCTCCATGGCATCCAGACCATTGCGCAGCAGGTTTACCAGCACCTGTTGAATCAATACCCCATCGCCGGGAACACTGGGATGCTGATGCGCCGGCAATACCAGCGCCGGGGTGCAATCAAAGCGGCGGAAGTCTGGTGCCATCATCTCCAGGGTTTCCTGGATCAAGGGCACCAGCGCCACCGACTCAGTGGCCATCGGTCGGGCGCAGAAGCTCTTCAGGCGCTGAATAATGCCTTGAGCTTTCTCGGTCTGCCGGCCAATACGCGCCAACCCCTCTTTCAACTCCTCGGGCTGCGCCCCGCTCTCCAGCCGGTAGCCACACCCCTGAGCCAGATAACGGATGCTGGCCAGCGGCTGATTCAGCTCATGGGCGATGCCTGCGGCCATCTCTCCGGTCAGCAGAATTCGCTGCGCTTTGTAAAACGCCCGCTCCTGCTCGGTCAGGCGCCGCTGTGTCTGCTCATGTTGCGCCATCTCCTGGCGCAACTCCTGAGTTCGACGCGCCACCATTGCGCGCACCCGCAGGTGATGCAGATAGCCCGCCACGAGCAGCAGGGCCAGGACCAGCGCATAGGGCATCGCCTCTCCGGCCAGATAGCGCCAGTCGGTCTCGAACGGCCACAGGCCGATGGACTTCAGCAGCGCGTAAACCTCCCGGTCGTTCACCGGCACCGTCCAGTGGCGATACAAACCACTTTGGGCGGCCGGGTGCGTTGAATCCAGCTCCAGCAGTCGCCGCACCAGATACGTGGCCACATCGCTGTCGGCGCTGCTCAGCATCGTCACGGTAAAGTAGGGATAGAGCGCGCTGCTCACGCCACAGGGGAACCCCTGCGGGCGCTGATCCAACGCCACAGTCAAAGCCCCGGGTGGCACCCGGCCGTCCCGGACAGCGTTCTCCAGCAGGCAACTCGGCAGAATCGCCACATCCGCGCTGCCATCCAACACCCGCTGCAACAGGGCCCGCTGCGGGAAACCGACAAAGTTAAGGTTCTGGAAAAACGACTCCGGCGACAGCCCGTGCTCCGCCAGCTCTCGCCAGAACGCGTAATAGCCGCCAAAAGCATGGGGCGAGGTGGAGACCACCCTCAGTGGCGCGAGCTCGTCGATCTCCGTCACCGCCTCGCCAGCGCGCATCACCAACGCAGAACCAATGGCTTTCTCGGCCGAATCTGTCCACAGCGGTGCCGCGGTCAACAGCTGGCTGGCGCCAAACTTCTCTTTGAACTGCACCGCCTTGACCGAGTTCTGAATCATAAAATCGAACTCACCACGTTCGGCCGCCTGGCGCAGCTCCTGCGGTGGCAGGGCACGAACTTCAAAGTGGTAATCGGACTGGCCCTGATTGAGGTAGTCGAGTGTCGGTTGCCAGCGCCGCTCCACCCGTTCCGGGTGGTCAAACGACGCCACGGCGACCGGCACCCGCTGTTGGCCGAGGGCGCTGCCGGCAAAGCACAGCACCCACCCGGCCAGCAGCCATCCCCCATTTCGCCATCGCCCGAAAAGGCGCTTACTGTTTCGCTGCAATCTGTGCTCCAGGACGTCATTCAGCCCACTTCAGGGCCCAAGACCGATATGAACGCGGTTTGACAGCTATTGTGACGCAATTTGGTCCTGGCCGACGGCGTCAAGGTCACATCCCTTGCCGGTTTGCGGAAAACCACTAGTCCCCTTTACGCCCAAATGTGGCATCCCGACGGCGTGTGAACGCGCCCCCTCAGCAAAATGTGATCGCAATGTCGCTTTCGCCAAAATCGGGAGCCGCCCCACCAAATTCACCCAATGAAATAACCAACTTATCCATTATCGCTCTGTCAGCATCGTGACCACCCTCACCGCTCACCGGCCCCTTCGGAAAACCACTATATCGGGTTCAAACCACCCTCGGTTGTAATCCCAGCGTCGATAACGCCCCGGCGGGGCCACCACCACTCGGCGGGTGCCATTGCGCAACGCGCACTGCCTGGCATCCAGAAGCCACCGGGCCAGTAAGGTCCGAAACACTGGGATAACTGATGAACACGATGACACGTTCCACGCTCGCTGCAGCCTGTACCACCGCACTGTTTCTCTCTGCCAATGCCCAGGCCGATATGCCGACCTTTTACGGCACTCTGGATTACTCCATCACTCACAGCTCCTCAGGCGTGGGCACCCAGCAAACCGGTCAGGACGGCTGGTTGCTGGAAAACAACTTCACCCGACTGGGTTTGCGCGGCACCCACGCCATCTCCGAGAGCACCGAACTATTCTATCGTGCTGAGGTGGGACTGAACGCCGACGACAACGGCGACACCTTCTCCTCCCGTCCGACGTACATCGGCTTAAAGCACGACGTTGCAGGTGCGATCTCTGCGGGCCGCATCGACCCGGTGCTGAAGATGATCAAGGGCGGTGCCGACATCTTCGGCCTGACCACCATGACCATGGACCGGGTGTTTGCCGGTAACAAACGCCACGGTGACTCTCTGGAGTATCGCTCTGCAAAGTGGAACAACATCCATCTGGGTGCCAGCGTCATCCTCAAGGACGACGCCAACAGCCCCTATGACGACAACTACCAGTTGGCACTGACCTACGGCGACAAGCAGTTCTCCCAAAGTAACTTCTACCTGGCCGCCGCTTACGGCAATGGCATTGAGGGGATTGAAGCGATCCGGGCGGTAGCACAGTACAAAATCAATAACCTGAAACTGGGTGTGATTGTGCAAAGCACCCAGGCACTGGAAGGGTTCAACAAAGACACCACCCACTATGAGTCCCGCGACGGATTTGGCTACATCATCAACGCCCAGTACCAGTACAACGCCTGGAAGCTGAAGGCGCAGTTTGGTCAGGACGATTCCGGTACCGGCCGGGTGGCCAACGAGGTTTATAAGGCGGGCGCATATCGTGGCGACGAAACCCCGACCGTGACTCAGATGGCACTGGGTGCGGAATACAAGATGGCGCGTCAGGTCACCATGCACACCGAACTGGGCCACTACAACGTGGACGGTTACAGCGACTTTGATGACAGCATCGCCAGTATTGGTCTGAAATACCAATTCTGAACCACAGGCCATCGTTGCATCTCATTAGCGTGTAACGGTGGATGATAAAAAAGGGCACCGAATCGGTGCCCTTTTTTTAGTTCATCTCTATTTGGTACTTTTCAAACCCGCTGGTTGACACTTTATTTCCCTGTTCATCCAGATACCAAACCGCTTCCAGATAGGGAATGGATTCGGCCATATCCATCGCTTCTTTCATTGGCATAAGAAACAATGTTGTTGACAGTACGTCGGCATAAATATGCTGTTCATTCATTACCACAGAGACAGACACCCCTTCGGTTTTGGGGTACCCCGTATTCGGGTTAATGATATGGTGATACTCTTTATCACCAACACGGTAATACTTCAGGTAATTACCACTGGAAACAATCGTCAGGTTTTCTCCAGCCACAATTTCGTGAAACTGCCCTTCAAGTTGCTGACATTGGCTTGGTTGAAAGTCATATTTCTTACAGACCGGGTCTTCAATCGCCGTCACAAAGGCACGGCCTTGTGGATGGCGGCCCCAGTGACGAATGTTGCCACCGGCGTTGATCACAAAGGAGCGCATCCCGGCCGCCACCAACTGGTCTTTCACCTTCTCTGCCATCCAGCCTTTGGCAATCCCGCCCAGATCCAGGCTCATCCCTTCACCCAGCGTGACGGTGTTAGCATCCACATCGAGGTTTATCTTGCTGATGTCCGTGTATTTTGAGGCATTTTCAATCGCTTGCGGCGACGGCAGCGAACACCCGTTATCCGCCGCTTCCGGCTCGGCGCAAGCATTGCGTTTTTGGCGCCACTGCTGAACCACGGGCCCAACGGCAATATTAAAATAGCCCTTGGAGATCCGGTGCCAGTCGATGCCGGCCTGGATAAGCTCAGTCAACTCCGGGTCAATCTTGTGAACCTCGGTGGGCGCATTATTGATGGAGCGGATATTCACCACCCCATCATAGGTCTGGTAATCCGACCCCTGCTGATGGAGTCGTTTGATGGTGGCCAGGCTGTCACACAACGCCTGTTTTGCATCGCCCTCCCCGGCATCATAAACCTGGATGGCGATGGAGGTACCAAAGTATTTCAGTGTGGTCAGATTGGTATAACCCGACGTTTCAGAAATAATGCCATCGAGCTCACATTGAGTATCGAATTGATTTCGCTCGCTTGTTTTTGCCGGGAGTTGATCGGCAATAACATCCGCGTTTGAGAACACAGGGGACGCAGGCATAAGAAGTGCTATTGCGCACACAATTTGTTTTGGTTTCATCAAACAACCGATTGCTGGATTGGGATGAAAATATCTTAGCACAACCCATCATCCGGAATAGCAATTTAAATCATGGCGATCGGGATCACAATTTCAAATAAAAACACCCGGATATAGTGGTTTTCCGCAATTGTCCAAAACCACCAATTCCCTATTCTCACCTTCATACACTATTCATCAGAAAAGTATGGGTGAGACCGTGAACCACTTTAATCGCATCAAGTTGTGCCTGGTAAGCTCTGCAGTGGCGCTGGCCGTTGCAGGTTGCTCCGCGACAGCCCCGGCTGGCAAATACGTAGATGGCACCCACGACGTGTCCGCCAGAGGCAAGAAAAGTGACATCGTACTGACCGTGGTGGTTGAGCAGGGCAAGATCCAGCAGATCAAAACCAAATCCCACAACGAAACGGAATCACTGTTCCTGAATGCCGAGCGTTTGCTGCCGCAGATCGTCGCCAACAACGGCCATGAAGGGATCGACGCTGTCTCCGGTGCCACCATCTCCTCTAACGGGATTCTGCGTGCCATCAACGACCTGCCGCGGGCAGACGGTTCTCAGCCGGAGTTTCAAACCGTTGCCGCCAAGCAGGCTGACGAGGAGGAGTTCAAGCTGAAGTGGTCCATTCAGCCCCAACTGGGCCTGATTAAAGGCGACTACTACTACGAAGAAGCACGCTTCCGCCAGGGCCATATGGGCTCCATGGCCGTGGTTGTCGACAGCAACAACCCCAGCGACGTGATCTTCGCCGAGTTCAACGAGGATGGCCGTCCCAACTACTACACCCGCCTGTACCAGAACGTGCCGAAGCGGATGTCCGAGTACAACTTCTCCATGGGTAAAAAGAAGGGCACTGCCTGGGTGCAGTCCTCCCTGACCATGGAGCGACTGATGGTGGAAGAGGACAAGCTGACCTTTGAACTCAACCCGGATTGGGATCCCAAGCTGGCCAACAAGCTGAAAGAGCCGAACCGCCTGAAGTACCAGGACCTGGACATCGTGGCCGGTGCATCCAACTCCATTCAGCAGTCCATGGTGCCGCTGACCGCCAAGATCCACAGCCGCATCACTGGTGAAGGCACCACCCTGAAGTTCTACCAGCAAGCCGAGAAGCTGCTGGATGAGAAGGGTAAGTGGACCGGCCTGACCGCAATGCTGCGCTTTGTGGTCGACACCAACACTCAGCAGATTGTCGACGTTTACTACGACGAGATCTTCGCGGACGAGAAAGCCCAGATCACCGACGCGTCGCTGAAGAAGTTCTACCGTCAGTCCAAGTACCAGTCCATCGGTTACGAAGAGCCGGCCCGCATCGGTTTCAACGTGATGTTTGATGCGCTGGAAGCCCACATCGTTGAAGGCGGCTCCATGTTCGACATCAACGACCTGCCTGCGACCGGCGACACCGGCAGCTACGCCGCCACCGGCTTTACCAAGCTGTCCACCAGCTGGGCGAACTACCTGAAGCTGGCCGACACACTGTACCAACAGATGCGTGCGGACGGTGTGGTCGCCGAGCACAGCAAAGGCTGAACCGGCTCAACCCATTACGTCATTATTCCCTGCAAAGCCTCCCCTTCGGGAGGCTTTTTTTGTGCCCTTGTCGGGGGAAAAAGGCACAAAAAAGCCGCCCGGAGGCGGCTTTTTGCGATGATTTCAGGCTCAGGCCTGGGTATCCACTGACGGGGCATCGGAGCCACGGGATACGATCACCATGGCCG
The DNA here is from genome assembly GCF_000148645.1 of Ferrimonas balearica DSM 9799. Lineage (NCBI taxonomy): Bacteria > Pseudomonadati > Pseudomonadota > Gammaproteobacteria > Alteromonadales > Ferrimonadaceae > Ferrimonas > Ferrimonas balearica. The sequence goes on from NC_014541.1 coordinate 3,265,855, forward strand.
GGCGCAGCAGGCGGCCATTCAAAGCGTAGCCTTTCTGCATTACCGAGATCACGGTGTTGGCGGCGAACTCCTCGCTCGGCAGCATGGAGATGGCCTGGTGGAACTCGGGGTTAAAGGCTTCGCCTACCGGATCAACCACCTCAATACCAAACTTAGCCACGCTGGCCAGCATGCTCTTCAGGGTCAGTTCCACCCCTTCCAGCATCGGCTTGATCGCCTCGTCATCGCTGTTGGAGACCTCCAGAGCGCGCTCCAGGTTGTCGATCACCGGCAGCAGTTCATTGGCGAACTTCTCCAGTGCGAACTTGTGGGCTTTCTCCACGTCCTGTGCGGTACGGCGGCGGATGTTCTCCACCTCCGCGGCAGCGCGAACCACGCTGTCCTTTTGTCCGGCGATGGTGTCATGAGCCTTGGCCAGCTCCGCTTCCAGCTCGGCAATGCGCTCGGCGGCAGCGTCCTCGGCGTGCACTTGTTCCTCGGCGGATTGCTCTACCGCGTCAGTCTCAGTTGCTTCAATTTCCTCATTCGGCGCTACTTTTTGCTGCTTGTCAGCCATCTCAACTCCAGGCAAAACCACTTTATTCAATAAATCACTGAGCCTATTATGGGGACGAACTCCGCCACTTCAAGGGCCAACACCAACAACATCATGACCAATCCCTTCCATACCATCGGCCTGATTGGCAAACCGGATCATGACGGCGCCAACCAGACCCTGACCCGGCTGTTTTACTGGCTGCGCAAACAGGGCTACGAGGTACTGCTGGAACAGCGGGTGGCCAAACACCTCGGCTGCGATAAAGCCGAACGCGTTGACCTTACCACTCTCGGACAGCGATGTGACCTGGCCATCGTCGTGGGCGGGGACGGCAATATGTTGGGCGCCGCGCGGGTGTTGTCCCGCTTCGATGTCGCGGTAATTGGGGTGAACCGGGGCAACCTGGGCTTCCTGACCGATCTCGACCCGGAACATTTTGAGGCACCGCTTGAGCGGGTGCTGGCTGGCGAATTCGATATTGAACGTCGCTTCCTGCTGCAGGCGGAGGTGTATCGTCATGGTGAGCTCAAAGCCTGCAATACCGCAGTGAACGAAGCGGTACTGCACCCGGGCAAAGTGGCGCACATGATCGAGTTCGAGGTGTATATCGATGGCCGCTTTATGTACAGCCAGCGCGCCGACGGCATGATCGTTTCCAGCCCCACCGGCTCCACCGCGTATTCCCTCTCCGCCGGAGGCGCCATTCTCACCCCCAACCTGAACGCCGTAATTCTGGTGCCGATGTTCCCCCATACCCTGTCAGGCCGCCCCATCGTGGTGGACGGCGACAGCGAGGTGAAACTTATCGCGTCACCGGACATGGGCAGTCGGCCACTGGAGGTCAGCTGTGATGGCCACATTACTCTGGCGGCGCTGCCCGGCGATGAGATCGTCATCCGCAAGGCGGACCACGCGCTGCGCCTGATCCACCCCAAAGGCCACAGCTACTTTCAGGTACTGCGCAGCAAACTGGGCTGGGGCAGCAAGTTGTTCTGACCCCTACCAAGGGATCACTTCGCGATACCGCAGAAAGGCCCCGCTGGGGCCTTTTTCGTCGAGGGTGGCCGCCCACACCAGATCCGCAGCGGCCTCCTCCGGCGAACGTGTCGCGCTGGCGCCGCCCATCTCCGTCCGCACCCAGCCCGGGCAGACCGAGTTCACCTTAATATTGGTGTCCGTCAGCTCCGCCGCCAGTTCCGCCGTCAGCGCATTCAGCCCCGCCTTGGAGATACGGTAAGCGGCGATATAGGGCCCCATGTCGTTAAGGGCACCGTAGCCTGATGAGACGTTAACGATGCGGCCATACCCTTTGGCCTTCATCAGTGGCACCAGGGCACGGCACAAATAGATGGGCCCCAGCAGGTTGGTTTGCAGCGTCAGGTTGAGCACCTCGTCGCTCAGGTCCATCAGTGACACGTCGTTGTCCAGAAACACCCCGGCGTTATTGACCAGCACATCCACCTGGCCAAAGTGGGTCTCCAGCCAGCCGGCTAACCCAGCCGCCGCCTGCGGGTCCCGCACATTCAATGCATAGGGCAGCGCCTGCCCGCCGCGCTGACGAATCTCCGCCGCCGCACGCTCTGCCGCTCCGGCATCGCGGGCACTCAGCACCACCTGAAATCCCCGTTCCGCCAACTGCAATGCCACCTGCCAACCGATCCCCCGATTGGCGCCCGTTACCACCGCCACTGCACTCATGACCCGCTCCTCCAGGCAAAATGTCAGCGTACGCACAAAATTTTAGGCCCGCCGCTTTACCGGGTAAAAAAACCGCATATACTGTATCTCCGTACAGCACTGTTTATCTGCACAGTTAACGACACAGATTAACTACACAGGGACGCGTCATGCTCACTCAACTGACGGTTGCCAATTTTGCCATCGTAAAATTTTTGGAACTCGATTTTGCCCCCGGAATGACCACCATCACCGGCGAAACCGGCGCAGGGAAATCGATCGCCATCGATGCCCTCAGCCTCTGCCTCGGTGGTCGTGGCGAAGCCGGCATGGTGCGCCCCGGCGCAGAGCGGGCTGAGATCTCCGCCCGCTTTGACGTTGCCGCCATCCCCGCTGCCCTGCAGTGGCTGCGCAGCAACGCCCTGGACGACGACGAAGAGTGCATCCTGCGCCGTAGCATCAGCAGTGAGGGGCGCTCCCGCGCCTGGATCAACGGCAATCCGGTGCCGCTTTCCCAGCTCAAAGCCCTGGGCGAAACCCTGATCAGCATCCATGGCCAGCATGCCCATCACGGCATGCTGCACAGCGATACGCAGCTGGCCCTGCTGGATCAGTACGCCGGTCACTTCAACCTGCTGAAACAGTGTCAGGATGCCTACCAGCAGTGGAAATCCCTCGACCTGCAGCTGAAACAGCTCAAAGAGCAGCAGGAGCAGCGCCAGGCGCGGGCGCAGTTACTGGAGTATCAGGTACAGGAGCTGGACGAATTCGCCCTGCAACCGGGCGAGTTTGAAGCCATTGAGGTGGAACACCGCCGCCTGGCCAACTGCGGCACCCTGCTGGAACAAAGCCAACGCGCTCTGTATCTGCTCAGTGAGGGGGATGAGGTCAGCGTTCAGGCCCTGTTGCAGCAAGCCATCAGTCAGGTGGATGCCCTCGCCGGCGAAGACCCGGCCCTGGCCGACATCACCAACATGCTGCACGAAGGCCTGATTCAGGTGCAGGAGAGCAGCAGCGAACTGGAGCGCTATCGCGACCGGCTGGAGATGGACCCAGAGCGCTTTAATGAGCTGGAAAACCGCCTGTCACGCGCCATGACCCTGGCCCGCAAGCATATGGTCTCCGCCCATGAACTGGCCCAGCACCACCAGCAATTGGCGGACGAGCTGGCCGACCTGGCAGGCAGTGACGAACAGATCGAACAGCTGGGCGAGGCCCGCGATGCCGCCCGTGAGCAACTGGCCGAGCGTGCCCTGAAGCTGAATAAGAGCCGCCAGCGCTACGCCCGTGAACTGGATAAACTGGTGACCGACAATCTGAAAGCCCTGGCCATGCCCCATGCCCGCTTCCAGATCAGCGTCGAGCATCGTGCCGACGCGCTGTCGCCCACCGGGGCAGACCGGGTGCAGTTCCTCGTTACCACCAACCCGGGGCAGCCGCTGCAACCCATCGCCAAATCCGCCTCCGGTGGCGAACTGTCACGCATCGGCCTGGCCATTCAGGTGATCACCGCGAAGAAGGTGGCCACCCCAACCCTGATTTTCGACGAAGTGGATGTGGGGATCTCCGGCCCCACCGCCGCCGTCGTCGGCCGCATGTTGCGCCAGCTGGGCCAGTCCACTCAGGTGTTCTGTGTGACCCACCTGCCCCAGGTGGCGGGGAATGGCCATAACCACATGTTTGTGGCCAAACAGAGCCAGGGCAAGAGCACCGAAACGCGCATGACGCCGCTGCTGGGAGAAGCCCGGTTGCAGGAACTGGCCCGTTTGCTGGGTGGCGATACCATCACCGACAACACCCTGGCCAATGCCCGCGAACTGCTGGTGTCGGACACGGATTGAGCAGTCAGAGTCGGTTGTGAACTGGATCGGGAACGGGCGGACAAAAGCCTGATCCGGATCACGCCGATGCCCCTATGGCAATGCTAGCGTTACCCCTAGGAAGCCTTTTGAACCCGATTTCTCAAAGCTTAAAACTAGGAGGACGCCTATGTCCGCAACTAAGTTTTTTATCCCTTCCGTCAATACCTTAGGTCGTGGTGCGTTGGATGATGCCATCCAGGACATCAGCACCCTGGGCTTTACCAAGGGGCTGGTGGTGACCGATACCCCACTGGTTGAGCTGGGGCTGGTGGCCAAACTGACCGAAGCCTTGGGTCAACAGGGGATCGGCTCGGTGGTTTTCGATGGCGTTCAGCCCAACCCCACCACCGCCAACGTCGAAGCCGGCCTGGCCCTGTTCCGCCAGCACCAGTGTGACTTCGTTATCTCCTTCGGCGGCGGCTCTCCCCACGACTGCGCCAAGGGCATCGCTCTGGTGGCCACCAACGGTGGCGATATCCGCGATTACGAAGGGGTCGACCAATCCGCCAAACCGCAAGCCCCGCTGGTGGCGATCAACACCACCGCCGGCACCGCCTCCGAGATGACCCGGTTCTGCATCATCACTGACGAAGCCCGTCACATTAAGATGGCCATCGTGGACAAGCACACCACCCCGCTGCTGTCCGTTAACGACCCCGAGCTGATGCTGGCCAAACCCAAAGCGCTGACCGCCGCCACCGGCATGGACGCGCTCACCCACGCCGTGGAAGCCTACGTTTCCATCGCCGCCACCCCGATCACCGACGCCTGCGCCGAGAAAGCCATCGCTTTGATCAGCCAGTACCTGCGTCGCGCCGTTGAAGACGGCAGCGATATCGAAGCCCGGGAACAGATGGCCTACGCCCAGTTCCTGGCCGGCATGGCCTTTAACAACGCCAGCCTCGGCTACGTGCACGCCATGGCCCACCAACTTGGCGGCTTCTATGACCTGCCCCACGGCGTCTGCAACGCCATCCTGCTGCCCCACGTGCAGGCGTACAACGCCAAGGTGGCAGCACGTCAGTTGGCCGGCGTTGCCCGCTGCATGGGCGTGGATACCCGTGGTATGAGCGATGACGAAGCAGCCCAACAGGCCCTGGCCGCCATCCGCACCCTGTCCGCCGACATCCAAATCCCGGCCAACCTGACCGAGTTGGGCGTAAAAGCCGAGGACATTCCGACTCTGGCCACCAACGCCCTGAACGATGCCTGCGGCCTGACCAACCCGAAACAGGCCACTCACGAGGAGATCTGCGCCATCTTCCAGGCCGCCATGTAACGGCCCTGGCCACCAAAAGCTCCCTCCGGGGAGCTTTTTTTGTCCCCCCGGCTTGGTTATGATGCCTCTCTAACGCCAAGGTAACGCAGAGATTAGGATGAAGCAGTTCAGGATGCTGATGGTGGCCGCCGCACTCAGTGCCGGTGTCACCGGTTGCTCGGTCTTCGATTGGATGGTTTACAAGATCGACATCCCTCAAGGGAATTTTATCGAGCAGAATCAGGTGGAAAAGCTGCGTATTGGCATGAACCGCGAGCAGGTGGAGTTTGTCCTCGGCCGCCCGGTGCTGCGTGACAGCTTCGCTTCCGACACCTGGTACTACGTCTACCAGTTTAAGAATGGCCGCACCAATGAGCTCACCCGCAAAGAGCTGGTGGTGCACTTTGCCGATGACGCGGTGGTCTCCGTCGACGGGGATTACACCCTGAGCGACAACTTCAACACCCCACTGCAGGGCGGTCGTCCGTAACCGCACCATCAGACAGCAAAAAGGGCGGCCAATGGCCGCCCTTTTGTTTTCGGGTTGCAGTAGTCGAAGCGTTATTCCGGCTTGGCCCGCAGCGGGTTCGGCTTGCCACCGGTCACCGCATCAGCGCGACCTTCGCTCTTCGCTTTTTCTGCCCGGCGCTTGCGCACCTCGCGCGGGTCCGCAATCAGCGGCCGGTAGATCTCGACGCGCTCACCCGGTTCCAGCACCTGAGTCAGCTTTACGGTACGGCTGAAGATGCCGATCTTCAGTTTGGTCAGATCAATCTCAGGAAACCGCGCCAGTACGCCGGACGCTTCGATGGCCGCCTCCGCCGTGCTGCCCACCGGCACCATCAACTTACGGATAAAGGCTTCATCCGGCAGCGCGTACACCACCTCCACCTGCATCATCTCAGCCACGGTAGACCTCCTTGGCACGTTCGGAGAAGGCGTGCACCATGTTCTGGGCCAGTTCGTTGAACACCTTACCGAACGCCTTTTCCACCAGCGCATTGGTGAATTCAAAGTTGAGGCTCAGCTCCACTTTGCAGGCGTCCTCGCGCAGCGGCAGAAAACGCCAAACGCCCTGCAGCTGCCGGAACGGACCGGATTCCAGCGCCATCGCAATCTCGGAATCCGCCACCAGGGTGTTGCGGGTGGTAAAGGTCTGGGCAATGCCCGCCTTGCGCACCGAAACCGAGGCACGCATCTGGGCGTCATCGGCCTCGTGCACCTCGGAGCCAACACAGCCAGGCAGGAACTGCGGGTACGCCGCAACGTCGTTCACCAGGGCGTACATCTGCGGCGCGCTGAAGCGCACCAGGGCGCTTCGATTGATCTCGGGCATATAACCTCTCCCAAATTCGGAATTGGGCTATTTTGCCACAGCGAAGACGATACCAAAATGGCGTCGGGCGGGTATAATGCTGCGCCTATGGCAAAGAAAAACGCAAAGAAATCCACGCCCACTTCCTCGACCATCGCGCTGAACAAAAAAGCGAAGCACGAGTACAAGTTCCTCGAGAAGTTTGAGGCGGGTCTGGCCCTGCAGGGCTGGGAAGTCAAATCCATGCGGGCAGGTAAAGTGAACCTGACCGACTGCTATGTGATCATCCAACGTGGTGAGGCCTACCTCGTGGGCTGCAACATCACCCCGCTGAACACCGCCTCCACCCACGTGGTGTGTGAACCCATGCGCTCCCGTAAGCTGCTGCTCAACCGCCGCGAGCTGGACCGGCTGATTGGCCAGGTGGAGCAGAAGGGTCTCACCATCGTGCCGGTGGCGCTGTACTGGAAGAAGTCGTTCGCCAAGCTGGAGATTGCCCTGGCCCAGGGTAAACAGACGCACGACAAGCGCCAGGACAGCAAAGAGCGCGACTGGCAGCGGGAGAAAGCCCGCGTGATGAAAGGCTCGATGCGCTGATTGCTGTCGATCTATCCAGTTATGGCTTGGCGCCGCCGAGCCAGCCGTGGTAGACTGACGAAGTACTTGGGGTCGATTCAGGATTCGACGGGATATTAAAGCCCAAGGTGCATGCCGTGGGGCGGTTGGCCACGTAAAAAGCCGCAAAAAAATAGTCGCAAACGACGAAAACTACGCACTCGCTGCCTAATAAGCAGTAGAGAGCCTGCCTCCAAAGCCCCGCCTACTGGCTGAGGATTCAAGGCAGTCAAACCCTGTAGGATCGCGTGGAACCTTTGTCCGTAGGTGAAGCGTTAAAACTAATCGGACTCGCCCTAGCGAAGCCTGCCACTCGGCGTCGTACGGGTTAACTAAATGAGATGGCTAAGCATGTAGGACCGACGGTGTAGGTATTTCGGACGCGGGTTCAACTCCCGCCGACTCCACCAAACGCGTTTGAAAAGCCCATCCGAAAGGATGGGCTTTTTGGTTTTCTGGCTCCGGTAAATTCTGTCTTTCCAAAGACTTACCAACCCGCTTCCTCTGCCAGCTCCCAGCCCTCCCCCAACCTTCCGTCCCGTGGCATCGGACGATCCAATTCACACATTCCGACTCCGGTATGCAATCAACCATTCGGCTCCCTTTTTCTACCTGTTCCCGACCGGTGTTGAACTTTATTTTCTCGCCAATTCAAGAAGGTGTGATGAAGTCCTGAGGATCAGCCATGAAACACAGTTGGGCCGGAACCAAACGAGAGAGCCAGTTCGCTCTGATTGCCGTAGCCATGATGAGCGCGACCATCGCGGGTTGCAGCGGCCAAGCCCCAACGTCCCCCGAACCGTTGACCACCTCTGCGGTGATTGGCGAGGTCACGATGATCAATCCCATCAGCCACATTGGCGATGACCAGGATGGGTGGCGCTTAGATGTGGTTGCCGTCGAGGCGGAGAAGGGGGTGGCGAGCGTTGAGAATAACCGGATCCGCTTTCAGCCCCGACAGATTGGCGTTGCCCGCCTGGATTACACCCTGACCAGTGCACAAGGCGCGCAGCGGCACTCCTATGTTGAGGTGACGGTTCAAGCCCACCACCTGAGCTATGTGGGCAGCGAGGCCTGCCTGACCTGTCACATCGATCAAGAGTCCTTCCTGCTGACTGGACATAACTTTAAGCTGAGCCCAATCAAGGATGGCCAGGCACCCGAACTGCCCTACACCGATGTGTCTGGCGCCCTGAAATTCGTCAAAGGGGTGAACAGTTCGCAGGGTGATCCGCAAGGGTTTGAAGACGTCAGCCATGTCATCGGCGGCTATATGCGCACCGTGATGTTTCTGGATAAGAACGGCTACATCTTTGCCGGTGACAATGCCCGACTGGACCTGCCAGCCGATGGCGAACCTTTCGGTCCTGAGCACATCATTCCGGTGCCGACCCGGGGAGACGGTCACGATACCCGTCCGTACGTTTGCGGCCGCTGCCACACCACCGGTTGGCTGGATTACACCAAACAGCCCGGCGATCTGCGCCATCGGCAACGACAGAATGACCTGCCCGGCATGACCGGCACCTTCGAGCAACCGGGGGTTCAGTGCGAAGCGTGTCACGGTGCTGGCAGCGAGCACATCGCCATGCCGACCAAAGAGAACATCACCCGTGTGGCCCAGGGCCGCTCCCGGGCAACGCTATTGAGCCCGGGCATGGGCTTTGGCGAAGCGATCAGTTGCGGTGAGTGCCACTCTGAAGATGGCCAGCGTCATTACCCCTCGTTTATGAGTCACTACAATAAAGACTTTGGTGGCGACAGCCTGGGGGGACGGGTTACCGAATACGCTTATGGCGGGCGCTACACGCTGGATGGTCTGCTGGGGATGGACCCGGATACCGGCATCGCCGAAGGGGCCAAACGCGACTTCCAATGCACCGATTGCCACAACCCGCACAAATCGACGGTAAACCGGGACAAACCGGAACACGCCGGCGCATTGAAAACCGCCTGCCAGGATTGCCACACAATGGCCTTCAACGATAAAGCCCACGAGAAGATGGCGGCTTGTACAGATTGTCATATGCCAACCTCTGCGCACATCTTTAAGATTGACCTGTCTGAGCCGTCAGACTCGGCGTACCACTACTCGGCAGATGGTCGTTACCGCCAGCCCTGGCTGCGGGCAGTGGAAGCCTGTAAGCGCTGCCACCAGCAGGATTATGAACAGCGGGCACGCACCCTTACCACGGTGCACAAGTAATCGGATAAGAGGGGGCTGTCGCGGTCGATTGCCCCCTTTTGTCAATAAACCCGGCCGACACTCCCCCTTCCCTATTCTCAGTGGCGGAGCAAGTCACCGTATGGATCCCACAGACCCGTTTCACATTTTTTCAACCTGGTATCGAATTGACCATTTGGCGGTCCGGCTGGACCTGTGCTGTTGTTCCGCGAAACAGTACGTTTTTTCACAAAACTGGAAACCTGCTCATCCTGCGGGCCAAACCATAAGGCGCTGAAAGTAATCATGGCCTTGGTCACCGATGAATTAGAATCAAGACTTCAGGCATCTTCGCGTTTCCCTTTGATGGCCGTCAGGCCAGCTGGGGGGTATTGAGGGCAATATTGTGAACCGTTTTGACAACCTGCCGACCCTGAGAGACCAGCTCTCCTCCGACTCTTGTCCGGGCATTGAGGTGTCTGAGCTGGCGGATCTGGCGTCACTCGCGACCTATCAGGACGCCGATCCCTATGCCCCCCACCCGGTCGAGTATTTCTGCATGATCTTCATCGAGCAGGGGCAGGGTCGCCATCAGATCGACGGCATCGATTACCCCTATCAGGATGGCAGCATCATCTTCGTTAACCGGGAACAGACACACGCCTTCGACCCCACCGACAAGCCGACAGGGAAGATGCTGCGGATCACACCGGCGTTCTTTACCGAGTGCTCCGCCAACATTCGCAAATCCTACTTCGTGCCCGTGCACATGAGCCTGGCCTACTCGCCGGTTCTGAAGTTGGACCCGGCGCTGATCCAAACCTGCCAGACGTTACTGCATGAAATTGCCATTTCACAACAGGAGAAAGGGGGCGATGACGTCGTTACCCAACTGCTGTTCTCCGCGTTGATGCTCAGGCTGGCGCAGGCCCGGCGGCTTGGTAGTTCCTGTGCCAACGATGAGGACAGAGCACGCTTCAACGAGTTTCTTAAGCAGGTTGAGCAGCACTTTACTGACCACCGGGAGGCCAAGACTTACGCCAACAAAGTGGGCTTGAGTTATAAGTCACTCAACCTGTTGTGCCGGCGCTGCTGTGGCAAAACGGCAAAGCAGATCATCGATTTCCGGCTCAACCTGGAGATCACCCGCAAGCTGTCGATGAAAGGGGGCTCCATTCAGTCCATCGCGTTTGAGCTGGGTTTTGACGATACAACGAACTTTGTGAAGTACTTCAAGCGCTTCAATAACGTGACTCCCTCGGCGTACCGCAGTCGGTATTACGAGGAGGGGATGTTTGAAGAGCCGGAGACGCCGGCAGCTGAATCAACGCTCCGTCCGGAACACCATCCCGCCTGACCCACGCCCTGCCAGCAACGCAAAACAAAGCCCATCCGAAATGATGGGCTTTGGGGCTTGTCCGCCTCGGCACAGCATCGGGTTACTCCACTTCGCTGGCCATGTTATGCAGCCACACCTCCAGCTTGGTGTAGCCCGACGCATCAAGGGCGTTGTAGTCCTCCGGCAGTTTCAGCGGGCGCGGGTTCACCGCCAGTTCAGGCCAGCCCCCCGCATTGCTGGCGCAATCAATCTCCCTGCCGTCATAGCTGAAGTCCTGGGTTCCGACGCAGTTGATCAGCTTGCCGGTGCCATTGATGACGTCGTTGATAAGACGGGTATCCACGTCGTCCCGATCCTTGGGCCGGGCGCCGGCATTGGCCAGCACATATTCCAGGGTCTGGCTGGCGGGCAATACCTTCAGGCCATACAGCCACAGTGGCGGCTGCTTCACCCGGAAATCGCCACCGTTGTCGCTGTCCACCCGCACACAGGGCCAGTCGGTGTTGTCCCAGCCCTCGCACAGGTTGTCCTCGATGTAGATCTTCGACCCATCCCGGGATTCGTTGATCACCACCCAGGCGGTGTCCCGTCCGGAGTCGGAGCTGGGCCCTTTCAGACGCACATTGCCCGCAATGGTAGTGGTGCGTACTTTGCCGTCATGGGCGGCGTTGTTGGACAAGGGGGACAGGCGCATCGCCACCTGTCGGGTGTCGTAGGTAACGTTATTGACGGTGATGGTGCTGGGGCTGGTCTCCAGCGGGGCCCGGTCGTCATGGTGCGCCATCAGGTTGCCCTGCAACAGGGTATTCGGCGAGGACACCATCAACCCCTTAGAGTGGCCCCCTTTCGGGTGCATGTTGTACCACAGCCCTTCACCCACAATGCTGTTGAGGATGCTGACGTTCTCTGCGGTGTCCTTCACCGTAAAGGTTTCATCAATGCCCCAGCTGACCGAGATATGGTCAAACACCACGTTATAAGGCCGACGGTTGGGGTCGTCGCTCTTGCCGATCACGTAGATGCCATCCCGGTCGCCCGGTGTCCGCCCCTCAATCGCGTCACCGGTACGCACCCGGATGTGCTGAATCAACACATCGTTCGCCTCAATACGGACTGACGCCCCGCGCAGGTTGATGCCCGGACTCGGTGCCGTCTGGCCAGCGATGGTGATGTAGTCGTTGTTGATCGACAGCAATCCCAGCTCGGTCAGATCGATGGTGCCGCTGGTTTCAAAGATGCACACCCGCGGCCCGGACGCGTCGATGCAGGCTTTCAGCGACCCACTGCCGCTGGCATCCAGGTTGGTGACACGATGTACCGTGGTTTTGGCCGGTTTAAGATTACGGCCGCTGCCTGCGGGTGTGGTGATGCCAAAGCCCTCGGTACAGGGGATGATAGGCAGCGCGCCATCGGGCCGGTCGGGACAATCGGGGGCCGGGTCGGGATCCGGCGTCGGGTCAGGCGCGGGATCGGGGTCCGGCTCTGGATCAGGCTCCGGGTCAGGGTCAGGGTCAGGGTCGGGGTCCGGGGTCGGGTCGGGGGCGGGGTCCGGATCCGGCTCTGGGTCTGGGTCGGGATCCGGGTCCGGTGTCGGGTCTGGCTCCGGGTCTGGGTCTGGGTCTGGGTCCGGCTCAGGCTTCCCGGGCTTTTCCGGTTTCTCCTTGGGAGGCTTCTCCTGACCCGGAGGTTTTTCCGGTTTGGCGGCCTCGGCGGGGGCCAGCCCCACCAGGCTAAAGGCCGACACCACCAGGCCGACCACCATCACCTTCAACAGCTGCATTCTGGTCTGCATGTTCGCCCCCTACTCCACCGCACTGGCCAGCTGGTGCAGCCAGACTTCGAGGTTGGTGTAACCGGAATCGTCGAGGCCATTAATCTCCTCGGGCAGAGTCAACGTGTGCGTGTTCACCGCCATCTCAGGCCATCCACCCGCATTGGCCGCTTCACAATCGATCTTGCGGCCATCGTATTCAAAGTTCTTGGTTCCCACGCAGTTGATGATCTGGCCGGTGCCGTTGATCACATCGTTGATGATGCGACTGTCCACCTCATCGCGGTCTTTGGGGCGTGCTCCGGCGTTGGTCAGCACGTAGTCCAGGGTGTCATCCGCCGGCAAGACCTTGAGCCCTTCAATCCACAGCGGAGGCTCTTTAACCCGGAAGCTCTCCCCTTTCTCGCTGTCCACCCGGACACAGGGCCAGGAGGGATTCTCCCAACCATCGCAGAGGTTGTTTTCGATGTAGATTTTGGAGCCGCTGCGGTCCTCATTCACCACCACCCAGGCGGAGTCCCGGCTCTCTTCCGAGTTCGGGCCTTTGAGGCGAACGTTACCCGCTACCGTGGTGGTGCGGGTCTTGCCGCTGTGGGCATCGTTATTGGACAGCGGCGACAACCGCATTGCCACCTGGCGGGTGTTGTAGGTGACGTTATTGACGGTGATGGCGCTGGGGGTCGTTTCCAGCGGCGCCCGATCATCGTGATGGGCCATCAGGTTGCCCTGCACCAGCATGTTTTCCGCCGACATCATCAGGCCTTTGGAGTGCCCCCCTTTCGGGTGCATGTTGTACCACAGCCCTTCACTGACAATGCTGTTGAGGATATCAACGTTTTTGGCGGTGTCTTTCACCGTAAAGGTTTCATCGATGCCCCAGCTGACCGAGACATGGTCAAACACCAGATTGTGCGGCTGGCGACTGGTATCGTCCGACTTGCCGATGGCGTAGATGCCATCGCGATCACCCGGTGTGCGCCCCTCAATGGCGTCACCGGTGCGCACCCGGACGTGCTGAATCAGCACATCACTGGCTTCAATCCGTAGCGAGATGCCCCGAATCATGATGCCCGGGCTGGGCGCCGTCTGGCCGGCGATGGTGATGTAATCGTTGTTGATGGACACCATCCCCAGCTCGGTCATGTCGATGGTGCCGCTGGTTTCAAACACGCACACCCTGGGCCCGGAGGCTTCGATGCAGGCCAGCAGGCTGCCATCGCCACTGGCATTCAGGTTGGTGACCTTGTGCACCGTAGTTTTCGGAGGATTCAGGTTACGGCCGCTGCCCGCCGGCGTGGTGATGCCGAAGCCCACCTTGCAGGGCACGATAGGCAGCTCGCCATTGGCCGGCTGCGGGCAATCGCCCGGCGAGGGTTCCGGATCAGGATCGGGTCCCGGTTCGGGCGTCGGGCCCGGATCAGGGTCCGGTTCCGGCTCTGGCGCGGGGTCAGGATCCGGCTCAGGAGCGGGGTCAGGATCCGGGTCCGGGCTGGGCTCAGGAGAGGGATCGGGGGATGGGTCAGGCGCCGGATCCGGCTCAGAACTGCTGGAAGACTGTTCACTGCACCCGGTACTGATCGAGCCTATCATCACCACCGGAACGGAAAGCACCAGGATTTTCAAACCCGTTCGCCAAACGTTAAGCCACGCGCGCCACGTCATACCGCCTCCCGGGCTGTTTGCCCGTACTTCACTGCCGCTAAAGCTGTCTTTAGGTATAGCAAGCATCCGGGGCGACCAGACCAGTAATCTCGGCCCCCCGGATACCCGGCACTACTCCACTGAACGCGCCATCGAGTGCAGCCACAACTCCAGATTGGTATAGCCGGATGAGGACACCTCATTGGGGTTGTCCGGCAGCGTCAGTGGGCGCTTATTAATGGCCATCTCCGGCCAGCCTCCGGCGTTAATGTCACAGGGGATGTGGATGCGGAACTGGGCATCAGAGCCCGGCCGGGTATCCCAATCGGTAGTGACGTTCAGGGTCACGGTATTGCCGCTGCAACTCTGGCTTGCCACTTCCCGCATCTGACCGGCCCCGGTGCCTTCGAAAATCTCCACCGTGCGTCCCACGTAGGCGGTTTTGCTGCTGTCGCAATCCGGAATGCCACCGGAAACCGAGCGGCTGCCTGAACTGCTGACATTGGCCACCGGGTAAAGAATGGTGCCGGGGCCAACACAGTTGATGATGGTGCCGGTACGGTTGGCCACATCGGCAATGATGCGGGCATCCACCTCGTCCCGGTCACCGGGGCGAGCGCCGGCGTTGGCCAGCACGTAATCCAGCGTCTGACTGGCCGGCATCACCTGCAGTCCGTCAATCCACAGCGGTGGCTCTGACACCCGGAAGCTCGCACCATTGCTGGTGTCCACCCGCACACAGGGCCAATCGGTGTTATCCCACCCGTCGCAGAGGTTGTCCTCGATGTAGATCTTCGAGCCACTGCGATTCTCACTCAGCACCACGGTGGCCGAATCCCGGTTCGAATCGGAGCTGGGGCCCTTGAGGCGGACGTTGCCCGCCACCGTGGTGGTGCGGGTTTTGCCGTCGTGGGCGGAATTATTGGACAGGGGCGCCAGGCGCATCCCCACCTGGCGGGTGTTGTAGGTAACGTTGTTGACGGTGATGGCACTGGGAGTCGTTTCCAGTGGCGCCCGGTCATCGTGGTGCGCAATCAGGTTGCCCTGCACCAACATGTTTTCCGCCGAGATCATCAACCCCTTGGAGTGCCCCCCTTTGGGGTGCATGTTGTACCACAGCCCCTCACTGACGATGCTGTCGAGAATGGTGACATTGCGGGCGGTGTCCTTCACGGTAAAGGTCTCATCCAGGCCCCAGCTCACCGAGATGTGGTCAAACACCACATTAATGGGCTGTCGGGTCGGATCGTCCCGCTTGCCGATGGCGTAGATGCCATCACGATCCCCCGGGGTGCGGCCCTGGATGGCATCGCCGGTGCGGATGGCGATGTGCTGAATCAACACGTCGCTGGCTTCGATGCGCACCGACGCCCCTCGGATCATAATGCCGGGGCTTGGTGCGGTCTGGCCCGCCACCGTCAGGTAATCGTTGTCGATGGAGATCATCCCCAATTCGGTCAGGTCGATGGTGCCGCTGGTTTCGAATACGCAGACCCTTGGTCCGGTGGCATCCAGGCACGCTTTGAGTGTGCCAGCACCGGTGGCTTTCAGGCTGGTCACCCGGTGTACGGTGGTCTTGGGCGTATTCAGATTGCGGCCGCTGCCCGCTGGCGTTTCGATGCCGAAGCCCACTTTGCAGGGTACGATCGGCAACTCACCGCTGGGCAGAGGAGGACAATCCGGTTCCGGATCAGGGTCGGGGTCAGGATCCGGTCCGGGCTCCGGGCCCGGGTCTGGATCGGGGTCCGGGTCTGGGTCTGGGTCGGGATCAGGATCGGGGTCCGGACCCGGGTCGGGGTCAGGATCCGGTGCCGGCTCGGTACTGGATTGCTCACTGCACGCGGTCATCGTGGCCACCCCAGCCAGACTTAACAGCACCAGCAACCATCTCAGTGGCTCTGCCCACCACGCGGAAATGCGCCCCTTCATACCCCCTCCTCGGTCCAGCCCGCTTCACTTGCACCGTGTTTAGGTATAGACCCTCCCCCTCCCAAACGGACGTTTGCACTTCTGCGGAAACATACCGATTTGGCCGAATGCTACGGAAATGCTTGAAGTTCTCGTCGCGGAACCTATGTTGTACCCAATAAGGAAATTTTCTGCAGTGCACTCGTAAATAGGGAAATTTATCGAAATGCTCTGGACATCCTGGACGCCCTTCCGCGTCCGTCTTCTGCTGCTTCAATTGCTGCTGATCCTGGCGGGTACCGCACTCTCCTGGCAGGTCTATCACAGTGGCAGAGTGGTCAACAGCAACACCCAGATCCTGGTCAATGAGCACCTGCCGGAACTGCTCCAGATCCGCAATCTGATTGAGGAGCAACTGCGCACCGAACGCCTGCTCTATGAGTACTATGCCGACCAGAGCCGCGACCACTACCTGACCGAATACTTCGAAGCGCATCACCGCCTCGCTCAGGTAATGGGTGACCTCAAACGGCAGCTGCCGGAACAGGACACCCTGCACCACATCGAACGTTACCAGGCGGAATATCACGAGCTCGCCAAGCGCCTCGATCATGCCCTGAGTCAAACCCCGGTGGACTGGGACCTGAGCCGCATGCTGCTGAGCCAGATCAGCGCACTGCGCGCCCAAACAGAACCCCTGCTTCAACAACTGGAGCGACAGCTCAATCAATCCGCTCAGCACGGTCTGGCGGAAACCCAGCAAAGCACCCGCGCCAATACCCGCTACGTGGTGTCGTTCTCTGTGCTGATCGTGCTGCTGGCCTTTATCGGCAGCGTTGTCGCCAATCGCCTACTGACCGATCGCTCCGAGCGCCGCCGTCTTGCGGCCTTTGCCGACCGCAATCCCGACCCCATCCTCAGTGTTACCCTGCAGGGGCAGCTGTTGTCATTGAACCCCGCCGCGGCCCAGTTGGCTCAGGACCAGGGCATCCCACCCAATCCCCAACTGCTGGTGCCCGACCTCACCACCCAGTTGGCCAGGATGCAGCGTGAAGCGATCAGCGACTACGACTGGGAGTTTGCGCTGGGGCGGCGCTACCTGACCGCCCGTGCGGTCATGCTGGCCGAGCTTAAACAGGTACAGGTCCACCTGCGGGACATCACCGCAGCCAGCCGTGCTGAGGCGGAGTTGCGCCACCGTGCCAGCCATGACCAACTGACCGGCTTACCCAATCGCCACCAGTTTGAACTGGACGCCCAACTGCAGATCGAACAGCATCCGGAGCAAAGCCTGACTTTTGGGCTGCTCACCCTTAACCGGTTTCATCAGGTGACCTCCCAGGTGGGTTTTCAGGCCGGTGATGCCATTCTCCGCACCTGCTCACAGCGACTTTGTCGTGCACTCAACCCCTTCAATCTGATCGACCGCCCCATCGTGCTTTACCGCTTTGGCGGCACCCGTTTCGCCATACTGATTCAGGGGCAGGTCAGCACCGACACTCTGGCTGAGCTGGCTGATACCATTGCCGATGTGTTCCACAAGCCGGTCTATGCCGATAACGCCCCCGCCAGTTTCCACCTCAGCGTTGAGCAGGGTTTTGCCCGCTACCCGGAGCACGCGGCCAACAGCCAGGAGCTGCTGCGCTGCGCCGATGCCGCCGTGCGGGAACCCCGCCAGGACGACGCCAATTACGTGCTGTACGCGCCGGCGCTGCGTGAACAGGAAGACCGTCTGATCACCCTGGAGAATGAGCTGCACCAGGCGATGAAAGAGAACCAATTCCTGCTCTACTTCCAGCCCCAGCAACGGCTGTGTGACGGTGCCATGATTGGCGCCGAAGCGCTGCTGCGTTGGCAACACCCTACGCGCGGCGTGCTCAGCCCCAACGAATTTATCCATCTGGCGGAGCGCACCGGCCTGATTGTCAGCATCGGCGAATGGGTGCTGACTGAGGCCTGCATTCAGGCCCGCCAGTGGCAGGAGCAGGGGCACGACATGCTGATTTCGGTCAACCTGTCGGCACGCCAGATGCAGCAGGCCGACTTTGTGGAACGGGTGACCACCATTCTGGCGCGCACCGGAGCCCCGCCTCACAAAGTGGAGCTTGAGTTGACCGAAAGCCTGCTGATGACCGACCTCGACCGTGGCCACGACATGCTGTGCCAACTTAAAGCGCTGGGCCTGAAGCTGGCGATTGACGACTTTGGTACCGGTTACTCTTCGCTGGCCTACCTGAAGCGCCTGCCGATGGACACCCTCAAGATCGATCGGCGTTTTGTCTCCAGCCTGCCCGGGGATAAACAGGACGGCGCCATCGTCCGCGCCATACTGGACCTGGCCGAACACCTTGATCTGAACGTCGTGGCAGAGGGGGTGGAAACCCAGGCCCAGCATGACTGGCTGAAGCGTGCCGGTTGCGACGTGCTGCAGGGCTACTGGTACAGCCGCCCACTGGCTTGCAGCGACTGGGTCAGGATGGTGGAATCACGGCCCTGCAAAGCCCTTGCATAGCCCTTGCCTAGCCCTTACATAGCCCATTCCAATGCGTTGCCTAACAAAGAGTTAACCTTTAGACTTTGGGGTCTACCCGGCCATCTTATCGGGCCTGCCGGGGGGCCACAGGAGTCGCAATGAAGATCACCATCAAGGACGTGGCCGCCAAGGCTGGCGTCAGCATTAAAACCGTCTCCCGGGTGATCAACAACGAACCCTCCGTCAAAGCCCCCACCTTCGAGAAGGTGCAGGCCGCCATTGATGAGCTGAACTACCAGCCCAACGCGGCAGCCCGCAACCTGGCCAGCACTAAGTCGTACGCCATCGGCTTTATCTACGACAACCCCAACGCCTACTACGTGATCGATATGCAGAACGGCATCCTGGATGCCTGCCGCAGCCAGGGCTATGAACTGCTGATCCATCCTTGCGATGCCCACGCTGAGAACATCTGCCAACAGCTGGCGGCGATGGTAAAACGCTCCCGCATCGCCGGGCTGGTGCTGACGCCGCCGTTCTCCGAGTCACCGGCCATCGTCAACACCCTGGAGCAGCTGGACGTCGCCTTTGTCCGCATTGTGTCCGGCTCCGGCGAGGGCGATGCCGACCCCAACTGTCTCTACATTGATGACCGCCAGGGTGCCTACGCCATCACCGAACACCTGATTGAGCTGGGCCACCAGCGCATCGGCTTCCTGTGCGGCGACAGCGAACACCACTCCAGCTATGAGCGTTTGAAAGGGTTTAAGCAGGCTCTGACCGACCATCAACTGAAAGTGGAGCCGCAACTGATTCTGGAGGGGCGTTACGCCTTCGAGTCCGGGGTGGAAAACGCCCAGCGCCTGCTGGCCCAGGACAATCCGCCCAGTGCGCTGTTTGCCTGTAACGATGAGATTGCGGCGGGGGCCCTGTTTGCGGCCCGATTGGCGGGGGTCTCCATTCCGGAGCAGCTCTCCATTGTCGGCTTTGAAAACAGCCCCTTCTCACGCCAGACCTGGCCCAAGCTGACCACCGTGGATCAGCCCATTGTCACCATCGCCCAGCAGGCCACCGAGCAGTTGATTCACCAGATCCGCCGCAATGGCCAGGGCGAGGCACAAACCTTTGTCCCCCGCCCGGTGGTGCGCGACTCCTCCGGGCCGCACCCCGCTTAAATTAGGTCATCGCGGATTAACGGGAAAAGAAAACAGAAGCGACTTCTCCAAGAAATTGCTTCTTGATGAGCTTTGTTCTCTTAAAGGACCGGTGCCGTTTCCGACTTGGAATGTGCACCCAGCCATCACGGCGCAGCCGTCCACCGAAGGCCGACTCGCGGCGCTGAGCGGGAGCGACTGGGAGTGAAGCCGAGGGCCAGGGATGGCCCGAGTGCCAGCCGAGCAGGACGCGAGTCTGGCCAGTGCTGAACGGGAAGGAGTGGGAGCGAGGGGCTTTCGCCGCGCCGGAGGCAAAGGGGAGTCCAGAGGGGCAACGCCCTTCTGGTGCCCGCCGGGGCATCCCGGCAACGGCTCGATAGGTAGCAACGAGCCCGGAGCCAAGATTCCCACGGAAATATGCGATAAACCTTAAATTACACCTTCAGAAACAACCCTCGCCGCGCCATCAGGGCCAGCACCGCCCACTGCAGTGCCAGCAGGCCCACCGCGGCAGCCAGCGCCTGCGCCGGTTCCGGCAGGGCGCGGATCACGCCCCCAGCCAAACTCTCCACGGTGTAGCCCCAATCGAACCAGGCGCTGGCCAGGTAGATAAAGATGGAGTTCACGCCGATAAGGGCAAACAGCTTGCCCAGCCGGTGCCACCCCAACCCATCCACCACGGCCAGAAATCCCGCCAGAAACAGGCCACTCCACCCCACTGTGACCAGCACAAAGCTGAGGGTCCACAGGGTCTTGTTGACCGGCACCAGCGGGTGCAACAGCCAGCCCAGCAACAGGCTGGCCAGCGCCACCAGCGCCAGTACCCCGGCGCGCTGCCAGACACTGCGGGGCTGGCGCAGCCAGTAACCCGCCCACACCCCAACCAGAGCGTTCAGTGCCGCGCTCAGGTGGGACATCAGCCCCTCCGGGTCCAGCGGTGCATTCTGATAGGTGATGCCCGGCAGCCAGTGCTGGTCCACCCAGGTGTTGAGGGACAACTCGGAACTGTAGGGCGCGCTGCCCCACAGGCCCTGTGCCAGGCCATAGCCCAGCGCCAACACCAGCCCCGCCATCAGCTGACTGCGCCAGGGCAGATGCCAGGCGATCATCGCCGCCAGGAACCAGGCCATACCGATCCGGCCCAGCACACTGGCGTAGCGGATCTCATCCAGCGCCATAGGCATGCCGGTGCCCCAGCCGTGGTTGTACAACACCCCCAGCAGCGCCAACAGCAGCAGACGTTTGAGCGCTTTGCGGTAATGGGGTTGGCGATCGGACCAGGCGATCCCGATCAGGGACTGACGCTGCAGCCCGATGGTGACGCCGGAGAGGAAGATAAAGAGGGGGAAGATCAGGTCGTAAAAGGTGAAACCGTGCCAGGGGCTGTGCAGCATTTGGTCCGCCGCCACCTGCCACAGTGGCCAGCCGGTCAGCAGCAACAGCGCCGCAAACAGCTTCTCGCCACCGATAATCCAGAACATATCAAAGCCCCGCAGGGCATCCAGCGCCTGTAGGCGTTGCTTAACTGTCGACATAACCACGTCCTGTGAACACCGGGGCCAACGGCCCCGGTGCTATCGATTACCAGCTGCGGCGCTTATGGCCTTTCACCGCGTAGTAGAAGATAAACAGGTAGCAGGGCAAGCCGATCCAGTACGCCACCTGAGTGTCGCCGGTCAGGTGCGCCACCTTACCAAACAGCAGCGGCAGGATGGCGCCACCGGAGATCCCCATGATCAGCAGGGCGGAACCCTGGGCGGTGAACTTGCCCAGGCCATCCAACGCCAACGGCCAGATGGCTGGCCACACCAGCGCGTGAGCCAGACCCATCAGGGCGACAAAGGCGATCGGGTCCGGCACCAGCGGGATACCGCTCCAGCCCCACAGCACCGAGGCGATCAGGTCGCTCTGCTCCGAGGCTGTGGTGGCCCCCAGCACACACAGCATACCGGCCACACCGGACAGCAGCAGGGCCTTCTGCTGGGACAGGAAGCGGGGGATGCAGGTGACGCCAATCAGGTAACCAATCACCATAAATACCATGGTATAGGAGGTCAGCGCGGCAAAGTTGGGCACGCCCAGATTGCTGCCATACAAGCCGATGGTGTCGGCGGCGATCACCTCGATGCCCACGTAGAAGAACAGGGCAATGGCGCCCAGCACCACCTGCGGAAACTGGGTGATGCTGCCTTTATCCGCGTGCTCCGCTTCCTCTTCAAACTCCAGCTCCGGCAGCGAAGAGAACTTCACCAGGCCAATCAGGGCCGCCAGCACAGCGGCCATGTAGAGGTAGGGTTCCACCAGACGGTTGGAGAGTTCCTCCACCTGAGCCAGACGCTCGGCTTCCGGCAGTTGAGCCAGGTGCTCAGCGGTAAAGCCCTCGAAACCGGACAGCACCAGGGCGGTAAACACCACCGGTACAATCACCCCGGCGCCCTTGTTGATCAGGCCCATAATGCTGATCCGCACTGCGGCGGTCTCTTTCGGACCAATCATCACCACGTAGGGGTTGGAGGCCGTCTGCAGGATGGTCAGGCCGGTACCCAAGACAAACAGGGCGGCCAGGAACAGCGCGTAGTCGGCGCTTTGTGCGGCGCCGATAAACACCAGAGCCCCCACTGCCATCAAACCCAGGCCAACCGCCATGCCGTTCTTATAACCGGTGCGTTTGAGGATGCTGGACATCGGCAGCGCCATCACCGTGTAGGCGATATAGAACGCAAAGGTCACAAACAGAGCCTGGAACTCGTTGAGCTCACAGATGATCTGCAGAAAGGGGATCAACGAGCCGTTGAGCCAGGTAACAAATCCGAAGATAAAGAACATGGTGCCGATGATGAACATCGGCAGCAGGCTGCTTTTGCTCCCGGAGACCGCTGGTTTGGCATCTATCATAGTTATCGCTTCTCTTCCGTTGGCTTGCTTGGTGGAAGTGACGTGTCGGCATCCATGCTCGGCCTTCCACTCATACACAATGGCCGGTCCCTCGCGGGCCCGGCCTGTGGTTATCGTTATGGTTTCAGTACCGCCTCTCCCCCGATCCAGCACTGCTGAACCTGGAAGTCGTCATCCAGCAGCACCATATCGGCGCGGCCGCCAACCCGGAGGCGACCGGGCTGCTCCAAACCGAGAAACTCCGCCGGATAGCGGCTCGCCATCCTGAAAGCCTCGGCTTCTGACACACCCAGACGATGCACGCTGTTGCGCACCGCCGAGGCCATATCCAGCACCGAACCGGCCAGTTCACCGGTGGGGGCCGTCAGCTTGTCGCCGTCGCGACGAATGGTGCGGCCCAGCAGGGTGAAGGTGTCGCCCTCCACCCCCACCGGCGGCATCGCGTCGGTGACCAGCATCATCTTCTGCGCGGCCTTGGCCTGGATCGCCAGCTTCAGGCTGGCGTCATCCACATGGTGGCCATCCACAATCAGGCCACACCAGCTGTGGGGGTCGAGCAGGGCCGCACCCACCATGCCCGGCTCGCGGGAGGTGAAGGGCGACATGGCGTTGAACAGGTGAGTAAAGCCGCTGGCACCGGCTTCCAGTGCCGCCTGCGCGGTGGCGTAATCGGCATTGGAGTGGCCCAGGCACACCCTGACGCCCGCCGCGACCAGCTCGGCAATCTGGCTGGCCGGAACGGTTTCCGGCGCCAGCGTCACCACCACGGTGCCCAGGTCGGACCGGGTGTACACCGCCATCTCGGCGTCGGTCAGCGGACGGATATGCTCGGCGCTGTGTACCCCTTTTTTGGCGACCGACAGGTGCGGCCCTTCGAAATGCACGCCAATCACCCCCGGGCACTGCTCACGCAGCGCAGCGGCAATGGCGTCGGCGCCCTCCTGCAGCACCGACAGGCTGTCGGTGATCAGGGTGGGCAGGAAGGCGGTGGTGCCATAGCGGGCGTGAGCGGCGCCGATGGTGGCGATGGCGTTGACGGAGCGATCGCCGTTAAACAGCGCGCCACCGCCGCCATTGACCTGCACATCAACAAACCCCGGCACCAGCGTACCGGTCAGGACTTTGGCCTGACTGGGCGCCTGACCGTGGCCCAGCGCCACGATTTTGCCATTGTCGATGGTGAGCCAGGCGTCGCGGTGAAAACGCTCACCGTTAAACAGCCGGGCAATCTGATAGGTCTGGGTCATCTCGGCCTCACAGGGTTTGGGTCACTTTCTTCAGACCCTTGGGGTTGTCCGGGTCGATGCCGCGGGCCAGCGCCACCTTCTCCACGTCAAGGTAGAAGCGTTGCATCAGGGTCAACGGCGCCAGACGCGGGTGCGGCTGACCCACCTGGCTCATCCGGATAACGGTGGCACCGCGGTGGGCGATCTCTGCCATCTGTTCACGGTGCGCGGCAGCGGACTCGTCGTCAATATCCAGGTCCAGTACCGTCAGCTGTTGCTCCACCAGCGTCACCGGGCCATGCAGGAACTCAGCGCTGGAGAAGGCTTCGGCGTGAATACCACACACCTCTTTGAGCTTCAGGGCGATCTCCTTGGCGATGGCGTAGCCAAGACCACGGCCCAGTACCACCAGGTTCTTCACCTCGGCCAGCGGTGCTGCACTGAGCTGAACCGGCGCTTCAGCCGCCGCCGTCAGAGCCTGCGGCAGTTGTTCCATCGCGCCCGCCAGTTCACGGCGGCCACTCCAGGCCGCGACCAGTTGCAGCAGGGCGCTGAGGGTGGCCAGGTAGCTCTTGGTGGCGGCCACCGCTTTCTCTTCCCCGGCGCGCAGGGGCAGCACAAAGTCCGCCAGCGCCGCCAGCGGCGACTGTTCGTCGTTCACCAGCGCCACCACACGGGCACCGCTCTCTTTGGCCATGCGGGCCTGAGCCAGGATATCCGGGCTGCGGCCGGACTGAGAGATCACCAGAACCAGCGCCCCCTCCAACTGCAATGGGCGGCCATAGATGCTGGCGATGGAGGGCGCCGAGGCAAAGGTGGGAATGCCCATCTCGATCTCGATCAGGTACTTGGCAAAGACCCCGGCATGGTCGGAGCTGCCCCGGCCTACCCACATCACGAACTTGGGCGGGGTGGTGCGCAGTTGCGCACCCAGTTGCTGCAGTACCGCACCATTGTGGGCCAGTTGGTCGCGAACTCGTGCGGAGGCTTCCAGCGCCTCACGCTCCATAATGCTGGTCATTATCCTTGCTCCTTAACTGCGCCAGCCTGGCGCTGATCCTGGGCGAAAAACACGGCGCCCATCTCCGGGGTCGCCTGGGCCGGTGACAGCGCCTGCTGCACATCCTCGCCAAGATGGGGGATCACCAGCGGCCCGAGGCCGCCCAACAGGGACAGACGCGGCGCACCGGCTTGCAGCAACTGGCGCGCCAGTCGGTTGATGTAATCGGCGCCTTCAGCACGCAGCGCCAGCGCCTGCTCATCGCCCTGCTCCGCGGCTTCGAACACCACGGAGGCCAAACGGGCGTAGGCGGTGGAGCGCTGCCCCGCCAACTGTTCAACCCAATCAAGCGGTTGGTCGCTGCCCAGCGCCCGGGCCAGACCCACGCTCATGGCGGTGGGCGGAGCCAGGGTGTCACTGGCTTCCAGCGCACGTTGTACCGCCATCAGGCCGTACCAGGCGCCACTGCCCTTATCCCCTTGCGGGAAGCCGTGGCCGCCGACGATGGTCTGCTTGCCGGCCAGGTCGAGGAAACCGCAGGAGCCGGTGCCGGTGATCATGATGGCGCCGTCCTGACGGCCGTGAGCCCCCAGGCAGGCGATATGAAGGTCTGTGGTGAGGTGGAGTTCGGCAAACGGGTGCTGCCAGGCGTTCATCGCGGCAAAGCAGGAGGGCAGGTTCACCCCGGCCAGACCCGCACCGGCGATGCACTGGCCCAGCTGGCTGGCTTCCAGGCCCGCCGCTGCCAGCGCCTGTACGCAGGCGTCCACAATCGCCTCACGGGCGGCGTCCAACCCGTTGACCGGATTGGCGGCACCGGACAGACCGGTGCCCATCACCCCTTTTGTGGGGTGGTACAGAATGGCGCGACACTTACTGCCGCCACCATCGATCCCCAGCAGCAGGGGACTGTCAAAGCTCGCCACGGTGTGGTTCTCCTGTTCGCTCTGGCCGGTCGATGGCTCGGAATGATCTGATAATGACAACGCTGTCATTTGTTGTCCACCCCATTTTGTTCCTGCTCCGGGTTCAGCCACTGGCTGCGGCCGGGGCGTTGATCGTTGGCAGAACGGGCACGCACTTCGACCGGCCCTTTGACATCAACCGGTTGCTGATAGTGTTGCCACTCCCCGCCTTCCACCCGGTACTCCAGCACCAGGCCCGGGAAGATCAGGTTCATCTCCAGCTTGCCGGCCTCGATTCGGGCACCGGCCGTGGGGATGCGGTAAGCGATGCCCGCCTTATCGAGCTTGGCCAGCTCCTGTTGCCCCAACAGCGCGGCAAAGCGCTGCCAGTCGGCCAGCCGTTCCGCTTCCGCGGTAAAGTGGTCGCTGTCGACGCTGAAGGTGCGACCCGGCACATAGTCCAGTTCCCAGTCAGCGCGGTGCCAGGCCCGCTCCGCCAGCGCCAGCAGGCGGGGGAACAGCTTGTACTCCACCACATCGGCATGGCGGACGGTTTCGCTCCAGAACTGCGCCTGAATCCCCCGGATGGTTTCCCCCTTAAGGGCAAACTCGGTGTCTTCGGCCTGGTATGGGTTGCCCTGACGGTCACGCCACACCTCAGCGTGGGCCGGAAGGTTGTCCGGCATCAGGGAGAACACCTTGAGGGTGTTGATGGCACGCGCGCCCCAGTAGTAGCCGCCCTCGTTCGGGTCGGTCTCGTAGGGGAAATCGAAGTAGAGGGCGTCCGGACTGGCCAGCACCACGTCCCAGCCACGCTTGAGCTGCTCATGGGCTTTGTTGTGGCCGCCCCAGGCCAGCAGATCCCAGCTGTAGGAGGTCACCGGCACCGCCAGCTGCTCTTTCGACTCCAGCAGGCCGTCGCTCCAGCCACCGGCGCGAATGCCACGCTCAGCCAGCATGTCCACCACCCGGCGGATAAAGTAGCCGAGCAGGTCATGGGTATCGTGCAGGTCCAGCTCTGAGGCGATCAGGGCTTCACAGCGCGGGGAGCGCTCCCAGGCACCGGCGGTTTCATCGGCGCCGATGTGGTAGAGGGTCAGCGGGGTGCCCGCCGCCTCGTGCATCGCCTGGACCTCGTCCAGCACCTTGCCAAGGAACACATAGCTGGAGTCGAGACAGGGGTTGATGGTGTTGTCTTTGTAATACTGCACCGACAGGTATTCGGGAGCGTCTTCCAGATCAGACAGCAGGTACTGCCCCGCCTCGGCGGTGCGGCCCTCAGCCATCAGACGGCGATGACGCTCTGTCATGGCACGAACCGCAGCACGGCTGTGGCCGGGCATATCCAGCGACGGGATCACTTCGATATGGCGGGCGTCCGCGTAACGCAGCAGGTCGATGTATTGCTCGCGGCTGAAGTAACCGTTCACTTCCGCACCGGCATCGACACCGGAGCCCAGCTGCGGCAACAGGCAATCGCGCTCCTCGGCTTCGGCACAGCGGCGGGCGCCAATCTCCGTCAGCTCAGGCAGGCCAGGAATGGCCAGGCGCCAGCCCTCATCGTCCGCCAGATGCAGATGCAGTTTATTGAGCTTGTAGGCCGCCATCTGGTCGATGATCTTGTACACCACCTGGTGACCGGGGAAGTTCCGGGACAGGTCCAGATGCATGCCACGGTAGTCGTAGCGGGGCGCGTCTTCGATGGTCAGTGCTGGCAGTTGGTCCTGGCCGGGGCGGATCAGCCCGGACAGGGATTGCAGGGCATAGAATGCGCCGGTATCGGTGCTGGCCTGCAGTTCGATGCCTTCACCGCTGACACTCAGGCGATAGCCCTCCTCGCCCAGCCCTTCAACCCGCTGCAGGGTCAGCGGTACGCCATCACGCGCCACCAGAAAACCCAGTGACGACAAGCGCTCCCAGGCGGCATCCAGATCACTGAACGCCTGACCACCGGGCTGATAGCCGCGCTGCAGTGACAGCGGTGCGGCGTCGGTAAAGCTCAGTTGGCGGGGAGTGGGGATCACGCCAGCGGCAGGCAGGGCAGACTCAGCCGGTGCCAGAGCGGCATTGTCGGAAAACAGCTGGCGCGGAGTGGCCTGCGCCATATTGTCCTCGGCGGTGCGCCTGAGCTGGCGCTCCGGGTCGGTAAGCGGCTCAACGAAGGGCAGTTGCCACAGCCCGGTTTCCGGGTCACGCACCTCTTTGGTGCTGGCGATCACCACCGGCTCCAGCCCTTCGGCGACGAGGTAGTAGTTGGGCATCGGGTCGGAGTTGGACACACTCCAGAAGTTGGCGGTATAGGGCACCGCCTGAGTCTGCTGCGCGGCCAGCCCGGCAAAGTCGTCGCCGGGGAACAGGCGATGCAGATCGCCATTGATGTGTTCGATGGTGAGGGGGCCGGTGCTGCCCTGAACATAGGAAACCTGGCTGAATCGCAACTCCCAGCCGGTGGCAGGCAGGGCGGTGTCGCCGGTGGTCAGTTCAATCTCAGCACGGTAGCAGGCGCCATCGCCCTTATCTTCCCGGCAGTGGGGGCCTGGCCGGTTGTCCACCACCCGGTGCACCACCTGAAGCTGTTCGGCAATGCGGTTAAGAGTGTCCTGATCCAGGGTGGTGTTTGGCGTGGCGCTTCCTTGCTGGCATCCGGCCAGCACCATCAGCGCCAAAGGCAAGACTGCTCGCATACTCCCTTCCTTGTCGATGCTCGGCCGCTTTGCTGCGACCTGTCAGAATAAAAAACACTGGCTGCCGAGACGGCTGGCAGGCCAGCGGACGCCTGGACCGAGGGAGTGGCAAGGCAAGAAATCAACGGCACCTTGTTCGGGGTAAATCGCCACTGCCTGGCAGGCCAACCATTGGGAGAGCCCAATCGCAAAAACTACAAATTGGTTACATCATGACAACGCTGTCATTCTCTGTCCAGAGTCAAAACCACTTTTTTTAGGCTGCCACAGTGCGACTCCGGCGCCAGCGCCCGGCAGGACTGACAACGCTGTCAATTGGTGGTAGCTTATCGACCATCCCAATTTGATAACAGCAACAATACAGAGGGGATACATGGCCACATCGCGTACCCTGCAATACCGCAGCCTGTATTGGCCCAGCGCCATTGTGCTGGGTGCCGCCGCACTGCTTTACAGCGCCGCTCGCCTGCCACTGGTGGCGGACTATGGTCATTTCTCCCTGCTCGGGCTGCTGGGGGCACTGGTGGCCAACAGCACCGGTGCCGGTGGCGGTGTGGTGTTCATCCCCGCCTTTCATCAGCTCGGCCTGGATGCCGACGCGGCCGTGGCCACCTCCTTTGCCATTCAAAGTTTCGGTATGACTGCCGGTGCGGTGGCCTGGTGGCGCTATGCCCGCCGCGACCGCCTGGGTGCCCACGAGGGGATCTGGCGTCCGCTGCTGCCCTCGGTCGGCTATACCCTCGCCGGTACCCTGCCCGGTTTGCTGCTGGGCCGCATTCTGCCCTCCCCCAGCGAACTGCATGCCCTGTTTGCCCTGTTCTCGGTGATGCTGGGCAGCGTGATCCTGTTAATGTCGTTTCGGGCGATACCGGACCAGCCCCGACAGCGGCTGACCCCACGCTGGAACATGGCGCTGATAATGCTGGGCCTGGTGGGCGGCGTGATCACGGCGTGGCTGTCGGTGGGGATAGGTGAACTGCTGGTGATTGTGCTGATGCTGCTGCGTTGCCACAGTGCCACAGCGGTGGCCGCCGGAGTGATCGTTTCCGCCCTGACGGTCTGGGTCGCGATGATCCTCAACCTGACCCAGGGGGCGCCGTTCCAGTGGCCCATCGTGCTGTTTGCCGGGCCCGCAGCGGTGCTCGGTGGCCTGCTGGCCCGACACCTGGCCACGGTGATGTCACCGCTTCAGCTCAAACGATTTTTTGCCTGTTGGATCCTCTTTGTCGGCCTGCTGGGCTGACCTTTTCGCAAGGATGGCGTTATGACTCAACCGCTTAATCGCATCACCATTGTCGGCGGCGGCAGCGCAGGCTGGATGACCGCTCTCTACCTCAACCGTTATTACAACCAGGGCGGGCACAAGACCCACATCACTCTGGTCGAGAGTGAGGACATCGGCACCATCGGCGTCGGTGAAGCCACGGTGCACAGCATCCGTTTCTTCTTTGCCGCCATGGGACTGGACGAAGCCGAGCTGATGCGGGAAACCGGCGCCACCTTTAAGACCGGCATCCGCTTCCGCAACTGGAAGAAGCCGGTGGACGGCAAGATGCATGAGTACTTCCACCCGTTTGAGGAGCAGCGCACCAACGGGCCTCTGGATCTCGCCACCAGCTGGTTCAGCAGCGAGCGCCCCGCCGGTGAGCGCTACGACCAGCTCAACTGCCTCTCTTCCGCCCTCGCCGATGCGGGCCACAGCCCCAAAAGCCACACCTCCGCCCCCTATCAGGGGCTGGTGCCCTACGGCTACCATCTGGATGCAGTCCGACTGGGGCGCTACCTGCGCCGCAAGGCGGTGGAAGCAGGCGTAGAGCACCGGATCGGTACCGTCGATAAGCTTGAGCTGGATGGCGAGCGCATCCGCGCGGTTCACTGCGGCGGCGTTCGCTTTGAATCGGACATCTTTATCGACTGCACCGGATTCCGGAGCCTGTTGATGCGCCAGCTGAAATCCGACAATTGGCAAAGTTTTGAGGACGCCCTGCCCTGCAATAAAGCGGTGGCGCTGCAGCTGCCTTACGGGCCCGAAGCCCAACCGCGCCCCTATACCCAGGCCACGGCGCTGGACCATGGCTGGGTCTGGGAGATCGACCTGCAAGAGCGCCGCGGTAACGGCTATGTCTATGACGGCAAGCGTCTGAGCCGGGGGCAGGCCGAAGCGGAGCTGCGCCAGTATCTGGGCGTACCGGCGGACATGGGCCAGGCTCTGCACCTGGATATGAAGATCGGGTGCCTGAAATCGTTTTGGGTCGGCAACTGCATCGCCATCGGACTGTCCGGCGGCTTTATTGAGCCGCTGGAATCCACCGGCCTGCACCTGATCAACCTGAGTGTGCGGCTGCTGGCCACCCACCTGAACGGCGCCGATGTGGCCCAGCCGGTCAAGGATTCCTACAACCGCCTGATGAATGGCATCTACGATGACCTGAAGCGCTTTATCATCCTGCACTACTGCCTGACCGACCGGGACGACACCGAGTTCTGGCGCAAAGCCGCCGCCAGCGCCGAACACAGTCCCCGCCTGAGGCAGGACCTGACGCTGTGGCAACACAAGGTCTGTGAATTTATGGACCAGGCGGGCAGCTACGCCACGGTGTTTACCGATGAAAACTACCGCTTTGTCCTGTACGGCATGGGCCACTGGCCCCAATTTGCCCCTCTTGGCAGCGCCCAACAGCACCAGCAGCTGCGCCAGCAGTGTGAAGCCCGAACCCGGATGGCGCTGGATCAGACGCTACCCCACCCCGCGGCACTGCGTGCCCTGAACTGATCATGACGGTACTGAGCAACAAAAAGGCCCCTTTCCGGGGCCTTTTTTACACCTTCTGCAAGCCGTGCTGACGTATCCGCTCCAGCAACTGGCGATGGGGCAGGAGTTGGCTGGCCAGGCGCTCTGCCTGTTGTGCCAGCTGGGCCATTTTTTGCCGGGCCGCTTCCCCCTGGTCCAATCGTTCCGCGCACACCTCGGTGTCAAACTCCATGCCGTACAACACGTAGAGGTAGTTCTCCAGGTTGAAGATCGACAGGTTGCTGGCAAAGTCATAGCCACTGGGCTGCTGCTGTTGCCAGTACGCCAGATTGTCTTTCAGGGACTGGGGGATCGACTCCGGCGCCCGGTTGTCACGCCAGAACGCGCTGTCCTCCCGCTGCGACAACACATAGTGCAGCTTGATAAAGTCGATCACCCGGTCCCAGCTGTGGCGCACCCGCTGGTTAAATCGCTCGGCCACCGCCGGCATCGCCTCGCGCTGGCCCGGCAGCATCTCTGCCAGCATCCGGGCCGTCAGGTCGAACACCAGTAGGCCCGTGGCCTCCAGCGGTTCAACAAAACCGCCGGACAGGCCGATGGCCACGCAGTTGCCCTGCCAGGCACGCTCCCGGTACCCCACCTTCATGGCAATCTTGCGGCAACTCAGCCCCTCGGCCACCGGCCCCAGGTACGCCCGCAAGACACGCTCCGCCTCTTCGTCACTGCAGTGGCGACTGGAATAGACGTGGCCCACCCCGCGCCGTTCGGTCAGGCCGATGTCCCAGATCCATCCACTGTGGGTGGCGGTGGAGAGGGTGTGGCAGGGGATGGGGGCATCCGCGCGCTCATAGGGCACCTGAATCGCCAGGGCCGAGTCGACAAACAGCACATCGCTTTTGTCGATAAAGGGCACCTTCAGGGTTTGCTCCGCCAGCAATGCGGAGAACCCGGTACAGTCGACAAACAGGTCGCCCTCCAGGGTACCGGCCCGGTCGGTGACAATGGCCGCGATGCCGCCGTTGCCATCGGCCACCACCTCGGTCACCTCCGCCAGCACATGGTGCACCCCTAACTGATTCACCGCATGGTCGGTGAGCAGGGCGGAAAACTTGGCGGCATCGAGGTGGTAGGCGTAGGCGGTGGCCCCGCCAAACTCGGGGTGCATCAGGGTTTTCGGCCCCAGTCCCTGCTCACACAGGTGAGCCTGTACCGACACGGCATCGGCGTAAGGCGTGCCGCCGGGATCCTGGCACCAGTATGGGGTGGGGTCGAGCCCCTGGATGGCCGGGTAGTCGAACAGGTGATGGTAGGCGTGGGACTGGCCACCCGCCGGGGGCCGCAGCCAGTCGATAAATTTGATGCTCTGCTTAAAGGTGACATCGCACTGGCGGATAAAATCGGTTTCCCGAATCCCCAACCAGTGCAAGGTCTGGCGCATGGTGGGCACCGTCCCCTCCCCCACGCCGATGGTGGGGATATTGGGCGATTCCACCAGGGTCACGCTGATGGTCGGGTGTTGATTCACCCGAAACTTGCGGGCCAGGTGGCTGGCCGCGAGCCAGCCAGCGGTGCCGCCGCCGACCACAATCAGCCGGCGGATCCCTTGCTGCGCCATAACGCCTCCTTGGTTAGCCGTTCACCTTCTTGTCCGCCAGGCGGTTAACCTGGTGCAGGGAGAACAGGTGGGCGTAAACCAGCGGCAGGAAGCCACGCTTGCGCAGTTCACCAAAGGCCTCATCGGACAGCTCGTTGAGCTTCTGCTCGTTGACCATGTAGATGCCGCCGATGTTGTACTCGTCACCTTGGATCTTCAGGTTGAGGGTGCGGTTTTCCAGCAACTCAAGCTCATTCAGTTTGGTGACGAACGCGGTGGTGATCTGGTCGGATTCGACGAAGCGACCCAGGCTCTCTTTTTTGCGCTGCAGGTACTCGGAGGGCTCGCTGCCTTCAAACAGGGCGTTGCCTTCCGCTTCGCTGACCCGGTCGCTGGCGGTGTTAACGGCCATCATCAGCTGACCCGGGTTCTGCATGTCCGGCACCAGTGCCAACGGGTAGTGAGTGACGGCGGCCGGAATGTAGAGGCCTTTCCAGGTGTCACCGGCAAAGTAGTTCTCACCGGGCTTCAGGCCCAGCATCAGTACGGCGCGGAACTGGCCGGTTTCGGCGTTCTTGACGAACAGGATGGGAAACTCGTTGCTGGCGCGAACAAACTCATGCACCACCACAGGCACAATGTGCTGCTCTTTAACGTGGGCAAAGCCGGGATCGTCCTTGATTTTGGTGTTGGCGTGCTTCTCTTGTTGTAGCGGTACGATTTGGGCTTCCATGTGAATACTTCCTTATTACGACGATGCAGTGGTGAGCCACTGTTCTAGAGGTATAAAAAAGGGGAGTCAGACTCCCCTTTTGTTTCCGTTCACTACCTTGTCACGAGTTCATCAGAAGCGCAACGCTGCGCCCACGGCGACAGTGCGGGCCATCTGGTACTCGAACGCGGGGAAGCCGTTGGTGAAGGCGCTGCGATCGGTCTGGTAGGCGTTGTTACCAAACTGACTGGAGCTCTCTTCGGTCAGGTTGACCGCATCCAGAGTGATGTCCAGGTAGTCGGTCACGTGCCAGCGGGCAGACAGGTCCAGTGAGCCAAAGTCGTCGTGCAGACGGTTACCGTAGGAACCGGTTTCACGAATCATGTACTCATCACGCCAGGCGTAGGAGAGACGCACTTCCAGCCAGTCGTTTTCGTAGTAACCGGTCACGTTGTAGCTGTGCTTGGAGCTGTTGCTCAGGAACGGGTTACCGTCGGTAAAGGTGTCCTCAGAGGTGTCGGTATCGGTGTAGGTGTAGTTGACGATGGCACCCAGACCGTTATCGAAGTCCTGCTGGTATTGCAGTTCCAGACCTTCGATGGTGGCAGACTCGCCGTTGCTCTTCTCCTGCTTGGTCCACTCCAGTTCGTCCGGACGCAGCTCGCCGCCAAAGTCGATGCCGGCTTCACCGTTCATGTAGGGGCCGCTTTCCTGGATGGTCACAAAGTTGGAGACATCCTTGCGGAACAGGGCGGCAGACACCATGGAGGCGCTGTTGAAGTACCACTCCACGCCCAGGTCATACTGGTTGGCGATAAAGGGCTTCAGGCCAACGTTACCCACAATCCAGTACTGGTTGTTCGGCACATCGTCGTTGGCACCGCGCACATCCGGGTTAACGTACATATCAACGTACTGAGGACGCGCCATCACACGAGCCGCGCTGAAGCGCAGAATCATGTCATCGGTCAGGTCATAGGCGGCGTTAAAGCTCGGCAGCATCTCGGTGTAGTCGGCGCTGGTCTCGCCTTTTACGTCGTCCACGTAGTAGGTGGAGGTGGCGTCAGTGCCCACAAAGCGGAGGCCGAAGTTACCACGCAGGCCATCGGCATCGTAGGAGGCCATGGCGTATA
Organism: Ferrimonas balearica DSM 9799; assembly: GCF_000148645.1. Lineage (NCBI taxonomy): Bacteria > Pseudomonadati > Pseudomonadota > Gammaproteobacteria > Alteromonadales > Ferrimonadaceae > Ferrimonas > Ferrimonas balearica. Next base: position 3,300,471 of record NC_014541.1, read on the forward strand.
CCGCGTAGTTGTCTTCGTCGATCTCACTGTAGGAGCCCAGATCTTCGGTTTCACCGATGATGCTGGAGCGGGCCCAGGCTTTCAGGGCTTCATCGTCAACGCGCAGGATCTGGTAGTCATCCGCGCCCACATCGATCAGGCCGCCGTTAACGTCACCGGTGCTGATGGAGGGGTTGAAGTTCGGATCCTGAATGTAGTCAAAGCGACGGCTGGTGGTGTTGTGGCTGGCGTAGCGGCCACCAAACTTCAGCTCGTTGATCACACCCAGTTCCACCTCAAAGGCGATGTCGGCCTGAACGTAGGTCTCGTCATCGGTTTTGGGGGTACGGTTGAAGTTGGAGCCGGTGCCCATGTTGAGGGAGCCCGGATCGTAGGCGGCAGTGTCAAACCCGTTCAGGTCCCAGGTCTGGCTGCCACCGGTGAAGTCGTAGCGACCACCCGGGATCGGGGTGCCGCCGGTGCCGTCGTCCACCACCATTTCGAAGTCGGTACCACCGGTGGAGGAGGTATCACCCACCTGGAACTCGAACACGTAGCCATCGCCCGCGTACTCCAGCTGCAGGTCATACACTTCGGAGCTCATGGTCGCTTCACGGGGACGGGCCTGGTAGTAGGCCACGTTCAGCGGACCCGCAATCTGAGTACCGGAACCCGCACCCGGGGCGTCGCCGCCACACAGGCCACAGCCGCCAATCCAGGAGGTTTCATCCCAGGCGCCGGAGCCGGGCTCACCGGCCCAGGAGGTGTCACCCTGGGTCAGCCACAGGGCGTAGTTGGTGTTGTTGGCCTTCATCTCCATATCGATGGCGTTCACCACGATGTTGAGACGGTCGGTCGGGGCCCACTGCAGGGTGGCGGTCAGGGCGGTACGCTCACGCTCCTGCTCAAAGGCCACCGGGCCAGCACCCCACTCCCAGAACGCTTCGTTACCCTGACGCTGCAGGCTACGGTCCTGCATCACGCCGGACACCATCACACCGAAGGTTTCAGAATCGTTCTTCCAGCTGCCCAAGGCAGACAGCAGCGGATCCCAGGTATCGGAATCGGACTGGTACTGGGAAGCGGCAGAAGCAAAGAAGGACAGGCTGTCCAGATCCAGCGGCTTGCGGGTGTTCACCTCAACGGTACCGCCCACGCCACCTTCCAGCAGGTCGGCCTGGGAGCTCTTGTAAACTTTCAGATCACCCACGATTTCGGACGGCAGCAGCTCGTAGTTGAACGAACGCTTGGCCGGCTCCAGTACGAACCAGCCGGTAGAGGCCACGTTCTGGCCATTCAGGGTGGTCAGGGTGAGGTCGTCACCGGCACCACGGATGGACACGGATGCGCCCTCACCAAATTGGCGCTGAATGGTCACGCCAGGGATCCGCTGCAGGGACTCCGCTACGTTCTTATCGGGGAATTTACCGATATCTTCTGCGGTGATGGCGTCCACCACGCTGTTAGAGAAGCGTTTTTCATTCAGGCTGGCCTGCTGAGAGGCGCGGATACCACGAACTTCAATACGCTCAACGTTGGCTTCGGCTTCTTCGGCCATTGCGGTGGCCGGCATCAGGGTGCCCGCCCCCAAAATCATGGCGATGGAACTCGCCAGCAGTTGTTTCTCGAACTTAACAGATCCCATCAGAATCCCCTTCCGTGCTCTTGTTATCTCTGTCGCTTGGATTTCCATGTCATATGACAGCGCTGTCATGGATGTAACTTAACTTACACAAATTAATCCCCGATAACCACATTTGAGGAATATTTTTTTAACAGTTAAGAATCATGCACTTACGGTTAAAAACCACAAGAATCACCTTAAAAAGCCGGGGTTTGGAACTGTGGTGATACAGGCAAAAGGGCATTTTTTTGTGGCCAAAATGACAAGGCTGTCAATTAACTTGGCGGAGAAAACGGGCGACAAGGAGGGTTGGGCGGGGAAGCGTTGCGAAGGACAAATTTTTAAATTGTTATGATGTGATTGCCCATTTAATACTCCCCCTCTTTTGTTTGCCCGATCACACCCAGTAATTAAATTACAAAAAATATTTTCACATTAAGCGCCATACTCGTTGCGCAAGATCTCACAATGTAGCCACAAAGCCCGAAAAATAAGGGACAGGACGCAAAAATAGAGTGGCAACACCAATTAAGTCATTTTGAAAGAAAACAACACAATTGCTAGACTTCAGGTATTACGCCACACCAACCCAAGGATTGACGCCACGTCGGCGCCCATGACCTTTGCGCCTATGGTTAGGGTGCGCATTGCTGTTTCAGTCTCAAATACCTGGAGTCAACCTATGACCAATATCGTGATCGTCGGCGGCGGTGCCGGCGGTATGGAGATTGTGACCAAGCTGGGCCGTAAGCTCGGACGCAAGGGAAAAGCCCAAATTACCCTGGTGGATCAATCTGACCACCATATTTGGAAACCCCTGCTGCACGAACTGGCGACCGGTAGCCTGGATGAGGGCCTGAATGCCCTGGATTACCGGGTTCACGCGTCGCAGAACGGCTACCGTTTTGAGCAAGGCACCCTGCATGCGCTGGATCAGGTGAACCACCAGATTGTGCTGGCTCCGATCTACGACAATAAAGGCAGTGAAGTGCTGCCTGAGCGTCGTATCGATTACGACTACCTGGTGCTGGGAGTTGGCGCCATCACCAATGACTTCGGCATTCCGGGCGTCAAAGAGCACTGTGACTTCCTCGACCTGACTGAGCAGGCCATGGGCCTGCGCAAGAAGATCCTCAACCGCTTCCTGCGCTACGCCAAAAACCACGATCACAAGCATTTCGAGATCACCATTGTGGGTGCCGGTGCCACCGGTGTTGAGATGGCTGCCGAGATGCACCATGCCGCCGACACTCTGCGCGGTTATGGTTATGAAATCAGCGAAGACCTGCTGCGCGTCACCTTGGTGGAAGCCGCAGACCGCGTTCTGCCGCGCGTCGAGAAACCGCGCATCTGTAACGCCGTGGCTGAGGAGTTGGAGAAGCTGGGCGTAGTGGTGAAGACCCACACCCGCATCACCGAAGTGACCGAGCGTGGCATGCAGACCGCCGATGGCGAGTTCCTGCCCTCTGACCTGATGATCTGGTCCGCGGGCGTGATGGGCCATCCGTTCCTGACCACTCTGGGCCTGGAAACTAACCGTGCCAACCAGATCCTGGTGAAACCCAACTGCCAGGTGCCGAGCAATGACCGCATCTTCGCCTTTGGTGACTGCGCGGCCTGCCCGCAGCCGGACGGCAGCTTTACGCCGCCGCGCGGCCAGACTGCCCGCCAGATGGCCCTGATGATTGGCGACAACATCCAGCGCCTGATGGACAACCCCAACGCCGAGCTGAAAGAGTACGTCTACAAGGATCTGGGCTCGCTGGTGAACCTGTCCAAGTTCCACACCGTGGGCAACCTGATGTCCTTTATGGGCGGCGGCATCGCGGTGGAAGGCAAAGTGGCACGACTGGTGTACACCTCTTTGTACCGTCGCCATATGATCGCCCTGCACGGTCCGGTAAAGGGCCTGTTCCTGATGGGCCTGAACGGCCTGCAGCGCCTGATGCGCCCGGAACTGAAACTGCACTGAGCCAACGCTCAGAAACAAAAAAGGAAGCCCGAGGGCTTCCTTTTTTATTGGCGTTGTTCCGCGCTTACTGGTACAGCGTCTCGAAGTAGCTTTCCAGGATCAGGGCCGCCGCCAGGGCATCCACCTGATCCTTTTTCAGCGCCCGGTAGCCCCCGTCCTCAAACAGTCGGGCACGGGCATCCACCGTGGTCAGACGCTCGTCCTGGGTCAGGGTTTCGATGCCGAACCGGCCAAACAGGCGGTTGGCAAACTTACGGGCGGCGCGGGTGACGTGCTGGTCGGTGCCGTCCATATTGAGTGGCAGGCCCACCACCAGTTTGTCCGGCTGCCACTCCTTGAGGAGGGCGGCAATCTCATCCCAGTTGGGGATGCCATCCCGGGCCTTGATGCCCAGCAGCGGGCTGGCGGTACCGGTCACGGTCTGCCCGACCGCCACACCAATGCTCTTGGTGCCGAAGTCGAAGGCCATAATGGTGCTCATGCGTGGCCCACCTCGGAGGAGAGCTGCCAGATGTCGATGCCGAGGCGGCGCGTGGCTTCGCTCCAGCGCTCCTCCACCGGCACATCAAATAGCAGGTCCAGGTCCGCGGGAATGGTCAGCCAGGAGTTTTTGGCCAACTCCTGTTCCAGCTGGCCCGCATCCCAACCGGCGTAGCCCAGTGCCACCAGGTACTGGTTGGGTGCCGCGTCGCTGCCGATGGTGCTGAGAATGTCCTTGGAGGTGGTGATCATCAGCTCCGGGGTCAGGGCCTGACTGGACGCCATGCCATCCAGCGGCGAGTGCAGCACAAAGCCGCGCTCCGGAGTGACTGGACCGCCCACCAACACCTGATTGCGCAGCCCGGTGGGCAGCACAAAATCGTCCTCTTTGACCTTCATCTGGCGCAGCAGGTCATCCAGCTCCAACTCGATGGGTTGGTTGATCACCAGCCCCATGGCGCCTTCCTCATCGTGCTTGCACAGATAGGTGACGGTACGCTGGAAGAAGGGGTCTTTCAGCGATGGCATGGCGATAAGCAGATGGTGGCTCAAGTTTTCCATGGTTAGCCTCCAGCCAGTTTGACCCGATATCCCCGGCTCTCCAGCAACGCCTTAACGGCATCGCGGTTGTCGCCCTGGATCTCGATGTCGAACCCTTTGACGGCGCCGCCGCAACCCATCTTTTTCTTGAGTTCCGCGGCCAGCGTCTTGAGCGCTTTGGCGTCCAGTCCGAGGCCGGTCACCACCATGGCGCCCTTGCCTTTGCGGCCCTTGCGCTCCATCCGGATGCGGACGATGCCATCACCCTGGGGCACCGCTTCCGCGGCGGGCTCGGCCTCAATTCGGCCCTTGTCGGTACTGTAGACCAGTTGCGAGTCGCTATTGGAGATCATAAAGTGCAGGATCGTTTTTTACGGGGGCTTCAGTCTACCAGAAGCCCCACACACAGGACACTGGGGGAAACATGACCTGGATGGGACGACTGCTGTCATCAGCAGGCATTGGCGCGGCGCGAGTGGATACCCTGCTGGGCAAAGACCACTACCAACCGGGTGAAACCATCGACGCCAAGGTGATGCTGTACGCTGGCCGGGTGGACCAACGCATCGACGGCATCCACTTCTCGGTTCACAGCCAGATTGGTCGCAAAGAGCAGGCCGAGATTGCCCACTGCACCCTGGCCGAGGGGATTCTGCTCAAGGCCCACTCGGTGCTGGAGTTGCCGGTTAAGCTGGCGCTGCCGGAGTTCACCCCGATCACCGCCGGGCCGATCGAGAGCTGGCTCAATACCGGCCTGGACATCCCCAAGGCAATTGACCCCACCGACACCGATAAGATCCACATTATCCCCACCGCCACACAGCAGGCGGTACTGGATGCGCTGGAATCTTTGGGATTGGTGCACTGCGGCGTCGAGATCGAGCCACTGCCGGCACAAAGCCGCCTCGGAATGCCGTTCCTGCAACGCTGGCAATACCGGCCGGGGCCGGACTGCTCCCTGACAGCCGTGGCCAGCCTCAGCGTGGCCTGGCGGCCACAACTGGCCGGGCTGGAGCTGCTGCTGGACCACCAGAGCCCCAGCGGTCAGGACAGCAACCAGACGCTGATGGTGCGGGACGATCAGGGCAGCAAACTGAAGGCCCAACTGCGCAATCTGCTGAGCAGTCAGGAGCTCGATGACTAAACTCGGTTTATTCGGGGCGATTCAGGTTCCGCTCAGGCTGACCCTGCCGGAACAAAATCAACTGTGTTAGTGTCAGTGATACTGACGTAACTAAGGAAATGGAAAGCAAATGAAGAAGCTGTTTGCCCTGGTTCTGGCGTTGTGGCTGACCGGATGCGCCACCATCAGCACCGACTCTGATTTCAACCCCGATGTGGACTTCAGCCAGTACAAAACCTGGAGCTGGGTTGCCCCGAGCCAAACCCCTGGCGACCAGCAGTACCACGTCGATGGCCTGACCGACCAACGCATCCGCAGCGCCATTGCCGGCAAGATGCTGGAGCTGGGGCTGGCCGAAGTGCCGGCGGGTGAAGCGGACCTGCTGGTGAACTACCTGACCCAGACCGAGAAGAAGGTCAACGTCGACACCTTCTACACCAGCTTTGGTTACCACCCTTACTACTATGGCCGTCACCCCTACTACGGCGGGGCCAACATCCACGCCGACACCCGGGTTCGCGAGTACAAAGTGGGCACCCTGTTGGTGGACTTCGTGGATTCCGAAAGCCGCCAGCTGGTATGGCGCGGCACCGCCTCCGACACCGTTCGGGAGTACAAAACCCCGGAAGAGCGCACCGCCAAGATCAACGAAGCGGTCAGTGCCATCATGGCGCAGTACCCGCCTCAGGTAACCAAGTAACCCGCTCCCCGAAACGCAAAACGCCCGGCAATGCCGGGCGTTTTGCTTTCAGGACTTGGGCAATGGCCGGGGCTTGCCCTCGGCATCAATGGCCACGTAGGTGAATATCGCTTCGGTCACCCGGTAGTGTTCATCGGTGCCCTTGGCAATGGGCCGCACCCACACCTCCAGGCCGATCTCCATTGAAGCGTTACCCAGTCGACGGACGTTGCCGTAAACGCACACCGCGTCCCCCACCGCCACCGGGCGGTAGAAGCTCATGCCATTGACCGCCACGGTGCAGATACGACCCCGGCTGATCGCCTTGGCCATCAAGCCACCGGCCATATCCATCTGAGACATGATCCAGCCACCAAAGATGTCGCCATTGGCGTTGGTGTCTGCGGGCATCGCCAGGGTGCGCAGCAGCAGTTCGCCGGTGGGTTTTACCTGTTCAGTCATCAGCCGTTCTCCTGCTCAAAGCGGTGCAGGCTGGCCACCAGGGCATCCACCGCGCTACGGTCCAGATCTTTGTGCAGCACCAGACGGGTTTTGGCCCCCACCGACACTTTGCAGCCATCCGCCTGCAGGTGCGCCTGCAGCGCTGGCAGGTTAGCGTGCGCAAACGAAGCGAACACCATGTTGGTGGCGCACTGATTCACCTCAACCTGTTTCAGCGCCGCCAGCTGCTCCGCCAGATAGCGGGCGTTGTCGTGGTCCTGCGCCAGTCGTTCAACCTGTTCGGTCAGGGCCAGCTGACCGGCCGCCGCCAAAATGCCGGCCTGGCGCATGCCGCCACCGAGCACCTTACGCCAGCGACGCGCCTTTTTAATCAGCGCTTCATCACCCACCAGCAGCGAACCCACCGGCGCCGCCAGCCCCTTGGACAGACAGATGGTCAGGGAGTCGAAATGCTGGGCAATGGCACTGAGTGACACCCCTTCAGCAACCGCCGCGTTAAACACGCGGGCGCCATCCAGGTGCAGCTTCAGCCCCTTTTCAAACGCAAACGCCTGAGCGTCAGCCAGGTAGCTCATCGGCAGCACTTTGCCACCAATGGTGTTTTCCAGGCTCAGCAGGCGGGTCCGGGCAAAGTGGATATCGTCCGGCTTGATCGCGGCTTCCACCCGTTTCAGGCAGAGGCTGCCATCGGCCTCATTGTCCAGCGGCTGCGGCTGGATGGAACCCAGCACTGCGGCGCCACCCCCCTCAAATTTGTAGTTGTGGGCCTGTTGGCCACACAGGTACTCATCGCCACGTTCGCAATGGGCCATCAGGGCCAGCAGGTTGGCCTGGGTGCCGGAAGCGGTAAACAGCGCCGCCTCGAAGCCGGCCATCTCGGCCGCCTGCTCTTCCAGGGCATTAACGGTGGGGTCATCGCCGTAGACATCATCACCGACCTCGGCCTGGGCCATGGCCCGGCGCATCGCTTCGGTGGGTTGGGTGACGGTATCAGAGCGGAAATCGAACATGCTGGGTGCCACTTTGGATGAATGAAAATCGGCCCAATAGGGTATCAAATTGAGGCAAAAGGTCTGAGATTTGGATCACTGCGGCTTTCGCATGATTTGAATTCATGCGCCAAGCATTTCTTATCGCTGTATTCGCCGCTTAAAGGGGATAATAATGCACACATCGAAAGGGAACGCCCTTACGCATTGATTAAATTTCTCTGATTGCCTGGTTCGAGTTAGCACCTTTACCCGGCATCAAACATCAGGACGGCGCCCGCAAGCGCGGACGCCGTCCCCCTGGTCAAATACTGGAGTCGTTATGCTGAGTACTGTTCTTGTGGTTCTGTCTCCCCTGGCCGCTGAAGGTTTTCGTCGTCACTTCAAGCTGCACCCGAAAATCTCCGCGACCCTGTAAGAGACCGCTTAGCCCTGCTCCGGCAGGGCTTTGACGTGTACGTCCATCTGCGGATACGGGATACCAATGTTCTCCTGATCCAGACGCAGTTTAATCTCCCGCATCAAGTCAAAACGCACGGTCCAGAAGTCCGCGGTTTTCACCCAGGGCCGCACCACAAAGTCCACTGAGGACGCGCCCAGCTCCAGCACCTCGATCACCGGCTCCGGATCCTTCAGCACCAGCTCATGGCTGGTCACCACATCGGTAATCACCTCTTTGACCTGACGCAGGTCGGCATCATACGACACCCCAACCACCATATCGACACGACGCCGCTCTTTGGCGCTGTAGTTGACGATCACGCCGTTCATCACGGCGGAGTTGGGCGCCACAATGCGCTTGTTGTCCGGGGTCACCAGAGTGGTGGAGAAGATGGAGATCTCCTCAACCGTACCAGCCACACCCGCCGCTTCAACGTAGTCGCCCGCCTTACAGGGACGGAACACCACCAGCAACACACCGGAAGCGAAGTTGGACAGTGAGCCCTGCAGGGCCAAGCCAACCGCCAAACCGGCCGCACCCAATACCGCCACCAGCGAGGCAGTTTGCACCCCAAGCTGACCCAATACTGCGATAAAGGTGAAGGCGGTGATCACCGCACTGACCATGTTGGCGACAAAGCCCACCACGGTCTGATCCATCTGGCGCTTCACCAGTACCTTGCTGACCCCTTTGGCCACCGACTTGGCCAGCCAACGACCGACGATAAAGATAACGATGGCCAACAGCACTCGGGTGCCGTACACCATCAGCAGGTCCGGGGCCTGGTCCATTAGACTTTCGATAGAACCCATTATTGTTCTCCGTTGGTTAGACGTAATCCGGTTTCGATCCACAGCTCGACACGGCGATTCAGGGTCTGGCCGGTTTCGGTCAGGTTGTCACGCCAGGGCAGGGTTTCCCCCAAACTCTGGCGTTGAATCTGGCTCGCATCAACACCATAACGCTCTGATAATGCTTTGGAAACCGCTAAGGCGCGGCGTCCACCCAAATCTTGATTGTGAGCAAGGGAGCCGCGGCTGTCCGCATGCCCCACTACCCGAACCCGGCCAGCCACCCCGTCTCCGACAAACACCGCCAGCTGGTCATGATGCTCAGGCCTCAGCCGCGCTGAGTCCGTATCGAAATAGAGCACTACCGGGCTCGCCTTACCTGGCGGGCAGCCATTGGCTTCCACCACCCAGTGTGGGGTATCGGGACAGGCGTCTTTGGCGTCAGGCACGCCATCACCATCGGCATCTCTGGCCAGGCACGGCAGCGCCAGCAGGCACAACATCAGCAAACAGGGCTTCACAACTTCTTTCTCCCGTTGACGCAGAAAAGATAGTCGATGTTGCTCAGAAAAGCCTTGGTTGGACAGGGCGATGTGGGTCAATCGGGGTGATTCGGCCCCGCCAGGATGACGCCGTTGTGACCCACTCTCCAGCCAGCCAGGCTCGCGCCGAGGCGGGGTCCAGGCAGTGGGGCATGCGGTGGTGGTAATCGGACACCGCCCCTTCTGCTGCACGGGTGACGATCACCGCGCCCCCTTGTGGCAGCCGCTCTGACGGGGGCCAGTAGAGCCCGGCGAAGTGCCACAACCGGCCCTGTTGCGGCGCAAATCGGTACCCCACCTTGTCGCTCCCTTCATGGCGCCATTCAAACCAGGCGGTCGCGGGGATCAGGCAGTGAAAGCGGCCCAGTTGCGGGCGGAACAGGGGGCGTTGCGAGAGGGTTTCCAGGCGGGCGTTAATCACCGGCCGGGCGGCCTGTGGGACATCCCGTCCCCAGCGCACAATCTGGCTGTGCAGACGGGGGCCCTCTGCCCGCAGCAGCGAGATGGGATCGGTGGGACGCAAGTGGGGCGCGGTGCGCAGCGCCAGAGTGCCGCCATCCATTCCCAATGGGTCATGACTGTCGTAGTCGACCGGGTCCAGCGCGAAGTGACCACACATGGCGGTTTCCTGATAAGGCGGCGTTGCTTAAAGCCTAATCCTATTGGCCGAAACGGGGAGCCCCATCCGCCAGGTAGGCCTCCTCCTCTTCGCTAGACTGGCGCCCAAGCACGGCATTGCGATGGGGAAAACGGCCAAAGCGCATGATGATCTCAAGGTGCAGCCGCTGAAACCGCAGGGTATCGGCCACCTTCTGCCGTGGCGCGCCCTCCAGACCGGTCAGCAACCGCTCCAGCATCGCCTCGCCCAAGCGCTGGTCTTCCAAAGCTTCGGAGTGTTGCAGCGGCATGTAGAAAAACAGCTTGTGGGCCAGGGGCAGCATTCTGTCCACTCCCTGTTCAATGCCGGTTTTGCACAGCGCCAGGGCGATGCCATCCCAGGCAAAGGCCTGACCCTCACCGCGAAACAGGTTACGGCTGAACTGGTCAATCAGGATGATCAGGGCCAGCCGCCCTGCCGGTGTATCCTGCCAGTGGGCCAACTCACCCTGAACAGCACGCTGATGCAGGCCGCCAAAACGCTGGGCAATGGCGCTGTCGGTCAGGCTGCTGGCGCCAAACCAGAGTTTGTCCATCGGTTCCGCCGGCAAGCCTGCGTCGGTGAGCGCACCAAACCAGAATTCCAGCACCTGATGAATTTCGCGGTCCATGGTCGTTTCCTCAGTCCAGATCGATGGTCACGCCATCCATATAACCGGAACCGGTGTGGTTGGCCTGCTTGAGCTTGATCATCAGGCGCAGATCGTTGGGGCTGTCGGCGTAATGCAGCGCATCCACCATGGAGATCTCATCCGCCATATAGAGGTCGAACAGGGCCTGATCAAAGGTCTGCATCCCCTGTTCACGCCCCTTGGACATGGTTTCCTTCAGCTCAAACAGCTGATTGCGGGCAATCAGGTCCGACACACGTGGGGTGTTCAGCAGCACTTCGATGGCGGCGCGACGCCCCTTGCCGTCCCGGTGCGGCACCAACTGCTGCGCCATGATGGCGCGCAGGTTGAGGGAGAGGTCAAACAGCAGTTGCTGGTGTTTCTCCTTGGGCACCAGGTGGAGAATGCGGTCCAGCGCCTGGTTGGCGTTGTTGGCATGCAGGGTGGCCATACAGAGGTGGCCGGTTTCCGCAAACGACAGCGCAAACTCCATGGTTTCCTGGGAGCGGATCTCCCCCAGCAGAATCACGTCCGGCGCCTGACGCAGGGCGCTTTTCAGGGCCGCATCAAAGGATTCGGTATCGATGCCCACTTCACGCTGAGTCACGATGCTCTGGTCGTGTTCGTGAACAAATTCGATGGGGTCTTCGATGGTGAGAATATGGCCCTTCTGATGCTGGTTGCGATACCCCACCATCGCCGCCAGCGAGGTGGATTTACCGGTGCCGGTGGCTCCCACCAGAATCACCAGTCCCCGCTTGGCCATGCAGACGTTTTTCATGATCTCCGGCAGGTGAAGCTCCTCCATGGAGGGGATGCGGGTCTCGATGGAACGCATCACCATGCCCGGATTGTCACGCTGCCAGAACGCCGACACACGAAAGCGGGCAGCCTGGCCCGGCACGCTGAACGCAAAGTTGGCTTCACGCTGTTGGTGGAACTGGCGCCGGTTGTCCTCGTTCATCACGCTTTCCACCAGAGCCAGGGCCCCGTCGCGGTCGAGAGGTTCACTGTTCAGCTGCTGCAGTTCGCCGTCAATTTTCGCGCTGGGCGGAAAGCCTACGGTGATAAACAGATCCGACGCTTTGCGCGCCAGCATGGAATCAAGCAGGGATTGAATCGCCATGGTCGCTCCTTACAGCGCGTTCTTGTTGGCGGTCTTGGTCAGCGCGTCTGCGCGGGTGATTTCGCCGCGATTAACCAGGTTGGTCAGACTCTGCTCCAGGGTCTGCATGCCATGGGCCATACCGGTCTGGATGGCGGAGTACATCTGCGCCACCTTGTCTTCGCGGATCAGGTTACGGATGGCCGGGGTGCCGATCATGATCTCGTGCGCCGCGACCCGGCCGCCGCCCACTTTCTTGACCAGAGTCTGGGAGATAACGGCCTGCAGGGATTCCGACAACATCGCCCGCACCATGTCCTTCTCACCCGCAGGGAACACGTCGACGATACGGTCGATGGTTTTGGCGGCGGAGGTGGTGTGCAGGGTGCCAAACACCAGGTGGCCGGTTTCCGCCGCGGTCAGGGCCAGGCGGATGGTTTCCAGGTCACGCATCTCACCCACCAGAATCACATCCGGGTCTTCACGCAGGGCGCTGCGCAGGGCGTTGGAGAAACTGTGGGTGTCCTTGTGCACTTCCCGCTGGTTGATCAGGCAGTTCTTGTTGTCGTGGACAAATTCGATGGGGTCTTCAATGGTGAGGATATGGTCATGACGGTTGTCATTGACGTAATCCACCATCGCCGCCAGCGTGGTACTTTTACCGGAGCCGGTGGGGCCGGTTACCAATACCAGTCCTTTCGGATAGGAGGCGATATCGCGGAAGATGTCCGGGGCGTTGAGCTGGTCCAGCGTCAGTACTTTGCTGGGAATGGTACGGAACACCGCACCGGCGCCGCGGTTCTGGTTAAAGGCGTTAACACGGAAGCGAGCCAGGCCGGGCACCTCGAAGGAGAAATCCACCTCCAGGTGCTCTTCAAACTCCTTGCGCTGACGGTCGTTCATAATGTCAAAGATCAGCGCATGCACCTGTTTGTGATCGAGTTGGGGCAGGTTGATCCGTCGAACCTCACCATCCACCCGAATCATCGGTTGTACCCCGGCAGAGAGGTGCAGATCCGAAGCGTTGTGTTTTACACTAAAGGCCAGTAGTTCAGTAATTTCCATATTGTTTTCTTAGGCTCCCCTTAAGATATGTCCACCATAACAGAGCGCCTGATTGAAGCCCAAGCCCGAATTGACTCGGCCGCCGCGCAGGCCGGACGGGTTGGCGAATCCATCACCTTATTAGCGGTGAGCAAGACAAAACCCGCCGAAATGATCCGCGAAGCGTACCTCGCCGGCGCACGGGATTTTGGCGAAAACTACCTGCAGGAAGGGGTCGATAAAATCGATGCCCTGCAGGACCTCGATATCCGTTGGCACTTTATCGGCCCGCTCCAGTCCAACAAGACGCGTCCGGTCGCAGAACGTTTTGACTGGATTCATAGCGTTGACCGCCTCAAAATTGCACAACGATTGAGCGAGCAGCGACCCAGCGGCAAAGCGCCTCTGAATGTGTGCATTCAGGTCAACATCTCGGCCGAGCAGAGTAAGTCCGGCGTCAATCCGGCGCAGCTGCCCGAACTGGCCGCAGCGGTGGCGGCGTTGCCCGGATTGCGGCTGCGTGGCCTGATGGCGATCCCGGCGCCGGAGAGTGACCCGGAGAAACAGCGCCAGGCCCTGGCACAGATGAAGCAACTGTTTGACGCCCTTAAGGCGGAACACCCCGGGCTCGATACCCTGTCGATGGGGATGAGCGACGATTTGGAAGCGGCCGTGGCCGAAGGCAGCACCATGGTGCGCATCGGCACCGCGATTTTTGGCACCAGGAAGTGAACAACGTGACGAAAGATATCCGTACCGTCGCCTTTATTGGCGCCGGCAATATGAGCCGCAGCATCATTGCTGGGCTGGTGGCGGGGGGTTATCCCGCTGAGCGCATCATTGCCAGTAACCCAAGCCAGGGCAAACTGGATGCGTTGGCCGCCGATTACGGCATCCGTACCGGTAACGACAACCTCGCGGCCGTTGCCGAGGCGGATGTGGTGGTTATGGCCGTTAAACCGCAGCTGATGGCGGACGTGTGTGCCCCCATCGCCGCGCTGGACCTCGCCGGTAAGCTGGTGATCTCCATCGCCGCGGGCGTGACCTGTGAGCGTTTGAGCCAGTACCTTGGTGGCCACCAGGCGCTGGTTCGCACCATGCCCAATACGCCGTCTATGCTGGGTCTGGGGATGACCGGACTGTACGCCAGCGATGCAGTGGGTGAGGCGGACCGCGCCTTCGCTGGCCACCTGATGGCGGCGGTGGGTGAGATCCTCTGGCTCGACAGCGAAGCCGGCATCGATCAGGTGATCGCCTGTGCAGGCAGCTCACCGGCCTACTTTTTCCTCTTTATGGAAGCCATGGAACAGGGCGCGGCGGCGCTTGGGGTCAAACCCGAGGACGCGCGGCTGATGATTCAGCAAGCAGCCATTGGCGCGGCCCAGATGGTAAGGCACAATCCTCAGTTGAGCCTGGCCGAGCTGCGAGCTCAGGTCACCTCAAAAGGGGGCACCACTCACGAAGCGGTGCAAACCTTAGAACAGCAGGGATTGCGAGATTCGGTACAAGATGCCATGCAGGCCGCCGTACGGCGGGCTCAGGAAATGGCCAAAGAGTTTTAATTTGGGAACCAATACACCATGACTGCGATGACCTACCTGGTAACCGTCCTGTTCAATATCTACCTGATGGTGGTGCTGCTGCGCTTCGCCCTGCAACTGGTGCGCGCCGACTTCTACAACCCCTTCAGCCAGTTCGTGGTCAAGGCCACCCACCCTATCCTGGCGCCGATGCGTCGGGTGATCCCCAGTGTTGGCAGCGTTGACCTGGCCACCGTGGTACTCGCCCTGCTGGTGGGTTGTGGCAAGTGGCTGACCGTACTGGCCATCAACAGCCAGCCGCTCAACCCGCTGGAGATCCTGCTGCTGGGCAGCCTGACCGTGCTGAAAGAGGCCGGCGTGCTGCTGTTCTGGCTGCTGCTTATCCGCGCCATCCTGAGCTGGGTGTCCCAGGGTTACAACCCCTTCGAAGCCCTGCTGCACCAACTGACCGAGCCGCTGCTCTCCCCCATCCGCCGGGTGATTCCGCCCATGGGCGGCCTGGACCTGTCGATGCTGGTGCTGCTGCTGGGCATGAACTTTATCAACCTGCTGATTGGCGACCTGATCCCGCTCTGGCGCCTGGTATAAGGGATGAGTCAGGCGATTGAGCGCGTCGGTGACGACCTGTTGCTGAAGCTCTATATCCAGCCCAAGGCCAGCCGCGATCAGCTGGTTGGCCTGCATGGTGAGGAGTTTAAAGTGGCGATCACCGCGCCACCGGTCGACGGCAAAGCCAACGCCCATCTGGTCAAATTTCTGGCCAAGCAGTTTAAGGTTGCCAAGGGGCAGATCAGCATCGTCAAAGGCGAGCTGGGACGCCACAAGCAGTTGAAGATTCAGTCACCAACGGTGATTCCGGATCCTCTGGCGCAACTACTATAGTGAAGTAAAGGACCACATCATGTTAAGGAGTCCGCCATGCTGAAGTATGCCATGGCCCTGCTGTTTTCCCTGTTGGCGGCCCTCCCGGCCAGCGCTGAGCAGGTGCAGAAAGCGGGCAAATACAACGTGCATTACGCTGCCTTTGGCAGCACGTTCATTACCCCTGAAATTGCCCGCAC
This sequence comes from Ferrimonas balearica DSM 9799, assembly GCF_000148645.1. Classification (NCBI taxonomy): domain Bacteria; kingdom Pseudomonadati; phylum Pseudomonadota; class Gammaproteobacteria; order Alteromonadales; family Ferrimonadaceae; genus Ferrimonas; species Ferrimonas balearica. Next base: position 3,316,113 of record NC_014541.1, read on the forward strand.
CTACGACATTACCCGAAGCCGCTATGTGGGCCTGGTCAACATCACGGTGATCGACACCTCACTGCCGGGGGATGAAACCCATGCGGTGGCAATCGAGATTCAGGGGACGGCCCGTAACCTGCTGGGCAACATCAAGGAGCTCACCTTTAAGGAGATCCGCGAAGGCACCGCAATCTATTACATTGCTGAGGTCAATCACCGGAACGAAGAGACCTTCACCTTCGACATCTCCGTGAGCAACAGTCAGGGCCTCAAATCCGACCTGAGCTTCAAGCAGAAGTTTTTCGTCGACTGAGCCATCCGCAATGCTGTTCAACACCGGGGCGCCCTTGTAAGATCGGCGCCCCGGTGGTCGTTTTGGCCCCCGCATTAACCCAGATATCCGGAGTTTTCATGTCCATCCAATCCATTGTTCTGGCCACCGGCAACGCCGGCAAGGTTCGCGAATTTGCCCAACTGCTGGCCGATTACCCGCTGGAGATCCTGCCGCAGAGCCAATTTAACGTGGCGGAAGCGGTGGAGGATGGCACCACCTTCGTTGAGAACGCCATTATCAAAGCCCGCAATGCCGCCCGTGCTACCGGCCTGCCTGCCATCGCCGACGATTCCGGCATCGAAGTGGACGCCCTCAACGGCCGCCCCGGCATCTACTCCGCCCGCTTTGCCGGCGAAGGCGCCAGCGCCACCGACAACTGGCAGAAGCTGCTCGCCGAGATGACCGGTCAGGAACAGCGCAACGCCCGTTTCCAGTGCGTTCTGGTGTACATGCGTCATGCCGAAGACCCGTCGCCGATCATCGCTCAGGCCAGCTGGGAGGGTCGCATTGGTGATGCCGCCCGGGGTGAGCACGGCCACGGCTATGACCCGATCTTCCTGGTCGGCAACAGCGACCAAAGCGCCGCCGAACTGAGCGACGCCGAGAAGAACGCCCTGAGCCACCGCGGCAAAGCGATGAACGAGCTGCTGGCTCAGTTCAAGGCCAAGGGGATCCTGTAAGTGTCACTGCCACCGCTGTCGCTCTATATCCACATCCCCTGGTGCGAGCAGAAATGCCCCTACTGCGACTTCAACTCCCACGCCCGTAAAGGGGCGATCCCGGAGCAGGAGTACATCGCAGCACTGCTGGCGGATCTGGACCGGGATCTGGCCCTGGCCCAGGGCCGGATGCTGACCAGCATCTTTATCGGCGGTGGCACCCCTTCGTTGATCTCCCCGGCAGGCATCGCCAGCCTGCTGAGCGGGGTGGCCGAACGGCTGCCCTTCGCGCCGCAGTGTGAAGTCACCATGGAAGCCAATCCCGGCACCCTGGAAGCCGACCGATTCCGTCCCTACCGCGAGGCGGGGGTTAACCGGCTGTCGGTGGGGGTACAGAGCTTCCAGCAGGACAAACTGCTGATCCTCGGCCGCATCCACGGCGCCGAGGAGGCCCGACGCGCCGCCAACGAAGCCCGCAAAGCGGGTTTTGAACGCTTTAACCTCGACCTGATGCACACCCTGCCCGGCCAGAGCGTCACCGACGCCCTGTACGATCTGGAGCAGGCCATCGCGCTGAAACCGCCGCACCTGTCCTGGTACCAGCTCACCATTGAGCCCAATACCCAGTTCGCTTCCAAGCCGCCGGAACTGCCCGATGACGACACCCAGTGGGCCATCTTCGAGCAGGGCAAAGCGATGCTGGAAGCCGCCGGTTACCGCCAGTACGAGATCTCCGCCTGGGCCCAGCCCGGCTACCAGTGTGAACACAACCTCAACTACTGGCGCTTTGGCGACTACCTGGGCATCGGCTGTGGTGCCCACGGCAAGATCACCCAACCGGACGGAACCCTGCTGCGTACCGTCAAGGTCAAGCATCCCAAGGGTTACCTGGAGCCAGGCCGTGACCCGATGGCCGAGCAGTACAGCGTCGAGCGGGAAGACCAGGCGCTGGAGTACTACATGAACCGGCTGCGACTGATGGAGCCGATGCCCCTGAGCGAGCTGTCAGAGCGCACCCAACTCACGCCGGACGACGTGGCCAAGCCACTGAACTGGGCCCTGCAGCGTGGCCTGATTGAGCGGGATAACCAGCAGATGCAGTTGACCGAGCAGGGTCACCGCTTTCTGAACGAGCTTTTGGCGCAGTTCCTGCCGGATTAACCAAATCATTAAGATCTGCTAACAGTTTCGGTTTTTTAACGGGGCAATGCGCGTGCCAGACTGGCGTCCACATCCGGACGCAAGGAGAGCCACGTGAAACCCCAGTTAACCATTGCCGCCCTGTCGGTGTGTGCCGCCCTCAGCCTGGGCGGTTGCGCCCAGCAGGCCCCCACCACCACCGACAACACCCCCGCCGCCGGTCAGGTTCAGCAATCCGAATCCGCCCGGGCCAACGCCCTGTTTGAGTCCATCTTTATGGACAACGTGATGGCATCCCCCATCAGCCAAACCTACCTTGGTATCAAGCAGGATCAGGACAAGTGGGATGAGTTCAGCGAAGCGGACTATGCCGAGGGACTGGCACGCAACCAGCGCCATCTGGCACAACTGAACGGCATCGACGCCGACCAGCTCGACCCTCAGACCCGGCTGAGCTACCGACTGATGAAACAGCGCCTGGAGCAATCCATCGCGGACCATCAGTGGCGCCACTACAACTACCCGATCAACCAGATGTACGGTTATCAGTCGACCACTGCCTCGTTCCTGATCAACCAGCACCGCATCAACGATGAAACCGATGCCCGTGCCTACATCAGCCGTCTCAATGGCATCGAGCGCCGTTTCGACCAGGTGATTGAACAGCTCAAGCTGCGCGAGGCCAAGGGCATCGTGGCGCCGCGCTTTGTTTTCCCGTACGCCATCAGCGACAGCCAGAACATTCTGTCCGGCGCCCCCTTTGATGACGGCGCAGACAGCACCCTGCTGGCCGACTTTAAAGCCAAGATCGCCCCCCTGCCCCTGACTGATGCAGAGAAAGCCAGCCTTACCGCCGATGCCGAAGCGGCCCTGACCGGTTCTGTAGCCAACGGCTACGGCAAGCTGATCAGCTTCCTTGAGGGCCAGTATGAGCGTGCCCGCGAGGACGCCGGGGCGTGGAAATTCCCCGACGGTGAGCGGTTCTACAACAACGCCCTGGCCCGCACCACCACCACCGATTTCAGTGCCGCCACCATTCACCAGATGGGCGTGGACGACGTTGCCCGTATCCATGATGAGATGCGCGCCATTATGGCGCGGGTGGGCTTTGAGGGAGACCTGCAGGCGTTCTTCGCCTTTATGCGCACCGACAGCCAGTTCTATCTGGACAACGACGACGCAGGCCGCGCCGCTTACCTGGGGCAGGCTGAGCGCTATATCGGTGATATGAATGAGCGACTGGACGAGGTGTTCGGCGTGAAGCCCAAGGCACCACTGGTGGTGAAGAAGGTGGAAGCGTTCCGCGAAAAGTCCGCCGGTAAGGCGTTTTACCAGCAACCCTCTCCGGATGGCAGTCGCCCGGGCTTCTTCTACGCCAACCTCTATGACATGAGCCACATGCCCACCTATCAGCTGGAGGCGCTGGCCTTCCACGAAGGGATCCCGGGCCACCATATGCAGATCGCCATCGCTCAGGAGCTGGAAGGGCTGCCCAAGTTCCGCCGTTTTGGTGGCTACACCGCGTACATCGAAGGCTGGGGCCTTTACTCCGAATACCTGCCCAAAGAGATGGGTTTCTATGAAGACCCCTACAGCGACTTTGGCCGTCTGGCGATGGAGCTGTGGCGCGCCTGCCGCCTGGTGGTGGACACCGGCATTCACGCCAAAGGCTGGACCCGCGAACAAGCGATCGATTACCTCGCCCACAACACCCCGAATCCCCAGGGTGACGTGGTGAAAGCGATTGAGCGTTACATCGTGATGCCGTCCCAGGCCACCGCTTACAAAGTCGGCATGATGCGATTGCTGGAGTTGCGCAGCCAGGCACAGGGCGAGTTGGGTGAACAGTTTGACCTGCGTGGCTTCCACGACGTGGTGCTGGCCAATGGTCCGCTGCCGCTGAATGTGTTGGGTGAGCAGGTGAATCAGTGGGTGGAGTCGGAGAAAGTCCGGTTGTAACTCCCCCGGCAACGGAAAGAAAAAGGAGGCCATAAAGGCCTCCTATTTTTTTATTTTGTTGGGCGTATTTGTTTTTCTGCCGCGGCCCATCGCCAGCTACCACTCCAAAGCTATGCTGCTTTTTGTAGGGTACGGAGGGTGATCCTTGCTTTTAAAAAAGGCCCCGGATCCGACCGGGGCATAAAAGTCCAGATGATGGATCCTAACAATCCGTCAGAGGCATCACGCGAGGTGTAATGCCTCCGATCAAACGTTACTGACTACTCGAACACTCCAGAGGGGTCATTCCAGAGCCTATCCAGTGACGTTTGATGGGGGCCATTCTAGGGAGAATTTTGATGCTGACAAGCGCAAGATGTTGCGCCATCAACATTTTTATAACTCAGAAGGATATCAATCGTGCACCTGAGTGCTCGATTTTTTTCTTAATAATCAATAAACAACATTATTTGGCGCACATTTTATACAGACACTGTTCTCCTGACAGAACAATGATTTCTCTCACTCATGATTATGACGAGAGGATGTCAGCGCCCTATCCCAGGGAGTGGGGTCACGGAAATGCCCCCGTACAAAGTCGATAAACGCCCGCACCTTGGGCGCGAGGTTCTTTCGTCTGGGGTAAACCGCCTGCAGTGCCAGTGGATGAGTCAGCTTCCAGTCCGGCAACAGCTCAATCAGTTCGCCCTTGGCCAGCTCATCCTCCAGCAGGTAGGTGGCCAGATAGACCACACCGAGCCCGCGCTTAGCCGCATCCTTCAGTGCCGGTGCATCGTCCACCCGATAGTTGCCCTTCACCCGGATTTCGCAGGTCTCCTCACCGCGGGCAAACTCCCAGGCGCCGTGCTCATACCACTCGCTTTTGTAGACCAGGCAGTTATGTTCAGCCAGCGCTGCCGGATGATAGGGCACGCCACGTCGGGCCAGGTAATCCGGTGAGGCCACCAGGATAAAGCGACAGTTCATCAGGGGGCGTGCCACCATGCCCAGCGGCAGTTGCTCAGACATGGTCAGCAGAAGGTCGAGTCCTTCCGCCACCACGTCCACTTTGTGATCGAGGAAACTCAGCTCCAGCTCCAGCGCCGGGTGCTGCTCCATAAAGGCGGGGATCAACGGCATCAGGTGCATGGAGCCGAATGCCTGGGTGATACCCACCCGCAGTACCCCGCGGATCTCCTGTTGCAGGGCCTGCACCCCGGCGACCGCCTGGTCCAGATCCTTCAGGATCCCCTCGCCGTGTTCATAGAGCAGTTCACCGCTCTCGGTCAGACTGAGTGAACGGGTGGTGCGCTGAACCAGCTGCACCCCGAGTTGCTGCTCAAGAAAGCTGACATGACTGCTCACCTTGGATTTGGAGATCCCCAGTTTTCGCGCCGCAGCGGAAAACCCCTGGGCCCGTACCACATGGGTAAAGATCACGATAGGTTCGAGCAGTTCGCGCATTCGCGCTCTCCTTACAACAGCTTGTTCTGGACGAAAAAAAAGCGACGATATCGCTATCGTCGCTATTGTAGCGCCTTTGCCCTGAATCAGCGCAACATGGCCAGCTCCGGATCGCCCTGAACCACCAGGTCAAACTCCGCCAGTTGCGGGATCTGGCGCTGCATCTTCTGCTCCAGCAGGTCCAGCTGCTGCCATTCGCTACACATGGCGTTAGCCCGTTGCTCCAGCGCGGTTGCCTGGGCTTCCATCTCGGTTTCGATGCGCTCGCCCATCCGCTCCATGCGGGTGCCAAAATCTTCCATGCGCTGCTCAAAGTCGCCGCTGTCGCCCTCGCTCATCGCCTGTCCCAGCGCCATCAACATGCCGCCCATGGAGGCGGAGATCACCGACTCAATCTCGGTTTCCAGGGTTTGATCCAGCTCATCACTGAAGTTGTCCATGGCGTTGGCAGAGAGGCGAATGCCGCCATTCTCGGTGCGCATGCTGGCGTTCACCTTATCCTGGATCCGCGCCATCACATCGGTGCCCTGGCTGGGGTCGAGGCCGAAGTCAGACAACTCGGTAAATACCGTGTCCAATGCGGTGCCCGCCAGCATCAGGGCATCATTGACCAACTCCACAACCTTGGGCAGCTGACGCTCCATCTCGGCATGATAATCCCGCACCAGAGTGCGCTGGCTGGCGTCCAGATCAACGCTTTTACCCCGTACCCAAAGCTGGTCTCCCTGGATCCGGTAGAGACTCTCTCCGGCGTCGCTAACCTCGAGGGAATCCCGCTCCAGCTCGATGTCATAACTCAGTGACAGCTCACACTCGTCGCCAAAGTTGAATTGGGAGGGTTCCGCGGCCGCGCCAAATCCGAACAGAGCCAAAGCCAGCATCACGCTACGTGCAATCATCATGGTGTCCTTTTCCAGTGTCTTGTCAGTCTAGGCAGTATGCCAAGACCGGGCCAATCCGCTGGCCTCTCCCAAACCTAACACTAAGCAAATGAATTTAAAGCAATAAAAAACGCCACTCCAAAATGGGGTGGCGTTCTTAACCTGAGCCGGTTGGCGAATTTCACTAAAAAATAGAGCGTCCTAGCCGCTTGGCCAGCAGTTCCAGCGCCGCCGTTCCCGCATGGGAGTTACCGCTGTCGTCCAGTTCAGGCGACCAGACACAGAGGCTCATCTCCCCCGGCACCACGGCAATGATGCCGCCGCCAACGCCGGATTTGCCCGGCATCCCCACCCGGTAAGCGAACTCACCGGCCCCATCATAGAGTCCGGAGGTGGCCAGCAGGGCGTTGATCTGGCGGGTCTGACGCTCAGACACCAGTCGCCGTCCCCCCAAAGTCACCCCCTGATTGCAGAGGAAATAGGCGGCTTTGGCCAGATCAGCGCAACTCATGCGGATGGCGCAATGGGAGAAGTAGGTTTGCAGCACCTGATCGACGTCGTTGTGGAAGTTACCAAAGGACTTCATCAGGTAGGCGATCGCCGCATTGCGGGCCGAGTGCTGGTACTCCGACGCCGCCACCACCTTATCGGAGATCAGGTGGGCATTGCCGGAGAGGTCACGCATCAGTTCCAGCAAGCGCTGGCGAGGTGCACTGAGGCGACTCTCCAGCATATCGCTGATCACCAGCGCACCGGCATTGATAAAGGGGTTACGCGGTACCCCCTTTTCAAACTCCAGCTGCACCAGGGAGTTGAAGGGATTGCCTGAAGGCTCCTTCCCTACCCGTTGCCAGAGCTCCTCCTCGCTGTAGAGCATCATCGCCTGCATCAGTGCAAACACCTTGGAGATACTCTGGATGGAGAAGGGTTCGTGCCAGTCACCGGCGCCGATTACCCCACCCTCAGCACTGCAAACGGCGATGCCCAGCTTATCGCTGGGCACCTCTGCAAGAGCGGGAATGTAATCGGCGACCTTGCCCTCGCCGAGCAGCGGCCGGACTTCGTCCAGCACGCTCTCCAGCAGCGCTTTATCCGGCAGCACGCAGGATTAGCCCCACCACAGGTCAAACAGTTCGCTGACCTTCAGCTCGGAAACCGGCTGCTTGGCGAAGAAGGCTTCCACCGCAGCGCGGTGCTCTTCGGTGCACTTACCCAGTTTCTGGGTGCACACCAGGCCTTCCCAGGCTTTGTGGCCTTCGCCGGAGAAGCCCAGTTGGTTCGGCTCAATCACCTCGTCGATAAACTGGTCGACAATGGCGTCGATCTGTTCTTCGCTGACATCGGCGTTGAATACCCAGGCCACATCAAAGCCCAGCTCCTGGAACTCATCGGTACGCAGTTTCTTGCGCAGGCGGGCATTGCGTTTGGCTTGCAGCTTAACGGCCATCAGGCACTCCTTAGTTCACACGACGGTAAATCAGGTCCCAGACGCCGTGACCCAGGCGGTGACCGCGGGCCTCGAACTTGGTCAGGGGACGGAAATCCGGACGGGGCACGAAATTGCCCTCGGTGGCGGTGTTTTCAAAACCCGCCGCCGCGTTCATCTCTTCCACCATGTGCTCGGCATAGTGCTCCCAGTCGGTGGCCATGTGGTACAGGCCGCCCATCTTGAGCTTCTGGCGCACGGAAGCGATGAACTCTTCCTTTACGATACGACGTTTGTGGTGACGCTTTTTGTGCCACGGATCAGGGAAATAGAGTTGCACCCGGTCCAGGCTGGCATCCGGGATGCAATCCGCCAGGATCTCCACCGCATCGTGTTGGTACAGACGCAGGTTGGTGACACCCAGCTCCTCGGCGTACATCAGGCAGGCGCCCACACCCGGGCCATGCACTTCGATGCCGATAAAGTTCTTTTCCGGCTCCGCTTTGGCCATCTCCACCAGGGATTTGCCCATGCCAAAACCGATCTCCAGCACTACCGGCGCTTCACTGCCGAACACTTCGGCCAGATCGATGAGGCCCTGCTCGTGGGTCAGACCCATGGTAGGCCAATACTGCTCCATGGCGCGGGACTGGCCTTTGGTCATACGGCCTTCGCGCTTGACGAAGGAGCGGATCTTGCGCTGGCGCAGCTCCTCGACCGGCTGCGTCGGCTTTTGCTCGTCACTCATCTGGATCTTCTCGCTCTGTGGACCGGACGCTACACTGGGCGCCCCGAAAAACGCGTGATTGTATTTTAGGTTGCTCACTGATGGAAGCGAACACCGGAAGCTTTGCCAAGCGAATGCTGGATTGGTATCAACAGTATGGCCGCAAAGACCTGCCCTGGCAGCAGAACCGCACCCCTTACCGGGTGTGGCTGTCGGAGATTATGCTGCAGCAAACTCAGGTCACCACGGTGATCCCTTACTACCTGAAGTTTACCGAGCGCTTCCCCACCCTCATCGATCTGGCCAACGCCGAAGATGACGAAGTGATGCACCTGTGGACCGGCCTCGGCTACTACGCCCGCGCCCGCAACCTGCTCAAAGCCGCCCGCCAGGTTCGCGACCAGCACAACGGCGAGTTTCCCACCCAGATTGACCAGGTGATGGCGCTGCCCGGTATTGGCCGCTCCACCGCCGGTGCCATTCTCAGCCTCTCCCTGGACCAGCCCCACCCCATCCTCGATGGCAACGTAAAGCGGGTGCTGGCCCGTCACCAGGCCATTGAGGGCTGGCCGGGCAACAAAGCGGTGGAGAACCAGCTGTGGGACCTCACCACCACCCTGACCCCGGCGCAGCAGGTCCAGCCCTATAACCAGGCGATGATGGATCTGGGCGCCAGCCACTGCAGCCGCAGCAAACCCAACTGCCCGGCGTGCCCGGTCAATGACGACTGCCGGGCTTACGCCCAGGGCCGACAAGCCGATTACCCGGGCAAGAAGCCGAAAAAGGAGAAGCCGGTAAAAGCCTGCTTCCTGTTACTGCTGCGCCATCAGGACGAGGTGTATCTGGAGAAGCGCCCCGGTGCCGGCATCTGGGGCGGACTGTGGTGTCCGCCTCAATACAACGACAAGGCCAGCCTCGACCACGCCCTGCTGCCGCTGAAGGCCCAGCAGGCCCCGCAGATGCTGACGCCGTTCCGCCACACCTTCAGCCACTACCACCTGGACATTCAGCCGGTGCTGGTACAGCTGAGCGCACCACTGTCGCAGGTCGCGGAACATCCGGGCCAGTGGTTTGCCCTCGGTGCCGACAACCGCATCGGTCTGGCAGCCCCCACCGAGCGCCTGCTGGCCGAACTGCAAAACCAATACCCACAATGACCGTGCATAGAAGGCACTGGCCACATCTGGTATAACTGCGCTGACACCTAAGTGAGGACTCCGAACCATGGCACGTACCGTATTCTGCCAATACCTGAACAAAGAGGCCGAGGGCCTGGACTTTCAGCTGATCCCCGGTGAGCTGGGCAAGCGGGTGTTTGACAACATCTCCAAGGAAGCCTTCGGTCTGTGGCAGAAGAAGCAGACCATGCTGATCAACGAGCACAAGCTCAACATGATGAACGCCGAGCACCGCAAGATGCTGGAAGAGAACATGGTGAAGTTCCTGTTCGAAGGCGAAGAGATCCACATCGAAGGCTACAAGCCGCCGGAAGCGTAAGCCGCCTCCGCCCCAACGCCCTGCCCCGCAGGGCGTTGTTGTTTTCAGCCCTCAGTAAGCGCCCGCATCGCGCAAGGCACTGTCCAGCGCCTGTGCCATCTGACGATACCCCTCGGCATTGAGGTGGATAGGATCAGACTTGTAGCCGGGTGTCCGCAATAACTCCCCCACCAGTGAATCCACCAGCGGTACGCCATACTGCTCGGCCAGCTCCGGATAAAACGGTGCCGCACTGGAGAACAACCGCTTCTCCGGTACCGCCACCAACATCACCTGCACCCCCTGCCCCTGAGCCGTTTCAATCATCTGCGCCAGATTGTCCCGAATGGCATCCGGCGGGCGGTTACGCAGGATATCGTTGCCCCCCAACAGCAACAGAAGGAGATCCGGTTGTTCGGCCGCCAGCACCTGCGGGAGCCGTTGCAGACCCGCCGGAGTCTGTTCGCCGGACACCCCGGCGTTCACCACGTGCAGGCCACTGAGCTGCGCCAGCACCGTGGGGTAGTCCTCCCCCTGCCCGGCCCCCACCCCACGGGTCAGGCTGTCGCCAAAGGCCACGATGGTGCCATCGGCAGGCAAGGGCGTCAGGCCAGGGCCGCCGCAACCGACCAATCCCCACAGCAGAGCCACCAACAAAAAGCCCGCCCGCATCACACTTTTACGCATCGCTCCCTCCTGTGGTGGCTGAGTTAGCCGTGTTCTCCAACCGCATATTCTCCGGCGTCTCTGCCACCAGCGCCCCGGGTTTGCGCCAACCCGGCCAAAATCGTTCAACAAGAGTACCGGGATTGGGTGGATAATGGCCACCTGCGCATCTTTCAGGCAAACGATAAAAATCGAGTTGACTTAGTCAGGCAAAATCCGTTTAATAGCGCTCCGTCGCCAAGCAAGCGACAACAAGTTGCCTCGTTAGCTCAGTTGGTAGAGCAGCGGATTGAAAATCCGCGTGTCCCTGGTTCGACTCCGGGACGAGGCACCACCTTTTCCCCCTTAGTTCAGTCGGTAGAACGGCGGACTGTTAATCCGTATGTCGCTGGTTCAAGTCCAGCAGGGGGAGCCACTTTCGCCTCGTTAGCTCAGTTGGTAGAGCAGCGGATTGAAAATCCGCGTGTCCCTGGTTCGACTCCGGGACGAGGCACCATACAACGAAGCCCTGACCGCAAGGTCGGGGCTTTTTTGTATCAATCCGCAGCGGATTGGCCTATTCAAAGATCCGCGCGTGTCCCTGCCCCGACTCCGGGACGAGGCACCATCTTAGAGAAAGCCCTGACCGAAAGGTCGGGGCTTTTTCGTTTCCGCGGTTGGCAGAGCAGCGGATTGACTTATTTAAGAATCAGCGCGTGTCCCTGGTTCGACTGTGGATGACATCCCTGTCATCTGCCCCCTTCGGGCCGCCGCAAGCGGCGTCATGTCCGGCATCCTGCCTCCCATGGCCGGGACGAGGCACAATACAACGAAGCCCTGACCGATAGGTCGGGGCTTTTTCGCTTCCGACCACCGCGATATCCAAGCGCTTGGACCGTGTTCTTTTAGCCCACGGCAGAACACTCGAACAAAATTTGGCCAATTGGCCATCTGCACACACCAAGGCTGGCCCTCCTTCCCTGTCTGGTCCGCATAGGCGCCCAACTCCTTGTTATGAAGGTCATTTATTTACGGCCTCTCACACTGGAAGCCGTTGTCCCTCGGGCTTTTGAGCCACGCCGACTGCACAACACATGTATCACTTTGTCACACCCATAAATTTAACTCTTGACCAAACTTTCGTTATCCGTACTTTTATCGTGGTTACTGAAATGCTGCTCAATCGAAACCAGAGATGAATTTTATTCGCTTGAGCAAGCCGGGGAGTCAACGTAACTTTCCGGACAACTCGACCGAGCCTTTAGTTGTTACCGAGTCGATAAGATGAAAGAAATAACAACAATAACAATGCTTTACTTTGCCAGCTTGGCATCAGCACAGGGGCAGGAATTCGCTCCATACGATCAGTACCTACCCCACAACACCATCGAGTTAACGGTGTCGTCCGGGGTCGGACAGTTTGGTAATCCTGTCGCCTTCTCCGAACCGCTCCCGCTGCACCTGCTGCCATCCGTGCGCTACTACGGTGAGCGTTTCTATATCGACAACCTCGACGTCGGCTACGCCCTGACGGAACGCCCGGACTGGCAGCTGGATCTTATCGCCCGCCCCAGCCTGGAAGCGCTCTACTATCTCGATCAGGATGGCGCCGCTTTTCTTGCCAATATCTTCTACGGCCTGCGCCCCAACCTGCTGTCGGCCAAAGCGGTGGAAGACATTGAGCGGGACTTCTCCTATCTGGGCGGACTGCGCTACGACTACTATCAGGGCGCCAGCCGGTTTGGCCTGTCGCTGCTCACCGATCTGACCGGCGTCCACCATGGTCAGGAGTGGCGGGCGGAAGCGTCACACCGCTTCAGCGCCACCAGTGGTGACCTTCAGCTGACCTTCGGCCTGCGCCTGCTCAGTGAAAACTACACCGCCTATTACTACGGTCTGCGCAAAGGGGACCTGGGTTCGCCCATTCCGCCGGTCTACATCGGCGCCGATGCCGCACTGAACCCCTATCTTCGCCTCGACTACCACTACCCTCTGCGTGCCAATCTGGCCCTGGTTGCCCACGGCTATGTCGAGCACATTGATGATGAACTGAGTCGCGGCCACCTGATCGCTTCCTCCGCCATCGTCAACTGGTTCGCCGGAATCAGCTGGAGGGTGTTCTGATGCCGTGGCTTTTTGTCCTGATGCTGTTGGCGCTGCCGGTTCAGGCAGACGAATCCGGTTGGCTCAGTGAGTTCCAGTTGCGCCCCTCCGAGTGCCTGATCCCGAAGCTGGCCCCAGGCTGCCAGGTGGTTATCGACTTCTACTGGCAACTGACGCAAGCCACCACCGTGTGCCTCTACCGGGAGGATGAAAAGACGCCCCTGTATTGCAGCGACAATCAGGAGGTGCGGACCCGACACCGTTTTGAGCTGCAACAGAGTACCCGCTTCCACCTTCGCCTGGAGCAGCCGCCCTATCCCAGCGCCGTGCGCCAGTTTGACCTGATGCGCCACCTGCACCATGAGCTGAGACGTCGCCGTAAGCCACCGTGGAGCCTGACATGACCTGCGCCAATATTCTGTTGATTGAAGACGACATCCAACTGGCTCGCTGGACCCAGGAGTACCTGGAGGCCCACGGCCTGAACGTGGAACACCATCGCCATGGCAACCGACTTGAACAGTTGCCACTGGCCACCCATTTCGACCTGGTGCTGTGTGATGTGATGCTGCCGGGACGCAATGGGTTTGAGATCGTAGAGGCCATTCGCCAGCGATTCTCCGGGCCCATCCTGATGCTGACCGCGCGCAATAGCGAGGAAGACCAACTGCGCGGCCTGCACGGTGGTGCCAGCGATTATCTGGTGAAGCCCACCTCTCCCGCTCTGCTGCTGGCGCGGATCCAGGCCCACCTGAGACAGCAGCAGCGCCGTACCGATGACTCGTTGATTCAGGTCGACGGACTCACACTGGACCCCGACGAAAATCGGGCGTGCTATCGGGGCGCAGACCTCAACCTGACGCCCAGTGAGTTCTGTCTGCTGGCACTGTTTGCCGCTCACTACCGGCAGGTGCTGACCCGCGAGTTCCTGTTTACCCACGGCATTGGCCGTGCCTATGACGGTCTGACCCGCACCATCGACGGCCGCATCACCCGGCTCAGAAAGAAGCTGGAAGGCAAGTGCCCACTCACCATTAAAACCATCTGGGGCAAGGGCTACCTGCTGACCCGTAGCGACGAGGCTGGCTCATGATCCCGGGCTTTATCCGCTTCTACCTGCTGCTGGTGCTGCTGGTGGTGGGCGCGGCGCTGATGCTGGATGGCATGGCGATTTGGGATCAGCACAACAGCAAGTTCTGGCTGAACTCCGATGACCTGAAGCGAGCCATCGCCAATCAGACCGAATGTCTGACACAACAGACCTCCTGCCCGCTGTTTGAGCTCCACCCACTGGCGGGCGACAGCATCCAGCTCTCTCCTGAGTTGGCCAATGAGCTCGCGCACGGACAGCCGCTGTTGGTGCAACGCAATGACCAACAGGGGTGGCTGTATCTGCAGGAACAGGGGCAACTGTACAAACTGGGCCCAATTCCACTCAGCGCCGACCAGCATCAGGAGTGGGACGGCCAGGCGATCTGGTTCTACGGCTCCGTATCCCTGCTGTTCCTACTCTGGGTACTGCCACTGTTCCACACCCTGCACCGCCTGAACCGCGCCGCCATGGCGGTCTCCAATGGCAGCCAGCCCCGTGCCCTCAAAGTGCAGCGCCACTCGGTGGTGGCACCGCTGGTCAACTCCTTCAATCAGATGACTCGCTCGCTGACTGAGCTCATGCAACTTCAGAGGGAGCTGTCAGCCACGGTATGCCACGAGATCCGCACCCCACTGGCGCGCCTGCGTTTCGCCAGCGAGATGGTGGAACAAACCCCCGCCCCCATTCTGCGCCAGCGCCTTCAGGGCATCACCGATGAGATAGACCTGTTACTCGATGAGTACCTGGTTTACGCCGCATGTGAACAACGTCGGCCGCAGCTGGATAGCGTCACCCAACCGCTCTACCCGTTGTTGGCCAAGGTGCAGTGCCAATACCAGCCGTTGCTCAGCCAGCAGATCCGGCTCGATTGCCCGACGGATCTGCACGCCTGCTTTGACAGTACAACCCTCAGCCGGGCCGTTAATAATCTGGTCAGCAATGCCGCTAAGTTTGCTCACCAGCAGATCGACATCCGGGTCGAACGGCGTGATGGCGAAATCCAGCTGGTTGTGGCCGATGACGGCCCCGGCATTCTCAGTCAGGACAACCTGATGGAACCCTTTGTCCGCGCAGACCAACGCAACAAAGGGTATGGGTTGGGCCTCGCCATAGTGCGGCGGGTCATGGAGTGGCACAAAGGCCGGGTTCATATCGGAAACTGCTCTAAACTGGGTGGCGCGGCCGTCGAGTTGCACTGGCCGACGAAAAATGCAGCAAACGCACCGGGCCGCAGAGGATTCAGTTGACTCCATCAGGCAAAGACCGTTTAATGGCGCCCGCTGCAACGCAGTACTGCCTCGTTAGCTCAGTTGGTAGAGCAGCGGATTGAAAATCCGCGTGTCCCTGGTTCGACTCCGGGACGAGGCACCATCTTAGAGAAAGCCCTGACCGAAAGGTCGGGGCTTTTTCGTTTCTGTATTCGTAGCGTGGGCTTTCAGCCCACGGCACCGCACGCCATTCGAAACCGCCCCGTGGGCTAAAGCCCACGCTACCCTGTCTGGCATCACACTACACCAGTGACCGCCGCCAATTCGTAGCGTGGGCTTTCAGCCCACGGCACCGCGCGCCATTCGAAACCGCCCCGTGGGCTAAAGCCCACGCTACGTTGCCAGTTGCCCCCTCTCTGGCATCCAACTCCAGCAAAACGCCTGCCATCACCGCCTTACCTGGATTTGAGGCACCTCCAGCAGGGTCAGCGGCCGACCCCAATGGGCCAGCAGGGTTTTGATGTCATCCGGTTTAAGCACCCAGGTTTTGGTGTTGTCCATCGGATGGCAGTGCAACCCCTCCCCCTGCCAGATCGCTTCATCGATCCAGAGTGTCACGGCTTGCTCCGGGTCATTCACCAGCGCCAGCAGCGACACCCTTCCGGGTTGAATTCCAAGGTAGCGTTCCAGCCGCTCGGCAGAGGCGAAGCCCAGGCGGGACAACTTCATCTGTCTGGACAGCGCTTTCAGATCCACCTGTTTGTCAGGCGCGGTCACCAGCACAAAGTGGCGTTTGCCGTAGTTGTCCCTCAGGAACAGGTTTTTGGTGCGCTGACCATCCCGGTCCAGTGCCAACCGGTCCGCTTCACTGCAGTCGTGCAGCGGCGGATGCTCATAGGCGTGGTAATCGATGTTGAGGGAAGCCAGCAAGGACTGTAGCGTCATAAGGTTCAAAGCAGAGTGGAGAATGCGCTCACCTTACCCCTGGTGTCCCGTTGTCTCAATGGCAAACGCCCAACTGAGCTGCTAGGTTCTGAGCGGCACCCCATAAGGAGATGGATATGATCACCCTGTACGGATTTCCCAAGTCCCGCTCGCTTCGCATCAGTTGGCTGCTTGAGGAGCTCGGCCTCCCCTGGCAGTACCACCTGGTGAACTTCACCCAACGGGAGCACCGCAGCCCCGAGTACCTGGCCATCAATCCCGCAGGCAAAATCCCGGCGCTTACCAATGGTGATCTGACCCTGACCGAGTCCGGCGCCATTGCGCTCTATCTGGCCAAACGTTACGGCAAAGGGCGCTTCCTCCCTGTTGCCGGCAGCGATGAAGACGCCCTGCACGATTTCTGGCTCTGTTACATCCTGACCGAACTGGAGCAGCCGCTCTGGACCATGGGCAAACACAAGTTCGCCCTGCCGCCGTCACAGCGGGTGGAGGCCGTTCTGGCCACGGCCCAGTGGGAGTTCGCCAAGGCATTAAAAGAGGTTGAGGCGCGCATTCCTGAGCAGGGGTTTCTGCTGGGTGATGAGCCGACGGTTGCCGACATTCTTTTGGCCCACACCCTGAGCTGGGCCGCCGCATTTAAGCAGCCACTGAGCCCGGTCGCCGATGCGTTCAGAGCCCGCCTGACCGACCGCCCCGCCCGGGCCAGGGCACTGGAGAAGGAGAGTGCGGCACTGCCCGCAGACTAATCCCCCATCCTGACCGGAACACGACGGCGCCCCCAGCGACCGGGTTCGGCCTCAAACCGGCCCGGTATCGCTTCGCCACATTGGGCGCACCGCCCCGCCCCCGTGGCATCTGCTGTCACGGCCCACTGGCCCAACTGATACCAGTCCCGTTCAATCACCAACGCCCCGCAGCCCGGACACCAGGTGCTGCCGCCTTTGGGGTCGTGCACATTGCCGGTGTAGACGTAGTGCAGCCCCTCCGCCATGGCGATGGTCCGCGCCCGGGTCAGCGTCGCCGGAGGCGTTGCCGGGCGGTCCAGCATCTTAAAATCCGGGTGAAAGGCGGAGAAGTGCAGGGGCACATCCGGCCCCAGTTCGTCCCGGATCCAGGCCGCCATCTGGTGAAGCTCGCTGTCGGAGTCATTCAGCCCGGGAATCAACAGGGTGGTGATCTCAAACCAAACCTCGGTTTCACGACGCAGGTAGCGCAAGGTGTCCAGCACCGGTTCGAGGTGCCCGCCACAAACCCGCTTATAGAACCCCTCGGTAAACCCTTTTAGGTCCACATTGGCCGCGTCCATACCGGCAAAAAACTCGGCCCGGGGCTCCGGATTGATGTAGCCGGCGGTGACCGCCACACTCTCCAGCCCCCTCTGCCGGCACGCCTCGGCCACATCCAGCGCGTACTCCATAAAGATCACCGGGTCGTTGTAGGTAAAGGCGATGCTGCGGCAGCCCATCCGCTCCGCAGCCTGCGCCAGTTGCAGTGGTGTCGCCTTGCCCGCCAGAGTGTCCATCTCCCGGGACTTGCTGATGTCCCAGTTCTGGCAAAACTGACAGGTCAGGTTGCAGCCCGCGGTGCCAAACGACAGCACCGGCGTCCCCGGCAAAAAGTGGTTCAGCGGCTTTTTCTCTATGGGGTCAACACAGAACCCGGAAGAGCGCCCGTAGCTGGTCATCACGATCTGGCCCCGCTCCGCCTTGCGCACGAAGCAGACCCCGCGATGGCCCTCTCTGACCGTGCACAATCTGGGACACAGGGTGCAGCGCACTCTGCCGTCCTCCAGTGCCTGCCAATACCGGGTGGGAACCGTGCTGCCTGTCATGCCGACGCTCCTCGATGCTCACCCTATAATCATAGTGTCGGGCCTGCCAACGAGCCCGACGGGGAGCATCAGCATGAGGATCCGTCCCGCTGCCGTGGCCGGTTACTTCTATCCCGGGGAGGCCAATGAACTGGCCCGGGAGGTCGATCGGCTGCTGAGCCAACCCAAACCAGCCCTGCCCGCCCCGGCAAGGGGTCTGATCGTGCCCCATGCCGGTTATGTCTACTCCGGCGCCATCGCCGCCAGCGCCTACCTGACCCTGCCGGAACAAAGGTTCCGCCGGGTGATTCTGATGGGGCCGGCCCACACCAAAGCCGTCAGGGGCATCGCCCTGCCGGACTGGACCCACTACCAGACCCCCCTGGGCCGGGTGGCCCTGGATACCGACGCCATCAACAGGTTGGACGGCCAGTATGAGAGTCGTATCGACAACCTGGCCCACGCCCGCGAGCACGCACTGGAGGTGCAGCTGCCCTTTATCCAGGTGCGCCTGTCCGGGTGTCTGTTGCTGCCGATGGTGGTGGGGGCGATCCGTTCCGAAACCCTGGCTGAGTGCCTGACTGCCCTGATGCAGCCGGACGACCTGTTGATCGTCAGTACCGACATGAGCCACTTCCTCACCGAAGCCGAAGCGGAACAGCGTGATCAGGACACCATCGCCCGCATCCTCTGCCTCAGTGACGACCTGCTGGGAGAGGAGGCCTGTGGCGCCTACCCCCTCAACGGTGCACTGTGTTGGGCCAAACGAGCCGGATTGCGGGCCCACCTGGTCGCCCGGGGCAACTCGGCGCAGGTCAGTGGGGATCACGACAGGGTGGTGGGTTATGCCGCTTTCGCCCTCTGCTGAAGAGCAGCGCCGCTGGCTGGCACTGGCACGAGCCAGCATCGCGTCCGACTGGCACCCTCAGCCGTTGCCGCAACTGGAGTTGGGGGACCAGGTCGCGGACCTGTTCGTTAGCCTCCATATCGATGGCGAGCTGCGGGGCTGCATCGGCGCCACCAATAACGACCGCCCGCTGGCACAGAGCATCGCTTACCTGGCCCGTCAGTGCGCCTTTGCCGACCCCCGCTTCCCGCCACTGACCGAAGCGGAGCTGGCACGCTGCCACATCAGCATCAGCGTGCTGGGCCCGAAACGGCCGCTGCCGGCCACCGACAGAACGACACTGGAGGCCGCGCTCTGTCCCGGCGAAGGCTTGCTGCTGAGACAGGACGGGCGACAGGCGATTTTTCTGCCCCAGGTGTGGGAGGGCGTCAGTAGCCCCCGTGAGTTTGTGGATGCCCTGATGCGCAAAGGTGGATGGCAGCACTGGTCGCCCCGAATGCAGGCCCGAAGCTTCGACTGCCTGGTGGTGCAGGAGGGGCTGGAGCCCTGATTACACCCGCAGGTGAAAATAAATGGTCGATTTTCCATCAAACTGCTTGCGATTTACGCCTGACTCCGTATAATGCGCGCCTTCAAGTTCGACCTTCTATCGTACACGCCCGTCGGGCTTGATGAATGGGGGTGACCAGCGCCAGACGACTTCAGTTAATTTTGGGACCGTCTCTGGGCTCTCACCTCTCACTATTTTTGCAGGGCCCTCCCCTGCCCCAATACAGAGCACCTAATGTCTAACAGTGTTGAATTTTCCAGCCTCGGTCTGCCCGAGTCGCTGCTGAGCGCCCTTTCCGCTATGGGCTTCACCTCCCCCACCCCGATTCAGGCTCAAGCCATCCCCTTCATGCTGGATGGTCACGATATCCTGGGTGAAGCCGCGACTGGTACCGGTAAAACCGCTGCCTTCGGTCTGCCTGCTCTGGCTGGTATCGACCCGCGCCAACGTGCCGCACAGATGCTGGTACTGGCCCCGACCCGTGAACTCGCCATCCAGGTAGCAACCGCTCTGGAAGAGTTTGCCGTGAACATGAAAGGCATGCGCGTTACCACCCTGTACGGTGGTCAGCCCTACGGCCCTCAGCTGCGCGACCTCGAGCGTGGCACCCAGGTGGTGGTTGCCACCCCTGGCCGTCTGATGGATCACATCCGTCGCGGTAGCATCGAGCTGGATAGCATTCAGTGCTGTGTATTGGACGAAGCGGACGAGATGCTCAACATGGGCTTCCTCGAAGACATCGAGTGGATCCTGGAGCACCTGCCTGACCAGACCCAGATGGCTCTGTTCTCCGCCACCATGCCGAATCAGATCCGCCGCATTGCCGAGCGTTTCCTGAAAGATCCGAAGCACGTGAAGATCGCTTCTGACCGCACTCAGAAAGCCAACATCGTGCAGAAGGCCTGGAAAGTGTCTGGTCTGAACAAACTGACCGCACTGGAACGTCTGTCCGAAACTCTGGACTACGACGCCATGATCGTTTTCGTACGTACTCGTAACGACACCATGGAACTGGCCAACCACCTGAACAACATGGGCTTCAAGGCCGCCGCTCTGAACGGCGACATGAGCCAGCAGCAGCGTGAGCACACCGTTGCCCAGCTGCACAAAGGTAAGATCAACATCCTGATCGCCACCGACGTGGTTGCCCGTGGTCTCGACGTACCGCGCATCACCCACGTACTGAACTTCGACCTGCCGATGGACTCCGAGTCCTACGTGCACCGTATCGGCCGTACCGGCCGTGCCGGTCGCAGCGGTGAAGCGATCCTGTTCGCCCGTCCGCGTGAACTGCGTCAGCTGCGCTTCTACGAGCGCTCCACTGGCGGCACCATCGAAATGATGGAGATGCCGACTGCAGAAGAGCTGGGCAAACACCGCGTTGCCAAGCTGAGCGTTGAGCTGGCTGAATGCGTTGCCCAGACCGACCTGGCCGAAATGACCGGCATGCTGCAGGAGATGGCTGAGCAGAACGAACTGTCCATGGAGCAACTGGCTGCCGCCCTGCTGTTCCAGCGTCAGCGCAGCAAGCCGCTGAAGCCGAAAGCTGACCCGGCCCCGCGTTTCGAGCGTGGTGAGCGCGGTGAGCGTGGCGAACGTGGTGAGCGCGGTGAGCGTGGTGAGCGTCGTGAGCGCAAGCCGCGTCCGGACATCCAGTGGGACACCTACCGCCTGGAAGTGGGCCGTGAGCACGGTACCCAGGTGAAGGACATCGTTGGCGCCATCGCTAACGAGATCCAGCTGGAGAGCAACTACATCGGTCAGATCCGTCTGCACGATGCGCACTCCCTGGTTCAGCTGCCGGCTGCCATGCCTGCCGACGTGCTGTCCAAGCTGAAGAGCGTCACCGTTCGCAGCCGTCCGCTGGCCGCTGAGCGCACCAACGAAGTGATTGAGCCGCGTCCGCGCCGTGAAGGTGGCCGTGACGACCGCCGTGGCGGTTTCCGTGGCGAAGGCCGTCGTCGTGATGGCGACAACAGCAACTTCCGCGGTCGTCGTGACGGTGAGAACAGCAACTTCCGTGGCCGTCGTGACGGTGACAACAGCAACTTCCGCGGTCGTCGTGACGGTGACAACAGCAACTTCCGTGGCCGCCGCGACGGTGACAGCAACTTCCGCGGTCGTCGTGACGATGATGGCCAGCGCGGTCGTCGTCGTGACAACGACAGCTACGGTAACCGTTGATCGTAAACCGTTAGCGAAAGCGCCGTAATCTGATAAGCTGCCGTGATTTTTTTCACGGCAGCTTTTTTTATGTGGTTTAAACGCCTTCTTCCCCTGCTCCTGCTGCTGGCCAGCCCGGCCAAAGCCGACAGCGAGCAACTCGCCTCCGCCCTGCGCATCGCCCTGCCCGCCGCCGCTGCGGGAACCGCCCTGTGGAAAGAGGACTACGATGGCCTGTGGCAGTTTGGCCTGAGCTTTGCCGCCAGCAGCGCCACCACCCTAGTGCTGAAAAGCGCCGTCGACGCCGACCGCCCCGACGGCAGCGACAACGACAGTTTCCCCAGTGGACACGCCACCAACGCCTTCTCAGCGGCAGCCTATCTGCAGCGTCGCTATGGCTGGCAATATGGGGCACCCGCCTATGCGCTCGCATCCTGGACGGCAGTCAGCCGGGTCAACACCAACGATCACAACTGGGCCGACGTTCTGGCCGGCGCCGCCATCGGCATCGCCTTTAACCAGTGGTTGGTGGACCCGCAGGCTCCGGTTCAATTGGCCCCGGTAGTGCTGGATGATGGCTTGATGATCAGTGGCATAGTGACCTTCTGACAGCCCCAGCAAGATCAATAAATTGACATATTTTTCAAGTCACTAAGTCGTTTCACGCTACACTGTCCGGTAACCAACGCTGGGACCGGCCTGGACATGAACGACTCTGCGCCCGACGCGGCGGCAGGCAAAAAGCCGCCGCCTTTGCGACAGCGGCTGCTGTGGCAGTTGCTGCTACCCATGGTCTTGCTTCTGATCGCCATCATGGGTTTCAACCTCTACATCGAGCAACGTGAATGGCAGAAAGAGATCCGCCAGCACCTTGCTGATGAGGTGATGCTGGTGGCTGAGCGGCTCGATGGGATCCTCACCGGCGTGGTCACCACCGTCACCGGTTCAGTCATTCTCCTTTCCGAAGAAACTGAGCTGAACGAAGCCCAGCTCTACCGCCTGACCCGCTTCCATCTCCAGAACAACCCCTACCTCTACGGCAGCGCCATTGCGCTGGACCCCAGCCATCTTGGCCGCCCCTTCAGCCCCTACTCCTGGCGTGACCGCAGCGGCACCCAAAGCATGGACATCGCCGCCAACGCGTACGATTACAGTGACGGCGGCTGGGCCTGGTGGGAGATCCCCGCCAAGAAGAACACCAGCTACTGGACCCCGGCCTATTTCGATGACAGCGCCGGCAACATCCTGATGACCACCTACAGCGCCCCCTTCTTCTATCAGGGGCGCTTTCAGGGGGTGGTAACCGGAGACCTCGCCCTGCAACGCCTGCATGACCTGCTTGAAGTGGGGATGGAGGAGCTGCTGATTGCGGACCGGGATGGCTTCATGCTGGCCCACGCCAACCCGGAGTTCATCCTCAACCGCAACCTGTCGCAGTTGCTGGACAACGACGCCAATCCCGCCGACCTGCTGGACCGGATGCGCCAGCAGGAGCTCGGCATCGAGCGGATGGTGATGGCCGATGGCGGTGAGTTCGTGGTGGCCTATCAGTGGATTCCCACCACCGACTGGCTGCTGGCCATTGCCCGCCCGGCGGAGACCGTCGACGCCCCCATTCTGGCCAAGATGCGCAACAGCGTCCTCCAGCTGCTGCTGTTCACCCTGCTGTTCGCCCTGATCGCCTGGTGGCTGACCCGGCGCATCGCCCGCCCGCTGGAGCAACTGCGCCATCGGGTCATCGCCCTGCAGCACGGCAGCCGCTCTCTTACCGCCCTCAAGGTGCCCGGCACCGAAGAGATCCAGGCCCTCGATCAGGGGCTGCTGAGCATGGCGGAAGCGCTGAAAGAGCGGGAACTGAGGCTGCAGGATGCCCACGGCAGCCGCCTGGCCAAACTGCTGGAGGGGATGGGCGACACCGCGTTCTACTACGCCATGGACCCGGACGGCAAAGTGCTGCACGCCAGCGACAGCGTCAAGGCGGTGCTGGGTTACAGTCCGGAAGAGTTTGCCCGACGCTACCCGCGCCTGTTTGTCGATGATGAGATCAACGAATCCAGCTGGCGCTATCAGGAGCAGCTGATGCAGGGGCAGGCGGTGCCGCCCCATCCCCTGGCCCTGCGCCATGAAAACGGGGAGGTGCGCCAGTTCAGCGCCTATATGCAGCCGGTCACCGACGTTCAGGGTGACCTGCTCGGCATCGAAGCGCTGCTGACCGACATGACCGAAGAGCTGGAAGCGGGTCGCTGGTATCAATCGGTGCTGGACGCCGCCCCGGATGCGATCCTGCTGGCGGAGCCCGACGGCACCGTGGTCTACCTCAACCAGCAGGCGGAAAGCCTGACCGGTTACCTGCGCGACGAACTGATCGGCCAGAGTGTGGAGGTGCTGGTGCCCCCCGCCAGCCGAAACCATCACCCGCAGCTGCGCGAAGCCTTCCTCAGCGATGCCACCGCCCGTCCTGGCGGCATGGAGCTGGCGCTCTACCGCGCCGACGGCAAGAAGCTGGCGGTGGAGATCAGCCTGAGTGAGCTGCCCGCCTTTGCGGGACAACAACCCCGCATCGCCGCCATCATCCGCGACATCAGTGAACGCCACGCCATGGACCGCAAACTGCGCGAGTCCGAAGAGCGCTTCCGCACCCTGGTGGGCAACATTCCCGGCGTGGTGTACCGCTGCGCCCTGGACAGCCACTGGACCATGGCGTTCATCTCCGACCACATCAAGGACCTCTCCGGCTACCCGGCGTCCGACTTCCTAAACAATGCCAAGCGCAGCTTTGCCAGCCTGATCCATCCTGAAGACGCAACGCGGCTGGCCGAAGTGGTGAAGCTTGGGGTCGAGGCCGGCGACAGCTGGTCACAGGAGTACCGCATCATCAACCGCCGGGGTCAGGTGCGCTGGGTCTACGAAAAGGGCCGCGCCCACTACGACGAAAACGGCAAGCCGATGTGGCTGGATGGCTCCATCCACGACATCACCGAAGCCCGCAGCAACCATCAGCAGATGCTGGCTGCCAAGGCTCAGCTGGAAACCATCACCGAGTCGGTGCCCGGCGTGGTATTCCAGCTGCAGCAGGATGACTCCGAACTAGGGATCCGCTGCAGCTTTGTCAGTGGCGGCATCCGCCAGGCCCTCGGGGTCAGCAAGAGTCGCGTGCTGGAGAACCTCAACAGCGTGCTGGAGTTGGTGCACCCGGAAGACCGCGGTGCGCTGGAAACCACCCTGAAGCGCTCCGCCGACAGTCAGCAGGACTGGTCGCGGGAGGTGCGCTTTGTGATTGGCGGGACGGAGCAGTGGTTCTCCGTCAGTGTGCAGGTCAGTCGCGATGACAGCGGCGCGCTGTGGTGGAACGGCTTCCTGGTCAACATCAGCCAGCGCAAGGCGATGGAGCAGCAGCTGGTCAACTCCGAAGCCCACTTCCGTGCCCTGTTTGATAACGCCGGTATCGCCATCGTCACCCTCAATAAGCTGGGGGTGATCGGCGAGGCCAACGAGCGGTTCCAGCAGTTTGCTGAGCTGGAACCGGAGCAGTTGATTGGCCAGCACATCAGTCAGCTGTTGCCGGCGGAAGACCGCGACAGCTTCAACCAGTCGCTGGCCCCCCTGCTGGCGGGCGAGCAGCGCCACCTGGCGCAGGAGATGCGTTACCGCAAGCCGGACGGCTCTCTGCGCTGGGCCGACATGCGCGCCGTGGTGCTGAAGGATTACCAGGGGGGACTCTCCGCCCTGGTACTGACCATGTCCGACGTCACCGAGCGACGCCAAATCAATGAAGCGCTGCGCCAGGCCAAGGAGGCCGCCGACGCGGCCAGCAAGGCGAAAACCGACTTCCTGGCCAATATGAGCCACGAGATCCGCACCCCGATGAACGCCATCATCGGCATGACCCAGCTCTGCCTGCAGACCGACCTGCCGCCGCGCCAGGCCGACTACCTGCGCAAGATCGATTCCGCCAGCCAATCGCTGCTGGGCATCATCAACGACGTGCTCGATTACTCCAAGATTGAGGCGGGCCGACTGGAGCTGGAGCAGGAGCCCTTCGCTCTGGACGAGCTGCTGGAGCAACTGTCCGACCTGTTTGCCGTCCGGGCCAAAGAGAAAGGGGTCGAGCTGCTGTTTGCGGTAGAACCCGAGGTGCCCGCGCGGCTGAACGGCGACATGCTGCGGCTGGGCCAGATCCTGATCAACCTGCTCAGTAACGCCATCAAGTTCACCGACCACGGCGAGGTCGTGCTGGCGATCCGCCAGCTGGACGGCGCGCCACCGGGCCAGACCCGACTCACCTTCTCGGTGCGCGATACCGGCATCGGCATGAGCCCCGAGCAGCAGGCCCGGCTGTTCCAGTCTTTCTCCCAGGCCGACAGCTCCACCACCCGCAAATATGGCGGTACCGGGCTGGGGCTGGCGATCAGCCAGCGCCTGGTCAGCCTGATGGGAGGACAGATCCAGGTGAACAGCGCCGCAGGCGCGGGCAGCACCTTCCACTTCAGCATCGAGCTGGCCCTGCCGGAACAACCGCCACAACCGGAGCTGTTTGAGCTGGAAGGGCGCCAGGTGTTGCTGGTGGACGACAACGACACCGCGCTGGAGATCCTGGAGCGCAACCTCAGCGCCTTTGGCTTCGACGTGATCCCGGCCCACAGCGCCGAGCAGGCACTCGCCCTGCTGCCGGAACTGTCCGATATGGTGCTGGTGATCACCGACTACGACATGCCCAAGATGAACGGCCTGGAGTTGGCCGAAGCCATGAAGCAGCAGGGCCATAACACCGCCATGGTGTTGATGATCTCCGCCTATGGCGATGAAGCGCTGCAACAGCAGGCGGAGCAGACCGGCATCGGCGCCCTGCTCTCCAAACCCGCCAACCCCTCACGCCTGCTCGACACCATTCTGAGTCTGCTTGACCAGCGCCACGAAACCACCCCGGTGCGTCGCCGCGCCCACTGGCAACTCGATGACACCCAACGTTCCGCCATCGCCAATAAGCGGGTGCTGCTGGTGGAGGACAATCAGGTCAACCAGGAGGTGGCCTGCGAGTTCCTGCGTCAGCTCGGCCTGCGGGTCAGTGTGGCGGAACATGGCGGGGTCGCGCTGGAGAAGCTGAAGAGCGGCGAGTACGATCTGGTGCTGATGGATTGTCAGATGCCGGTGATGGACGGCTACCAGGCCACCCGGGCGATTCGGGACCAGCTGAATATGACGCTGCCGGTGGTGGCCATGACCGCCAATGCCATGCAGGAGGACCGGGAGAAATGCCTGGCCGCCGGGATGAACGAACACATCGCCAAACCCATCGACCTGAGCCAGCTGCACCGGGTGCTCTGGCGTTACCTGGCGCCGGATGCGGAACAGCCCGACGCCAATCCCGCCCCCGGCGCCAACCTGCAACCCTGGCCCCGCAGCCCTCTGCTGGACGTGGATAAGGGACTGGCGCTGGTTCAGGGCAGTGCCAAATTGTATGAGCGCCTGCTGACCCGCTTTGCGGAGTCCCAGGCCACCGCCATGGACACCCTCGCCGCGGCGGTCAGCCAGGGCGACTGGGCCCAGGCCCAGCGTCTGGCCCACAGCCTAAAAGGGTTGGCCGGCAGCCTCGCCAGCCCTCAGCTGGTGCGCTATCTGGCCAAGCTGGAGCGCCAGTTCAGCCAACAGCAGGATGACCCCAAGCTGCGGGTACGGGCCGGCAAAACCCTGGCCGCCATCCTCGACGCCATTAACCAGTGGCACCACACCCCGCCCCCCAGCGATGCCCCTCCCCTGGCGGATGCGGCGCTGATTGAGGCCCTGTCCGAACTGATGCCCCTGCTCGATGCCTACGACGCCAGTGCCGCCGACAAGGTGGAAGCGCTGGCGGAGGGACACAGTGACGCTAACCTGGCTGCGCTGGCTAAACTGATCAAGGGATACCAGTTCGACCAGGCCAAGACATGGCTGGACGCCTGGCTAAAGCACGCAAAGGAGACCCCTGAGCATGACTGACGGCCGAGCCACCATCCTGGTGGTGGACGACATGCCTGAAAACATTGATGTGCTGGTGGGCATTCTCAAAGCGGATTACAAGATCAAGGTGGCACTGAACGGCCCCACCGCGCTGAAGATTGTCCAGGCCAGCCCGCCGGACCTTATCCTGCTCGACATCATGATGCCGGAGATGGATGGTCTGGAGGTGTGCCGACGCCTGAAAGCACAGCCGATGACCTCCCCCATCCCGGTGATATTCGTGACCGCGCTGGGGGAAGTGTCGGACGAAGCCGCCGGACTGGCGGTGGGCGCGGTGGACTACCTGACCAAGCCGGTCAACGCCGCCATCGTTCGGGCCAGGGTCAAAGCCCAGCTCGCCCTGTACAGCCAGGCCCAACACCTGGAAAGCCTGGTACGGGCCCGCACCGAGGAGCTGGAACAAGCGCGTCTGCATGTGGTGCAGTGCCTGGGCCGGGCGGCCGAGTACAAAGACAACGAAACCGGCCTGCACGTCATCCGCATGAGCCACTACGCCGAGAAGCTGGCCCGGGCCGCAGGCCTGCCGGAACACTTCTGCCAGGTGTTGCTGCACGCCGCGCCCATGCACGACATCGGCAAGATCGGCATCCCCGACGGCATTCTGAAGAAAGCGGACCGGCTCGATGAGCAGGAGTGGGGCGTGATGCGCACCCACCCTGAATTGGGCGCGCGCATCCTCGGCGATCTGGAAACCGAGCTGATGCAGATGGCCAGCACCATCGCCCTGACCCACCACGAGCGCTGGGATGGCGAGGGCTACCCACAGGGGCTGAAAGGCGAGGCCATTCCCATTGAGGGCCGCATTGTCGCCATTGCCGACGTGTTCGACGCCCTCACCTCACGCCGCCCCTACAAGGACGCCTGGACCATCGAGGACACCCTCAAGCAGATGATCAGCGACAGCGGCAGCCTGTTCGACCCCACCCTGATGGAACACTTTGTCGGGCTGGAGCCGGAACTCCGCCTCATCGCCGAACGCTATCGGGAGCAGCGATGACGCTTGCCGAAACCCCGCGGCTTGGTTAGCGTAAGCCCCTCAAAACCCAGAGAGAATATTATGTTTAGTCTGCACCCCCGGCTGGACGCCGACACCCTGCTGCTGGGCACCCTGCCCCTGTGCCAGGTGCGCCTGCACCGCGACAGCCGTTACCCCTGGCTGCTGCTGGTGCCGATGCGCGCCGACCTGACCGAGATCCATCACCTGAGTGAGGCCGACCAGCAGCAACTGATGCGCGAGTCCTGCCAGATCGCCAGCCTGATGGAACAGGCCCTGAAGCCGGACAGCATGAACGTGGGCGCACTGGGTAACGTGGTGTCACAACTGCATCTTCATCACGTCGCCCGGTTTGAAGGCGACGACGCCTGGCCCGGCCCCATCTGGGGCGCCCTGCCCAGCAAACCCTATGAGCCGGACGCGCTGGCTGAAGCCGCGCAATTCTGGCGGCAGGCGCTCGCCGCGATGGACGGATTTGTTCCAGCCGCCTGAGGGCCGGAATGAAAAAAGGGCGCCACTGGCGCCCTTTTTTCATGGGAACTCCGCGTTACTTAAAACGCTGCGGGGTCAGGGTGACGTAATGCTCACCACCGCTCACGCTGATCTCACCATCGCTGATGGTGATGGCCAGATCCATGGTGCGCTCCACCATGGCCGCCAGCGCTTCACCCTCTTCCGCGCCGATAAACCACACGGTCAGGTTGTCGAAGCGGCTGAACTTGCCCTTGTTCTTCTCCCACCACACCGGCACGGCACGGTCGCCGTAGGCCAGCAGCACCACCTGCTGTGCACGGTTGCAGGCTTTGCGGATGCGGGTCTCTTCCGGCATCCCCAGATCAATCCACAACTCAATCTCGTCGCTGTAGGACTTCTGCCACAGCTCCGGCTCATCATCGGCACACAGGCCGCGGGTAAACTCCAGGCGCTCGTTACCGTACATCCCCCAGGCCAGCAGGCGCAGCATCATGCGCAGGTCGGTTTCAGACGGGTGGCGAGCCAGGGTCAGGTTGTTCTCCAGGTAGACATGGCGGTCCATATCGGACAGCTGCACCCGGGCTTTGAATACGGTGGCTTTCAGTGCCATGAACAGGCTCACTTAAGGAAAAATCAGCGGCTGAGGGTAAAGCAGGCCGGGGCAAACAACAAGCACCAGCGTAACCACAACAGAATTCCCGTCCGGACAAGGGGTTCCATTACCCGCCCGCAAACCCGCCGAACAGAAACTGAACAAACGGTGCAGAGTGCATCACGCCAGGGGAACTGGCAGCAGATTCAAGGCTCTATAGGCTCAGCAATTCTGTCGTGCCCCTTGCACTTTGCCTCATTCGCCCCAATAGTAGTCGGGCACACATTTGGGAGAACATCATGAACAAGCTGTTTAAAGTGGGCCTGATCGGCGCCGCGATTGCGCTGGCGGGCTGTCAGGACGACGCCGCCAAGAACCAGACCCCGAACGCGGCTGAAGCCGCTGCCCCTCAGGTTACTCTGACCACCGAGGAGCAGAAAGTGGCTTACGCCATTGGCGTATCCATGGCGCAATACATCGGCGGCAGCCTCGACCAACAGCAGGAACTGGGCGTGAACCTGGACCGCAAACTGGTTCTGGCCGGTGTGACCGATGGCCTGGACAATAACAGTCAACTGACCGACGAGCAGATGCAGGAAGTGCTGATGGCGTTCGAGCAGAAGGTGACCGAGCTGGCCAACGCCAAGCGTGAAGCCGAAATGGCCAAGGTGAAAGAGGAAGGCGCTGCCTGGCTGGCCGAGATGGCCAAGCAGGAAGGCGTGGTCACCACCGATTCCGGCCTGATGTATAAGGTGATCACCGAGGGTGACGGCGCCAAGCCGACCGCCGAAGACACCGTCACCGTTCACTACCGTGGCACCCTGCCCACCGGCGAGGAGTTCGATTCCTCCTACGCCCGTAACGAAACCATCAGCTTCCCGCTGAACGGCGTGATCAAGGGCTGGACCGAAGGTCTGCAGCTGATGCCGGTAGGCTCCAAGTACGAACTGTACATCCCGTCTGAACTGGCGTACGGCGAGCGTGGCGCGGGCCAGATGATCGCCCCGAACACCCCGCTGAAATTCGAAGTGGAACTGTTCGCCATCAACGGCGAGCCGGCCCTCGAAGAGAGCGCTGACAAGTAAGCGCGACGCGAGCATAAAAAAAGGCGCCCTGGGGCGCCTTTTTTGTTTCTGACTTTTGGGTCAACGCAGAACCTGTAGCTTGGGATGGTTCAGCATCGCCAGCACCGGATTGGCGTCCATAATACGCTGGCGCCAGGCGATACCCACCACCAGGCCACTGATAAAGCCGCCGATGTGGGCCCAGTACGCGACCCCTTCCCCCTGCTGCACCACGCCAATCACATTGATCACCAGCCAGATGCCAAAGAACCAGGCGGGACTCAGCTTCTTCTGGAATATCCAGAGCATAAAGGTGAGGCTGGCGTGGCGGAACCACATCAGATACATGCCAAACAGGCCGGCGACCGCACCGCTGGCGCCGAGAATCGGAATGTCGGAGCCGGGATCGGACAACACCTGGGCGACCCCGCCCACCAGGCCGCAAGCCAGGTAGATCGCCAAAAAGCGCCAGCGCCCCAGCACGTCCTCGAGGTTGTCACCCACCACATAGAGGAAATACATATTGCCCAGCAGGTGTGCGACGCTGCCATGAATGAACATGTTGGTCAGCAGGGACCAGAGCTGCTGCCCCGCCATCACCTGATCCGGCCGCAGGGTCAGGTTGTCATAGGTCCACTGCATCCAGTTGGGATACGCCAGCTCCAGACCAAACTGGGCGACATTAATCAGAATCAGGAGATACACCAGCCAGGGCGTAGTGCGCGGCTTGATATTGAACTCCACCGGCATCTTGGAGAGAAACTGGAACACCCAGGTTTTCACACCGGTGTCGCCATTGAGCTCCGCCAGATCCCGCTGCAGCTGAGGTGAATGCACAATCATCTCGCGGCAGTCGTGGTCGACAAACACCCCGAGGCAACTGCGGCAGGCGTTCACTTCCAGGTCATGACCCGGCAACAGCGGTTGTTGGGTCAGCACACGCTCACAGGCGTGGCAATCGCGATGATAGTTACGCAGTCGGGTATACAACTGCTGCTCCATCTGCACATTGTCATCACCGTTGTTGGCGCTGGAGAGCGCGGAGTCCAGCTCCCCCCGCTCAAACCACAGGCCGCCACAGCGGGGACACTCATCCACCTCTTCGCCATGGAAATCGAACACCTCCATGGTTTCGTCCGAACATTGAGGGCACTGCCTCGCCATTGTCACCCTTCCCATCACTGCACACCCGGCCAGGAAAAAGCGACACAATAGCTTGATTGTTAACGAATTGCACCTTTGGCATTGCCGCTCCTCGTGGCAACAGCCGGGCACAAAAAAGGCGCTTCAAAAGCGCCTTCTGGGACGATGCGGGTGCAATGAGCAACCGCCCGTGGTGGCTCACCTCAGACCTCACTGACGCGCCGCCATCGGCGCGTCCTCCTCCGCCTTGCGGATGGTCAGCACCACCCGGCCCACTTCCAGTCCCCACTTGGTCATCACCGCCACATTCAGCAGCTCCGTCTCGCTGACCAACACCATGGTGTCGTCAAAGCTCAACACCCAGCCGCCCTGTTCCTCCGGCAGCTGCAGCTTGTAGCGCCACTTCAGTACCGGACCTACGGCCTGCCCCTCAGCCTGATCCAGCACATCGTCTGCGCTGCCCCGATATTCACCGTTGCCGAGATTGGTCAGGGTCCAGACCCGCTTGCTGACCTCGCCATCGTCCCAGTAGAAGGTTTCGTCCAACACACCGGTGTCACCCTGCCAGGTGCCGGTCATGGTGACGGTAAACCGCCGGGTCACGTCGCCGCTGCGGTCCTGCACCATGCCGGTGGCCACCAGTGGGCCGTTAAAGAACGTTTTGAGTTCAAGCGCCGGGGACTGATTCTGGTACTGGGTCAGGTCGCCGCCGGAGCAGGCGGTCAGCAGCAATATCAGTGCCGCCAGCAGGGTATGCCTCATCGGGATTGTCCTATCAGTGCGTTGCGCAATTTGGGGTAGCGCGAATCCGGGTGCAGCCAGATCGCCAGAAACTGCTCACCAAAGCGGGCCTCGGCAATGCTGCCCAGCGGCTCACCGTTAAAAAAGAACGCGCTTTGCTCCGGCTGCATCACCAGGGTGAGTCGATCGCCGGGGGCGACGTCGGGCCACAGCTGCGCCAGTTTCTGCAACCAGGCCTCGCTGGTTTTGGCGTCATACAGGTCGAGCCGTTTCCACTCCGAGCGGGTGTGGTCAATCAGGTCATCGGCGTCGATGTCGCGCAGGTAGGTCAAATCCAGCGCCAGCGGAGCTTCGATGCCATCATAGACGCCGTTATCGCTGTACAGCCGGGCGTGGTAGATGGGGAACCACAACACCTTCAGTCGTGATTCCCCTACCGGTTTCATCGGTGGTGCCATGGACACCTGGTCCAGCGGCACATTCAGGCTCAGGGAAAGCAGTATCGTGGCCAGCATCGGGCACCTCCGTCATACCACGTTACTGCGCCTTCTCCATCGTCAACTGGACGGTGCTGACGCGGCGGGTCAGGAAGCCCGCTTCGCAGTAACAGAAGTAGTAACGCCACAGACGGATAAAGGGATCATCAAAACCCAGTTGTCGTACCTGCGGCAGGGCCTGCTCGAAGCGTTCCCGCCAGTGGGTAAGGGTGCGGGCATAGTCGAGGCCGATGTCGGTCAGGTCGCGGATCACCATATTGGTCTGCTCAGCCACCAGGCCACTCATCGCCTGCACGCTGGGCAGAAAGCCACCGGGGAAGATGTAGGTCTGGATGAAGTCCGCACCACGACGATAGCTTTCATAGCGCTGGTCGGCGATGGTGATCGCCTGCAACGCCGCCTTGCCACCGGGCTTAAGGCGCTGTTCCAGTGTCTGAAAGAAACCGGGAAGGTAACGCTCGCCCACCGCTTCAATCATCTCCACCGAGACGATCTTGTCGTACTGGCCGGTCAGGTCGCGGTAGTCCAGGCGCAGCAGTTCAATCTGGTCGCTCAGGCCCGCCGCCTCAACCCGCGCTTTGGCCTCCTGGTACTGGGCCTCTGAGATGGTCGTGGTGGTGACGCGGCAGCCATAGGTTTGGGCGGCGTAAATGGCCAGGGCGCCCCAGCCGGTGCCGATCTCCAGCAGATGGTCATCGGCGCTCAGTTCAAGCTGGTCACACAGTCGGGCGATCTTGGTCTGCTGCGCCTGGTCGAGGTCATTGGATTCCCGCCAGATCGCACTGGAGTAGACCATACCGTTGTCCAGAAACAGCTTGTAGAAGTCGTTGGAGAGGTCGTAGTGCGCCTCGATGTTCTTGCGGGCGTTGGCTTTGGAGTTGTGGCGGAGGCGGTGTTTCAGGGTCTGCCACGGCCCGAGTACAAAGCCAAAGCGTCCCTCCAGCTTATCGAGCCAATCGAGGTTGCGGGCAAACAGGGTCAGAAGCGACGTCAGGTCATCGCAATCCACGTCACCATCGCGGTACAGCTCTGCCAAAGCGATGCCGCCGCCAAACAGCAGGGCGCGCCAGGCGCGCTGGTGGTTCACGGTCAGGGTGACCTGCGGCTGGCCCTCACCGAACCGCCACTGCTGACCGGCGTCATTGAGCACCAGGGTGCCGTGTTTCAGGCCGGGCAGAAGCTTCATCAGCAGTGCCCGGCACAGCGCAAAATCCCAACGGGGGGCGGTCGTCACCTGGGTGGTCATCATGGTTCTCCTTGCGTCCGATTGCCCCTCGGATGGGGATAAAACTGGGCGCCCTTCAGCCAGAGCCGGAGCGCTTCATAATAGATGCCGGCGACGGTTTTGATCGTCATCGACGGCGTGCGTCTCCATACGCGCCACAAGCTGGCACGGTTCAACGGTTCGGTGTTAAGACGCAGATCTGCCACAAACTTGGGTCGGCCGGTATCGGCATGCAAGCAGCGGATAAGGATGCCGATGTCGCCATCCCGGATGGCCACTTTCCACTGGTACTGCAGGCCCATGGGCATAAAGGGGGAGACATGGAACACCTTGTCGTTGCCCTCATCCCTATCCAGCGGGATCAGATAATGGTGGCGCTCATTCCAGGGGGTGTTGCTGACCTCAGCCAGCATGTGAGTGAAGCCGTGCTCCCCTTCCAGCAGGTAGAAGTTCACCGGCGAAAAGTAGAGCCCCAGGTTGCGGTACTGGCCCAGCAGCCACACTTTGCCATCCAGTGGGGTCTCGCTCAGTGCATTGATGCGGTGCAGGACCGCTTGCTTGAGATCCCCCTCGCCGAGGTAATCCTGGCGACGGAACCAAAACAGCGGACGACACCATAAGGGGGCCAGCGCCGGCAGCTCATCCAGATCGAGCATCAGCATGTGGATGCCGTAGCTGAAACGATGCTCCGGCGCACTGAACCGATGGTGCAGTACGGTACCGGTAGCCAGCTGAGACCTCATAACTCGACTCCAAAGCGTCGGCAGACATCCAGTGCGCTGCGTACGCCATCCTCATGAAAACCGTTGTACCAGTAGGCCCCACAGAAGTGGGTACGGGCCACGCCACAGATGCGGCTCCGCTCGGCCTTGGCCGCTTCCGCCACCAGATCAAATTGTGGGTGGCTGTAGTGGTAACGGCCACGAATGGTCGCAGGATCGATCGGGGTAACCGGATTGAGGGTGACGCAGTAGGTGGTATCGGTCTGCAGTCCCTGCAGGATGTTCATGTTGTAGGTGACCGCGACAGGGCGGGCATCCCCCACCGCCTCACCCAGTTGGTAGTTCCAGCTGGCCCAGGCTTTTTGGCGGGTCGGCAGGGTACTGACATCGGTGTGCAGAATCACTTCGTTGGGGGCGTAGCGGATGGCCCCCAATACCCCCTGCTCCTCCTCGCTGGCGTCCGCCAGCATGGCCAGGGCCTGATCGGAGTGGCAGGCCAGGATCACCTGATCAAAGTGGCGACGCTGGCCGTGGCTGTCTTCCAGCTCAACGCCATTGTCGTGACGCCACACCCGCTGGATGCCATTTTCCAGCTCAAGCTGAAAACGCCCGGCTTCGATGATCGCCTGAACGTAGCGCCATGAACCGCCCTGCACCGTATACCACTGGGGGCGGTTGGCGATGTCGAGCAATCCGTGGTGGTGGAAAAAACGCAGGAAGAAACGCAGCGGGAAGCCGCGCATGTCGTCCAGACTGCAGGACCAGATGGCGGCGCCCATCGGCAACAGGTAGTGGCTGACCATCCAGCCGGAAAAGCCCTCGCGCTGGAGAAACTCTCCCAAGGTGCAGTCGGGGATGGCTTCCTCCTCCACCAGCTGCTTGCCCAGCTTATTGAAACGCAGGATCTGCCGCACCATCGACCAGAACCGGGGACGGAGCAGGTTGCTGCGCTGGGCCAGCAGGGTATCGAGATTGTGGCCGTTGTACTCCAGGTTGCGGTCCGGGTCCGCCACCGAAAAACTCATTTCGGTGGGGCGGCCAGCCACCCCGAGTGAGGCCAGCAGCTTCTGGAAATTCGGGTAGGTGCGATCGTTGTAAACAATAAACCCGGTATCCACCGCCTGGCCATCCACCTCCACCGTGTGGGTGTGGCCGCCAAGCCAGTCCTCCGGGTCAAACAGGGTCACATCATGGTGCTGCCCCAACAGGTGGGCACAGGTCATGCCCGAGATGCCTCCACCAACGACGGCGATGTTCATTCTTGCTTCTTGAGCCATCGACATATCCTTACTTGTAATCCTTCACCAAGCCAGGAGAGCAGGGTCAGTGGCCAATACAGGCGACGCGGAAACCGAATATTGCGTTTCTTTGCCGCCATGCCTTCCATGATCGCTGCGCTGGCATCCTCTACCGTCATCAAAGCCGGCATCCCAAACGTATTCCGCTGCGTCAGCGGGGTGTCCACAAAGCCCGGTGATACCGCCATCACCCGCACGCCCCGCTCGGCCAGATCGACCTCGAGGGTCCGGGTCAGGTAATGCAGCGCGGCCTTGCTGGCGCCGTAAGCCTGAGCCCGGGTAAACGGCAGCAACCGGGCCAGACTGTCTACCAACACCAGCTCACTGCCCCGGTCCAGCCTGGGCAACAGGGCGCCAAGGCAGTTGGCCGGGCCCATCACATTGGCCTCCATCACCAACCGAAACTGCGCGGTGTCCCACTTTTCCACATCCAGATACTCGCAGGTGCCGGCATTGAGAATGGCGCGGTCCAGCGGGCCATCGCCCAGCGTCTCGGCCAACACCTGAGACAGGGTCGTTTCAGTCTGCTGCTGGTCGGTCACATCAAACTTCGCTGCCACCACCTGGCCGGGGCTCAGGGCCTGCAGCTGCGCCAATGCATCCGGGTTGCGGCCACAGGCGATCACCCGCCAGCCCGCTGACAGGTGATCGATAACCAGTTGGCGTCCAATCCCTGAGGTGGCGCCGGTAATCAACACAGTAATCATTAAGTGTGTGACTTTATTGTGGTTGTGGGAAGTATCGTTACGCCAAGCATAGGCGAAAAGATCACTGAACCTTTTGCCTTTTTGCAGCGTAAACAGGACAACCTCAATGCTGTACAGGATGCCTGCATGCCCATTATTGAAGACCTGCCTCTGTTCCCGCTCACCAGCCACCTGTTCCCCGGTGGCCGCTTGCCGCTGCGGATTTTTGAGCCCCGCTACGTGCGCATGGTGCGGGAGAGCTTTGACCGCGAGCACGCCTTTGCCATGTGCATGCTGGACCCCAAGGGCAACAAGGACGCCAACACCCACATCTGGCCACTGGCCACCCTGGTTAAGGTGGTCGACTTTGATGCGTTGGAAGATGGCATGCTGGGGATCACGGTGGAGGGTATCCAGAAGGTGGAGATCATGACCATCCGCACGGAGCCCGATGAGCTGCGCCTGGGCCGGGTCCGGCCAATGGACAACTGGCAGGCCACGCCGCTGAATGACGCCTTCAGTCCGCTGCAGCAGAAGCTGTCCGAGATCTATCAGGACTACCCCGAACTGGGGCAGCTGTATCAACACCCCCAGTGGCAGGACGCCGCCTGGCTGGCACAACGCTGGCTGGAGGTTGTCCCGCTGGAAGCGGGCCAGAAACAGCGTCTGTGGACCGCGGACCCGGACCAGACACTGCTGCTGTTGAACGACCTGATTCAATCCCAGTGATCCAGTTTCGTCACTCACGCGTTACGACACTGGATATTGCCCACAATGCCGGAGATACTCAGCGTATGGGGATGATCACGGAGTACGGGATCCCAGTGACCAACACGATGGATGAAGCGGACCAGCATCGACTTTGGCTGGGTGCGGTCGCCAAAGACCGCGACAAAAACGCCTTTGCACAGCTGTTTCGCCACTTTGCACCGCGCTTGCTCAGTCACGCGCGACGCCAACTCGGCAATGACGCGCTGGCGCAGGAGATGGTGCAGGAGGCGATGACCAAGGTGTGGCTCAAGGCGCACCTCTACCACCCGGACAAAGGCCGGGTCTCGACCTGGGTGTTTACCGTGGCGCGTAACGTCAGTTACGACATGATGCGCCGTGCACAAGCCCGGCCTGAGCACCCCAGTGCCGAGGATCTCTACCTTGAGCCGGCCATGGATTCAGAGATGGAAGCGGACCAGCTCGACCAACCAGTGTTGCGTCAACAACTGGAGCAGTATTGTCGTCACCTGCCCCCCAAGCAGTTGCAGGTGGTCACCATGATCTACTTTGAGGACCGGTCACATCAGGAAGTGGCCGACGCCCTTGGGGTGCCGCTCGGCACCGTCAAGTCGCGTCTGCGCCTTGCCCTCAACCGGATTCGGGAGCTTTTGGATGAACACCATTAACCACCACCCTGACAAAGCGTGGCTCGACGCTTACGCCGAGGGCCAGCTGTACGGCGGCAAGGCACTGTTGCTGGCCGCCCACCTCGAGTTCTGCCCGGTATGTCGCCATCACGTCGCACAACGGGAGCAGGCCCTGTCCGAACGCTGCTGGCACCATGACAGCAGCCACCAGGAGCAGGACGCCACCGAAGCGATGCTGGCCGACATGCTGTCCAGTCTGCCGGACACCCCGCTGGTCGCCCCGGCGCCTGAAGCGCCGGTTGAGCTTCAGCTTGAGCACCGTCGCTTTGTCCTGCCCCGGGTGCTGGCCCGACAGATGCCGCACCTGGGCAGCTGGAGCCGCCTGCCCGGCGGCCTGCACCAGGCCCGGCTCAATGCGCAGGGGGACGACGATCGGTTCTTCTTTATCCACATGGATCCGAACACCTCGGTGCCCCAGCACACCCACCACGGTGAGGAGCTGACCCTGGTGCTGCACGGCGGCTTCGCCGATGACCGTGGCGAATACAAGATGGGTGACTTTATCCACCTCGACGGCCGCCATGAGCATCAGCCGTTTACCGATGCTGATGAGGATTGCCTGGTGATCAGTGCCCTCGACAAGCCGCTTCAATTCACCTCCGGATTGGCTCGGGTATTGAATCCACTGTCGCAACTTTTCTTTCGCTAAATAACCAACAAAACGCGCCGTCGGGATCCACCCGGCGGCGCGTTTTTTCGTAACTTTCCTACGAATGTAGTTTTTTTAACCAGCCCGAATTTGTA
Source organism: Ferrimonas balearica DSM 9799 (assembly GCF_000148645.1). Taxonomy (NCBI): domain Bacteria; kingdom Pseudomonadati; phylum Pseudomonadota; class Gammaproteobacteria; order Alteromonadales; family Ferrimonadaceae; genus Ferrimonas; species Ferrimonas balearica. Next base: position 3,355,099 of record NC_014541.1, read on the forward strand.
TTCATTGCAGCAATTTACCGAGCTGGTAGACTCTGGCCCGTCCAGTTTCGTGATCCATTTCACATTCGAACTCGGCGGCGAATTTATCCGCTTGCTCATGGTTCGCTGCCGTTATATGGCTGTGACAGAGAATCCCCATGAAGGGGATCAATAAAAGAAAATTACTACACGCGAGGAAATGATGAAGAAAGCTCTTGCCGCCACTGCCGCCGCAGTGTCTCTTGCCCTGACCTCCTTCGTTGCCACTGCAGCCGATTTCAAACCGGCCGTGGCGTACGATACTGCTGGTAAGCACGACAAATCCTTCAACCAGGCCGTTTACGAGAATGGCGTTATCGCCTTCAACAAAGACAAAGGCGTGAAGGTATTCGAATACGTGCCGTCCAACGACACTCAGCGCGAGCAGGGCCTGGAGCGTATGGCTCGCCGCGGTTACTCCCCGATCGTGGTTGTGGGCTTCAACTACGCCGCCTCCCTGGAGAAAGTGGCCAAGAAGTACCCGGAAACCGATTTCGTCATCATCGACTCCGTGGTTGACCTGCCGAACGTGAAGTCCCTGGTGTTCGCTGAGCACGAAGGTTCCTTCCTGGTGGGCGCTCTGGCAGCCATGAAGTCCGAAACCCAGAAAGTGGGCTTTATCGGCGGCATGGACATCCCGCTGATCCGTAAGTTTGCCTGCGGTTACGAGCAGGGTGTTAAGCACGTCAGCGGCGACGCTGAAGTGTTCCAGAACATGACCGGCTCCACCCCGGCCGCCTTCGCTGACCCGGTACGTGGTGCTGAGCTGGCCAAGAGCCAATTCTCCCGTGGCGCTGACATCGTATTCGCCGCCGCTGGTGGTACCGGTAACGGCGTTTACCAGGCCGCCAAAGACGAAGGCAAGTTCGCCATCGGCGTTGACTCCAACCAGAACCACCTGCACCCGGGCACCATGCTGACCTCCATGGTTAAGCGTGTTGGTTTCACCACCTACAAGGTGTTTGAAGAGTACCAGGCCGGTAACTTCAGCGCCGGTATCCAGGCCAACGGTCTGGCCGACGGTGGCATCGAGTGGGCTCTGGACGAGTACAACCGCGACCTGATCAGCGCTGAGGACGAAGCGCAACTGAACGCCATCGCCAAGAAGATCATCGCTGGCGAAATCGTCGTTCACGACTACATGGCTGACAACAGCTGCAAATACTAATCCCCTAACGGATTCAGTGACTTAAGAAAAGCCCCCGGATCCCGGGGGCTTTCTATCATGCAATAGCGAGAAACACAGCCATGTCTCAAGCCCGACCCCAGTCGCCGCTTGCGCTGGAACTGCGCGGTATCGAAAAACGGTTCGGCGACGTCCACGCCAACCGGGATATCAATCTGCAAGTCCCTGCCGGCACCATCCACGGCATCATCGGCGAAAACGGCGCCGGTAAATCCACCCTAATGAACATCATCTACGGTTTCTACGAAGCCGATTCCGGTGAGATCCTGGTGGAAGGCCAACGTCAGACCATCACCTCCTCCCGTGAAGCGATCGCCGCCGGCATCGGCATGGTGCACCAGCACTTTATGCTGGTGGACAATTTCACCGTGCTGGAAAACGTCATCCTCGGCGCCGAAGAGGGCGGCCTGCTGGCCGGTTCCCTGCGTAAAGCCCGCAAGGAGCTGACCCGCCTGGCCGAAGAGTACCAGCTCGACGTGCCCCTGGATGCCACCATTGAAGAGCTGCCGGTAGGCCTGCAGCAGCGGGTGGAGATCCTCAAAGCGCTGTACCGCGGCGCCAAGGTTCTGATCCTGGATGAACCGACCGGGGTGCTGACCCCACAGGAAACCGACCACCTGTTCCGCATTCTCGATGCACTGCGTCAGCAGGGCGTCACCATCTTGCTGATCACCCACAAGCTGCGCGAAATCCTCGCCGTCACCGACAACGTCTCGGTGATGCGCCAGGGCGCCATGGTGGGTCACGTTAAGACCGCCGACACCGACAAGGAAGCCCTGGCCGAACTGATGGTGGGCCGCAAGGTTCGACTGAAAGTGGAGAAAGGCCCGGCCAAGCCCGGTGAGGTGCTGATGTCCACCCGCGACCTGACCTACACCGACGATCGCGGCGTCGACATGCTCAAGTCCGTCAACATCGACATCCGTGCCGGTGAAGTGGTGGGCATCGCCGGGGTTTCCGGCAACGGTCAGTCCGAACTGATGGAAGCGCTGGCGGGCATCCTGGTGCCCAGCAAAGGCGAAATCCGCATCGGCAGCCACCACATCACCCCGGAAGCCCCTTCCGACCCGAAATCCGTCCGTGCCATGAAAGTGGGCCACGTACCGGAAGACCGCCTGGCCATGGGTTTGGTCAAGAGCTTCTCCGCCGAAGAGTCCGCCATTCTGGGCTTCCACGAGCAGGCACAATACAACGGTCCGGTGCTGTCCAAGCCCAAGGCGATCGAAGCCAAGTGCCGCGCCCTGATGGAAGAGTGGGACGTGCGCCCGCCCAACCCGAAACTGCGCTCCTCGCTGTTCTCCGGTGGTAACCAGCAGAAGCTGATCATCGCCCGGGAAGTGGACCAGAACCCGGACGTGCTGATGATCGGCCAGCCCACCCGTGGCGTCGACATCGGTGCCATCGAATACATCCACAAACGCATCATCGACATGCGTGACCAGGGCAAAGGCGTGCTGCTGGTGTCGGTGGAACTGGATGAGATCCTGGCCCTGTCCGACCGCATCGTGGTGATGTTCGACGGCAACATCGTGGGCGAAGTTCCCGCCGACAAAGCCAACGAACGCATCCTCGGCATGATGATGGCCAACGTCATTCCTGATGAACTCAAAGCAGGAGAGACCCTGTGAACAACAACAAACTGCCGGCCTGGATCAACGTCCTGCTGTTGCCGCTGCTTAACCTGCTGATGGCTTTCGCGGTCTCCGCCCTGGTGTTTATCGCCGTGGACGTGAACCCGGTTGAAGCCGCCTCCCTGATGATTCAGGGTGCCCTGGGCTACCAGGAAGGCGTGGGTTACACCCTGTACTACGCCACCAACTTCATCTTTACCGGTCTCGCCGTCGCGGTGGCCTTCTCCGCTGGCCTGTTCAACATCGGTGGTGAGGGTCAGGCCTACATCGGTGGCCTGGGCACCGGCCTGATGTGTCTGGCGCTGGATGCCTCCATGCCGTTCTGGGTGATCTTCCCGGTCTCCATGCTGGGTGGCATGCTGTTCGGTGCCCTGTGGGCGCTGATCCCGGCCTACCTGCAGGCCTACCGTGGCAGCCACGTGGTGATCACCACCATCATGTTCAACTTCATCGCCTCCTCACTGATGGTCTACCTGATGGTGAACGTGCTGAAGCCGGACGGTGAGATGTCCGCGGTATCCCGCCTGATTGGTGAGAACGCCCGCCTGCCGATGATGGATGAGATCCTCGGCTGGTTCGGCATCGCCTTCGACCCGAGCCCGCTCAACTTCTCCTTCTTCATCGCCCTGGCTGCCCTGGTGATGGTCTGGCTGCTGCTGTGGCACACCCGCTGGGGTTACGCCATTCGGGCCCTGGGTGCCAACCCCACTGCCGCCAGCTACGGCGGCATCAACCCCAAGCGACTGACCGTGATCGTAATGCTGATTTCCGGTGGCCTGGCGGGTCTGCTGGGGATGAACGAAGTGGCCGGTTACAGCCACCAGCTGCGTCTCGACTTCGTGGCCGGTTACGGCTTTACCGGGATTGCCGTGGCGTTGATTGGCCGTGGCCACCCCATCGGCATCCTGTTCGCTTCCCTGCTGTTTGGCGTGCTGTTCCAGGGCGGTAACGAACTGTCGTTCGAATACCCCAACGTGGACCGCGAAATGGTGGAAGTGGTGCAGGCCCTGGTGGTGCTGTTCTCCGGTGCCCTGTCGCTGATGCTGGTGAAGCCGGTCGAGAAGATCTACCTGGCCATCACCGCCGCTAAAGCGGACAAACTGAAAGCGCAGGAGGCCTAAGTCATGTTTGAGACCATTATCCTGCTGCTGGACGCCACCCTGCGCGTCTCCACTCCGCTGCTGCTGTTGGCCCTGGCGGGTCTGTTCTCCGAGCGCTCCGGCGTGGTGAACATCGCCCTTGAGGGTAAGCTGCTGGCCGCCGCCTTCGCGGCAGCCGCCACCGCGTTTGCCACCGACAGCGTCTGGCTGGGCATGCTCGCCGGCATGGCGACGGGTGTGATGATGAGCCTGATCCACGGCTTCGCCTCCATCACCCACCGGGGCGATCAGATCGTGTCCGGTACCGCCATCAACATGCTGGCCGCGGGCCTGACCATCACCCTGGGCCGCTACTGGTTCGAGATGGGTGGCCAGACACCGGCGCTCTCCGGCAACCAGCGCTTCCAGGCCATCACGCTGCCGCTGGCCGAAATGCTGGAGAACGTGCCCGTCATCGGTGCCCTCTACTCCAAGCTGCTGTCCGGCCACACCCTGCTGGTGTACCTGGCGTTTGCCATGGTGCCCCTGTCCTGGTGGATCCTGCAGCGCACCCGCTTCGGTCTGCGTCTGCGCGCCGTGGGTGAAAACCCGCACTCCGTGGACACCGCCGGCATCTCTGTGACCTGGCTGCGCTACCGCGCCCTGATCATCGCCGGTATCCTGGCGGGCATCGCGGGCGCTTACCTCTCTACCGGTCACGCCGCTGGCTTCGTACCGAACATGAGTGCCGGTAAAGGCTTTATCGCCCTGGCCGCGCTGATCTTCGGTAAGTGGCGTCCGGTGCCGGTAATGCTGGGCTGTCTGCTGTTCGGCTTCCTTGATGCCCTGGCCGTGCGCCTGCAGGGTGTTGAGTTGCCGGTGGTGGGCGAAGTGCCGGTGCAGGCGATTGAGGTGCTGCCTTACGTCCTGACCGTCCTGCTGCTGGCTGGCTTTATCGGCAAAGCCGTTGGCCCGAAAGCGGTTGGCCAGCCCTACGTGAAATCTCGCTAAAGCGCGACACTACACAGTACAACGCCCCCGATTGGGGGCGTTGTTGTTTCTGGCCAATGTCCCGCCCTCCCTGACTGATCAAGATCAAACTCCCTGCGGATCCGACCTCCTGCACCCAGCCTGCTGGCTCAATAGACCTATAGTTTGTAGGTGTATTTAGCCATCCCATCGATGTCATCCACGCGGTTAAGGAGAACATCATGAGCCCAAGCACAAACGCCCCACGTAAAGTTTCCCGACGCGATGTTCTGGGTGGTGCCGCCTCCCTGATTGCCACCAGTGCCATGGGGGCCGGTGTGGCGGGCATGGCCCTTGCCGACGATGGTAAACAACAGGAAGCCCCGCCCCTGCCCTGGCCCTGGGTTGAGATTGACCCGATGGAAGCGGGCACCCGGGCTTACCGTTACTACATGGATAAGGGAGGCTGCGGCTCCGCCAGTTACCTCTCACTGTTGAGCCTGCTGAAGGAGAAGGTCGGCTACCCCTGGACCACCATGCCTGACATGCTGATGATCCACGCCGCCGCCGGGTTTGGCGGACACGGCACCCTGTGTGGTGCCCTGGCGGGGGCTTCAGTCATCATCAATATGGTGACCTACGGAGAAAAGCGGGACAACTACCTGCAAAACAGCGCCATTGTCGATCGCCTGTTCTGGTGGTACGCCGAGCAGGAGTTTCCCACTAAGATGTTCGACCACCTCTCCCCCCTCCCTGACCAGATCCGGGTGAAGGCGATGACGCCCCTGTGCCACTCCTCCGTCTCCAAATGGTCACTGGCGGCGGGAGTCAAAGACCTGCATGACCCGGCCAAACTGGAGCGCTGCGCCAAGGTCGCTGGCGAAGTGGTGTTTATGACGGCTCAGGCACTGAACGAATTCTTTGAGGGCAAGTGGGTCGCCCCCACCTGGAAACCCTCAGAATCCACCCAGCACTGCATCGGCTGCCACGGTCCGGCGACCCCAGGCAAGAAACCGATGAACTGGAACCAGCAGGGCCATATGGATTGTCTGGCCTGCCATGATGACCACACCAAAACGTAGCGACGCTTTGGTGCCATTCGGTTGCCTCTGCTGCCGTCGGTCGAAGCCCGGCCATCCGGAGGCGGCTCAGAAGCGGTTGCGGCGGGCAGGAACAGGCTGAGCAGCGCCGCCAGCCTCACACCTCAGGCCGCAAACACCCGAGGTTTTGCAGACAAAACAACGCCCCCTTTCGGGGGCGTTGTCTCTGCAGCCGAATTGGATCTCCGGCCATGCTGACCCGGTAGTTCAGGCCGCATTAATCAGGCGTTGTCGACGCCGATCACTTCAGCCGCGTCAGGCCAACCAGCGCCAGAATCGCACCGCCCACCATACCGGCCCAGGCTTCAATCGGGGTATCTCCGCTCAGGGCACGGGTCACCTGAGAGCTTGCGGAGTCGTAGATGTTGTAACCCCAGAAAGCCAGAGCCACGCCTGCGACGATAAGCACAATGCCAAGAATCTTATTATTCATTTCCACTCCAATGGTGTTTAACCGATAGGTTTACCGGCCCGGAACTCAAAATGCCGTTAGCTTCAACATGTAATAGGAACTCATTCATGTTGCTGACATTTTTGACACGTTCACAGAGTTTGCCAGCGAGGCGCCCACCCTGTCCATCGGTGGAAAGACGGCGGCGCCCCCCTGGCGCCAATCGGGTCCCCAGCGGCCATCGGGACCATAGAAAACGCCCCGGCCTGGGCGCTTTCTATGTCGAAAGAAACTGGATGTTCACCGGCCCCACAGCCAGCCAATCTGGAAAGTCAGCTGGGGATTATCATAGTCGCCATCGCCAAAGGTAAGGCCGGGCTCAAAGTAGAAGCCGCCAGTGCCGAAGGTGAAGGAGACGCCCCCATAGCGCCAGATTTTGGATTCGCGACTGTTCTCCTCAAGATCGGAATAACCGGCGATCAGGTTCACCGACTGAAAGAAACTGTCCGGGCGCTCGTATACGCTGACCCCCAGCTCCACACCACTGAGCTTATCGCCCCAATAACCTCCGGCAATCTGCAGCGGTACGCCAAGGGCGTCGGATTTGAGTACCAGATTGCCCCCAGCCGGGGTGCCAAGAGCCAGACCAAAAGCGGTGCTGTCTTGCGCCGTGGCTGGTAGGGCAAATGCGGCCAGCAGCAGGCAGCCTGAAGTCAGTGTACGAGTCATGATTCATATCCCTGTTTTTTAAGCACGTCTGCGGCATTCCCTGCCACAGGCCGAACGGATTATCGGCGCGCCTTATCTCAACACAATGACTCGGCTGACTCCATCCGGAACACCACTGGGCAGCGCTTCATTGAGTGAATATGGAAGGGACAAAAGCCATAAAAAACGCCGCCCCATCGGGCGGCGTTTTCTCGCGGTTCAGAGCAACTGAATCACTTGGTGGCCAGGTACGCCATCAGGTCAACCAGCTCGCCCACGGACTGGACGTTGTTCAGGTTGATCAGGTACTTGTTGTTCACCACAAAGGCCGGGATGGAGCCCACCTGGTACAGGCGCTGCTCTTTGTTCCACAGCTCAACCTGCTCGGTGATGGCCGGGGTTTCGGCGATGGCGTCGAACTTAGCCGCGTCCACACCGTTCTCAACGAAGATGGCACGAACGTCAGCCAGGGAGTTGATGCCCTCGCCGTGCTTGTCGCCCGCAGTGTGGTTGTGGTCTTTGCCACCCATCAGGGCGAACATCGGGTCTTTAATCTTGCCCGCTTCACCCATCTCCTGAACGGTAGCGAAGGCGCGGATCACCGCCTGGTAGGTCTGGAAGTCGGCGTCGTTACGAGCGAAGTTAACGTGCTTCTGCTCGAACTTCAGGCCCTGCTCTTGCAGTGCCGGCACGATGGTCGGCAGGAAGCGGGCTTCCATGTTGTAGCAACCGCCACAGTAGAAGGAGAAGAACTCGGTGATGGTCGGTTGCTCAACCTTACCGGCCGGGTTCACCACCTGGTAGTGTACGCCTTCTTTGAAGTGGCTGGTTTGAGCCGCTTTCGGCGCTGCCTGAGCGGCCGCCTGCGGTGCAGCGGTTTCGGCCTTGGCCGGAGCTTCAGGAGCGGATTCGGAACAACCGGCCAGCATCAGGGCCAGGGCAATACCAAGGATCTTTTTCACGATCAGTTTTCTCGTTATGGGCTAGACAAATTGACGCAAGCATAGCCCTTTGAGCCTATCTAAGGTCAAGTACTTATCGGTGTAACGAAGTGAAAGGGTGAAGCGAATCACCGGACAGAAAAAACCGCAACGGTGCAGGGAACCTCGCATTCAGGTTATAGTCGTAGGCCCTTGTTTCGATGGAGTGACCGATGCCTCTGGCATTTGCCCTACTGCTGATGTTTGGCCTGGCCAGCTGTGCCGGAAAACCCCCACCGCCACCGCCACAACACTACTTCACCACCGAGCAGGGTGCCGATGGTGAGTTGCGCTTCACCTTTAACTACATCCAACCGATTGACCCACGCCTGAGTCGTCGCCTGAAACAGGAGCGCTACGCCGAGCCCGATGCCATCCAGGTCACGCTGCCGGGGGATGGCCCGCTGATCGACCAGCACCAACTCTACCTCGATCTGGAAAAAGCGCTGGACCAGCGGCAACTGTGCCTCGACGGCTACCGCATTGACCAGCGCTACTCCACCCGACGCGGGATCAGTTTGCAGGGGCGTTGTCGCTGACCGACACCATCGCGGCCTGCACCTGCTGATGGCCGGCCCGGTTCAGTCGGGCCAGGCCCAGCCACACCAGCGGCAGCAGCATCAGCACCGCCAGTGACGCCACCGGAGCCACCGGCAGCAGGTTCACCAACCCCACCAGCACCGAAGCGCCGGTCATCTGGAACAGGCCCAGCAGCGCGGACGCGGTGCCGGCACGCTCACCGAAGGGCGCCAGCGCCGAACCGCCACACACCGCAAAGACGAAGCAGAAGCCGATGCTGGAGATGAACACCGGGCCCATAAAGGCCGCCGGGTGGCTCAGGTCCGCCAGCAGCAACAGAGCGATGGCCGCCACCAGACAGAGGCCGATGGCCAGGCGCAGGGCAGCGCGCTTGCCGACGCGGGCGACAATGCTCGGGGCCGCAAACGCCGCCGCGATATTGATGGCCGCGTTGGCGCCAAACCACAGGCTGAACGCCATCGGGCTTTGCTTCATCGCCACCATCAGCTGAACCGGGGCCAGGCTGACGTAACCGATGATCACCGCCATCGCCAGCATGATAAAGCCCGCGTGGTACTGGAATACCGGATGACTCAGCACCGGCTGGTAGCGCGCCCAGCTCACCAACGCCCCTTCAGAGCGGGTGTCCGCCGGCCGGGTTTCCGGCAGGCGCCAGGCCACCAGAGCACCGGCCAGCAGGGCGTAAGCCGCCATAAAGTAGAAGGTGGCACGCCAGTCCCACAGGGCCGCCAGCATACCGCCCAGCAGCGGAGCCAGTGCCGGCACCACGCAGATCACGCCGTTGAGGTAGCTGTAGATTGGGCCCGCACGCTCCGGGCCATAGCTGTCACGCACGCCCGACATGGCGGCCACCACCACGGCACAGGCCCCAAAGCCCTGCAGCAGGCGCGCCAGCCACAGCACTTCAATCTGGTTGGCCCAGGCGGCCATCAGCGAACCGGCCAGGTAGAGCGCCACACCACTGAGTGCCAGCGGTCGACGGCCATAGCGGTCAGCCAGCGGGCCGGCCAGCAACTGACCCAGGCCCATGGCCAGAAGAAATACCGCGACGGTTGCCTGCACCTGAGGCAGCGGCGCCGCCAGCGCGTCTGCCATTGCCGGAACCGCCGGCAGAAAGATGTCGATGGCCAGGGGACTGAACGCCACCAGCAACATCAGCAAAACAAAAGGAACAGGACGAGTCATGACACACTTACCAAGGAAAAGAGGGCGCCATTGTAGGCAAGCCAAGTTATGATAAAAAATGATTTGTTGTCAGCAGACACTTTCCAAATTGGAATATATTGAGGGAGCCCGCCGTGGCTATTGAAGCGCTCGATCTGAACCTGCTTCGGCTGATGCTGGTACTGCTGGAGGAGGGCAGCGTCAGCGGCGCCGCCCAGCGCCTGCACCTGAGTCAGTCCGCCGTCAGTAAACAGCTGGCCAAGTTGCGGGAACAGCTGGGCAAACCGCTGGATGACCCACTGTTTGTCCGGGCCGGACAGGGCCTGGCCCCCACTGCCAAAGCCCTGACTCTGGAGCCTAAGCTGCGCCAGTGGCTGCGCCTCTCCTGCGAGTTACTCATCCCGGTGGGGTTTGACCCCAACACCGACCAACGCCAGTTCCGCGCCAGCGTGGTGGAAACCGCCTTCCCCAGCCTGATGCCCCGGGTGCTGACCGACCTGCAGGTGCAGGCACCGGGACTGCGGCTGGATATGGTGCCCGGCTCCGGCGACAAACTGGAACAGCTGGCCCGGGGTCAGCTCGACCTGCTGCTGCTGGCCCGCGATACCGACGAGCGCGCCCGTCCGCCCTGGCACATTCGGGATCTGCCCGCCCTGCCCCAACAAGAGCTCTATACCGACATCAATGTCTGCCTGGTGCGGGAGGACCATCCGGCGCTGGATGGCGGCTGGGATCTGGAGCGGTTTCTGGATCTGCCCCATATCCAGATCTGGGTGGAGGGCACGGAGTTGTGGCTAATGGACCACGTATTGGCGTCGCTGGGACTGAAGCGACCGGTGGCGGTGCAGGTGCCGGACTTTCACAGTGCGGCGTTGATGGCTCAGCACACCGACATGGTGTTTACCTGTGCCAGTGTGTTCGCCCACCAGTTGGCGGCACGCTATGCCCTGGCGGTGTTACCGCTGCCACTGGCGCTGGCGCCCATCAGTTACCGCCTGATGTGGCCGCCGACGCTGGACAGCGATCCAGCCCACCGCTGGCTGCGCGGCTTTATTGCTGAGCGCAGCCAGGGTTTAGGCGCTTGTGGGGCCTAGAGACTGAGACTCAGAGCACCACGGAGCCGATGGCAAAGCCAAAGGCCACGGCCAGGGTGATGGCCACCACGCCGGGCAGCAGGAAGGGGTGGTTAAACACGTACTTGCCGATGCGGGTGGAACCGGTGTCGTCCATCTCCACCGCCGCCAGCAGGGTCGGGTAGGTCGGCAGGACGAACAGCGCGGATACCGCAGCGAAGGAGGCCACGATCACCAGCGGCTCCACACCCATCGCTACCGCCGCCGGCATCAGTGCCACGGTCGCAGCCGCCTGGGAGTACAGCAGCATGGAGGCGAAGAACAGCGCCACCGCCAGCAGCCAGGCGTAGTTACGCACCAGCTCACCGGCCACCTCTTTGATGGTGTCGATATGGGCGGAGACAAAGGTGTCCCCCAGCCAGGCCACGCCCAGCACACAGATACAGGCACTCATGCCCGCCTTGAAGGTGCTGGCACCGAGGATCTGGCCGGTATCCACTTTGCACACCAGGGTGATCACCGCCGCGGCAGAGAGCATCAGGATCATGATCGCCTGGTCACGGGCCATCACCGGGTTCTCAATCAGGCCAACGCTGTCGCTGATGGCGGTGGCGTAGACCACGATGGCAAAGATGCTGAACAGGAAGATCCCCACTGCGCGCTTGGCGCCGGGTTTGATCGCCAGCTCATCCGCCTTGGTGGCGCGCACCAGGCCCTCGGCCAGACGCTGTTGGTATACCGGGTCCTCATCCAGTTCCACGCCTTGGCGGTTGGCCACAAAGGCGGTCAGCAGTACGGCCGCCAGAGAAGCGGGGATGGAAACGGCCAGGATGCTAAGGTAGTCCACGCCCAGTGGGGCGAGAATGCCGGTCAGGGCGACCACGGCGGCGGAGATGGGGGAGGCGGTGATGGCGATTTGCGAGGCTACAACAGCAATGGAGAGCGGACGGGAGGGGCGGATGCCCTGCTCTTTGGCCACTTCGGTGATAACCGGCATGGTGGAGAAGGCGGTGTGGCCGGTGCCGGCCAGAAGGGTCATCCCGTAGGTGACCAGCGGGGCGATGAAGGTGATCTGCTTGGGGTTCTTGCGGATGATGCGCTCGGCAATCTTAACCAGATAATCCATCCCCCCTGCCACCTGCATCGCCGCGATGACCGAGATCACCGACATGATGATCAGAATCACCGAGGTGGGGATATGGCCCGGGGTCAGGCCCAGCATGGCCAGCACCAATACCCCGAGGCCCCCGGCATAGCCGATGCCGATACTGCCGAGACGGCTTCCTAACCAAATCGCCAACAAAACGACACTTAACTCGACAAACAGCATGAACTCTCCAAAGGCAGGGCAAAAAAAAGCGCGCGAATTGTATAGAGTTTGCTGGACCATCTTTGTGACCGGCCTCAAACCCTGCCGATCACAAAATGAGATAACGTCGTTACAGTCGCTCGTTAGAACGCCTCATTAACGGCAAAATAGAAGCCATTTTCGCCATTGCCGAACCCCATATCGAGGCGCAGGTTAACCCGCTGTTTGATCTCAAAGCGGTACCCCACCCCGAGGGTGTGCAACCATTTCTCATCACCCAGTTCGGAGACCCGGTCCGCCAGCGTGCCGGCGCCCACCCAGTACACCATGCCGTGACGACCTCTCAGCGGCTGCCGGTACTCCACCTGGGCCAGGGTCATCTGGCGGTCACGGTAGCGGCCCTGCTCATACCCCCGCAGACGGTTGGCACCGCCTAAGGTGGCCATCTGGTCCCAGGGCACATCGCCGTGATTGAACTCACCGATCCACTGCCAGGCCAGGATCCCGGGGACCACGTCCAGCGTCATGTAATCACTGTAGTTCAGCGTGACCTTCTGGAAGTCGCTGTCGGAGCCGAACGCCTCATCGTAGAACACCACATCGGCCTGCAGCAGGCGGCCTTCCGACGCGTTCAGGATAAAGTCACGGGAGTCGTGCACCAGGTGCAGGCTCGGGCCCGCACTGAAGCTTTTTTCCGGAAACTGGGCGGCCGGGGCTAAGCTCAGCGGCTGCGGTGCATCCGCGTCAATCTCGCGGGCTTTGGTGCCCACCAGGTCAAAACCGGCACCGATATAGGTGCTGGGCAGCACCCGCATCATCGCCTGCGGCTTAAAGCGGTATTCGGTCAGCTCAAAGTTCACCAGGTTGGCGACTTCGCGGCCGTTGTCCATGCCGATGCCGTAGAACACATCCGGCGCGTCCTGCAGCTCAGCATCGATAAACAACCGGTACTTGTCCTCTTTAAGGAAAGTGCGGCTCTCCACCCCAATCCCCAGCGAACCGTTGATGGAGCCAAAGCCGTTGATGGTGATGGAGCTGGGCTGGGACACCGTGTCGTTGCGATCCGGCAGGTACAGGCCGACGGTGGAAACGCCAATGCCCAGGCTCTTCTCCGGGGTGTAAAAGGGCCCCGGCATCACACTCCAGTCGATCCCTTTATCCGGGTCAAAGCCGCCGTCTGCGCCCAACTCCTCCAGCACCCTGGCAAACCATTGCTGGCCGCGCTGGTACAAAGAGGGATCGGTATCCGGGGTGGCTTCACTGGCCCACGAAGGCAGGCTGAGCAGCATCAGCGCGCTCAGCCAGTATGAATTACGCGCCATGATTTAGAACCGACGGGAAACGGACATAAAGCTGGTGCGGCGGGCACCGAAGCCGGATTCAATCAACAGTTCCCAGTCGCGGCTCAGGGCATACTGGGCGCCCACGACGGTGTTCCAGCGGGAGGTGCCCTGTTGGGACACTTCAAACTCGCCGTCCGGTGCCAGCGCACCAATCAGGTCGTTCAGCTCCGGCGGCAGGCCGAGGTCAAGCAGGCTGCCCTGCAGGTACTGGTCCACCTTCTGGTACATGGCACCGGCAAACACACGCAGTTCGCGGCCGCCTTCAAACTCCCAGCGGTAGCCCACACGAGGCGCCGCCACGAAGGTTTTGATGTCACCCTCGATGATGTTCATGGAGGTGTAGGTGTAGTTCATGTCCACCAGCGCAAACCAGTTACCCACGCCACCGGCCAGGGTGGTACCGATGCCGTAGGTGCCGCCCTTCATTTCCAGCGCAAACGGCGCGCCAATGGCGGCGCCCCCCGCTTCGTTGATGGCGCCACACAACAGCTTATTACCAATGCCGCTGACCTGGTCCACATCACAGCTCAGGCCGCGGATGGTGGCCACGCTGTCCCCGGAGGTGTAGCCGAGGATGCCGTACACGTTCATAAACGGGAAGATCCAGACATCACCGCGCAGGGTCAGGTTATAACCATCAAAATCCGCTTCCGGCGCGTTGATGTCGAGGGCCTCCAGCACCGGGTGGCCGGTCAGCTCAATGCTGTTCACGGTCACCGGATTGCTCATGTCCATGTAGGACAAGGACAGGCCATAAGGTTTGGGCAGGGTATAACCGCGGGCTTCCGCCTCGTCGCCCCAGATGGGGAAGAAGGAATCCTGGGCCACCGCGCTGGCGCTGGTCGCCAGGGCGACAAGAGAAAGAAACAGACGGAACATAGTTGGCATTCTCACAAACAAAAAAAAGCGGCCTGCTGAGCCTGGGCTCGCGACCGCGAAATACTCTGGTTTACTTTGCACTAGCCAGACCAAGTCTACTGGATTAAGGCTAGATCAAAACTGAACAATCGTACTTGGCAGTGTGGCTTTATCGGATCTGAACAACAGGGACGTCCGGGGTTTGCGCAACAACCCCGCTGCTCTACAATCCGCAGCCCTAAAAGACTGAGCGCATTATAATTAGCGAACGGCCTAAAGGGTACGTCCAATTTTTGAGCGACATTTCGCTGCCGTTTTCCCGCACCATCAAACAGGGGTCCCGATGCACCACTCCCTCATCATCCTGCTGACCATCGTTTTGCTCGGTGGCTGCGCGACGCCAACCTGGCAGAGCCACCCCGCTCCGGATGAGGCCACCATCAGTCGTGCACTCAATGGCAGCGACCAGCCGGTCGCGATATGGGACCTGCCGCCGGAAAGCCTGCCGGAGTTCCCGGTCCCGCAGAACGTCCGCCCCTGCTGCGCCTTCGGCAACCTGCAGAAGGTCAAGGTCGGGCCGGTGCCCCTGCCCCTGTTCCGGCTCGGCAACACCGTGGCGCCGGATAAAGTCGGCCCCCACCGTTTTGATGGCGGCACCTTTACCTACACCTCCTCCGGCATGAGCGGCAACAATAACCGCGGCAGCGAGAACAACGGGGTGCTCTACACCGCCCGTGGCGGCTTTATCGATCTGGCCCACGTACGCGACACCGCCGACGACACCGTGGCGCTGTTCTTCCAGATCTTCCGCCACCTGGGTCAGGACCACACCATCGACCTGCCCAACGAGATTGGCCAACGCTACGTGCGCCTGCACGCCTTTGATGTCAGCGGCCTCAGCGGCCAGGAGCGTTGGCACCTGGCGGCGGCTCTGGCGGCCCGGCTGGCTTACTTCAAGGCGGAGTCCCACGAGATCGCCCAATGGCACGGCTACGCCAGCTTCGCCAGTTGGCCGGAGACCGTCTCCGCGTTCTCACCGGAAGACCTCTACTCCAACATGCTGGGCGCCAAGCTGACCCTGGCCCTGATCAACGCGCAACTGGTTCTGAACGACCAGCTCTACAACCAGAGCCTGACGGTGTGGCTGGATTCGGCGCTGGCCTGGCTCGGCGAGGTGGACCGCAAAACCAGTAACGCCCTGTTTGATGTGGTGGATGGCCACTGGTGGGACTCGTCCCGGCCCATCCCGGACAAGTTTATGGTGTTGAAGCGCCACTACCAGATGGGGGATCGCCAGTTGCCCTATCTGGTGCCAGAATCCATGGCGTCGGGCCACGAAGCCTGGCCCAGAGTGGCGGCGTTGTACCGCAAACCCAATACCCCGCACACCCTGCACCTGCGCGCCACCCATCAGGGGCTGGAGCTGGATTCACTGGGGGAGTTGGTGATGAAAGTGAGTGACGATTACGCAGCAAGCTTTAGCGACATACCGGCGGAGTTGTGGCAGAACGGCTTTACTCACCGTGAGTTTGGCGCCATCGCCTCGTACGCGGCACAGGCGGATGCCAAGCAGCTGGAAGCGCTCTCCACGCCCTGAACGTCGATAACGGGATGCGGCAGATACAACGACAAGCGATTGTGGCGGGGTTCATCGGTCAATGCCAACGGGGCATCGGTGTGCGCCGCCAACGCGGTCAGCAGCGTCATCAACTGTTGGCCGTCCGGCACCGACTGGTACTGCCAATGGTGCCAACACCCCGTCTCAGAGCACTGCGGCTCCCCCTGGATCAGGCCGGGCCAGCTTAGCTGAGCCACCTCGGCTGAGGTCGTTCCCACCCCGCAGCCCAGCAGCACAAAGACCATCGCCTTCAATGGATTACTCATCCGCAGTCCCTTCGGTTATGACGAGCCACTAAGTGTAGTCAAACCGTGGTAGCGCCCGAACGCGAAATGAGTATAATCCCCGCCACTGTGCGCGGCCCGGGTCAATTTTTGCGCCCCGCTTTGCCCTTCTGGCGGAGCGCTCGTACCCGGAATTCGCCAGGAGGGCGGTTGATAAATCCATCAACCAAACTCGTTGGGGGGGAGGTAAGGCCATACTTACCAAACCATGCTTTTCTGCCTTCAACGGGAGTAAAACATAATGATGTTCTTCGAGGGCTCCGAAAAAAAAGTCGAAGCGGTGCTCAAAACGGGTAACAACTCGCTTCGAGCACTGGGTAAACCTTTCTGGGAAACGATGGTAGCGCAAGCCAATGCCACGATTCTCTCGTCAGTCCATAATGATGACTGCGACGCCTATCTTCTGTCGGAATCCAGCCTTTTTGTCTGGGATGACCGCTTCCTGATGCTGACCTGCGGTACCACTACCCTGGTTCAGGCCGTCACCGAATTCCTCAAGCATTTCAGCCAAAACGAGCTGGCAATGCTGACCTATCAGCGTAAAAACGAGTACCAGTCACACCTGCAGAAAAGCAGTTTTGATGAAGACCTGGCCGCGCTGTCCCAGCTGCTTCCCGGTTGCGCCTGGCGCCTGGGCCACCTGGATGGTCACCACAACTACATTTTCCACAGCGATGCCCCTTACCAGCCGGACGCCAATGACGCCACTGCTGAGCTGCTGATGTACCACATTCAGGGCCCGGCAGCAGAGTACCTGCGCCGCAACGACCAAACCGTTGAAGGGGTGCGCGAGCTGTTTGACTGGCAGGGTATGCTGCCGGACTTCCAGTTTGACGACTTCCTGTTCGAGCCCTTTGGCTACTCCATGAACGGGATCCGCGGCGACCGTTACGTCACCGTGCACGTCACGCCGCAGGAAGACAGTTCCTACGTCAGCTTTGAGTCCAATCTGGACCAGGCCGAGCTGCTGCCGGTATTGAACCAGCTGCTGCGTCGCCTCAATCCACAAAGCTACGACGTCATCAGTTTCAACCTGGATGCTGAGCTGGACCACGATGCCCGTGCCCAGCGCGTGGATCAGGCCTTACAAGACCTGGCCGTGGGTTACCGCATGCGCTTTGCGCATTACCTGGTGCCGCCGAGCCAACCCTTGGCTGCCATTCAGTTGTAACTCCCTCAGGGCTTGCTTCGGCAAGCCCTGCTTGGTTTCAGGGCCGATGTGGCCCCATGGTGTCGCAACCGCACCACAGTTCAATGCCGTCCCGGCCTGCGGATTTCACCCGATACAGCGCCCGGTCCGCCTGCTCCATCATCTCGTTCAGATTCAGCCCCAACGCCACCGGATCCTGCCCCGCCGGAACAAACGCGATGCCGATGCTGACCGTCAGCCGCTGCGAGATGCCGGAGGCCGATATCGGCAGCTGACCAATGCGCTGGGCCACCACTTCGGCCAGGCGTTCCAGCTCATCCCGCTTCGGCTCAGTGATGGCCAGCACAAACTCCTCGCCGCCCCAGCGCGACGCCAACTCGCCACCACGGCGGGTCACCGATTCCAGCACCCGGGCCACCTTGGCCAGCACCTCATCGCCGGTGCCATGACCGAAGTGATCGTTAAACTGCTTAAAGTGGTCGATGTCCACCATCATCAACGCCAGCCCACGCTGGTGCCGACACAGCCGTCGCCACTCCTCATCCAGAAACTCCTCCATCGCACGGCGGTTGGCCAGCCCGGTTAGAGCATCGGTGCGCGCCAGTTGGCTCAGCTGTTCACGCTGCTGCGCCAGCATCCGCATCAGGCTATTGAAGGCGCTGGCCAGCTGGCGAAATTCGGTGATGTTAGCGCCATTGCCCAGAGGCCGAAACTGCTGGTTTCGCTCCATCGCCCGGATCTGCGCCACCCCGCGTTCCATCGGCCTCACCAGCATCTGGCCAATGATCAGATTCACCACCACCAGCATCACCGCCAGTGCCACAAAGGTCAGCCACTCATAGCGGGTGATCGAGTTGGGAGGCCGCGTGGTGTGAGACAGCACCATCACCAAAGTGGGCCGCCCCAGCGCATCGCGCACCAACAACTCGCGCTCCGCCTTAGGCCGCACCAGTTGGTCGGACGCCAGCAGTTCGGGCAGGCTGTCGTCCTCCAGCGTGGCGGGGCGAATGGTGAAGCTCAGGCCACTGGTTTGCGCCAGGCGATCGCGGAAGTCCTCCCCCATACGCCGCACAATCACCAGATAGCCATGGCCGCAATCGTCTCCCATCGCCGAACAGACCGTCGCGGCCGCATAGAGAAACGGCAGCCCTCCCTGCAGCAGCACACCCATACTGGCGCGGGGATGGTGAGGGTCGAGCATCGGCATCAGCTTAGCCCGCTGGAACGGGTCATCAGACAGCAGCATCGGCATGGGGAATTGGGGGTCACGGTCCTGATAACGCAGGGTGAGAGTGGCGTCGTAGAGAAACAGCCCTTGAACGGTGAAGCCCTGTCGCAGCGGCAAGGCGCCATGTTGATGCTGACGTCCGGAGAGGTACGCCATCAGGTGATCGTCGCTGGCCATATCCTGTGCCAACAGCGCCAACGCCTGTTGACGCGCTTCGATCTGAAACATCAGCCCCCGCACTTCCTGCTGCTGGGTTGCCAGCACTTCGTCGTTCACATAAGGCAGGATCACCAGGTTTCGCAACAACAGGTATCCCAGCGCCATCACCAGCACCAGGGCCAGAGAGAACAACAGTGCTAAGCGCTTCAACGGCATAGGCAGACTCCGTATTGCACTCCATTGAGTGTGGCACGGAATCCGGCGTTTGTTTTCTCCGTTTCACTTCGCCCCGTGACGCGGGACCGGGGCGCAGGACCGGGGCGGCTTTCACCTTGGTCACGGGCGGGCGCTCAGCCATCATCCGGGTCAAGCCAGCGTCGTTACTGCGCACCGCACTCCGGGGCCGCCAATGCAAAGGGCTTCATCGCCCGCACGTGCCGACGACGGCCGAGAAACGCCTTGGATTACCACAAATTGACAACCTGAGAACGATGCCGGACAGTGGCCGCAGAGTCATCACAGGACCTCCCCATGCCCACTCTGCTTCAACGCCTTAACGCCGATGGCGCCGCTGCTGCCCTGCCACTGTTGCTGCTCGGCATGCTTGCCGCCTTCGGCACCCTGTTGGTGACGCCGCTGATACCCCAGCACGGACTGGCCGACTTCCGTGCCCAGGAGCTGGTGCGCTTTGGCTGGGAGAACCGTGCGTGGGCCCTGGCCGGCGCGGGGCTGGTGATGCCTATCCTTGCTCTGCTGATGCCGCAACGATGGCTGCTGCAGCTGGGGCTTCTGGGGCTGGCCATAGGCACGGCCCTGAGTGCCGCGAAGTTACTCTGGGGTTTTCCCCTGATGGCGTTATCCAGCGGCGTGCTGCTCAGCGGCACCCTTCTGGCGGTGGTCAATCACTGTGACAAGCGCCCCATGGCGCTGGCGGCACGGGTTGCCCTGTTCTTTGCCGGTTACCAGCTGGGCGCGGGCCTGGCAGAAATGATGGTGGAAACCAGCCCGCTGCCAGCAATGGGGTGCACCATCGCGCTGGCGCTGGGGCTGCTGTGGAGCAGCCGGAGCTGGCCCACTGAGGTCGCGCAGCGGGGGCCCGTCCGCAGCGTGCCGTGGCTCGCCCTGTTGCCCATCGCCGCACTGCTGGCCTACTGGCAGTTGCCCTATCTGGCGTTGCAACCCTGGGCCCCCGAGAACGCCTCGCTGCCGGAAAGCGTCTGGGCCGACACCATGACGGTGTACCTGATGGCCCCGCTGGCCCTGCTGATGGCCGCCCTGTGGTGGCGGGCGCGCTGGGTGTGGCCCCACTTGATCGTGCTGGCTCTGTTGATTGCTGCCACCGTGCTGCTCAGCAACCAGTCCCCTGCCCTGCTGCCGCAGCCACTGGCGCTGCTCACCATGGTCATCAATGCCAGCGGTCTCTGGGTGAAAGCCCTGCTGGTGGGGCTGAGTCTGGCGGTGCTGCCCAAGCCGTGGCGCCCGCTGTGGCTGGTGTTGATCCTGTTCCTGCCTAAGCTGCTGCTGGTGGGCTGGACCCTGACCCTGCAACACGGCCTGCTCTGGCACCACGTCGTAGGGATGCTGATGTTCTGGGACTGATGCGGCCGGGAGGGAACGCTCAGACACAAAAAAGGCGCCTTATCGGCGCCTTTCTTATTACAGCAGTGTCCGGCTGCAATGGAATTACAGACGGTACTCCACCTGGCCGTACACGCTGCGTTCCTGTCCCGGGTAGCTGCCGCCGGAGAAGGTGTCCGCGATGGTGACATACTCCTCGTCCAACAGGTTTTCGAGGCGCAGACGCAGTGCCAGGGATTCGGTCAGCTGGTAGCTGGCTGCCAGGTTCACCAGGAAGTAGGCGTCCAACTTCACGGTGTTGGCGGCATCGCCCCAACGGCTGCCACGGTACACCAGGTTACCGGTCAGATTGAGGGCATCCCAGTCATAGCTGAGGTTCCACTTGGCGTTATGACGGGCACTGGCGGCCAGCTCATTGCCGGTGGTGCGGTCTTCGCTGTCGCGCCAGCCGTAGCTCAGTTGATGGTGCACCGGGCCGGTGTCAAAAGCAGCTTCCGCTTCGATGCCGTCGATCACCGCTTCACCGATGTTCACCGGGCGGTAGGTCAGGCTGTCGAACTGGATCAGGTCTTCCGCGTCCTGACGGTACCAGCCCAATCGCCAGTCGATGCTGGCAACCGCGCCTTCGAGGGCCAGTTCGTAATGCTCGGCGGTTTCCGGACGCAGGTCCAGGTTGCCGGAACCGGGGTAGTACAGGTCGTAGAAGGTGGGCGCGCGGAACGCGGTGCCGACGCTGGCCACCAGCGCCACGGACTCAGTGGCGGCGATGCGGCCTCCCACCTGCCAGGTGGTGTGCTGGCCGTACTGCTCGTTGTCGTCGCTGCGCACCGAAGCTTCAAACTGGTGACCGCCCTCCTCCACCCGCAGCAGCGCGTATGCGCCGGTATTGTCGCGGCTCAGGGTGCCATCGGCGAACGGGGTCGCCACGCCGGTGGCCCAATCCAGATAGGTGGAGTCACCACGCAGTTGCTCGTCACGCCAGTCCAGGCCCGCACCGACGCTGATGGCGTCGGTCAGTTGCACCCGGTTGACCCAGGCCAGGTTGTACTGGCGCAGGTGGGAGAAATCCGGGGAGTCCTTATAGGAGAGGGTGTCGACAAAATCCTGGCTTTCGCTGTCGCTGTATTGGGCCTGCACACTGCTGTGCCAGCGTTCACCCTGGTAGCGGGCTTCCAGCTGATAATCGACGTTTTCGAAACGGTTCTCTTTGCGCTCACGTACGTCCGGAGCCCCCCAAGCCGGGTTGCCCAGGCTGGAGTTGTCGTACTGACTTTCGTTCTGGAACCAGCGGGCGGCGGCGTAGAGGCTCAGCCGCTCGGTCACCGCGCGGTCATAGGCGAGCAGCGCGCTTTTGCCGGTAAAACCGTGTTTGTCACCGTCGTTGACGCCGGGCACGGGGTGGACGTTGTAGCCCTCTTCATCCTCATAAGCGAGCACCGCCTTAAGGGTGCCACCGGCCAGTTGGCTCTGGTGGCGCACGCTGGCTTCCACCTGTTCAAAGCTGCCGGCACCGGCGGTCAGGGTAGTGCCGTCACGGCCATCGCGGGTGATGATGTTGATGACACCGGCCACCGCTTCGGAGCCATACACCGAAGCACGGGCGCCACGAATAAACTCGATGCGCTCAATCTCCGCCACCGGGAAACTATTGATGTTGAGCGGGCCCAGCGCACTGGTGGTGCTGCGCATGCCGTCGATCAGCACCAGGCTCTGGGCGCTGGTGGCGCCGCGCACGGTGACGGTGGCGTTCTGGCCACGGCCGCCATACTGGTTCACATCGACATTGGGCAGGGTACGAAGGATGTCGCTCAGGCTTTTGGCCTGCATCGCCACGATGCTGGCGCGGTCAATCACGGTGACCGGGGCCAGTACCGAATCGACGGATTGGGCCAGGCGGTCGCCGGTCACAATCAGGGTTTCATCGACATCAACGGCGGGGGCAGACCACGCCAGGGGGGCCGCGGCGAACAGCGCCACGGAGAGAGCGGAGTACTTCATTTCAGTTTCCTAGTTCGCGTAGGGTTGATGCAGGCCTGGGAGATCGGGCTTAAGGCGTGGGCCTCATACCGTTGCGCGCCAGCTCCGGATTCTCACCGGATTCATCTCAGGTTCTGCGGGCTTTCCTTTTCCTCGCCGCAAGCGGCGACATCCCTTCAGTAGCTTTTGCTGACGAAGGGGATCTCCTCGAGCTTGAGGTGCTGTTTCAGTCGCACCGTCAGGCAGAAGAAGTAGTTGGTCAGCAGGTTGGCAAGTCGCAGCAGACGGTCATCCACCGTCAAACCCGCTTCCTCACAGCGCACCAGCTGACGAATGCTTTTCTTGGCACCGCTGCGGCACAGGTGCAGTGCCATCACCGCCGGCGAACCGGTGGGCAGCACAAATCCGGTGACCGCACCGAAACCGTTGTGGTGGTCATAGCGGGCCTTGAGCCAGTCCAGATCCGCTTCCTCCACCGCCATGCGCCCGCGCACCGACCCGTTAAGGTGGTACACCAACGCTTGCACCTGGTGCAGCTCCGGCTTCAGTTCCGCCAGCAGGGCTGGCTGCTCGGCCAACTCCTGCTCCAGCAGCGACAGGGCATAGCCCACCGACGAGCAGAGCTCATCGGTCTGGACTTCAAAATCGGTGCTGGGGCCGGTCTCAAAGATAAAGGGGTAGCAAAGCTCCCGCTTATCCTTGCTCAGGCGACGGGGCATCAGTTCTGGGCCAGGGCCGGGAAACGGCGGCTCAGCAGCGCAAAGCCACCAAACAGCAGGGCGCTGAACAGCCAGGTGCTGGCCAGGTCGTTCTGCAGGAACGGCAGACCCATGATCCAGCACTGCACCAGGCCTTCCCAGGTGTGCGGGTAGAAGTTGGTGACGGCCCACATGCCGGTGTTGGTCACAAAGAAGAACTGCAGGCTGCTGGCGACACCGGCCAGAGCGACGGTACCGATGCTGCGCTTATGACGCAGCAACATGCCGATGCCCGCGGTGATCGCCATCGACACGTACACAAACAGCATGGTTTCGTGCAGGCCGATAAACAGGTCGCCAATCAGCATCGCCAGCAGCGGCACCACCAGTGCCATACGCTTGCTGTCGAACATGGCACCGGCAAACAGGCCCATGGCAGCAACCGGGGTGAAGTTAAAGGGATGGGGCAATACCCGATACAGGGCACACAGGGCAATCATGGCCAGAACGGCGATGAGCTTGGTTTTCATCTTTCTCTCCAAGGGGCGGTGTCGCTGGGGTACACTCCAAGGCGCTTAGGATAGCCCGACTGGCCGTTCACTTCCAGAGTTAGACGGCTAGAAATCTCTATGGCTATTCAGTGT
This sequence comes from Ferrimonas balearica DSM 9799, assembly GCF_000148645.1. Taxonomy (NCBI): domain Bacteria; kingdom Pseudomonadati; phylum Pseudomonadota; class Gammaproteobacteria; order Alteromonadales; family Ferrimonadaceae; genus Ferrimonas; species Ferrimonas balearica. The sequence goes on from NC_014541.1 coordinate 3,378,784, forward strand.
TTTATCCGGTTAAGGGCCTGACCCATAAGGAACTGCTATGCCGCACCTGGTGCTGGAGTACAACGAATACCTGATTAACGATGATGCACTGCCCGGCATTCTGACCGAACTGCATAACAGCGCACTGGCCAGTGGCGAGTTCAGCGCCGGCGCGATTAAGGTGCGCGCCCTGCCGGTACGCCAAGCCCTGGTGGGCGGCGAACCGGCGCCCTTTGCCCACCTGACGCTGGCCATTCTACCGGGCCGCAACGACGCCACCAAGGACGCGCTGTCCGAGCGCCTGCTGGAAACCCTGCACTCGGTCTTGCCGCCGGTGGCCGCCGCTTCAGTGGAGATCGCCGAGCTGAACCACTACCGCAAATGGACCGCCGCAGACTGACTGCGCAAAAGCTGACCGTCCCGGGCTTGCCCGGGACGGGGGCTGGGGCAATACTGGCTCCACTGCTGTTACACGGAGTCCCCCCATGGAGATGAATCTCAGCCTCAACGAAACCCGGGTGATCGGTTGCCTGCTTGAAAAGGAAACCACCACCCCGGATCTCTACCCCCTCACCCTCAACGCCCTCAAGGGCGCCTGCAATCAGAAAAGCAACCGCGACCCGGTGCTCTCCCTCTCCGACAAAGAGGTTCTGGATACCCTCGAACAGCTCAAAGCCAAACGCCTGGTGCAGGAAGAAGGCGGCGCCCGCGCCAGCAAATACAAACACCGTTTCTGCAACACCGCGTTCGGTGGCCTGCAACTGAGCGAGCAGGAACGTGGCCTGGTCTGCGTGCTGCTTCTGCGTGGCCCACAAACTCCCGGCGAGCTGCGCTCACGCACCGGTCGCCTGTGCGAGTTTGCCGACGTCAAAGCTACGGAAACCGTACTGCAGAAGATGGCCGAGAAGGGCCTGGTGGTGCAGCTGCCGCGCGAAGCGGGCCGCCGTGAAAGCCGTTACGCCCACCTGTTCAGCGGCGAAGTGGCTGCCGTGACCACCGCCGACGTGGTGGCCGACGAGAAAGCCCGCATTGAAGCACTGGAACACCAGATCAAGGTACTGACCCTGGAGAACGAACGTCTCCGGGCCGAACTCGCCCGGGTTCAGGCGTAAGTCAGTGCGCTAGAGTGAGGTGGCGGTGCCCATGCTGGCGCTGCCGCCCGTATACCGCCCTGCCCCGTGCCAACTGCGCCGTCCGGCGCCGTTTCTTCCGCATCCCCTCGATCACAAAAAGCTGTCCGACCCCGGCAACCACAAAGGTCAACCAGGGCCAGCCCGTCCACAACGCCAACGGCAGGCTGATCACAATCAACCCACCGCCTATCCGATACGCAACCCGAGACATCCTGCGCTCCAAGGCATCGCCCGTCGCACTAACCTATCCAGACTGGTTCACTCTGGTGGCATTGCCAATCCGGCGGGTAAGGAAGTGTGTCGGCGCGCGCAGCGCAATCGGGGTAAGCCACTCGATTCGTGGAGTGAGTTGCCAGCCGGAGCCATCCGGCCGACACACTTGGTTACCGGTGACGGTGTAATAAATCCTGAAACCGAGCCGCCGTGGGCAATCGTGAGGCCTCAGCCCAAACGCGCTTCCAACTGGCGCCACTCCCGCCACAGCAGGGCGCCCGCCACCAGCGACAACGCCACATTGGAGATCGGTAACGCCAACCACACCCCATCGAGCCCGAACCACTGGGGCAGAACCAGCAGGAACGGCAGCTGAATCCCCATATTGGCCAGGGTCACCCCGGTGGCTTTACCACTGGCGCCGAAGGACTGGAAGATCACCCCGACGCAGAAGATAAAGCCATCAAGATAGAGCGCAATCAGGTGCAGGCGCAGACCATGCTCGGTGGCGGCAAACAGATCCGCGTCCGCACTGTTGAAGATGCTGATCACCGGTGCGGAGGCCAGGTTCAGCAGCACCAGCGCCACCACACCACTGCCCACCGCCACCTTCAGCATCAGCCGGATATAGCGCTTCATCAGGCCATACTCGCCCGCGCCATAGTGATAACTGATCAGCGGTTGAGTGCCGGACGCCACCCCTTCAGCAAATAGGAAATACACCGCCATCAGGTAGCTGACGATGGCATACGCCCCCACCACCGTGGCATCGCCATAATGCAGAAACAGGCCATTGTGCAGAGCCACCACCACGCTGTAGTAGCCGTACATCAGCAAACTCGACAACCCGATGGCACAACTGCGCCAGGCGTCGTATGGGCGCAGCTTGAGATCCGCCAGGGTCAGCCGGGTCTGGGCTTTGTCGGAGAAGAAGTGGGCGATGCCCATCAGGGTGACCAGCAGCTGCGCCAACGCCGTGGCGGCGGCCGCGCCAGTCAGGCCCCAGCCAAACTCGGCGATAAACAGCCAGTCCAGCACGATGTTGGTGACCGCACCCGCCACGATCAGCGCAGTAGCACGGTTGGGGGCACCGTCGTTACGCAGCATAAAGGGCATCGCCATGCTGCCCAGCGCCACCGGGGCGGCCAGCATCAGCACGTGCAGGTAGTCCTGCGCCAGCGCCAGCACATTGCCTTCGGCATTCTGTATCGCCAGTCCCGGTTCACCCAGCACCCACAGCAGGCCAGTGGCGGCCAGCGCCATCAGGGCCATCAGCACCAGACCATTACCAAGCTGGGCACGTGCCCGCGCCAGCTTGCCCTCTCCCCGCGACAACGAGCTGAGCGCCCCGGCGCCCACCCCCACCATCATACCCAGGCCATACAGCACCCCGGCGATGGGCCAGGCCACATTAATGGCAGCCAGACCATCGGCCCCGATGTAACGGCCGATAAAGATCCCATCCACCAGCTGATACAGACCACTGACCAGCATCGCCGCCACTGTCGGCAGCACATAACGCCAGAACTGACGGTTCACGTCCTGACGGCTCAGATTTGCGGACATCCGCACCTCATTTAATTAGAAAGGCTAACTATTTGGTCGAAAAAAAACTCAGTCGCGCCCTACCATCCGCGCCAGCAAGGCGGACAACGCCGCCTGTTCGTCCTGGCTCAGGCGCCCCAACCGCTCATCCAGCAGGCGGCTGTACAGCTCGCGATCCTGCGCCAGCATCCCCTCTCCGGCCTCGGTCAGTCGCAGCAGAATGGCGCGGCCATCCTGGTCACTGCGACCACGACTGACCAGCCCTTTACGCTCCAGCCGCTGGCACATGGTGCTGGCGCTGGGTTTGGCCACCCGCATCATCTCGGCCAGATCAGACAGGCGTAGACAGCCTGCCTCTTCCAGCGTTTGCAGGTAGTCGTATTCGGTGTAGCTGAGACTGTGGCCACTCGGGTCGCCCTCTTCCCGCCAGCGGCGGGTGACGTAGCGCTCCAGTGCCATCAGTGACTGATCAATTCGCATGTGGGAAATATTATTAGCCTTACTAACTAAATGCCAGTCCTACCAGTCGAGACCCTGTTGCGCCTTAATGCCCGCCTCAAAGGCGTGCTTGACCGGCGCAATCTCGGAGACGGTATCCGCCAGCTCCAGCAGACGGCGATGGCAGTTGCGACCGGTGATCACCACATGCTGATGTTCCGGCCGTGCCTCGATGGCGGCTACCACGGTGTCCACATCCAGATAGTGCAGGCTGAGCATGTAGGTGAGTTCATCCAGCAGCACCATATCGACAGCCGGGTTGGCCAGGTCCTGCGCCACCGCCGCCCACACCGCTTCGGCGGCGCGGGTGTCGCCCTCCCGGTCCTGGGTGTTCCAGGTAAAACCGGTTTTCATGATGTGAAACGGCACCCCCAGTTTCTCCAGCACATTGCGCTCACCGCAGGGCCACTCCCCCTTGATAAACTGCGCCACCGCGCAGTTAAGGCCGTGGCCCACCGCCCTGAGCACGGTGCCAAAACCGGCGGTGGATTTGCCTTTGCCGTTGCCAGTAAGCACTAGCACCAGGCCGCGCTCCACCTGAGCTTCTGCCACCTTGGCGTCCACCACTTCTTTGAGTCGCTGCTGGCGGGCTTTGTGTTTGTCCTGGTCCCTCTGGCTCATGCGCTACTCCGTGTTTATCTCAATGAAACTTGCACTTGGGGTTGGATATACTGGGGCCTTGACCCTGACTCGTCCAGAGCCGCGATGGATTCCATTATTGATATTCCCTGGTGGCAGTTGGCCGCCTTTGCCACCATCCTGGCGCTGCCTTTGTGGCTGAATCATCACTTCCGGATCGGCCACGGCCGCACCACGCTGGTGGCCTTTGCCCGCATGACCGCCCAGCTTGCGCTGGTGGGCGTCTACCTCAAGTTTGTGTTCAACCACGACAGTCTGCTGCTCAACCTGGCCTGGCTGACGGTGATGATGCTGGTGGGCGCCAGCGCCATCCTCGGAAACAGCAACCTGCGCCATCGCCAGCTGGTACTGCCGGTGCTCGCTGGCATGGTGTTGTCGCTGCTGCCGGTGCTCGGCCTGCTGCTGCTTGGCCTGCTGCAACCGGCGCCCTGGTACAGCGCCCAGTACCTGATCCCGCTGGCGGGGATGCTGCTCGGCAACACCCTCAGTGGCAACGTGGTGGCGTTGCGGAGCTACTTCGGCGCCCTGAAAAACGACTTCAGCCTGTATGAGGGTGCACTGGCCCTGGGCTGTACGCCTCGCTATGCCGCCCGCCCCTTTGTTCAAGAGGCGATTCGCCAGGCACAGGCGCCGCAGCTGGCCAACATCACCGCCACCGGCTTGGTGACGCTGCCCGGCATGATGACCGGCCAGATCCTCGCGGGCACCGACCCCCATGTCGCCATTAAGTATCAGCTGGTGATCATGATTGCCATCTACGTGATGCTGAGCCTGTCGGTCACCATCACCCTGTTGCTGGGCCAGCGCGCCATACTCGCCCCCACCGGAAAGGTGTTGGTCCCCCTGCCCCGGGAGGATTGAGGGACACATTAATGGGCCCTAGCGTGGGCTTACAGCCCACAGGCAAAACCCCATTCCGAGCCGCCGTGGGCAAAATGCCCACGCTACGAATCCTCCCCTACGAGTCCCCATGTTCTCGCCGTAGCGTGGGCTTACAGCCCACGAGCCGAACTCAACGACGAGCACCCGTGGGCAAATTGCCCACGCTACGAATCCTCCCCTACGAGCCCCCATGTTCTCGCCGTAGCGTGGGCTTACAGCCCACGAGCCGAACTCAACGACGAGCGCCCGTGGGCAAATTGCCCAGGTCACGATGGCGGGCCAATCACCGACATAAAAAAAACGCCCCCGGAGAGCCGGGGGCGTTTCGTTTTGGCTCGGCGTGAGCTTAGGCCACGATGTTGAAGATCCAACCACCGCCGATGGCCATCACCAGAATGGTGAACACGAAGGCCAGCAGCAGCGGCCAGCGGAACAGGCGCTTGAGCATGATCAGTTCCGGGATGCTGGCGCCGCCGGAGCCGATGGTCAGAGCCATTACCGCCCCCAGGCTGACGCCCTTGGCCACCAGCGAGCCCACCAACGGCAGCAGCGCCTCCACCCGGATGTACAGCGGGATACCAATCACTGCCGCCACCGGCACGGCCCACGGGTTGTCGGCACCGGCCACCTGGGCAAAGAAGTCACTCGGCACAAAGCCGTGCACCAGCGCGCCAATGGCCATCGCCAACGCCATGTAGGGCAGCATGCTGCGGTACAGGCTCAGCCCCTCTCGACCCGCTTTACGCCAGTCGATCTTGGTCTTGGTTTTCACTTGCGCTTGCGCCGCACTGTCACCACAGCAGCCGCTGGCCGGAGTCGGTTCAGCCGTACCACAACAGCCTTCGGCCACCACTGGCGTCATCCGCTGGAACACCGGGGCCACCGGTTCACTGGCGCAGCAGCTTTGGGCTTTGGCTTCCACTTTCGGCGCGCAGCAGCTCTGTTCAGCCGCATCTGCGGGGACCGCTTTGGCGCTGTCGCAGCAGCTGGTCTGGGCGGCCGGGTCTTCCAGCAACTCCGCTTTGATGTAGCGTTCGAAGCCCAGAGCCTGCAGCAGCATGCCCGCCACAATGGCCACGGTCAGCGCCAGCAGCGCGTAGATCAGGGTGATTTTGGCACCAAATACCGGCAGGAACAGCGCGATCACCAGCGGGTTCAGCAGCGGCGAGGTGATCAGGAAGGTCATGGTCGGGCCAAAACCGGCACGGGCCTTCAACAAACCGATCAGCATCGGAATGGTGGAGCAGCTGCAAAACGGGGTCAGGCCACCGAGGCCCGCCGCCATAAAGTAGCCACGGCCACCACGGCCACCCAGCAGGGCCTGGATCTTCTCCTTGGGCAGCTTCTGGTTGATCACGCCCACCAGCGAGCTGATCACCAGAAACAGAATGGAGATCTCCGCCATCAGGTAGACGAACATGGAGAGTGCGGAGAGCAACTGGTCGCTCATCGACCCGTTATGGGCCAGAAAATCGGGATTCATAATATCCACCTTTCTAAAATATTCGAAATATAGAGCAGAGAAACACCCGCACAGACGCTTCTCTAAAGGTAATCGTTACAGGGTGCAGCACTCGGAAGTCAGAAACGCCATCAACTCATCCAGCGATTCCATACGGGCTTTGCAGTAGAGGGTACGGCCATCACGGATCTGCTCCACCAGACCCGCCGCCACCAGTCGACTGATGTGATGCGAGAGGGTGGAACCGGGAATGTCCAGGTGGGATTGGATCTCCCCCACACTCAACCCCTGACGGTTGCCACGAACCAGCAAACGGAAGATCGCCAGCCGGGTTTCATGCCCCAACTCCGACAAACGCTTTACTGCCAGGTCATCGCCGATCATCTGCTGTTCCTCATTTCACTGTTGCCAACAATTCTATATTTATCGAAATGTCCGTCAAGCGTTTTTCTCACCACCCCAGTCCACTCGCGCATTGTTACTTGTTTGTTATCAGCGTGAGCCGTACCATGTCACAAACTGCGTTCGCTTCCAACTGCCTAATAATGATTAAAAACCTTTCCAGAAGTAGGGAATTATTGGGGCGCTGACAACAACAAAAATGAGGGTTAAAGATGAGGTATCCACTGCTCGCTTCTGCCGTTCTACTGGCACTGACCGGATGCGGATCCGGCTCTGATTCCGACTCCGGCAACACCCCTGACCCAACGCCCCAGCCCACACCCAATACCGCCCCCACCCTCTCGCTCAGCCAATACACCACCGCCGAAGACACCCCCTTTAGCCTGTCCCTGGCGGATCTGGTCAGCGATGTGGATGGCGACAACATTAGCCTCAGCGTCGAAGCCTGCGGCGACCAGCTCAGCTGCCAACTGTCCGGTACCACCCTGACCCTGACCCCCGCCGACGACTATCACGGTGAGCAAAGCGTGCGTTTGAGCGCCAGTGACGGCGAAGCCAGCACCAGCGCCGAACTGACCCTGACGGTGGAAGCGGTGAACGACGCGCCGCTGCTGGCCGTCAGCGACCAACAAGTAGAGGAAGATGGCAGCCTGACCCTCGATTTGGCCAGCTGGATCAGCGATGTGGATGGCGATGCCCTGACGCTTTCGGTGGCCAGCTGCGCCGCCAACATCGACTGCGCGCTGGACAACACCAGCCTGACCCTCACCCCTGCCGCCGACCATTTCGGCGACAGCCACTCCATCGGCCTGACGGTGACTGACGCCGCCAACGCCAGTACCAGCGCCAGCTTTAATCTGACGGTCAGTGGCGTCAATGACGCGCCCCAATGGCAGGCCATCGCAGCTCAGACCCTGCAATATGACCAATCCCTGACCCTCGACCTGACCCGCCATATCGCCGATGCCGACAACGACAGTCTGAGCTTCAGCGTGGTCAGCTGCGATAACCTGCAGTGCCAGTTGAACGGCAGCGAACTGACCCTCAGCGCCCCGGCCGAAGCGGGTGTCACCTATCCGCTCACCCTGCGTGCCACCGACGGCAGCGACGAGGTGGACACCGCGCTGCAGGTGGCGATCACCAAAGTGCCGGTGGATGCCATTGCGGGTGTGCAGTTCTTCCCGCCCTACAACGGCCTGACCGGCGTGGACAACGTCACCCTGTCGCTGCACAGCGAACAGGACCTGACGCAACTGACCATCAACGGCGAAGTCATCACGCTGGAGAACCCGCGCCAGTGGCAGCAAAACTTCCCGCTGCAGATGGGTGACACCCTGTTTACTGTGGTGCTGGAAACCGCCACCGAAACCCTGTCGCTGACAAAAACCGTCCGTTACCAAGGCGATCTCCACCAGGGCAGTGCCGACCTGACCTACCTCGGTGACCGCACCGTATTGGTGGACGACTACCGTGCAGGTGCCCTGGTCGCCTTTGACCTCGACACTCGCGAGACCACCGCCTACCCCAGCGATCGGCTAACCGGCATGAATATCGACTTCCTCGACTGGTATGTCGCGCTGGACTCCGAGCGCTTGCTGGGCAGTGCCTGGGACCAGGATGCCGCTGCCAACAAACTGGTGGAAGTGAACCTCACCGACCTGACCATCACCGAGCGCTACAACCTGAGCAATGTGCCGGTACAGGTCAGCCATCTGACCGCCTCCACCGACGCCAGCCTGGTGTACTTCGTCTTTGACAACTCGCGCCAGGACCCGAACACCGGTGCCTGGTACCCGGTGGAGGAGTTCTACCAATTTGAGGTGGCGACCAACACCCTGACTCTGCTGGCCGACACCGCCCAGGTGGACGACGATGGCCCACTGACCCGGGTACGCGGCATGATCCTCGATGAAACGAATGATCGCCTGCTGATGGTCAATCAAAATTACTCCGACCCGGCAGCACGACTGTTGGCATTGCCGTTATCCGGGCCGGATGAGGGACGACTGGTGGAACTCACCCCCTCCTCCGACCCGGGCTGCCTCGACTTCGCGGCACAGGAGTACTATGAACTTCGTAACGTGCGGGATGGCAAGTGGCTGATGGTGATGCAAAACGATAATTGGGCCAGCTATCAGCTGGATATCAACACCCTCTGCCTGACCGAGCACCACCGGGTGCCGGAATCGCTGCTGCTCAACCGCGAATCCCTGCAGGGCATCGATGTAAACCCGCTGACCGGTGAAATCCTGCTGGGCTTCTATCCCGGCCCCATCGTCTATCAGCCCGAGACCGACAGCTACCGTGGCGCCGAAGCGGCAGGCTTTGCCGGCGAGCCGTGGAACATTCAGGAACCCACCGCGATTCACTACCGCGCAGACACTCATCAAATCGTCTACGGCGATGACCAGTTCCTGATGCAGCTTGACCTGCAAACCGGCGAAGTGACCCAGCTTGCACAGTTGCGCGACAACATTCTCAAGCTGGAGTGGGACGAGGCCAGCCAGCGCTACTACCTCTACGACGAGTACGATGGCTTGCTCGCCTATGACGTAGCGGGTGAACAGCTGGTCACCTTGGTGGAAGAAGCCAGCGGCCAGCACTTCAGCTATCCAGCCCTGGCCAGCGATGGCCAGCTCTACTATGTCGACAGTGACGTGCTGAACCGCATCAACCCGGAGACGCTGGAGATCAACACCGTCTCCCCCCACGATGACGCGGCCGGGTTCAGAAGCATCACCTCCCTGCATCTCGATGAACCCAACAACCGGGCGATCATCAGCGTGAGCAGCGGTGGCGACACCACCTATATCGGCCTCGACCTTGATAGCGGCGTCCGCACCATCCTGTTGCCGGAATCCGACCTGAACGACGGCGACTACAACATCCTAAGCGCTGACGGCTCTCTCATGTGGTACTTCGATTGGGCCAATGATCAGGTCATGTCGCTGAACCTGGACACCCAGGCCATCACCCCGGTCACGCCGGCCAGCACCAACCACTACAAGCTTGGTGACCCCACCGGCCTGTTCCGCCTGAGCGATGACATACTGCTGATGGGCGATGACGACTTTGGCGGCTTCTGGATGATCAACCTGACCACCGACGAAAAGCTGCTGTATCGCTAAGGTCGGTTGAAATCGAAACAAAAAAGGCGCCCCTATGGGCGCCTTTTGTTTGCTGTGGAGCCAAACGTAGCGTGCGCCTGTGGCGCACGAACTGAACGAGACAATGGCAACGTACGCCCCAAAGCGGACAGTCGGCCCAGTTCCGCGAGTGACCGGTTTGTGCCCAAAGACGACGGATGGCCTTGGCCAAAGGGATGACCGCTTTGGGGCGCTTAATGTCATGACTGTACCTCATCGCCATCGTGATCGCTCACATCAAATCACTTCCATTTTCTGGATTGGCGCTGTACCCTGCGCACCCTGTTTCTCCTCGCTTCTGTACCCTGCGTACCCTTCGCACCCTGTGCGCTTGGACTGGTGGCGGTACTCAATCCGCGTAACGAATAAATAAGTACAATCACAAGTGTAGAAAATCAAAGAATGTTTGACAGCGCAATCGCCGCCCAAATGCTTAAGGCAGCAGGCATTACACGCTCTGAATTCGCAGAGCAGATGGGAATCCCCCTGACCACCCTATCCTCATATTTAGCACCGCCATCTGCAGTGAAACATCGTATGCCTCCTCTTGCTTTAGGCGAATCGATGATTGCACGCCTGAAGCAGCATTGTCCGAAACAACCGTCAGACACTCCGGAATTTGATGCTTTTATCGCCGGCCTGACCATTGATGAAAACAGTAAGGCAAACCTGCGCCAGTTTGGAGATGAGTTCTTTTCGCGCCTTGCGCATATAAAAGACAAAAGCGAAAAGGAGCAGATTGTTGGGTTGTTGCTAGGCTACGTCCAGGGCGGTAAGACAACCTATTTTCTCGGCCTGACGGCTCTGGCGCTGGATATGGGTTATCGGATGATTATTATTCAAACCGGTACCAAGCAGAATATCGATTCCCAGGCACGTACTGAACTGCATGACAAGCTGTTCGCCAACCGACAGACGCACAACCTTGCACAGATCGAATGGGATAATCATGCTTCGACGAAAAATAAGCTCGATTCTTTGATTGATCAGCAGGCTGACCCTTTGGTGGCGGACGAACTAAAACCTGCAATCATCATCACCACACTGAAGAACCATCAAAAGATCAAGACGCTTGCTGAAAAGCTGAAGACGGTTGATTTGCTTGATTATTACGATGTGCTGGTCATCGACGACGAAAGCGATCAGGCCGGTTTGAATAACAATGCAAGGAAGGGTGGCGCGCGTTCTAGTACGAATCAGCACATTACAGATCTGCGCGAAGCCTTGCCGAAGCATGTCTACCTGCAGGTTACAGCGACGCCGCAGGCACCGTTGATGCTGGACTTGCTGGACGACTTATCACCTGACATGGCAATGGTACTTAAGCCCGGTCAAGACTACATTGGTGGCTACGAACTGTTTGCCAGCGCCAACCGTGGCAACTACATTCGTACCATCCCAGAAAAAGATCTGGCCACTTATGGTAAGGGCAGCAAGATAGCTCGAGAGGAGCGGTTTCTCGCGAAAACCGTGCCGGTTCCTTCATTGATCAATGCTATGTACCAGTTCTTTCTCGTAGTGGCGAACTGTCATTACCACAAAGCAACGCAAGGCAATCGGTCGATGATGATCCACCCGTGTCGCAAGCAGGCGGTGCATCGCAAACTTAAGCAGTGGGCAGAAAAAATTCAGATAGAGGCGCTCACTCTTCTGCGTTCAGGCGATATCGCGCAGATCAGGGATGGTTTTAAGGAGGCGCATACCGATTTGCAATCGACCATGCCTGACTTGGCTTCACTTGATGAGCTGATCTGCGACAACATTCTCTACATGGCAATCAGGCAGACATTCATTAATGAATGTAACACCCGGGCAGGTGCTAAAACTCCTGAGATCGACTGGAAAGGCAATTTTGCGCATATTTTGGTCGGTGGAGCCGCACTGGAGCGTGGCTATGTGGTCAAAAATTTGGTGATCTCTTACCTGTCACGCGATGCTAAGAACACTAACCTCGATACTATGTCACAGTGGCAGCGGTGTAACGGTTACAAACGCCAGTATGCGGGTGAAATCCGAGTCTATCTGCCTGAGAGTATTCAGGAAGATTACTTCGCGTACGCTGTGTGTGAGCGTGAGATCCACAATGAGATTCAGCTTGCTAATGCGCTCGGTACGGATCTTAAGGAGGTTCATCGTCGACTCGTGCATATCGCCGGAAAGAAGCATACGCGGGATAGCATTATCAGCAAGGCGCGTGCCAAATCCATGACACTAACTAACGCCAACTGTGTCCCTACGTATCCGCTTAATATGGATGTCAGCGTCGAGCATAAATTGGAACGATTTCTTGCTGGTTGTCACTTTGAGGATTATACACCTGACAAAGCTCACGGTATCATGCGCTGCAAGCTGCGTGAATTTTATACTGCAGTTTGTGTGGCTCCCTTATATAAGGACGAACCAAAGTATCGAGATCTTGATATCAGCCTACTCCGTCTGCTCCGTGAGCTTAGTGAGCAGCCTGACCATTTAGATCTGGCACACCTTGAACAAGGCGCAGATTACGAGATGGAGTTGATTATGGTGAACCATAACAACAGCGATACGATTTATAAGCGCTCAGTTGACGAGTCGGGTTTCACCAAGGATCTGATGTCTGGTAACTGGAAAAGCAGTAAGAGATCTCAGTACCACCTGGGTTCACCCGATCGCTTGCGGGTATTGGTGCATAAATTGACTATTGTCAGAAAGGGTCAGGAAAAAGAGAAGGAAGTAGAACTGGCTAAGGACAAGCTGACGCTATCTGTCTTCTTCCCTGAGAATTATCCGCGTCACACCTATTTCGAGTCTGACCTTTAATTGCCTGTATACCAAAATCCAGACCGCCTAGCTAAGTTGCCAGAGCGGTCTGGTTCAGGCTTAGATTAAGGCTCGGTGGTTACGGAGATCTGAATAGCCCCTGTTTCTGTAGTCACCTTCAAGACATACGATGAGCGTCCGCTATAAGCAGCAAACCGAACCCTCATCCCAACAGGTTAGGTGCCAGCTTTGAGCACATACCGGTCATAATGCCCAGGCACTGAATGTCTCTCCCTGGCCGATAGCACCCTCGTATATCTGACTGATGAATGACCGCTCCTGGCGCCATTCCAGCCATTCCCCAGTCAAAAAAAGGCGCCCCTTGGGGCGCCTTTCCATTAACCAGCCAGTTAGAACGCTAAGGTCTACTCCTCCAGCATCTTACGCAGTACCGCATTGTGGGTGGCGTCGTTCGGCGCCTGGCCGTCGTTGGGCATCTCGTCGCTGCCGTGGCAGGCGAGGCAGCTGCCGACCCGGCGGATGTTGTCCAGCTCCTCCTTATTGAAGGGACGAGCGCCTTTGTGGTTGGTGGCTTGCAAGGCATTGCCCTCTTCGTCGACAAAGCGTTCCAGCTCAAACGGCACCGGCGCTTCGCCATCCGGGAAGTTGGCGCTCATATCGTAGACGCCGCTGCCCAGGCCCCACACCTTCGGATTGGTGTGGCACTCTTCGCAGGTACGCGCCTGCTTACTGGTGGTGTGGGCGAACACCGGGTTGTGGGCCAGGCCGCTGGTGCCGTCCACGGTGGTGTAGGTGTGGTTGTTCAGCACCGCATTCTCGCCGTCCATCTGGGTCAGGATCACCTGACAGCCGGGGATAAAGGTGGACACCTTGCCGCGAGAGTTCACCCCAAGGGCGGGCATCTCCCAGCGCACATAGGAGCGGCTCTCCTGCCAGCTGAAGGCGTTGGCTTCGCGGTTGCCTTTGTTGCTGGCCTGGCTCGGATCGTCGCTGCTGCCCAGCAGCCAGTCGCCGCTGGGCTTGCTGATGTCCTGCTTGGCGTGGCAGCCGTAGCACTGCGGCGCCCAGGCGGTGTGACAGGCGTGACACTCCAGCTTCTCCATATGAGCGGGGATCTGCACCATCGCCGCCTTACCCTCGGCAGAGAGTTCGGCACCGGCCAGCTGCGGAACCTCCAGCACCTTACCATCGGCCTTGGTAGTCAGGGTGATGCGGTCGCCGTCCCGCTGCAGGTGATCCATGGGGTTGCCACGGATGGTTTTCAGCGTGGCCGGCGCCTCGTTGGTGCCGTGGCAGGTTTCACAGCGGACCTCCACCGCGTTGTGCTTCTTCTCATAGAGATAGCCGTCACCGTGCATCTCGTCTTTGGTGTGGCAGTCGATGCAGGAGAGGCCCGCGTCGAAGTGCAGGTCGGCCTGCAGGAAGTTGTAGTGCTTGCCGTGCAGTTTGCCCTGCTTATCGCCGCTCTCGGTGAACGGGGTGCCGTAACCGTCAGACTCCATCATCCCCTTGTAACTGGTGCCGGTGCGGGCGCCACGGTTGTGGCAGTGCTGGCACTGGTCGACACCGGGGGTACGGGTCATGCGGTGGAAGCGCGGGCGGTCTTTTTCGCTCTTGTCGATGGCGGCGTCATTGCCCTCATAGGTGCCGGCGTTGGAGTACTCGACGTGGCAGGCGGCACAGCCAGAGGCGCGGTAGTCGCCATCGCGCTGATGGCCGTCGCTCCAGATGTGGCAGCGCAGGCACTGGTTTCGCAGGTAGTCGTCACCGATGGAGTTGGTGGCGGATTCCGGCTTGGTGGGATCGTAACTGGGCAGCTGTTTCAGCTCAGCCACTGTGCCCGGGGGCAGGTCGTCGTGCAGCGCTTTGACGTCGTAGGTGGCGTAAAGGGCATCTTTACCCTGGGCGCCGAAGTCGTAGCGGGTGCCGGAGATCACCCCGGCCATGGTGGCGTGAATGGAGGTGCGGGCCTTGGCCACTTCATCGGCGTGGCAGCTGCCGCAGGTTTCCTCCACCACACGCAGGTCGGTGGGGTTGGCCCACATACCGTTGTGCGCGGTGGTCTGGTCGGTGGCGGTGGGGTTGCCCTGGTGGCAGTCGGTGCAGCTGAGGAAGTCCATTCCGGGAATGTCGGAGAACTGTTCGATGCCCTGGTGGCAGCTCAGGCAGCCTTTGTCAGAGTCCCAATCCGCCTGAACTGGCAGCGCCAGGCCAAACAACAATATCCATATGTGGCGGTATTTCATGATTATCCCTGCGAGGTTGCGGAAGGGAAACGCCCTTCCAATCCCCTACAGGTTCACAGCAACAACTGATTAACACCTTGATCAAGGTCAGTTACTGGCCAAAAGGTAAGCGCCATCCATAACGTCGGCGCAATTCGATGACGGACATCATAAAACGCTACTTTTCCGGCATTTCCGTGAAAGATTTCTCCGGGCTGTCATTTGTTACCACCTTGCTAACCCACTCATCCATCCGCTCAATCAGATAGGGGTAGAAGGGGTTCCATTTCTGACGCAGCAGTTCGTCGGAGGGGATCGCCAGCATCCCCCGTTCGCCCCGCACGGCGCGGCCCCCCAGGTGGATATGGCGCCGCTCCCGGTCGCGGTGTGGGCCCAGCAGGGGGTCGGCTTCCGGGATGGTCAGCGCCACGTGGGAGAGGGAGTGCACTTCACGGGGCCAGGCAATCCCCAGCGGCATCGCCTCGCCACTCTGGATCTCCCGTGCCTGCACCTCCGGTTGCCCCGGCCCGATGTTCTCCACAATGGTGGTTCTGAAGCGGGTCTGGCTGGCATCCAGAAACAGGGTGTAGTCCTCAATGGGGTCCTGAGTCAGCAGGCGGAAATCCAGCCAGGTGCGGTTGATGTCAAACAGCACCAGCTCGTCCTCCGATTTGCCCAAAGTAAGGTACAGGGATTCAAACAGGGCCTGGGTGTCCACCGTCTCATCGATCACTGAGTTGAAGGTCAGGACAGGAGGCATGGTGGCGATCTGCTCCGGCGAAAGCGTGCCAATCAGTGCCTGATTGGCCTGAATCAGTTGATACACCACATCCCCGGCGTTCACCGCAAAAGAGCCGTACTTAAAGGGGTGGTACTCCAGCGCCAGACTCTCCCAGGCCAGTTTCTCCAGCCCCAGCCATTGGCCAATCCGGTTCTGCCACCAGGCCCCCTGAGCGATAGGAGCCAGCCCCATCGCCGGTGAGAGGAACACCATGGCATCGAACTGAGGCGCCTGTCCCTCCGCCAGCCTGGAGAGGGTGTGGTTCAGCCCCAGTGCCGCCCCGGTGGAGAAGCCCACCAACAACAACGGTTTATCCCCCACCTGCTGCGCCAGGTAATCCGATGCCAGCCGGGTGGCCGATTTCAGGTCCTGCCACTCCAGCGTGGTCAGCATGGAGGGCACGGTGCCGTGGCCGGGCAGGCGCAGCCCCACCACGTGAGCGCGGTCGGCAAAGTGTCGGGCCAGCGGGGCCATATAGTAGGGGGAGTCGGACATGCCGTGGATCAGCAGCACCCCGAATTCGGCATCGGGATTGGGCCACTCAAAGCTGCGGTTCCAGTTGCGGGGCCACAGAGCTGGGTCGGACAAGCTGTTGTGGAAATAGCGGTTAAAGGGCTCCAGCGGCAGGCCATCGGTGCGGCGATAGACCCGCTGCTCCAGCTCACTGAACAGCCTCTCCTCCCGCTGCAGGTAGTCGCTGAAGGTGGCGTCACCATTATCGGCGCGGTACTCCTGCTTAAGCACGGTGGTGTGCCACAGCGCCAGGTCCGGCTTGCTGTTGAGCCAGAACACGCCCAGCGCCAACGCGGCCACCACGGTGCCCAGACTGCCGTAGAACACCGCCAGCCCCAGATGTTTACTGACACCAATGACCTTTCTGCGCACCCGCTTCCCCGCCCTGAATCTTCCTGTGAATTCGCAGTTTAGCCTGAGCCGTACTCACCATTAAGGGTTTTTATGGTGGCCGGATCTGACACTGGCGTTTGCCCGGCAGCTCTGTTTAAATAGACGTCTATACGGATAAAAGGCCAAATCGTAGGGCCAGCAGCAAGTAAGGAAGTGGCGGTATGTCAGATCAGCACGCACTCGAACAGCAATTAGCGCAACGTATCCTGATCCTGGATGGCGCCATGGGCACCATGATCCAGGGTTATAAGCTGGACGAGGACGACTACCGTGGTGAACGCTTTGCCGACTGGCCGAGCCCCCTTAAGGGCAATAACGACCTGCTGTCGCTGACCCAGCCCGACATCATCCGCGCCATCCACACCGCCTACCTGGAGGCCGGTGCCGACATCATCGAAACCAACACCTTCAACAGCACCACCATCGCCATGGCAGATTACGACATGCAGTCGCTGTCGAAGGAGATCAATTTCGAGTCGGCCAGACTGGCCCGCGCCGCCGCCGATGACGTGGCGGCCAAAACCGGCATCCCCCGTTATGTGGCCGGGGTGCTGGGGCCGACCAACCGCACCTGTTCCATCTCGCCGGATGTGAACGACCCGGGCTTCCGCAATGTCCACTTTGATGACTTGGTAGCGGCCTACACCGAATCCACCGAGGCGCTGCTGGATGGCGGCGCCGACCTGATTCTGGTGGAGACAGTGTTCGACACCCTCAACGCCAAGGCCGCCCTGTTCGCCATCGACAGCGTGTTTGAGGCCCGGGGCCAGCGCTGGCCGGTGATGATCTCCGGCACCATTACCGACGCCTCCGGCCGCACCCTGACCGGCCAGACCACCGAGGCGTTCTACAACTCCCTGCGCCACATCAAGCCCATCGCCATCGGCCTCAACTGCGCCCTCGGGCCGAAAGAGCTGGTGCCCTACATCAGTGAGCTGAACCGCATCAGCGAGTGCGCGGTTTCCGCCCACCCCAATGCCGGCCTGCCCAACGAGATGGGCGGCTACGATGAAACCCCGGCCCAGATGGCGGCCATCATCGGCCAGTGGGCGGCGGACGGCTGGCTCAATATCGTCGGCGGCTGCTGCGGCACCACCCCGGAGCACATCCGCGCCATCGCCGAGGCGGTGCGCCCCCATGCGCCGCGCACCCCGCCGGCCCACCTGCTCAGCAACGACAACGTCTCCACCCGCCTGTCCGGACTGGAGCCGTGCAACTTCGACGCCGACGCGCTGTTTATCAACGTGGGTGAGCGCACCAACGTCACCGGTTCCGCCCGCTTTCTCCGCCTGATTAAGGAGAACGATTACGAAACCGCGCTCGAGGTGGCCCGCCAGCAGGTGGAGAACGGCGCCCAGATCATCGACATCAATATGGATGAGGGGATGCTGGACGCCGAGGCGGCGATGGTGAAGTTCCTAAATCTGATCGCCTCTGAGCCGGAGATCAGCAAGGTGCCGATCATGATCGACTCCTCCAAGTGGGAGGTGATCGAAGCAGGCCTGAAGTGCATCCAGGGCAAGGGGGTGGTGAACTCCATCTCCCTCAAGGAGGGCGAAGCCGCCTTCCTGCATCAGGCCAAGCTGATCCGCCGCTACGGCGCCGCTGCCGTGGTGATGGCCTTTGATGAAACCGGCCAGGCCGACACCTACCAGCGCAAGGTGGAGATCTGCACCCGCGCCTATCAGGTGCTGACCGAGAAAGCCGGATTCGCGCCGGAAGACATCATCTTCGACCCCAACATCTTCGCCATCGCCACCGGCATCGAAGAGCACGACAACTACGCGGTGGACTTTATCGAGGCGTGCCGCACCATCCGCGACACCCTGCCCCACGCCCGCCTCTCCGGCGGCGTCTCCAACGTGTCGTTCTCGTTCCGGGGCAACAACCCGGTGCGGGAAGCGATCCACGCGGTGTTCCTCTATCACGCCATCCGCAACGGCCTCTCCATGGGCATCGTCAACGCCGGTCAGCTCGCCATCTACGATGACATCCCCAAGCCGCTGTTGGAGCGGGTGGAGGACGTGGTGCTGAACCGCCGCAGCGACGGCACCGAGCGGCTGCTGGAGATCGCCGAAGAGTACCGGGGCGATGGCCAGCAGGCGGAAGACCCCAAGGACGCCGAATGGCGCAGCTGGCCGGTCAACAAGCGGCTGGAGCACGCGCTGGTGAAGGGGATTACCGAATTTATCGACGAGGACACCGAGGCCGCGCGCCAGGCGGCCACCCGCCCGCTGGACGTGATTGAAGGGCCGTTGATGGACGGCATGAACGTGGTGGGTGACCTGTTCGGCGCGGGCAAGATGTTCCTGCCCCAGGTGGTGAAATCCGCCCGGGTGATGAAAAAAGCCGTGGCCTACCTCAACCCCTACATCGAAGCGGAAAAGGTGGAGGGCCAGTCCAACGGCAAGGTGCTGATGGCCACCGTGAAAGGGGATGTGCACGACATCGGCAAAAACATCGTGGCGGTGGTGCTGCAGTGCAACGGCTACGAGGTGATCGACCTCGGCGTGATGGTGCCGGTGGAGAAGATCATCGAGGTGGCCAAGGCGGAGAAGGTCGACGTGATTGGCATGTCCGGCCTGATCACCCCGTCGCTGGATGAGATGATCCACAACGTCAAAGAGTTTAAGAAAGCGGGGCTGACCTGCCCGGCCATCATCGGCGGCGCCACCACCTCCAAGATCCACACCGCGGTGAAGATCTTCGAACACTACGAGCACGGCGCCATCTACGTGCCGGACGCCTCCCGTACCGTACCGGTGGTGGCCAAGCTGATTGGCCCGGAGCGCCACGCCTTTATCGAGCAGCACTACCGCGAGTACGCCGACCTGAAAGCCAAGCGGGAAGCCCAGGGTAACCGCAAAACCCTGATCCCGCTGGAACAGGCCCGCGCCAACCGCAACCAGATCGACTGGGACAACTACACCCCGGCGGTGCCGAAACAACTTGGGGTGCAGGTGTTTAACGACTACCCGCTGACCGACCTGATCGACCGCATCGACTGGACCCCCTTCTTTCGCAGCTGGGGCCTGCACGGCAAATACCCGCAGATCTTCAAAAACCCCACCGTGGGCGCCGAAGCGCAGGAGCTGTACGACAACGCCCAGATCATGCTGAAGCAGATCATTGAGGGCAAGTGGCTGACCGCCGCCGCGGTGATTGGCCTGTTCCCCGCCAACACCTGCGACAACCACGACGACGTTGCCCTCTACACCGATGAAAGCCGGAGTGAGGAGTTACTGCGCCTGCACATGCTGCGCCAGCAGATTGAGCGGGTGGATAACGACAACTTTGCCCTGTCCGATTTTGTGGCACCGAAGGCCAGTGGCAAGGGCGACTATATGGGCGCCTTTGCGGTCACCGCCGGAATCGGCATTGAGGAACACGTCGAGCGCTTTGAGAAGGCCCACGACGACTACCACGCCATCATGATTAAGGCGCTGGCTGACCGCCTGGCGGAAGCCTTTGCCGAGCGGATGCACGAGCGGGTGCGCAAGGAGTTCTGGGGCTACGCCGCCGATGAAAACCTCGATAACGAGGCGCTGATCCGGGAGAAGTACAAGGGCATCCGTCCCGCCCCCGGCTACCCGGCCTGCCCGGACCACACCGAGAAAGGGCTGCTGTGGCAGCTGCTGCAGCCGGAGCAGAACATCGGCCTGAAGATTACCGAGAACTTCGCCATGTACCCCACTGCGGCGGTATCCGGCTGGTACTTCGCCCACCCGGAGTCCCGCTACTTTGGTGTCACCGACATCGACCGGGACCAGGTGGAAGATTACGCCCGGCGCATCGGCCTCAGCGTGGCGGAAACCGAGAAGTGGCTGTCGCCCATCCTCGGCTACAGCGCCTGAGTTCGGGCCTGAGCCTGAACATCAGGCATCAACGCAAAACGGTCTCCGCAGGGAGACCGTTCTTGTTTGGGTTCGGCCACCCCGAAGGCGACATGAGCAAACGACGAGCGCACGTCCCCCTCCGCTTGGTAGCGTGGGTTTCCAACCCACGGAAATGCCGCTTCGGATTGCAGACGGCCTGTGGGCTATGAGCCCACGCGACAAGAACACCCGACAAGAACATGCGATATGCGATTACACGCCGCACTGCGGCTGGCTCACACCGTCAGCAAACCCAAAAAAAACCGGCCATGGGGAGGCCGGTGAAACCGTTTGGGAAGGGCCCAATCGGGAGAGATTCAGGGGGTGGGGCGGGTGTCCTCAATCACCACGCCATCGCGGGGCAGTTCACCGGGGGTCACCCAGCGGGCGCTGACGCCGATGCGCAGCAACGCCCTCGCCTGCTCCTCCACCGCTGCCACCCCGACTGAGGGGGTCAGTTCCGGTTCGCACAGCAGTTCCAGAGTGTCCTGGCCGTCGTGCTGACGCACCACGGCACGCACCCGCGCCAGTCCATCGATGCGACTGCGCAGTTGTTCCAGCTGGCCGGGGTGAACAAACAGCCCCTTCACCTTGGTGGACTGGTCTACCCGGCCCTGCCAGCCGCGGATGCGGGTCTGGGTGCGACCGCAGGGGCTGAGCTCCGCCAGTACCGAGGAGAGGTCGCCGGTGGCGAAGCGGATCAGCGGGTAGTCGCGGTTCAGGCTGGTCACCACCACTTCGCCAATCTCACCGGGTTCCACCGGGGTCCCGGTGCCGGGCCGGACAATCTCCAGCAGCAGGTCTTCATCGACGATAAGCCCCTGGTCGGGCACGGTTTCGTAGGCGATCAGCCCCACATCGGCGGTGGCATAGGCCTGCCGGACGGTGATGCCCGCCGCCTCAAACCGGGCCCGCAGCGCGGCGGGCAGCGCTTCGCCAGTCACCAGTGCCACCGAGAACGACAGGCTCTGGCCGCGCTCTTCGGCCTTGTCCAACAGGATGGCCAGAAACGAGGGGGTGCCGCAGTAGCCCTGGGGTTGCAGCCGGGCGTTAAGCTCCAGTTGCAGGTCGGTCTGGCCGGGGCCGGCCGGCACCACGGTGCAGCCACAGGCCCGGGCGCCGGAGTCGAGAATAAAACCGCCCGGTGACAGGTGGTAGGAGAGACAGTTCTGCACCACCATGCCGGGACGGAACCCGGCGGCGTAGAACGCCCGCCCCATGCGCCACCAGTCACTCTGGCAGCACTCCGGCTCGCAGATGGGGCCGGGGGAGAGAAACAACCGGTCCAGCCGGGCCGGTTCTGCCGCCACGCCCCCCAGCGGGGCCGAGGCGGATTGCAGCTGACCCAGCTCCGACTTGCGCAGCAGCGGCAGCGCCGACAGGGCAGTGCGGGAGTCGAGCCCGGCGCTGTCCACCGCCGCCAGGCTGCGGGCGTAGTGCGGGCTGTGGCGGCGGGCGTAATCCACCAGCGCCTGTACTCCCTCCAGCAGCTGGGTTTCCCGGCGGGCCGGGTCCTGCTGCTCACGGGGCTCAAAGTAATCGTGCATGACGCCCCCTTACAACCAGCGCTTACGGCGCTTGTAGGATTTGAGGTTCTTAAAGCTCTTGCGCTCTTCGTTGCCACCGCCGAGGTAGAACTCCTTCACATCCTCGTTGGCCAGCAGCTCATCGCGGGTGCCGTCCAGCACGATCTTGCCGGACTCCATGATGTAGCCGTAATCCGCCACCTTAAGGGCGTAATTGGCGTTCTGCTCCACCAGCAGCATGGTGATGCCCTGCTCCCGATTGATCTGCTCGATGATGCCAAACACCTCTTTCACCAGCAGCGGCGACAGCCCCATGGAGGGCTCGTCCAGCAGGATCATCTGGGGCCGTGCCATCAGCGCCCGGCCAATGGCCAGCATCTGCTGCTCACCGCCGGACAGGTAGCCCGCCAGCCCGGTGCGCTCCCGCAGGCGCGGGAAGTAATCCAGCACCATCTCGATGTCGGCGGCCACCTCGCTGTCGCGACGGGTGTACGCCCCCAGCTTGAGGTTTTCGATCACCGTCATGTCCTCGACGATGCGGCGCCCCTCCATCACCTGAAACAGGCCATTGCGGACAATCCGCTCCGGTGAGGCGGTGTCGATGCGCTCCCCCACAAAGTGGATGTCGCCCCGGGTGACCTCACCATCTTCCGTTTTCAGCAGGCCGGAAATCGCTTTAAGGGTGGTGGACTTGCCAGCGCCATTGGGCCCCAGCAGCGTGACGATCTGGCCCTTGGGGACATCGATGCTGACCCCGCGCAACACCTGGATTACGTCGTCATACACCACTTCGATGTTGTTGATGGCCAGAAGCGTTTGGGTCTCCTGCGCCAGTGCGGCTGACTGTGTCATTGGCTCTCCTTATCCCATGGCTGGGGCCGGACTGGCCGGCCCCCTGCTGCATCATTTCCGGCTTCAGAAACCGAGCCAGTCGGCGCGGCGTTCGAGGGTCATCTGGCTGACCGGCTCTATCAGGATGTCGCCGCCGTTGTAGTTGCCTTTGTAGATGTTGACCTGGCTGACGCCACGGTGATCATCCGCCGCCCAGGTGGCGGGCAGGCACACCCCTTCCAGTCCGGCCGGCACCCAATCCTTGCGGGCGTACATGCCCGCTTTGATGTTCTCGCCGGTGATGCCGCCGTTGGCCTTGGCCCACTCCATCGCTTCCTTCATGTAGTAGACCGAGCAGACCCCACGGATGTAGTGGTGGGGACGGCGCTGCTCACCGCTGGGGTCGGAAACGCGGGAGACCGCTTTCACCAGGCTCATGCCCGGCGCCGGGTCATCCCAGAACGGGGTCATGGTGGGGAAGATGTAGTCCTTGATGCCATCACCGGCGGCTTCAAACACCTGGCGGTCGCCGCCCCAGATGTTGGCCATGAATTGAATCTCGGTGCCCACGGTATTACAGGACTTCACCAGCGACAGGACCGAGCTGCCCAGATTGCCGATGTAGCCATAGTCGGTACCGGAGCTTTTCAGGCTGAGGCACTGGGCCTTGAAGTCACCGGGTTTCATCGAGATCACCACCGGCGGCATCACCTCAAAGCCCAGCTCTTCGGCGTACTCGGCACAGGCGGCCTTGGGCGCATTGGGGTACGGGTGGTTGGCACCGATGTGGGTGAACTTGGGCTTACCCTCGCCGCCCTTGGCCTTCCAGTCTTCAGCGGCCCACTGCACCAGCCCACGGCAGGTGTCGGAGTAGGAGGCGCCGTAGAAGAAGTTGTAGGGCGCGGGTTTCTTGGTTTTCGGGTTCAGCCCCTGCGGGTCGGTCAGGTGCGCCGAGTAGGAGGCGGAGAACACCGGCAGTTGGTCCTTGGCGGCGAAGGCGATCAGCGCTTCGGTGTCGGCCGTACCCCAACCCTGCATCGCCACCATCTCTTTGCGGGCCACCCACTTTTTGTAGGAGGCGATGGCCTGCGGCACCTTGTAGGCGTAGTCGATGGTTTCAAACTCCAGCCGGGTGCCACTGATGCCCCCGTTCTGGTTGATGTAGGCCATGGCATCCCGCACGCCATCGGCGTACTGCTTGCCGACAAACGCGGTGGGGCCGGACATGTCCGCCAGGTGTCCCACAAATACCGCATCTTCTGCCTGGGCGGGTACGCTCAGCAGAGCGCTGGCCGCAATCATCCATGCTTTTTTCATCGTCATTATCCCTTTGCTGATGGGGCACGGTGGCCCCGGATTGTTCAGGCCGGGATGACGCGCATCCCGGGTGCGGTGCCGCCTCAGTAGGCGAACGGGTAACACTTCCAGTAGTTCTTAATCTGCTGCCAACGGTGCGCCAGTCCCTGCGGTTCGAAGATCAGGAACAGGATGATCACCAGGCCAATCGCCATCTCCTTGAGGTAGGCCAGACCGTCCACCACCTGCGGGATGTTGCCCCACTCGGTCTGCTTCATCAGGCCAACGCCGCCCTCCAGCACCTCCGGCAGCAGCACCATAAAGACGCAGCCCATCAGGGTGCCTTTCACGGAGCCGAGGCCACCGATGATCACCATCGCCAGGAACTGCACCGACATCAGGATGGTGAAGCCCTCAGCGGAGACGTAGCCGAGATAGTGGGCGTACAGCGCGCCACCGATGCCGGCGTAGAAGGAGGAGATGCCAAACGACAGCAGTCGGTATTTGTTGAGCTTGACCCCCATGATCTCGGCGGAGAGGTAGTGGTCACGCACCGCCACAAAGGCCCGGCCATCGCGGCTGCGCATCAGGTTGCTGCCCCACAGGTACATGAACACCAGGGCAAACAGGGCGATAAAGTAGAAGGACTCGTCGGTATCGAAGGCGAAACCGAACAGGCTGACCGGCTCCGCCATCGAGCCGGCACTGCCGCCGGAGAACCACTCTGCGCGGGCAAAAAAGTCCTCAATGATGAACTGCGCCGCCAGGGTGGCGATGGCCAGGTAGAGCCCCTTAATCCGGGCCGCCGGCATGCCGAACATCATCCCCACCCCCATGGTGAGGAAGCCCGCCAGCGGGATACAGAACACCACCGGGATGTTGAACTGTGTGTTCATCCACGCCGAGGCAAAGGCGCCAAAGCCGAAGAAGGCACCGTGGCCCAGCGAGATCTGGCCGGTAAAACCCACCAGGATATTGAGGCCCAGGGCCGCAATGCCGAGGTAGCTGATTTGGATAAACAGGGTCAGGTAGTAGGCATCCAGCACCCAGGGCGCACTGCAGGCCAGGGCGATAAACGCCACCGCCAGGGCCCGGATGGTGCCGGTTTCAAAAATGGTGTTGTCCTGCTTGTAGCTGGTACGGAAATCCCCGCACGGGCGCATCGCCAGGCTCGACATAACGCTCTCCTTATCACTTGTTGTGAATGTCGATCAGATCCGCTCGATATCGCGGGTGCCAAACAAGCCGTAGGGCTTGAACCAGAGGATCAGCAGCAGCACGTAGAACGGGGCGATGTCGTACATGTTGCCGAGGTGGAAGTACTGGCTGTCGAAGAACTCCGCCAGGTTTTCCAGCACACCGATGATGATGCCGCCAACGATGGCGCCAACGATGGAGTCGAGGCCGCCGAGAATCACCGCCGGGAACACCTTGATGCCCATCACCGACAGGGAGTCGGACACGCCGTTGACCATGCCGATCACCACCCCGGCGGTGGCCGACACGGTGGCGGCAATGCCCCAGCTCATGGCGAACACCTGCTTTACTGAG
Organism: Ferrimonas balearica DSM 9799; assembly: GCF_000148645.1. Taxonomy (NCBI): domain Bacteria; kingdom Pseudomonadati; phylum Pseudomonadota; class Gammaproteobacteria; order Alteromonadales; family Ferrimonadaceae; genus Ferrimonas; species Ferrimonas balearica. The sequence continues at coordinate 3,404,434 of NC_014541.1, forward strand.
ATGCCCAGGCTCTGGGCCACCTGCTGGTTAAAGGCGGTGGCACGCATCGCCAGGCCATGCTTGGAGTGCTTAAAGAAGAGGTAGAAACCCACCATGATAAACAGCGCAATCACGGTGCTGAGCAGATAGGCCAGCTCGATGTTCAGGCCGAAAATCGACACCGACTGGGTCTCAAAGATGGGCGGGTAGTTGGCCGGGGCCACACCGAAGATCCACTTCACCAGTGACTGGAAGAAGATGGAGAGGCCGATGGTCACCATGATCACGGAGATGATCGGTTCACCAATCATCGGCCGCAGCACAATCATCTGCAGCGCCACCCCGAACACCGCCATAAAAGCGAGGCTGAGCAGGAAGCCCACCAGGAAGGGCAGCTCCAGATAGACCAGCAGCGCCCAGCACACCCAGGCTCCCACCAGCAGGAACTCCCCCTGGGCAAAATTCACAATCTGGGTGGACTTGTAGACGAGCACAAAGCACATCCCCACCACCCCGTAGAGCAGGCCCACGATCAGGCCATTGATCACCAGCTGAAGCAGCAGTTCGAAATTCATGACGCTCTCCTTAGCGAGTCGTTGCGGGGGGCATTGGCATCGGATCGCAGGGTCTCCACCGGCAGCTGAGTCTGGATCCGGGACTGGCTGCCATCCTGGAAGCGGATCACGGTGTCGATCTCCACCTGTTCGGCGTCGTCGTAGATCGCCTCGATGATGTCGCCGTACTTGTCAGCAATGACGCCACGGCGCACCTTGCGGGTCCGGGTCAGCTCGCCGTCGTCCGCGTCCAGCTCTTTGTAGAGCAGCACGAACTTGGCGATCTGCTGGGCCGGTGGCAGGGAGGCGTTCACCTTCTCCACCTCTTCCGCCAGCTTGGCGTACACCTCCGGCTGACCGGCGAGGTTGGTGTAGTTGGTAAAGGCCAGGCCCTGACGCTCTGCCCACTTGGAGACGATGGCGTAACGGATGCAGAGAATGGCAGAGAGGTAGGGGCGGTCGTTGCCGAGGATCACCGCTTCACCGATAAAGCTGGAGAACTTCAACTTGTTCTCAATGTACTGGGGCGAGAACTGCACCCCGGCGCTGGTGTGGGCCAGATCCTTGATGCGGTCGATCACCACCAGGTGGCCGGAGTCTTTGAAGTAGCCCGCGTCGCCGGTGTGCATCCAGCCTTCGCGCACATCTTCGGCGTAGGCGGCGTCGTTGCCGAGGTAGCCACAGAACATCCCTTCGGTTTTCGCCACCACTTCCCCCAGCCCTTCGCTGTCGGCATTGATCACCTTCACTTCGGCGTTGTCGAACGGCAGCCCGACACTGTCGTAATCGACGTCGTCAGCCGGGTGGATGACGTAGGCGCCACCCATCTCGGTCTGGCCATACAGCTGGCGCAGCGGTACTCCGATGCACTGGAAGAAGCGGAAGGTGTCCGGCCCCATCGCGGCCCCGCCGGTGGCGGCGGATTTGAGGAAGGAGAAGCCGAGGCGGTCCCGCAGCGCCTTCATCAGCAACCACTCGGCCAGGCGGGATGGCTTGCCTTGCGCCAGCGCCCGTTCGGCGCGCTTCATGGCAAAGTCATACAGCGCCCGCTTGAGCGGGGTGGAATCCATCATCCGGGCCTGCACGTCCGCCAGGATCTGCTCCCACACCCGGGGCGCCAGCAGCACAAAACTGGGCCCGATCTCCCGCAGGTCGGCCATCATGGTCTCCTGCTCCTCAACAAAGTTGATCACCAGGCGGGCAATCAGGGCCTGGCCCACCGCGTAGACCTGCTCCATGATCCAGGGCAGCGGCAGCACCGAGACGTAGTTGTCGCCGGGCTGGCGCGGGTCGGCCCGCAGGTAGGCGGCACAGTGGGACAGGAACTGGCGCCCCTGAAGCAGGGCGATCTTGGGCTTGGAGGTGGTGCCGGAGGTGGTGCAGTAGATCGCCACCTTGTCCGGGTCGGTGGCGTCCACCAGGTTGTCAAACGCGCTGGGTTCGCGGCTGTCCAGATCGCGGCCGAGACGGTAGAGGTCCTCCACGTCCACCAGCCGCTTGTCGTCGTATTTGCGCATGCCACGGGGGTCGCAGTAGACGATGTATTCGACGCCGGAGATCTGGTCCTCCAGCTCCAGCAGCTTGTCGCACTGCTCCTCATCTTCAGCGATCACCACCTTGGTGGCGCTGCTGTTGATCAGGAAGGCCACCTCTTCATGCAGGGAGTCCTGATAGATGCCGATGGAGAAGCCGCCCAGGGTGTGCGCAGCCAGTTCGCCCCACACCCACTCCGGACGGTTGTCCCCCAGCAGGGCGATGGTGTCGTCGCGGCCGATGCCCAGGTGCTTCAGCCCCAGCGCCATCCACTTCACCCGGTCACGGTAGTCAGCCCAGCTGAACTCGTTCCAGATGCCGAACTCCTTCTCGCGCATGGCCACTTCATTGGGCCAGTGCAGGGCATTGTGGCGCAGCAGTTTGGGGAAGGTGTCCAGCGCGCCGGTATCAAACGGCATCCTGGCCACGTCATAAGGTTGCGTCATTTATCCCGCCTCCTGCAGTTGTTCATCCTCAAGGCCGAGGTAGGCCCGTTTGACGTGCTCATCCGCCATCACCACGTCCGGGTCACCGCTGATCAGCTTCTTGCCGAAGTCGAGCACCATCACCTCGTGGGAGATGTCCATCACCACCCCCATGTCGTGCTCAATCATCACCACGGTGATGCCGAACTCCTCGTTGAGGTCGAGGATGTAGCGGGCCATGTCCTCCTTCTCCTCCAGGTTCATCCCCGCCATGGGTTCATCCAGCAGGATCATCTTCGGCTTCAGTGCCATGGCCCGGGCCAGCTCCACCCGCTTGCGCAGGCCGTAGGAGAGGTTGCCCGCCACCGCCTTGCGGACGTGGCTGATCTCGAGGAAATCGATGATCTCCTCCACCTCGCGGCGGTGTGCCAGCTCCTCCTTCTGAGCCGGGGAGAACCAGTACAGCGGGCCGGTCAGCCAGTTGTTTTTCATCAGGTGGTGGCGTCCCACCATGATGTTGTCCAGCACCGACATATGGCCGAACAGGGCCAGGTTCTGGAAGGTGCGGCCCATACCCAGATCGGCCCGGTCATTGGGGCGCAGTCGGGTCACGTCGTGGCCATCAAAGTGGATCGCACCGGCCTGGGGCCGGTAGCGGCCGGAGATGCAGTTGAGCATCGAGGTTTTGCCGGCGCCGTTGGGGCCGATAATGGAAAACACCGCACCCCGCGGCACCTCGAAACTGACATCGGTGAGCGCCTTAACCCCGCCAAAAGCGAGGGAGACGTGCTCAACCTTGAGGATGGAATCGGTCATTTCCTGCTCCTATCAGCGACCGCGCCAGCGCGGCCATTGCGGAAGGGGCGGTGCCGGAGCACCGCCGGTCAATCACAGCGCGTAACGCATGGAGAACTGGCCGTAGTAGGAGTCGGCGTCCGACTCGTTCATGGCGAAGTTGCCCACTTCAAAGCCCACCGACAGGAACTTGTTCAGGTCCTGGAAGACGTTGACGCTCCACTGGTCGTTATCGATGTTGGCTTCGTCGGTCTCGACCCGGCCATAGAGGAAGGTGCTGCGCAGGGTGTCGGTCCAGAAGTGGCGATAAGCGGCGAGGTAGGCGGTGACGTTCTCCACCTCTTCACCTACCAGATCTTGGGCGCCGCCCACACTGATGTAGCGGCCCAGCTCGCCGTAGTGCAGCTGCAGGCGCAGGTCACTTTTGCCGAAGGTGTTGATGCGCGCCGCCAGCGAACCACCAAACGCGGTTTCGCGGTTGCCGCCGTTGGTGTTCAGCTCACGGCCCAGACCCGCCAGAGAGACGTTGCCCCAGTCCCCTTTCAGGGTGTACTTGGCCACCACGTCCGGCAGACGGTCGTTGCTGGTGTCGCCGCCCCAGGACTCAGGGTTCTCGATGGACACCGCAAAGCCGCCGGTGCTGTAGCGGATCTGGCCCTGGCGAATAAACGCCAGCCCCACGGTGGCCCCCGCGAAGTCCGCGGTTTCCGGGATGGCGCTGGTGTTCATGATGGTGGACCAGGTCTGGCCGGCGGTGACGCCCTTGTAACTGATAAAGGCGTGGCGGATGCGGGGGTGGAAGGAGTTGGAGATCACCTCGTTACCGCCGCCACCGAGGAAATCCATCTCGATAAAGCCGGTCACATCGCCGTGGATGTACTTGGTGTTAAAGCGGGTTTCGTTGGCGAAGATGCGGAACTGGCTGGCATCCTCCTCCAGCGGCGTACCGGTGCCAATCCAGAAATCACGGTAAGCCACATCGCCGTCCACATAGCGGGCGTCCATCTTGATGTAACCACCGAAGATCAGCTTGTCGTTGTCGGTAATGTCGATCTCGAAACCGGCCTGGCTGGGTGCGGCCAGCGCCAGGGTGAGTCCGGCGGCCGCCAGGGCCTTGGTGTGGGTTGCAGACATGGTGTGTTCCCTCAGTTGTGTCTGGGGGCCAACATCGGCAAATCCCGCCAACCGGACAATTGGCAAAGCGGCCTAAGTCGCAGGACCTAATCCGGACGGACTAATACCAAGGTATAGGGGTCAAAATGCTGCCCACACCCCGATGGGGTTGGGTACACTGGCAAACCCGAGGGCAGCCGTATCGCCCCAGAATCCGAACAACAGGGATGTTATGTTTGCGAACTGGCTGCTGGTGGGCGTGAGCCTGGGCTATATCGGCCTGCTTTTCCTGATTGCCTACCTGGGTGACCGATACCGCCACCGTCTGGCGGAGCAGGCTCAGCGATTGATCTACGCGCTCTCCCTTGGGGTCTACTGCACCTCCTGGGGCTTTCTCGGCACCGCCGGCCAGGCGGCGGTTGGCGACTTCTCCTACCTGCCGGTTTACCTCGCCCCCATCCTGCTGTTCCTGCTGGCCTGGCCCTTTATTCAGCGGCTGATCCGGGTCAGCCTCCGGCTCAATATCACCTCCATCGCTGACCTGCTGGCCGCGCGCTTCGGCAAGTCGCAGCGGCTGGCGTTACTGGTGACCCTGGTGGCACTGATTGGCACCCTGCCCTACATCGCCCTGCAGCTTAAGGCGATCGTCAACTCCTACCTGATCCTGCGTCAGGACCCGATGCTCAGCCCGTGGCAGCTGGGACTGGTGGTGGCCGGAATCCTGGCGGGCTTTACCATCGTATTTGGGGTGCGCACCATCGACGTGACCGAACGCCATCCAGGGGTGATGGTGGCCATCGCCTTCGAGTCCCTGCTTAAGCTGGTGGCCTATTTGGTGGTGGGCCTGTTTGTCTGCTTTGTGGCGTTTGACTCGCCGGGGGAGATCCTCACGCAAACCCGCGCCGCCGACCCCGCACTGCTGAACCCCACCCCCAGCGCACTGGTGTCGATGGCGGGGCTGACGGTGGTGGTGGTGTTCGCCTTTCTCTGCCTGCCGCGCCAGTTTCAGGTCACCATGGTGGAACTCAAATCGCCGCAGCAGGCCAGCCTGAGTCGCTGGCTGTTTCCCGCCTATGTGGCGGTGTTCGCGCTGTTTGCCGCCCCGCTCGGGCTGGCCGGGAAGCTGCTGTATGGTGACTCGGTGGCCACCGACGCCTACGTGCTGTTTCTGCCCGCCAGCCACGGCCATGACTGGCTCAGCCTGCTGAGCTTTCTGGGGGCCATCTCCGCCGCCAGCGCCATGGTGATCATCTCCACCATGGCGCTCAGCATCATGCTCAGCAACGAAGTGGTGTTCCCTGCCCTGTTCCGCCGCAGCGATCTGGAAAACACCCAGTTTCAACGCTTCCGCACCCAGTTGCTGGGGGTGAGAAAAGCGTTGGTGATGGTGGTGATTGCGCTGGCCTACGGCATGTTCCTTATTGCGCCACCCCATACCCTGGCCTCGCTGGGCGAGGTGGCTTTTGGTGCCATCGCCCAGATCGGCCCGCCGCTGCTGGCCGCCTTCCTCTGGCGCCGCATCACCCTGCCGGGGGTGCTGGTGGGGATCAGCGCCGGCTTCAGCCTGTGGCTGCTGCTGAACCTGCTGCCGCAACTCGGCCTCTACCCTCACCCCTTTGCCGACAGCGCCTTTACCCCCACCACCCTGGCCACCCTGCTGGGGCTGGGGGTGAACGCCCTGCTGATGTGGGCCGTCTCGGTGCTGACCCGCCCCTCGGTGCGGGAGCAGATCCAGATGGCCCATTTCTTTGAACGCCCCACCGGAGAATCCGGACTGGGCGGCCTGCCGCGCCGGGTCAGCGCCAATGAACTGCAGCTGCTGGCCGCGCGTTTTGTCGGTGAAGAGAAAGCCCATCGTGCCTTTGCCGGGTTGCCCGCCAACGATAACGACACCCTGCTGCTCTACACCGAGAAGCTGCTGGCGACAGTGATGGGTTCAGCTTCCGCCCGGTTGGTGCTCTCCTGCGCCCTGCAGGGTCGGCATATCGCGCTGGAGGAGGTGGTGCAGTTGGTGGAGGAGGCGTCGAGCCAGCGCACCGCGCTGAGCCAGGAGGTGCTGCAGAGCGCCATCGAAAACGCCTCGGAGGGGATCTCGGTCACCGACCACAACCAGCGGCTGGTGGCCTGGAACGACCGCTACCTCAAACTGTTCCAGTACCCCAAGGCGCTGATCTACCCCGGCTGTCCGGTGGCGGACCTTATCGCCTACAACCTGGGCCAGACCCTGGATGACGACGCGGAGATCGCCAATCAGGTTGAGCGCCGACTGGCGTTCCTGCGCCAGGGCAGCCGCCACAGTTCAGAGCGGCAGATGCCCGATGGCACAGTGATCCGCATCGAAGGCAACCCGATGCCGGATGGCGGCTTTGTGATGCTGTTTACCGACATCACCGTCTACCGCCAGGCCGAAGCCCTGCTGACGGAGAAGAACCTCGATCTCGAACAGCTGGTGTCGGAGCGCAGTGACAAGCTGGCCAAGGCCAACGCCCAGCTGGCCCGCTCCAACGCCAAACTGGCGGCGGCCCACCAGCAGGCGGAAGCCGCCCACCACCAGAAAAGCCAATACCTGAAAGCGTGCAGCCATGACCTGCTGCAACCGCTGTCGGCGGCGCGGCTGTTCTCCTCCACCCTGCTGGAGGACCCGGAACTGAAGCCGGAGCAGCAGGCTCAAGTCGCCCGCATCGACCGCTCGCTGCAGACCGCCAATGAGCTGCTGATGGACCTCAACGCCATGGCCCGGCTGGAGAGCGGCGCCATTGTGCCCAAACCGGAACCCTTTGCCCTGCAAACCCTGCTGGATGACCTGGCCCAGGAGTTTACTGCCCTGGCCCCCGGCAGTGGGGTGCGCTTCCGCTGCGTCAACAGTGGGGTGTGGGTGCACAGTGACCGCGCCCTGCTGCGCCGTATCCTGCAAAACCTGCTGGCCAACGCCCTGCGGCACGCGCCGGGCAGCACCGTGCTGCTGGGCTGCCGCCGGGGTGCCCAGCTGCATATCGAGGTGATCGACAACGGCCCCGGCATCCCCCGGGAGAAACAGGCCGAGGTGTTCGAAGCCTTTACCCGGCTTAATGACAACGGCCAGGTCGGGCTGGGGCTGGGCCTGAATATCGCCCGCGGGCTCGCTCAGCTACTGGGCCACCCGTTGCAGCTGCAAAGCGAATCGGGACAGGGGTGCCGTTTCCGGCTCAGCCTGCCGAGGGTCAATGCGCCGGTGCAGAGTGCGCCGGTGCAGGCGGACCCCATCACCCTGCAGGGGGTACGGGTGCTGTGCGTCGATAACGACCCGGAAGTGCTGGCTGGGATGGCCGCCCTGCTCAGCCGTTGGCAGTGCGAGGTGATGACCGCCAGTGACCCGGAGGAAGCGGAGCAGTGCTGCCGACGTCATCCGGTCGACATCATGCTGGTGGACTATCAACTCGACCGAGGCGCCGACGGACTGAGCCTGATGGCAGCGCTGCAGCAGGTGGTGGGGCATGCCCTGCCGGGAATTCTGATCAGCGCCACCACCGATGAACAGGTGGTGACTGAGGCGCGGGAGCAGGGGTACGGCTTCCTGCGTAAACTGGTGAAACCCGCAGCACTGCGGGCGATGATGAGTGCGCTGCTGATGCGCGAGTGGAAACAGAACTACGTAGCGGAATCGAGCGAGCGTTCCGGCTGAAGAGATTGCAGGGCGATCACCGCCTGGGTGCGGGTGCGCACACCGAGCTTGAGGAAGATGGCGCTGGCGTGGGCTTTTACCGTGGCTTCGGACAGCCCCAGCCGGGTGGCAATCTGCTTATTCAGCAGCCCCTCGGCAAACAGCATCAAAATGCGGTGCTGACGGGGCGAGAGGGAGGCGATGCGCACCGCCATCTCATCCAGTTCACCGCCTTCGGCACTCTGCGGCCACCACTGGGCCCCATCCAGCACCGCGGCCACGGCATCCAGCATCGCCTCCACTGGCCGGGACTTGGGCACAAACCCCGCCGCCCCGCACTGGCGTGCCTGCGCCACCGTGGCGTCGTCCTCCTGACCGGAGATCACCACCACCGGCAGGGCCGGGTATTGCTCCCGGATCTGCAGCAGGGTCTGAAACCCTTTGGCGCCGGGGATGTGCAGGTCGAGCAGCAACAGGTCCGGCTCCGGCCCGGTCCGCAGCGCCTGATTTAACGGCTCCGCCCCGTCCGCCTCCGCCAACGCGCAATCGGGGTAGTAGCGGCGCAGCAGGTCCGCCAGCGCGGCACGATAGAGCGGGTGGTCATCGGCGATCAGAATGCAGTCTGGCTGGTACATGGCTTCCCTGTCCTCGATGGGCATCCGGCCCGGGGGTGAATCACCGAACCTAAAACAAAAGCGCCAGCGTCTCAATCCCCGCTTGGTCTAAGCCGGGTAGGACACTGGCGCTTTGTGGCGGTCAGGCTTACCAGTAGCGGCGCAGGTCGGCCTGTTGCGGCAGGGCCAGCGGCACCTGCTCAAGACTGCCGTCCGGCAGTGAGCGCACCAGGTGGTTGCGCTCCACTTTCTGCCACAGGGATTTTTGCGCGGTCAGCGGCTCGGAACAGATCATCGCCGCGGCGGTTTCTCCGGCTTTGGCGCGCTTAAGCTTAAAGCCATCCTGATTGCAGATAGTGACACCGTGGGCCATAAACAGCGACGCAGGCTGCACCGAGTGGTCGCTGTTGAAGCGGGTCGCCAGCATGTGCTCACCGTCGGATACGGCGAAGTTGATGAAGGCGTTGGTGTCAGCACCGGCGCGCTGACGCAGCCACATGATCTTCTCGATGGTGTGCAGCAGCGCCTGCTCCATCTGTTGCGGGGTGCACTCGGTCTTAAAACCGAGGGTGTCCATAAACAGGGCAAAGGCGTGCTCGGAGTCGGTGTTGCCCTCGATAAGGCCAAACGCCTCGTCGGACAGCTCCTTCTGCAGGGCCCGCTTAAAGCTGTCAAAGCGGTCCAGTCGGCCGTTATGCATAAACAGGTAGCGACCAAAGCTGAACGGGTGGCAGTTGGCCTGACTGACCGGCATCCCCACCGACGCGTCGCGCACGTGGGCAAAGAAATGGCGGGTCGGCACCTTACCGGCGATCATCGCCAGGTTGCGGTTACTCCAGGCCGGGTCAACGTTCACAAAGGTGGCGGGTTCCGGGTCACCGTGGCCGGTATACCAACCCAGACCAAAGCCATCGGCGTTCAGCGGCTTTTTGCGTTTCTGGGCATTTTTGCTCTGGGCCACCAGGCCATTCTCCGCGTCGTACAACAGCGGATACATCAGGGTTTCGGCACCCCGATAAAGAATAAAACGACACACGGGTTCAGCATCTCCGGGGGACCGCCCCCAAAACGTGGTTCAGGCCCGGCGGCGCCGGGGCGGACAGCTTGCCCGACTCCGCGCTTGCCGGCAAGCGACTTTTTCCGGACGTTTTTCCCCGTGGATCCCCGCCCCAAAATCCGGCTATATTAACCGCTCGTTTATTATTCTAATCACCACAGGAAGTGCCATGAACACACTCAAGGAATGGGTCTTTTTTGACGAGCAACAGGGCGACTACGAGCGCTATCAACCCGCCGAGGAGCGGCGGGTAACGGGCGCACCGGTCAACGAACTCTGGAACCACTATTCCGACCCCAGCAACCAGTTCCATGCCGGGGTGTGGCGCTCAGAGCCGGGGTGTTGGAAGGTCAGCTACAGCGAGCATGAGTTTTGCCAGATTCTGGAGGGGCGCTCCATTGTCCGCGACAACCAGGGCAATGAGCGGGAACTGAAAGCGGGCGACCGTTTTGTGGTACCCGCCGGATTTGAGGGAGAGTGGGAGGTGGTGGAAACCTGCCAGAAGATCTACGTGATCTTCGAACCGGCCACCTAAAGCCCGACAAAGAAGCCAATCACCAGCGCGTTCACGATGTCGATAAAGAAGCCGCACACCAGCGGCACGATGATAAAGGCCTGGTGACTGGCGCCGTACTGCTGGGTCACGGCGGTCATATTGACGATGGCGGTGGCGGTAGACCCCAGGGTGATGCCGCCAAAACCGGCGCTGACCACCACCGCATCGTAGTTTTTCCCCATCAGGCGATACACCAGCAGCAGGGTGAAGCTGATCGACAGGGCGATCTGCGTCCCCATGGCGATGGACAGGTAGCCCAGCAGCCCCTCCAGCTCCCACAGCTTCAGGCCCATCAACGCCATGGTCAGGAACATCCCCAAACAGATGTCGGAGATCAGCGCTAAGCCCTGCTGCCCTTCGTCGGCCCATTGCCGTTCGCGGTTGCGGCTCAGCCAGCGACCCAAATTCCCCACCAGGATGCCGGCGATCAGGCAACTGACAAACATCGGCAGTTTGACGCCCGCTTCCTCCAGAGTTTCATTCAGGCTGTAACCCAGCATCAGGCAGACGTTGAGCCAGAGCCAGGCCCACAACACGCCGTAGTAACTCAGGTGGGTGCGGTGCTCATCATCGTGCTGGATACCGATGTCCAGATCGTTATCGCCGGAGGGCTGGATGCGGTGGCGCTGGATCAGGTAGCGGGCGATGGGGCCGCCAATCACACAGGCGGCGATCAATCCCACGGTGTTGGAGGCGATGCCCAGCTCCATGGCATTGGCGATGCCCAACTCATCGACAAAGGTGGGCGCCCAGGCCAGCGTGGTGCCGACCCCGCCGGTCAGGCTGATGGAGCCGGACAACAATCCGGCTTTCGGGTCCATGCCAAACCCGCCAGCCACCGCCATGCCAAGCAGGTTTTGCAGCACGATAAAGCTGGACGCCAGCAGCAACAGGGTAAACAGCGGCCGGCCTCCCTTTACCAGCGTGGCAATATCGGCGCGCAGGCCGATGCCGGCAAAAAAGTAGAGCAGCAGGGCATCGCGGGCCTCCAGATCAAACTCGATCTGGCGGCCGAACACGTAATAGAGCACGGCCACGGTGGCGGCGCAGACAAAGCCGCCAATCACCGGTTCCGGAATGGAGTACTTGCGCAGCAGCGGCGAACGCTGGGTTATCGATTTGCCGATAAACAGCAGCAGGATGGCGATGGTGAAGGAAACAAAGCCCTCGACGGGCACCTGTATCGGGCCACTTGCTGGCATTGTTCTCCCCCTATCCGTCTGATTCGCTTGCCTCAGTGTAGGTCAGAGCCAGCGTTTCCAGCGCAATAACCACAATTGCAACGCCACCACCGCAAACATACCGAACACCACGGCCCAGAACGCCCAGTGTTCCCCCTCACCCGGAATGCCCCCCACGTTGATGCCCAGCAGCCCGGTCAGAAACCCCAATGGCAGGAAGATGGCGGCGATGATGGAGAGCATATACATCCGCCCGTTCAACTCCTCCGAGGCACGCCCCAGCAGCTCCTCCTGAATCAGCGCGGCCCGCTCGCGCACCTCGTCGATCCCTTCAATATGGCGTGACAGGTGGTCCAGCACTTCGCGCAGCCACAGCTGATGCCGGGCGGGTATCCAGGGCTGGCGCTCACTGGCCAGCCGCGACAGCGCTTCCCGCTGCGGTGACAGGTAGCGGCGCAGGGCGATCACCTGCTGGCGCAGCTGGGTCAGGCTGTTGCGGTCCACCTCGCCCTGTTCCGCCACCAGCGACTCCTCCAGCCCGTCAATGCGCTCCTCAAAGGTGTCGACTATCGCCTCCATCGGCTGCACCAAGGCCTGGGCCAGCGCCACCACACAAGCCATGCTGCCCTTCGGACCAATCCCCTGCTGCACCTTTCCCACAATCTCTGCGGTGGCTTCGAGCGGGCGGCGGCGGGTGGTGATCAGGCGGGATTCGGTCAGGAACAGGCGCAGTGACACCAGATCATCCGGGTCCGATTCCGGGCGGGGATTGACGCCACGCAGGGCCATCAGGAACCCCTCCCCCATTGGACTGCAGCGGGGCCGGCTGTCCTCCGCCAGCAACGCCGCCCGGGCCAGTGGCGGCACGGTTTCATCCTGTTCCAGCCAGGTTTGCACCGCCGCCTCACTGTAATCCAGGTGCAGCCAGAGTACCCCCTGTGCCGGGGTCCACTGCTGCACTTCAGGCCAGGTGAGGGCACGTCCTCCCCCGTTGCCATCCAGCAACAGGGCGTGCAGCAATCCGCTAAGGGTGTCACTCATGATCAAGCTCCAGTTCTGATCTGCCGTTCCAATCTACAGCCTCAGGCGGGGCTGAATAAAGTCGAGAAATACGCGGATCCGCTCCGCTAACACACTGTTTTGATAGAACACCGCGTTGACCCGCTCACGCTCTGCCAGCGGCTCCAGCGCCTCCCCCAGCACCGGCATCAGGCGACCCGCCTCCAGATCTTGCGCCACCATAAAGTGGGACAGGCAGGCGATGCCGTGACCGTCCAGCGCCATCCGGCGCAGCAGTTCGCCGTTACTGACTGCCACCGCAGGCCGGATCGGAGCCGTCCCGGGCAGTGGCCACTGGTTCAGCCGCGAGGGGGGAATAAAGCCCAGCAGGCTGTGCCCATCCAGCGCGTCAACGCTGTCCGGGACGCCCTGACGGGCCAGGTAGTCCGGCGCTGCCACCAGGTGCAGGGCAGACCGCCCCAGCGGGCGCGCATGCAGGGTGGAGTCCGACAGAGTGCCGATGCGGATCGCCACGTCGATGCGCTTCTCCAGCAGGTCGATGATCCCTTCACTGGCGGACAGCTCCAGCCGGATCTCCGGGTAGCGCTGGCGAAACGCCGCCAGGTGCGGCAACAGCTGGTGCTGGATAAACGGGCTGGCCGCGTCCACCCGCAAACGCCCGACCGGGCGCCCCGCCACCTGAGCCACCGCCTCCTCCGCCGCATCCAGCTGGGCCAGTCCGGCCCGCACCGCGTCGGCAAAGGTGGCCCCCTCCTCGGTCAGCTCCAGCCGCCGGGTGGTGCGGTTAAGCAGCGTGGTGCCCAGCTGCTGCTCCAATCGGGTGACGGCACGAGAGATGCGGGCCACCTGCAGATCCAGCGCTTCGGCCGCCGCAGAAAAACTGCCGGCGTCCACCACGGCGAGAAAACACTGAAGGTCATCGGAGCGGGTTTTCATTACGGTTCCAACAAAAGTCTTTTGCTCAATGTAGCATTTTTCACAAAGGTGACCCCGCCCATAATCGCCGCCATCGAAAACCCGTTGAATGAGTGATTCCCATGCCTGTTGCCCTGTTGGCGCTGACCCTGAGCGCCTTTGCCATTGGCACCACCGAGTTTGTGATTGTCGGCCTGATCCCCACCATGGCCGCCGACCTCGGGGTGTCTGTTCCCTCCGCTGGCCTGCTGGTCAGCCTCTATGCCCTGGGCGTTGCCATTGGCGCGCCGGTGCTGACCGCCCTGACCAGCCGCTGGCAGCGCAAAACCGTGTTGCTGTCGGTGATGACCCTGTTTGTACTGGGCAACCTGCTGGCCTGGCAGGCTCCCGGCTACAACGCGCTGGTGATTGCCCGGCTGCTGACCGGTCTGGCCCACGGGGTGTTCTTCTCCATCGGCTCCACCGTGGCCACTGGCCTGGTGAGCAAAGATAAGGAAGCCTCCGCCATCGCCATTATGTTTACCGGCCTGACCGTGGCCCTGGTGACCGGTGTGCCGCTGGGTACCTACATCGGCCAGCTGTTTGGCTGGCAGACCACCTTCCTGGTGGTGTCCGGCCTCGGCCTGGTGGCCCTGATTGGCAGTGCCCTGCTGATCCCCGCCAACCTCAAGCAGCCGCCAGCGGCCAAACTCAGCGACCAGCTCAAGGTGCTGACCCAGCCCCGCCTGCTGCTGGTGTATGCCATCACCGCACTGGGCTACGGCGGCACCTTTATCGCCTTTACCTATCTGGCCCCCATTCTGGAGCAGGTCAGCGGATTCAGTGCCAGCCTGACCGGCGCCATCCTGCTGGTGTACGGCGTGTCCGTGGCCATCGGCAACATCTGGGGCGGCAAGCTGGCTGACCGCAAAGGGCCGGTGGGTGCGTTGACCCTGATCTTCACCGGCCTGGCCGCCGTGCTGCTGGCCCTGAGCCTGACCGCGTACAGCCAGGTGGGCGCAGTGCTGACCGTACTGGTGTGGGGCGCGTTTGCTTTTGGCAATGTCCCGGGGCTGCAGGTGTACGTGGTGCAGCTGGCACAGAAATACAGCCCCAATGCGGTGGACGTGGCCTCCGGGCTGAACATCGCCGCCTTTAACGTGGGCATCGCCCTCGGTGCCTGGGGCGGCGGTCTGGTGGTGGAACACAGTGGCCTGATGGACACCCCGTGGATTGGTGCCCTGGTGGTGCTGCTGGCCCTGGCCCTGACCCGTCTCAGCGGTCGCCTCGACCAGCGCCCCGAACCGGTGGCCTGCGCGGCCTGAGTCCCCTCCCCCCACAGGCGGCAACGTCAACCTGTGGGGGGTTTGGGTAAAGCGGGGTAAAGAGCGAAACTCCACCCCGCTTTCGCACTCATACTGGCACCGTTAATCACACAGGATGTGACCCGATGCCCGCACTCAAAACCGCTGTTATCCCCCTCGTCAGTGTCTCCCTGCTGGCCGCCTGCGCCAGCTCCCCCAGCCCCAACCACCAGTTCTACACCGAGTCCGGCCCGGACGGGCTGCACTTTACCCTGGTGCACTACGCCGACCCGGACACCGAGGCCAAAGCACGCCCGGCGCCCCCTCAGGCCGACAGCGGCCGGGGCAGCCGTCGTGGTGGCGGTGGCAAAGGGGGTGAACGGGAGCGCGGCGGACGGGAACGCGGGACGCCGACCACCAGCGACACCGCCAGCAGCGCGGTGCCACAAGGGGGGATTGATGACCAAACACTGATGGCCCTGCTGGAGCAGGAGCTGGACCAGCACCAACTGTGTCTGGACGGTTACCGCATTCTGGAGCAACGCCCCACCCAGCGCGGTGTACTGCTGCGCGGCCAATGCCCCTGAGTCGGATTGGCCGGGAGACCTTGCCCAATGGCAGCAACCGAAGATTTCGCCATTCGGTTCCGAAAATGGCCAGTCTGATGCCCGGCCTCGGTTACACTGGGGCCATCATTGTCCAGTACGCATCGCCATGGAATCACATCAATACCGCCAGGCCCGGCTGGCCCGGGACCCTCGCTTCGATGGCCGCTTCTTTGTTGCGGTGCGCACCACCGGCATCTATTGCCGGCCCATCTGCCCGGCCACCGCCCCGAAGGAGGACAACGTCCGCTACTTCGACACCGCCCTGGCCGCCAGCCAGGCCGGCTATCGTCCCTGCCTTCGTTGCCGCCCCGACAGTGCGCCCGGTTCCCCCGCCTGGCGCGGCAGTGACACTACCCTGACCCGGGCAATCCGCCTGATCGATGAAGGCGCGCTGGTGGACGGCACCATTCCGGCACTCGCTGCGCGTCTGGGCATCAGCCCCCGTTACCTCAACAAACTGTTCCAGACCCGGCTCGGCACCAGTGCCAAACAGTACGCACTGCACCAGCAACTGATGCTGGCCAAGCAGCTGCTGCACGATACCGCCCTGCCGATGGCGGAGGTGGCGGCCGCCGCCGGTTTTGGCAGTGTGCGCCGCTTTAACGACTGCTTTGCCAGCCAGCTGAAGCTGACGCCGGGCCAGATCCGACGCAGCGCCGCGGGCCAGAGCAGCGACCTGACGCTGTTTCTGAGTTACCGCCCGCCCTACGCCTGGGCCCCACTTCGGGGGTTTCTGGCCCATCGTGCCATTGCGGGACTGGAGTGGCATGGCGACGACTTCTATGGCCGCACGCTGTGGACCGAGGATGGCCAGCTGGCCCACTTCACCGCCCGCCACCAACCGGAGCGTCATGGCTTTGCGGTGACCCTGACCGTGCCGCCGGGGCAGCCCGTGCTGGCGCGGGTGGGGCGCATCCGCCGACTGTTGGATCTGGATGCTGACATCGCCACCATCGACGCCCATCTGGCGTCCATTCCGGGCCTGGCGCCGCTGCTGACACCGGGCCTGCGCCTGCCCGGCATCGCGGATCCTTTTGAAGCCGGCGTGCGGGCGATTCTGGGCCAGCAGGTCAGCGTGGCGGCCGCCCGCAATCTGGTGCAGAAGGTGGTTGACCGGCTGGGGACAAAGCAGGAGGAGCGGCGCGGCTTTCCCACACCGCAGCAACTGGCTGAGGACTCACTGGCGTGGTTGGGGATGCCCGACAGTCGGCGCCAAACCCTGCGCCGCTTCGCCGCCCACGTTGCGCAGCACGGCCAGCAGGAAGATCCGAACCAATGGCTGGCGCTGAAGGGGATTGGCCCCTGGACCGTGGAATATGTGCGGATGCGGGGACTGTCAGAACCGGACCGCTGGCTCGGCACCGATCTCGGCATCAAAAAAGCGTTGGCCCAACAAGGCCTGGAAGCGAACCCGGACGCCGCCGCCCCCTGGCGCAGCTACCTCACTTTTCAACTGTGGAACCGGTTATGACTCAACACTATCAAAGCTGGCTGGATACGCCGGTGGGCCGTCTGGTTATCGACGCCAATGCGCAGGCCATACTGGCGGTCACCTTTACCGAGCCCCAGAGTGCGGCGACAGAGAGCGCGCTGACCCGGCAGGCCAAAGCGCAGTTGCTGGAGTATTTTGCCGGCCAACGCCAGCACTTTGACCTGCCACTGGCGCCGGCGGGCACCCCGTTCCGCCAGAGTGCCTGGCAGGCGCTGTGCACCATCCCCTACGGCCAGACCCGCAGCTACGGCGAGCAGGCCGAGGTGATGGGCAAACCCACCGCCGTGCGGGCCGTGGGGGCCGCCAATGGCGCCAACCCCATCGCCATTGTGATCCCCTGCCATCGGGTGATCGGCAAAAACGGCAGCCTCACCGGCTACGCCGGAGGGCTGGACCGCAAAGCCTGGCTGCTGGCGCTGGAGCGCGGCGAGGTGCGGGCTTAAAGCTTGCCCTGATTGAACTCACGCTGGAACGCCAACACCTTCTGCAGGTAACGGCGCGCTTCCGCCTTGGGGTGGCGATTGGTCAGCGCCCAGTAGACCTGATCCGGTTGCAGGCTGTTGAGGTCGCGCATCGCCCGTTTGCGGTCACGGTCAAAGGTGGCCAGCACCCCGCCGGTGCCGCCGTTGTAGGCGGAGATCATGCTGTAGTGCAACGTCGTGGGGTGGCGGACCTCTTTCAGGTAGCGGGTTTTCAGCAGGTGAAAGTAGGCCGCGCCGGTGTCGATGTTGTTGGCCGGATTGAACAGGTATGACTGGGTGGGGATGTCATTGCGGCCCTTCACCAGTTTGAACACGTCTGCTCCGGCGGTTTTGGGGATCACCTGCATCAGGCCATAAGCCCCGGCGTGGCTGACCGCATAGGGGTTAAAGCTGCTCTCGGTTTTGATGATGGCGTAGATCAGGTCTTCCGGCAGGTTGTAGCGCCGCGCCGCCGCCCGGATCAGCGGGGCATACTGATACTCCCGCTGGGACAGGTGGTTGGCCACCATGTCGATCTCAACGTAGTAGGTTTGTCCCCGGGGGCGCGCTTCCTGACGCAGCTTGTGGTCAATCAGGTAGTCGGCATAGCGGTTGGCGCGCCAGGCCCATTCAATCGGCTGATTGTCCTGATCCACCACCTGCCCGAGCAGGAAGGGTTTGCCCTTCAGCTCCACCCGCTCATCACTGAACATGTGCACGGCGCTGGGGTCGGAGGGCATCAGCAGGGTTTCCACGATCGCCTGATGCAGCTTCTCGCGGGGCTGGTTCTGGGCGATGGTACTGACCCAGATTTTGCCCTCATCGAAGTTGATGTGGGCGCGGGTGCGAAAGCCGTCGATGTACTTGACGTAATCGTGCTTGCTCGCCTCCAGGTAGTCATTCTCACCCCACTGCGCTTTGACCTGACTGGCAAAGTGCTGAATCAGCGCTTCGAAGGCCCGCTCATCCCGCACCATCGGCCGGGTCGCCGCGTTCTCAACCGGCGAAGGTGTGCCGCTGCAGGCGCTCAACAGGGCAAACAGCAGGGTCAAAAACAACAAACGAATGGGCGGCATTGGGGTTTTCAAAGCTGGCAGGCGGTAGTCAGGGTTCAAACGCGATAGCTTAGCGGATTTTTCCGGAAAATCATGCGCCTGTTGTACCGACGGAGGCGGGGGCCCCGCCGATGGGGCCATCACCACGGCTCAGCTCAGCACGGGCGCCCTGGCAGCCCGCCAGCCTAACCAATGGTGGCCTAACTGACGCTGAATTAACCGGTTATCGCCCGCCTGTCGAGGTCAGCTCGTGATCCTGCCTGCAGATCGGGTTGCCGGTTTTGCCCTGTTCCGGGCAAACACGCGACACTCGCGCCATTTCACGCCACCTGAGCCATCACATGCGCCTGCTCACCCTCCTGCCCTTTGTCCTGTTTGCCCCCTCCGCCCTGGCCCAGATGCTGGGTCAACAAAGTGAGGAAACCGGCCCGGCAGTGCAGCCCCATGTGGCGCTGACTCTGGACTACTACGCCGCAGACAATGCGTTGTGGGGGGTCACCATCGCGCCCACCCACTATGACCCCAACTACCCACGCTGGGGCTACTACGCCGGGTTTGCCTGGGGGCCGAGCGAATCCCTGTCCCTGCCGGAACCGGAGCAGGGCAAGGTGAAGCAGTATGCGGGGCGCTTTGGCCTGAGCTATGCGCTGGTGCCGTCACTGCACCTCTATGGCGGAGCCAGCTACTACCTGCGGGAAACCCACCACACCACCGGCATTATGCCGTTGTGCACCGATTGCGGTCCGGTCTGGACCGAAGATAAGGATTACCGGTGGGGTGCCGAGCTCGGCCTGCGCTGGAATCTGGGCCAGCATATGGTGATTGGTGCGGGTTACAACTGGGCCACGGAATCGGCCCTGATCAGCATCGGGTTACGCTGACACCTCATTGGCCTGGCTCAGGGCCAGCAGTTTGCCCTGCTTGGCCTGATACATCTGGCGGTCGGCGGCGTTGATCAGGGCATCGGCATCGCTGCCATCCGCCGGCGAGCTGGCCAGGCCGATGCTGATCCCCTGGTGGATCCGTTCACCACCGGGCAGTGTAATCGCCCGGCCAAACGCCTGCTTGATCCGTCCAGCCAACTGTTCCGCCCGTTCGAAATCGGTCTCCTCCAGCACGATCACAAACTCATCGCCGCCGATGCGGGCCAACAGGTCATGCAGCCGCAGGGACCCCTGCAACCGCTTAGCCACCTCCGCCAGCACCGCATCCCCGGCCTCATGACCGAAGCGGTCATTGACCAGCTTGAAGTCGTCCAGGTCGAGATAGAGCAGGGTTAGGGGCGCACCACTCTCCTGGCTGCGCAGCACCGCATCCCGGCAGTGGCTCTGGAAGTGGCGACGGTTGGCCAGGCCGGTCAGAGGGTCGGTGGACGCCAGCCGCACCCAGTTTTGCTCCACCGCTTTCTGCTCAGTGATGTCATTAACGGTGGCCAGGATCAGCACTTCATCGCTGACGGTGCCGGCCATCACCTGCAGGTGCCACTGGCAGTGCAGCGGCTGCCCGTCGCGGGTGCAATTCAGCTGCTCGGTTTCCAGGCTGTGCCCTTCCTTCGCCAGCCGGCTCAGCATCCGGGTCAGGCGGCGTTGCTGGGGTTCGGCGCACAGCAGTTTGGCCACCGGCTCGTTCATCACCGAATCCGGCTCCCAGCCAAACAACCGGGTGGCGGCCCGGTTCCAGCCCTGAATGCGGCCTTTCGGGTCCAGCACCAACAGTGGGGTCGGGGTGTGATCCAACAGCTGGGTCATCATGGCGCCCTGGCGTTTCAGCTGCAGGTTATAGCGCCACAGGCAGAACAGCAGCAACAATGCCATCGCCAGCAACACCATCACGCTGAGCTGACTGCCCGAGGGCTGAGCCACGGCAGCGTAAGCCATCGGGATAGCCACCACCTGCACCACACCGATCCAGCGGCGGGACATCGTTGCAGGGCGAGTCAGGCGAATCGCCGGACCCCAGGCCATTGGGCGCATGTTCAATTCCTTTGATAACCGGTGGTACCGCCCCCCTGGCGGACCTGCATTGAGTAAAACGGTAACGCTCCGGTTATTGGCTCAGCTTTTTTGATTCCCGGCACTTTGCCGTATGATCACGCCATTCGACCCCTTCAGGAATCGCCAGCGTGGCCAAGAAAAAGTTTTATGTGGTGTGGCAAGGACGTCAGACCGGGATCTTCACCGACTGGCCCAGCACCGAAGCCGCCGTCAGCGGCGTGGCTGGGGCCAAGTACAAGGGTTACGCCAGCGAAGCGGAGGCTCAGGCCGCGCTCAAGATGGGCTATCAAAAAGCCCTGTCCGCCAAACCCGCCGCCAAGCCTGCGGGCAAAGCCAAGGCCGCTGCCAAACCGTCCAGCGCGGCCCTGCCTGACACCGACTGGGTCATCTACGCCGACGGCGCCTGTGATCCCAACCCCGGTCAGGCGGGCACCGGCCTGTCGCTCTACCAGCAGGGTCAGGTCACTGAGCTCTGGTACGGCCTGTACCAGCCGATGGGCACCAACAACACCGCCGAACTGAACGGCCTGCTGGCCGCTCTGAAACTGGCTCAGCGAGGGGTTGATCAGGGGGCCAGCGTGACCGTACTGTGCGACTCCCAGTACGCCATCAACTGCGTCAGCCGCTGGGCCGACAGCTGGAAAGCCCAGGGCTGGACGCGCAAGGGCGACCCAATCAAAAACCTCGAGCTGATCCAACAGGCCTACGCCCTCTGGCAAACCCTCAAGGGGCGCATCACCCTGGCCCACGTGCCGGGCCACGCTGGCATCGAGGGCAACGAGCTGGCCGATCGCATGTCCGTCTACGCGGTGGAGCAGAAGGAAACCGCACTGGTGCGCTACCCGGAACCGCTGGATCTGGCCACCGTACTGGCGATGCGCGCTGGCTAAGGTGCCGCCGCTCCGTGGATCCCGTATAATCAGCACAGCATTTTTCCAAGGTTATCCAAGCATGAGTTTCGCCTCACAGGGGTTCTGCCCCGAGATCGTCCAGGCGCTGGAGCAGTGTGGTTATCAGAAGATGACCCCGATTCAGCAGAAGGCGATCCCCCTGGCCCGTAAAGGCCACGACATCCTGGCCAACGCCCAGACCGGCACCGGCAAGACCGCCGCGTTCGCCCTGCCCATGCTGCAGAGCATGGTGGACAAGCCGCAGCAACGCAGCCGCCGTCACGTCCGCGGGCTGATCCTGGCCCCCACCCGTGAACTGGCGCAGCAGGTGGCGGACAACGTGGCCCAGTACCACCAGTTCCTGCCGTTCACCTCTGCGGTGGCATACGGCGGCGTGAAGATGGCCAGCCAGGCCCGTCAGCTGGAAGCCGGCGTCGACATCCTGGTGGCCACGCCGGGTCGCCTGCAGGAGTTGATGGAGATGAACATGGTCAGTCTCGCCCAGGTGGAATACCTGGTGCTGGACGAAGCTGACCGCATGCTGGATATGGGCTTTATCGGCGATATCCAGCGCATCCGCGACCAGATCAAACTGCCCCACCAGACCATGCTGTTCTCGGCCACCTACCCGCCGAAGATGAAGCAACTGGCGGCAGAGCTGCTGAAAAAGCCCAAGATGGTGTCGGTTGGCGAAGAGAACCGCACCGCCGAAACCGTCGCCCACGTGTTCTACCCGGTCGATGAAGACCGCAAGATCGAGCTGCTGTCGGAGCTGATTGGTCGTAAAAACTGGCAACAGGTGCTGGTGTTTGTGAACTACAAAGAGCACGCCGACGCCATCGCCGAAGAGCTCAACAACGACGGCCTGACCACCGGCGTCTGCCACGGTGATCGCAGCCAGGGCAACCGCCGCCGGGCGTTGAAAGAGTTTAAAGAGGGCAAACTGCGGGTACTGGTGGCCACCGATGTGGCGGCCCGTGGCCTCGATATCCAGGGCCTGCCCCACGTGGTGAACTACGACCTGCCGTTCCTGGCTGAGGACTACGTGCACCGCATCGGCCGTACCGGTCGGGCTGGCCTGCAGGGCCATGCCGTATCGCTGGTGGGCCGGGAAGATGAGCTGACTGCGGTGCAGATTGAACGCCTGATTGGTCAGCGCATCCGCCGTGTGGAACAGCCCGGCTACGAAGCCCGCAACCGCGACGCTTTGGTCGACAAGTTCAACAGCAAGGCCGCCTTCCGCGACCGCAAAGGCCGCACTAACCGCGCCAGCGACCAGTCCGGTGCCGAGCGCCAGCTGCGCCTGCGACAGGCCGTTAAAGCCCGCCTCAAACAGCGATAAGCGCCAACAACTATACTCACTCCCAAGGGACACCAACTTTGGGAGTGTTGTTTATGCGCCAGCCTCTTTGCCAACAGTGCCGGAACCTACTGAGCAACCAGGACGACCAGCCCCACGAACAGCTGCAGGAGTTTGCCCACCATGAGGCGAGCACCGTGGATGGCGGTTTCTCCGAACACGAATTTCGCTGCAACAACTGCGGCCATGTCCTTCGCCATATGAGCGGCATCATCATGGACAGCGGCTGGAGCGAGATCCCGGAGCCTCGTACCTGAGCGCAAAAGCGTTGTTCTGACTGAGCCCCACTGCTACGCTGAAACACCAAAATCTAAACAGGTGTTTGAACATGGAATCGTTTCAGCAAGCCTTCCCTTTTTCTGCGCCGGTGCGCGTAGCCTGGGGCGAAATGGATGCCCTCCAGCACGTCAATAACGCGGTCTACTTCCGCTATTTCGAGACCGCCCGACTGGCCTTCTTCGAGCAACTCAACCTGATGGGCGAGTTGCAGCAGATGGGCATCGCGCCGGTGCTCAGCGACACCCGCGCCCGCTACCGCCGCCCCGTGACCTACCCGGACCAACTCCAGGTGGGCGCCCGCATCACCCACATCGGCGAAGACCGCTTTACCATGGAGTACGGCGTGTTCAGTGCACAGCAACAGGCGCTGACCACCCTTGGGGAAGCGGAGATCGTGATGTTTAACGTGGCCGCCAAGCGCAAGTGCGCCATCCCTGACGTGCTGAAGCAGCAGCTGCAACGCTACGTGACCACGCCCGAATGTGCCTGATCGCGCTGGACTGGCGTCCCGGCACCGCGCAACCGCTGGTGCTGTGGGCCAACCGTGACGAGTTTTTTGCCCGCCCCACTGAGCCCCTGCAACGCTGGAACAACGGCCTCTGGGCAGGGCGTGATGTCCAGGCCGGAGGCACCTGGCTAGGCCTGTCGGAGCGCGGCGCCTTAGCTGCCCTGACTAACGTGCGTGAACCGGGCCAACCGCCCGGCCCGCGCTCCCGGGGGGCATTGATCACTGACTTCTTGCTCAGTGATGCTGACCCGATGGCGTTTTTCGAACACTGGCAGGGCGAGCAGTACAGTGGCGTCAACCTGCTGCTGGTGCGCGGCAACCGGCTGGTGTACGGCTCTAACCGAGGTGCGGGCCGAGGCGCGGGCCCGACGCTGCTGGCACCGGGCCGCTACGGTCTCAGCAATGCGGCGCTGGATACCCCCTGGCCCAAACTGGAGCGCCTGAAAGCGATGCTGGAACCGGAGCTGGCACCCGATGCCGCACTGGCCCGGCTTCGCGATACCCACCGTCCTGACGATCATCAGCTGCCCGACACCGGCATCGGACTGGAGTGGGAGCGCCTGCTCTCGCCCATCTTTATCCGCAGCCCACACTACGGCACCCGCAGCAGCAGTGTGTTGAGGGTGCAAAGCGATGGCCAGTTTGACTGGCTGGAGCAGGGCTACAGCCCGGATGGGCCGCTGGGGTTAACGCAGGTGAGCGGTCAGCTGAGGCAGCCTATTGGACAGGATCCGGCGGTGACTCGCGGGTCGGCTGCTGCAGGATAACGGTATCCGGCATCCCCTCAGGCTGGCAAAACAGCTGCTTAGTGTCCGGGTGTTTCATGCATACCCCACCGGTTTCCAGTCCGGTGGGGCCAATGATGGTGCAGGCGTCGCCGGATTTGAGCTGTTCACAGGCGGCGAGCATTGCCGGGGGCAAGGTACCGGCCTCCGCTTGCTTGGCCTCGTTAGCCAGGGCCGACGGCGCCAGCAGGCACAGACTGAGCAGCAGGGTTCGGTGCAGTGTGATGGCCATAGGGGCTTCTCCCTCAATGAGTTAGGGAAAAGGTAGACCGGTTCTGCGGCCCTCGCCTCCCGACAACAAAAAACGGGGCCATTCGGCCCCGTTTTTCATCACGCTGGTGCGCTTACAGCATGTTCTCTTCGAAAGTTTCCATCGCCACCTTCCACCAGTCGATGGTGTCTTCCAGGTTGTCACGGCTGACACCCCGGTAGAGGTTGACGGTGAACTCGATGTTCGGATCGCCATCGCTGTCCAGGTAGGCTTTGCCGTAACGGGTGGACTCGTTCCAGTCGTTAATGTCAGACATGGAGACGTTGTTGCTGCCCCAGGCCGCGTTAAACTGGATTTCACGGCAGTTACGGCCACTGCTGCAACCGTAGAAGTAAACCACGTAGCGAGTGCCGTTGATGCGGCCGACGATCATCGGGTCGCCTTCACCGTCCACGTCAAGGCTGGCTGAGCCAAAACCACGGGCCAGGTTAACGATTTCGGAAGGGTCAGTGGCATCCACCAGGTCGGCGGAGAGGACGGGAGTGGACGCCAGCAGGGTTGCGGCGGCCAGGGCTCGGATCAGGGTCATGACCGGCTCCTTGGTCAAAGAAAGTTAAAGAAATTGAGTCAACTGCACTCCGTTAGACATTGTGAAACCTGCCCGACCACCATTCAAGCACCTGTTCACATTTTTCTTACGAAGGACCCCCGGAGCGCCCTCAGACGCCCCGGGAGAGCGAGCCTCAGAAGCGCTCTTCAAAGGCGGTCATGGCCACCTTCCACCAGTCGATGGTGTCGTCCAGGTTGGCGCGGGTGACGCCCTTATACAGGTTCACCGTAAACTCCAGCACCGGGTCACCTTCGTGGTCGATGTAGGCCTTACCGTAACGGGTTTCCTCGTTCCAGCGGTTCACCCCTTCCATGTCCATGTCGGTGCCAGCCCAGGCCGCCACAAACTGAACCTCACGACAGGACT
This sequence comes from Ferrimonas balearica DSM 9799, assembly GCF_000148645.1. Taxonomy (NCBI): domain Bacteria; kingdom Pseudomonadati; phylum Pseudomonadota; class Gammaproteobacteria; order Alteromonadales; family Ferrimonadaceae; genus Ferrimonas; species Ferrimonas balearica. The sequence goes on from NC_014541.1 coordinate 3,429,718, forward strand.
GGCCCGCTTCACAGCCGTAGAAGTAGACGACGTACTGGGTGCCATTGATGCGCCCGGTGATCATCGGGTCGCCCTCACTGTCGGTCTCCAGCTCAGCGGAGCCGTAACCTCGCGCCAGTTCAAGAATCGCTTCCGGCGAAGTGCCGTCCACCAGCGCCTGCGCGCCAGTCTCGAGTACCACCGGCTCAGCGTTGGTGTTGGCGGCAGGGCTGGCAGCGGTATCGGCCTCGGTGCTGGCGCAACCGGCCAGGGTCAGGGCTGCGGCCAGGCCAAGAAGGGGGCGGAGTCGTTTCATGGTCATTCCTTGTGACAAGTAAAAAAGCCGCTCCACCATCAACTAACAGGTTGATAGATAAAGCGGTTATCAGGCAATGGATCTTAGTGGATGGTCACCGGCGGCACTGTGATCCCATCGGCACCGATGCCGGTTCGAACCATCAATCGCCGTAAACGGACTGCGCTTCGTCCTCGCTCAGCAGGCGCCACTCGCCCGGCTCCAGCGTTTCATCCAGCTCAATGGCACCGATGGCTTCACGGTGCAGCGCCACCACCTTGTTGCCTAAGGCGGCAAACATCCGCTTCACCTGATGGTACTTGCCCTCTTCGATGGTCAGCAGCACTTCGGTATCGCTGATCCGCACCAGTTCTGCGGGACGGGTCAGCCCCTCTTCGTTGTGCAGTTGCACCCCTTGTGCCAGCTGCTGTTCGGCATCCGCCACCAGCGGTTCTGCCAGCCAGGCGCGGTAGCGCTTGCTGCACTGGCGACGGGGCGAGGTGATCTGGTGGCACCATTGGCCATCTTCACTCAACAGCACCAAGCCGGTGGTGTCGACATCGAGCCGCCCGGCAATGCGCAGGGTTTCGCGCTTGGGCAGCTCAATCAGGTTCAGCACTGATGGGTAGAGCTCATCCACATTGGAGCAGAGAAACTCCGCCGGTTTATGCAGCATAATGTAGCGGGTGGCCACCGGCCCCAGCGGCACCCCTTCCAGCACCACCTGGGTGTCGTCGGTCACTTTGAAACCCGGGTCTTTCACCACTTCGCCATCGCACTGTACTTCCCCTTTGTGGAGCAGTTTTTTGGCCATGGAGCGGGTCAGGTCGGTGCAGCTGCACAGGTATTTATCAAGACGCATGGGATTCGAACCTCGGAAAATTTGCCTCATTATCGGGCTTTTTGTCCTGACTAGCGATGGCTTTCAGCGGGATCTCCGCCTAGACCTATAAGCTCGCAGATCTGTTTAGGACGGAGTCAGCTATGGCCGATGCTGCCAACCCTTTGCGATCCATTCTTTATGCGCTGGCCGCCAACCTCTCCATCGCCATCGCCAAACTGGTGGCGGCGCTGGTGACCCATTCCGGCTCGATGATGGCGGAAGCCATCCATTCGTTCGCTGACACCGGCAACCAGCTGCTGTTGCTGCTGGGGCTGAAAACCGCCAAGCGGCCGCCGTCGCCGGAGCACCCGCTGGGCTATGGCAAAACCATCTACTTCTGGTCCTTTATCGTCGCCATCATGCTGTTCAGCATGGGCGGGCTCTATTCGCTGTATGAAGGCTGGCACAAGCTGGTGGATCCCCACCCCCTTAACAGCCCCTGGATCGCCATCGCCGTGCTGGTGTTTGCGATCATCGCGGAGGGGCTTTCACTGCGGGGCTGCATCAAGGAGGTGAACAAGGAGCGCTATGGCCGCAGCTTCTGGCGCTGGTTCCGGGAAACCCGCAGCAGCGCCTTGCTGGTGATCTTCGGCGAGGACCTGGCAGCTCTGCTTGGCCTGGTGCTGGCCCTGTTCTTTGTGGCGATGACCATGATCACCGGCAACCCGGTCTGGGATGCCTACGGCAGCATCAGCATCGGCGTATTGCTGGTGCTGATCGCCTTCTTTATCGGCATCGAGGTGAAGTCCCTGATCATCGGCCAGGGCGTTGAGCCCCGGATTAAGCAGGAGATGGTGGTATTTCTGGAGAGCCAGCCTGGGGTCGATAAGGTGTTTAACCTGCTCTCCCTGCAACTTGGCGCCGATGTGATGGTGGCGGCCAAATTAAGGATGGCGCCGCAAACGGATGCCGACGCCATGGTGGCCCAGCTCAATGAGGTGGAAGCCGCCTTCCGGGCAGCCTTCCCCCAGGTGATCTGGCGTTTCTTCGAGCCCGACCTGAACGACTAGCCGGCAGAGAGGCTGCCTGAGCGATTGCGGCGCCAGAGCACCCAGACCTGTACCAGCAGCAGCGAGCCGATGCCGTACAGCAGGGATGCCCCCAAGGCGAAACCCAGCAGTGCGGTAAAACCAGCGCCGATCAGCGCCAGCACCCGGTAGCGGCGGGACAGCAGACGATACCCCGCCGCCATGCAGAGCAGGTAGATCACCACAAACAGACCGTTGACCCAGGGCAGCAGCACATCGAAGTCCAGCTCACCCAGGTAGGCGCACAGCAGCGACAGCGCCAACACCACAGCCAGGGACAGCAGGGCTCGCTGTGGCACCTGATGGGCGTTGAGCTGGCCCAGACTTCTGGGTAACTGGCGCTGCTGAGCCAGACTCCAGATCAGCCGCGACATGGCGTTGAGGTAGGTGTTCATGGTGGCGACGCCAGCCAGGATCCCCAGCACACCAATCACCCAGGCCCCGCCACTGCCCATCACCTGATCAAACAGGTCGACCATCGCCAGTCGGCTGTCACCACTGACCAGCAGCACCATGGCGGTGCCCAGCACGTAGATCAGCCCGACCACCAGGGTGGCCCACAGCATGGCCGGAACAAAGTCCCGCTCCGGGGATTTGAACTCCGCCGACAGGTGGCTCATCGCTTCGATACCCAGATAGCTCCAGATGGCCACACCGGCGGCGGCCAGCACCGGACTCAGGCTCACCGGCCCGGACAGCGTCTCCCGGGCCACATCCTCAACCCCAAACAGGCTAACCGCCAGCGCCAGCATCAGGCCGAGAATCACCAGCGTCAGGCCAAACTGCAATCGACCGGACATCTGCACACCGCGCAGATTCAGCGTCACCATCGCCGCCAAAACGCCGAACTGGGCCAGCAGGGTCGCTTCACGAGTCAGGGGCACCAGCCCATGGACAAACTCGAAGGTCATCATCATCGCCGCCGGTAACCCAACCGGGGCAGCAAACAGGAACACCAGCCCCACACTGACCCCGGCGCGAGCGCCAAAGGCTTTCTCGACAAAGAACGCGGGCCCACCGGCACTGGGAAAGCGCCGCCCCAACTGGGCGAACACCAGGGTAATGGGCACCATCGCCAGAATCAGCAGCGCCCAGGCCCAGAGGGCACCGGTGCCCGCCATCGCCACCGTCACTTGCGGCAGGATAAAGACGCTGGTGCCCAGCAGGGAGGTGGCCAGCAGGCCGATGCCCTGCCAACGGGTGATGGTGGGATTAAGAGTGGTCATTGCGGTTCCTTGGCCAGCACACTTCGATGGGTTAGTGTACGTGCACAATGGTAAGCAGGGTGTCGTGAATCACCGGCATTTCGTCGGCGTGACCTGACATATGGACGGAAGGGATGCACTCACAGGAACTCGATAAATTTGACCAGGCGATCATCACCGCCCTGCGTGAAAACGCGCGCCAACCGGTGTCGGCCATCGCCGATCAGGTCAACCTGTCCCGCTCTTCGGTATCCGAACGGCTGAAACGGCTGGAGAAGTCCGGCGTGATCCGGGGCTACCAGGTGCTGCTGCGCCCCAGTGCCGACACCGATGTCAGCGCCTATTTCGAAATTCGCCACAATCAGAAACAGTGCAAAACCCTGGCGGAGATGCTGCGCCGCTATCCGGAGGTGCAAAGTTGCCACGGCATCACCGGCGAGGTGGACCTGCTGGTGCTGGTGCGGGCCGATTCTATGCAGCGGCTGCACCAGATCCGTGAAGCGGTGGAAGCGCTGCCGGCCGTCACCAAGATTGTCACCCATGTGGTGATGAGCGAATGGATCTGAGGCCGGCTTAAGCCAACCAAAACGGGGCCATTCGGCCCCGTTTTTTCGTCACAGCATCACTCAGAGTTTGACCAGCATCTTGCCGGTATTGGCGCCGCTGAACAGCCCAAGGAAGGCGTTAAACGCCTGTTCGAGCCCGGCCACCACGGTTTCCTCTGCGCGGATCTCACCACTGGCCAGCCCGGGCGCCACATCGGCCACAAAGGCGCCGTAGTCGGCCATATGGTCGGAGGCGATAAAGCCCTTGATGCTGAGGCGACGGCGGATCACTTCGGTCAGGTTGCGCGGCCCCGGACGCTGGCCATCGCTGTTGTAGAGGTCAATCATGCCGCAGATCACCAGCTGGCCCTGCTCCTGCATGTTGGCCAACGCCGCTTCCAGGTGATCGCCCCCGACGTTGTCGAAGTAGAGGCTGATCCCCTCCGGAGCCCGTTCCGCCAGCGCGGCGGCGAGGTTGTCGCACTGCTTGTACTCCAGCACGGCATCCACCCCCAGGGTCTCCTTCAGGTAAGCGGCTTTTTCGGCGGAACCGACCGAGCCAATCACCCGGGCCCCTTGGCGTTTGGCCAGCTGGCACACCATGGTGCCCACCGCGCCGGCCGCGCCGGAAACGAACACCGTATCCCCGGCCTTCACCTGGCCGATGCGGTTCAGGCCCACCCAGGCGGTCAGGCCGGTCAGCCCCAGCACACCAAGGTAGGATTGGGCCGGCGCCAGCGTCGGGTCCACCACGGTGACGCCGGTGCCGTCGGACAGCGCCAGGTCACGCCAGCCCAGCATATGCAGTACGGTCTGACCCACCTGAAAGTCCGGATGGTTGGACGCGATCACTTCACCCACCGCGCCCCCTTCCATCCACTTCCCAAGCTGGAACGGCGGAACGTAGCTCTTCACCGGGATCATGCGGCCACGCATATAAGGGTCCACCGACAGCCAGAGGTTGCGGATCAACAGTTGGCCCGGGCCCGGCTGCGGCAATGTTTGGGATTCGAGCCGCACTGAGGCATCGGTCGGCAACCCTTGCGGGTACTCAATCAGGCTCCAGCCCTGTGCTTGTACACTCATTACGCGCCCCCCTTAACGTCAATGGCCACGTCGATGTTGTTTCGCACCGCGTTGGAGTAGGGGCACACCTGATGGGCCGTCGCCACCAGCGCCTCCGCTTCCGCCTGGGGCAGCGCCAGCTCTACTGCCAGGCTGACCCCAAGGGCGAACCCCACCGGCTGCGGCAGCAGGCTGACCTGGCCGGTCACCGGCGCTTCCGTCAGCGCGACGCCCTGCTCTTTGGCCACGTACAGGATGGCATTGGAGAAGCAGGCGGCGTAGCCCGCGGCAAACAGTTGCTCCGGGTTGGTGCCGGTGCCACTGCCCCCGAGCGCTTTGGGGTAGGTCAGGCTCAGGTCCAGCAGGCCATCGTCGGAACGGGCCTGACCGTTACGGCCGGCAGAGGCAAAAGCGGTGGCGGTGTATAGCGACATGGTTCACTCCTTTGCGAATTAGTTTGTGCGCCAACTAAATTCAGACTAACCATGATTTAGTTTGCGCGCAAACATTTTTTAGGGATACTGTTTGGCAGGCCATTGATGCTCGCTATACTGGCGCCATTGACGGAGGCTCCATGACCACACCCCAGACCCCAACACTCGACAACCAGCTCTGTTTCGCCCTGTACAGCGCCAGTAATGCGGTGATACGGCTGTACCGGCCACTGCTGGAGCCCTTCGACCTGACCTACCCGCAATTTCTGGTGATGCTGGCCCTGTGGCAGGCGGACAATGTTCCGCTTAAGGCGCTGTCCCAGCGCACCCGGCTGGATCCCGGCACCATTACGCCCATCGTCAAGCGACTGGAAGCCAAGGGGCTGCTGACCCGCCAGAGTGATGCCGACGATGAGCGGGTGAAACGGGTCGCCCTGACCGACGCCGGTCGCGCTATCCAGGCCCCGCTGTTTGAGGCGCACCGCTGCCTGTACGAAAGCATGAATCCGGATAAGGCGGCGCTGGAATCCCTGCGTCAGCAGTGTCTGGGACTGCTGGACCAGATCAACCGCCGACTGGAGCCGTAGTTCAGTACCACCCCAGTGGCCGCCCTGTTGACGCTTACGCTGCCGATGTCCGGGGCGCTGGCCCTCTGGCAGTCAGGTATTCTGCGGACTCGCTCATTCCCCTCCATTCGTGCCTTTTCATGTCCGGGTAACCCTTTTAAGTTAGGAGGCTGTTGATCCCAAGGAGAGGGTTTCCCCATGCAGGCACGACGCCTTCTGACACTGATTCTGCTGTTTTTTACCCTGCCAGCGAACGCCGGGCAGGGGGCGATTGCGGCACCAGACCGCTACGGCGCCGAGACCGGTGCCGCCATCCTTGCACAGGGTGGAAATGCCGTAGACGCGGCAGTGGCCACCGCCTTTACGCTGGCGGTCACCTACCCGGAAGCGGGCAACCTGGGCGGGGGCGGATTTATGACGCTCTGGTTCGATGGCCAACCCCACTTTCTCGACTATCGGGAAACCGCACCGGCCCTGGCCCACCGCGACCTCTATCTCGATGAACAGGGCGAGGTGATCCCGGATCTCAGCCTGGTGGGTAGCCAAGCGGTTGGGGTGCCCGGCTCAGTGATGGGGATGTGGGAAGCCCACCAGCGTTTTGGCCGCCTGCCCTGGGCCGAGTTGCTGGCTCCGGCCATCGCACTGGCCGAGGAGGGGTTTGTGCCCGGCGAGTCGCTGTATCGGATCCAGCAGGATGCCCTCAGTCACTTTGGCGAGCGCACCAACTTCGCCCGGCACTTCGGTGCCATGGAAGCGGATACGCCGTTCCGCCAGCCGCAGCTGGCCGCCACCCTGAAGCGAATCGCCCAACAGGGGGCACAGGAGTTCTACCAGGGGCAGACCGCACAGCTGCTGGTGGCGCAGATGGCACGCAGTGGCGGCTTAATCAGCCTGAAAGACCTGGCGGATTACCGCGCCAAATGGCGTCAGCCGATCCAGTTTCCCTGGCGGGGCCACACCCTGATCACCGCGCCGCCACCCAGTTCCGGTGGCATCGCCCTGGCGCAACTGCTGGCCTTAAAGGCAGAGCGCCACAAGGACTTTGCCACGCTCTCAGCCAACGACGCGCAGTACGTGCACCTGGTGGCGGAGATTGAAAAGCGGGTGTTTGCGGATCGTGCCGAATACCTTGGGGACCCGGATTTCCACCCGGTTCCGGTTACCCAACTGCTGGACCCGCACTACCTCGCGAAGCGGGCCAAAGAGGTCCGCCCCGACAGTCTCTCCCCCACCCTGTCGGTCAAACCGGGCCTGGAATCCCACCAGACCACCCACTATTCGGTGGTGGACGCCTGGGGCAACGCGGTCTCCAACACCACCACCCTCAATCTGGAGTTCGGCTCCGGCGTGGTGGTCGAGGGGGCGGGGTTTCTGCTCAACAATGAGATGGACGATTTCTCCGCCAAGCCTGGCGTCCCCAACGCCTTTGGCGTGGTCGGCGGTGACGCCAACGCCATCGCACCGGGCAAACGGATGCTCTCCTCCATGAGCCCCTCCCTGCTGGTCAGGGATGGGGCGGTTGAGCTGGTGATCGGCACGCCGGGGGGCTCCACCATCTTCACCTCGGTATTCCAGGTGATCAGCAACCTCTACGATCAGGGGATGACCCCGGAACAAGCCGTTGCCCTGCCCCGCTTCCATCACCAACTCTGGCCCGCCAATGAGATCCGTCAGGAGCCCTACGGTTCGCTGGCCCCCGAGGTTCAGGCGGAGCTGAAGGCGATGGGTTACACCCTGGTGGTTCAGGAATGGAACCTCGGTGATGTGCAGGTGCTGCAGCGTCAACCAAACGGCTGGCGGGGCGCCGCCGACCCAAGGGGAAGGGGACGCGTTATTCTGGTGGATTCGACAGCCGACCAGTAACACAACGGGGCCCCAGGGGCCCCGATTGATATGGCATGGGTTCATGGGTTCCGGCCCAAACCAGATGGATGAAATAACCCATAGCCACTCCGTCTTGATGACCACCCGGTTGACTCTTATGCTGCTGATAACCGGGGCACTTGTTTGCCCCCAGCCATTAAGGAGCCTTCATGACCGATTACGCCGCCCTCCGCCGTGACCTGCACCGCCACCCCGAACTGGGTTTTGAGGAACACCGCACCCAGGCCATCGTGGTGGAGCACCTACAGCGCTGTGGGGTGGACGCCATCCATACCGGACTCGGCCAGACCGGCGTAGTGGGCATCATCAAAGGGGCTCTGGGGCCCGGTGAGCGGATCGGCCTGCGTGCCGATATGGACTGCCTGCCGATGACCGAGGAGAACACCTTTGAACACGCCTCCTGCCACGCTGGCAAGATGCACGGCTGCGGTCACGATGGCCACACCACCATGCTGCTCGCGGCGGCGGAGAAGCTGTGTCAGTCACGCCAGTTTCGGGGCGAAGTGGTACTGATTTTCCAACCCGCCGAAGAGGGTCAGGGCGGCGCCAGCGCCATGGTGGAAGATGGCCTGCTCAGCCGTTTTCCGATGAAACGCGCCTACGCCCTGCATAACTTCCCCGGTATCCCGGCCGGCCACATCCACCTGCGCCCGGGGCCGATGATGGCCAGCTCCGACCGTTTCCGGATCCGTGTGCAGGGTAAGGGGGGCCACGGCGCCATGCCCCATCTGGCGGTGGATCCGGTGCTGGTGGCGGCGCACATTGTGGTGGCGCTGCAGAGTCTGGTGAGCCGGGCCCAGAACCCGATCCGCCCGGCGGTGGTGAGCTGCACCATCGTCAAGGCGGGCGAAGCCACCAATGTGATCCCCGACCATGCGGTGCTGGAGGGCACGTACCGCGCCTTTGACCCGGCCGACCGGGCTCGCATTGGTGAACAGATGGCGGTGCTGGCCAGCCACACTGCTCAGGCATTTGGCGCCGAAGCGAAAGTGGCGCTCAATCAGGATGCCCACATCGGTTACCCGGCGGTGATCAACGATCCCGCCGCCACCGAAGTGGCGCTGGCGGCCGCCCATGCCGTGGCGGAGGGGGTGCGCGCCGACGCCGACCCGGTGCCCGGCAGTGAAGATTTCAGCTTTATCGCCGAGCGGGTGCCCAGCTGTTACGTGCTGTTGGGCAATGACCGGGGCAGTGAACAGGACCAGTACTTTCTCCACCACCCCCGTTACGACTTTAACGACGCCATCATCCCGGTGGGGGTGGCGTACTTTTGTGAGCTGGTCAAACGCGAACTGGGGCACTGAAGCGGCTTCGCGATCCCGGCGTGTTTCAACCACGCGCCTTTCGCAATCTGGCCCCGGCTTTGGTAGTCTCCCCGGCGATTGCAACGGAAGTGACGAAAATGGAACACCTTTTCTGGCTTGAGCCGGGCCGAATTGCCGGTCGCAGTGGCCCCAACAAAGACCCCTGGACCACGGATGAATTGCAGCAGGCGGGGATCCGCACCGTGCTGTCTCTGAATGATGCCGATGGGGTGGATGCCAGCGAGTTGGCTGAAGCGGGGATCTGCCATCATCACGTTGCCCTGCCCGGCGAAATTCCACCGCGCCAGCACGATCTCGATACCTGTCTGTTGCGCCTACCCCAGGCGCTGGCGCGCCTGAACGCCTCCCTGAGTCAGGGCGAACGGGTGCTGATCCACTGCCGCAGCGGCAAGGACCGCACCGGCATGCTGATGGCCTACCTGCTGATGGTTCGCCAGGGGCTGGCGCCCCGGGACGCCATGGCCAAAGTTCGCCAGGTGCGCCCCATCGCATTCAGCGCCGATGGCTGGGAAGCCCTGACCCTATCGGTGCTCGAGCGTCTCGCTCCCCACCACTGATTCCTGCTCCAGGGTCTGCCACAGGGCCCGGAACTGCGCCGTCAGCTTGTGCTTAGGCGCAAAGTGACAGAGCGGCGCCTGGGCCTGATGGGACTCCCTCAACTTCACCGAACTGCCCAGCTCAGGGCTCAGTACCGGCAGCCCCTTATCGATCAGCTCCGTCACCAACTGACGGGGCAACCTGGCCTGCGGGTTAAATTGGTTCACCACGATCCCCTCCAGTGCGAGCTTGGGGTTATGGTCACTTTTCAGCTCCAGCAGGTTGTCCATCAGGCGGGTGATGGCTTGTGCCGAGAAGCCATCACAATCGAAGGGAATCAACACCGAATCGGCGGCGATCAACGCCGCTTTTGAGTAGAAGTTAAAGTTGGGCGGGGTATCGATGTAAACCCGGTCAAACTCCCCCTCCAGCGCCGCCAGCGTATCCCGCAGCTTGAAGATTTTGTAGCGCATCTCCAGCTCCCGCTCCAGCGGCCCCAGGCCTTCGCTGGCAGGCAGCAGGAACAGATTGGGCCAGGCGGTTTGATAGAGATATTCATCCGGTTCAGGCAGGCTGCCAAACCAGCCCACGGTCTGCTTGAACAGGTCCGCCACCGAGGGGCCATCGCCATCCCAGCCCAGGTAATGGCTGCTGTTACCCTGCACGTCCAGATCCACCAACAGCGTTTTCAACCCCTGTTCGGCGCTGATGGCCGCCAGATTGACGCTGATGCTGGATTTACCCACGCCCCCTTTCTGATTGAACACCACCCGTTTCATCTCGCCCTCTCCCTGTGAACGCACTCTCTCCACCATACCCAAGCTTTTGCTCAAAAAAAATGCAGGCCGAAGCCTGCATTGTGATTTTCGATGGTGACATTGTGGTGACGATCAGAGCGCCCGGATGATGCCGCCTTCGACCCGCAGCGCCTGACCATTCATGGCCCGGTTGCTGGTCAGGAACACGGTGGCGCTGGCCACTTCGTTGACGTCGACAAAACGCTGCAGCAGCGAGGTCGGCTCGTGGTCGGCAAAGTAGTTTTCGGTCAGCTCCGCCACCGGCTTGCCCTCTTTGGCGGACAGGGTGTCGAAGTAGTTTTCCACGCCATCGGTCCAGGTCGGGCCCGGCAGCACGGAGTTCACGGTGACGTTTTTGCCCTTGGTCAGTTCCGCCAGAGCCCGGGACAGCGAGATCAGCGCGGTCTTAGTCACTGAGTAGTGCACCATCTGGCCCAGCGGCTTGATGCCACACTCGGAGGAGATGTTGACGATGCGGCCGAAGTCGCGCTCGAGCATGCCCGGCAGCAGGCCACGGGCGAGGCGCACCGCACTCATCACGTTGACGTTGAAGTAGTGCATCCACTCGTGGTCTTCAATCGCCTCAAACGCCTTCACTTCGAAGATGCCGGTGTTGTTGACCAGAACGTCAACGCCGCCCTGCTCTTCCAGACGCGCCAGCAGGGCATCGCACTGGGCCGCATCGGCCAGGTCCGCGGCCATCGCCAGCACTTCGCTGCCGGTCTCTGCCGCCAGCTCGGCCGCCACGGCGTCACAACGGCTCTGGTCACGACCGTTGATGATCACCACCGCGCCCTCTTTGGCGTAGTGGCTGGCGATCGCTTTACCGATGCCACCGGTGGAGCCGGTGACGAGCACCCGTTTGCCTTGCAGTTCCAGATCCATGATGCCTCCTAACTCGAACAGGGGTTTTGGAGGCTGAGTTTAGGCGGCGTCAGGCAAAGCGGGAAATGATTCCTGATGATGTTTTTGATAACACCGCATTATGATTAGGCCGGTTTCAGGTGCTCCACCAGCAGCTGCACACTGTCCCGCCCCTGCCAGTGGTTGATGTCCAGCTTGTACACCAGCTCCACCCACTGAATCGCGCCGTTGGGCCAGGTGCCCAGGTCGACATTAAAGGCGATCGCATCCAGCTGACGGCCACCGCATTCGGTCTCCAGCGCCAGCTTCAGGTGCTTCTGCCCCACCAGACGCTGGTCCAGGATGCGGAAGCGACCATCAAACATAGGTTCGGCAAATCCCTGACCCCAGGGCCCGGCTTCCCGCAGCATGCGGGCAGTGTCCAGGCACAGGTCAGCCGCGGTCAGCTCACCGTCGGAGAGCAGTTCGCCGGTGAGGGCCGCTTCGTCGAGCTGCACCCGCACCTCGGCATCGTACAGTTCAGCAAAGCGCGGGTAATCCTGCTCTTTGAGGCTGAGGCCCGCCGCCATGGCGTGGCCACCGAACTTCAGGATCAGGCCGGGATGCTGGGTGTCGATGCGCTCCAGCAGGTCACGCATATGCAGTCCGGGGATGGAGCGGGCAGAGCCCTTCACTTCGCCACCACCGGCATCGGCAAAGGCGATCACCGGACGGTGGTAGCGCTCTTTGATGCGGGACGCGAGGATGCCGATCACCCCCTGATGCCAGTCGCTCTGGTACAGCGCCACACCCCAGGGCAGATCCTTGCCCAGATCGAGCCGTTCCAACACCCGGATCGCCTCCTCCTGCATCCCCTGTTCAATCTCGCGACGCTCGCGGTTCAGGGCGTCCAGCTGGCTGGCGATCAGCCGCGCTTCCATCATGTTATCGGTCAGCAGGCATTCGATGCCCAGCGCCATATCGTCCAGCCGTCCCGCCGCGTTCAGGCGCGGGCCAACGGTAAAGCCGAGGTCGGATGCGACCAACCGGGAGGGCTCGCGGTTGGAGACCTCCAGCAGGGCGCGAATGCCCGGACGGCAGCGACCGGCACGGATACGCTGCAACCCCTGATGCACCAGCAGACGGTTATTGGGATCCAGCGGCACCACGTCGGCCACGGTGCCCAACGCCACCACGTCGAGCAGTTCCGCCATATTGGGTTCATTCAGCCCCTGCTGGGCAAACCACTGGCGACGACGTAGCTCGCCCCGCAGCGCCAGCATCAGGTAGAACGCCACACCGACCCCGGCCATCGACTTGGAGGCAAAGGGGCAGGCATCGCGGTTGGGATTGATGATGACGTCGGCGTCCGGCAGGGTTTCACCGGGCAGGTGGTGGTCGGTCACGATCACCGTCATGCCGGCGGCCTTGGCCGCGTCCACCCCGGCGTGGGCGGAGATGCCGTTATCCACGGTGATCAACACCTCAGCGCCGCGCTCCGCCGCCACTTCCACCAGCTCCGGGCTGAGGCCGTAACCAAAATCAAAACGGTTGGGCACCAGGAAGTCGAGATGACGGCCGCCAAAGGCCCGCAGCGCCAGCATGCACAGGGCACTGGAGGTGGCCCCATCGGCGTCGAAGTCACCGACGATCAGGATCCGCTTCTGCGCCGCCAGCGCGTCCGCCAGCATGGCCGCCCCTTCGGGGGCACCACTGAGGGTGGCAGGGTTCAGCAGGCCCTTGAGTTCGGTCACCAGTTCATGGGCTCCGGTGACACCGCGACGGGCGTAGATCTGGCGCAACAACGGCGGCAGGGTCTCGGGCAGGTGGCTGTCGTCCAGCTGGGGGCGGCGGGTGATCCTCAACATGCTTGGTCACTTATTGGCGTTGGCAAAAACGACAACGGCGCGGATAAACCGCGCCGTTGCTTGTACGGGGTCAGGCCCGACAGATTACTGGCTTTCCAGGGCCTGGAGCAAGCGGCTCGGCGGCAGGTAGCCCGGCAGGATGGTGCCGTCTTCCAGTACCAGAGCCGGCGTACCGGTCACGCCCATGCTGTTGCCCAGCTCATAGTGGCGCTTCACCACTTCGCCGGTGGCACAGGTGACGTCCGGTACCTTCTCGCCCGCTTTGGCCGCGGTCATGGCCGCTTGCGGGTCCTTGGCACACCAAACGTTCTGCATGTCGGTCCAGGATTGGTTTACCTGGCCGGCACGGTTGCGCTCACCGCCACGGGGGAACGCCAGGTAGCGGACGGTGATGCCCAGGTCGTTGTACTCGGCAATCTCGTTGTGCAGCTTACGGCAGTAGCCACAGGTGATGTCGGTAAACGCGTACACCACGTGCTTCTCGTTCTTGGCTTTGAACTCGATGGAGGTGCCTTTGACCGCGTCCAGCATCTCCAGGCGCAGCTTGCTCATGCGCTGCTCAGTCAGGTTCTTCATGCCGTTGTTGAGGTCATAGATCTGACCGTGGATCAGCATGCTGCCATCGGCACTGACGTAGAAGATCCCCTGATTGGTGATCGCTTCATACAGGCCGGCAACCGGCGCTTCGGAGACGCTGTCGGCAGTCAGGCCCAGCTTCTGCTTCAGGGCATCGGTAACGGTTTGCTCCGGCGTTTGGGCCAGGCTGGAACCACTGACCATCAGCAACATGGCGCCGAGCAGCGGGGTAAAGGGGAGTCTCATTCTTTGCTTCCTGTTATCGATCATTATCAGCTAGACCCGACCGGGCCGGAAAAACTTACCGTAGATCATTCCCTGATGCCATTAACGCGGGTGATGTTCGCGGTGCAGTTCCGTCAGACGCGCCTGTGCAACGTGAGTGTAAATCTGTGTCGTGGACAAATCACTGTGTCCAAGCAGTAACTGTACGACTCTGAGATCCGCCCCATGGTTCAGCAGGTGTGTCGCGAAAGCATGTCGAAGTGTGTGAGGCGAAAGGGGTTTTGTGATCCCGCTCTGCTGAGCATAGAACTTTACCCGGTGCCAGAAGGTCTGGCGTGTCATCTGAACGCCACGCTTACTGGGGAACAACACGTCGGAACGATTGACCCCCAGCAGCATCCCCCGGGCCTCCCGCAGGTAAACCTCGAGCTGGTGTTGGGCTTGCTCACCCATCGGCACCAGACGCTCTTTGCCCCCCTTGCCCACCACGCGCACCACCCCCTGGCGCAAGCTGACCTGCTCCATCTGCAGGCCGGTCAGTTCGCTGACCCGCAGGCCGGTGGCGTAGAGCAGCTCCAGCATCGCCTTATCCCGCAGCTGGATGGGGTCATCGCACTCCGGCGCATCCAACAGCGCTTCCACTTCGGCTTCGCTCAGGCTGTCCGGCAGTTTGCGGTCCATCTTGGGCTGGGCAATCAGCGCCATCGGGTCGGCTTCCCGCTCCCCCCGGCGCACCAGATCCGCAAAAAATCGACGCAACGCACTTAAACTGCGGGCGGTACTGGTTTTCGCTGCACCGATCGATTTCCGGTGAGCCAGGTAGTCACGAATATCGAGGCTGTCGGCACGAGCCAGTGGGGTGTCACGTTCACTGAGAAACTCAGCAAAACGGCACAGATCCGAACGGTACGCCGCCAACGTGTTGTCGGACAGCCCGCGCTGAGCCCAAAGGTCGTCACAAAAACGTTCGATGATTTGTTCGTTTTCCATCAATTTCAGGCAATTAGGGAACTGAAGCCACGGTAGTAAGGTCAGTGTGCGGGGTCAATGTCAATTTGCGATATAACCCTTTACAATTGGCTCATTAACATTTGCGCAAAGCCTGATACCTTAGGCTGCCTGCGACTCTGTAGTCACGCTGTCGGCATGGTGGCCGACGACCAAGGAATAATAAGGATTTTTCGATTATGCCATTGTTGCTTCGTCGCGCGATGCCCTTCCTCATCCTGGTAGTGTTTATCATCGGCGCGGTTGCGCTTGCCAGCCTGAAAAAGCCGCCCGAGAAAAAAGCCGAAGCCGAAGCCCTGCCCATTGTCGAGGTGATGGCGATTGAGAAGAGTGCCCACCAGGTGCAACTGCGCTCCTATGGGGTGGTACAAGCCAAACATCGTACTCAGCTGGTGGCGGAAGTGTCCGGCCGCCTGGTGGAGATCGCCCCGGAGTTTGTCCGCGGTGAGTGGGTGAAAAAAGGCGACATTCTGGCCCGCATCGAACCGGCCGATTACCAGGCTGACCTGATGCAGGCGGAAGCCAATCTGGCCCAGGCCCAGGCCCAGCTGCAGGAAGAGATTGCCCGCGGTAAGGTGGCCGAGCGTGAATGGCAGGGTGTGCTTGACGGCATCCCGCCGGAGCTCGGTCTGCGTAAGCCGCAGCTGGCCAAAGAGCAGGCCAATGTGCGCAGCGCCCAGGCCGGTTTGGCCCGTGCCCAGCGAAACCTCGAACGTACCGTGATTCGCGCCCCCTTCGATGGCCTGATCGTGGCCCGCAATGTCGACCTCGGCCAGTACATCAACATCAGCAACCAGCTGGGTGAGGTGCAGGGCAGCGACATCGCCGAGATCCGCCTGCCGGTGCCGCCGGAAGACCTGGAGTTTCTCGATAACCTGAACGGTGCCGAAGTGACCCTGACCCAGACTCTGGCCGACCGGGAGCTGTCCTGGCAGGCCAAACTGGTGCGCTCTGAGGGGGTGGTCAATGACGAGAACCGCATGGTCTACCTGGTGGCGGAAGTGCATGACCCCTACGGCATGGACGATGCCCGCCCCCATCCGCTGAAGTTCGGCAGCTTCGTCAATGCCCGCATTGCCGGCCGCTACATCGATGAGCTGGTTAACCTGCCGCGCCACGCCGTCCGCAATGAGCGGGTCACCGTCATCAAGGCGGACAACACCGTGGAGCTGCGTCCGGTGCATGTGGTGCGCGCCGACCTGGAGCAGGTCTACATCCAGGGTGGCCTGGAAGAGGGTGAGCGCATCAGCCTGAGCGCCATGGACAGCGTCGACAACGGCCGTAAGGTGAAGATCCTCGGTGAAGAGGTGGCGCCGGATGCCAGCGGTGCAGCACAACTGGCCATCAGCGGGGCGCAGTAATGGAAGAGATCGACACCAAACGCGGCATCATCGCTTGGTTTGCCCGCAATAACGTGGCGGCCAATCTGCTGATGTGGGTGCTGCTGCTGGGCGGTCTGTTGTCCGCCTTTATCATCAACAAAGAGGTGTTCCCTACCTTCGAACTCAACCGGGTTGTGGTCCAGGTGGCCTACCCCGGCGCGGCACCGCAGGAGATTGAAGAGGGGATCCTGATCAAGATCGAAGAGCAGATCCGCGACATCGACGGCATCAAGCGGATCCGCGCTACCGCCAGCGAAGGTTTTGCTTCCGTCACCGTCGAGGTGAAGGACGACTACGACCCGAAAGAGGTGCTGGACGAGATCAAGCTGCGGGTCGATGCCATCTCCACCTTCCCGGACAGCATTGAACAACCCAACATCTACCAGCTCAAGCCGACGCCGGAGGTGATGTGGATCTCCATCACCGGCGACGACCTCTCCCTCAGTGAACTGAAGGAGCTGGGCAAGACCATCCGTGACGAGATCACCAGCCTGCCCGGCGTTACCCGTGCCAGCCTGTTTGGCCATCGGGATTACGAGATCGCCATCGAGGTGTCCGAAAGCAAGCTGCGTGAATACCGGCTGACCTTCGATGACGTGGCCCAGGCGGTGCAGCGCTCCTCCATCAATCTGCCCGGCGGTTCCATCCGCGCCGAGGATGGCGACATCCTGCTGCGCTCCGATGGCCAGGCTTATACCGGCGAAGAGTTCGAACGCATCGTTCTGCGCAGCCAGGCGGACGGTTCCCGCCTCTACCTCTCTGACGTCGCCACCGTGATTGACGGCTTCGAAGAGCGCCTTGGTTACGCCCGCTTTGACGGCAAACGCTCCGTCGGGGTGGAGGTCAACAGCGTCGACAACCAGAACGCGCTGGCCATTGCCGAAACCGTTAAAGCCTACATCGAACGCAAACAGGAAGAGTTGCCGGACACCGTTACCGTGGAGTACTGGGGCGAACTGACCCAGTTCCTCTCTGACCGCCTCAACCTGATGCTGACCAACATGGTGCAGGGTGCCATCCTGGTGTTTCTGGTGCTGGCCCTGTTCCTGCAGCTGAAAGTGGCGTTCTGGGTGATGCTGGGCCTGCCGATCTGCTTCCTGGCGGCCCTGATGGTGATGCCGATGGCCCCGGTAGGGCTGAGCATCAATATGATCACCCTGTTCGGCTTTATCCTGGTACTGGGGATCGTGGTCGACGATGCCATTGTGATTGGGGAAGCGTCCTACGCCCAGACCGAAAAGGACGGCCACAGCACCGATGCGGTGATCAAAGGCGCCCGCAGAGTGGCGATGCCCGCCACCTTCGGGGTACTGACCACCGTCGCGGCCTTTATCCCGATGCTGATGGTGACCGGCTTTATGGGGGCCATCACCGCCTCCATCGCCGGGGTGGTGATCCTCTGCCTGCTGTTCTCGCTGGTGGAATCCAAGCTGATCCTGCCCGCTCACCTGGCCCACATGACCCCGCCCAAACCGGGTCAGGGCTGGGGCCCGTGGCTGCGCCTCAAGGAACGCTTCCACAATGGCGTTCAGTGGCTCATCCACGCCAAGTACAAGCCGGCGGTTACCCGCCTGATGGAGATGCGCTACAGCGTGCTGGCGTTCTTTATCGGCATGATGATTCTCTGTGGTGGCCTGATCCAATCCGGCCTGGTCCGCACCGTCAGCTTCCCGGACATCCCCTCCGACTTTATCAATGTGCAGCTGGAGATGGAGAACGGTGTCTCCGAACGCCAGACTCTCCGTGCCGTGCAGCAGATGGAGGAGGCGCTGTTCACCATGAATGACGAGATCGCCGAGGAGATCGGCATCGAAGTGGTTCGCCACAGCTTTGTCTGGCTCGGCTCCCGCACCGACGCCTCCATGACCATTGAGTTGATCAAGGGCGAAAAGCGCCCCATCGACGGGGTGGAGATCGCCGCGCGCTGGCGTGATGCCATGCCGGAGCTGGTGGGCGTCAAGGTACTGGAGATCAACGCCTCCACCAATGGCGGTGGCGGTGACGTGGCGTTCCGCCTCAACGGCAAAGACCTCGACCAACTGGTGGCGGCCGCCGATGAGCTGAAAGCCAAGCTGGCCACCTACGACGGCCTGTACGACATCCAGGACAACTTCACCTCAGGCAGCCAGGAGATTCGACTGGCGGTGAAGCCCGAGGCAGAGGCCCTTGGCATCACCCTGTCCGACCTGGCCCGCCAGGTACGCTGGGGCTTCTACGGCTACGAAGCCCAGCGCATCCTCCGTGACAAGGAGGAGGTTAAGGTGATGGTGCGTTACCCCGCCGAACAGCGTCGTACCATCGGTCATCTGGAAAATATGCGCATCCGTACCCCGCAGGGCACCGAAGTACCGTTCTCCAGCGTGGCCACGGTAGAACTGGCCCAGGGTTACTCCGCCATCAGCCGCACCAACGGCGTTCGCTCCATCACCGTGCGGGCGGATGCCCACAAAGGCCGGGTTGAACCGGGCAAGGTGATCAGCGAGATCAACAAGGAGTTTATGCCGGAGCTGACCGAAAAGTACGACGGCATCACCACCGCACTGGATGGCTCCGCGGAAGAGGACGCTGAGAACAACCTGAAGATGATCCAGGGCACCTTCTTTGCGCTGTTCACCATCTACGCCCTGATGGCCGTACCGCTGCGCTCCTACGCCCAGCCGCTGATCATCATGTCGGTGATCCCCTTTGGCATGATTGGCGCCGTCATTGGCCACCTGCTGCTGGGGCTGGATATGTCGATGCTGAGCCTGTTCGGCATCATCGCCCTGTCCGGGGTGGTGGTGAACGACTCGCTGATCCTGGTGGACTTCATCAACCGGGCCAGGGCCGAGGGCTTACCGCTGAAAGAGGCGGTGGTGCAGGCCGGTACCGAGCGCTTCCGCGCCATCGTACTGACCTCACTGACCACCTTCCTCGGACTGGTGCCCATCACTCTGGAAACCAGCCTGCAGGCGCAGATCGTGATCCCGATGGCGGTATCCCTGGCGTTCGGCATCCTGTTTGCCACCGTGGTGACGCTCATCCTTATCCCGGCGCTCTACCTCATCCTCGATGACTTTAAGCGCCTGATTAAGTGGTGGTGGCGTCCCGGCGGTGAAGCGCACCCGCTGCGCACACCAAAGACCCCGCTTAAGCCCTGAGAGCAGAACGCCACCGCAAGGTGGCGTTCCTTTTTCCCCGCCCGGCCCGCAAATGTAAATCATTGTTAATGCCGGGTTTGTCGCCTTAACCGGACTCTCACACTTTGCTATGCTGCCCCGGCTGAAACGCCGAGTTCAGCCTCCCTGATAACAATAATGAGTCGACGGAAATGACAAAATTCCCCTATGCCCTGGGCCTGGTGGCCGCCGCCATCGCCCTCCCCGCCAGCGCCGAAACCTACCAGTTCACCAGCGAGCTGAAGGGTCACCCCACCACGCTGGTGCTGTTCCAGCAGCAGGACGGTGCCCTGTACGGTCAGGCGAGCCTGCCCCAAGCCACCCACAACCAGATCCTGCGAGCGGCCGAAGCGGCGCAGTTCAGCGGCAAGCAGGGCCAGAAGCTGGAGATCCTGGCCCCGAACGGCATCAAGTCCGCCCGTCTGGTGGTGATGGGTCTGGGCGACGATGCCCTGACCGAAGGTGAAATCAACGCTTTGGGCGGCCAGCTGGCCACCCACCTGGCCGCCCTGCCGGAGCAGCAGGTTGGCGTGCTGACCAGCGGCATTGACAACGGTGCGGAGTTTGCCGCCCAGTTTGCCCACGGTATCGAGCTGAAAAGCTACCGCTACACCCGTTACACCCCGGAATCCACCGCCGAAACCAAGCATTACCAGGTGGTGGCGGAAAACCAGCAAAGCGCCAGTGCCCGTCATGCCGCCCTGCAGGCGGTGGAAGCCGGTGTCTTTATGGCGCGGGACATGACCAACGCCACCGCCGGTGACATGTACCCGGGCAGCTTTGCCGAGCAGGCAGAATCCCTGCGCAAGCTGGGCGTTAAGGTCACCGTGCTGGACCGCAAAGAGCTGGAGAAGCTCAACATGGGCGCCCTGGTTGGTGTCGGCAAAGGCAGTGAACGGGAGCCCAAGCTGGTCGTCGCCCACTGGCAGGGCAGCGATGAAGCCCCCATCGCCCTGGTCGGTAAGGGGATCACCTTTGACTCCGGCGGTTACAACATCAAGGCCACCGGCACCTCCATCATCTACATGAAGTCCGATATGGCCGGTGCGGCCACGGTACTGGGTACGGTCAAAGCGATGGCGATGCAGAAAGTCCCGGTGAACGTGGTGGCCGTTATGCCGTTGGCAGAGAACATGGTGTCAGAGCGCGCCCTGCGTCCGGGTGACGTGGTGGTCACCGGTCAGGGCACCACCGTTGAGGTTACCAACACCGATGCCGAAGGCCGCCTGATCCTGGCGGATGCCCTGTGGTATGCCCGCGAGCAGTACCAGCCACAGATGATTGTCGATGTGGCCACCCTGACCGGCTCCAAAGTGCGCGCCCTCGGCCGTGAGTTTACCGGCTTGTTCTCCGACGACAGCAGCATGGTGACTGAGCTGACCTACGCCGGTGAGCGGGTGGGTGAAAAGCTGTGGCGCCTGCCGCTGGCCCCCGCCTTCGGTGATGAACTCAAATCCGACATCGCCGATATGAAGAACACCGGCAAGAGCGCCGGTGCGTCTGTGGCCGCCATGTTCCTGCACGCCTTTGTCGGCGACGCCCGCTGGGCCCACCTGGACATCGCCGGTGATGCCCTGACCAGCACCGGTACCGACTTTGCGCCCAAGGGTGCCACCGGTCACGGTGTGCGTCTGCTGAGCTACTGGCTGACTGAGCAGGCTGAGACCCAGTAACGACATCTCCCGATAAAAAAGGGCGCCCATCCGGCGCCCTTTTTGCTCACCGCTACCAACGACTGTCCCTCTCACAAGGAATACCATCATTGTCGCCATCCATTCGGGTGTCGGGACAGTTCTGAATAAAGAAAACCGCTTCGGCTCTGGATGTCATCTCGCTGCAATAGCGGCGACCATCACAGCGAAATCGAGGTGCGACCGGTTCAAACTCATATTCAATCTCGGCCACTTGATGCGCCGGCGGTTCCGCATCCACCATGTTGTCCGATGTTTCTGTTTGGGTCTGGTAATAAAACAGCAGGGCTCCTAAGCCAAGCAGTACAGTGAATTTATTCATTTTCCCTGTCTCAGTATCAGTCCTTTGGTTAGCCTAAGACCTTCCATTTTTACAACAACTTATTCCTTTCCCGGCCCACTCAATCCACTGCCCCGTTAGTGGTTCCCGATTCCGTACTCACCACAATTTTTGCTGTCCTGTCGCACCCTGCCCTTTTGTGATATACCGGTTAAAACGTCGCAAAAAACCAACAAAAAATGACAACCCTAATCCCGCAAACCCCCTCCACCATAGGCACCTGGGCGCTGCTGATGGCCAAGTCCATCGCCAGTTACGGCGTGGACGCCGATGCCCTTTTTGCTGAGGCGGGATTGAGGCTTGAGGACGCCCGCCGCGACAGTGAAACCCGCTTCCCGGTGCGGCAGATGGCCCAGGTCTGGCAGCTGGCTGTTGAGCATACCGGTGACCCCTGCATCGCCCTTACCCTGACCCGCTATTTCCAGCCCTCCACCTACAGCGCCCCGGGCATTGCCATGGTCTCCAGTCGCAATGTGCTGGAGGGGCTGCAGCGCTGCATCCGCTACTTCCGCCATACCACCGATGTGGCGGAGATTGAGATCCAGGAACGGGGGGAGCAACTGGCCTTGCTTATCCGCATTCCGGCGCAAAACGAGCCCTGTGCCGGCGAGGCGATCGAAGCCTACTGCGCCACTGCGGTGCAGCTGTTCCGGCTGATGCTGGATGAGGGGTTCTGCCCGGACCGGGTCACCTTTCGCCACCCCGCCGAGCCCGCCAAAACCGAGGCGTTTGCTGAGTTCTTTGGCTGCCCGGTCGAGTTCGGCAGCCAGGACACCCAGTTGATATTTAACCGCAGCGCGCTGCTGCGACCCCATATGTTTGCCAATCCGGCCCTGGCGGCCTCGCTGGACCAATGGATCACCGAGCGTCTGGCCAGCTTTACCGAAAGCCAATTCGCCACTCAGGTGCAGCGCTACCTGCTGGACCAACTGCTGTTTGAGCCGGTGGATGCGGAAGCGGTGGCCAGCCACCTCAATATGAGCGTGCGCACCATGCAGCGGAAGCTGAAAAAGGAGGGGGTGAGCTTTCACCAGTTGCTCAATGATTGCCGCCACCACTTGGCGATCAAGCTGGTGGCGGAGAAGAAGCGTCCTCTGGCCGAAATCGCCCAGATGCTGGGCTTTGCCGACCAGAGCAGCTTTACCCGCGCCTTCCGTCAGTGGACGGGCGTTTCACCTAAGCAGTATGGGAACTAACGGTTGCCGTTAGCCTGGCGTTACCAGTGGGAATTTGCCATCTGGCTGATCAAACAGGCTGAGGAAGTTCAGCAGTGTCAGTGGATTGCCTTCAACGCTGAGGGCATCGGAAAACAGGGTGTCACGCAGCCCCAGCTGGCCGGTCAGCATCTTCACCAACAGCGGCTGGGTTAACGTCAGGGTGACCGTCGGTTCGGTGCCCGAGTCCGGCTCCACGGCCCGGTAGTGCAGCACCGCATTCTCAATCCACAGCAGGTAGTGCTGGTCGAGGTCGCTGAAACTGATGCGCACCCGGGTGTCCACCCCCTCCGCCTCTTCCGCCTTCAGGCGCACCGCCATAGATTGGAAGAACTTGTCCACTGAGGTTTGCGCCAGCACATCATGCATCGCCACCAGGTCGACCCCGCGTTTGGGCGGCCCCTGCAGCAACTCCTGGGCCGCCATCAGGTAGCTGTTACGCCAGGAGCCCGCTTCCGCCTGATACCCCAGCTGGCGATACACCGCCGCCAACCGAATGCGGGCCTCCTCGTTATCCGGCTCGGCAAACACCAGATGGTTGAGCAGCTCCGCCGCCCAGCGATAGTCGCCCTCCTGCCGGGCCGCTGCCGCTGCGTTCAGCACCGCCTCGGCGCCCCCCATCAGGCTGACATAACGGCTGGCTGAGGTGGCCTTGGGCAGCGGGTCGAGGTTGGCCGGGTTGCCGTCGTACCAGCCCAGATAGAACTGGTAAACCGCTTTGGCGTTGTGCTTCAGCGAACCGTGATAGCCCCGCACCGACCAGGTTTGTGCCAGCGAGTCCGGCAGGGTGATGCGCTCCGCCACCTCATCGGCGTTCAGCCCCTGGTTAAACCAACGTACGGTCTGGTCATGGACGTACTTGTAGATGTCCCGCTGCTGGGTCAGGAAGGTCTGAATCTCCTGTTGCCCCCACAGCGGCCAGTGGTGGCTGGCAAAGTAGACCTCGGATTGATCAAACAGCTGGCGCGCTTCGTCGATGTAGTGGCTCCAGCGCAGAGCATCCCGGGCCTGAGCGCCGCGCAGGGTGTAGATGTTGTGCATATTGCGCGACACCAGCTCTGCCCCGCAGAACGCCTTGAACTGCGGAAGGTAGAAGGTGAACTCCGAGGGGGACTCCGTCTCCGGGGTGAGCTGGAACACCAACTCTACGCCGTCGATATTGAGGCGTTCGCCGGTCTGCTGCACCACCAGGCTGGGGGGCAGGATGCCAAAGCTGCCCATCACCGGGCCCTTGCCCAGCCCCGAGCCGATGTAGCCGTCCGCCGCCACCGGCAACTCGGTGCCGTACATCAGCTGAGCGCGCCGCCCCATCGCCACCCCGGCGATGATGTTTTCACTGGTGGCCGCCTCCATAAAGCCTTCCGGGGCAATCACCGGCACCTCACCGCTCTGCACCTGCTCCAGTGAGGCCAGCGCCAGTGCCCCACCAAAGTGGTCGATGTGGGCGTGGGTGAAGATGATCGCCGTGATCGGCTTGCGCTCCAGCTCGGTGAAAGCAAACTCCAGCGCCACTTTGGCGGACTCTTTGGAGGTCAGCGGGTCCACCACGATCCAGCCGTTGTCGCTCTCGATCAGGGTCATGTTGGCCAGGTCGAACCCGCGCAACTGGTAGATGCCGGGCACCACTTCGAACAGCCCCCGGATGTTGTTCAGCTGGGCCTGGCGCCACAGGCTGGGGTTGGCGCTGTCCGGGGCGTCCTGGGCCAGAAAGTCGAATTGCTGTGCTGACCAGATGCGTTCGCCGTTACGGTCGATGTCCACAGTGGGCGCTGCGGCAATCAGGCCGCGTCGCGCCAGCTCAAAGTCGCGATCATCGGAGAATGGCAGGGTATCCCGCACCTGTTGATGGGCGGCCAGGGTGGCGGCCGACGCCTCGCTGGTACCCGGCGGCAACGGCTTGGGGCCGGAACAGGCGGCCAGCACCACTGCGGCACTGGCCAGGCATGTCAGTAGGGCGTAACGGGATTGATGGGGCATGTGTGTCTACCTTCCTGGTGACAGAGGACTGTCGTCGATTCCTGACCTGCCAACCTAGCCGACTCACGGCTTTCAGGATTGTTACCAGCCGACAAGTTTTGGTCGCAGCACGACAGCTTCCGGCATCCTGCCGACACAAAAAAGCCCCGCCATTGGGCGGGGCTTTCGCGGTTTACAGGGGAGGTCAGCCCTGTACCGGCTCAGCAACGATCTGACGCTCGCTGCGCTTGTACGCCATGCCGACGATGGCCACCAGCAGAGTCAGCGGCAACCAGGCCAGGTGCTTGTCGAACAGCGGCAGGAAGCTAAAGGCGTTCACCAGCGGCTCAGCCACACCCGCCACTTTCAGGCCGCTCAGCAGGCCAGTGAAGAAGGCGATGGCGATCATCGCGCCCAGCACAGTCTTCTTCTGGCTGATTTGACGACCGGCGAAGGCGTAGATGATCAGCGCCATGGCCACCGGGTACACGATAAACAGTACCGGGATGGAGATGGTGATCAGCTGGGCCAGGCCGACGTTGGCCACCACGGCACACGCAGAGGCGTTGATCAGTACCCAGTTGCGGTAGCTGATTTTCGGCAGCAGTTCGTTGAAGTACTCAGAACAGGCAGAGATCAGGCCCACCGCAGTGGTCAAACAGGCCAGAGTCACCACCGCCGCCAGGATAAACAGGCCCGGGGTGCCAAACACCTGCATCACGTAGGCGCTCAGTACCGCACCACCGTTCTCGGAGCCGGCAGCCAATACGGAGCTGGTGGCACCCAGGTAGAACAGGGAGACATACACCACGGCCAGACCGGTGGCAGCGATCACGCCCGCTTTCATCAGGTAACCGGCCTGGCTGGCAGCGTCGGTCACGCCTTTACGGCGCAGGATGTCCACCATCAGGGTACCGAACATCAGGGCGCCCAGAGCGTCCATGGTCATGTAGCCTTCAAGGAAACCGTTGGTGAAAGGGGTGTCCTGCCACACGCCGGTGGCCGCGCCGATCGGATCCTGCGGGGCAACCAGAACGGAGATGGCCAGAACCGCCAACAACAGGATCAGGGCCGGGGTCAGCATTTTGCCCACGGTGTCCATCAGTTTGCCCGGACGCAGGGCCAGGCCCACGGCCAAAACAAAGAACAGGAAGGTGAAGCCCAGCTGAGTCAGGGCGGTGCCCTCGCTCAGGAACGGCAGCAAGCCGATTTCATAAGCCACCAGGCCGGTGCGCGGTGCCGCGAAAGCCGGACCGATGACGATAAAGATGGCAACGGCCACTGCGGTACCGACCCAGGCCGGCAGCAGGCGAGTGATCACCGGAATACCGCCCCCGGCTTTGGCCACAGCAATCAGGCCCAGCAGCGGCAGGCCCACCGCGGTGACCAGGAAGCCCAGCATCGCCGGCATCAGGTTGTCACCGGCGCTCATGCCCGCCATCGGAGGAAAGATGATATTGCCCGCGCCCAGGAAGAAGGCGAACAACATAAAACCCAAACTGAGGGTATCGGTGGTGGTTAATCGCTTGCTCAAAATAAACCTCTACTGCGGCATGTTCTTGTTATCACTACTTGAAACTGTCCGTTGCGCGACCAAACCTGTAAAGCCAGGTTGACACCTTCGGACCCCGTTATCGCCAAGCCCATTGGCGATTTTTTCATCAACGTGCCGCATTCCGATGTCGCCGAATGACCTTTTGGTCGTTTTTTGTTCTAGCTTGGCGACGCGGGGTGCTGACTAACGGCTGCAACTAATACCAGCCATTATTGGTCGACACAATAGCCAAACCCGAACCTTAACCATTCAATACATCGTCGCTACATTTGACCCCCAACGAGGCTACAGCCAAAACGGCGAAAATCTGCTAGAGTCTGCCGCCTTAATTTGCCGGAGCCGTTTGATGCCCTTCACCTTTAAACAGTTTCACGTGGATGACCGCAGTTGCGGCATGCCAGTGAGCACCGATGGGGTGATGCTGGGCGCCTGGGCCGCCCTGCCCGACCAGGGCAGAGTGCTGGATCTGGGCACCGGTTCCGGCCTGTTGGCACTGATGGCCAGCCAACGCAGCCAGGCACACATCACCGCGGTCGAACTGGACCCGGACGCCTGCCGCCAGGCTGAGGCCAACTTTGCCGCCAGCCCCTGGACTGAGCGGTTGCAACTGGTGCAGTGCGATGTCCGTGACTGGCACCCGAGTGCGCCCTTCGACGCCATCGTCTGTAACCCGCCCTACTTCACCAGTGGGGAGCGCAGCCAACGGGGACAGTCCCGGGCCCAGGCCCGCCATGTCGATACCCTCAGTCATGACGACCTGCTCAATGCCCTGGTTCGCTTGCTTCACCCCAAGGGGTGTGCCAGCCTGATCCTGCCGTTGGTCGAAGGTGAGCTGCTGCTGACCCGACTGGCAAACAGCGGATTGCACCTGATCCGACGCACGGCGGTACACAGCCGTGCCGATAAACCGACCCAGCGCCTGCTGCTGACTTTGTCTCGTCAGCCCGCAGAGCCGGTACTGGATACGCTGGTGATCCACAGCCAGGATGGCGGCTACAGCGCAGCCTTTTGCGCCCTAACCCAAGACTTCTATCTCAAGATGGGATCCTGATTTTCATGAGTTTCGCCGATTTCGATCTGGATCCGCGCCTGGAAAAGGCGCTGGCCAAAAGCGGTTACACCAAACCCACCACCATTCAGCGTGCCGTACTTGAAGCGGCGCTGGAGGAGCGTGACATCCTGGCCAGTGCCCCGACCGGTACCGGTAAAACGGCCGCCTATCTGCTGCCGGCACTGCAGCACCTGCTCGACTTCCCGCGCCGGGAAGCCGGTCACGCCCGCGTGTTGGTGCTGACCCCGACCCGCGAGCTGGCGCAACAGGTGGAAGCCTATGGCCGCAAACTGCTGGCCGGCACCCAGCTGTCCATCGGCGCCATCGTCGGTGGTAAGGACTACCAGCATGACGCCGACCTGCTGAAGCAGAACATGGACATCCTGGTGGCCACCCCGGGTCGCCTGATCATGTACCTGGAGGACGAGAAGTTCGATCCGCGCCAGGTTGAGATCATGGTGATCGACGAAGCCGACCGCATGCTGGACATGGGCTTTATGCCAGTGGTGGACCGCATCGCTGCTGAAACCCGCTGGCGCAAGCAAACCATGCTGTTCTCCGCCACCCTGGAGGGCGCGGGGCTGGACAACTTTGTCCGCGAGCTGCTGAACGACCCGGTGCACTGCGACGCCAAGCCGCCGCGCAGCGAGCGCAAGAAGATCACCCAGTACTACTACCGCGCTGACGACATGGACCACAAGTTCAAGCTGCTCAAGCGCCTGCTGGCGGATCCGGAGTGCACCCGCGCGATGATCTTTACCAAGACCCGCGACCGCGCCACTGAGCTGCACGCCAAGCTGTTTGCCGCCAAGATCCGCACTGCCGTGCTGCAGGGCGCTATGGTGCAGGGCAAGCGTGACGATGCCCTGGAGCGTTTCCGCGAAGGCCGTGTGCAGGTGCTGGTGGCCACTGACGTCGCCGCCCGTGGCATCGACATCGCCAACGTCACCCACGTGATCAACTTCGACCTGCCCCGCACCAGCGAGGTTTACCTGCACCGTATCGGCCGTACCGCCCGTGCCGGTGCCAAGGGGATGGCCCTGAACCTGGTGGAAGCCCACGATATGCCGATGCTGGATCGCATCCAGCGCTACATCGATGAGCCCATCAAAGTGCGGGTGATCGAGTCCCTGCGTCCGCGCAGCAAGGCGCCGAGCTTCAGCAAGCCGAAGAAGAAGACCGACGCCAAGGGTAAGAAGAAGTCCGCCACCAAAGGCAAGAAGAAAGCCAGCGGCAAATCCGCGGACAAGCCGGAGGAGAAGAAGCAACGCCACCGTGACCGTAAGAACATCGGTAAGCGTCGCGCTCCGGCCGCCAACAAAGCCGGCGACAACGAGTAACCGGCTGAGGTAGAGAGTCTGGGCAACCCAACTGGCTCAGGCTCTCAACCTCGTGCTAACATCGAGCCTCCTTGTTGCACATGGATGGCTGCAGTGTCCGAACGGAGCGAACCAAGAGCGGACTTGAGCCGCGTCCTTGCGGGGTTTGACCAGGCCCCAACTCACCGACAGTTGCCTTTTATCTGGCAGCTGCTGTTGATGGTTCTGGTGATCGCCGGCATCGCCCTCGGCGCCATCAGCGTCAATGCTGAACTGCTCCGGGCCCGCCTTTCGGAACACCGGTTCAGCGAACTCCAGGTATTCAGCGACCGCATCAACGACAGCATGTACCGGCTGGAGACCCGGGCCCAACTGATGGCCCAATACGGTATCGCTTCCCACCTCCTGCGCCAGCAACAACTCAACATCGATCCCCTCAAATCCTTTATGCAGCAGTTGCTCGCCACCGAGAGCAGCTTCCGCAAAATCGCCATTCTCGATATCGAGGGCAACACCATCCTCAGCCAGGGGCAGGACACCTACTTTCACCTGACCCGACGAAAACTGCAGAGCCTGATCGCCGACCTCGACCCTGGCGAGGTGTTCAGCTCACCGCTGCAGCTCGAAGGAGGCCGCGCCCACCGCTATATGATCGCCCCGGTGTCCGGCAGCCCCCACGGCGCCCGAGCCATGCTGTTCACCGTAGAGATGGCCGAGTCCTGGACCAAATTCAAAGCGGTTGACGGCAGCGATGGCACTCCACTGGTGCTGGTGGATGCCCGCGGTAACTGCTTTGGCATCAACCGGGGCGATGACAGCGACATCGGCCAGTTACCGTTACCGGGCCGCCACCCCGATTTGTGGCAGGCGATGCAACAGAATGACTTTGGCCAGCTGGCCAAGGGCAACTTCCACTACATCTACATGCAGGTGCGCCCCGGCTCCCAGTCGCCGCTCTACCTGGTCACCTTCCTGGAAAACAACACGCAGCATCCCCTGGTTCAGCGCTACCAGCGTCAGATCACTGTGGCCGCACTGGTGCTGATTCTGGTGCTGGCACGACTGATGTGGCACCGCCGCTATCAGGAGGACCACAGCCGTGGCCGCGCCCGCGCTGAGCGCCTGCTGGAGCAGCTCTACCACGGCACTCAGGGGCTGCTGATCTTCAACAGTGAAGGCCGCTGCATCACCGCCAACCCCGCCGCCTCCAGTCAGTTGGACCTGCAGCCCGACCGATTGCAGGACCGCCGCTTCCGCCACCTGTTCGACAGCGACAACCTGGGCGTGGACATGATTTGGCAGCTGATCCGCGGCTCCGGCTACTGGGAGGGGCGCCTGGTGGTGCGACACCAGCCCCAGCTGGTGGTGAAAACCAACATCCGGGCCATCCCCATTGAGGACAATGAGCGTCTGTTCCTGCTCACCCTGGAGGAGGGACGACAGCAACTGGATATGGAGCAGCAACTGCGCCAACTGGAGCAGCTTACCGACAGCGCCAGCGGTCTGGCCCTGATCGACGGCCATCAGCGCATCCGCCATATCAATCCAGCCCTTGGTCGCATTCTCAGCCAGCCCGAAGAGCGCCTGTGCGGCACCCACTGGCTGACGCTGCTGCAGCTCACCACTCCCGACCTGGAACTGAGCCTCAATCATCAGCTGGCCAATCGTGGCTACTGGCAGGGCGCACTCTGGTTCCGCCGGGGTGACGGCGGGGTGGTGCGCTGCCTGGCCAATCTGCATCAGGGTGAGGCTATCGGCCAGGACGACAGTTACCAGGTGCTGACCCTCACCCCGCTGATGGACCAGAAGCTCGACGACGCCGTCAGTGCCGGACAGCGGCCCCGCCACAACCTGGCGCGGGTGCTGCAGCAGGGGCAGCCCAGCAGCGCGCTGATCCTGTTCAGCCAGAGCCACCCCAATGCCCTGGCCACCTTTAACGACTCCGACGCTCTGCTGTTCCGTCAGCACCAGCTGGTGCAGCTGCTCGATGGCGCGTTGCCCAAGGACGCGATGCTCGGTGAAGAGGGCGAGATTGGCGAAACCGCCGTGCTGTTGCCGGGCTGGAACGACAGCGACGCTACCACCCTGGCGGCCAACCTGATTCAGCTGCTGGATGAGGGTGGGCTGCGTGAAGACCTCACCATCGGACTGGCTCAGAGTGCGCCCGGCCAACCCTGGCACACCCTGCTCGATAACGCCCGGGCGGCGGTGGTGCGCGCCACCCTGTCGGGACAGGCCTATTGTCAGGCACACACCCGAAACAGCGCCTGAGCCCCGCTACCGACAGCAGAAGGCCGCCACCAGGGCGGCCTTTTTCTTGCTCCAAATCATGAACAAAGCATTTAGCCCGGACAGGGCTGGAGCCACCGTTGACTCGCTTGACCAATGTCTCATAATGCGGGCGATCAAGGCGTCGGAGGCAGTATGAAAGTATCCGCAAACAAGGGCTTTACCCTGATTGAACTGGTGGTGGTTATCGTGATCCTCGGCATTCTGGCCGTGGTGGCACTGCCCCGCTATATCGACCTGCAGGACGATGCACGGGAGAGTGCGATTGTGGCGCAGTTTGGTGCACTGGCCAGTGCCATTAAGCTGTATCACAACGGCTGGCTGGCCGCGGGCCACACCGACGCCGTGGAAGACCTGCCCAGCTTTGGTGACGGCACCATCGCCTCCACCGCCACCGGCTGGCCCTACGGCAAAACCACCTCCGAGCATCAGTACGATGCCTGCGTGAGCCTGTGGCATGGCCTGACCGATACCGACATCACCGCCGAAGGCACCGACAGCGTCAACCACGTGGGTCAGATCGACTCCGACGTGGGCATCACCTATCGTGACAACACCTGCATCTTTGTGGCGGCGCACTTTGTCCAGAAGGGCAAACCCACCATCCAGATGACCTACAACAACGCCACCGGTGAGGTGGTGATTGATGATGCCAAATACGACCACCAAGGCAACCAGGTGCCCTGAATCCGGCCCCGAGTCCGGTACTGACAGAACATAAAAAAACACCGCCTTATGGCGGTGTTTTTTTGTTGGCCGGCGCGGCGCTCAGAACTTGTAGAGCAGGGTCGCTGCCAGCGTGGTGTCGGTGCTCTTATTGTCCGGGCCCGGATCGGAGTCGTGCTTGACGCTGTAGGAGAGCTTCATCGCCAGGCTGCCTACCAGTGCGGCGGACACATAGGTTTCGCTACGGGTAATGGTAGAGCCGTCACCCAGCGCGATGTTGGAGGTGATCAGCTGACCAAACTCGGCGCTCTCAGAGAACTGCCACCAGAAGTCCACTTTCACCCGGGCGATAAAGTCGCTTTCGTCGTCCTCATCGGGGCGCAGGTCGTCATCGTACTTCTTGTAGCTGTAACCCGGACCGGCCTCAGCCAGCAGCGTCATGGTGTCCTGTTCGATGATGCGACGGCCGTAACCCAGCGCGGCACTGACGATGTACTCGTAGTCGGTGAACTTATCGATCTCACCGTCCACCATGCCAAACATGTACTGTTTGCCGGTAGCCGGGTAGTCCCCCTGATAGAGGGCGTAGTAACGCTCACCGGAGCGCTCCCCGGTATCCTCGGCGTAGAGGATATCGAGCAGGTATTGATTCTTGAGGTCACCAATCAGGTGAGTGGCGTCCACTTTACCTTTGATGTTGGTGGTTTCAGTGTTGCCGGAGACGATGGTGGCACCCAGCTCGGCGGTACCGCTGAACGGCGGCGGGGGGGCATCTTCCGCCATGGCGGGGATGGCGCTGCCCAGGGCCAGCAGCAGGCTGGCGGTAATGGTGTTGATGGCTTTCATGATCGCTCCCTGACAATCCGGATCACACAACGCCCGGAAACGGCAACATTCTAACAACACAAAAACCCCGAGCACAAAAAAACGCCTGCAAAAGCAGGCGTTTTTCTTACCGAGGGTGTAATCAGATGTGCACTTTCGGGTCCAGCTCGCCGGACAGGTAACGCTTGTACATCGCCTGCAGGGAGAGCGGCTTGATCTTGGAGCCCATACCGGCACAGCCGAAGGCTTCGTAACGATCCTTACAGATGCCGGCCATGGCGACCATGGAAGCCTGCAGGAACTTACGCGGGTCGAACTCAGACGGGTTCTCCGCCAGGAACTTACGCACCGCACCGGTAGAGGCCAGGCGCAGGTCGGTATCGATGTTCACTTTGCGAACACCGTACTTGATGCCTTCAACGATCTCTTCCACCGGCACACCGTAGGTTTCCGGGATCTCACCACCGAAGCGGTTGATCACTTCCAGCCACTCCTGCGGTACGGAGGAGGAGCCGTGCATCACCAGGTGGGTATCCGGAATGCGAGCGTGGATCTCTTTGATGCGGTCGATGCGCAGTACGTCACCGGTCGGCTTCTTGGAGAACTTGTAAGCGCCGTGGCTGGTGCCGATGGCGATCGCCAGGGCGTCCACCTTGGTGGCAGCCACAAAGCGGGCGGCTTCTTCCGGGTCGGTCAGCAGCTGGTCGTGGCTCAGTACGCCTTCGGCGCCCACACCATCCTCTTCGCCAGCCATGCCGGTTTCCAGGCTGCCCAGACAGCCAATTTCACCCTCTACGGACACACCACAAGCGTGGGCGAACGCGACGGTGCGCTGAGTCACCTGCACGTTGTAACCGTAGTCAGCCGGGGTTTTGCCATCTTCGCGCAGAGAGCCATCCATCATCACGGAGCTGAAGCCCATCTGGATGGAACGCTGACACACGTCCGGGGAGGTGCCGTGGTCCTGGTGGATACACACCGGAACGTCCGGGTACTGCTCCAGTGCCGCGTTCATCAGGTAGCGCAGGAACTGCGGACGCGCGTACTTACGGGCACCGGCGGAGGCTTGCACGATCACCGGGGAATCGGTTTCCTCGGCGGCCTGCATGATGGCGCGCATCTGCTCCAGGTTGTTAACGTTAAAAGCGGGTACACCGTAGTTATGCTCAGCAGCGTGGTCGAGCATCTGGCGCAGAGAGATCAAAGCCATCTTGTCAGACTCCAGTAGATAGAACGAAACGGATCAGGGCGCGTCCTGCGCCCATCGCGCCCGCCGTACACTGCGGCGGGCAATGGGAGGCCAATCTCTGGCCCCACAGCAATTAACCTTTGGCGCGTTGCTCCAGCATCGCCACCGCCGGCAGGGTTTTACCCTCGAGGAACTCGAGGAACGCACCGCCCCCAGTGGAAATGTAGGAGATTTTGTCGGCGATGCCGTACTTGTCGACCGCCGCCAGGGTGTCACCACCACCGGCGATGGAGAAGGCGTCGGACTCGGCGATGGCCTGAGCGATGCGCTGGGTACCGGCACCGAACTGGTCAAACTCGAACACGCCTACCGGACCATTCCAGACAATGGTGCCGGCGTTTTTCAGGATCTCAGCCAGCGCTTCCGCGCTGTCCGGACCGATGTCGAAAATCATGTCATCGTCGGCCACGTCGGCCACCGGCTTCAGGGTGGCTTCGGCATCTTCAGCAAACTGCTTGCCGCACACCACGTCGGTGGGCACCGGGATGTCGCCGCCACGGCTCTGGGCCTGGGCGGTCAGGGCCTTGGCCTGGTCGATCAGGTCAGCTTCGTACAGGGACTTGCCCACCGGGTGACCGGCTGCGGCGATAAAGGTGTTGGCGATGCCGCCACCAACCACCAGCTGGTCCACTTTCTGGGACAGGGACTCCAGTACGGTCAGCTTGGTGGAGACCTTGGAGCCACCGACAATGGCCACCATCGGGCGGGCCGGGTTATCCAGCGCCTTACCCAACGCGTCCAGCTCCGCCGCCAGCAGCGGGCCGGCACAGGCGACCGGGGCAAACTTGGCCACACCGTGGGTGGAGGCCTGAGCGCGGTGGGCGGTGCCGAAGGCGTCCATCACAAAGATGTCGCACAGGGCGGCGTAGGCTTTGGACAGCGCTTCGTCGTCCTTCTTCTCGCCCGGATTGAAGCGAACGTTTTCGAAGATCACCAGCTCGCCGTCAGCCACCTCAACGCCGCTCAGGTAGTCCTTCTCCAGGCGCACCGGCGCAGCCAGTTTGTCGGCCAGGTAGTTCACCACCGGCGCCATGGAGAACGCCTCGTCATACTCGCCCTCGGTGGGACGGCCCAGGTGGGACATCACCATCACCTTGGCACCGGCCTTGAGGGCCAGTTCGATGGTCGGCAGGGAGGCCAGGATACGGGCGTCCGAAGTGACGACGCCGTTTTTCACCGGCACGTTGAGATCCTGGCGGATCAGCACGCGTTTGCCGGCCAGATCCTGATCGGTCAGCTTGAGTACGGTCATGGTGGTTCCCTCGTAAGATGTCATTCAGATCCAGTTCCGGCACCGGCCAGGGCCAGTGCCGTGTCCAACATGCGGTTGGCAAATCCCCACTCGTTATCGCACCACAGCAACAGCTTCACCAGGTGACCATCAGACACCCGGGTCTGGGTGCCGTCCACCACGCAGGAGTGGGGGTCGTGGTTAAAATCGCTGGAGACCAACGGGGCCTCAGTGTAGTTCAGGATGCCACGCAGTCGCCCTTCGGCGGCGTTCTGCAGCACCCCGTTGATGGTGGCGATGTCGACCCGGTCGCGCAGGGTCAGGGAGAGATCCATGGCGGTAACGTTGGTGGTCGGCACCCGCACCGCGATGGCTTCAAACTTGTTTTTCAGGCTGGGCACGATGCGCTCAATGCCCCGCGCCAGCTTGGTGTCCACCGGAATGATGGATTGGCTGGCGGCACGGGTCAGGCGCAGGTCGTCGTGATAGGCGTCGATCACCTGCTGATCGTGCATGGCCGAATGGATGGTGGTGATGGCACCGCGCTCGATGCCAAACTCCTCGTGCAGCAGGGTGATCACCGGCACCGAGCAGTTGGTGGTGCAGGACGCGTTGGAGACCACGGTCTCGTCGCCGGTCAGGCATTGATGGTTGACGCCAAATACCACGGTGGCGTCCACGGCGCTGTCCGCCGGATGGGAGATCAGCACCCGTTTGGCGCCGGCCCGGCAGTGCGCTTCGCACTCGGCACGGGTTTTCAGCACCCCGGAGCACTCCATCACCAGGTCGATCTCCAGCTCGCCCCAGGGCAACTGGCTCACATCGGGCTGGTGAAACAGGGCGATGTCATCGCCGCCCACATGCAGCCAACCGTCGGATACGCTGACGGGCTGGGCGAAACGGCCGTGGGTGGTGTCAAACTGGGTCAGGTGGGCGATGGCCTCAGGCTTGGCCAGTTCGTTGATGGCGACCACGCGGATCTGCTCCCGCAGCCCGGTTTCGTACAGGGCTCGAAGGGTAGAACGGCCGATTCGGCCAAAGCCATTAATGGCAACGCGTAGGGTCATGACAGCCTTGTGGTTGGAGGGTGCATCCTGTTTTAAAACGGGCGCCATTCTAGCCCAGAACCCTTACCATCCAAAGCCTTGCGACGGCTTTGCAAAAAAGATCCGTATAGCAACGAACAAAAAGCCGATAATGGCCCCTGAATCGTAAGAAATGATGAAATAAAACCAACATGAGACTGGATCGACTGCTGTGCCAACACCCCAAATGGAATCGCCGCCACGTGCTGGGGTTGCTGGTGCAGGGCCGCGTTACCGTTAATGAGGTGGTGGTGACCAACCCCACCCACGAGGTGTCGGCGTTCGACACCGTGCACGCGGATGGCGAACTGTGCCAGGCAGGCAAACCCGCCCACTACCTGATGCTGAACAAGCCGGCGGGGATCCTCAGTGCCACCAGCGACCCGGTGCATCCGACGGTGATGCAGCTGCTGCCCGAAGCGCTGGCCAAAGACCTCCACATCGGTGGCCGTCTCGACCGCGCCAGCACCGGCCTGATGTTGCTGACCAACGATGGGCAGTGGTCACGCCGCGCCACCGACCCGGACAAGCGCTCCCCCAAGGTGTACCGGGTCACCCTGGCCAACCCCATCCACCCCGATACCGAGCAGGTGTTTGCCGAAGGCATTTACTTTCCTTTCGAAGCGATCACCACCTCACCGGCGCAACTGGAGCGACTGGGAGAGTGTGAGTGCCGACTTACCATCTATGAAGGGCGCTATCACCAGATTAAGCGGATGTTCGGCCGCTTCCGCAATCCGGTTGTGGCCCTGCACCGCGAATCCATGGGGGCCATCACCCTCGACCCGACTCTGGCACCCGGCCAATACCGGGCGTTAACGGCAGAGGAGATCGCCAGCGTCTAGACTTGTGGCGGGAGGACCGCCATGCGCAGCAAAATCACTCAGGATAACAACTTCTTCTTCCTCACCGGCGCCCTGATCATCCTGCTGCTCAGCAGCGCGCTGGAGCAGGTGCTGTCCAGTGGTTTGCTGGAAGAGGTGTTGCAACTCCTCACCCTGCTCACCTTTGCCGTGTGCCTGACCAGCCTGAAGTTTGAGCCCGGCTGGTCCCGCTTCCTGATGCTGCTGGTGGCGGCCTGGGTGTTTCTGGCACTGCTGAAACGCTGGCTCCATATCGGCCTGTTTGATCTGATGGGACTGACGCTGATGCTGATGTTCTTTCTCGGCACCCTCAAAGCCTGCGCCCGCCAAATCCTCTTTACCGGCGGCCCCATCACCGGCAATCAGGTGGTGGGCTCACTGGCACTGTTCCTGCTGTTAGGGCTGGTGTGGGCCCTGATCTACCTGGTGATACTGGAGTTTTCCCCGGAGGCGTTCAGTGGCCTGGAGCCCCGCCCCTGGCAGGACAACCTCAACCGCGCCATCTACTTCAGCTTTGTCACCCTCACTACACTGGGCTACGGCGAGATCACCCCCACCAATGCCTTTGCCCAGGCAGCGGTGTATCTGGAGGCGATCATCGGCACCTTCTACCTGGCAGTGGTGGTGGCCAGTCTGGTCAGCGCCAAACAGGCCGAGCCTTAACAGACGCTGTGCGAAAAAGCGGGTATAATTCGCGCCCCAATGACATCTAAGGCAGCCAACATGGTCAACATCGGACAATTCAACACCCTCACCATCACCAAGCGGGTCGGTTTCGGCCTCTACCTGGATGGCGGCGATCTGGGTGAGATCCTGCTGCCGAAGAAGTGGGCGCCCGAAGACGCCAACCCGGGTGACGAGCTGGAGGTGTTTATCTACCTCGACTCGGAAGACCAGTTTATCGCCACCACCCAGAAGCCCAAGGCTCAGGTAGGTCAGTTCGCCTCCCTGCAGTGCAAGGAAGTGGGCCGTTACGGTGCGTTCCTGGACTGGGGTCTGGATAAAGACCTGCTGGTACCGTTTAACCAGCAGAAGCAGCCGATGGAAGCGGGTCGCTACTACGTGGTGTACCTCTACGTTGATCAGCACACCGACCGCATCGCCGCCTCCGGCAAGCTGGATCGCTTCCTCGACAAAACCCCGGCCAACTACAAAGTGGGCCAGAAGGTGCGAGTCACCATTGGTGGCAAATCCGATCTGGGTTACAAGGCGATCGTCGATAACGCCCACTGGGGTGTGATCTACTTCGACACCGTATTTAAGCCGCTGCGCAACGGTCAGCAGATGCCCGGCACCATCACCAAGGTGCGCGACGGTGGCCGCCTCGACGTCAGCGTCAACGCCCCGGTCGCCAAACAGGTTGATCAGCTGGGTGAAAAGATCCTGGCCTACCTGCGCACCCAGCCCAACGGCTTTGCCCCGTTGAACGACAAGGCCGACCCGGAGACCATCAAGTCCCTGTTCGGCGTCTCCAAGGGCGTGTTCAAGCGCACCATCGGCGGCCTCTACAAAGCGGAACGCATCACCATCCTCGATAACGGCATCGAGCTGCGGTAATCCCCGCTTCCGCAATCAGCCCGGCCCTGCGCCGGGCTTTTTATTTTGGGGCTGGCAACCGCCCCGGCAATCTGGCAGCTTTGGGCGTCAAACGGACGTTTGACTGCGGGCCACTTCCGGCCCGTTCACTGCGCAAGGAGCACAGCATGCCGGTCTACCACGCCCCCCTCAAAGAGATGCAGTTTGTGCTGCATCAGACCCTCAATATTGGCCAGCACTACGCTGAGCTGGGCTATCAGGACGCCACTCCGGATCTGGTCGATGCGGTGCTGGAGGAGGCGGGCAAGTTTACCGAGTCCGTGATCGCCCCACTGAACCGGGTGGGGGATGAGCAGGGCTGTCGCTTCGACAATGGCGAGGTCACCACCCCGGAAGGGTTTAAGGCCGCCTACCAGCAGTACATCGACGCCGGTTGGCCCACGCTGGCGCAACCAACCCAGTTCGGTGGCCAGGGCCTGCCCTACTCGCTCAATCTGGTGTGCGCTGAGATGCAGTCGGCGGCCAACCACGCCTTCGCCATGTATCCCGGCCTCAGCCACGGCGCCCAGGCCACCCTGATGGCGCACGGCGACGAGGCCCTGCAGGCGCGCTTTATGCCCAAGCTGGTGTCCGGCGAGTGGACCGGCACCATGTGCCTGACCGAGGCCCACTGCGGCTCTGACCTGGGCCTGCTGCGCACCAAAGCCACCCCTCAGGAGGACGGCAGCTACCGACTCGATGGCAGCAAGATCTTTATCTCCTCTGGTGACCATGACCTGGCCGAGAACATCGTCCATATCGTGATTGCCCGCATCGAAGGCGCCCCGGCGGGCACCAAAGGAATCTCCCTGTTTCTGGTGCCCAAGATGGCGGTGGCCGACGACGGCAGCATCACCGGCCGCAACGGCGTCAGCTGTGGCTCGATTGAGCACAAGATGGGGATCCACGGCAACGCCACCTGCGTAATCAACTTTGATGGCGCCACCGGCTACCTGCTGGGGGAGCCCAATCGCGGCCTCAATGCCATGTTCACCTTTATGAACGCCGCCCGGGTCGGGGTGGCGGCGGAAGGAGTGGCGGCCGCCGAAGCGTCCTTCCAGGGCGCTTTGGCCTATGCCCGCGAGCGCCTGCAGATGCGCTCCCTGAGCGGCATCAAAGCCCCGGACAAACCGGCAGACCCCATCATTGTTCACCCCGACGTGCGCCGAATGCTGCTGACCCAAAAAGCGATTGCCGAGGGCGGACGTGCACTGGTTTACGAGATGGCCAGCTGGGTCGACATCAGCAAAAGCAGCACGGTGTCTTCCGAGGCGCGCCAGCGCGCCGAAGCGCGCCTGAGCCTGCTGACTCCCATCGCCAAAGCGTTCCTGACCGAGATGGGGTTTGAGGCCACCAGCCTTGGCGTGCAGGTATTGGGCGGTCACGGCTATGTGGCCGAATGGGGGATGGAGCAGCTGATGCGCGACACCAAGATCTCCTGCCTGTACGAAGGCACCACCGGCATCCAGGCCCTCGACCTGCTGGCCCGCAAGGTGCTGGGCAGCCGCGGCGCCCTGCTGGAGGGCTACTGCACCGAGCTGGCCCAATGGTGGCAGGCACAAACCCTACCAGAATCCCTGCAGCCCCTGCGCCAGCAACTGCTGGCCCACCTCCAGCAGTGGGGAGAGCTGACCCAGGGTATCGCCGTCCGGGCCCAGCAGAACCCCGATGAGATCGGTGCCGCCTCGGTGGATTACCTGATGTTCGCCGGTTACGTGGTGCTGGCCCACCAGTGGCTCAAGATGGCAATGGCCGCCGACGCCCTCAAAGAGCGCGACCCGGACCTGTGCCAGGCCAAGCAGGAAACCGCGTACTTTGTGTTTGCCCGCCTGCTGCCCAAGGCCGCCAGCCATGCGGTTCTGGCGGCGCAGAGCAGCGACAGCCTGATGCGCCTGCCGGAGTCGGCATTCGGCCGTTAAGCCTCTGCCAGCAGTGCCAGCACCCGCTGCAGCTGCGGCAGATGTTCGCTGCCCGGCGGGTGCACCAGTGAGAAGCGGCGCTGAATCGGGTGAGGCAGGCTGACCTGCCCCACCCACCCCTGGCGAATCGCGGCTTCACAGGCCAACCGCGACACCAGCGACAACCCCAATCCCGCCTGCACCGCCCGCACCACCGCTTCGAGCTGGCCCAGCTCCAGCACCACCTTAAAGCGGTTCAGTCGCGGCGCCAGGTGGTGGTCAAACTGTTCCCGGCTGCCGGAATGCACCTCCCGCAGCACCCAGTTCTGTTGCTCCAGCGCTTGCCAGGGCACGGTCTGCCCCGCCAGCGCGTGGTCCGGCGGCGTCACCACCACCATCTCATCGGCACGCCAGGGCTGGCGCACCAACCCCGCCTGGATGCTCTCACTCTCCACCAGGGCAAAGTCCAGCGCCCGCTCCGCCAGCTGCTGCTGCAACTGGTAGCTGTTGGCCAGGGTGACCACCGGCAATGGCCAATCGTCAGGCCAGTGCCGGGCCAACAGTGTCGGCAGCAGATAGTTGCCGATGGTGGCACTGGCCCCCAATCGCAATGGGGTCGCGCTGACGCCACTGCGAAACAGGGTCATTACCCCCTGCTCCCGCGCCAGCAGCTCCTCCGCCATCGGCAGCAGCTGGCGCCCCTGAGTGTTCAGCACCAACCGTTGGGCGCGTCGCTCAAACAGCTCAACGCCGAGCTGCTGCTCCAGCGCTTTGATCGCCTGGGAAGCGGCACCGCGGGTCAGAAACAGCGCATCGGCGCTGCGCCCGAGGTTGCCGGTATGGGCCACCGAAACGAAGATCCGAAGTTGCCGCAGCGACAGGTCAGCCATTTAGTTTCTCTATACGCGATGTGAAATATCATTCGATATTATTAAACACAAAAGGCGCGCACAATAGCGGCATCTGAATAGGAGCCGCACTATGTCTGTTGCTGAAAAATTCAATCGCATCCCCACTCCGTTGGCCGGGCTCGCACTGGGC
The DNA here is from genome assembly GCF_000148645.1 of Ferrimonas balearica DSM 9799. Taxonomy (NCBI): domain Bacteria; kingdom Pseudomonadati; phylum Pseudomonadota; class Gammaproteobacteria; order Alteromonadales; family Ferrimonadaceae; genus Ferrimonas; species Ferrimonas balearica. The sequence continues at coordinate 3,471,169 of NC_014541.1, forward strand.
ATCGCCAGCCTGGGTCTGTGTCTGGATGGCCGCCTGGGCGGCGACGGCCAGATCCAGCTGGGTGGCGCCATCATCGCTGCAGCACTGCTGCTGTCGCTGCTGGTGAAGTTTGTCCTGAACCCGGGCCAGCTCAAGCTGGACGTGGCCCACGCCGTGGTCGGCAGTGTGATTCCGACCTTTGCCATGGCCACCATGGTGATCTCCACCAGCCTGTACCGCTTTATGCCCTTTGGCGGCCAGCTGCTGTGGCTGGTGGCCGTGGCTCTGCATCTGGCGCTGCTGCTGGGTTTCCTCTATCACCGCGCCAAAGAGCCGGGCTGGCACCATATGGTTCCGAGCTGGTTTGTGCCGCCGGTGGGCATCATCGTGGCCGCCGTCACCTGCCCCAGCGAGGCCGTTAAGCCGCTGGCCCAGGTGCTGCTGTACGGCGGCATGGTCGCCTACGCCATCATGCTGCCGCTGATGCTGTACCGCCTGATCTTCCACACCAATGTGCCGGATCCGGCCAAGCCGACCATCGCCATTATGGCCGCGCCGGCCAGCCTCTCCCTGGCCGGTTACCTGAACCTGGTCAGTGAGCCCAATGCGTTGGTGGTGGCCCTGCTGCTGGGCATCGCCCTGCTGATGACCGCACTGGTCTACCTGGCGTTCTTCCACCTGATGCGCCTGCCGTTCAGCCCGGGCTACGCCGCCTTCACCTTCCCCATGGTGATCGGCGCCACCGCGCTGTACCAGTGCACCAAGCTGTTTGAGCACTGGGGCCTGAGCCAGCACATCGTGCTGCACCACCTGGCGGACGCTGAGCTGCTGGTGGCCACTGCGGTAGTGAGTTACGTGGCCCTGCGCTACCTGATGGCTTACTGGCCCAAAGCGCCCTCCGGCCCGACCGCCGTCAGCCACTGAGTTCTGAGTTGAAAAGAAAGGCCGCCCACCGGGCGGCCTTTTTGTCTATTCGGTCGGGTTCAGCCCGCTGCGTATCACTCTGGCCGGGTTTCCAGCCACGACGGTGTCGGCGGGCACATCTTTGGTCACCACCGCACCGGCGGCAATCACCGCCCTGTCCCCCACGGTCACACCCGGACATAGGATGGCGCCACCGCCCACCCAGACATCATCACCGAGGGTAACCGGTCGGGCCCACTCTACCCCATCCCGCCGGGGTGTCGCCTCAAGGGGGTGACAGGGGGTGTAGATCTGCACCTTGGGCCCCAGCAGCACGTTATTGCGATGGTGACCGGCGCGCAGTCGAGTATCACGCAGTCCATATTGATGAACACGTTATCCCCCAGCCGGATCTGGATGCCGTAATCGCACTGAAACGGCGCTTCCAGCCAGAGGTTGTCACCGCAGGACTCAAACAGCTGCTCAGCCAGCTGCTGACGCCCGGCCTGGTCGGCCATATCGTGTTCATTAAGCTGACGACAGCGTTGCCACGCCGCCATCCTCAGCGCCACCAGCGTGGGGTCCATCCCCTGATAGGGCTCACCGGCGCGCATCAAGCCGAGTGCTTCGGGCATTGGTCTCTCCAATAAAAAAGCCGCTTCGGAAACCGGAGCGGCTTTATTCAAACGGTCAGGCGCCTTACTTCAGAGTAATGCGGGCGAACTTGCGTTTGCCTACCTGGTACACCGCGGTACCTGCGGCCGGAACCAGTTTGCTGTCTTCAATCTTGTCGCCGTCGATCTTGGCACCGCCCTGCTTGATCATGCGCATGGCATCGGAGGTGGTGTTCACCAGGCCCGCTTCCTTCAGCAGGTTGGCGATGGCGATACCGGCTTCAAACTCGAACTCCGGCATTTCGTCCGGGATGGCGTTCTTGGAGAAGCGGTTGATGAAGTCCTGATGAGCCGCTTCTGCCGCTGCCTCGTCGTGGAAACGGGCGATGATCTCCTTGGCCAGGGCGATCTTCACATCACGGGGGTTGGTGCCCGCTTCGATGTCGGCTTTCAGCTGGGCAATCTCTTCCAGAGGACGGAAGGAGAGCAGCTCGTAGTAGTTCCACATCAGGTCGTCGGAGATGGACATGATCTTGCCGAACATCTCGCTCGGCGCGTCAGACACACCGATGTAGTTGTTGGCGGACTTGGACATCTTCTTCACGCCATCCAGACCCACCAGCAGCGGCATGGTGATCACCACCTGCGGAGACTGGCCAGCGTCTTTCTGCAGCTCACGACCCATCAGCAGGTTGAACTTCTGGTCGGTACCGCCCAGCTCAACATCCGCTTCCAGCGCCACGGAGTCATGGCCCTGCAGCAGCGGGTACATAAACTCGTGGATGGCGATAGACTGGCCGCCACCAAAACGCTTCTTAAAGTCGTCACGCTCCAGCATCCGCGCTACGGTTTGCTGAGACGCCAGGCGCAGCATGCCTTCGGCACCCAGCTCACCCAGCCAGGAGGAGTTGAACTCGATGCGGGTCTTGGCCGGATCGAGGATCTTGAACACCTGCTCCTTGTAGGTCTCGGCGTTGGCCAGTACCTGCTCGCGGGTCAGCGGCGGACGGGTGGTGTTTTTACCAGACGGGTCACCGACCATGCCGGTAAAGTCACCGATCAGGAAGATCACCTCGTGGCCCAGTTCCTGGAACTGGCGCAGCTTGTTGAGGATCACGGTGTGGCCCAGGTGGATATCCGGAGCCGTCGGATCGGCACCGAGCTTCACACGCAGAGGGCGGCCCAGCTTCAGCTTGGCAACCAGCTCCTCTTCCACCAGGATCTCGTCGGTCCCGCGGCAGATCTCGGCAAGGGCCTTGTCCAAATCAGTCATACAACATTCCGCTCGGTTTGATTCTGTTAGCAAAGCGGATAATGTTACTGGTTAGCACCCATAAATAAAAGGGTGTAGCATAGCGCCGCCCAGGCCTCTGGGATCCCTGTTTCAAAGACGGTTGAGTATTAAGGAAAGTGTCTCGAAAACCGAGCCGTTCAACGGTCCACCCCGAACAACGCCAAACCGCCCTGCTGGGCCGTCTGTGGCACCTGTTTCATGCCCTTCCCGGTCTGCACCGGGGACTGATTCTGACCGTCACTCTGCTGGTGACCATCGCCCTGCTGCTGCCCTCGGGCAAAAGCCTGGCAGCGCGCCATAGCGATCCCATACCACTGGCCACCCGCCAGGCCCTTGAATTCACCTTGCCACCGGTGGCCATTGAGGCCAGTCAGCCGGAACTCGACTGGCAGCGCTTCGAAGTGCAGTCCGGTGACAGCCTGGCGCGACTGTTTGACCGCGCCGGATTGTCGCCGCAAACCCTCTATGCCATCAGCCAGCTGCCCCAGGCTGGCAAGAGCCTGACCCGCATCATGCCGGGGCAGATGATTGAGCTGGGTTTTGCTAGCGGTGAACTGGCCCAACTGCGCTACCAGATAGACGCCCAGCGCACTCTGGTGGTCTCTGCAGAAGGCGACGGCTACCAGGAGCAACTTGATGAGAAGGCGGTGGAGAAGCGCGAGTTCTTCGCCAGCGCCGAGATCACCTCCAACTTCTGGAATGCCGCGGTCGACGCCGGGCTGTCGCCCAACCAGATCATGCGCCTGGCCGAGATCTTCGGCTGGGACGTCGACTTCGCCCTCGACATCCGTTCCGGCGACCATTTCGCCGTGCTGTATGAACAGGACTACATTGACGGCCAGTACGCCGGAGATGGTGACATCCTGGTGGCGGAGTTCACCAACCAGGGCGATACCTTCCGGGCGGTGCGTTACAGCGACGGCAACTACTACGACGACAAAGGCAACGCCATGCGTAAGGCGTTCCTGCGGGCGCCGGTGCAGTTCAACTACGTCAGCTCCAACTTCAACCCCCGTCGCCTGCATCCGGTCACCGGTAAGGTACGACCGCACCGGGGCACCGACTACGTTGCGCCGGTGGGCACGCCGATCATGGCCGCGGGTGACGGTACGGTGATCGCCTCCACCTACAACAACCTGAATGGGCACTATGTGTTTATTCAGCACTCCAATACCTATGTGACCAAGTACCTGCACCTGTCCAAGCGTTTGGTGCGCAAGGGCCAGCGGGTGAAGCAGGGGCAGACCATCGGCCGCCTTGGTGGCACCGGTCGGGTCACCGGCCCGCACCTGCACTACGAGTTCCTGGTCAACGGGGTGCATCGCAATCCACGCACCGTCAAGCTGCCGGAGTCGCGTCCCATCGCCAACAGTGAGCGGGACGCCTTTACCAAACTGGCCCGTGAGCGGCTGGCCCAACTGGCGCATCGCCAGAACATTCTGCTCGCCATGAGCAACGACAGCGCACAGTGAGGATAGCGTCATGACCTACTGCATCGGCCTGATGTCCGGCACCTCCATGGACGGCATTGACGCCGCCCTGGTGCAGTTTGACGAGCACGGGCACCCCACGCTCACGGCCCATCACAGCATCGAGATCCCGCCGCCGTTGCTGGCCGAACTGCACCGGCTGTGCACTCCGAACGACAAGGAGATTGACCGCATGGGCCGGGCCGACCGCGCCATCGCCCTCGCCTTTGCCGAAGCGGTGCATAACCTGCTGGCCAAGGCGGAGGTTCGCGCCGATGAGGTGGCCGCCATCGGCAGCCACGGCCAGACCGTGCGCCATATGCCCGATGGCCCCCATGCGTTTACCCTGCAACTGGGCTGCCCCAGCACCTTGGCGGCCGCCACCGGCATCGACGTGGTGGCAGACTTCCGCCGCAAGGACATCGCTCTGGGCGGCCAGGGCGCCCCGCTGGTGCCCGCCTTCCATCAGGCCCTGTTCGCGGGAGCGCAGCCGCGCTTTATTCTCAATATCGGCGGCATCGCCAACCTGACCTGCCTACCCGGCGACAAAAGCGCGGTGATGGGCTTCGATACCGGCCCCGGCAACACCCTGATGGACGCCTGGGCCCGGGAGCGGTTTAATCAGCCCTTCGATGACGACGGGGCCATTGCCGCTTCCGGTCAGGTCAACGAGGTGCTGCTGCAGCGCCTGCTGAGCCACCCCTACTTCGCCCAGCCCGCACCCAAGAGCACCGGCCGCGAACTGTTCAACGCCAGCTGGCTGTGGGGACACCTGGAAACCGACGCCAACCTGCCCGCCGAGGATGTGATGGCCACCCTGCTGGCCCTGACGGTGCAGAGCATCGCCACCAGCGTGCGCCAACACACCCAACAGGGCGAGCTCTACCTGTGCGGTGGCGGGGCCTTTAACAGCGAACTGCGCCGCACCCTGCAACTGGCCCTGCCGGACTTCACCCTCACCACCACCGACGCCCTGGGCCTGCCGTCCAAATGGGTGGAAGCGACCGCCTTTGCCTGGCTGGCCTGGCGCCACCTCAACGGCCTGCCGGGCAATCTGCCCGCGGTCACCGGCGCCAGTCGGGAAGCGGTGCTGGGCGGTTGGTATCCGGCCGCCTGAAGCCGCGGTCAGGGACAACAAACAGGGCGCCATCCGGCGCCCTGTTTTTGTTCCGGCTGACCCCCTAACCCAGCAACCACCACTGGGCCAGGAACAGCACCAGAAAGAACGCGGTCGCGTCACTCAGCGTTGTCAGCACCGGGCTGGCCAGCATGGCCGGGTCCAGCCCCAACCGACGCAACCACAACGGCAGGGCGCCCCCCAGCAGCACCGTCACCACGCTGGAGAGGGCGTAGGCGCCGCCGATCACCCACGGCAGCTCCGGATGATCACCGCCCCGCAGCAGCGAGAGGGCCGCCAGCACCAGCCCCACCACCAACCCGGCCAGCAGGCCGATGGGCAACTCCTGGCGCATCACCCGGCCAACCGCATCTGACCCGATTCGGTCAACCGCCAGCTCGCGGATCGACACGGCCACCGCCTGATTGCCCACGGCACCGGACAGATTGGCCACCAGAGGCAAAAACGCCGCCAGCAGCACCACCTGCTCCAGCACCGGCTCATACAGGGCGATCACCGAAACGGCGGCATAACTGAGCACCACCGAAGGCAGCAAAAACGCCAGTCGACGCAGGCCCCGGGTCAGCAACGGCATACTGCGCATCTCCTCACCACCGAAGATGCCCCCTCGTTCCAGCGAAGACTTTTCCGCCTCTTCATAGAGCGCTTCCTGCAGATCCTGCTGGTCCACCACCCCCACCAGCCGTCCCTCATCGTCTACCACCGGCAACACCGAGTAGCGGACGTGGTCGAATACCCCTTTCAGTTCGGCGATGGGCAGCGCCGGGGTCACCGTAGGAACGCCGCTATCGACCCAGTCCCGCAGCGGTCGTTGCGCGTCCTGCAACAACAGACGATGCAGGGGAACCGCACCAAAATGGCGTCCCTTTTGATCAAACAGATAGAGATAGCGGGTTTCGTAGTGCTCAATCTGGGCATCATTGCGTTTCAGCGCCGCCACCAGATCCGCCACCGTGGCATCCTCAGAGAACGCCAGCCGTTCACTTTTCAGAATGGCGCCGGTGGACTCGACCGGATACTGCCGCCCCAACTGCCAGGTTTCGCTGACCTCCGCGGGCAGGTGTTGCAACACCCCATGGCGGGTCGGCTCATCCAGCAATGCCAGCACGTCGATGCGGTCATCCGACTCCATCGGTTCCAGTAACTGGGCCCCCAGCAGGCTGGGCAGGAGATGCAGCATGGCGGCGATATGGCCATCGGGCAGGTGGTCAAGCAGGTCAGCGGCGGCCCGCACATTTTGCTCAGCCAGCAACCGCCACAGCGGCGCCAGCTGACCCGGCGTCAGCCCCCGCAACAACGGACCGACCTGGCCTGGGGGCATGGCGCTGAGCAGGGCCAGAGCACGACGGCCATCGTCCGCAGTGATGGCCACATCAAGGGCGCGTTGATAGGACTCAGGCGTGTCGCTGGATTGAGGAGACTCGGGCATGCTGGCCATCCGGAAAAGGGGTCGCAGTGGGGTATCTATTTACCCTACCGGGGCTTTTCGGCGCTCGCCAGATCATCCGTCCTTTAACTTAAGCGACCCGAGAAACGGAAGGTGGGCCCGGGGGCCCATCTGAGGTGACGCATCGGTGGCGTCAGCCCAGTGACCAACGCAGCAGGCTCATTCCCAGCATCACCGCAATCAGCCACAGAATCGGCAACTGACGTTGGCGCAGGAGGTAGAAGCCCACCACCACCATGGCCATATCCACCGGAGCCAACACCGCACTGACAAACACCGGCTGGTACAGCGCACTGAGCAGCAGCCCGACCACCGCGGCATTGATGCCCGCTGCGGCGGCGGCCACCCGCGGCCGGGCCGCCAGCGCTTCCCAGCCGTGGTAGAACACCAGCACCAGCAGCAAGCCGGGCAGAAACAGCGCCAGCGTCGCCACCGTAGCCCCCAACAGCGGCGCTTGCGGAGCCAGGTCCGCCCCGAGGAACGTCGCCAGGGTAAACATCGGCCCCGGCACCGCCTGAGCGGCGGCGTAGCCGGTCAGGAAGCGATCCGGGCTGATCAGTTCGCCGGTGGTTTCCTGCAGCAGCGGCAGCACCACGTGGCCCCCACCGAACACCAGCGCTCCGGCCTGGAAGAAGTCGGCGTAGATGCGGTGCATCAGGCCGGTGGCGGGCACCACGGCGAGGGTGACCGCCAGCGCCAGCAGGGCAAAAGGCAGCCAGTGCACCCGCGCCGAGCCGCCGCTAACCGGTGCCTTGCCCTCCCGGGCCTGCCAGGCCGCTACGAACGCGGCAAACGCCAACACCGCCAGCTGGGCCGCCAGTCCCGGAAACACCAGCAGGACCGCGGCACTCAATACCGCCAGAGCCCAGTGCAGCCCGGTTTTGCAGAAGCTGCGGCTCATCCCCAGTACCGCATCCGCCACCACCACTACCGCCAGCAGCTTCAGGCCATGGATCACCGCCTCCACCATCGGGCTGTCCAGAGCGTCCACGCTCAGGGTCACCAACAGGTAGAGCAGCACGAACGACGGCAGCGTGAAGCCGAGAAAGGCCGCAACGGCACCGGGCACTCCGGCCCGACGGTAGCCCAGGGCAAACCCCACCTGGCTGGAGCCCGGGCCGGGCAGGAACTGGGACAAAGCCACCAGCCGGCCATAGGCGTCGTCATCCAGCCACTTCTCCTGCTCCACAAACTTTTTTCGGAAGTAGCCAATGTGAGCGGCCGGACCACCAAAGCTGACCAACCCCAACATCAGAAACTGCAGGAAGACCTGCATCACTCGTTGCATCATTTCACTCTGTTTTGCTGAACGCGGTAAACCCGGCCCATCTTAGGGCCTGATATGACACTGTCATGACAATTCTTCTTATCATGCGGCGATTCCCAGCGTCCCCCGCTCAGGGGCACAAGCCCGGCGGCCCTGTCTGAACGGCCCAATGCCCAAGAGTGGGCGCTGTGACACGGTTTGTTTACCGATGGGTGGTGTTTTGATCACAGTAAGCCGGGGACCAACTTTTTAGAATCAACGTTTTCCCCCACGGCGAGATGTATGGATACCCTGCTGGTTTTTAACATCTACCTGTTTTATGGCCTGGTGTTTTTCACCATCGGTTGCGTGATCGCCTTCCGTAACCTGCGCCTCAGCCAGCTCGCCATCGCCTCCGCCCTGCCCGCCCTCGCCGCCTTCGGCTTTATCCATGCTTTCCACGAATGGTCTGAGCTGTACATACAGCTGATGGAGCCCTACAAGCCGATGCTGTGGTACTCGGAGATGAAGCTGGCTCGGGTGGTCAAGTTATGGGTGTCATTCCTGGCCCTGGCCTGGTTTGCCTGGAAGATGCTGGTGGTCACCGGCATCGCCCGAAAGCCTTGGTCGTTGGCCAGTCTGGCCCTGGCTCAGGGGGTGTTTGTGCTGCACCTGATGGCCAGCTATCCAATGATGCCATTGGATGACTTCCTGCGCCTGGCGGCCACCCTAATCCGCTGGATCTTCGGCCTCGGAGCCAGTTTGGTTGCGGGCCTGGCGATGATCTATTACGCCCGTCAGCAGTACCAGCAACGGCGCCTGGCCGGCCACTACTTTGGCTATTGCGGCGTGGCCCTCATCGCTTACGGTTTTGCCGCGGGCCTGCTCTCCACCAGCGCGGGCCTGTGGGTGCCGCTGCTGCGTACCCTCTGTGCCGCCGCCATCCTGATCACCCTGTACCAGGCTCTGAAGATCTTCGACCGCGAACGGGAAGACCAGATTGAAAACCAGCAACGCCAGTTGTTGTTAGGGGAGAAGATGCGGGCCATGGGGGAGCTGGCCTCCGGCATCGCCCATGAGATCAAGACCCCGCTTAGCTACGCCACCCTGGGGGTCGACTTGCTGGAGAAACAGCTGCCGGAACAGCCTCAGAGTCAACGCCAGCTTGGCCGCATCCGCAAAGGGCTGGAGCGGGCCACCTACATCGCTCAGGAGGTACTGCACTTTGCCCGTCCCTCGGCCCAGCCCAATCAGCCGGTGGCCATCGATAACGTCATCCATTCCACCCTGGAACTGATGGGGCATCGCCTGAAAACCTTTACCGTACACCGCAACCTGGCCCCCCAGCTTTACGTCGTCGGTGACCCGATCAAGCTGGAGGAGGTGTTGATCAACCTGATTGGCAACGCCATCGACGCCAGCACTCAGGAGCAACGGCTGGAGATCCACAGTGAAGCGGTGGGGGATCGCGCCATTATCCGCATCCGCGATCATGGCGGGGGCATCGCCGACGATCAGCAGTCTGCCTGCCTGCGGCCCTTCCATACCACCAAAACCAACGGCACCGGGCTGGGGCTGGCCATCAGCCAGCAGATCATTCAACAACACCAGGGTGAGCTGACCCTGCACAACTGGCTGTACGGCCTGTGCGTCACCATTAATCTACCAAGGAGCCTGCCATGAGCCTCAATATCCTGTTGGCGGAAGATGATCCGGAACTGCGCGAAACTCTGGAGGAGGCGCTGCTGCTTGAGGGGATGCAGGTGTGCGCCTGTGACAGCGCCGAAACCGCGCTGGATGCGGCCGAAGCCCAGAGCTTTGATGTGGCCATTCTCGACCTGGTGATGCCGGGGATGAGTGGCGTCGAGGCGATCACCAACCTACGCCGGTTACAGCCGGGCATGGGGGTGATCATCACCACCGCCTTTGCCACCGTCGATACCGCCGTGGATGCGATGAAAAAAGGCGCCGACGAGTTCCTCGCCAAACCCTTTAACCTGGCGGCCCTGGCCACCACGGTGCGCCGGGTCAATGTCCAGCGCCAGCCCCAGCCGAAGCTGGCCGACGAGACCGCCGACAAGGTGTTCTCCGCCCTCTCCAACCCCATCCGCCGCCAGACCCTGTTACAACTGGCCCGTCACCGCCAGTTGCGCTTTATGGATCTGTGCCGCCTGGTGGGGGTGGAGGACCACACCAAATTCAACTTCCACATGCGCCAACTCAAGCAAAGTGGGCTGATTCAGCAAAACGTGAACAAGGTCTACTTTCTGACAACTGAGGGGCAGCAAATGTGTCACTTCCTGCTTCAGGAGGAGCAAGGTTAAGCCCATGTAAATCAGTCATTTACACTGATTTATAGAAGTGTATTTCACATCCTGGCCGGGTTGGGTAACTGCCCTTATCTGGCCGCCCAACGCCCGGCTTCGGATACTGAACCTGCAAATAAAAGGCGCTAAAAGCGTCGCAGGAGATGATGATGAAAGCCTTCAATAAAACCGCACTGGCTCTGCTTATGAGCTCTGTCGCCCTAGTGGGTTGCGGCAGTGACAACGATAAAGACCCCATCGATCCGCCGGAGCCGCCGCCGGAGAACACCCCACCGGTCGCCAATGACGCCACCCGCATGACCGACAGCAACCTGGTGCTGACCATCAACCCGATGCTGCACGCCAGTGACGAGGACGAGGGCGATGTTCTGACCCTGGTCAGCGCCACCACCGAAAACGGCACGGTTTCCGTTGACGCTGACCGCATCCTGTTTGAGCCCAAAGGCTTTGTTGGCGACGCGGCCATCACCTACACCGTCAGCGACGGCACTGACCAAGCCAGCGCCACCATCACCGTGACCGTTGCAGAGGCGATCTTCGCCGGCAGCCAAAGCTGCCTGGGCTGCCACAGCAACCCCTCGCTCGGTGATATGAGCAGCCACCAGCTGCACGGCCACAACTTCAAGATCATGAAGATCGCCGATGATCAGGTGCCGCAGTTCCCCTACACCGATGTGAGCGGTGCACTGGAACAGATTGATAACGACGGCAACCCCACCGACAACGCCCTGGGTACTCCGCAGACCTACGCGGATGTGTCCTACACCTCCGGCGGTTACGGTTGGAAGCTGCGTTGGATGGATAAGGACGGCTATCTGGTTACCGGCGCTCAGGCCCAGCACAACATCCACGCTGAGGCGCTGGGACTGGATGACCAAATCATGGTTAACTACAACGCTGGCTCCGTGAATAAGCCTTGGGATTGCGGCCACTGCCACACCACGGGCTGGAAGCCCTTTGATGAGACCCTGAACCCGCAGCATCAGGACGACCTGCCCGGCATCTCCGGCACCTTTGTCGCCGCAGGCGTTCAGTGTGAAAGCTGTCACGGCGCCGGTCTGGCCCACACCAAGGCCCCGAGCGCAGACAACATCACCCGCAATGCCACCCCGCGTCTGACAGCCGACCTGCAAAGCGACAGCATGGGTTACGGCCAGCCCGTGCACTGCGCCGAGTGTCACACCCGCGACGGTGACCGCAAGCACAGCAAAGGCTATGTCAGCAGCTTCAACGAAGCCTTCCCGAGTGGTCCGGAGTACGGTGCTCGTGTGATGGTGCGCAGCGGCCTGCCCCGTCACCACCAGACTCACGATGAGTTGATGGCGATCGACCCGGAGACCGGTGACATCACCGGTAAGCACTTCACCAAGTTCCCGATCTACTACCAGGCCGAGAACGCGTGTGCGGTGTGCCATGACCCTCACAAGTCCACCCTGAATCAGGATGAAGCGATCCACCAGGGTGCGGTCACTGCCTGTACCGACTGCCACAGTGGCGAGCACGCCATTGAGTTCAACTCCACCCTGCACGCTGGCTTTGACTGCATCACCTGCCACATGCCGGAAGTGGTGAAGAACGCCACCTCAGGTTATGTCACCGGTGAAGGCCGTGAGACCAAAGAGAAGCGTGGTGACATCCGTATCCACACCTTCGCCATCGACCTCTACAACGCGAAGGGTCAGCTGGTGGACGCGGAAGCCAAGGACACCTTTATGTATCCCTACCTGCAGCAGAAGTTTGCCTGTGGTCAGTGTCACGCCGAAGCCGACGACTACGCCGGTAAGCTGATGCAGAACCACGGCGGCAAGATGCACAAGTAAGCCTGCTGTCCCTCCCTGCAAACGACTGGCGGCCCCGAAGGGCCGCCTTTTTTTGGGTGCTGTGTTCCGGGCTCAATTAAGGGTCACCGGCCCATTGACGTCGCTGACGCTCAGGCCACCGGAGCCCCCTTCAATCAGGGTAAAGCCACCGGTTTGCCGAATGCGGATATCGCCGGAGCCGTCATCCACCGTCACGTTGCCTTTCACTGACTCAACGCTGAGACTGCCGGAACCATCGCTCACCTCAACCTGGCCAGCGACGTCGCTGATGGTCAGGTCGCCCGAGCCGTCATCCACCCGAACGTCACCGCCCATCTTGCTCAGTTTCAGGCTGCCGGAACCGTCCTCAACCGTGGCATTGCCAGCAATGCCCTCCACCCAGGTGTCGCCGGAGCCATCCACCAGCCTCAGCGTCTGGCCCCCATTGATGGTGAGGGAACCGCTGCCATCATCAATGTTCAGCGGGGCGGTCATGCCGTGGAGGGTCATGTCGCCACTGCCATCCTCCACCTCTAAAGCCAAACCGGCGGGCACCCGCACCACCATGTCGATGCGCGGCGAATCATTCCAGCAGCCAAACTGGCTGTTCTGAGTGGCGGTCAGCACCGCCACATCGCCCTGGCGAACCAGACTGAACTGATGCTCATCCGCCTCCGGGCCTGAGCTGTACAGCACCGCTTCAACCGCGATGTTGTTCTGAGCCGGGTCGCCGATGATCTCCAACCGGCCCGCTTCGGCGTTGACCTGAAGCGCAGTCAGGCCAGCCCCATCCAACTGCACCGCCTGATTCGACTCATAATCGGCACTGGAACACGCAGTCCCATCCACGTGAATCACACAGCCGGAGAGCAACAGGGGGAGAAGCAGTACGCTTAAACGACGGGTCATAACCGTGTCCTTACTTATCAAAGAGTTCCATTCCTGGCCCGGGAGACGGTGGGTATCCGGGCCAACCTGCCCGAGATACAGCAAAGGGCAGGCCAAATTAATTAGCGCTTATAAATCATAATGTTAATAAATAAGGGCGTTAGGCCCAGTGGTGCCATTTCACACTGGGTGGTCAATCTCACCACGGCGTCCAAGCGCCGGTTACTGCGCCATCGCTGGCACCGCTTCAGCGGTTTCAGCCCGCTGCGCTTTGCGGGCCTGACGCCCGGCCCGCAGTGCCAGCAAGGCCGGGGTCAGCACCAGAGTCAGTACGGTGGCAAACGCCAACCCGCCCGCCACGGTGGTGGCCAGCTGGCTCCACCATTGGGTTGAGGGGCCTCCCACCTGCACCACCCGGTGGATCAGGTCGATGTTGGTTTCCAGCACCATCGGCATCAATCCCAGAATGGTGGTGATGGTGGTCAGCATCACCGGGCGCAAGCGCTGGGCGCCGGTACGCAGAATCGCTTCGTGGGCGCTCAGACCCTGAGCCCGCAGCACGTTGTAGGTGTCGATCAAGACGATGTTGTTGTTCACCACGATGCCCGCCAGGGCGATGATGCCCAGCCCACACATCACGATATTGAACGGTTTACCCGCCACCATCAGCCCCAGCAGCACCCCGGCGGTAGAAAGCAGCACCGCAGTGAGGATCAGGAAGGCCTGGTAGAAGCTGTTGAACTGGGTCACCAGGATCACCGCCATGATAAACAGCGCCACCCCAAAGGCGTTGACCAGAAACTGCTGGGACTCCGCCTGCTCTTCGTTTTCACCGGTAAAGCCCAGTTCCACCGAGGGGTGAAGTTTCAGCTCAGGCAACAGCGCCTGCAACTCCGGCATCACCGCGCCCAACTGCACGCCCGGCGCCAGGTCGGCCTTGATGGTCATCACCCGGCGGCCATCAATACGGCGGATGCTGTCGACCTTGGGCGCCGCGGTGCGCTCGACAAAGTTGGAGACCGGCACCTGGCCATGGGGCGTGTTCAGGCGCAGCTGGTCGAGTCGCAGGATATGGCGCTTATCCGCCGGGAAGCGGGCGCGGATATCCAGCTCCTGATCGGCATCGTCGGGGCGATACTCCCCCACTTTCAGGCCGGAGGTGACAAACTGCACCGTGTTGCCCACGGCGGTGGCATCGGCGGCGAACCGCGCCGCTTTGCCCCGGTCCACCAGCAGTTGCCACTCGATGCCGGGCTTGGAACCGGTGTCTTCGATATTGAGGAAGCGACCGTCCGCCTCCAGCACCCGCCGCACCTTGTAGACCGCATCGTTCAGGGCATCCGGCAAGCGCGAGGCCAGCTCCAGCTGCAACGCTTTACCGCCTGAGGGGCCGTTCTCATCCTTGCGTACCTCAATCTCCAGTCCGGCCAGACCCTCCAGCCGCTCGCGGATGCGCGGCAGCAGCTGGTCTGCCGTCTCGCGCTGGTCCCACTCCACCAGATTGAGGCGCAGATAACCGATGCGGTCTCCGCTGTCGGTGCGGGCATAGAGGGTTTCCAGCTCCGGCATGTCCGCCAGCCGTGCCTCCACCCGCTGCATCAACGTGTCCTTTTCATAGATGGAGAGATCACCATAGCCGCGCACATAGAGGTTGAGGCCGGAGGGCTCCACCTTGGGGAAAAACTCGGTTCCGTGGTTAAAGCGGGCGTAGGCGGTGATGATCAGCACCAGCCCCATCGCCACCACGCCCAGCACTTTCCAGGGGTGGCGGATGGCGCGGTCGAGCATCCGCACATACCGTCCGGACACCCCCGGCAGGGTGCGAATATCCCCGGTTTCCGCCTGACGCATCGCCTCCCGTTGGCGCGGGCTGAGGGGCAGTGGTTTACCAAACACCCCACCCAGCGCGGGCACGAAGATCAGCGCCATCAGCAGCGACGCGGTCAGGGTGGCGATCAGGGTGAGGGGGAAAAACTTCATAAACTCGCCCATGATGCCCGGCCAGAACAGCAGCGGGGCAAACGCCGCCAGCGTGGTGGCGGTGGAGGCGATGATGGGCCAGGACATGCGCTGGGCCGCTTCGGCATAGGCGCGCTTGCGGGCGGCGCCTTCGCTCATGCGGCGGTCGGCGTATTCGGTCACCACGATGGCGCCATCCACCAGCATCCCCACCGCCATAATCAGAGCGAACAGCACCACGATGTTCACCGTCAGGCCCATGGTGGCCAAAATCAGAATGCCGGTCAGGAAGGAGCCGGGGATCGCCAGCCCCACCAGCGCGGCACTGCGCGCCCCCAGGGCGGCAATCACCACGATCACCACCAGCAGAATGGCCGACAGCACGTTGTTCTGCAGGTCGGTAAGCATGTTCTCCACGTCTTCCGACTGGTCGCCGGTAAAGGTGACCTCCAGGGCCTCCGGCCACTGATCCCGGGCCGCGTCCATCATCCCCTTCACTTTGGCCACGGTGGAGATGATGTTTTCACCGGGGCGCTTTTTCACCTCCAGCGACAACGCCGGCTGGCCATTCAGGCGGGCAAAGGAGTTGGGGTCTTTAAAGCTGCGCCGCACCGTGGCGATGTCACCGACGGTCACCACCTGGTCTCCCTGCACCTTAACGGGCAGCTCGAGGATGTCTTTGAGGGATTCAAACACCGAGGGCACCTTGATGGCGAAGCGCCCTTCGCCGGTGTCCATGGTGCCCGCCGGCACCAGTCGGTTAGAACGGGCGACCAGAGTGGCGATGTCCCCCACCTCCAGCTGGTAGCTCTCCAGCAGCAGCGGGTCGATCAGGATCTCCAGCAGGTCTTCCCGGTCACCGCCGATCTCCACCTCCAGTACCTCCGGCAGGGACTCCAGACGATCACGCAGGGTGCGGGCGATCTGCACCAGAGTGCGCTCGGGGATGGGACCGGACAGCGTTACGGTGATCACCGGGTTCTCCTCCGCCAGCGTCACCTCGTGTACCGTAGGCTCCTCGGTGTCCGCGGGCAGCTTGGCCTTGGCCAGCGTCACCTTGTCGCGCACATCCGCCAGCGCCACTTTGGGATCAAACCCGGCGTCAAACTCCATCACCAGACTGGCGTGGCCCTCGGCGGCCGTGGCCCGCAGTTCATCAATGCCCTCAATGCTGCGCAGCTCCTGCTCCATCGGCCGCACCAGCATCCGCTCAGCGTCCTCCGGTGAGATGCCATCGTGGGTGATGGAGACGTAGATCACCGGGATGGTGATGTCCGGCTCCGACTCCTTGGGGATGCTGCGGTAGGTCAGGCTGCCGGCAATCAGCAACAGCACAAACACCATCAACACACTGCGGCTTCGGGCCAGGGCTGCGGCGATCACCCCGGTCATTGGCCCGCCTCCTCGTAGGAGACGGCTACCGGGTCACCGTCGCGCACAAAGCCCTGTCCGATGGTGATCAGAGTGACCTCATCCGGCACGCCGCCGGTCCAGATCCCATCGCCATCCGCTTTCACCACCTCGATGGGCAGGAAGCGCACGACGTCGTTCTCCACGGTCTTCACCCCCAGGTTGCCCAGCTCGTCCAGTGCCAGCAGGGCGGGGGTGATGTAGATGGCTTTTTGGGTGTCCAGCGGCAGGCGCAGCTCGGTGCTTTTGCCGGCGCGCAAACGGCCGTCCGGATTGGGCAGCGCCACCTCGATGCGGAAGGTGTTGGTGCCTTCAGTGGACACCGAGGCGATGTAACGCACGGTGCCTGCCACCGGCGCATCGCCGATAAAGCTGGCGTTGGCAGCCTGGCCTACCCGAAGCCCGACCACATCGATCTCCGTGATCTCCGCGTTCACCACCAGAGGGTCGAGATCCGCCACCGTGCCAATCCGGTCGCCGATCGCCAGGTAATCCCCCTCTTCCACCATTCGCTCATTGAACACACCGTCAAAGGGCGCCCGCACTGTGGTGTGGGCCAGGTCCAGCTCCAGCCGTTTCACCTCGGCCCGGGCTTTGACCAGTTCGGTCTCCACTTCGGCCTGGCGCAATCGCCCCTGCAACCCCTGCTTAGCCAGCTTATTGCTGGCATCAAAGTCAATCTGGCGCTGTTTCAGCTCAGACTGGGCCCGGGCCAGCTGCTCGGGCAGGTCACGCTGGTGCAGCTGCAGCAGCGGTTGGCCCGCCGTCACCCGGGCCCCACGGGGCACCAACACCTCCAACACCCGGCCTTTCACCTCGGCGCGAAGGGTGGTCATCCGGTCCGGCTCGGTACGGCCATACAGGTTTACTTCACGCATCACGGTTTCCGCCTGAACGCGGCGGGCGGTGACTTCGGTGGCTTGGGCGGCTTCGCCACTGCTGGCCATCTTGGCCTGCTCCGGTGCCTGCCCGATTCCGGACAGGATCCAGAGCAACAGGGCCAGCGCAATAAGGCTGGCCATAACAAAGGGATGGCGAAGAAAGGACATGGACGGGGAACTCCCACTGCAAACTCAATGGATGCAGGATAAAGGCTGACTCGCCTCAGGAGAACACAAGTTTGTTACTTTTGATTAACTAACGGTATGGCACAGGGGCGAGCGTACCCCGGTTGCCTCAGCTTGAACTGACGGGATCGGCTACCTATATTGGTGAGGCTTCAATCATCACAAAGTGGAAATAAAACATATGGATATGTTGAACCTCCGACGGGCAATCCCGGCGGCACTGGGATTGTGCGCCGTTTTGCTGCTCCCCCCGCTGTCCCACGCCAATAGCAACGACAGTGCGCTGTACCGCGCGTACGACGCCTATGAACAAGCTGTTGAGGCAGGCGATCTGAAGAGTATCGCCAGAGAGGCAGAGCGCACCTATCAGATTGCGGTGTCTGAGTTGGATGACGCGGATCCCCGCACCGCCACCCTCGCCATCAATCTCGGCTCAGCGCTGGAAAATCTGGCCAAAAGGCAATCCCCGAAGGAATGGGCTGCCACTCAGGCGGAGGCCTTCGATGCCTATCAGGACGCCCTGACCCGGCTGGAAGCTCAACAGGGTGAACAGAGTGAGGCTCTGCTGGACCCACTGCTCGGTATGGCCAAAACCGCCGATAAACCGCGTCGGGCCCGCAGTTACTATCAGCGTGCCATTGAGCTGAGCGAAGGAAAACCCATGCAGCAGGCCACCCTGCAGCTGTGGGCCTTTGACCAGCTGAAAACGCACCCGGAGACCGCCCGCAGCGCCAAAGCCTTTATCTTAGAAGCGGTTGAAACGCTGCAGAGCGAGCGACCGGAAAACGACAGCGTCCGGCTGGAAGCGGAGTTTCGACTGGCGATGGTGCTGGCCGGAGAACGGCGCCGGCTCAAGGCCATCGACGAGCTGGAGCGCATTCTTGGCCACTATGAGGGCCTGAGCTTTACCCACCCCATCGCCCTGGGGGCACACACCAAGCTGGTGGAGCTCTACCAGCGCATTGGTGAGCCAGAGCTTGCCACAGCCCACTGTCAGGCCGTAGGGCAGATGACCCCCTGGCAGGAGGATCAGGAGCAGGTTCCACTGTATCGCAAAGAACCCAAATACCCGTTAGACATGGCGCGGCGGGGCAAAGACGGTTATGTCATCGTAGCGTTTAACATCGATACGCAGGGCTTTGTCACTGAGCTGGAAGTGATCGAGTCTGAAGGGGGGGAAGCGTTTGAAAAGGCCACCCTGGACGCCTTGAAGGAATGGCGCTTCGCCCCCCGGTTTGAGGCGGGTAATCCGGTCATCGCCCCTTCCACCGTACGGATGGATTTCTCCCTCGACTGAGGCTGACAGCGGAATCCAGGCAACAAAAAAACCCCGCAGTGCGGGGTTTTTTCAGCGAATTCGAGCCGTCTCAGGGGAACACGAGCTTGGTGCTATCGCTCTGGCCCGGGGCGTACCGGGGGATGGCCATCCCACTCAGAGATATTGTCAGGTGAATCCACATTCACTCCTTGCGAACCCCACTCGCTATTAACACTTTATTAACTGCGTTAATCTGTCTCAGAGTCCAAGGATTAGGAGTCAATCGTGAGACGGATAATACTGATGGTGTTGTTATTGATGGTGCAGGGATGTACCACAAAACTCACCACTTATGGTCAGGATCAGCACACCGAGCTTGCTCTCCAGCCTCAGGAAGGTTTGGTGTTAATGAGAGTCGCCAACCATCGGGTGCTCAGTAAAATTATGATCACCGGCGAGCAGGGTAATTTCCTATTAAACTGGGACGCGCTGCAAACCTACAACCGCTACTCAACCCCATACGGAAATCACGGTGATTACTACCTGTTCAGCATGCCCGCTGGCGAATACCGCGTTTCCAAGCTGATCCGTTACGTCGCCACCTTAAAAAGTTGGGCAACCCTGAGCGAAGAGGACAACCCGGGCCTTTGGTCTTTTCGGGTCGAAGCCAATCGCATCAACTACATCGGTGACTTCCACACCCAAGTATCACGACAGGGGTATCTGGGCCAGATTCACTTCACCAATCGTTCCTCCTTCGCGCTCGACTTCAGCCAGAAGCAACTGCCAGAGCTACTCGTGCAATACCCGCTGGTTTACTCCGGTGCAGGCCGTGACGACCTGTTTGAGGTGATGAGATGAAGCCACTACTGCTTGCCGCCATCACTCTGATCGTGACGGCGTTGCCCCTGCAGGGCGCCTATTTTCCACTGAACATGACCCACCAGAATTTCCATCATGGCCGAGCCATGCTGAGCCCGGATGGCCAGTGGGTTTCCTATTTCGAACGTCAGGGCGATAAGATCACCTGGCAGCTTCAACATGTTGAAAGCCATCAGCAATACCCCCTATTTAGCATTACCGAAAACCTGTACAGCCGCCCCACCACCATTGACCGGATTTATTGGGTCGACCGCACCACGCTTCTGTTGCAGCACCGGGACAGGGGCAACCAGCGCTTCAGGCTCTATCACTATGAGCCACAGAACCCTGACCACCCGTGGCGTGGTAACGATCTGGATGAGTCGCTCCATCTCATCAGCGCACAGCCAGACGATGAAGACCATGTTCTGATCATGGCCCGGCGGCCTGCCAGCAAAGGCAATGCCGCTTACCGCGTCAACATCAATGAGCCGATAGAGCCTCAACTGAAAGACAAAAACCTGGTATCCGGCGAGCTCAGCTACGCGGTACTGCTGACCGCCGATCACAACGGGGAGGTGCGGTTGGGGCTGATCATGCGGAGCGACCGGTTAAGCCTGGTATTCAGGGTCTCAAGCGATAAGCCCTGGCGTTATGGCCACAAGTTCAGTGAAGACGATCAACCGATGAAGCCAATAGGCTTTATCAGCCCGGAACGGATCGCGGTACTGACCCGGGAGGGTAACGGTACCGTCGGAGTGTACGCCTACGACCTCGACAAAAAATCACTGGCTGAACCCCTTTATCAGCTTGATGGCCTGGACATTACCGATGCCAGCATTGATGCCGACGGCGAGCTTGTCGCGGTCTCTTTCTATCAGTTTGGTCAGCTTCAGATCCGTTATTTACAGTCGTCGCATCAATCTCTGGTCAGCGAGGTTCAAAGCGAACTCGCCGGACATCAGGTTGTACTGGCCGATCGCCAGCACGGCACCGATTTGCTGGCGGTTTTCTCAGAATCTCGGCCAGGCAGTGTGTATCTGCGACGCAACGGCACACTGAGAAAACTGTTTGATCAGCAGCCTCAGCTTGAACCCTATCAGTTCTTCGAATCTGAGGTGTTTACCGTAACGCGTCCGGACGGCATCGAGATTGAGGCGTTTCTGATGCGCCCCGACGCCTCCAATGGCGTGCTGTTGGTGATGCCACATGGCGGCCCTATTGGTATTCAGGATGACCGCAACTTCAATCCTGACCAGCAGTACTTTGCTTCTCGGGGTTACAGCACCCTGCGAGTGAATTACCGGGGCTCCGGTGGAAAGGGAGAACCCTTTATGGAGCTGGGCGTCGGAGAGCAGGGACGAGAGATTGAAGCCG
This sequence comes from Ferrimonas balearica DSM 9799, assembly GCF_000148645.1. Classification (NCBI taxonomy): domain Bacteria; kingdom Pseudomonadati; phylum Pseudomonadota; class Gammaproteobacteria; order Alteromonadales; family Ferrimonadaceae; genus Ferrimonas; species Ferrimonas balearica. Next base: position 3,492,205 of record NC_014541.1, read on the forward strand.
ATATTCAGGCCGTGGTGGAACAGGTACAAGCGCGCTACCAATTCCCCCATCGCTGCGCCTTTGGCACCAGCTATGGCGGCTACTCAGCCATTGCACTCACTATCCAGAATCCCGGCTTCTACCACTGCGCCATCTCAGGCTTCGGCCTGTCCGACCTCTCCTTTATCTACAACAGCAGCAATTTTGCGGTACATGGACAACTTCGAGGGGCAATTGAGCGGACTTATGGCGACGCCCCTGATCAGGATATGCACCTGCGCCCCCGCTCACTGATTCGACAGGCGGAGAATATCGAAGTGCCTTTACTGTTGTACGCAGGCTTGCAGGATAAGACCGTCGATATTGAACATTTCCATCGTTTGACCATGCAACTTGATCGCCTGAATAAACCCTACAGCACTGTGCTGTTCAAACGATCCGGGCACGGCCACGACCACTGGACTCCCCATCGGCTGGAGTTGACCATGGTGGATCAATTTATCCGGCAACAGTTGAACCTGGCACCACCATCAACGACGGAAGACCGGCTAATCCTGGCAGATGAAGTGATGTCGCTAGGTTACCAATACAGAATTGGCGTATGGCTGGATAAGAACCCGGAGCTCACTCGCGAGCTGTATCAGCTGGCTATCGATCTGGGCAGTGTCGACGCCATCGCCAACCTCGGCTTTATGTATGACAACGCATTGGGAGGCATTGGGAGCGCATTTAAAGCGTTTTCTCTCTATCAGGAAGCTCATGAGAAAGGCAGCCGGTTAGGCACCTTGAATCTGGCAGACTGTTTGTACGAAGGACGCTATGCCGACCAGGACAAGCCGCGGGCGATAGAGATGATGCGCCAGCTACAGCAGGGCGATGACTGGGTCGCCAAACGGGCGGGAGAGTATCTCGAGTCCTGGAACCTGTAACAAAAAACCCCCGCAATGCGGGGGTTTTTCAGCGAATTCGAGCCGTCTCAGATGGAGAAGGACGCACCGCAACCACAGGTGGTGGTGGCGTTGGGGTTATTCACGAAGAAACGGCTGCCTTCCAGCCCTTCGGTGTAATCCACCACGCCGCCTACCAGGTATTGCAGGCTCATGGAGTCCACCAGCAGGGTGACGCCCTGTTTCTCGATGGTGAAATCGCCCTCGTTTACCTTCTCATCAAAGGTAAAGCCGTACTGGAACCCGGAGCAGCCACCACCGGTCACGTAGACCCGCAGTTTCAGTTCGGGATTCTCTTCCTCCGCCAGCAGCGCCTTCACTTTGGCCGCGGCCGCATCGGAAAATTGGATCGGCATCGCTTGTTCGGCTTCGACAGTCATCTTTACCTCTCAACGTTAAGCCCGGCGATTATCCAATACCCGACCAATGCATTCAAGCTTTGTCGGATCAGTGGTTATCCCGGAGCTGCGCCATTATGGGCGCACTCACCAGATCCGCAAAGGGGTAGCTGATCTCGGCGCTGGACGCCTTCTGGCCAGTGGCCGCGGGCAGTCTCAACTGCACCACCAGACGTTCCGGCACGAAGCCTTGCGGCAGGGTGAACTCGTCCTCCAGCTGCTGGAAGTAGCGGAACGAGAACTTCAGACCAGCGCCATCCACCCCCAGCTGAGTCAGGTCGCGGCTGACCGCCTGCCCCTGCTCACTGCCGTACAGGGTGAGGGTGACGTTGCCCTTCACAAAGCGCTTTCGGATCTTCTGCTGGGTCAGCACCAGACGGAAACGGAAGCGATCCAGATCGGCGGTTTCATCGAGAATAAAGTCGTGGATCTGAACGCCATCAGCGGTCTTTTCCGGCGCCATGATGTTGCGGAAGAAGGTCAGGTCGGTTTCCAGTGCCTGGATCTGCTCACGCTGACGCGCCATCATCTCGCGGGTTTCGGCCTGGCTTTGCTGTTCCATTCGAACCTCCAGACCACGGGTGGCCAACTCGCGCTCCAGCTCGAGCCGCTCCTGATGCCACTCCTCCTGCGCCGCTTGGTAGTGGTCGACCTGCTTATGCAGAGCCCACTGCTCCAAATAACCCACGCTGTAGCCGGTCAGAATCAGTGCCAGTGCCATGACCAGCAACACCAGTCCGCGGGGTTTAAAACTCTGCTCAAGCCGACACAGGGCGTGCCAGCGGTGCTTCCATTTTTGCATCACTATCTACTTGTTATCCTTACCGGTGCTATCATCGTCCCAGCTGCCAAGGACGCCCATAAACCATGATTGCCGACTATAAGTTCAAACTCGCCACCGCCCGGATCAGCCTGCAACTTTGCTTGCTGGGGCTGTTGGTTGGCGCGTTGGCGAGCGGCCTTATCGTGTTGTTTCAATTGGCGGTTGCGGGACTGCAACACCTGGTGTTGATCCAATCCGGCGATTTTACTGAGCTCCCGCTGGCGATGCGAGCCGGCTTGCCCATTCTGGGCGCTGGCATCATCTATTTGCTGGTCAGTCGCACCAAAACCGCCTACCGGCGCATGGGCATCGCCTATGTTATCCACCGGGTCAAATGCCACTACGGCCGCATCTCGCTCACCAGCGGGGTCGGTCAGTTTATCCATGCGGTTGTCGCCCTGGCCTGCGGTTTCTCCGTCGGCAAAGAGGGCCCGGCGGTGCACATCGGTGCCACCGCGGCCACCATGATGTCGAAACGCTGGGCCCTGCCCGACAACACCATGCGCATCCTCTCCTCTTGCGGCATAGCGGCGGGGATCGCGGCGATCTTTAACACCCCGTTGGCGGGGGTGATCTTTGTGCTGGAAGTGGTGTTGCGGGACTACAAGATCCACTATTTCCTGCCGATCATGCTGGCCGCCATCACCGGCGCCATCATCTATCGCACCGTATTTGGCGATATCCACGTCTACAGCCATCTTGAGCTGGTGCGACTGCCGCTGGACCAGTACCCCACCCTGATCATGTTTGGCCTGGTGCTGGGCATTGTTGCCGCGCTGTTCAATCACGCCCTGTTGCAGGTCACCCAACGGGCCAGCACCCTCAATCTTGCCACCCGCTTCGGCATCGCCGGCCTGGCGACGGCGGTGATTGCGGTACTGGTGCCCGGCGCCATGGGCAGTGAACACGGCGCCGTGTCCCTGGCCCACTCCGCTGACGCCACCATCCTTGGCCTGCTGGTGCTGCTCAGCGCGAAAATCCTGGCCACCATCGCCGCCATCGGCTTCGGCATTCCCGGCGGCCTGATTGGTCCCCTGTATGGCATGGGCGCGTTGTTGGGGGCCATGGTGGCGCTGATCCTCAGTCCCATGCTGCCGCAGCTGCAGGAGTACCAGGGGATCTACGCCGCCATCGGCATGACGGCAATGATGGGCGTCTGCCTCAATGCCCCCATGGCCTCATTGCTGGCGCTGGTGGAGCTGACCAACGACGCCTCGCTGATTCTGCCCTACCTGCTGGTCACCCTGCCCGGCTTCCTGCTGGCCCACGAGGGCCTCGGGGCCCGCGCCATCTTCCTGCGCCAGCTCGACATCATGGGATTGGAATACCGGGTGCCGCCACTGGAGCAGGCCCTGCAGAAAACCGGTGTTCTGGCCCTGATGGACCGCGATATTGTGCTGGCCCGCCCTGGCCTCGCCGATGATGAACTGCTGGCCCTGCTGAAAAGCGTCGAGCATCACCGCCTGCTGCGGGGCACGGAAGAGGGGCAGGAGCTGATCACCCTGCACGCCGACTTCACCGATGACAGCAACAGCGCCCTGAAACGGGAGGCACTGCCCGGTCTGCCGGAGCGGGCCACCCTGGCCGAGGTGTACCAACTGCTGGAGCCCAAGCGGGGCGGCGCGGTATACATCTATATGGACAACCCCAACACCCCGGTGGGCCTGATCACCTGGTCGATGCTGTACCGCTTCTTCCGCGGTGGCGAGATCTGAGCCCGGCTGTCCGACTAAGGTGTAGATGGGGGGCAATTGACCTCTGAGGCAGGCAACGGTTAAATGGTTACAACTTCGTAACATCTGCCGTTGTTGATGCCTGATGGAATACCGGTTCGAACGCTTTACCCTTGACCTGACCCACCAGCGCCTGACTTGCGAAGGAGCGCTGCTCAGCAGTGATCCCCGCCTCCTGCGCCTCCTCACCCTGCTGATTGAAAACGCCCCTGAACCGATCGACAGCGACACCCTGCTGGCGGCATTGTGGCCCGATACCCATGTCAGCCACTGGTCCATCTCCCGGCTGGTGTCCGACGCCCGAAAACTGTTTAAACAGGCCGGTGCCGAGTTCCCGGTGATTCAAACCCTGCATGGCCGCGGTTACCGCCTGGCCAGCCAGGTACAGGATCAACTCCAGCGCATTGAGGTGGCCGAACCCACCCCACTCCCTCCGGCGGCAGAGGCTGAGCCAACGCCTGGCCCGGCCCACGTTATCCACACTGTTTCACCCAGCCATTCCCTGTCCTGGCCCATCCGGTTGCTACTGCTGAGTCAGGCGGTGCTGATCGCCATCCTGGCCTGGCAGCTTTGGCGCACCCCGGACGACCCTCTGCGCCTTGGGGAGCCCCGCAATCCAGCGGCCCGGGTACTGTGGGTAGATGATCATCCGGACAACAACCTGTCCGAGCGCCGCGCCCTGCTCAATCAGCGCATTGCGGTCTACACCACCACCTCCAGCCACGAAGCCCTGATGCTGCTGGAGCTGTACGACTACGATTTGGTGATCTCTGATATGGGCCGCAGTGGGGATGCCCTGGCCGGACTGAAACTGGTCAAAGCCCTGCGTGAACGTCAGGACGACACCCCCTACCTGCTCTACACCATCCTGCCGTCAGAAGCCCTGCAACGGCAGATTCTGGCCCATGGCGCCCAAGGGATTGCGGTGGATAAACCCGCTCTATATCAGCAACTTGCAGAGTACATACCGCTGGATGCCAAGCTGGCAATCAAACACGGCGACTCCATAACCTACTGATTTATAAAGAATTCAAAACGTTTCCAAACAATTCAAAGACATAGGCAAGATAAAGTCGCTATAACTGCCCTGCCTGACGCGAACACCGCGCCGGGCAATCTAGCGCAACCAGCGCCCCTGTGGGGCTCGCTCTCGCCGACAGTAGCCTCCTTCTGTCGGCATTTTTTTGCCCTGGAGTTTGCTGAGCCATCCTTCCCATCTGCCATTGAAATTCAATTGATTAGCCCCGTGCCATTCTGCGATAAGCGCCACGTCCGTCGCCTTGCACGCCTCAGGAATGGGGGTATAATCCTCCGGAAAAATCGCCAACGCAGGACAAAAAATGAGCCACACCGCTGAGTACCGCTCTCAGACTGTACGCCGCACGCCGGCAGGCTCCCCGTTTTTCCTCGTTGGCCACGAAAAAAGCCTCCTTTTTTAAGGAGGCTTTTTTTGAGCATAACAATCAGACCCTACAGGCCAACCGGGAGCACATCTTATGGCGAGTTCGCTGTATAAGAAGCACATCATCTCCATTCCCGAGCTCAGTCGCGATGAGCTGGAACTTATTGTCGAAACCGCCGGGACACTGAAAGCCAATCCCAACCCCACCCTGTTGCAAAACAAGGTGGTGGCCAGTTGCTTCTTCGAGCCCTCCACCCGCACCCGACTGTCATTTGAAACCGCCATCCAGCGCCTGGGCGGCAGCGTGATTGGCTTCGACAGCGGCGGCAACACCTCGCTGGCCAACAAAGGCGAGACCCTGGGCGACTCGGTGCGCGTTATCAGCTCCTACGTGGACGCCTTTGTGATGCGCCACCCGCAGGAGGGCGCCGCCCGGCTGGCCTCGGAGTTCTCCGGCGGCGTGCCGGTGATCAACGGCGGTGATGGCGCCAACCAGCACCCCTCCCAAACCCTGCTGGACCTGTTCTCCATCTACGAGACCCAGGGCCGCATCGACGGCCTGAACGTGGCCTTTGTCGGCGACCTGAAATATGGCCGCACCGTGCACTCCCTGACCCAGGCCCTGGCCAAGTTCGACAACGTCACCTTCTACTTTATCGCGCCGGAAGCGCTGGCCATGCCGGACTACCTGTGTGAAGAGCTGGACGAAGCGGGCCTGACCTACCACGTGCTGACCAGCATGGATGAGGTGATTCCGGAACTCGACATCCTCTACATGACCCGAGTCCAGAAAGAGCGCTTCGACGAATCCGAATACGCCCACGTGAAGTCCGCCTACGTGCTCAGCGCCGCCACCCTGGAAGGGGCCCGCAGCAACCTTAAGGTGCTGCACCCGCTGCCACGGGTCGATGAGATCACCATCGACGTCGACGCCACCCCGCACGCCTACTACTTCCAGCAGGCGGAAAACGGCATCTACGCCCGCCAGGCCCTGCTGGCCCTGGTGCTGAACGACACGCTGTAACGGAGCTGACCATGACCAAAGACAACCAACTCCAGGTAGAAGCCATCAAGAACGGCTCCGTTATCGACCATATCCCGGCCCATACCGGCATCAAGGTGTTGCGCCTGTTCCAGCTGCACAAGTCGGAAAACCGCATCACCATCGGTCTGAACCTGCCCTCCTCCGCGCTGGGCCACAAAGACCTGATCAAGATCGAGAACCTGTTTATCGACGAAGAGCTGGCCAACCAGCTGGCTCTGCTGGCGCCCAACTGCACCGTCAACCAGATCGAGAACTACGAAGTGGTGCGTAAGCTGCAACTGTCTCTGCCGGAGCAGGTCATCGGCGTGTTCCAGTGCCCCAACAGCAACTGCATCAGCCACCGCGAACCGGTACCGAGCCGCTTTAAGGTGAGCAGCAAAGACACCCTGATCAAGCTGAAGTGTCACTACTGCGAAAAAGCGTTCAACCGCGAGAGCATGAGCGAGCGCCGCTGAACCCACTGAGCAGGACAAAGCGCCACCTTTCGGTGGCGTTTTTTATCGGCTGACGGCGAGGGTTGAACGGGATTTTCCCGCTTCTCTCCTGCATTTCGGCCGCCCTGTGATCACGCCGCTTGATCATCTGCGCCAAAAAGTGACACTCTCACCACCACAGGAAGGCAACCTGAAGCCGTGTAGAGCCGCTGGCAGTGCCGGTTTCCGCCCACAATTTCAGTCATTGATGAGCCAGCCCCAGAGTTGGCCGGAAAGGATCCAGTAAGGAGCAACATGAACCGCAGCGAATCCCTGTTTGAACAGGCCCAGAAAACCATCCCCGGTGGCGTTAACTCCCCGGTTCGTGCCTTTAAAGGCGTAGGCGGCACCCCGGTCTTTATCGACCACGCCGATGGCGCTTACCTGTACGACGTGGATGGCAAACGCTACATCGACTACGTTGGCTCCTGGGGCCCGATGATTCTGGGTCACAACCATCCTGAGATCCGCGCTGCGGTACTGGCTGCGGTAGAGAAGGGCCTCTCCTACGGTGCCCCGACCGCTTCCGAAGTGGAGATGGCTGAACTGGTGTGCGAAATCCTGCCCAGCGTTGACCAGATCCGCATGGTGAACTCCGGCACCGAAGCCACCATGAGCGCCCTGCGTCTGGCCCGTGGTTTCACCCAGCGTGACAAGTTCATCAAGTTCGAAGGCTGCTACCACGGCCACGCGGACTGCCTGCTGGTTAAAGCCGGCTCCGGCATGCTGACCTTCGGTGAGCCCACCAGCCCGGGCGTACCGGCGGACTTCGCTAAGCACACCCTGACTGCCGACTACAACAAGCTGGATTCCGTTAAGGCCCTGTTTGAAGCCAACCCGGACGACATTGCTGCCGTGATCCTGGAGCCGGTTGCCGGCAACATGAACTGCATCCCGCCGGTACCGGGCTTCCTGGAAGGCCTGCGTGCCCTGTGTGACCAGTACGGCGCCCTGCTGATCATCGACGAAGTGATGACCGGCTTCCGCGTTGCACTGGACTGCGCCCATGGCCACTACGGCGTTAAGCCGGACCTGGTGTGCCTGGGTAAAGTGATTGGCGGTGGTATGCCGGTAGGTGCCTTTGGTGGCCGTGCCGACGTGATGGCTCACCTGGCTCCGAACGGCCCGGTCTACCAGGCCGGTACCCTGTCCGGTAACCCGGTGGCGATGGCCGCGGGTAAAGCCCAGCTGAAACTGCTGCAGCGCCCTGGCCTGCACGACGAGCTGGCCGCCAAGACTGAAACCCTGATCAAGGGCTTCAAAGCCGCCGCCGACAAGCACGGCGTGCCGATGGCGATCAACTACGTGGGCGGTATGTTCGGCTTCTTCTTTACCGACGAAGCGGAAGTGACCACCTTTGAGCAGGTGTCCAAGTGCAACATGGACCACTTCAAAGCGTTCTTCCACGGCATGCTGGATGAGGGTGTCAATCTGGCCCCGTCTGCCTTCGAAGCGGGTTTCCTGTCCATGGCCCACTCTGACGAAGACATCGCCGCCACCATCGACGCCGCTGACCGCGTGCTGGCCAAGATCGCTGCCGCCTGAGGCTCGCATTGACAAGGAAAAGCCGCCCATCAGGGCGGCTTTTTTGTTTTCGCATCGGCAGTCAAATCCCGCGAGTTCAGGGATTGCCGCATTGCGCCGGAGAACTGTTGTCCCTCGGCCATACCGTTGTACTGTCTTCCATAGACAAAGGAAGAAAATCCAGCCCCTCGGTCATATTGGCCGGAGGCAGGTCGGTGTCCAGTACATACATGCCCATTCGCAGCGCACCAGCGGTGGCATTGGCTTGTACCTGCTGACTGGCAAGAGTGGTGTAACGGAGCCCCAACAGGTCAAAGTGACTGCGCCAGTCCAACCCGGTCAGATGACTGAGCGATACCAGCATAAAATCGTTGCCGGGAATGTCTTTGATCTTCCTCCCGCCATACACCTCATGGCCCTGATAGGGAAACAGACTGAAGCCAAGCTGGTTGCGGTTCGCCTCCCACACCTGCTGATTCGCTGCATAGCGACCGAATATCCGACTGTGCAGATAGAGCAAGGTATAAATGCCGAAGCCATTATTCAGCTTGGTGCCGCTGGCCATCGTCAAACCATGGGCTCGCAGGGCCATCTGCAGGTAAAACGTCATCCGATAGCCGTTGTGAATCGCATATGTATTGCTCTCCCAAGGGGCCTGGTATCGATCACCCGTGCCAAAGGTGCTGCAGGAGTCGTTCTTGAAAACCACCCGCTCCCCCTCGCCGTTGCGACGCTGCAACACATCGGACATAAAGGCGAAAAACAGCTCCTTTTGATTGGAGTGGGTGTCGCGACGTATCGAGGTGTTCCCCTCCTGAATGTAGTGATGATGCCAGTACACGTAGTAGGGAAAAATGTTGTTGGAGTTCTCTCCCGCCCGGCTGGAGTAACCGCCCCAACGATTGGCATCTTCGGCGGGCGCATAGTGCACATTCAGGCGGGGCACCTGCAGGTTATGCCCCAGTTCATGATTGTCTCCCCAGCCCAGGGGATTAATGCTCCAGGAGGCGTCCCAGGGGTTGCCACTGCACCCGCTGCCACACAAAGAGTACTGATCGTAATTGGCGTGCTGAATGATGCGACGGACATGCAGGGTATTGTCGATGCAATCCTCTCCCAGCAGATCAAGACACACCGATTTAACGTCTGTCGGCAAAGAGTCGGCCAGGGTCATCCCCGGGATCTTAAAGCCCGCAAGCGAATAGACCGAATTGATGTGATCCCGGCGGATGCTGGTCAGCAGCGCACCGACGTCCTCGAATCGAGAACCGATGGATGAGGTAAACTTATCTCGTCGCATATGATGTTCGGCGACCTCAGAGCGCAGATCCAGATGGGGGATCTGGGTGCTCTCCATCGCTTGCTGAAACGCCGCAATCTGTTCTGAATCGTTAAAGTCCCGAATCGACGGATGATGAACTATCCCACTGGCGGTGACATCCGTAGTCAACGTCGTCCCGCTGCCACTGAGATGCAGATAGATGGGGCCACCATAGGGGCTGGACAGGGTCACCGATGACTGCTTAGCCAGAGTGAGGCGCTGCGTTGTCAGTTCAAGTGGTCGGTTATAGATCCCATTTTTGTGAGCTTTATGAGTATCACCCCGGTGATAATTCAGTCTCACTTTGACCACCGCATCACTGTCATCGTGGCGGGTTAAGGTCACCGTCTGGCCCGGCAGAGCATACCACCCCGTTGTGGTCCATTGATTGGGATAGGGCACCGATATCTGACGTCGGGATTGAGTGACTTCCGGGTACTCATAATGGGCATTCTCCTGCTTCCGAACCTGCCGTTTATCGATGACATACTCGCCCAGATCCGGTTGTGCCTGATTATTGGGCCTGGCGTAATTCACCGCCCAATCGGCGAATAGGGCCTGTAACCAAGCTTCCCCTTCCGATCGGGTGATGGGGTAATCAATGTTACTGCGATACTTGTCCGCCAGGAGTACACCCGCCTGAACGATGTCCGCTGACGACAACCCAAAGAGATTGATTCCCCCAGCATCCAGCGCAGTGACGGAACGCCGGAAATGGTCGGCACCAAAACGAAACGCGGCGCGAAAGCCAGAACTATTACAGGACAGGAAATTCCGGGTACAGCCAGCGATCGCTTCGGTATCAAACTTCCCCTCTTCCAATAACCGGACAATGTCACTCATCGCTTTGACGGCGGTTTCATCGGTGAGAAGCAACGCTTCCACGTTCAGGTCCAAAGCCCGATGTTTCGACCAATAGTTATTGGCAGAAGTCAGCCCCATCTCTTGATAAAGGGGAGACAAAATAGGTCCTGCCGAACGGAAGTAATTGGTAGTGAGTATGGGAATGCTCAGGGCTTTTGCCTTCTCGATGGCTTCAGCCATCACTGCCGCGTCGGCGTTACCGAACCCGCCCAAAACAATGAGGTCTGGTTCGCTTTCATCAATACAGCCACTGAATGCCGCGCCATCGCATTCACGGGCACCATTAACCTGATAGGCATCCGGATAGTGGGCGTTCAACCAACTGACCATCCCTTCGTAATGGGGGAACCAATAATCGTCTGCCCGCCTTGGCACATGTGCGGCGACAATCCGGAATCCCTCTTTCGCATCCTCGCCCCGGGTCAGCCAGCCTAACAACCGCTTAAGCAGGGTGTCCGTCCCCTCGTTGCGGCCAACAGAAAACAGGCTGGATGCCATCGCCGCCCAGCGCTGTTGCGCCTTTTCGTGGACCATCACCAGCCCGACGTTTGACGCGCTATTGTATTGGGTTGTATTGCTTCTAAGCAGGGGCCATGTGGTGTCCGGCAGATAGCTGGTGAAGTGCACGGCATCATGACTGGGGAACCAGGAGATCGTTTCCAACCCGCTAAACAGCGCTCGAACTGTCGCTTTTCGTTTCTGTTCCCGCTGTGCGATCGCGGCTTGGAGATGGTCAATGAGCTCCTGCTCACTGGCAAGACGATGATCGGCGTGTTTGATGGCATTCTGCGCGTTGGTCAGAAAGCTCACGCTCACGGTGCAGTCGGCAAGTACTTCATCGGTCTGGTAACGTCCCTCTGTCAGAGTACCGCCACAACCACTGATCGCATCGACGGCGTAGCCGGATTGAGGAGACAGAGTGAACACGCCCCGTTGACCGGAATCCACCTGCAGCTGGGCCGGGCTGATACTGCCCCCCTCTCCGACCTCGGTGGAAACCTGGTATTGAACCGGCGAAAAGCGAACGTCAATGCTGCAGCTTTCACTGATCGGGCCGGTGGTATACACCCCGTTCAGCAGTGAACCCTCACAGCCAGATACCGACGCCACCTGATACTCAGGTTCAGCACTCACCACAAACGCGCCCGTATCACCGTGACTCAGGGTCATCTGGGTTGGCTGGATGCTGCCCCCCTCACCCACCGCGGTGGCGATCTGGTATTGAACCGGCGAGAAGCGCACATCGATTGTGCAGCTTTGATTGATCGCGCCGACGGTATACACCCCGTTCAGCAGTGAACCCTCGCAGCCAGTTACCGACGCCACTTGGTAGCCCGCTTCGGCACTCACCACAAACTCGCCCGTATCACCGTGACTCAGGGTCATCTGGGTTGGCTGGATGCTGCCCCCCTCACCCACTGCGGTGGCGATCTGGTATTGAACCGGCGAGAAGCGCACATCGATTGTGCAGCTCTCATTGATCGCGCCGACGGTGTATACCCCGTTCAGCAGTGAACCCGCACACCCCGATACCGACGCAACCTGAAAGCCAGGGTTGGCACTCACCACAAACTCGCCGACATCACCGTGATTCAGGGTCATGTGGGTCGGCCGGATACTCCCACCGGTATTCAGGTCGGTAACGATGCGATATTGATTCCGGGCAAAGGAGGCCGTCACTGTGCAGTTTTGGTTGACCGGCGCAGTGATAAAACCATCCACTTCCAGTGTGCCATTACAGCCCTCAATGGCTGTCATGTGATGTCCCGCTTCTGGGATGGGTTGGATGATGGCTTGTTGACCCGACTCTATCTCCTGCTGTTGCGGGTAGAGCGTGCCGCCACCCACGCTCTGGGTGCTGATGAGATAGAGAGGAGTCTGACTGCTTCCCGGCCCCGGAGGGGCTGGCGGATCAATGATGTTACCTGTCTTTACCGCAAAGGAGGCCACAACGGTGCAATCATCGGTTGCCGGGCCCGTCTCATAAAACGCCCCTTGCAGGCTGCCGCCACAACCGGAAATCTCAGCCAGCTCATAACCGATATCGGGCATCGGTTCGAAGCGGCCGGTCTCCCCACGTTTCAGAGACCGGGATTGCGGAGAGAGCACTCCCCCTTCGCTGGTTTCCGTCTGGATTTGAATCGGCCGCTCGGCAAAATGCGCCCTGACCGTACAGTCACCCTGAATCCCCTCGACAACGAAGCCTTCATCGGTCATCGCGCCACCACAGCCCGAAACCGACAACAGCTGGTATCCCGACTCAACAGTGAGCGCGAACACGCCCTTCCCGCCTTCAGGGAGCAACAGCGACTGCGGCTGCAATGCCCCTCCCTCGTTGCTCGCCGTTTTGATCTGGTAATAGGTGCCGTGTATCAAACCCTGATCCGTCGTCCCGCCATCGACAGCCTCAGCCTTCTCCTCGGCTTCCTTGCTGCACCCAAAAATCAACGGCGCCACAAGCAATAACATTCCCACTCGATGCATAAGTCACAACCCATCTGGTGTTTGATGACACTGCGGCTTCGAATGGCCTGACATGCCTAAGCAAACAGTGCAACAACACGCCTTAGTTAAAAACGAATGCGCATCATGTTATCGGTGCGATGGGAGGGGGGCTGTATGGTGCTTGTATGGGGAGGCGGCATGGCGCACTCATCAGAGCTCAGGCCAGAATAAAAAGCCGCCTAACCGGGCGGCTTTGTTGTGCCGGTGGCCCGATTCAGGGCCGTGGGCAATCCACCGGAGTGCTGCTGTCCCGGGGCCAGCGGGTTGTGGCATCGGACAATGACAATGGCAGAAAGGTTAGCCCCTCGCTCATGTTGGCCGGGGGCAGATCGGTTTCCAAAACGAACATCCCCATGGGCAGTGTCCCCTTGCTGGCATTGGCCGAGGCTTGCGCCGCTGCCAGAGAGGAGTAGCGCAGACCCAGCAAGTCAAAGTGGCTGCGCCAATCCAGTCCGGTGAGGTGGCTGAGGGACACCAGCATAAAGTCGTTGCCGGGGATGCCACTGACGTTGCGCCCGCCATAAACCGCATTTCCCTCATAGGGAAACAGGCTAAACCCCAGTCGCTCTCGATGGGCCAGCCATTCACTGCTGTTGCTGGCATAGCGACCAAACACCCGGTGATGCTGGTACAGCAGGGTGAAGATATTGAAGCCGTTGCTCAACACCGTGCCATCCGCCAGCGTCCGGCCATGGGCCCGCAACGCCATCTGGATATAAAACGCCATGCGATAGCCGTTGTGGACGGCGTAGTCGTTACTCGCCCAGGGCGCCTGATACCGATCGGTACCACTGTCCAGAATCTGGCAATTTTCCCTTAGTACCACCCGCTCACCGGCCTGATCCTGCACTCCGGCGGCATCGGACATAAAGGCGTAAAACAGAGACTTGTGGTTCATATGAGTGTCCAACAGCGGCTGGGTATGGCCATCGCGCAGGTAGTGTGCCCGCCACTTAACGTAGTAGGGAAAAATGTTGTTGGAGTTCTCCCCGGCCCGACTGCTGTAGCGGGTCCAGTCATCGGCCGTGTCTGAATAATGGACGTTGAGCCGTCCCACCTGCAGGTTATGGCCCAACTCATGGTTATCGCCCCACCCGATGGGGTTTATTGAGGCTCCTGAATCCCAGGGGTTGCCTGAGCACATGAAACCACAATGCGCATTCTGGTCGTAGTTGCTGTGCTGGATGATCGTGCGCACATGCAAACGATCATCGAGGCAATCCTGCCCCAACAAAGCCACACATGCCGTGGCCACCGCTTCCGGTAAGGACTGCGCCAGGCTCTGACCCGCCAGCTTAAATCCCGCCAGGGTATAGACCGGGTTGATATGGTCATTCACCACACTGTTCAGCAGCGCACTGACGTCCGGCGTTACACCACCGAGCGCACCGCTGAACCGATCCCGGCGCAGGTGTTGTTCCGCAGCAGGTGAGCGCAGGTCGATATGGGGCAGTTCCGTGTCGGCGTAACGCTGATTGAACGTCCGGATCTGCTCAGGCTGGGAGAAATCAAGAATGGCGGGATGATGAACAATGCCGCTGGCATGGATGTCGGTGGATAAGGCCCCATCAGCACCCTCGATATGGAGGTATATCGGACCACCATAGGGACTGGAGAAGCGCACGCTCTGCCCCGGTGCCACCGGCAATCGCTGGGTGGCCAGCTCCAGCGGCGCAGCCAGAATCTTACGACTGAAAGCCCGGTTGGTGTTCGTCCGGTGGTAGTTCAGCTTCACCGTAACCTGCGCATCGCTGGTGTCATGGCGGGTCAGGGTGATGGTCTGGCCCGGCAGGGCATACCAGCCGGTGCTGGTCCACTGATTCCGGTAAGGCACGCTGATGGTCTGTCGCTGCGATGTGGTGTCCGGGTAGGCATAATGAGCGACTTCACCCTTAAGTACCTGGCTGCGATCCTTCACAAACTCCCCCAGGTCCGGCTGGGCCGGATTACCGGCGCGAGCATAGTTGACCAGCCAGTCCGCAAACATCGCCTGCTGCCATTCGGTCTGGGCCTGCCAATCAATGGGGTAATCGATTCCTGCACGATACTTGTCTGCCAGCAACAGAGCGGCCTTCAGGATATCCATCTGCTCAAGCCCAAAGGCACTGAGCCCCTGCTCATCCAGAGCCCTGGCCGCACCATGGAACCAGTCCGCCCCGCCCTTAAAAGCCGAGACAAATGTGGCGTCATTGCAATGCAGGAGGTTGCTCTCACAAGGTGCCAGTACCGCGGTATCAAACTGGCCGCTGCGCAGACTCAGTAACAGCGTATCCACCTGTTGGTTGATCGGGTCCGAAGCCTGCAGAGCGGCAATCTCCAGGTCATTGGCATTCAGTTTCGACCAGTAGTTGCCGGATACCGCCAGCCCCATCTGCTGATACAGCGGACTCAGCATCGGGCTGGCTTCACGCCAATAGTTGGAGAGCAGTACCGGGATGCCGGCCTCGCGGGCTTGTGCCAGAGCTGGGGCAATCCCCTGATGGCCCAACCCGTCGCGGTCGATGTCGCTGAGCACAATCAGGTCGGGCTGCTGGCTGTCGATACAGGTTGCCAGCGCAGCGTAGTCGCACTGGTTGGCGCCGTTAATCCGGTGATTGTCCGGGTAGTACTCGTTCAACCACTGACGTATCCCCTCGTTATGGGGAAAATAGTGGCTGTCAGCGTGACCGGGCATCTGAGCGGTGATAATCGACAGACCGTCACTCTGGTCGGCACCGTCGGTGAGCCAGTGAATCAACTGACGCAACAAACGATCGCTCTGTTCGGAACGGGAAACCGAGAACAGGTTGGCCGCCATCGCCGCCATCCGCTGCTGCGGTTGCTGTGACGCCATCACCAGACCACCAACGGCCGGGTTACCGTTGCCATCCTCATTGGCGGGCAACAGGGTCCAGGTTGTCTGGGTCTGATAGGTGGTAAAGCTGACCGAATCGTGGGAGGGGTGCCAACTGATGCGCTCAATGCCTGCCAGCAGGCTGTCGACCAACGCCAGTCTCGCCGCTTCACTGTTGGAGAGATGCTGGCGGGCATGGTCGATTAGCTCCAGGTCACTGGCGAGACGGTGATCCTCCCGGCGGATGGCATTTTCCGCGTTGCTGACAAAGTTCGCCTGCACCTGGCAGGGGCCTGCGACCGGGCCGGTCAGGTAGCGCCCACCCAGCAACTCGCCATCGCAACCGTCGACAGACCACAGAACATGGCCCGACTCGGGCACCACCTCAAACTCTGCACGCTGGCCCTGATTAACCTGCTGCTGCGGCGGCAGCAACTGACCAGCCCCTTCGCTGTGGGTCGTCACCGTATGCTGGATCGGTTCAAACTGCACCGATACGGTACAGTCGCCTGTCGCCGGTGCGGTGACAAAAAGGTCCCCTTGCAGGCTGCCCCCGCATCCGGAGGCGGAAACCAGCTGGTGGTGCTCGGCGGCGGTCAGCTCAAACCGCCCCTGCTCACCGTAACTGAGCATCCACTCCCCCGGCGTTGCCGAGCCCTGTCCCTGCACCTCAACCCGCAGTTGGTACTGCTTTAACTCAAACTGGGCGGTCACCAGACAATCCGCCGCCATGACGCCGGTGGTGTAAGTCAGTGCATCCAAACTGCCGTCGCAGCCGCTGATGCTGCCAAGCTGATGTCCCTCATCAATGCTGAGGGTGAAGGTGCCCCGCTGACCTTCGGCCAGCGTCAGACTTTGCGGACTCAGCCGCCCTCCTGCGTTGTGGTGGGTATTCGCTTCGTACCACACCGTGGGGTTGCCATCGTCGCCCCCCTGGCTGCCACTGTTGCCGCCATCAGCGCCGGGGCTGTCCGGTTCAACGCCCCCACCACTGCATCCCGCCGCCAGCAAGAGTGTTGCCAGCACCAATCCATTGCGTGTCATTCCCGGTTTCCTTCCCTGACCCTCTGCCGCTGGACATCCGTGGGTCGATATCACCAACCCAGGTAACCCATCCGACCCGAGAGGGTATCAACTGCAGTCAAAAAAAGCGGCCAAAAGGCGATCATCCTGTACCAACTCGCGAGGACTTTGCCCTAGTTGCGGCGATCGACCGAGGGCAAACATCACATCCTTACAAAGCAGAAAAGACCGCCCAAAGGCGGTCTTTTCTGTCACGGTTTATACCGCTTCCGGCAGCGGCTGCTCGGGGTTCGGCGAGTCATCGTCGCTGCCCCATTGGCGATTCAGGTAATCCCGGATCTGGTTGTCGATCTGCTCCTGTGCACCCACCAGCCCCTGGTTGCCAAACAGGCGGTTGAACTCGAACACAAAGGGGTGACTGCCCACCATGGCAATATCAAAGCCGCCATGATCGATGCCCAGACTGGTGGCCAGGTGCTCCACCAGATTGCGGGCTTCCAGCGGCACCAGACCGCGCTCAATGGTGCCGCCCTTGGAGACGTTGTTGTAAAACCCCTGCGGGGCTTGGTTTCGCCAGTAGCCACCGATGATCTGGTCGCCCACCCAGATGATGCGCAGGTCGCGGTCGATCGGCAGATATTCTTGGGCGTAGATCACCGGACTCTGGTCCAGGTAGTCCTGAAACTGGTCATAGGTTTCAATCAGGAATACGCCCTGCCCCATGCTGCTGCGCGGGATCTTCACCACAAACGGCAGATCCATGCTGTCCCACACCTCCTGAGCGTTGCTCGGGGTATTGGCGCGGATCAGGGTCACCGGCACATGAGCTGGCGCCACCATCTCAAAGCAACGGGTCATCTCCACCTTGTCGTGGCCGATCATGTAGCTCGCCACGCTCGGGAAGATTTTGGCGCCCAGGCCATAGACCAGCGAGTTCACCTGCCAGTATTCCGGGAACAGCACGCCGTCGGCGGCCTGGATGTCGTCGATATGGTCGCGCATCCGCTCCGGCTTGATGTAGCGCAGACCGCTCATGCGGTAGGAGCGTAATGCGTCAAAAGTAATGAGATTCATAGCGGGTCGCAGGGCAAAAAAACGGCGACATTGTAGAAATGTCGCCGAATCTGACAAAACGGGATTTTTTAGCGCCTGGGACAAACAATATTTGTCATTCGAATCCACTACAGGTGGAGGGTTCGGCGTTGCGTCCAGACCATGGAGTGATCGGCAAAGGGCAGCATCCAGATGGCGGTGCGGTCATCCAGATAGAGGCGGTAGAACACCAGCTCCTCGCGGCCCAGTTCACTTTTTCGGAACTCGAGATAGAGGCGTTTTGCCATATCCGATAACCGATTGGGTGAGGAAAGCTCCACCGAGGTCGGGGTCACGGTATAGCGGGTCACACGCCGCTCACCCCAACGCTCTTCAGTTTCAATGTAGCGGCCACGGACCCGGTACTTCACTGGCGTGGTATGACAATCCTCATCGGTCACACAAGCGGCGAAATAAAACAGCCCACTGTGCGCTTCGATAGGCACCGCAGAGATGCGCAGGTCGGCCCTGGCCAGACGGTCATCCTGATCCAGCTTAAAGTAAGCGTCACCGAAGTAGAGCTGCTCCACCATGCCGCCGGTGTTGTCACCCAGCTCTTCGAACCGCAGGGCGTTGTAGGTCTTCTCCTCCATCCGGATCTTGGTGGAGAGAAACTCCGACAAGCGCTGTTGACCACCGTTATCCGCGGCGCCAAAGATACTGATCAGGCTCTGTCCGGGGCACTGCCCGTCGGCGTAACCGGGGCAGATCACAAGACTGTCGCCCTGTTCGGTCAGCAGAGCCATGCCCTGAAAGCGTTCAAAGGGTGGTTTCCAACCGGGCTCAGGCACCAGTTGATTGGCAATTCGGTCTGACAGAACGCTGGCGTCAACCGGGGCGGTTTTCGGCTCTGTCAGGACCCACACCGGGCCGGCCACTCCACTGACCCGTCCAGGCAGAGCCTGCTCGTTATAACGGGCGCGGGGTGAGGTATCCAACCACATCAGGACGCCAACCAGCAGCGCCAGTATCAGCAACACCAGCGCGGCCAGCAGCGACTTAAGTGGCAGCCGTTTGGCCTGGTTCTGGGATTCAGGAAGGTGCAGGATGTAGCCGCGCCGGGGCACGGTTTTCAATTCAATGTCCGGGTAAGGGGCCAGTTTCTTCCGCAGGGTACTCAACGCATTTTGCAGCGAAGAGTCGCCCACCACCCGGCCGGGCCAGCCCGCTTCCATCAACGCACTCTTGCTCACCACCTGGCCGGAACCGGCTTGCAGCGCCTCCAGAATGCGGGCCTCGGCAAAGGTCAGTTCGATGGCGAGATCGCTGGCGGTGTCCACCAGAATCAGCTTATCGGGGTCAAATCGGAGTTGAGGGGAGAGTCGCACAGACAGCCTCCGGGGTATGTGCCGAAGAATGGTAAAAAAATGCCCCACCCAAAGGGGGTGAGGCATCCTAACATCGGTATTTGCAGGGGGGTAGGCTTACAGCTTGTGGGCCTGTTTCAGATTGTCGACAGAGTGACAAACCGCACAGGATTCCACTTCAAGCTGCGCCAGCGGCACACCAAAGCGACCGCCATGCTGCTCCATATGGGCACGCACCGCCGGGACGATCTCCAGCTGGCCTTGTGCATTGGGCTTCTTGGCGTGACAGGCGTAGCAGGTGGCAGACACCGGCGACACGTAAGCATCCACGCTGATGTCGGTGGCCGGGTGCGCCTGGGAGTCCGGGTTGTAGTCCAGATCCAGCGCCAGCGGTCGACCCACCTGGCTCAAGCGGTCAACACCGAAACTGTCGCCTTCGTGGCAGCGGCTGCAGTTGGCCAGATCCGCCGGGTACTCCACGTTACGAACACCGTTTTCCATCGCCTGGGTCGCACGCTGGTTGGCGTGAAGCGAGTGCATCCACACCTTGTGATCCGGGTGGGTCACGGTCAGCTCTTCGACAAAGTACTTGTCGCCGGCCTGAGTGTGCAGTTCACGGATCGCCTGGGTCGGCGGGGTGTTGGGGTTGTGGCAGGCCAGGCAAGGGTCTACCGCATCGGCGGTAGAGCTGACAAAGCCAGACTGGCTGCGAACCGCCATCGCACGCTCCATACGGGGCAGCAGGTGTTCACCCAGCTCATCGTCATCGTGGCCGGAGAAGCAGGTGGTGTCCGCCAGCGCCTTGTTCATCTCGGTCTTGCGGCTGTGGCAGTTACGGCAGCTCAGTTCGGTGTTGTCACTGGCCTCGTCGTAGCCGTGGCAGCTGCCGCACTTGGCGTTGCTGACGATCACCGGACGGGCGTGAGCGTCCGCGTCAGTCAGGCCATCCTTGGTGAAGTACCAGCGCGCATTGTAGGCGGCGTTCTTGGCGTGGCCGGCGGTGTCACAGTCCACCAGGTTCTGTTCCGGGTCAAAGCAGTAGATCAGGCGGTTGGTGATAAAACCGCTGTCGTTCAGCAGGTCACCGGAGATCGCATCCTCCGTCACGATGGGGCCCAGCTTGTAGACGTAAACGCCGGCCTGCTGTTCGCCGCCCAGGTAGGGCTTGGTGCGGGGACGCTCACCGTCCGGGGTGTACCCGCCGTCGATGGACTCACCGTGTTTCTTGTTGCTCTTAACGAAGATGCTGTAACCGCGGGAGTTGGTGAAATCCACCGACGCGCCCCAGTTAACGTACATCTGGAGGTTTTTGATCCAGCTGGCGTTGCCCGGGTTAGCCGCATCCAGAATCAGGCGCTCACCGGCACGGTCACGCAGGGAGAGGCTGATCATCGCGTAGTGTTCACCGGCGGCCTCACCCACCTCAGCACCGTCCACCAGCTTGGCGGATTCCACATCCACGGTCACGATGCCACGCTGGTCCTCGGCCTGAGCCTTCTGGTAGCCACCAAGGTGCGCGTCGTTGATGGATTCGGCACTGTGGCACTCAACGCAGTTTTCATTGGTCGGCTGACCGGCGTGGTCGTAGATGGGGTTGCTGGCCAGATCGTGGCAGCTTTCACAGGTTTCCCGGGTCGGTACCGTCTGCCAGTTCAGTGCCTGGGCCAGATCGGTCCGGGCTTCGGTTTCGTGGCAGCTAGAGCAGTTGCCCACCGGGCGTGAGCTCAGGCCGATGTGCACCTGGTGAGCCAGCACCGGCCACACCTTATCGGCGTCACTCATCTTGTTGCCAGTGTGACAGCTGGCACAGCTGGCGGTCTCGTCACCGCCATGCACGATGGCGTCGATGGACTCGTGGCAGTTCAGGCAACGGGCATCGTCGATGATATCGCGGGTTTGTGTCGGCTCAGCACCATCCGCCATGGCATCCAGCCTGGCGGTCGCTTCCGGGTAACGACTGGTGGCGGGTACGGTCAGCAGAACCCGCTGGGGGAATTCGCTGTTGTAGAGGCCATCCAGCGCACCGGCAAAGGTGTAACGGTATTGGCCGTCACCCAACTCTTCCAGGCTGCCGGCACAGTTGCCGGGCAGACACTTGTCATAGCCCAGTACCTGCCACTGCGAGCGCTCCCCTTCGGCATAGGGCTGCAGCTGCACCGCCTGCACCTTCAGGCCGTCGATCTTAATCACCGGAAGGTCCAGCTCGTTGCGGGCGTCAAACTCGATCGCCAGGCGCCCTTCCACCACCTGGGTGCCGGTGATGGCAACGGTCAGCGCCTCGGCAACCGGAGACACCACACCACCATCCTCGCCCGGGGCGCCATCTTTGCCGTCCTGACAACCGGTCAGGCCCAGCAGCATGGCCGTTGCCAGCGTCGCTGACCATCGGTTCACTGCGTACTTCATCATTCATCCTCTGCATTATCTGGGCGCCTCGCCGGGCGCGGAATGAAGAATGACGAAGGGCAAGAGCCGGTTCTGTGAATAAACGACAATTTGGTAACAAACTGGGGGTTAAACAGGGTTTTTAAGCAGCTTTAAGGGGTTTTAAGGACGGATTTTGAGAACTTTTTAGGGTTGGGACACAAAAAACGCGCACATTGCTGTGCGCGTTTTGTTAATGGCTTAACGGCCAGAAGCCGTTCAGAAGGTGTAGCGGATGCCGATGGCACCATCGACACCAAACTTATCCTTGCCGTCAAAATCCAGCTCAGGGGCCACCTGAACGTAGGCGTTCCAGCGCTGGGTCATGTGCAGTTCCAGACCAAAGGGCACACGCACCCCATAGCCGTCATCCCAGCCCACAAAGGCACCGCCACCGACGTACCAGTTAAGGGGCATGTTCTCCACCTGAGTCGCGTTACCGCGGGCAAACAGGTAGTCCACCGTCATGCCATCGTTACCAACAAAACCGTTGATCTGGTCATTCAGCTGGAGCATCACCCCCAAGCCCTGATCGTAACCAAAGCCCACTTCAATCTTGGCGTGCGCCACACTGCTTGAGGTGGCCACGGCCATCGCCACTGCGGCCAGCATCGTACGGTTCATTCTCTCTTCCCCTTGTACAAATGCTGGTCAAGATCGCATGGCGACCTATGGGATGCAAGCCGCAGCAGAAATGGGCGCGAACCCCGTTCAGTCCCGGGCCAGTTAATCGCGTTTCAGGGCGGTGATGGTGAAGCCAGACGCAGCCGGGCTGGCCGGTGCCAGCGGTTTCGCCGCAGGCTTATGATCATGGCCACCGCAGCCACAGCCTCCGCCGCTGCCACAACCACCACCGCAGCCCCCTTTCTTTGCATGCTGGCGGGAGGGGTTCACCGCCTCTGCCGCCATGGCCTTCAGGGCGCCCTCTTGCCACAGCGCCACCACCGCCTCCGGCGCACTGCCGCGGGGGGCCTGCAGCACCTCAATGCCAGCGGCCTTGAGCTTGCCAAACAGGCGCTCGCCAATCTGGTCCACCACCACCGCGGTGGCGCCCTGGTTTTTGATCAGGTTCAGCATCGCTTTCTTGGCTGCGCAACCGCCCTCCAGGGCCGGATTGGCCAGCTGGGATACCGCGCCACTGGCATCAACAAAAGCCAGCTGCTGGCAACGGGTAAAGTGGGGGGCCAGACGCTCTCGGCCTACGGGAATGGCAATCATCAGTTACGCTCCTTCGACTTCAGACGGCAGTTCAATGGCGTGTCCCTGGGTGATCGCCTCAGCAATCTTACGCCGCGCCCGGCCCAGGGCATTGCCCAGGGTTTGCCGGGATACGCCCATGCGCTCTGCCGCCTGCAACTGGTTCAGCCCCTCGGCATCAACCAGGCTCAGGGCTTCAAACTCCTCCGCAGTCAGACGCTGACGCGGCAAATCCCGGGCGGGAATGCCATTAGGCTTAAACAGGCTACAGGGCGCATTGGCGCACAGACAGCGGGGCTTACGGGGACGAACCATCACCACTCCGTCACTCAATGAGTTATTGGCATATGCCAATAACCATCTTGACCGGGAACGCGACCCGGTGCTGTGAAATCGATCGCAAACTCACCGCAGACTCATCGCAGACAGCGAACGCAAAGTGAGTGTCTACACTGATGTTGCCACGATATCTGCCCAAGGACCCTCTGCATGAAACCCCTCTGGCTGCTGTTACTGCTCACTTTTTTCCCGCCTGCGATGCTGGCCGCCGACGACCAGACCCTCTACTTTGGCGGGCCGATCATCACCATGGAACCGGCGCAGCCCAGCGCGGAAGCGGTGGTCACCCAAGGCACCAGGATTCAGTTTGTCGGCACGCTGGCCGAAGCGCGCCAACGCCATCCGGACGCCAGCCCCCATAACTTAAAGGGGCAAACCCTGATGCCGGGCTTTATCGAGCAGCACCTGCATCCGATTCTGGGCGCATTGGCGCTGTCGGTGCCGGTGATCGCTCCAGAAGCCTGGGAGTTACCGGACCGCACCTGGCCTGCGGTCACCGCCCAGTTTGACTATCTGGCCGCCCTGAAAACGGCGGAAACCGAGATGACCGACCCGGATGCCACGCTGTGGACCTGGGGCTACCACCACCTCTACCACGGCCGTCTCAACCGCACCATGCTGGATGGGATCAGCCGCACCCGTCCCATTGGGGTATGGCACCGCTCAGCGCATGAGTTTTACGCCAATACCGCCCTGCTGGAGAAGTACGGACTGACGGAGCAAGCGCTGGCCGCCGCTCCCGCTGACGCCCGGGCCCAGACCGACCTGGATAAGGGGCATTTCTATGAGAACGGGGCGCTGGTGTTCTTTCTGCCCCGGGTGATTGAGGATCTCGCTTCGGAGGCGCGCTTCCGGGCCGGGCTGAATGCGATGATCACCATGCTGCATCGCAATGGGGTGACCGCCTACAACGAACCCGGTGCCCTGGTGGTGCCGGCCATCGCTGACCTCTATACCGAGATCCTCGCTGCCGACAGCACGCCGATGTACTCCTTCTTTACCGCCGAATCCAAGTCCCCCTACCTCAAGCATGGGGCCGGGCCGGAGTTGGTGGCGGCGGTGGAGGCGCAAACCCGCCTGCTGCCTCAGACCGGCAAGGTGCGTTACTTCGATAAGCAGGTGAAGATCCTGTTTGATGGCGCCATCATCTCTCAGTTGATGCAGATGAAGGACGGCTACCTGGATGGGCATAAGGGGGAGTGGATTCAAGACCCGGAACAGACCCGCGCCATCATCGAAACCTTCTGGGATCAGGACTATCAGATCCTGGTCCACACCAATGGCGATCTGGGGCTGGAAACGCTGCTCTCCATACTCGAGGCGCAGCAGAAGCGGCGCCCCCGCAAAGACCATCGGCTGACGGTGGTGCACTTTGCCAACGCCACCCCGGAGCAGGTAAAGCGGATTGCGGCACTGGGGGCGATCGTCAGTGCCAACCCCTACTACCTCACCGGCTTCGGCAATAAGTACGCGGAGGTGGGGCTGGGTCCGGAGCGGGCCCACGCCATGGTGCGGCTGGCGGAGGTGGTGGAGGCTGGCATCCCGCTCTCTCTGCACTCCGACCTGCCGATGGCGCCGGCGGATCCGCTGTTTCTGGTCTGGTGTGCCGTCAACCGGCAAACCAACGAGGGCAACGTATTGCGTCCAGACCTGGCCATCAGCCTGGATGACGCCCTGCGTGGCATCACCATCGACGCTGCGCACTCGTGGCGGATGGAGCAGCAGCTGGGCAGCATCAAGGCGGGCAAGGTGGCAAACTTCACCCTGCTGGATCAGAACCCCTACGAGGTGCCTGCCAGACAGCTTAACCGCATCGACGTCACCGGAACCGTGTTTGAGGGGCGCTGGTTCCCGGTTCAATAGGCCACAAAAAAGCCCGCCATATGGCGGGCTTCTCTTTACTCCGGCTTCAGGTGGCGGTCGAAGAAGTCCGCCATCATGGTGTGCCAGTGCACCCGGGTGGCCTCGCCGCGCAGACTGTGTTTCTTGCCCGGATAGGTCATCAGGTCGAACTGCTTGCCCTCATCCTGCAGCAGCTTGATCAGCCGGGTGGTGTTGGTGAACAACACGTTGTCGTCGGCCATGCCGTGATAGATCAGCAGCGGCTTGTCCAGCGCCGGGGCATAGGGGAACACGGAGGCGCGCTCATAGGCCTGCGGCACCTTGGCGGGGTGGCCCATATAGCGCTCGGTGTAGTGGGTGTCGTACAGCAGCCAGTCGGTCACCGGCGCCCCGGAGATCCCCGCAGCAAAGTGCTCACCGGCTTTGAACATCATCATCAGGCTGAGGTAACCACCGTAGCTGTGGCCAAACACCCCGATGCGCTCCGGATCGACGTAAGGCAGGCCCGCCAGATATTTCACCCCGCTGACCTGATCCTCCACCTCCGGTGTCCCCATGTTCTGGTACAGCGCCGTTTCGAACGCCTTGCCGCGGTAGTTGGAGCCCCGGTTGTCCACGGTAAACACCACGTAGCCCTGTTGCGCCAGATACTGGTGGAACGGCTTGTCCCAGCTGTTGGTCACCAGCTGGGCATGGGGCCCGCCGTAGAGATAGACGATGGCCGGATACTGCTTGTTGGCATCAAAGCCCGCCGGCTTGTAGAGGCGGTAGTAGAGCGAGTGCCCCTGCGGCGCGCGCAGGGTACCGAACTCCGGATTCACCCAATCGCTCAGGTAGGGAAACAGGGGATGGCCCGGTTCAACCCGGTTCTGCTCCAACCAGGTCAGCTGATTGCCCCGGGCATCATGCAGGGAGACCTGAGGCGGCGTGCGCGGATCGCTGAAGGTGTCGATGTAGCCGGAGCCGTCTTTGGCAAACTTGATGCTGTGCATGCCCGGGCGGTCAGAGATGCGGGTGATTTTGCCCTCGCCATCCAGCCGCACCCGGTACAGGTGACGTTCCAGCGGGGTGTCACGACGACCGGTAAAGAAGACCAGTCCCTTCTCCTCATCCACCGCTTCCAGTTTATCCACTACCCAGGTGCCCGAGGTCAGCTGGCGCACCGGCTTGCCGTTCATGCCATAGAGGTAGAGGTGGTTAAAGCCGTCACGCTCAGAGGCCCAGATAAACTGCCGGGCGGATTTGAGGAAACGCAGATCCTCATGCAGGTTGATCCAGCTGTCGCTGCGCTCGGTCAGCAACACCCGGGTCTCGCCGTTTTTGATGTCGGCCAGGCGCAGCTCCAGGGTTTGCTGGTCGCGGGATTGCCACTGGTAGCTGAGCTGATTGGCGTTGGCCCAGCGCACCCGCGGCAGGTAGATGTCCTGTTGCTTGCCCAGGTCCAGCCAGCGCACGTTGCCATCCGCCAGCGCCACCACACCCAGCTTGACCGTCACATTGGGACGTCCGGCGGCGGGGTAGCGCTGCTGGATCATGTCGATGCGGTCAGCGTAGATCTCGGAGCGGGTCACCTCGTCCACCGGAGATTCATCCACCCGGATAAAGGCCATATGGGCGTCGTCCGGTGACCACCAGTAGCCGGTCATCCGCCCCATCTCCTCCTGGGCCACAAACTCCGCCATGCCGTTCTTGATGGCGCCGCCACCGTCGCGGGTCAGCGCGCGCTCTTCGCCACTGGCCAGATCCACCACATAGAGGTTCTGGTCACGCACGAAGGAGACATAGCCACCCTTGGGCGACACCTTGATGTCGGTTTCAAAACCGGGGGTTTCGGTCAGGCGACGGGGCTTACTTTCCGCGCTGGCCTGAGCCAGGTCATAGAAGAACACGTCACCGGCCAGGGGAAACAGCAGTGCCTGACCATCATCAGACCAGCGGTACTCCATAATGCCGCTGCCGTAGATGCGCTGGCGCTCGCGGCGCGCCTTCTCTTCGTCGGAGAGGGCTTCGTCGCCCTGGTGCAGGGTATCGGCGTCCACCAGCAAACGGTGGGCGTTATCGCCAATATGGTACTCCCAGAGGTCGTAACGGTGCTGGTCCGAGTCACGCCCTTTCAGGTAGGTCACCCGGCTGCCGTCCGGGGAGTAAGTCAGGGCTCGGGGGGTAGCGCCGGCCAGCTTGGGGTCGGCAAACAGGCGCTCAATAGTGAGGGTTTCAGCCTGGGCTGCAGCCGCCACCAGGCTGCTGGCGCACCACGACAGCGCCAGCACAGTATTTTTCATCGTCATGTTAAACAGGGGCTTATCCATGCCTTTTGTCCATAAAGTGGCCGCCAGTGTAACAGGGGCATACCCTGATCGACAGGGGCGCCCGGCCATTGAGGCGGCCCGGACTGGCTCGCTGTCGTGACAGGGAGAGTGGCGTGATCCGGGCCAAAGAGTGGAGCCGGATGGATTCCCAGTTTCCCCTGCTGTAGCGCATACTCAGGCCATCACCCTTACAACGAGAACACCATGGGCTGGGGAACACTGCTGGGCAAAATGCTGCGGGACGGCGTACTGGAACAGGGCCTGATTGAGACGGTTAAGCCTCAGGTGCAACCGGCGCTGGATGAGATCCGAAGCGCTTCCGGGCAGCTGCTGACGGAGAGCGGCATCAAAGGGGCGCCTGACCCGCAAACCCACCCCAAGGAGGCGTTGCAGTATCAGCTCAGCGAACTCGTTGCCTGCCTGCTGCAAACCCCGCGCAGTCAAGCCTACTACCTGATGGATGAGATGGTGGGACTGGTACCTTCAGTGCTGGCAGCCCACCCCAAGCTGGGCGGTTTGCTGGGTCTGGCACAAGCCATGGGCGTGCAGCTGGGCCGTCCCGGTTCCGGCCAGGGACAGGCCGCGGTGGGCCTCTCCAGCATGCTCGGCGGTGGCCGTATGGCCCAGACGCTGGCCCGCAGCGGCCAGGCGATGCTGGATGGCCAGCAAGCCTACGAGGTGCACGCCAGCCAGGCCCGGGACTGGGACAGCCTGACGCCGCTGCAACAACAGGTGGTGGAACAATGCAGCCTGTTGGCTGCCCTGCTGGAGACCCCGCCGGAGCAGGATGACGCCGCACATCGGCGCGCCATCAACGACGCCATTGAGGTGTTGGAAGCGGTACTGAACCGCCAGGATGATGCCCTGTTTGAGGGGCTCAGCCACGATTACCGTGAGCGCTTAGCGGCCCTGGTGGGCCAGCCGATGACCCGCAACGGTTGAGGTAAAAATCCACCTGCATAGCTGATGGCTTTGACACTGCCCCCTCTAAGGGGGGCTTTTGCTTTCCCGGGATGCCACAGGCATGTGACGTTCCCAATGCCATTAAACGCCTTTGCCGGGACGGCCCGGCGGCCGCCAGAAGGGCTTTGCCCCTCTGGACTCCCCTATGCCTCCAACGCGACGAAAGCCCCTCGCTCCCACTCCTTCCCGTTCAGCACTGCCCAGACTCGCATCCCTGCTCGGCTGGCCACTCGGGCCATCCATGGCCCTCGGCTTCTCTTCCAGTCGCTCCTGCTCGGCGCCGCGAGTCGGCTCAGGTGGATGGCTGCCGCCATGCCAGCCCTTACTCCCAATTCATACCAGCATGTATTTCCATGTCTTAGGTGGGAATTACAGTCCTTAGCTTTTCGGGCAAAGCCCCAAACGAACGATCACCACCTCCATAGGAGATCGTTTAAGACTCACAACAAAAACGCCACCTTGCGGTGGCGTTTTTGATTAACTGGCTCTTACCGCCATCCGTTTGCCCAGCCAGACCCCCAGCCCCAGTGGGGCAAAGAAGATCACCAGCACAAACAGCACAAAGTAGAGGATCAGGCTTTTCAGGGTCACACCGATCTGCTCAAACACCTTCTCCACCGCCTGCTGGGCGATGGCGTCCAGATCGGCAGCCGCGGCCATGCGCTCGCGGGTCACCATCTCCTCCAGCGCCTGGCGTTCAGACCGCACCATCAGCACCAGTGCCTGACGCTCCGCAGAGAGCTGAGCCAGCTTGTCATCGGTCACTTCCGACAGGCGCTCCAGCAGCGGGGCCAGCTCCTGGTTCATGTCCACCGCCAGAGTGCGCATCATCTCCGGTGACTGCGCCATCAACTGCTGGAACTGGCGGGAGGTCTCGCTGATGTCCGCCAGGGTGCGCTGCACCTCATCCGCATTCAGGTTGGCGTGCAGGGCATACAGCTGGGCTTTCCACCCGAGGATTTTCGGGGTTTGCTCGCTCATCATCGCCATCCGGTCGGAGATGTCACTCATCACTTCCGGCACGGTGCCGAAGGTGGTCACCGCTTCCAATTCACTGATGCCGCGGAAATCCAGCCACCCCTGGAACGCACTCAGGCGGGCAAAGGTCAGGTCCGCAATCGGATTGGCAACCACGTAGCCCTGGATAAACGCCTGGTGTGACTGGTAATCGGCACGGCTCAGAAACCCCTTGGCGGTGGCTTCAAACTCCTCCGCCAGGGCCTGGCTGGTTTGCACCGCGATGGCCTGGTAGGGGCCAAACAGCTCGGCACCGGCACCGTGGTCGAAGAAGGCCGCCATCTGCGCGGTCAGTGCCCAGGTGTCCACCATCGACGCGATGGGTGAGGCCTGAAAGATGCTGCGCTGCAGGGCCTGCTCAGCACCGATTTTCCACATCAAGGCGCGGCTTTCGATCATGATATCGACCGGGCGACTGGCCTGCGCCGCGGCATCACGCTCCAGCGCCACGATGCGGTCTGCGGCGTTTTCCACACCACTATAGAACACGTTGGAGAAGTCGCGGCTGAAGACCCGCATATTCAGCTGTTCCTGGGGCAGCGGTTCAATGCCGCTCTCCAGCTTGATTTGGAGCAGGGAGCAGCCGGCGCTCGCCAGCACCAGTACTCCCACCGTTAGGATTCGCCACAGGGTGTGCATCGGATTTCCCATTACTGCTTAGGGGATTAACAGGCCCGCGGAGTCGCGAGGCCGAACAGCCGGCTATTGTCGGGCCTGGAGCGGATTACGCCAAGGGGCTGGATCGCAGCTTTGCAATTTGTCGTTGAGACGGTCGTGGAACCGAACCATAAGCGCTTCTATTCACAGACAAAAATCTTCGCGCCCCGGTGAGCAAGCTGGTAGGGTAAACTGATGAAGAAGTATCCAATGATTGCAAGGACAGCAGCATTTACCGGCCTGCTTGTCATCAGCGCCCCGGCACTCGCCACCTCCACCCTCTCGCTCACCATCGACAACGACGGCGCAGTGGGCAGCGACCGGGACTACTCCAGTGGCCTGTTGCTGGGCTACCACTCACCCCATTGGCGCCCTGATGACGCCCCGGGCTGGCTGGCCAGCCTGGCCAATGTACTGCCCGGCAGCGACCGGCAATCCATCAGCGGTTCGCTGCGACTGGGCCAGATGATGTGGACCCCGGAGGACATTGAGCAACCCCTGCCTCCCGAGGGAGAGCGGCCCTACGCGGGTCTGCTGTTTCTGGAGGGGGGGCTGAGCCGCTTTGCCGAGGACCGCGCTGACCGCTACCAACTGGTGCTGGGGACGGTCGGGCCCAACGCCATGGCCGAAGAGGGGCAGCGCTTTATCCATTTCCTGATTGGCTCCGAGGAACCGATGGGCTGGGATTCACAGATTGAAAACCAGCTGATTGCGAATCTGGACTATCGGGGCGACCGCCGTCTGGCGCAGACGCCGGGGGACTGGGGGCGCACCCCTGAGATCAGCGCCGTGGCAAGGGCCCGGGCGGGTAACTTCCAGAGTGAACTGGCGTTGGGGGCGATGTTCCGTTGGGGTGAGCAGTTGGGGGGCAGCTTTGCCAGCGCCGGATTCCAGCCGGGTCAGTTGGTGGACCCCGGCGCCCTCGCCGGTAGCCCACGGGGCCAGTTCCTGTTTACCGGGGTGGAGGGGCGCTATCGCTTTAACGACATCACCATTGAAGGCGACCGGCCGGATGACGTCCCGGACACCCGCATCGAACACTGGCAAGCCAGTGTGGTGCTGGGTTACCTCTACTACCAGCCCCGCTGGGGCGCCAGCATCACCTTTGAAGCCCACAGCCGGGCCTATCAGGAGGCGGACCACAGCGTCGATGGCTATGGCTCCGTCAGCCTGTTCTGGCGCTGGTAAACCGCCCGCTCAGAGCAGGCGCTCCCCCCGGCCGAAACGGTAAACCAGCTGGCCGCTGATCAGGTCATCATGGCTGTGAAAGTGGCCGCTGTAGAAGTGCCGCCAATCCAGCTGCACCGCCCAGTTCGGGCTGAGGCGGTAGTGTAGCCCGGCCCCGCCATTAAACAGGAATGTCTTGCGGTCGTTGTCCTGGTCACGCAACGCCTCGCCGATCCCGGCGGTCAGGTAGGGGCGCAGGTCGGACTGGCCATTAAAGTAGTACTGGCCATCAACGCTGTAGTTTTCGTAGGTGAGGGTTTCGCCGGTGCGCTTATCCTGCAGTTCGGAGCGGGCGTAACTGAGGCGGGCGGAGAACTGGCGGGTGAAATAGAGGCCGAGGCTGATCACCGGCGTCCACTCATCAGTGGCCTGCCAGGATTTGTCGAGCGCCAGATAGCCGCCGCCCACGCTGATGCCGACAATGCCGTAGTCCACCGGATCTTCGGCGTGGCTGACACCACTATCCCTGCTCAGACGGCTGACGCCGGGGCCGGCTTCACCCGCGCCAATGGCGTAGCGCAGGTTCAACTGCACCTGGGTGTCGTACTGGCCATTACCAAGTGGCACCTCCTGCACGCCCAGATAGCCGGTGCCCGCCTTAATCAGGTCCCGCCCGACCAGCCGGTTCACGCCGCGGCCGATGCTGTCGACCGGGTCAAGAAAGAACAGTGCGGTGCTGCCCAGGGTTTCTGAGCCCCACACGGTGCCGCCCTGCTCGATGATCTCCCGCTCCTGATGAAAGGCCCACTCGCCGTATACCCAACCGAGTACCGGCGTCACCACCAGATCCTGCAGCGAGGGCACTTCAGCAAAGGCTTCGATGCCATACTCCCAGTAGAAGGTGGACATCAGGAAGGAGTACATAAAGGCGTCCCACTGGCGGTAGCCGGACTTGCGCGCCACCTGGTAGTACACGCCGCCAAAATAGGGGTGGCCGATGTAGTTGATGTACCAGACGTCGCGGTCCCAGACCGGGCCTTCCCGGACGTTGTCCCACCACTTCTTCAGCAGCCGGTCATCGCTGCCGTCCCAGTTGGTAAAGTCACTGGGCAACAGTGCCAGAAAGCCTGCAACCCCCACCCCGTACCAGGCCACGGACTTGGTTTGTGACCACACCCGTTCGGCGTCTTCGCCATGGGGCGCACTGAACAGAGAGATGGCGTAGGGGTCATCGTAGACGCTGGCTTCAATCGCCTTATCTTCCCAACTGGTGTTGGTGATGCCTGGGCGATAGATGTCGGATTCCTCAGCCAGTGCCGGACCCGCAGCCAGCAGCATGGCCAAGCCTAAGGGCTTGAAACCAGGGGTGCGCATAGCATGAACTCCTTTCTTCTCTGCGCGACAAAATTGGGACTGACGATGCCCCACCAATGCCTTATGGTTAACGCATTAATAACAGCATCGACGGTCACTTACCACCGGCAGATTACTGAGTGTACTGAGGATTAATGATGGATGAACGCGCCAGAAATGAGTATCTCGAATCCTGCCACCAACAACTGCGCGAGCTGTTTTCGACCGATAGTGGTAAGCGATCCGACCCCGCAGCCCTGCATCGGGTACAGGGTTTTATCCACGCGGGAAAGGTACTGGGGGTACTGACTCGAGAACAGAGTCAAACGATGATGGAACAGGTGCACCTGGAGGTGCGGGGGGAGACGCTGGCCGAGCGGGCGCAGCGTAAGGCCAGACTGGAAGCGGCGCGGCGTGGCGAATACGAGTGTTTCGACACGCCGCCCTCAGAACGTTAACTCAGCGGGTCATCTTCAGCCGTTCCGTGGTGGCCACCACGGTCAGCCAGCGGGCCTTTTCCGACTCCGGCAGGAAGCTGGCCTTAAAGCCGTTGGCCGCCAGCTGACGCAGCTGTTCGTCGGTCAGCGCCAGGGCTTCGGCACAGGCCCGGTAGTTGTCCCCGAGGTAACCGCCAAAATAGGCCGGGTCGTCCGCATTGATGGTCACCAGCAGGCCCCGCTCCAGCAGCCAGCGCAGGTTGTGCTCGGCCAGGTCATCCACCACCTTCAGCTTCAGGTTGGAGAGCGGACACACCGTCAGCGGCACCTGGCGCTGCTCCAGCTCATCCACCAACGCCATATCCTCCTGACAGCGCACGCCGTGATCAATGCGCGCCACTTTCAGCTTATCCAGCGCTTCCCAGATGTACTCCGGCGGCCCCTCTTCACCGGCGTGGGCCACCACTTTGAATCCGGCGGAACGGGCCTCAGCAAAGACCCGCTCGAACTTGCTGGGCGGATGGCCCAACTCCGAGCTGTCGAGGCCGATGCCGATGATCTTGTCGCGATACGCCATCGCCTCGGCCAGGGTCGCGAACGCACTCTCCTCACTGAGGTGGCGCAGAAAACAGAGGATCAGGTAACCGCTGATCCCCAGCTGCTGCTGACCATCCGCCAACGCCCGGTGGATGCCGGACACCACGGTGTCGAAGGCGATGCCGCGATCGGTATGGGTTTGCGGGTCAAAGAAGATCTCAACGTGCACCACGTTGTCCTCAACGCAGCGCTGCAGGTAGGCCCAGGTCAGGTCATAGAAATCCTGCTCAGTGCGCAGCACGTCTGCCCCCTGGTAGTAGAGATCGAGAAAGGACTGCAGGTCGTCGAAGTCGTAAGCGGCGCGAAGCGCCTCCACCGAGGGGTAAGGCAGGGTCACCCCGTTACGCTGAGCCAGTGCAAACATCAGCTCCGGTTCGAGGGTGCCTTCGATATGGAGGTGAAGCTCAGCCTTGGGCAGGGATTGGATCAATTGCATGCAACGCCACCTGTCGGAAAATGCGGGGGGAATTGCTCATAGGAGTCTACGGTTCTGGCGGGACAGCACAAGAACAGAATCACTACTCCGAGCAGATTGCCTCCGGGCGGGCGCGGTGGCAGGCCCGCCCGGAGTCTCCCTCAGGCGGGGCGTACCGGGCGACCGGGCGCGCTCCAGTCGACGTGGAAACGGGCCCCCTCATCGCGGTCGGTACGGGCAAACCCGTGGGCGCCAAAGAAGTCCCGCTGTCCCTGCAGCAGGTTGGCGGGCAGTGTGCCAAGGCGGTAGGAGTCGAAGTAGGCCAATGAAGCACTGAGTGCGCCACAGGGGATGCCAAGCAGCGTGGCCTGGGCGATGGCACGGCGCCAGTTGCCCTGATAACGGTGCAGCTGTTCGGTGAAGAAGGGATCCACCAGCAGGTTGGCCAGGCTGTCATCCCGCTCGTAAGCCGCGGCAATGGATTGCAGGAACACCGCGCGAATAATGCAGCCCGCGCGCCAGATGCGGGCAATGGCGGCAAAATCCAGGGTCCAGCCCTGAACCTTGGCGGCACTGGCCATCAGCTGGAACCCCTGAGCGTAAGCGCAGATCTTGGCGCAGTAGAGGGCATCATGGAGCTGCTCAATCAGGGCCTCGCGCTCGGCGTCGGACAGCGCCACCGGTTCCGGACCGCGCAGCAATTCGGCAGCGGCAAGACGCTCCGCTCTCTGGCCGGACAGCGCCCGGGCGTACACCGCCTGGGCGATGGTCGGAGCCGGGCAGCCCAACTCCAGGCTGGATACCGCCGTCCACAGGCCGGTGCCCTTCTGCCCCGCTTTATCCAGAATCACGTCCACCAGCGGGCCATCACTGGCCTCATCCCAGGTGTCCAGCACCTCAGCACTGATGGCCATCAGGTAGCTGTCGAGCACCCCGGCATTCCAACGGCGGAAGATCGCCGCAATCTCTGCCGGCGTTAGTCCCAGAGCCGTGCGCAGAATGTGGTACGCCTCGCAGATCAGCTGCATGTCGGCATACTCGATGCCGTTGTGCACCATCTTGACGTAGTGACCGGCGCCCGCCGGGCCGATGTAGGCGGCACAGGGCTCCCCTTCACGCACTGGATTGCCGGGTTCAAAACGTTCAATCGGCTTACCGCTGTCCGGGTCTACCTTGGCCGCAATCGCCTGCCACAAGGGCGCCAGTCGCTGCCAGGCTCTGGCATCGCCGGAGGCCATCAGGGAGGGGCCAAAGCGAGCACCCACTTCTCCGCCAGACACCGCCGTGCTGAAAAAGTGGAACTGACCACGGTAGTGGGCTTCCCGTTTCACCGTGTCGGTCCACAGGCTGTTTCCGGTGTCCACCACCACATCATCCGGGCCGATGCCAGCGGCCAGCAGTTGCTCGCACACCGCATCCACCGCCGCCCCTGCGGGGATGGACAACACCACCAGCCGGGGGGCGGTCAGCTGCGCCAGCAGAGTGGCAAGGTTGGGGCAACCCAGCACTCGCCGGGACTGGCTTTCGGCCTGGTCCTGCGCTTCAACCGCGGTGATCTTATCCGCATCCAGATCGAACGCGGCCACCCGATAGCCGTTATCCGCCAGGTTGAGCACCAGGCTTTTGCCCATTACGCCCAGCCCGACAAACCCCACGTCATACGGCGCGCCATTCTGTTCCATTGACCTTAACTCCCTAGCCACGGCGAAAAATTCCGCCGCGGATTATACTCAAGTGGCTTTAAAAGTGAGAGCTGGATCACCAAAGTCGCCATTCCGTGCTGCCAAGGTGAATCCGCTCAGCAAGAAACACCACAGACCCCGGGTTACAAAGTGAACCCCCTTCGTCTGCGCCAAAGCCAGACGTGACAAGGAGCCGATAGGATGAAAAGCATCACTCTCTGGGCCGCGGCCCTGACTCTGTTGACCGCCACTGCCGTACAGGCGGACAGCGTTAGTGACACCATCAGTAAATTCAAGGAAGCGGAAGCCACCCAGCCCTTCTTTGCCAATGCTTATGGCTACGCGGTGTTCCCCACCATTGGCAAGGGCGGCGTCGGCATCGGCGGGGCGTACGGTGAAGGTCAGGTGTTCAAGGGGGGCGTTCATACCGGCAACAGTAAGATGGCCCAGGTGACCTTTGGCCTGCAGCTGGGTGGCCAGGCCTACAGTCAGATCATCTTCTTCCAGAACGCCGACGCCTATGAGGAGTTCACCAGCGGTGACTTCGAGTTTGGCGCCCAGGCCAGTGCGGTGGCGCTGACCGCTGGCGCATCAGCCGGGGCCAACACCAAGGGCACCACCGCGGGAGCCGGCACCGCCCAGGCGGAGAATAAGTACAGCGGTGGCATGGCGATCTTTACCATGGCCAAAGGTGGCCTGATGTATGAAGCCAGCCTCGGTGGCCAGGCGTTCAGCTTCGACCCGGTCAACTGAAGCTGACGATGGCAGCGTCCAGCCAACGGTGGGCGCTGCCATCCTGGCCCAGGTTACCCCCAGCCCGACACAACGCCCCGCCTCAGCAACCAGACCGCCGAGTCACCCTGCCTGCCAGCCCTGCCACCAGAACGCCACCCTGTCCTCATTTGTGCAGCAAAGTTGGGAAGCCCAGCCTCTTTTACGCAACTCTGGGAGCCACTTAACAACTTAGAAACGGGATTCGGCCTAACGTTGAACCTGAACCCATCCTGACACTCTATTGGAGTGAACACCCTGGATATTGCCTGGCCGAAGGAGACCGAATGGCCCGCCTTTTCACCCTGTTGCTGCTGTGCAGCCTTAGCCTGTTTGCCCGCGCCGATGCGCC
The DNA here is from genome assembly GCF_000148645.1 of Ferrimonas balearica DSM 9799. Classification (NCBI taxonomy): domain Bacteria; kingdom Pseudomonadati; phylum Pseudomonadota; class Gammaproteobacteria; order Alteromonadales; family Ferrimonadaceae; genus Ferrimonas; species Ferrimonas balearica. Next base: position 3,528,996 of record NC_014541.1, read on the forward strand.
CGTTACCTGGACCGCCAAAGACGCCCAGGGCCAACCGGAAATCACTCTGTACTTTTTCTGGTCACAAACCTGCCCGCACTGCGCCGAGGCCCACCCCTTTGTTGACGCGCTGGCGGAACACTACCCCTGGATCAAACTGGAAGCCCACAAAGTCTCCGATGCCGACACCCTGCCGCTGTGGCGGAGTGTCGCGGCGGAAACCGGCGTGCCGGCCAACTCGGTGCCCTACCTGGCCTACTGCGGCCAGGCCACGGTGGGCTACAACGGCCATGGCGTCACCGGCCAGTTCCTGCTGAGCCAACTGAAAGCCTGTTACGAGCGCAACGGCGGCGTGCTGGACCCGAACGATCCCGGTTTGGGCGAGGAGTTTGCCAGCAGCGCACCGGCCGAGGGTGGGATGTTCTCCACCTGCAGCTCCGACAGCGGCGAAGGCACCTGTGGCCTGGACAGCAGCGAAGCCGCACCGGCCACCGCCATTCAACCGGTCAACCTGCCTTTTATCGGCATGGTGGCCCCGGAATCCCTCTCCCTGCCGGTGCTGACCGTGGTCCTGGCGGGCGTTGACGCCTTCAACCCCTGCGCCTTCTTCGTGCTGCTGTTCCTGCTCTCCATCATGGTGAACGCTAAGAGCCGCACCCGCATGCTGATCGTCGGCGGCATCTTCGTGTTCTTCTCCGGCTTCATCTACTTCCTGTTTATGAGCGCCTGGCTGAACATCTTCGCCCTGCTGGGTGGCAGTGATGGTGGCTGGATCATGATGGCCGCGGGCTTCCTGGCGCTGACGGCGGGCTTTATCAACCTGCGCGAGTACGTCACCCAGAAAGGCGATGTCTCCCTGTCGATGTCCGCCGAAAACCGCGGCGCGCTGATTAAGCGGATGGGCCAGCTCACCAAAGCCAGCAGCCTGCCGACCATGATTGCCGGTACGGTGGTGCTGTCGATTCTGGCCAACACCTACGAGTTGCTCTGCACCGCAGGCTTCCCGATGATCTACACCAGCGTCCTGACCCTGCACGACCTGCCCAGCAGCGAGCGCTACTTCTACCTGGTGATGTACAACCTGGTGTATGTGATCCCGCTGGCGCTGATTGTGCTGGTGTTCTCCCTCACCATGGGTAAGCGCAAGCTGACCGAGAAAGAGGGCCAGACCCTCAAGCTGATGTCCGGCATCATGATGATGGGCATGGGCGCCATGCTGGTGATCGACCCGATGCTGCTGCAGAACGCGGTCCTCGCCATCGGCCTGATCGTCGCTTCCATTATCGTCACTCTGGTGGTCGCAACGGCCCGGAAGACACTGGAAAAGCGCCGCGCAAGCCAAGGCTAAGTCGCCGTCAAATCGCGTAAAAATGGCCCCGCACGGGGCCATTTTTTGTGCGCAGAAGGGCAACAGATTTTTTTGTTATCAGCCGCAAAATCCCTCGCTTTACCTGGCCAACTTTTGGTCGCATAGTGCCGCCAAAAACCCCCTGACGGTCCTCGTCAGGAACCCCCATAACTGACCCTTTTTTGGCTGGAGCGCGCGGTGTCTGACGTCACTGTAATCCGTTCCGGCAACAGCCTGTTTGTGCCTGTTGCTGGTCTGTCTCTGTTTGCGGTGGCTTCCGGCTTCTTGATGAGCCTGTTGCCCCTGTCCCTGCCCTATTTCGGCCTGGACAAAAGCCTGGCGGCCTATCTCGCCAGTGCCTTCTACGCCGGCATGCTCAGTGGCGCGCTGGTGAGTGCCCGTATCGTGTCGCAGCTGGGTCACCGTCATGCTTTTGTGGTGTTCCTGCTGGCCCTGCTGACTTCGGTCATCGGCCTGCTGGCGATCCCCAATGAGATCGCCTGGCTGACCCTGCGCGTGGTGGCGGGCCTGGCCAGTGCCGGTATCTACGTGGTGGTGGAGTCCTGGCTGCTGCTGGTGGACGACGATCGCCAGCGTGCCAAGCGCCTTGGCCTGTATATGACCGCCCTGTACGGTGGCTCCGCTTTGGGCCAGCTTGGCATCGGCCAGCTCGGCACCACCGGCTTCCTGCCCTACGGTGCGATCCTGGCCCTGCTGGCGCTGGCGGTGCTGCCGCCGTTGCTGGTCAAGCGTGGTGCGCCGATTCTGGAAGTGCACGACCCGGTGCCGCTCAAGGCACTGCGTCGCCTGAGCCGCCCCGCGGTGATCGGCTGCCTGGTGTCTGGCCTGGTGCTGGGCCCGCTGTATGGCCTGATGCCGCTCTACATCCACAACCAACCGTGGCTGAGCGAGCACACCGGTGCGCTGATGGCGATGGTGATCCTGGGCGGCATGGTGGTGCAGCCGATCACCGGCTACCTGTCACCGCGCATGAGTAAGTCTCTGCTGATGTCACTGCTGTGTGGTGTTGGCACCCTGGCGGTGGCGGGCATGCTGTCCGCCGATGACCTGCTGATGACCAGTGCCTGCTACCTGGTGTTGGGCGCCTGTGCCTTTGCGCTCTATCCGGTGGCCATCACCCAGGCCTGCCAGGGTGAAGACAGCGCCCGCATCGTCTCCATCACCGAGCTGATGCTGCTGTGCTACGGCGTGGGCTCCGTGGTCGGCCCGCTGGTGGCGGGTCAGATGACCCCGCTGCGTGATGGCCTGCCGTTGTACCTCGGCACCTGTCTGGCGGCCACCTGCATCTACATGCTGATCATGGCGGCGCGGGCCACCAAGCCGGTCTCCATCAATATGGATCCGCCCTCCGGCGAGTAAGCCGTCAAACCAAAAAAACCGCCCAAGGGCGGTTTTTTTATGGTTTATCGCATCTTTCCTTGGGAACTCTGGCTATGAGCCCGTTGCCACCTGCCGAGCCATTGCCGGGATGCCCCGGCGGGCACCAGAAGGGCGTTGCCCCTCTGGACTCCCCTATGCCTCCAACGCGGCGAAAGCCCCTCGCTCCCACTCCTTCCCGTTCAGCACTGGCCAGACTCGCATCCCTGCTCGACTGGCACTCGGGCCATCCCTGGCCCTCGGCTTCACTCCCAGTCGCTCCCGCTCGGCGCCGCGAGTCGGCCTCTGGTGGACGGCTACGCCGTGATAGCTGGGTGCTCATTCTTATTCGGAAACAGCATAAATCCCTCTAGACGAGCAGAGGCCATGAAAAGGTATTCTCTAGGAGAGGTCGCTTCTGTCTTTTTTCCCCGCTAATCCGCGAAGAACCTTTTTCATGAGACCGAAACGGGGCCGCTCAGCGTTGCTGGCTGGCCGCCGGCGTTCGCAGGTCCAGGGTTGCCCCGCTGTCGGCAGCCACCTTCTGAAAATCTGCCAGGGTCCAGCGGGCAAACCGCTGTTCCTGCCAAGCCGGTTCATCCTTGGGACAGGCGATCTCCGACAGGTAGGGCTCAATCTCCGTGCCGCCCAGGCCAAAGCGACTCACAATCGATTCGCAGCATTCGTAGAGCTCAGGATGGCGCTCCGGGTCAGCCTGCAGGGTCCAGACAAACTCCGACACGCTGCCCTGGCCCAGCTCCGCAGGCAGGCTGAGCGCCTGCTGCTGCACCAGGCGTTCAAACTCACGGGCACAGGCGTCACCAAACACCTGATACAGGCCATCGTCGCTGTCCTGGGTGGTTTTGCCACTGAGGGGGCAGTGGCTGGCAGCCTTTTCCGCGTTGCAGGCCCCCACAAAATCTTTGTAGGTGGCGGGCTGGGTCGGATGCGGATGCAGCTTGCCTTGATAGCGGGAGCAGGGGAAGGACGCGTTTTCGACTCGGCCTTCAAACAGATCACGATAGGACCATTGCTGAATCACCCAGAGGGCAAAATCCCGAATAAAACCATCAGCATTGTCCGGGTCAACAAAGCGGCCGAGCGCCCCCTCCATCTGGGTTAGCGCGCGGGTAAATTGCTCAAGCTCCACTTTTGGCACCCCATTCTCCTGTTCGCAGAGGGCGACTCCCTGCCTTTTCTCCGCTGAATGTACTGTTTGGACAGGACAAACACAAGCGCAAGATCATGAATATGAATCGGAAAATTCCACATAAAAATCAGGTGATTAGAAATTCATGATAAAAGTTACCCTGCCTGTTCTATGCGTCTGTCCGCCACTGATACCGCGCTAACCAGGCCAGTTCACTCCCCCGTTCACACACAAATTTTAGTGTCCGAACACCGGAACCCACTGACCCCAACTTGCCCGGCCACCCCAACGCCAGTATTATTGTTGCATTATTTATGCACCTTTAAATCGGCGAGAGGCTGCCATGATCAACATTGACGATCCCAGCAAGGTAGAAACCACCTGGCCACTCTGGCGTCTGGGCTTCCGCCCCTTCTTTCTCGCGGGCGCCGCTCTGGCAGTTTTGTTGATCCCCTATTGGCTGACGCTGTGGTACTACCCTGAGCTGATCAATCGGCCCTTCTGGAGCCCGGTGATCCCACTGTGGTGGCACCCGCACGAGATGCTGTTTGGCTTTGCCATGGCCATCGTAGCGGGCTTTACCCTGACCGCCGTGCAAACCTGGACCGGCCAACCCGGTCTCAAGGGCTGGCCTCTGGCGGGCCTGTTTAGCTTATGGCTGGGCGCCCGGCTGGTATTGATGCTGCCCTATGCCATCCCGTTGTGGCTGCCAGCCCTGCTGGACACCAGCTTTCTGCTGCTGACCGCAGCCCGGCTGGGGTGGAGCATCTGGCGTGTGCGTCAGTGGCGCAATGCCGCTTTCCCGCTGCTGCTGACCCTGGCCGCACTGCTGAACCTGCTGAGCTACTGGGCCCTCTATCAGCGCGATATGGTGCTGGCCAGTACCCTGTGGCAAGGGATGATCTGGTGGATGGCCCTGCTGATCACCTTTGTCGGTGGCCGGGTTATCCCCTTCTTCACTGCGGTGCGGCTGAAGCTGCCAAAGGCTGACCCCATCCGCGCTCTGGACTGGGTCCTGTTTTCGGCGTTGGCGGTACTGGCGCTGGATGCCCTGTTCAGCGTGCTGCCTGAACCGCTCTGGCGCGCTACGCTGCTTCTGGCCGGCGGCCTGCAGCTGGTGCGTCAGTCGCGCTGGCATGGCCACAAAACCCGGGGCGAACCCCTGTTGTGGTCGCTGCACCTGAGTTACCTCTGCATCACCGTGACCCTGCTGGCCCTGGCCATCACCGGCAGTGATGAAGTGGCCCAGCGCCAACTGCTGCACCTGCTGGCGCTGGGCGCCATTGGCGGCATGTGCCTGGCCATGATCGCCCGGGTCTCGCTTGGGCACACCGGCCATAATCTCTATGAGGGACCGTGGATGGCTCCGGCCTTTGCCATGGTGCTGAGCGCCGCTCTGGTGCGCAGCCTGCTGCCTCTGTGGCTGCCTGTTCACACCGAGTTGTGGCACTGGCTGGCGGGCACCCTATGGTGCGGCGCCTTTGCCCTGTTCCTGTGGCACTACAGCGGCCTGCTGAGCCGCCCCCGACTTGATGGCCGCCCGGGCTGATAGACTGAGATTGATTTAAAGAGAATAAAGGATGCCGATGTACCGTTCCCTTGCCCTGTTTCTGAGCGCCGGACTGCTGGGCTGTTCGCCTGCGCCCGACAGCGTAGACAATGCCGACTGGCAAGCCCCTTATCCGGCGCAGTACGACAGCTGGCTCAGTACCGAAACGGACACTGAACAGCAGGATGAACTGGCCCGTCGACCGGCCATGGTGGTGCTGTGGGCCGGGTCCAGTTTTGCCAAGAGTTACAACACGCCCCGTGGGCATCGTTTTGCGGTGGCGGACGTCACCCACACGCTGCGTACCGGCGTGCCGCCCAGCGGCCCCGATGACAAGGGCTACTCCGCCAGCTGCTGGACCTGCAAAACCCCAGATGCGCCCCGCCTGATGGCCGAGATGGGCGAGCAGGCGTTTGCCGCCAGCCAGTTCACCAGCCTGGGCATGGAGATGAGCAACACCGTCGGCTGCGCCGACTGTCATAAACCGGGCAGTGAAGCGCTGCAACTGGCCCGTCCCCACGCCAGGCACGCCATGGAGAAGATCCACCTGCCATTTGATCAGCAGGATGGGGCGATGCAGGGGGCCCAAACCTGCGGCCAGTGCCATGTGACTTACTACTTCCAGCCGGAGGCCAATAACAAGGTCAATATCCCCTGGATCTTCGGCAGCACCGCCGACGAGATCGAGCGCTACTACGACACCCGTCGTTTCTATGAGTGGCTGCATCCTATCTCCCGCACCCCCATGCTCAAAGCGCGCCACCCCGACTTTGAAACCTGGAGCCGCAGCCCCCATGCAAAAGCCGGGGCGACCTGCATCGATTGCCATATGCCGCAGCGCGAGGATGGCAACGGCCACGCCTACACCGACCACAACGTCGGCCAAGCTCTGGACAACTTTGAGCTGACCTGCGCTGGCTGCCACGACAGCAAAGGGGCCCTGAGTGCCACCCTGGCCCAGAATAAAGCCCGTATTGAGGCGGCGCGGGATTCCGTGGAAACGCTGTTGGTGCAGGCCCACTACGACGCCAAAGCGGCCTGGGATGCCGGGGCTGAATGGGCACAGATGGACAGTCCGTTGATGGACATTCGTCATGCCCAGTGGCGCTGGGACTTTGCCGTGGCCTCTCACGGCATCCATGCCCACAATCCGGAAGAGGGGCTGGCACTGCTGGCCGTGGCCCAACGCCAGGCCACGATGGCCCGGGCTAAACTGGCGTTGCTGCATCAGCAGCTTGGGGTGACGGAAGTGACCTACCCGGACCTCAGCTCCAAGGCCGCCGCACAGGAAGCGGTGGGGATGGATATGGCCCGCTTTGAGACGGAAAAGGCGGCGTTTATCCGCGATGTGGTGGCACCCAAATGGCCTGCCGCCGCCATGCGGGGTGCGCCGCACTAGGCGCTTCCTCAAACTTCAGGCAAAAAACGGTTCTTCGCGGATTAGCGGGTAAAAAAGACAGAAACGACTTCTGCAAAAATACCTCTTGATGACCTTTGCTCGTCTTTAAGGACTGATGCTGTTTCTGAATCGGAATGAACACCCAACCATCACGGCGCAGCCGTCCACCAGAGGCCGACTCGCGGCGCTGAGCGGGAGCGACTGGGAGTGAAGCCGAAGGCCAAGGATGGCCTGAGTGCCAGTCGAGCAGGGATGCGAGTCTGGCCAGTGCTGAACGGGAAGGAGTGGGAGCGAGGGGGCCTTCGCCGCGCCGGAGGCAAAGGGGAGTCCAGAGGGGCAACGCCCTTCTGGTGCCCGCCGGGGCATCCCGGCAATGGCTCGGTAGGTGGCAACGGACTCGGAGCCAAGGTTCCCACGGAATTATGCGATGAACCCAAAAAAAATCGCCGCACAAAGGCGGCGATTCGGGTTCCCAGTTCACCCTAAGCGGTCCGGGGTTAGGCGGTCCGGACCACTTCGGGGACGGGAAGCAAACGCTTACAGGAAGAAGCGGAAGCCAACAGCGTACTGGTTGTCGCCGTCACGGTCGTCACCAGTGCTGATGTTGTACTCAGCAAACAGCAGGGTGTTGCTGGTCAGGTTCTGGTGCACACCGAAGGACACGAAGGATTCGTTCCACTCGCCGTCGCCGTTGTCAGCAAAGCCAGGACGTTCGTCGTCGGTGTAGGCCATTTCCACTTTGCCGTCGCTCTCCAGCTGACGGTAGGAAACGAACGCGGTGGTGTTGGTTTCGAAGCCGTAAGCGGCCAGGAATTCCATACCGATGGAGTCACCGGTAAAGCGCATGCCCGCTTCGGTGTTGGTACCTTGCTGGTAGGAAGCCGCCAGGTACAGGTCTTTGCCCCACTGACCGTAAGCGGCGCTCACCTGCCAGGAGGTCAGCTCAGCGTCGTGCTTGGTGGAGTCCACCACGGTGTTGCCGTAGATCTTGTACTCACCGTTGATGTCACCACCGACGTAGGAGGTGCCCAGCTTGAACTCGCCGATTTGGTAGATCAGGCTACCACCGATGCGCTGGTCCAGAGCACCGTTCTCGCCCTGCCACTGCAGACCCAGGTTCAGGTTACCGAAGTCACCCAGGCTGAAGCCTTTGCGGTACTGGATGGCTTTGTCAGCACGGCCCATACCGGAATCGCCACCGTCAGTGTCGCCGGTGTAGATGCCCAGTTGGTCAGAGCTGAATACCACCGGCATATCAGTCCACCAGGCGGCGTCGTAGTAGGTGGACCACTCTTTACCGAAGGACAGACGACCGTAGTCTTCGTGGCTCACACCCATGTAACCCAGACGGGTGGAGAAGGAGTTGCCGGAGGTCATCATGTTGTAGCCGGTTTCGATCTTGGCATCCAGCGCGTAGCCGTTGCCCAGGTCGCGGTTGAAACCGAAGTTGATGCGCGGAGAGTTCGGGCGCAGCTGGGTATCAACGTCCACACCCTGGTACCAGTCAACGTTGCTCAGCTGAGCGGTCAGGTGACCACCCAGAGTGATCTGGTTTACGCCGTCGTTGTACAGTTCAACAGCTTGGGCAGGCATGGCCATGGCGGCCGCGACAGACAGAAACAGAATGGACTTTTTCACGCTTTGATCCTTTGTGGATTCATCAGAATTACCGTTCAAAGAGCGAAAGGTGTGCCAGCGTCTCTTTTGGGGGCCGAACCAGCCAATTCTTTGAGTTGCGAGGCGAAACAACGAAATGACGTGAAACCGCGTCACGAGATATCGTGCCGATAACGAAATTGAACAAGCTGGAAACGCGTCCCATCACATTGGCAGGACGCGTTCACATTTACAGCGACAGGCCAAAGGCGAGGCCGTATTCGAGATCACCCTGTGGCGTGGCGCCGATGCTGTCGAGGTGGCTCAGGTAGACCTTGGCGTAGACCCGCTCGGACAGACTGGTCTTCAGGGTGTTCACCCACTGATGACCATAATCGTCGTAACGGAACACCTCCTGATGCCCTTCAGCCCGGTCAAACTGACCGTTGTAGGCGATGCTGAAGGCACTGTCCCGGCCCAGGGCACGGAAGGGGTAGCTGAGGTTCAGCGTGGCAAAGTAGCCACTGGGGCCGCTGTAACTGAGCCCTTTAGCGGCAAAACTGCCGAAGGCGTAGTGCAGGCCGGCGCCCACGGTGAGGGTGGCGGCGCCCAGATCCAGATCCCGGCTGGCCCCCAGGTAGAAGTTGTCTTCCACGGTGCTGGTGCTGGCACTGATAAAGTTCTGCAGCAGGGCATTCAGTCGCCCCTCCCACATCACCGGTTCCACCACATTCAGTGACTTAAAGGTGGTGCGACCGGACTGGCCCTGTTGATCACGGCTGACCTGCCCTGGGTTCTCCAGTTTGGTGGAGCTGAACAGGCGTCCCCAATCGTCCAGGTTGCGGTAGTCCAGCTGCAGGTAAGGCTGGTCGAACGCGCCGGGGTTGCGCGCCAGAGTGCCGGGGCTGTGCGCCTTGTAACCCACCTCAACGCTGGCGGCACTGACGCTGGCCAGAGCGGTGGCCGGAGTCAGGCTGAACAGGGGCGCCAGCAGCAGGGCACAGTAGGCTGGTCGGAACATATCCTCTCCTTTGGTTAGCAACATCACAGTGAAAAAAAGGGCCCCGAAGGGCCCTTTAACATCGGCGGAGTGTTACTTCCGCTTCATTTCCGGATATTTGAACTCGTGGCACTGGTTGCAGTACACCTGAGGCTTCTTGTGCTCTGCGTGGCAGTAAGCACAGTTCAGATCCGTTCCATAGTGCAGGGAATCGTGCGGGTTCGGCTCAAACTCGGCACCGTGGCCAGGACGCTTGGTGGAATCCACCAGGTCTTCCATCGGGCCGTGACAACCCAGGCAGGTTTCGGTGGCCGGGGCGCTGAACGGCTTCTGGTCGCCGTGACAGGCCTGGCAGTCCACGCTGCCATCGGCAGAGGTGAACATCTCCTGGTGGTAGGATTTCATCGGCATCTTGGCGGCCATAGCACCGTGGTTGATGCCCAGGGCCAGGAACAGACCGGCCAGCAGAGTCAGGTTACGTTTCATCATCTTATCCTCGGGTCCTATCAGGCCAGTTGCAGTTCTACGGTGTTGCTGGCGAACGCGTGCTTGGCCGCGTTACGACCGGTTACCACACCTTCGGCTACCGCACAGGCACCCAGACGGGAGGCTCCGTGGATACCACCGGTGGCTTCACCGGCAGCGTACAGGCCGGTGATCGGCTTGTTGGTCACCAGGTGCAGCACTTCGGAGTGGGTGTTCACACGGACACCGCCCATGCAGTAGTGCACTTTCGGCCACATGCGCACGCCGTACCACGGACCCTCTTTCAGTTCGAACGCCTGCATCAGCGGACGGCCAAACTCTTTGTCTTCACCGGTGCGAACCGCTTCGTTCCAGCGCTCAACCTGAGCCACCAGCTTGTCAGCCGGCATGCCGTAGATCTCGGCCAGCTCTTCCAGGGTGTCGGCTTTCTTGATCACGTCGTACTTCAGACCCCAGGCCAGGGTTTGTGCCTGAGCGGCGCCCTTGGCGTTGGTGAAGCCAACCGGGTAAACCGGCTTACCTTCGTCGTCACGACGGGTCATGATGGCGTCGGCACGGGCCTTACGGTCAGCCAGTTCGTTGAAGAAGCGCTCGCCGGTGCGAACGTCAACCACCAGGCCGTTCTGGTAAGTGGCGATGGTGTTGAACTGAGAAGCGGTACCGAAACCTTTCTCGTCCGGAGAGGACCACGGGCCCAGCTGGATCTGGTCCAGGTGAACCGGGTTGGCGCCTTCCAGCATCATCAGCTTCAGAGCGTCGGCGGTGGCACCAGCGTGGTTGGTGGAGTCCAGCTCGTCGGTCAGGGACGGCTGCTGGATCTGACGGAAGTCGATGTCGCGACCAAAGCCACCGGTGGCCATGATCACACCCTTGCGGGCACCGTACATCTTCGGAGAACCAGAGCGTTTCTTCGGCCAGAAGTAGTCAGACTGAACCTGAACACCAACGATGCGGCCGTCTTCGTTCTTCACGAAGCCGCGCAGTTCGGTCTGGGTGTACATGGTCACGCCTTTCTTGTTCGCCACTTTGATCAGCGGACGAATGATGCCGGCACCGGAGCTTTCGCGGGTTTGCAGAATGCGCGGTACGGAGTGGCCACCGAAGTGCTGTACGAACGGCTTCCAGACGGTGCCGCGCTCTTCCAGCCACTTGGCGGATTCCGCGGTGCCATCACACACCAGTTCCAGCATCTTCTTGTCGTTCATGCCACGGCCTGCGGCCAGCATGTCTTCCACCATCAGAGCGACGCTGTCTTTTACGCCCTCTTTCTCCTGCAGGTGGGAACCGGCTACCGCCATGGCGCCACCGTTGATGGTGGAGTTACCGCCAAATACCGGCATCTTGTCGATAACCAGTACCTTGGCACCGTCTTCAGCGGCCTGTACGGCCGCTGCCATGCCGGCAAAACCGGAACCCACTACGATGATGTCGTAGATCTCATCGAACTTCGGGGTTACCGGCTTGCACTCGCTCGCGCGGCTCGGGCCAGCCACCATCAGGGTGGCACCACCCGCGGCCAGGGCCGCGGTCTTCTTCAGCATCGCGCGACGCGACGCCAGCATGGGCTTGTCGTTTGACATGGATTGCTCCAAATAGGTCTTCTGCGTGTTATGCCAATTCAATTGCAGGGGGCGTGCCAGCAGGCCAAACCGGGGTGAAAAGGGGCAAATATATGATCCACCCCCAGCAGTAACGAGATCTCGTCAGAACCCGGCACGATATTTCGCACCGCATCGCCAGATCCCGTGTTTTTCCCGACACTTGCGGGATCCTGATCCCACTTACATGAGAGTTCGAACCCGGTTTTACGAGATGTCGTGCTTTTGGCGACTTTTTCAGCGCTTGAAAGCCCCGGATAGGGCAGACTTAACGGCCGGTAACAGGCCGTCATGACGCCAGTCAGCGGGGAGATTGGCGTATCTGGGTGTGCCCGTTCGGCGGCATAAAAAAACCGGTGCCGAAGCACCGGTTTTTCATCGCATTACAGGGCGTGATGAAAAGGTTGAGTTAGAACTGCTCAACCACCAGTTTGCCCGCGGCGATGTCCGGGGTGTACGGACGGTCAACCTTCACGAAAGACACTTTCTCGCGGTAGGCGTCGTACAGCTTCTCGGTGGCTTTGCCCAGTTTCAGGTCCGGGTTTTCCATGCGACGCAGGTCGATGGCCTGAGTGCTGTGCAGCAGCTCAACACCGAACATGGTGTACAGGTTGTCGGTGATGCCGATCAGGTTGTCGGAAGCCAGCTTCATGTTGGTGAAGGTGTCTTCGATGTTACCGGCGATGGCGATGCCTTCGAAGGTCACCGGCTGAGCCAGGTGCTTGTTGCGGGTGTGCAGGTCAGCAAAGGTCTTCTGCACGGCACCGAACGCGTGGCCCATGTTGCCCGGCGCAGTCAGGAAGCGCGGCAGACCAGTGAAGTGGTCGTCGGACAGACGCAGGGTACGCATGGCGGTGTTGTGAGACACCTGAGCCAGGGCGATGTTCAGCTGTTGAACCGCCATGGCCACCGGCAGCGGGTTGAAGTTGGCAGTCGGGAATACGCCGCCTTTGCCATCCACCAGGTACTGCTGCAGCTGGGATTCCTTCAGGTGCTCTTTGGACGGGTTCAGCACAACGGCCGGGTTGTCGTCAGAGGCGTTCACCTGGATCAGCAGCATCTTCTCCAGCTCGTCGGTGGCTTTCTGAGCCATGGCCAGGGTGTAGCCAGTGGTACGGAAAGAGAGCGGGTCTTGCAGCGGACGCTTGGCGTTGGCATCCCACAGGTAGGAACCGTCCAGTTGCTCCAGGATGGTCTTGGACATCGCCTGTACGGACGGGAACGGACGCACCTCGTTGGTTTGCGGCAAGTAAGGCGCCACGTTACCGTTCAGCGCTTCCAGAGACAGGGCGAAGGTGGTCGGAGCCACTTCCATCACCTGCTCAGCCTGCTTCAGGCCTTTCATCGCGTAAGCGGTGGCGAAGGCGTTGTTGGACAGGATGGACAGAGCGTCTTTACCGATCGGAGACAGCGGCTCAATGCCAGCGTCTTTCATCGCTTCGGCGGAGCTTACGCGCTCGCCTTTGTAGAACACTTCCCATTCACCGATCATCGCCAGGCCCACGTGAGAGGCCAGCAGGATGTCCGCTTCGCCCACGGTACCGCGGGACGGGATCACAGGAATGATGTCGTGGTTAAGGTACTCAACGTACAGGTCAGCCACTTCCGGCTGAACACCGGTTTGACCGTGCAGCAGGGTGTTCAGACGAACCGCCATGCCCAGGCGCACCATTTCGGCGTCCATCGGCTCACCCACACCGGCGCTGTGAGAGCGCAGAGCGTTGTACTGGAACTCGCGGGAGGCTTTCAGGGCTTCCGGAGTCATCTCACCGCTGGCATCGAACAGCTTGTGGTCTTTGTTCAGACCCACGCCGACGGTCAGACCGTAAACCGGCTTGCCGGTACGAGCGGCGGTCATCAGGGTGTCGTAGGCTTTTTCCAGACGCTTCTCGGCCTTACGGTCGATCTTCACCTCGGCGTCGCCTTCGGCGATCTCCCAAGCTTGGTCCAGGGTCATATCAAAGCCGTTCAGAACGACGGTATCTTTCGCGTAAGCACTGGTGGCGCCCAGGGTCATCAGGACAGCCAGGGCAATCTTGCTGGTTACGGTGTTCACTGCACACTCCGTTGGTCTTTCAATATTCATCGGTCACTGGCTTATGCCGGTGTCTGACAGATGAGTAGGCAGTTTATGTGCCAGCGGTTTTTCCGGCGCGCCAAATGGTTCGAATCGGGATCGAGCGCAACCAGCTCCGAAATGTCGTGGGTCTTTAACACGATATGTCGTATCGGATAACGAGATGCGGCAACCCAATCCCGAATCCCGGGATCCAGTCCGCGACGAAAATACCAACAATTCACTCGAATCACGAAGTATCGTGATCTTGTCAACAAAACATGAATTTTATCGCTGCGATGATGACCCAGATATGACGTTCACCTCGGAAGTGTTGCTAAGTGTGTCGCACACTCCCTTGTCGCCAATGCGCAAAGGAGGTTGAAAATGTCGTTGGAATTGTCGCTGTATCGGGAAGTCACTCAGACCCTCTCCAGCAGTTTGCAAATCGAAACCGCGCTGAAGGCGTGCTTCGCCGAGTTGCAGCCCCACTTTCCGGCCGATGGCATCTACATCAACTTGTTCCTGCCCGCCAGCCAGGAGATCCAAAGTGTCGCCGTGGCCGATGCCAACGGCGCCAAACAGCTGGATCGTCGCATCGCCCTGACCGAGGAGATGTGTCAGCTGCTGCAGGACCCGGACCGCCCGCTGGTGCGGATCCTGACCGATGTCCACCAGGACCCGGTGACCTACCACGTATTAAGCCAGGTGCTGCCCCAGGCCCGCTCCGTGGTGCAGCTGCGCCTGAAGATCGACGACACCCACCTGGGGGTTGCCGCGCTCTATGCCACCAAGGAGGGCGCGTTCAACAACCGCCACGCAGAACTGTTCCGCCAGTTCAAAGCGCCATTCTCGCTGGTGACCGCCTTTAACCTGCAGAGCCGTAATATGTTGGCCGACAACGCCCACCTGGCGTCCGAGAATCGCGCCCTGCGCCGTTCCATTGCCGGTCAGGATGAGGTGGTGGGCGCCCGCAATGGCCTGAAAACCGTAATGGAGCAGGTCGAGGCGATTGCACCGCTGGAAAGCACCGTGCTGATCACCGGCCAGACCGGGGTCGGTAAAGAGGTGATCGCCAACGCCATCCACCAGCGTTCTTCCCGCACCGGCAAACCCTTTATTAAGGTGAACTGTGGCGCCATCCCCGACAGCCTGATCGACTCGGAGCTGTTTGGCTACGAGAAGGGCGCTTTTACCGGCGCGGAGAAACGCAAGCAGGGCTACTTTGAGCAGGCCAACGGCGGCACCATCTTCCTCGACGAACTGGGCGAACTGCCGCTGTCCGCGCAGGTGCGCCTGTTACGGGTATTGCAGAACCGCACCATTGTCCGGGTGGGCGGGGTAGAGCCGGTGGAGCTGGACATCCGGGTGGTGGCGGCAACCCACCGGGATCTGGCCCAGATGGTGCAAACCGGCGACTTCCGGGAAGACCTCTGGTACCGCCTGAACGTCTTCCCCATCGACATTCCGGGCCTGAATCAGCGACGCCAGGATATCCCCCTGCTGGTGCACCACTTTATGGAGCAGCTGGCCCCGCGCCTGGGCTTTAAACAGCTGCCGGCCATCAGCGGTGAAGATATGATGCGACTGCAGAACCACGCCTGGCCCGGCAACGTGCGGGAACTGGTGAACGCGGTCGAGCGCGCCATGATCCAATCCCGCGGTGGCCCACTGGATTTCCGCTTCCTCAGCTGCCCGGTGGCCGGACACGCCATTCCCGAAAGCGATGGCGAGCGTCCGGTGATCATCGACCCCAGCCACGCCACCGACATGCTGGTGCCGCTGGACGTGATGACCGCCAAGTATATGGAGCACGCCCTGCGCTTAACCGGCGGAAAAATCCATGGCCCCGGCGGTGCGGCAGAGCGCCTGAAGATCCATCCCAATACTCTGCGCAGCCGGATGAAGAAGCTCGGCCTGCTGTAACCGCAGCCAGAACGAAAACGCCCCTTAATGGGGCGTTTTTTGTGCATTAACAGGCTGTTACCACGAATCTTCTTCAGCAACCCCGTGACCACAGTCACTGGACAAACCACTGCGACCCTCATTCGAATTTAGCTTAAGCAATTGATTTATAAACAATAAAAATTGTTAAATAACCGTATCAACGAAAGATTGGTGTCATCTATCCACGATTTTATTGATGTTGATCAACCTCCCCCCTGACCAACATTTGATCTGGCGCATGCCGTGATCAGCCGCCCTCCCCTACATTCCGGTTACACGTTGTCATTCAAGGAAGGAGCGGGTCGTCCCGCTCGGGGAGAGACCCATGACCGAACGCATCACGCTGGCCCACGGCAGTGGTGGCCAGGCTATGCAACGGCTGATCAAAGAGCGCTTTCTGGCCCAGTTCGATAATGCCGAACTGGCACGGATGGAGGACCAGGCCCAACTGGCCCTCGCCCCGATGATGGCGGCCGGCGATCGGCTGGCGTTCGCGACCGACTCCTTCGTGGTCGATCCCATTGAGTTTCCCGGCGGCGACATCGGCAAACTGGCGGTGTGTGGCACCGTCAATGACCTCGCTGTCGGCGGCGCCCTGCCCCACAGCCTCAGCGTCGGACTGATTCTGGAAGAGGGGCTGGAGATGGCGGTACTGGACCGCCTGATCACCTCCCTCGCCGCCACCGCCCGCGCTGCCGGTGTGCAGGTGGTGACCGGTGACACCAAGGTGGTGCACCGTGGCAGCTGCGACAAGATTTTCATTAACACCAGTGGCATTGGTGTCATCCCCTCTCACCGTCAGTTGGGCGCCCATCGGGTCCAGCCTGGTGACCTTATCCTGGTAAACGGCACCCTGGGCGACCACGGTGCCGCCATTTTGCAAGCCCGTGGCGAACTGGCCCTGAGCGGCACCCTCGAAAGCGACTGTCAGCCCCTCAACGGGCTGGTGGAAGCGATGCTGGCTGCCGGCCCGGTTCATGCCATGCGCGACGCCACCCGAGGCGGCGTTGCCGCCGTCTGCAACGAGATTGCTGAGGTGGCCGGGCTGCGCCTCACCCTGAAAGAGTCGGCATTGCCGATCCACCCGCAGGTGCGTGGCATCAGCGAAATCCTCGGCCTCGACCCGCTGTTGATGGCCAACGAGGGCAAGCTGGTCGCCTTTGTCGCCGCCGAGCACGCCGAGGCCGTTCTGGCCGCCATGCGGGCGCATCCATCCGGCCGTGAGGCGGCCATCATCGGTGCTGTGGAACCCGCAGCATCCCACCAGGTTTTGGTTGAGGGGCTCTATGGCACCTGTCGGCAACTGTTGATGCCGGTCGGTGAGCAACTGCCCCGCATTTGCTAGATCGACATCTAAGGAGAGAACAATGAAAAAACGCATCGCAATGCTAACGGCGCTAGCCCCGTCGCTGGCTTACGCCCACCCCGGCCATGGCGGCCTGGGGCTGTTTCATCACGCCTGGGACGTGGTGTTGATGGTTGTGGTGGCCGCCGCCCTGTACGCCGGCTGGCACCTCTACAAGAGGCGTTGAGGTTCAGCCTCAACCCAACACAAGGAGGAAGCCAACGTGTCTGACTATCAAGCCCTGATGGCGCGCTGCGAAGCCCGCCTGGAAAAACTGGCGGCGCAGGCGCCAGTGAAAACCGACTCGCTGCAAACCCGGCTCGACGCCGCGGGGATCAGCCGCCGTGATTTTATGAAGTGGTCCGCCGTGACCACCACTGCCCTGGCCCTGCCGATGCAGTTTGCCCCGATGGTGGCCAAGGCCGCCGAAGTGGCTGACCGGGTACCGCTGATCTGGCTCCACATGGCCGAATGTACCGGCTGTTCCGAGTCCCTCATCCGCTGCGACACCCCCACCATCGACACCGTTCTGTTTGACCACATCTCGCTTGAGTATCACGAAACCCTGATGGCCGCTGCCGGCTGGCAGGCGGAAGAGAACCTCGAGCACGCTCTGCACGCCTATAAGGGTCAATACCTGCTGGCCGTGGAAGGCGCCATCCCCACCGCCAATGGCGGCCACTTCCTGACCGTGGGCTGTAAAGGCCACACCGGCATGGAGATCATCCACGAAACCGCCGCCAACGCCGCTGCCATTATCTCCGTGGGTACCTGTGCGGCCTTTGGTGGGGTTCAGGCGGCTGCGCCCAACCCGACCGAAGCCCGTCCGGTGGACAAAGTGATTCACCAGCCGGTGGTCAATCTGGGGGGTTGCCCGCCCAGTGAAAAGAACATCGTTGGCACCCTGATGTACTTCATCATGTTCGGCAAACTGCCACCGCTGGACATGTTTAACCGACCCAAGTGGGCCTACGGCGCCCGGGTACACGACAACTGCGAACGCCGCGGTCGCTTCGACGCCGGTGAGTTTGTCGAAACCTTTGGTGACCATGGCGCCAAAGAGGGTTACTGCCTCTACAAGGTGGGCTGCAAAGGCCCCTACACCTACAACAACTGCCCGACGGAACGCTTTAACCACCACACCAGCTGGCCGGTATTGGCTGGCCACGGCTGCATTGGCTGCTCCGAACCGAACTTCTGGGACACCATGGCGGACTTTGAAAAACCGCTGGGACGGCGCGAACTGCACAGCCTGGATAAGACCGCGGACTTTATCGGCGGCGCCATTCTGGGCCTGACCGTTGCCGGCATCGGCGCCCACGCCGTCGCCAGTGTGTTCGCCAAGGAAAATAAGGAGGAGGAACAATGAGCAAACGTGTCGTGGTTGACCCCATTACCCGCATCGAAGGTCACCTGCGGGTGGAAGTGGAAGTCGACGAAAACAACGTCATCACCAAAGCCTGGTCCTCCTCCACCCTGTGGCGGGGCATCGAAGTGATCATGAAGGGACGCACCCCGATGGACGCTGGCCTGCTGGTTCAGCGCATCTGCGGTGTGTGCACCTACTCCCACTATCGCTGCGGTACCGAAGCGGTGGAGAACGCTCTGGGGCTGAAGATCCCGGCCAACGCCGAGTACCTGCGCAGCCTGATGCAGTCCTCCCTCTACATGCACGACCACCTGGTGCATTTCTACCATCTGCACGCGCTGGACTGGGTCGACGTGGTATCGGCCCTGTCTGCCGATCCGGCCGCGGCCGCTCAGGAAGCGCTGCGCTGGACCGACAAACCGGTTTACGCTGGTGAAGGTGAACTGCGCGCCGTGCAGGAGCGGGTGGGCAAGCTGGTGGCCACCGGCAAGCTGGGGCCCTTTGCCAACGCGTACTGGGGCAATGGCACCTACAAACTGACCCCGGAACAGAACCTGATCGCGGTCGCCCATTACCTGAAGGCGCTGGAAGTGCAGCGGGTGGCAGCAGAGATGCTGGCCATCTTCGGCGGCAAGCAGCCCCATCCCCAATCCCTGGTGGTGGGCGGTGTGACCTCCGTGCGCGACATGCTCAGCCCGGCCCGCCTGCAGGAGTGGAAAACCAAGCACGCCCAGGTGCACGACTTTATCGTTCGTGCTTACCTGCCGGATGTGCTGATGGCCGCGGCCGCATACAAAGCCGAGCCTTCCGTGCTGGGTGGCGTGGGCGTGACCAACTTCCTGGCCTGCCAGGACTTCGCACTGGGCAATGGCCGTTACCTGTTCCAGGGCGGCGTCATCATGAACGGCGACCTGGCCAATGTCAGCGACATTGACCCGCAGCTGATCAAGGAAGACGTGACCCACGCCTGGTATCAGGATGGTCCGGCGTTGCACCCCTATGACGGGGTGACTGAGCCCAACTACACCGGCTTTACCAAGCGTGACACCGTTTATGGCGAACTGCCGACGGTGGACGGCGACGGCAAGTACACCTGGGTGAAATCCCCCCGCTACAACGGCGAACCGGTGGAAGTGGGCCCGCTGGCCTGTCTGCTGGTCAACTACGGCCGGGGCAACCCGAAAGTGGTGGCTGCCGTCGATGGCCTGCTGGAGATGACCGGCCTGCCGGTGGAAGCGCTGTTCACCACCCTCGGCCGGACTGCGGCCCGCCTGGTGCAGACCCTGCTGGTGTGCGACGCCGCGCTGGAGACCTTCGACGCGCTGGTGCAGAACATCCAGGTGGACGAGAGCACCTTCCGCGAGCCGGTGATGGATCCGAACCAGGAGTACGTCGGTCACGCCATGATCGAAGCCCCCCGCGGCATGCTCAGCCACTGGGTGCGGATCAAGGGCGGCAAGGTGGAGAACTACCAGGCGGTGGTGCCCACCACCTGGAACTCCGGCCCGAAGGACGCCGAAGGCAAGATCGGTCCCTACGAGTCCGCCTTGATCGGCATGAAACTGGAAGACCCCAGCAAGCCGCTGGAGATCATCCGGGTGATCCACTCCTTCGATCCCTGCATGGCCTGTGCCGTGCACGTGATGGATTACAAGGGGCAGGATCTGGGCCAATTCCAGGTTGGGCCGAACGCGGCCTGAGGAGGACGGTATGACAACGGAAACGCTGTACACCCGTGATTATGTGTTCAGTCCGGCCATCCGGATCATGCACTGGCTTCGGGCCCTGTCCATCGTGCTTCTGGTGATCACCGGGTTCTACATTGCCTGGCCGTTCCTGACCCCCTACGGGGGCACCGATAACCTGCAACAGGGATGGGTTCGCCTGGTTCACCTGGTGGCCGGCTTCGTGCTGGTGGCCATCACACTGGCCCGCGCCTACCTGTACTTCTTCAGTCGCAGCGATATCGAGCGCCGCTCGTTTCGGGATGTGATGAGCCCAACCAGCTGGATTGTTCAGCTCAAGTCCTACATCTGGATGGGCAAACTGCATAAAGCCGGGGTCTATGGCCCGCTGCAGTACGTCACCTACCTGGCCGTCACATTGGTGATCGTGTTTATGTGCGTCTCGGGCCTGGCCCTGCACGCCAACGTTTACCACGATGGCCTGGGCGGCGCCCTCTATCCCTTCGCCGAGTGGTTTATCGGCGTGATGGGCGGTCTGGCGCCGGTTCGGGAGTGGCACCACATCATGACCTGGGTGTTCATCATCTTTACCGTGATTCACGTCTACATGGCGGTTTGGAGTGGTATCCGCTTCAAGCAGAACTCGGTCGATGCCATCGTCTCGGGCTACGACGTACACAAGAAGCACTAAGCCACAGGGCCTGCTCCTTCGGGGGCAGGCCCTGTTTTTTTAGGAGAAGCCATGAGTCAACACATTCTGGTACTGGGCATCGGCAATGTCCTGTTCGCCGACGAAGGCATCGGTGTTCACCTGCTCCACTACATCAAGCAGAAGTACCGTTTTGACGGGCCCCACCGGCTCGACTTTATTGATGGCGGCACCCTGGCCCACGCCCTGATCCCGCTGATTACCCAATACGACCAGCTGGTGGTGATCGACACCGTTCACTCCACCGAAGGGCAGGTCGGAAACGTCTATTTCTTCGATTTCGATAAGGTGCCCCACCATATCGATTTCCAGGGCAGCGCCCACGAAGTGGAGATGCTGCAGACCCTCAATATGATGGAGATGGTGGGCGACCGGCCTCCCACCCACATTCTCGGGGTGATCCCCGAAGTGCTCGAAGCGATGAGCTTCGAACTGTCCGCCTCCGTCCTGGCCGCCGTGCCGCTGATGGAGCGCGCCCTGCTGGACCACCTGGCCAGCATCGGCATGACCGCCACCCGGGTCAGCTGTCCCGACATCCGCGCCGTTGCCCAACGCTCCTGCGCTCAGGAGGCCTGCGATGAAGTTGCGCTTTGAGTTCGATACCGACCGGTCAGTGCCGCTGTACGGTCGTCTCTGTAACCAGTTTCTGCGCCACCCGCAGGTGCACGCCATTGAGCGCACCGCGCAGGGCTATGCCCTGGAAGCCGAGGGCGATGAAGCGCAACTCAGTGCCCTGGCGGAGCTGATTGGCCGCACCTTTCCCCTCTCCTGCTGGCTGACCGACTCCCGCCTGAGTCCCATCGAACAGTTCCGTGGCGACGCCGTTGATCTGGCCGACCCGGCGCCGCAGCTGCCCTTCTGCCAGCACTGCATGGAAACCCCCAAGTCGCTCTGTCCCCACTGTGGCGCCCTCCCGGCACTGCAGGACCGGCCGCTGGAGCCGCTGCTGACCGAACTGGTACAGCGCCTCGAACAGGGTGGAGAGATCAACTATCTGGCCGGGCATAACCGCATCAGCCTGCGCCGCACCGAACATATGACCAGCAGCGATGATGCGCTGCTGTTCTGCCGCCCGGAAGCCCTGAACGACGCGCTGCACATCAGCAGCACCGGCATTCAGCAATTGGGCAGCATTGAGAAGCCCAGCCTGCGGCTGGTGCCCCGGGCCGAGTTTGCTCAGGCCCACCGGCTCAGCCGGGCCCGCTACCGGGTTCAGCAAGCCGCAGACCGCCTCACCCTGGCCCTGTGCAACCGCCTGGCTGCCGACGGCATCGACGTGGTTGGCATCCGCCAGACCCAGCCACCCATGCTGCTGACCCCTTACGGCGACAGCCTGGTGGCGCTGGAAGACCATCGTCCCCCGGCGCCGTTGTCGACCCATGAACCGGCTCGCCACCAGGTGGACCTGCTGGGCTTTGCCGCCCAATGGCGCGATGGCCGGGTCAGCCTGCGTCACAGCGACCACCACCTGAGCCCCGACCCGGACTGGGCCGCCGCGTGCGCCCTGGAAGGGGTCCGCCAGCAGGACCGCGTGCCCAAGCGCAGCGCGGTGCTTTACCTCAGTCGCCAGCATCGCTCCGGCCTGCTGTACCAGACCGAGGAGGGCGAATACCAATGGCTGGTGCGACTGCCGGAAGCCAGCGAAGCACCGCTGACCGTGCCCGCCCTGCTTGAGGCGATCCGCCAGGGTGGCGATACCGGGCAGCGCCTGCTGGCGCGGTATCAGGAGGTCGACCCCGGCCACCTCGACACCCTCAACCGCCTCGCTGCGGTGCCGCTTTCCGCCAGCTTCCACCACCTGCTGGCATTGGCCGCCTGGTTTACCGGCCTCTCCGACGATCCGGACCCGGACCGCGCCGGCGAAGCGTTCCTCTGCCTTGCCAGCCGCTACCAGGGCCAGACCGCGCCCCGTATCGACTACGCCGTGGAACGGGTGGACGGCACCCTGCTGGTGCAGTGGCGTCGCGCCCTGCAAGCCTGCCTCTCTTACCGCCTGGCCGACCCGGAGCAACAAGCCGGCGTGGCCTTTGGCGTGATCGACTCGTTCTGCGATTTTGTCTGCAACTGGGTCGAACAGCTGGATATGAACATCGGACTGGAGGAGGTGATCCTCGCCGGTGATGAGTTTGATAACCCGGTGCTGCTGGAGCGGTTGCGGCTGCGCCTGGGTAAGAATATGGCACTGCGTCTGCCGGCCGATTTCGGCCCCACCACGCTGGCCATTGGTGCCCTGTTTGTGCCTCAGGCACAGCACGGGTAAGGAGACCGCCCATGTGTTTTGCCATTCCGTCCCGCATCATCGCGTACGACGCCGATAACCAAATGGCCCGTATCGATACCCTGGGCCGCCAGCGGGAGGTCAGTACCCACCTGATCCTCGATGCTCTGGCGGTGGGGGATTACCTGCTGATCCAGTCCGGCTTTGCGATGGAGAAGATCAGCCGCGAGCGGGCGCTGGACAGTCTGGAACTGTACCAGCAGCTGATTCAGGAGATGGAAGCTGGGGAGGCCTGATATGAGCAGTTGCAACGGCATTGCCATCCGGGTTCGGGGCCAGGTTCAGGGGGTCGGATTCCGCCCCTTTATCTGGCAGCTGGCGCGGGAATCCCACCTGCGCGGCGATGTTTTTAACGACAGTGAAGGGGTGCTGATCCGGCTCTGTCAGCCGGTGGATGGCGACGCCTTTATCCGCACCATGCGTGAACGCCTGCCGCCACTGGCCCGGGTTGACGCGGTGGAATCCAGCCCCTGCCAGTTTGATGAAGCCCCCACCGATTTTGCCATCAGCCGCTCCGTGGCGGGGGTGGTCAATACCCGCATTGCGCCGGACACCGCCACCTGCCCCGCCTGCCTGGCCGACATCGTCCGGGACGGAGATCGCCGCCAGCACTACCCCTTTACCAACTGCACCCATTGCGGGCCCCGGTTCAGCATCATCCGCCAGGTGCCCTATGACCGCCCCTTCACCTCGATGGCCGACTTTCCGCTCTGCCCGGCGTGTCAGCAAGAGTACGATAACCCGGCAGACCGCCGTTTCCACGCCCAACCCAACGCCTGCCCCGAGTGCGGCCCAAGCCTGACTCTGTATGACAACGCGGGCCACCCGCTGGCTCAGCGGGAGCAGGCCCTGACCGAGGCGGTGGATGCCCTGCGTGCCGGCCAGATCGTCGCCATCAAAGCCCTGGGGGGTTACCACCTCGCGGTGGACGCCAGCAACGACCAAGCCGTCTCCACGCTGCGCCAGCGCAAGCACCGCCCCAGCAAACCCTTTGCCCTGATGGTGGCGGACCTGGCCATGGCCCATACCCTGGTTCAGCTCAACGACGCCGAAGCGGCCGCGTTGACCAGCCCCGCCGCCCCCATTGTGCTGTTACGGCCCCGTACCGATGCGCCTCTGGCGGCCTCCGTCGCCCCGGGAATGGCCCAGCTGGGCGTGATGCTGGCCAGCAACCCGCTGCAACACCTGTTGATGAAACGGATGGGCCGGGCACTGGTGATGACCTCCGGCAACGCCAGCGGCCGCCCCCCCTGCATTGATGACGGCCACGCCCTGGCCGAACTGGGCCCGATTGCCGACCGGCTGCTGGCCCACAACCGCGCCATCGTCAACCGGGTCGATGACAGCATCGTGATGGTGGAGGGGGGCCAGCGCCAGTTGCTGCGCCGGGCCCGGGGCTTTGTGCCTTCACCGCTGCCGCTGCCCGGCGGCTTTGAACAGGCCGACGGCGTGCTGGCCTACGGCGCCGACCTGAAGAACACCTTCTGCGTGTTGCGCCAGGGCCAGGCCCTGCTGTCCGCCCACCTGGGCGACCTGTCCGACCCGCAGCTGTTCGCCAGTTACCAGCACAACCTGACCCGGTTCCCGGCGCTGTTCGACTTCCAGCTCAGACAGCGCGCCTGCGACAGCCATCCGGGTTACCTGAGCAGCCAACTGGCCCGCCAGCACAGCCAGGATGGTCTGCCCTGCCACGACATCGACCACCACCACGCCCACCTCGCCGCCTGCCTGGCGGACAATGGCCAACCTCTGGATACCGCACCGGTACTGGGGCTGGTTCTGGATGGCCTGGGCTGGGGTGGCAGCGACACCGAGCATCAGCTCTGGGGCGGCGAGATCCTGTTGGCGGACTACCGTCAGTGCCGCTACCTCGAAGGGCTGCCGCCGGTGGCGTTGCCCGGTGGTGATCTGGCCGCCCGGGCACCGTGGCGCAATCTGGTTGCCCACCTGGATGAGGCCTGCCATGACTGGGAAGAGTGGTCCCTGCCGGAGCTGGAGCGTCTGCAGCAGAAGCCGCTCGGGTTACTGCGCCAGGGCATCGCTTCCGGCCTGAACTGCCCCGAAGCGTCCAGCGCCGGCAGGCTGTTTGATGCCGCAGCCGCCCTGCTGACCCCGGTGTTCGAACAGCAGCACTTTGAGGGCGAAGCCGCCATGGTGCTGGAGGGTCTGGCGTGGCAAGCGGTTAAAGGCGAACTGACCCCACTGCCGGAACCGGACGAGATTGACCTCAGCGCACTCTGGTATGGTTTACTGCAGGGGCTGGCCAGCGAACGGCCACGGCCCGAACTGGCTCTGCAGTTTCATCAACAGCTGGCTGCCGCCCTAGCAGGAAGGGTGCTCTACCAGGCCCGCCATCACCAGGTGGACCGCGTTGTGCTGTCCGGCGGCGTGATGCAAAACCGACTGCTGCAGCGCCTGCTGGTGCAAAGCCTCAATGGCCACGGCCTGATCGTGCTGCGCCACCACCATGTGCCTGCCAATGATGGCGGGCTGGCTCTGGGTCAGGCCTTGATTGCCTGGGCCCGCCAAACGGACCGAAAGGAGCAAGCGTGATGATTCCCGCTCTGGCCACCCTTCACCTGGCACAACAAGACGGCCGCTTGCAGGCCCGAACCGAACTGACCCTGCCACCAGTAGGCAAACACCTTGAGGGCCTCAATGGCGAAGCGGTACTGGCCCGGTTAAGCCTGATCTACCGCCAGTGCAGCGAAGCCCAGCGCTGGGCCGCCATCAGCCTGATTGAAGAGGCCCGCGATGTACGCCCCAATGCGGTCACCGTGGCCGCCCGCGACCAGGCCCTGGCGCTGGAGTGGGTCACCGAACACAGCTGGCAGTTGTGGCGCATCGCCCACGAAGTCCTGCCCACCTGCCCGAAACGACTGCAACTGCTGACCCGCTGGCGCCAGACTCTGGCGGAGCACCGTGATGCCCTGTGCGCCATGCGTCACGTGCCCGGCAGCGCCGTATCCCCGGTGGCCCTCACCTCCCTGCGCAGCTGGATTGCAGAGTGGGAAGCGTTGGTCTGGACCCCGCTGCAACAGGCGTTGGACCTACACAGCTGGGACCGCCTGTTTGTGACCCCCAGTGCCATTCAGCAGGCGTTGGAAAGCGGCCCGGCCAGCCGGGTGGCCTGCACCAATCCCGGTCTGATGGCGCGCCTGTCCGCCCTCTGGCATGAACTGTGGCTGGCGGTGGACGCCGTCAGCAAACCCGGCAGCCTGACCGGCCCGGAAGGCATTGTGCCCCCGGTGATTCCGGGCCAGGTCGCCGCCGCCCGCGGCACCCTGCAGCACCGCTGCCAGTGGCAGAAGGACCGGGTCACCGACTATCAGATCACCATCCCCAGCAGCGGCACCCTGACCGCCATTGCCGCCAGCCTCGATGGCGTGGCGGTGCCAGAATCGGATGAGTGGCGCCAGGCCCTCGGGGTTTGGATCCTCTCCCATGCCCCCTGCATGGAGGTGGCCATCGTCGACGTCACGGAGAGTGAATATGCATGAGATGTCACTGGCGGAAGGGATTCTGCAGATTGTTCAGGACCAGGCTGGCAACAGCCCCCGGGTGCACAGCGTCACCCTGAGTGTGGGGGAGTTGGCGGGCGTGGAGCTGGATGCGCTGCGTTTCTGTTTCGATGTGGTGACCCGCGACAGTGCCGCGCAGGACGCGATACTGGAGATTGAAACCGTACCGGGCAGCGCCTTCTGCTTTGACTGCCTGGCCCAAGTCCCACTGGCTCGCCGTGGTAACCCCTGTCCCCGCTGTGAAGGCCATAGCCTGACGGTGGTGGGTGGCGACCAGATGAAAGTGAAATACCTGGAGATCGACTGAATGTGTACCGTATGCGGCTGCGCCGAAGGCAATACCCGGATCGAGGGTGAGCACGCTCACTCCCATAAGCATCACCACGCGCACGACCACAGCCACGACCATGACCATGGCCATGAGCACGGCCATCACCATCATGACCCGGCGCCGGTGACCGTGGTGCATCACCACTACCACTTCAAGAACAAGGGTGACGTCCACATTCACTACCATGTGGCGGGGGGCGAGCCGGCCTCTCACGGCCATCACCACCATCACGAGTCTCATGAGCATGGCCACGACCACGCTCATGACCATTCGCATGATCACCCTCATGACCCTGCCCACGAACACGACCATCCGCACCATGAGGGCGAGCAAAACGACCTGTTTGCTCCGCAACAGCAGGGGCTCGACCTCCATTACGGTGAAGGCCCGGCCCACGCGCACGCCCCCGGCCTGAGCCAGCACAAGATGGTGCAGATCGAGCAGGACATCCTCGGCAAAAACAACGCCATCGCTGCCCATAACCGCAGCCACTTTCAGGCGGACCAGCAGCTGGTACTGAACCTGGTGTCCAGCCCCGGCTCCGGCAAAACCACCCTGCTGACCGAAACGGTCAAACACCTGGCCGGCCAGCTGCCGGTGGCGGTGATCGAGGGTGACCAGCAAACCGCCAACGACGCCGACCGCATCCGTGCCACCGGTGTCGCCGCCATTCAGGTCAACACCGGTAAAGGCTGCCACCTCGACGCCACCATGGTGGACACCGCCTATCACCGCCTGGAGATGGAACAGGGCGGCGTGCTGTTTATCGAAAACGTCGGCAACCTGGTGTGCCCCGCCAGTTTCGACCTGGGCGAGAGCCACAAAGTGGCGATCCTGTCGGTGACCGAAGGTGAGGATAAGCCGCTGAAATACCCGGATATGTTCGCCGCCGCCGACCTGGTGCTGATCAACAAAACCGACCTGCTGCCCCATCTCAACTTTGACCTGCCCCGCTGCATCGAGTCGGCGCGCCAGGTGAACCCCAACATCGAAGTGATCTGCCTCTCCGCCACCACCGGCGAGGGGATGGATCGCTGGCTGGATTGGATCGGCGAGCGGGTGACCCCGCGGGAGGTCAGCGCATGTGTTTAGGGGTACCGGCGCGCATTGACGCCATTGTTGATGAGCCCAGCCAACGGGTCAGTGTCTCCCTCAACGGGGTGCTGCGCGAGGTGAATGCCAGCTGCGTCTGGACCGAGCCTGCCGAGACCCTGATTGGCCAGTGGGCGCTGATCCACGTCGGCTTCGCCATGGCGCTGCTGTCCGAGGAGGAGGCGCAACAAACTCTCGATGCCCTGGCTGCGATGGGCGCCGATGAGCATGAGATGGCCGATTTCTCCGGCCTGGGAGCCGCCCGATGAAGTTTGTTGATGAGTTTCGCGACCCGGCGGCGGTACAGCGCCTGATTAAACAGATTGGCCACACCCTTGAGCGGGTCGACCCGGCCCGCCAGCCCCTGCAGATCATGGAGGTGTGCGGCGGTCATACCCACGCCATCTTCCGTTTTGGTCTGGATAAGCTGCTGCCCGAGGGGATCGAGTTTGTCCACGGCCCCGGTTGCCCGGTTTGCGTGCTGCCCCGGGGCCGCATCGACGACGCCATTACCCTGGCCCGCCAGCCCGGCACCATCCTGTGCAGCTATGGTGATGCGGTTCGGGTGCCCGGCGATCAGGGTTCGCTGCTGGACGCCAAAGCCGCGGGGGCGGACGTCCGCATCGTCTACTCGCCGCTGGATGCCCTGGCGCTGGCACAGCAGCAGCCGGACAAGCAGGTGATCTTCTTTGCCATCGGTTTCGAAACCACCGCACCGGCCACCGCCATCACCCTGAAACAGGCCGCACAGCAATCGGTCGAAAATTTTTCGGTGCTCTGTCATCACATCACCATCGGCCCGCCGCTCAAGGCGATTCTGGACGACCCGGGGGTTCGGCTCGATGGCCTGGTGGCGCCGGGCCACGTCTCAATGGTGGTGGGCCAGTCGCCCTACCAGTTTATCGTTGAGGACTATGGCAAGCCGGTGGTGATCGCCGGATTTGAGCCCATCGACTTCCTGACCGCTCTGCTGGGCGTGGTGCAGCAGCTGGCCGAAGGCCGCGCCGAGGTGGAGAACGCTTACGCCCGCGCCGTCCAAAGCGCCGGCAATGCGGTGGCACAACGGGCGATGGCCGAGGTGTTCACCCTCGCCCCCAACAGTGACTGGCGGGGGCTGGGCGCCATTGCCGAGTCCGGCCTGATGTTGTCAGAGCAGTACGCCCGCTTTGATGCGGAGCGTCGCTTCGGCCTGAAACCCACTCAGGTTGAGGAGCCGGAAGGGTGCGGTTGCGCCCAGGTGCTGCGGGGCCAGATCAAACCGGCGGATTGCCCGCTGTTTGGCCAGCGCTGTACCCCACAAACGCCGGTTGGCGCATTAATGGTGTCCAGCGAAGGGGCCTGTGCCGCCTATTTCCAATATCGTTGAACTCTGGAAAATATAAAAACAGGTGAAACGTCCGGAATGATATTCCGGACGTTTTTTATTTTATCAGTAGAGTCATTGTTATAACGAACAAAAAGACACCCTCACCTGCCACGGCAAAATCACAATTTCAACAGCAGAAATAACGAAAATAAGATCATCCGCAAAAATCGAGCCGGGCTGGATAAATCCATCTTTGGAAAGATGAAATTTATGGCCGTGTTATCGCGCCATCCGGCTCCGTCCTTCGGGCCCAGAAAAGGTGACACTCGCCGGTGCCCTCTCTACCATAGCGATTCAAGCATCGACCGCCGGTATCCATACCCAATATCCAATATCCATACCGACTGTCCGTGCCAACCAACCCTACCAAGCGCTATGCCAAGGGCTATGCCAAGCGCTATGCCGAGGTGATATGAACCAGCCCCGCCCCACCCTGCTGTCCTGGAGCAGCGGCAAAGACAGCGCCTGGGCGCTGCACCAGCTCCGTCAGGACCCCAGCATTGCCCTCAAAGGGATCTTCACCACGGTCAACGCCGAGGCGGAACGGGTGGCCATCCACGGGGTGCGCCAGTCCCTGTTGCGGGACCAGGCCGAGGCGCTGGGTCTGCCCCTGTACACCATCAACCTGCCCTATCCCTGCAGCAACGACGACTACCAGGCTGCAATGTCAGCCTTTCATCAGTGGGCCAGCGAGCAGGGCATCGAGTGCATCGCCTTTGGTGACCTGTTTCTTGAAGACGTCCGCGATTACCGCATTCAGACGCTGGAAGGCACCGGCCTGACCCCCCTGTTTCCCCTGTGGGGCAGTGACACCACCGTGCTGTCACACACCATGATAGAAGCGGGACTGAAAGCCCGGATCAGCTGCATTCAGAACGACAAACTGCCACGCCACTGGCTCGGCCAATCGTTTGACTTCACACTTTTGGACAATTTGCCGGCCGCAATAGACCCCTGTGGAGAGAACGGAGAGTTCCACACCTTCTGTTACGACGGCCCGATGTTCCGCCGCCCCATCCCGGTACGCTGCGGTGAAGAAGTGGTTCAGGAATTCGCCAGTTTTATTGACTTGCTTCCCATCGATGACCGGTAGTAAAACCAGACTCACTATTTTTATTCGATAAATTTAGATCTGAAATAATAACTGTCCTCATTCTCTGACCCACCCGGCATGTTGTGGGTCAGAAAATGAAACTTTAATTTTATTGAGTTGAATTCAATTTGCCGTTGCAGCAAAAATTGATCGTCCGCCACCGCCTTTAAATCACCGAATCCTTGCACTAACTTACATATCGGCTCGAAATTTACGAAGATTGAAACACGTCATTTCCGCTGATTTGCCTGCGCACCCAATGAAGATGGTTTGGATTTTATTGATGGCCATCTTTCTGCCGCTTTCAACAGATACCCCGGTCTCTGACTCAATCCTTGCAGCATCGTGATGGCGATGCGAAAGCCGCCCCAGTTCTGAACCGCTTTTCGAGCCCCCGGTACCCGGTCATACATTCCCTGCAAAAGAACGATCACCTTTGCCGGGGGCTCCTCTCCCCTCAATTTCCCCTGCTCAATACCGAGACAGATCAATCCACTGGCAAAAGCCGCCCTGGTGGTACTGGCGAGGCCGGGTCCCCTGTCCTACGCTTTTGGCTGTTTTTGCCGTCCCGGCCCCCCGCCGGGGCTGAACCCTTGGTTTCTCCAGCTTTCTCCAATCCATACGGGAGTGGTTTGCCATGCCGGTTTCCTCTATATACGCCCCTCTGGCGCTGCTGATGTTTGCCCTGCCACACGCCGCCTTTGCTGCTGACACCGTTGATTGCGCCAGCGACTCGCTGCAGACCGCCATTGATGCTGCACCGGCTGGCACAGTGCTCAACCTGACCGGCCTGTGCGAAGGCCACTTCACCATCGATAAAGACCTCACATTGCAGGGACAACCGGCGGTCCTGTCCGGCACTGGCAACGGGGCCGTGCTGACCCTGACCAATGGCAGCACCGCCCCCAGGGTGACCCTGCGGGATCTGGAGTTGCGCAATGGCGGCCAGGGGGCAACCGACCCGGCCGCGTTGATGAATGCTGGCGGACTGCTGCTGCTCAACACCGCCAGTGAGCCCCTGCTGGCACAACTGGAGCGCGTCACCGTCGCCGACAACACCCTGCCCGGTAATGACGGCGACGCGTTTGGTGCCTGCGGCATCGGCACTGCCGGGCCGGTACAACTGACGGTGCTGGACTCCATCATCAGCGATAACGGCATCCGCAATGCCTCACTCGACCGCACCGTGGTGGGCGGGATATTAATAGGCCCTCAGGGACGACTGACCTTAGTCGGTAGCGAACTGAGCGGTAACTTCAACCTGACCGATGGCGGCGGCAGCGGCGGCCTCGATTGCGCTGGCCACTGCACCATGCTGGGCGGGTCGATACACGACAACGACACGGGCAGTGACGCAGGTTCCACTGGCGCCGGTTTTACCGTCCAGCGCGACGCGTTCCTGCTGATGGACGGCGTTGGGGTGCAGGACAATCGCAGTGACTGGGACACGGCGGTGGCCGGCGGCGGCGTGATCCTCGGCCATGCGGTGCTCAAAAACACCGACATCCGGAACAACCGCATCGTGCCAACCGGTGACACCGATGGCAGCGGTGGCCTGCTGGTGCAGGGGGGCGTACTGGAGATGATCGATGGCAGCCTGCGCGGCAACCTGGCCCCCGGCAGCGTGCACCGTGGTGCCGCCGGACTTACCGTTCGCTCCGGTGCCCAGGCGAGTTTGCTGCGCACCACGATTCGGGATAATCAGGCGCTGGCCGGGCCGGACGGCAGCAATGCCGGTGCTGTGCTGGTCAGCGACGACAGTCGCTTCTATGGCGACGCTCTGGTGATCCGCGCTAACGAGGGACAGGCGGGCGCAGTGCGCATCGGCGCGGGTTCGCGGGCAGTGCTCAACCACAGCCGGGTGCAGAGCAATGTGGGGCTGGTGACCGGTGGCATTCTGCTGGATGGCTCTGCCAGTCCGGTCGGAGAGGTGTTGCTGTTTGACACCCGGGTATTCGGCAACAGCCCGGACAACTGCAGCGGCTTCAGCGATCCGGCTTGCGACTAGGTCGCCGTCTCCCGCGACCGGTTGGTCAGCCACACGCTCTGGTAAGGGGCCAGTTCAATGTCGCCGTGCAGATCCGGATAGTCGTCACCGCTGAGCAGATCCCACCAATTTTGGGTGCCGATCAGGTTCAGACTTGATAGCCGCAATGTCTGCACCTGGTCGGTCACGTTCGCCACCGCGAAGATGCTCTGGTCGCGCCGCTGACTCTGCCGCCAGACCCCAAACAGTTCATCCCCCAGGTGCAGCACAAACTGGGTGGCGCTGGGGTGGAACGCGGCCTGGTCCTGGCGTAACCGGGCCAACTGGCACAAACCCACAAACACCTGATGGTGGTGGCTCTTTACATCCACCAGATGGGCCTCCAGGGCGTCCGCATCCCAGCAGTGACGGTTGATGCTGCGGTTATTGCCGGTATTGGCCACCTTGTCGAGATCATTCTGGGTGGCCAACAGACTGTGCAGGTAGATGGCGGGCAGCCCCTCCAGCGACAACATGATGGCGTGGGCACACAGGAAGCGGGCCTGCTGGTATTGGTCCGGCCCCTGCAGCGTGCCCTTCATGGCGTCATACAGGGCGATGTTGATCTCGTAGGGGCGCAGCCCCCCCTCCCCCAGGCTGCGCCAGGAGATGCGGCCACCGAAGGCTTCCATGGTGGTGGCGATGTCGGCGATCTGCTTCTCCTCCAGCAACCCCTCCACCGGGCGCAGGCCGATGCCATCATGAGACGCGATAAAGTTGAGGTAGGTGGTGCCCATCTGCGCCGGTGGCATGCTCATCTGCCACAACTTCAGGGCGTTGCAGTCGCCGGTCAGCATGGTGTGCAGCAGCAGCGGCGGCAGCGAAAAGTTGTAGATGGCGTGGGCCTCATTGCCATTGCCGAAGTAGGCCAGGTTCTCCCGGTTGGGGATGTTGGTTTCCGTGATCAGCAGGATCCGGGGGTCGTAGAAGCTCACCAGAGTCCGCAGCAGGCGGACAATTTCGTGGGTCTGCGGCAGATTCAGGCAGCTGGTGCCCGCCTCTTTCCACAGAAACGCCACCGCATCCAGACGGAAGATCGACACCCCCTGACTCAGATAGAGCTGAATGATCCGCACCATCTCCACCAGCACCTGCGGATTGGCAAAGTTGAGGTCAACCTGATCATGGCTGAAGGTGCACCAGACGTGACGCTCGCCAGCGGCGGTGGTGACCGGCTTCAGCAGTTCACTGGTGCGGGGCCGCACCACCTGATGGTAGTCCTCGTCCGGGTCGGCGGTAATGAAGTAGTCGCGCCCCGGAGCCTCATCGGCTTTGAACTGCTCAAACCAACGGCTGCGGCTGGAGCAGTGGTTGATCACCAGATCCGCCATCAACCGGGTCTCTTCGGCAATGTCCCGGATGTCGGCCCACTCCCCCAGGCTGGGGTTGACCTGGGCGTAATCGATGACGGCAAAGCCATCGTCGGAGCTGTAGGGAAAAAACGGCAGGATATGGATGCCGGTGGCCACGTGAGCGAGGTAGTGGTCAACAAACCGCTTCAGGGTATGCAGCGGCCGCTCGCCCTCACGCCGCAGGCTGTCACCGTAGGTGATGACAATCAGGTCCTGCTGGTCCCACGGCTCGCTGCGGGGCCGGGCCATGACACAGTGCCCCTCTGCCCCCACCGCATGGATCAGGCGGTGCGCCAGGGTCTCATGGTCCTCTTCGGGGTAGATCAGGCGCAGGTGCTCCACCACCTGCTGCTGCAACGCTTCGAGAGTCGGGTGCACCATATCAGCGCCCCATAAACTCTTGGTGATCCGCCTCCACCGCTTCCACCAACTGTTCGAAGATGTCCGGAATGGCGCTGCGTACCCGACTCCAGCTGGGGATAAAGGGCTTCTCCTTGGGGTTCTCCAGGAAGTGCAGCCCGGCCTTCAGTACGTTTTCGGCAAACAGCTCCACCGACTCCTCCTCGTTGTGAACATCAAAGTCGAGGCCATTGATCACCGCGTCGTTGCGGTAGGTTTCAATAAAGTCGAGGGCGATGCGGTAGTAGGTGGCTTTGATGGAGCGGAAGGTTTCCGATGAGAACACCACGCCATTGGTGGCCAGCTTACGGAAGATCGCCTTGCTGATGTCGATGGACATCTTCGACAAGCCACCGTCGTCGTTGTCCTTGGACAGGTCCTGATGCTTGTGGTCGTAACGGTCGGCGATGTCCACCTGGCACAGCCGGTTGGTGGCGTAGTTGCGCTTCATCTCCGACAACACGCCGATCTCCAGTCCCCAGTCGCTGGGGATGCGGATGTCATTGATCACATCGATGCGGAATGAGAACTCGCCCGCCAGCGGGTAGCGGAAGGAGTCGAGAAACTCGAGGTAATCGAGGTGGCCAAAGATCTTCTTCAGCGAACGCAGCAGAGGCGTCACCAACAGACGGGTTACCCGGCCGTTGAGGCGGCCGTCCGCGACCCGGGCATAGAAGCCTTTGCAGAATTCGTAGTTGAAGGTGGGGTTGGCCACCGGGTAGATCAGCCGGGCCAGCATGCTGCGGTCATAGGTGACGATGTCGCAGTCGTGCAGCGCCACCGATTCAGTCTGGCCCCGGGCCAGCACATAACCCAGGCAGTACCAGACATTGCGGCCCTTGCCCATCTCGGTGGGGGCCAGCCCTTCCGCACGCAAGCGCTCATCAATGGCGCGCAACCGGGGGCCGTCATTCCACAGCACCCGATGGGACTGGGGCAGGCGATTAAAGAACTCCAGCGCGTGCTGATACTGCGCCCGATCGGCCCGGTCCAGTCCAATCACCACTTCGGCCAGGTAGGGTACCTGAGTCAGTTCGGTCACGATATTGTCCAGCGCCGGCCCCTGCAACTCGCTGTAGAGCGAGGGCAACACCAGGGACATTGGCCGGGTTTTGCTGAACAGAGTGAGTTCCGCTTCCAGATCGTCGATGGGACGGTCGGTCAGGTTATGCAGAGTGGTGATGATGCCGTTCTGGTAAAAGTCGCCCATGTAACGCTCCCTGTGCCATTGCAATCAAAGCCATAGCAAAGGGTAGCAATCACAATGCCAGTGTGCCGAAAGCGATGACGCGGTGGGTTCGCCGCTCCCTGAACCATCACGGTGCGCCAACCTGGCGCAGCGCTGCGTCAAAACAGGGCAGCGCTCAGGCGTCCTCTTCGGGTTGTCCACTCAGCGTCAGGCGGTGAGGCGGGTGTTCGGGTTTGGCGTAACTGAGCCGGCTGAGCCGGGCGGTCTGGTGGTAGCTGTCGAGGCCGGACACGGCCACCACCCCCAGTCCCTCAAGGTCGATGTAACCATCTTCCTGCACGGCGGCGTCATCCACCATCACCTGCACCACTTCGCCGATCACCAGTTCGGTCTGGTTCAGTGCTATCGGTTGATGGGCCACCAGCCGCAGGCCGATCCTGAGGGGGCTCTGCGCGACAAAGGGGGCGACAAATCCGGGCACAAACCGCGGTTCCAGGCCACAGGCGTCGAACTCGGACTGGTCCCGGTCATAACGTGCTGAGGTTTGGTGCGCGGCGGCATAATGGGGATGGTTCACCGCGTTCAGGGTGAAGTATCCGGTCTCCAGCAAGTTCTCCAGGGTGTGTCGCTCCACCGTATGGGGCCGCACAATAAACCCCATCAGAGGCGGCGCTGCACCGAGATGAAAAACGGAACTGACGATGGAGAGGTTGGTGCGGCCATCGCCGTCGACGGTGCCGACCAGATTGGCGCTCTTGAACCCCGACAGGGAGTTGATAAACCGGGCCCGGTAACGCGGCGCCATCTGCGCCAGGTCGTGGGGGTCAAACCGCTGTTCAGGCATCTCGAACTCCTTTTGGGATCACCTCTGTGCCTGACCGGTACGTGGCAAAAGCGGTTTTGGGATCACCGGCTTAGCGGCGGTGTTGTTCAGGGCAGCTGATAATGGTCCAGCAGGCGCATGATGGCGTCATTCCAACCCGCCGGGCCGCACGGTTCAGTGTGGATGGCGCGACGCTGGGCGGCGGCATTGAGGGCCGGACTGGCGTTGACCGGCGAGCGCACCACCACCGGATGGTCAGCGGCCTCCAGCATCGCCACATCGTTGTCACCGTCCCCCAGAGCAATCAACAGGGGGGTACGGCCCCACAATCGGCCGTAGGCACGGCGTAACGGTTCCAGACAGCGGCCTTTATCACTCTGGCCAATCACATGAACGAAACGCCCACCCCGCAGCAGGCGCAGCCCATAGCCTCGCAGGGCGCGCTGCAGTTGCCGGTAGTCGTCATCGCTGCCCTGCCACAGCAGGGGCTCGGAGAAGTGCCGTTGCAGCGCCTGTCCGGCACTGTCCGGGTCCAGCCCGGTGTGGGCCACCAGGGTGTCGACATCCCAATCCGCAAACCCCTCAAGCGCCAGCCCGGTATCACGCTGGATCTCAGCCAGCGCCGCCAGTATCGCCGCCCGGGTTGCCCCAAAAGGCTGCATCCGTTGCCCCATGATGGCGCCCAGTTCAACCTGAGGCTCCGGCGCCACCTCACCCTCGGGCCAGACCAGCGCCGCGCCGTTTTCCACCACATAGGGCGCCTGATTGCCCAGCCGCTCACGCAGCGGGGCCAGCTCCGCCGCGGTTTTACTGGTATTGAGAATGACCGGAATACCAAGGCGTTGCAGCCGGGCCAGAGCCGGCTGCGCCGCGCTAAAGTCGTAATCGTGGTGATCCAGCAGGGTGCCGTCGAGGTCCGTCACCACCAGCAGTTTTGGAGTGTGAGCCATCCTTGGTGTCCATCAGTTCGATTGCAATGATGAGTGTAGCCAAGCAAGGATCGGCCCAAGCAGGAAATGTGGGTTATCGTCCGGCTTTGGCCGCCAGCACGTCGCCGACGCGGATCCCCTCCCCCTCGCCCGTCAGCAACACCGCATTACCGCCAAAGAAGGCGCCGGGTTTGGTCAGGGGGTTCAGGCTCAGCAACGTGCGCAGCGGCTCTTTCGGATTGGGCCGCGTGCCGCTGGTCTGGTCAACGGTGATCACCGGACAACGCTGACAAGGCTTACGGATCGCCAGGGTGTAGCCGGCGCCCTTCAGGCGGTACTCGTTCAGTTCACTGAAGGCGCCATCCAGTTCGTCCACCACGATATTGGCGCGGAATCGCTCCATCCCCACCGGGGTTTCGCCATTGGCCTCCAGCGCCGCATTCAGGGCGGCCAGCGACTGTCGGCTGGCGATCAGGAAAGGGAAGCCATCGGCAAACTCGGTGTGGGAGGTTTCGCCCGGTTCCAGATATTTGGCCTTGATGGGACGGGATTGTGCCCGGTTAAAGCGCACCAGCCGCAACGGCGCTCCCCGGTATTCGCCCAGCAGGCGGGTCAACCAGTCGGCGGCTTCAGCGCCCTCATCGAACGCTTCCAGCTCACTCTGCCACAGCGACACCGGAGTCAGTTCACTCAGCTCACGCTGCAGGGGGATGGTCAGGCTGGGTTGCTGTGGGTGCTGCAACACCAGCTGATGCTCATCCAGGCTGGGGCGAATCGCCGCCAGCGCGGGCAACTGACGCTGGGTGACAAAACGGCCAGCGCTGTCCACCAGCATCCAATGGCGATCCCAGGGCAATCCGGTGACGCCCAGCGTGCTTTGTGTCAGGCGGATCCCCCCCAACGCTTTGACCGGGTAGATGGTCAACTCCGTGATGATCATGTCATCCCCAAAATAATCCACTGTGAAAGCGAGTTAGCATACACCCACATCCGGATCCGCTCATGCTATTGTCATCGTCGGGGAGTTTCCCGGCACGGCATCGGATGGATTCGGAATCGAGCACAAGGATATGGACAGCACCTACACCACTCTGGCCGCCTGGGCCATCGCCATTGGCGCCACGCTCAACGCCAACGGCGTCTCACCACCGCCGGTGTTCGCCCGGGCCGGGCTCAGTTTCAAACAGATTAAGCAGTCGCCAACCGAGCGGATCCCCATCGAACGCATGACCCGCCTCTGGAATGAGGCGGTCATCGCTTCCGATAACCCGGCGTTTGGGCTGGGGGTGGCCGCACAGGTTCACCCGATGCACTTTCGGGCGCTGGGGATGCTGACCGTCACCTGCCAGAACATTGAGCAGTCACTTCGCAAGATCATCCACTACCACGCCCTGATCAGTGACGCCGTCACGTTATCGCTGACCGAAGAATCCGATCGCCTGGGCTTCACTATTGAGGCGAGAGAAGGGGTCACCATCAGTGATGCCGCCATCGACGCGTTCTTTTCCGTCATCCAGAAGTTCTGTATGGAGATGGTCCATGCGCCGGGCCTGTTGCAGGAGGTGTGGGTGCGTCGCGGCGCTCCGGCCACTCCGGAACCCTGGCTGCAACACTTCCGACTCCCGGTGCGGTTTGGGCAGGCCAGAAACTGTCTCTGGCTGACCCGCAGCGCACTGCAACTGGACTCCGTGCACGGCGATGCCCATATGGCGGAGCTCAATGAACTGGCGGTGGTTCAGTCCCTGCAGCAGATGCAGATTCAGACGCTGAGCCAACGTTGCCGCGCGGCGATTCAGTTCTCAGCGGAAGAGGGGGCGCCCACCCTGGAAGCGGTGGCGCAATTCCTTCAGGTCTCCCCCCGAACTCTGGCCCGAAAACTCAAGCAGGAGGGGGTAACCTTCAACCAGTTACTGCAGGAGAAACGCCGCACCCTGAGCGTCCACTACCTCACCCACTCCAATGAACCCATCACCAACATCGCTCTGAGCTTGGGGTTCCGTGACACCAGTAACTTCAACCGGGCTTTCCAGCGTTGGTTCAACACCACCCCAAGCCAGTTCCGGGAGTCGCAAAGCCAACGCGTCTTGTCCGGGTAGTTTGAGACAAGCATTTGGCAGCCAGAGACAGGGCAGCCCCGCCAGAGCCCTTTAGGATGGAACATTCCAATCGAAGAACTGGTGTGGCAAATGAGAAAGATAACGACAACACAACAACATCGCGCCAAGGCCCTGCTGTACCCTGCGGTCTTGCTGATGCTCACCGCCTGCGGCGGCTCCGACTCTTCAGAAACCCCCATTGACTACGGGCCATTGCACGGTCTGCAGGCCGATGTGCCGGAGGAGCCGGCCAAAAACCGGATAACGGTCGATGGCAACACCACCCAGTTATTGCAGCAGCTGGACGCCAGCCGAGACCCCGATTCCGGCGGACTCAACCCCGCCCTCTACCTGCTTCCCACCCGAAGCCCGGCCACTCTGCCCGACCACCAGTGGCAACCTCAGGGCTTTCCCCGGCATCTTCCTCCCACCACCCTCGGCGCCGAGGCTGCGGGGTTTTATGCGCTCCACGGCGACACCCGCAACAGCGATGAGGTGATTGCCGTCGCCGCGCCCACCCCCCAGTTGAACTGGATCGCTGAGACCCACCTGCTCAGCTATGAAGGCGGTGTGTTCGACCGGGACAGCAACGTTTATGTGGTGCCGGTGGATCCGGTGGAGTCGGTCTATCTCTACTCGCTTGACGGCCAGAGCGGCGAACGGCGCTGGTCTTTGCCCGGCACACGAATGGGACAGGGTGGCGCGCCGCTGATCCTGCCGCGCAGCCTTGAGGCCGATGAGGACGTCATCTACGTCGGCAGCTACGAGTATCTGACGGCCGTGAGCCAAAGCGGCGAGGTGCTCTGGGATGTGG
This sequence comes from Ferrimonas balearica DSM 9799, assembly GCF_000148645.1. NCBI lineage: Bacteria > Pseudomonadati > Pseudomonadota > Gammaproteobacteria > Alteromonadales > Ferrimonadaceae > Ferrimonas > Ferrimonas balearica. Next base: position 3,568,898 of record NC_014541.1, read on the forward strand.
CCACCGGCCTTACCGCTCCGGAAGGCGCCGGCCACATCGACACCCACAACTTTGGTGTGAACTACCATGCGGGACTGGATGCCGTGGTGGCGCTGATGGCGGACGGCCACCTGGTGGTTCATGACCGCCAGACCGGTGCCCCGCTGGCAGATCCCTTCTCCCTGCCCGGCGCCCCAACCCTGCCGATGGCCTACCAGACCGATTACTCTCAGCTGGAGCCTTTTGTTCATGGCGGCCTGAGCCGGATGTTCAACGACACCGCCACCTTCTTTGATGTGCTGACCATGGTGCTGGGAGGCGGCTATGAGGTGGCCAACTACTTCAGTATCGACCCCAACACGGGCCGTATGCTGATTGGCGCCACCGCACCGGATGAGGCTGACGGCGTTGCCGATGGCTACTCCGCCTATGGCGCATTGTTCTCCGTTTCTCTCGACTCTTCGGGTCAGGCCAGCATCGACTGGCGCCGGGACTTTGAGGGCGGGACGGCAGCCACCCCCACCCTCTCGCTGGATGGCACCCGGGTCTATACCGCCGATGCCGTCGACCAACTGCTGGCCATCGACGCCGCCAGCGGCGAACTGCTCTGGAGCCAGCCCACCGGCAGTGGCCAGGTGGTGGGCTCGGTGGCGGTCTCCCGGGAGGGGGGTGAGATCTTCGCTTCCACCGCCATCGACATCATCAAGTTTGTTGAGATGGGCCATTGCGCCGGTGATGGCACCCAATGTGGCGAACCGGTCTGGGTGGCGAACCTGAGCGACACCTTCGACACCTCACTGCTGCAGCAGCCCACCCCTGCAGCCCAGGTCTATCAGCAGGTATTCAAACCCGCCTTTGAGGCGTTCTACCGCTCCATCGGTGCCAGCGATTTCACCTTCGCCCCCTACACCGGAAACATGGTTCTGGCCGGGATAACCGGCAATGGCGTGGTGGCACAAGTTGGGTTTGGTTACCTCAATACCCAGGGCCGGGTGATGCCGTTGCAGATCAGTCAGGTTCTGCTGGACCGGGAAACCGGCGAGATACGAGCCGCCACAGCGGGTGTGGAGGAGAGCGTGTCGGTGATGGCAACAGCGCCAAACGGCAACCTCTATATGAGCAACTCCGCCCTGCGCCGGGTGCTGAATCTGGCCATTGTTCGGGCAGTAGGGCATCAGACCGGCAATCCCGTGCTCAAGCAGTTTGGCAGTGAAACCCTCGGTGGCATCGCCCAGTTTGCCCAGCCGGATGGGCGTCACTGGCAGCTGGCCAATGAGATCGTGACCGTGGCCAAGGGGCGGCTGGATAACCTGATTGCCAGCGCCGCTTCCCACTCGTCAGACGCGGTGGCCAGCGAGATCGGCCGCTTCAGAGTGCTGCTGAGGCAGTACCAGGGCACGCTGGAGCGCGCGCATCAGGCGGGGGAGATCAGCGACGCGACCCGGGACGAACGCACGGCACGGATCGCCACACTGATGGCGTTGGAGGAGGGCAATTTGCAGGAGACCCGTGCTCTGCTGGACGGCCTGTCCCTCCCGGAATAACGCTCGATAAAGCCCGGTTCGCCGGGCTTAAAACTGCTTGCCAATAAAGAGGTAGAAGCTGCTGTCGCCGGTGTCCGCTTGGCCAAACGCCAGCGCCGCGGGGCCAATGGCGGTTTCCATGCTGACAAACAGACTGCCTGCGTAGATCAGATCCCCCAGCGACACGTCATCCTGAAGCAGCCAGACATTACCTGCCTCAAACGATGCCCCGAGGAACAGCGGCCAGGTGATGCCCAGCACTTCCCGGCTCAGGTCATAGGTGTACACCCCGCCCAGCAGCACCTTGTGGCTGCCGAACAGGCTGTCTTTAGAGAAACCGGACAGGTTGAGGAACCCGCCGATGGAGGTGAAGTGTGCCAGGGTCAGCTCATCTTCGCTCAGGGTTTCAAAACTCAATTTGCCGATGAAGTTGTGCGCCCCAAAGTGGGTGGCGCCGGTCCAGTCCAGTTCGTACACCCAGAAGTTATCCCGCTCCCAGGGTGCATCAATAAATGCCGCTTTACTGCTGCTGTTCAGATGGCTGATCTGGGCAAACCAACGCTGCCCTTTACTGGGAAACATCGATTGGTCGAGCGTATCAAACCCCAATCCAAGCTCAGGACCATAAAACCAGTAATCCCCCAGCCGGCCGATGGTGTTACTGCCCACGCTGTGATACTTGCCATCCTCATAGCGGTACGCCAACTGCAGTTGCGCGTTGCGCCCAAAGTTTATGCCACCGCCCAGCGCCACGCTGGAGCGCGTCTGCTCAATCCGGACAAAGGGGAACTCTTCTATCTGCTCAAAGGCGTTCCACTCTTTGCTCTCGATATCCGCCATGCCGATCAGATAGAAACTCTGCAGGTCATCCATCGGCTGATACCACTCCGTCGCCAGTCGATTGACGGTCCCCAGATTGGCCTCGGTACGCCATTGGCCCCCGGCATTGAACAGGTTGTTGACGGTCAGGGCGGCATCCAGGGAGAGATCCAGCTCCCGGTCCAGGTTGTCCTCGATGCGCAGCCCCATATCAAACACGTTGGGCCCCCAGTTTTTACCCCGGGTCTGCACCACCAGCTCGGGGCCGTCACGACCGTCCACCAGGAAGGCATCGACCCGCTCAAACTGGTTCAGCGAGTAGATCCGTGCCACGGCGTCCTCAATCTCCCGCTCGGTCAGCACGTCCCCCGGCTCCACCTGCAGCACATCGCGGATCACGTCATCTTTCACCCAGCTCTGGTTCTCCATCCGCACCGCCACCACCGGCGCCTCGGTTTCGAGCCAGACGGAGCGATTCACCTGCTTGGCCAGGTGATAGTCGCGGTAGGCGTCGTCCGCCAGAGACCAGCGCCGCAGGTCGCTGATGTGCTCCATTGCCGCCCGCTTGCCCTCGGGGATCAGCCCCGGCATGGCCTCGAAATCGCTGGTGCCGATGCCATCGATGTTGGGCTGGATCAGGATGTCGCCCGGCTCCAACAGGGCCACCTGCTGGTCCCGTGACAGGTTGGTCAGGTAACCGCTGAGCTGATCGAGCACATCGAACACCGAGTTAAGGTCATCCTTGCCCTTCAGCGGTGCGCCGATGTCGACGGCAATCACCACGTCCGCACCCATATCCTTCACCACGGATACCGGCATATTGTTGACCATGCCGCCGTCCACCAGCAATCGGCCGTCGCGCTCAATCGGGGCCAACGCGCCGGGGACGGTCATGCTGGCCTGCATCGCCTCAAGCAGGTTACCGCTGTCGAGGACCACTTCGCCGCGGTCGGTCAGGTCGGTCGCGACAAAGCGCACCGGGATCGGCAGCATGTCAAAGCTGGGCACTTCCGGGACGGTGCCGATGGAGCGGCGGATCAGGGAGGACATGGTCTGGCCCTGCAGCGCCCCTCTGGCAAAGCGCAGCTCGCCGTCGCGGAACCCCATTTTGAGTTCAATCGGGTAGCTGTCGTAATGCTGTTTATCGCGGTAGCTCAGGTCTTCCCGGGGGATGTCGTCGGAGAAGCCGCTGTTGAAGTCCAGCGACAGCATGATCGCTTCAATCTGGTCGGCACTGTAGCCGAGGGCATAAAGGCCGGCGACGTAGGCCCCCATGGAGGTGCCGGCGATGTAGTCGACCGGGATGTTGTACTCCTCGAGCACCTTCAGGACACCGACGTGGGCCGCGCCCTTTGCGCCGCCGCCGGACAGTGCTAATCCCACTTTGGGGCGCTCCTGCGCCAGCCCGGCCGTGGTCAGCGCCAATGCCAGCGCCATGCTCCATCCCAATCGCCACAGTGTGCCCATCCCGAATCCTCTGGGTAAAGTTCTCACCAACAGTTTGCTTATTCTAGGTAAACAGAGACTTAACGAGAAGGGCTCAACTCATCCCTCGCTAAAACAATCCGTCACCGCCGCCATCAACCAGGACAGTGCCGGACCCGGTTTCGCGCCCCGCGCCACCACCCGGTCCACCGGCGCACGCCAGGGTTTATGGTCAAACACCACCGGCAGAACCACCAGACTGCCCGCGGCCAGCTCCTGAGTGATCATATGCTGAGGGACGTAGCTCCAGCCCAACCCCTGACGCGCCAGCTCGCGCAGCAGAAACAGGTTATTGGCCCACCACTGCTGGGCCGACACCGGCGGAACCTGCTCCAGGCCCAGACCGTCAAACCCCCTCACCATCAGCTGCCGGTAGACGCACAGATCCGCCAGCCGCACCGCCTCCAGCTTCGCCAGTGGGTGAGTGGAACTGGCCACCACCACAAAGGGCAACTCGCCCAGATAGCAACTGTCCACCTCATCGTGAAACGACAGATTGGAGAACATCAGCCCCATCTGGGCGCGCCCCCCGGCCACCAGAGCCAGCACATCGGGGCTGGCCACGGCGTGCAGGGCCAGTGAGGTCGCCGGGAAGCGCTCGGCAAACTCACGCAGTACCGGCTCAATGGCCGACACCATCAGCGCCTCATCCACCGCCAGATTCAGAGTGGTTTCCTGCTCCTGCTCCAGTGCAGCGGCGGCAATCTCCAGCCCCCGCGCCTGATTCAGCACCACCCGGGCATGGGCCAGCAGGGTGACGCCCTTATCGGTGAGCATCGGTTTTCGGGTGCGACGGTCAAACAGCTCGACCCCCCAGTCGATCTCGAGATTGGCAATGGCCTGGCTCACTGCCGATTGGGCCTTGCCCAGTCGGCGGGCCGCACCGGAAAAGGAGCCCTGCTCCGCCGCCGCCACGAAAGCACGCAGTTGGTCGAGACTGTACATATCACTTTTACCGATAGTAACTAACTTTGAACAATCTCAATTCTAAATAGAATGGCCCCATAATTTGAATCACCGGAGCCTTTTTTATGTCCCCACGCGAGCGCGTTCTTCACAGCCTGCTGTTCGAGATGATTGCCCTGGCCATTGTGGTCCCGGCGGGCATCCTGCTGACCGGCACCGACGCCGGCCATATGACCGCCACCGCCATTATCCTCTCGCTGATGGCCATGGCCTGGAACTACGTCTACAACCTCGGTTTTGACCGGGTGTTCGGCAGCAATCGCATTGATCGCAGCTGGGGCCTGCGGGTAGGTCACGGGGTGGGGTTCGAAGCGGGGCTGGTGACCGTCACCATTCCGGTGCTGATGTTCAGCCTCAACCTCGGGTTTGTCGATGCCCTGATCATGGACATCGGTTTCGTGGTGTTCTTCCTGGTCTACGCCATCATCTACAATTGGGCCTACGATCAGTTTCGGGCCCGGCTGGAACGCCAGGGCAAGCTGGCCCCGTTGGGGCAAACCAGCTGACCGGCGAGTCCAACAAAAAAGGGGCCGTTTGGCCCCTTTTTTGCGGTTCAGCTGAATTTGCGCAGCTGGGAGAGTGGCAGCACCTTAAGCACGTAGCGCATCCAGGCCCACGGCCAGCCCGGCACAAAGGGGTTCTCCCCCTCCTTCTCAATCGCTTCCACCAACGCCCGGCAACCGGTTTCGGTATCCACGATAAAGGGCACCTTCTCCACCTTTTCGTTGATCTCACTGCGAATAAACCCCGGATGCACCGTGGTCACCTTGATGGGGGTGCCCAACAGATCGACCCGGATCCCCTCACAGAGGCTGGTGAGGGCGGCTTTGGTGGCAGCGTAAACCGTCATGGCACGACGAAACCCCCGCACGGCACTGACGGATGAGATGGCCACCAGGTGGCCGCTGTTCTGCGCCCGAAACTGGGTTAACGCCGCTTCGCACTGGGCCAGAGCGGCCACGAAGTTGGTTTGTGCGGTTTGCTTGTTGGCCTCAAAATGGCCGGTGCCCAGCGACGCCCCCTTGCCCATCCCCGCGTTGACGATCACCCGATCGAGCTGGCCACCAAAATCCTCGGTGAAGGCGTTGAACACCTCGAACACCTGGTCATGATCATTCACATCCAGCGGCCGGATAAACACCTGAATACCCGGGTAATCCCGCTCCAGCTCCGCCTTTAACGCCTCCAGCCGATCCAGTCGACGGGCGCAGAGCGCGAGGTTACGCCCCCGCTTGGCAAATTCGATGGCCATGCCCCGGCCCAACCCGGAGCTGGCACCGGTAATCAGAATGTTCTGTCGACTCATTGGCTTCCTTTCAAATCGTGGTAATCCATTGGGGCCGCCCCTCAAAGGCGACATGTTCGTTCAGGGTAGCGAGGCCATACCCCCCTTTTCCCGACACCAACTTGGTGACGCCGGCGTTGACCAGCCGGGCATTGACGCTCAGCAGTCCCCGGGGCTCCAGCCCCAGCAGGGTTTGGGTTACGACGGTAATGGGGCCGCCGGAGGTGAACACCCAGACCGGCCCCGCTTCCGGTGGCGGCAGCTGCTGCAAAGCCCCCTGTACCCGGGTGCGGAACGCCAGGGCACTCTCCTGATACTCATCGTCGTATTGGCCACTGAGCCAGCGATCAAAGGCCGCTTTGAGTTCGGCCTTCATAAACACCATCGGCTCGGGGTGCTGGCTTATCGCGGCGCGCAGGGCCGAAATCTCGTGGTACGCCGGATTGTAGGTGCGCAAAATCTCGCGATGGTCGTACTCGTTCCACTGCGGCAGGGTCTGCCAGTCCAGCGCCAGCCCCGCCCCCCGCAGGCAGTGTTCGGCGGTTTGCTGATGACGCCGGAGTGACCCGGCGATCACCGCCGCCGGACGCAGTCCGCGCCGGGCCAGGTCTTCACCCAGATGGCTCGCCTGCTGCTGCCCCAGGGGGGACAGCTGGTCGTAATCGTCGGCACCGGCACTGGCCTGGCCATGTCGAATCAGGTAAATCGCGCTCACAGGACTCCTTAACGAGCAGCGCGGATCCGCCGGTCACAGCGCCACAGCAGGTAATTGACGAAGAACCAGAACCGCTTAAAGCGGGGGTTACGGGTCTGGCCGTGGTGGTAGCGGTAGTAGATCTGCTGCATGATGCCGGCCAGCCTGAACAGGCCATACACTTCGTAAAACGTGAAATCGTCACAGTCGATGCCGGTGCGCTCGCCGTAGTACTGCACCACCTCTTGCCGACTCAGCATGCCCGGCAGGTGCGTCGGCTGCAACCGGGCCGATCGCAATACCGCGTCATCGTCGGCCTGAACCCAATACGCCAGAGTGTTGCCCAGGTCCATCAGCGGGTCGCCCAGGGTGGCCAGCTCCCAGTCCAGCACACCCAACACCCGGCTGGGGTCGTCCGGGGCCAGTACCAGATTGTCAAAGCGGTAGTCGTTGTGGATCAGCGCCTGCCGCTCCTTTGTCGGCAGGTTGGCCTCCAGATAGCGCATCACCCGTTTGCCACTGCCCACGTTCCAGGTGCGGGCCTTTTGGTAGCGCTGAATCCACCCCTCGATTTGGCGCTCGATATAGCCGCTGCCCTTGCCAAACTCCGCCAGCGGCGCGGTGTCCACCTGATGCAGTTGAATCAGGGTATCCAGCGCCGACTCACACACCTGTCGGGTCCGGGTCGGCGTCAGCGCCAGGGCACGGGGGAAGTGCCGCCGAGGGATCACCCCCTGCAACCGCTCCATCAGGTAGAACTCCGTTCCCAGCACCTGCGCATTGTCGCAGTGGGCCAGCACCTCAGGCACCGCACCGAACAGCGGCTTGAGCGCCTTTTGCAGCCGGTACTCCCGACCCATATCGTGCGCCCCCCGAGCCTTGGTGCCCGCCGGGGCCCGCCGCAGGATCAGGTCCCGGTTGGCGAACTGCAGGCAGTAGGTCCAGTTGGAGGCACCGCCACTGTACTGACGAACCTCAGGCGTCCCCTCCAGTGCCGGCAACCGCTCCCGCAACCAGGGCAGCAGGGCTTCCAGTGGCAGGGCTTCGCCCTCGCGCACCGCGCCCCCCTGGTCAATCACACTGTCGCTCATGCCCGCGCCCTCCGCAGTTTGGCGGTCTGCCTGAGCATCAGGGCACGGTAGCGCTGGCGCGGAAGCAGCCGCATCAGCCAGAAGGCGCGGCGTCCACTTTGATGCGGCAGGATAAGCGGTGCGCGTCGGGCCACCCCATCGGCAATCGATGCGGCGACCTGCTCTGCACTCAACGGTGCCTTGGCAAACAACTTGTGGAGGATGGCGGTCATGGCCGGGTCAGCGCTGCGCAATCCCTTGTCCAGATTGGTTTTAAAGAAGGCGGGACAGGCCACACTGACGTGGATGCCCCGGTCCGCCAGCTCCAGCGCCAGGGTCTCCGAAAAGCTCACCACCGCCGCCTTCACCGCGCTGTAGCTGCCCATCTTGGGCATCGGGTTGAGCCCGGCCTGAGAGGCGATGTTGAGCACCTGACCGCCCTCAGACAGCAGCGGCACCAGGGCACGGCAGCTGCGCACCACGCCAAACAGATTGATGTCGAACACCCACTGCCACTGCGCCAGGGACTCCTGCTCCAGCGTACCGGCGGTGGCCACACCGGCGTTGCACACCAGCAGGTCAAGGCCCTCCCAACGCTGGCGCAGTTCACTGGCCACCGCCGCCAGGCTGGCTTCGTCGGTGACGTCGCAGGGCAGGAAACACCCCTCGCCGCCCCGTTCCTTGATCTCCGCCACCACCGCTGTGCCATCCTGAACATCGCCGATGGCGACCCTGGCCCCCTCGGCGGCCCAATACAGAGCCAACGCGCGCCCCAACCCCGAGGCACCGCCGCTGATAAAGACTCTCATGACTGCCCCCGTCGCTTCAGTTCCAGTTTGGCCACGCTGGCCAGATGCACCTCATCCGGGCCATCCGCCAGGCGCAGCGCCCGGGCCTGGGCGTAGAACCCCATCAACGGGTGGTCCTGACACAGCCCGGCGCCCCCATGCAGCTGAATGGCCATCTCCACCACCTGTTGCAGCACCCGTGGCGCCACCACCTTGATGGCAGCAATGTCGGTCATGGCGGCCCGGACGCCGTGGTTGTCGATCTTCCACGCCGCCTGCAGGGTCAGCAGCCGCGCCTGCTCGATGGCGATGCGCGCCTCGGCCACCTTCTCCAGGTTGCCTCCCAGCTTCAGCAAGGGTCGGCCAAAGGCGCTGCGCTGCTGGCCCCGTTCAATCATCAGCGCCAGTGATCGCTCCGCCGCGCCAAGACAGCGCATGCAGTGGTGGATCCGACCCGGACCCAGTCGGCCCTGGGCGATGGCAAAGCCCTCTCCCCAGCCTTTGATCAGGTGATCTGCCGGCACCCGAACCTGGTCAAAACGCACCTGACCATGCCCATAGGGCGCGTCGTAGTCGCCGCAGGCGGTCAGCATCCGTTCGATGGTGACGCCGGGGGTGTCCAGCGGCACCAGCACCATGGCGTGCCGACGATGGCGTTCAGCATCGGGGTCACAAAGCCCCATAAAGATGGCGATGCCCGCATCGGGATGGCCCAGTCCGGTGCTCCACCATTTGTGGCCGTTGAGCACCAGCTCATCACCATCCCGTTCGATGGTGGCGGCCATATTGGTGGCATCGCTGGAGGCGACCTCCGGCTCCGTCATGCAGAACACCGAGCGCAACGTTCCTGCCAGCAGCGGGGTCAGCCAGCGGGCCTGCTGCTCCGGCGAACCGAAGTGGTAGAGCACCTCCATATTGCCGGTGTCCGGGGCGTTGCAGTTGAACAGTTCCGGGGCCAACAGGCTGTGGCCCATGATCTCGGCCAGCGGGGCATACTCCAGCGTGGTCAGCCCGGCCCCAAGTTCGGCGTCGGGCAGAAACAGATTCCACAGCCCCTGCTCGCGGGCTTCCTGCTTCAACGCCTGCAACTCCGGCAGCAACTGCCAGCGTTGCCAGTCGCCATGGCCATTAAGGCGGTGGTTCTCCGCCAGCCAGCGGGCTTCATTGGGCAGCACCCGTGTTGTCATAAACTCGGTCAGCTGTTGCTGCAGCGCCTGACTGCGCGCACTGGGGACAAATGCCATGGAGCACTCCTTGGGGATCATCAAGCCGTTCTGGTCACTCTAGAGCAATTATGTTAATGAATGAAACGATCCATTTTCATGTTTGCAACTGAATGATTTTCACAACCTGAGCCCCTGATGCGACCGGAACAACTCGACCTCAACCTGCTTAAGGTGTTTGAAGCGCTCTACCGCGAAGGCAATGTCTCCGCGGCGGCCACGGTGCTGCACCTGACCCCATCGGCGGTCAGCCATGCCCTGAAACGACTGCGGAGCCAGCTGGGCGAGCCGCTGTTTGAACGCCACGGCAATGGCATGCGTCCGACTCCCAGCTGTCAGCGCATGGCACCTCAGTTGCTGGCCCAACTCAGTCAGCTGCGGCAACTGCTGCGCCAGTGGGGCCACTTTGACCCTGCACAGGCCCGGCTGACCTTTCAGTTGGGCGTGCCCGATGCGCTGGAGCCCCTGGTGCTGCCAACTTTGGCCCGGCTGCTGGATCAGCATGCCCCGGGCTGCAGCCTGATCAGCCGTCGGGTGGAGCGGGGTCAGCTGAGTCGTGAATTGGCTCAGGGCCTGGTCGATCTGGCGGTGGACGTGCGCCAGCCCGCCGAGCCGGAACTCTGCCTGCAGCCGCTGCTCAGTGATGAGCTGGTGGTACTGAGCCGCTCGGATCGCACCAGCCTGAGCCGGGAAGCCTATCAGGAGGCCGCTCATGTGGTGGTCTCCCGCCGGGCCAGAGGGGCGGTACTGGAGGAGGCTGCCCTGGCCGCCATTGGTGTGGCAAGACGAACCCCGCTGCGCTGTCAGGGCTACGCCAGTGCCGCCCGCATCGTGGCCCAATCTCAGCACCTGCTGACCCTGCCCCGCCACCTCGCGGAGCCGCTGCTGACCCCATCGCTGGCGCTCCACCCCTGCCCGCTGCCGCTCTCCCCCATCCCCATCGGGCTCTACTGGCATCGCAGCCGACAGGAGGACCCCGCCCTCTCCTGGCTGCGGAAAACCCTGTTGAGCGCCCTGCCGCAGCAACTGGCCTCCCCCCCATAAAAAAGGTTCATCGCATATTTTCGTGGGAGTTTTGGCTCCGGGTCCGTTGCTACCTCCCGAGCCGTTGCCGGGATGCCCCGGCGGGCACCAGAAGGGCGTTGCCCCTCTGGACTCCCCTTTGCCTCCGGCGCGGCGAAAGCCCCCTCGCTCCCACTCCTTCCCGTTCAGCACTGGCCAGACTCGCATCCTTGCTCGACTGGCACTCGGGCCTTCCCTGGCCCTCGGCTTCACTCCCAGTCGCTCCCGCTCGGCGCCGCGAGTCGGCCTTTGGTGGACGGCTACGCCGTGATAGTTGGGTGCTCATTCCAATTCGAAATCAGCAGCGATCCCTCGCTTACATGAGGTATGTGCTTTGATAAGTCGCTCATGTCTTCTTTCCCCGCTAATCCGCGAAGAACCATAAAAAAGCCCGCCGAGTGGCGGGCTTTGCTGATTGACGCAGACTCAGTTGCTTTGGCGAACTACGGTACCCAGCGAGCTGTCCAGAATGTGGGCGTTCTGATTCATCTCCATACGGCGCTGCTCGGCGGTGGTGCACTTGCGCACCGGAAGGCGGGAGCCGGTGACCTTCACCTTTTCGCAGATCACCCCCTTGTCCTCTTCCGCTTCCACGTCGGCAGCGGCCACATCGGTTTCCGGCGTGCTGCTGCAGGCCATCAGAGTCAATGCCAACGAGGCACTCAGCAAAACTTTCAAAGGTGAAAACATTGTCGTGTTCCTTTACTGGTGGCAGACATCATTGCCTGTCCTGTGATTGAAGCTCGAACGGGTTAAACCTAAAGCGGAAAACCCCGACTCGCAACTTTTTATTAACACAATGAATGCACCTCAGACATCTGTTCGCTCAAACAGCACACCCACCTTTGCCTTCTCAGATGCGGTGCGAAAAGCACAAAAAAGCCCGCCAAATGGCGGGCTTTTTGTCGACTGGCGACTTACTTGGCCAGGGAGATACCACGGCGAATCAACAGCGCCTCGGTGGTGGGCTCCTCACCTTTGAAGCCTTTGTAGGTCTCCATCAGGTCCTGGCTGTTGCCCATGGACAGGATCTTGTCACGGAACAGCTGGCCACGTTCACGGGTCAGGCCACCGGTATCACGGATATGAGCAAAGGCATCCGCGGCCAGGATCTCACTCCACAGGTAGGCGTAGTAACCCGCGGAGTAACCACCGGCAAAGATGTGGGCAAAGTAGGTGGACTTGTAGCGCGGCGGGATCGCCGCCAGATCCACACCGTGCTTGGCCAGCGCCTCGGCTTCAAAGTCCGCCACGTTATCGATCTTGGCGTCAGTACCGATGGCGTGCCACTCCATATCCAGCAGGGCGGAGGAGAGGTACTCCAGAGTATCAAAGCCCAGATTGAACTTGCTGGCCGCCATCACTTTGGCCAGCAGATCCGCCGGGATCGGCTCACCGGTTTCCACGTGCTTGGCGTAGTTGGCGATCACCTCAGGGTGCACCGCCCAGTCTTCCTGGAAGGTGGAGGGGAACTCAACAAAGTCGCGGGACACGTTGGTACCGGCGAGGCTCGGGTAGTTCACGTCAGAGAACAGACCATGCACAGCGTGGCCCATCTCGTGGAACATGGTGGTGGCTTCATCGAAGCTGACCAGCTGCGGCTGGCCTTCACCGGCCTTCTCAATGTTCATCACGTTGACGATCACCGGCTGGGTGCCAAGCAGGTGGGACTGGCCCACAAACACATTCATCCAGGCACCACCACGCTTGCCTTCGCGGGCGTAGTAGTCGGCGTAAAACAGCGCCATGCTCTTGCCGTCTTTATCGAAGATCTCGTACACGTCCACGTCCGGATGGTAGGCCGGCAGGTCAGTACGTTGCTTGAAGGTGATGCCGTACTGGCGTTCCATGGTGTAGAACACGCCATCTTCCAGCACCTTGTCGAACACGAAGTACTTGGCCACTTCGGCGGCATCCAGGTTGAACTTCTGCTGACGCACCTTCTCGGCGTAGTAGAGCCAATCCCACGGCTTCACCTCGCCTTCAACACCATCGGCGGCCATCATGGCGGCGATCTCCTCCGCCTCTTTGTTGGCGTTCGCCACGACCTTCGGCACCATGGAGCCCAGCAGGTCCATCACGGTGTTCGGGTCTTTTGCCATCTGGGACTGCAGCTTGTAGCCCGCCCAGTTGTCGAAGCCAAACAGGGCGGCCTTCTCGGCGCGCAGCTGGGCGATCTCGATCAGCACCGCCTGGTTGTCCGCTTCGCCACTGGTGGCACGGAATGCGGACGCTTCCCACAGGCGCTGGCGCAGCTCGCGGTTGTCGAGGCTGGAGAGGGCTGACTGGCGGGTGGTGTTGGTCAGAGTCAGCAGGTAACCCTCTTTGCCGGCTTTCTCGGCGGCCGCCTTGGCGGAAGCGATGGCGCCTTCAGACAGACCGGACAGCTGGGCCAGGTCGGTCACCAGTACGGCACTCTCCTGGCTGGCAGCCAGCAGGTTCTGGCCAAACTGGTTGGTCAGTTCAGACAGCTTCTTATTCAGTTCACGCACCTTGAGCTTCTGCTCCGGGCTCAGGTCGGCACCGGCACGGACAAACTGCTCATAGGTCACTTCGGTCAGGCGGATGGATTCTGCATCCAGGCCCAGCTCTGCGCGGTGGTCATAGATCGCCTTGACCCGCTCAAACAGCTTGGCATTGAGGTAAACGTTGTCCTGATGCTCAGCAAACTTGGGGCCCATCTCGGTTTCCAGGGCACGACGGGCGTCGTTGCTGGTGGAGCTGGACAGGTTGTAGAACACGCTGGCCGCACGGCTCAACAGAGCGCCGCTTTTCTCCATCGCCACCAGGGTGTTTTCAAAGGTGGGGGCTTCCGGGTTGTTGGCGATGGCCTCGATTTCCGCCATATGCTGAGCCATGCCCACTTCAAAAGCCGGCTTAAAATGCTCGTCGGTGATGCGGGAGAAATCCGGAGCCTGGTACTGCAGGGTGCTGGCGTTCTTCAGCGGGTTGCTGTCCGGCAGCTGAGCCACCTGGGGTGCAGCTTCGGCAGCCGGGGCTGCAGCGGTCTGAGCGGTCGGGGTGGTATCGGAGCAGGCGGCCAGGGCCAGCACAACGCTGGAGGCCAACAGAGTCTTGCGTAACATCCTTCAATCCTTGTGGTTAATTGCGAGCTGCCCGGTCGCCAAGTCAGCGCCTTCGCCGCAGCCCAAAATCCGGCGCGTTATTGTTATGTGATTTCGCTGCGCTCTATTGGCAACGTGCCGGATACACTATACCAACAGAGCGTCACAGTTAAGTCACGAGGGTAACAAACTGTGTTTTCATAGGCTTGCGCCCACGCTGTGGCTGGTTGACTATGACCACTCGGCCCCGAAGAGTATCCCCCGATGACCGGCTTCGACTGGAACCTGATCCCGATCTTTCTGGAAACCTATAAGCTGCGCTCCTACACCCTGGCCGCAGACGCGCTGAACATGACCCAACCGGGGGTCAGCGCCGCCATCAAGCGATTGCAGAGTCAGTTGGGGGCGGCACTGTTTGTCCGGGAGGGGCGTGGCATCGCTCCGACACAGGCCGCCGTACAGCTGGCCCGCAGCCTGGAACCGGCGTTCAACAACGCCCGTCAGGCACTGGATAACCTGACCGCCTTCAGTCCCGAACAACCCCGTACCTTTATCCTCTCCTGCGACGAGGTGATGACCCACCGCCTCCACCGTCGGGCCGAACACGCGACGGCGCTGGGGCAGTGCCAGCTGCAATTGAATCTGGCGCCCCAGGATGAAGAGACCCTGGTCAACCTGCTGATGTTGAACAAGGTGGACCTGGCGCTGGACTTAGATGGCCTGAGTCACCCGACGCTGGCGATGGCCCCCGTCTTTGAGGACGAGATGCTGCTGATCTGCCGCAAGGGGCACCCCCGTATCCAGGGGCCCATCAACCAGCTTCAGTATTTTGCTGAACAGCATGTGGCCCTGAAGATCCGCCGATCAGGCCGCTATGCCGCGGACTACTTTACCGATGACACCCTGATCCAGCGCCGCATCCGCTGTGAGTGCGACTCGCTGTTGTCGATGATGGGACTGGTGGCCACCAGCGACTGTTTGGGGGTGGTCACCCGCTCGGTGGCCGACCTGTACGCCGCCGGTTTCGACCTGCAGCGCCTGCCCCTGCCCTTCTCCACCCGTCGGGTTGGCCACGCCATGTACTGGCACCACTCCCACAACAATGACCCCGCCCACCAGTGGTTGCGGGAACAGGTGCGGCAGCTGCTGGCGTAAGACAAAAAAAAACGCCCCGTTTCCGGGGCGTTTTTTGTGGCTCAGAGGTCAAGACTTCTGCGCCGGCAGCGGTACGATTTCAAAGTCGCTTTCGAAGGTGTCCAACACCGCTTTCAGCTGGCCCAACAGCTCGGCATCGCCCTTAATGTTGGCCCGCTCCGCCAGGGTGCCATCCCCCAGCAGTACCCGGGTCAGGTCGGCCTTGCTGATGGTCAGGGTCAGGTCGGCCTCCACCGGCTTGTCGATCTGGATATTGGCCATATTGGCGTTGCTGACCTCACCGTAGTACACCTCGTTCAGCTCCGGGTGAATCAACTGGAAGTTGAAATCCAGCCCGGCGGCTTCGGCTTTCGGCGCGTTCAGGCGTACCGCCAGGTAATCGAGCATCATGCCGGTCGGGGTGTTGGCGATCACGTCCGGCGAGGCCGCCTTGAGGCTGTCGGCGACAAACCCGGTGCGCAGCTCATACGCCCCCTGCAGGTAGCTGTTGCGCCAGGCCATGGTTTCCGCCTGATAACCCTGCTGCTCGTAGCTGTCCGCCAGCAGGTCACGGGCCTTTTGGTTGTCCGGCTGGCAGGTCACCACATCGTTCAGCAGCTGGCTGGCCTGCTGGTAGCGGCCCGCCTCAAAGTGGCCCTTACCCGCCGTCACCAGAGTGCCAGCACCGGCCGCCTCCACGTAGGTGCAGGACTTATCGTGGCTGGTCAGCGGATTGACGTTGACCGGGTTCATGTCGTGGTAACCAAGGTAGAGGTTCACCACCGCCCGGGCATTGTGGCTGTAGGAGCCGTGGTAGCCGTTGGTGTGCCAGGTGTTGAACTGGCTCTCGGGCACAATCTCCTCAATGGCGCGGCCCACATCGTGGATGGTGACCCCGTGGTTGGCCAGGCGCATCGACTGGTTATGAACAAAGCCATAGTTGTCGCGCTGCAGGGTCATGTAGTCACTGACCTCGGCCTGCCCCCACACCGGTGCGGAGTGTGCGGCGTGGATGTTGTCCACCTTGCCACTGTCGACAAAGCGCAGCTTCAGCTCAGTCAGGTATTTGGTCCAGACCAGCGCATCACGCACTTTGGCACCCCGGAAGGTGTAGATGTTGTGCTGGCCGTCGTAGGTCAGCTCGGCGGTGTTAAGGCTGCGGTACTTGGGCAGGTACACCACCATCTCCGCCGGGGCTTCTGCGCCAGGCATGTTGATCAGCAGCATCTCCAGGCCATCGATGGTGACCCAACGCTCACGCTCGCTAATCTCCTCGGTGGGGGCCACCAGCGTCACCTGACCGTCGGAGGTGCCCAGGCCCAGGGCGTTGTCCACAATCCCTTTGGTGCTGTTGGGCAGGGTGGTGCCGTACTGGTACTGGGCGCGGCGGCTCATGGCGTTACCGCCGATCATGTTCTCGTCTGCCAGCTCTTTGAGGAAGCCGTCCGGGGCCAGGATGGGGCCGTCAAACTGCTCATCAATGATGCCCCGGGAACCGCCGAAATGGTCGATGTGCATGTGGCTGTACAACACCCCGGTGATGCGGTGTTCACCGTTGATCTTCGGCAGGTGCTGCTTGGCAAAATCCCATGCTGCGGCAGCGGCCTTATCGCTTAGCAGCGGGTCATGAATGATGTAGCCGTTATCGGAGCGGTAGATGGTCATGTTGGAGAGATCGGCACCGCGCACCTGATACACCCCATCGGTCACTTCGTACAGACCGCCTGCCGCGTAGTTCAGCATCCCCTGGCGCCAGATGGAGGGATTTACCGTCGGCGGCAGGTCTTTCACGCTCATCGCCGCCATATAGTTGAACTTGTTTTTCAGCTCACCGGCGGCGTGGCTGCCAAAGGGTGCAATCAGACCGCGCTGAGTGCGTTCAAAGGCGCTGGTGTCCTCCCAGGGCAGGCGCTTGGCCAGCTCCGCATTGGCTTTGATGGTGTGTTCCGAGGCGGGCTTGCCCTGGTAGGTTTCGATGCCAGCCAAACCATCCGCAAGCACCGGCAAAGACAGGGCCATACAGAGGGAAACGGCAACAGCAGTAGGTTTTACAGACATGGTGTTCCTCCAGAAGGTCAGCCGGGCGACGGGCACGGCGGGAAAGCTCTGGAGGCAGTATGAAGAGAAGCGCCGGGGCGATGCAGCCGCACCCGGCTATTTCAGACATAACTCATGGTTATGTTTCAGGGCCAGTTTTCCGAACTGTTTTCAGGGGCTCACGCGAGCGTTGGAGGCGTTAGGTATCGGTGCCCCAGGTGATGGCAAAGGGATCATTGTCGGCATCCCGATTCCAGGGGTACTCGGCGATCTCAGCAATCTTTTGCGCCACCGCCTCTCCGCGCACTTCAGCAATCAACGCCAGTGCCGCGTCCGTGCCCGCCGAGACACCGGAGGAGGTGGTCAGGTTGCCATCCTGCACCCAGCGCGCCCGGCCCTGCCAATCCGCGTCCGGCGCCAGTGAAGCCACCCAGGCAAACGCCGCTTTGTTGGTGGTAACCCGCTTGCCGTCCAGCAAGCCCGCCTGGGCCAGCAGCGCGGCCCCGGTGCACACGGACAGCACCCGCTCGCTCATCAACGCCTGGCGTCGAATCAGCTCAATCAACTCAGGCTGCTGCACCAGTGCCCGGGTGCCCAGGCCGCCGGGCACCAGGAAAAGATCCAGCGGTTCCAGCTGGGCCAGTGGCCGGTCCACCACCACCTTGGGGCCCTGGAATGAGCGGGCCACCGCGCCGGGGCCAATCAGCTCAATCTCCACATCCGCCAAATGCCCCAGCATCTCAACCGGACCATGCAGGTCGAGGGTTTCATAGTCGTCAAACACCAGCACACCAATGCGGTAGTGGCCGCTGCCCAGCTTTCCGGCACGGCGCTCTTCAATGCGCAGTTGCGGGGCTTCCGCCGCCCAGGGACGGGCGGCTACCGTCAGCGCGGCGGCGCCCAGTCCGGTGATAAATTCACGTCGTTTCATCGTTTGCTCCTTGTGGCTTCACGCCCTTGAGAGGGCGTGCTGCGCACACGGTTCCGATGATGTGGACGGCAATCGGGCGGGATCCACCCTGGCTCACAGGCCGGTGGCACCAGAGTGAATGCGATTACCGTTGTGGGGATTCGCCGATCAACGCGGGGCGCTGTCGAGCAGGCGGGTTTTCAGCCAGCTGAAGGGCAGTTTGCCCAAACGCCGACGCCCCATATCGCGCCAGAAGGCGGCGTTGTCGAGCGGCAGGTCGCCACCACAGTGGCGGTTGTAGAGCTCGCACCACTCATGGAAGGTGAACTCGTTCACCCGCTTCTTGGCCCGCAGCGAGATCTTACGCAGACCCAGTCCGATTCGCTCGGGCTCATCCAGCAGCAGGTTGCTGGCCACAAACTTGTCCCAGTAATCCTGGGCGGACGCATCGCCCGCAATGCGACGGTGGATCACCGGAGCGTTCGGATCCAGCGCCAGCAGCCAGATCAGGCAGATCACCTGCTCGGATTCCAGCGCCACCTGCCCTTTTTTCAGGCGCGCAAAGCCCGCCAGCAGGTCGGCACTGAAGGGCTGCTGTTCAAACAGCGGCTGGTCCCAGATCCTGAGTAAGTCTTCAGTGCGGCCGTAATAGAAAAAGTCACTGGGGTGGTAAAGGATGCGGTGGCCCTTGGAGTAGCGCCGGAACAGATTGGCGTTGATCACCACCCGCTCGGCGAACTGGCGAAACTCCGGATGGCGCAGCGGGTAGGCCTGCTGGCGTTCGACAAACTGGTTGCCCACCAGGTAGTTGTCAGAGCGCAGCTTGATGGCGTAATCGGTGGTGACCCGGCGCAGCCCTTCGCGGCTGGAAACCAGCTGGCGATGGTAGTTGCGTGGGCAGTAGTCGTCCTGGTTGGGGCCGGGGTCGGCGCTCTCCACCAGCAGATCGTAGTCGAGGCCGGAGAGATCCTGATCCGGCCAGGTGGAGAGGATCAGGGTGGCCCCGGGCAGGTGCTGGCGAACGCTGTCCAGACAGCGCTGGGTGATCCCCGCTTCCATGCCCCGGCCCTGATAAGCCTGAACCGGCCCCTGTACCACCACACTGATCTGCTCAAACGCCACGGCGCCTCTCCTGTCGAACGGTTGTTTCCGGGTAGGCCGGTTATCTTACAAAACCAACGGGAAAAAAGTGTTAGCCGCCGGGCAGTTCCGCCCCTGCCCTACTTCACCATCACCTTGCCGCCGATGATCTTAAACGCTGGCGTGCCCCGCACCAGCGTGTCGCGGGCAAACTCAAGACCACAGCCGGGACAGTGCCCCGGCTCGGTGGTGTGGTCCTCGACGATGCGCTCCTTAAAGCACTTTACCAGCGCGCCTTTGCCGCCCTTGCGATAGCGGTACAGCGGCGCCCGGCAGCGGGCACAGCTGATCGCCACCGTGGTGCTGGGGCCTTTCTTATTGGGCTTAGCCATGCCTTAGCCTTTGTTGGCCTTGGCCAGGTAACGGTCCAGCGCGTTGGCAAAGGCCATCCGCTCAGTTTGCGACAGCGGCGGCGGACCGCCGGTCTGCACGCCGCTGGCCCGCAGGGTATCCATAAAGTCCCGCATATTGAGCCGGGCCCGGATATTGTGGGGGGTGTACAACTCACCGCGGGGGTTCAGGGCCACCCCGCCCTTGTCGATCACCTCGGACGCCAGCGGAATGTCAGCGGTGATCACCAGATCACCGGCCACCACTCGGCGCACGATTTCATTGTCCGCCACATCAAAGCCCGCCTGCACCCGCAGGGTGCGGATATGGGGGCTCGGTGGCACCGACAGCGGCTGGTTCGCCACCAGCAGCAGATTCAGGCCGGTGCGATCCGCCGCCCGGTAGAGGATCTCCTTGATCACCTTGGGGCAGGCGTCGGCATCAACGTAGATGGTGGGACGTTCAGCCATGGCTTACGCTCACCTCGTAGCCGGTGAACTTACGGATGTTGATCACCCCGGTATCGAAGATCAGGTACTGGCCCTTGATGCCCTGCAATACCCCGGACACTTCCGGCACTTTGTCGAAGTTATGGGAGGCGATCTTGGTCGGGTAGCAATCCACCGGATAGTCGATGGACACCGGCGCCTCGTCCAGACGCTCAATCGCTTCCACACCAAACTGGCTGCCCAGTTCCGCCAGCTTCTCCTCAATGGCCGGCAGCAGTCGCGCCGCTTCCGCCTGCAGATCCATTGGCTCACCGCTGCCCTTGAGCATGGCGCGCCAGTTGGTTTTGTCGGCGACCAGCTTAGCCAACTCCACCTCCACCAGGCCGGAGAGCTGTCGGGTGGCCACTTTCAGGATCGGCAGGGCCTGAGTCGCGCCCTGGTCCAGCCAGCGGGTGGGCACCTGGCTGTGGCGAGTGATGCCCACTTTTAGCCCGGATGTATTGGCGAGGTAAACAAAATGAGGGATCATGCAGTGCGTTTCACCCCATTCCGGCTCCCGGCAGGTGCCCTTGGCGAAATGGCAGGTCTCCGGCTTCATGATGCACATGTCGCAGCGGGCCAGCTTCTTCATACAAGGGAAACAGTGGCCCTGGGAGTAGCTTTTGCTGGTCTTACGGCCGCAGGCATCGCAGTAAATGCGACCGGTGAAATTCAGGGTCAGGGATTGGCCAATCAGCGGGTTCAGCGGCAGGCGTTCATCGCCCACTCGTAAGGCGTACTGGGCGGGTTGCTCCAGAGTAACCGCCATCTTGGACAGGGTGCCTTGCATGGCAACGTGCTCCTTGGGGAAAAACCCCAGTGTACCAAAACCCCCGCGCCAATCCCGCCCCGTCACAACCCATCACAAAGGAGTGTTTCCGTTCATGGATTCGAACAAGCCCAAAGGGGGCAGCAAACTGGTGTTTGCGATTCCCGCCGCAGTCGCGCTGATGGCGCTGGCCACCACCGGCGCCGCCTTCTACACCATTGACGAGGGCCATGTCGGCATCGTGAAGCGCTTCGGCGAGGCCCGTGAGCAGGTCAACCCAGGCCTGCACTTTAAGATCCCCTTCGCCGACACCGTGGAAGAGCTGGAGATCCGCACCCGCAAAAACCAGGAGCGACTGAAAGCCGCCACCCACGAGCAGATGCCGGTGGAAGCGGAGGTGTCAGTCAACTGGACCGTCAACCGCACCCAAGCCTTTGACCTGTTTAAGCTGTATGGCGGCCTCGACCAGTTTGAAAACCGCATCCTCGACCCCCGCCTGCGCAGCGCCGCCAAGGAAGCCCTGGCCAAGTACAAGGCGGAGCAGATCATCCAGACCCGTGGCCAGGTGATCGCCGACATCGAAACCGAACTGCTGGAAACCATGCGGGAGTTCCCGGTTAAGCTGGACAGTGTCCAGATTGAAAACCTGATCCTGCCGGCCAAGTACCTGCAGAGCATCGAGATCAAGCAGACCGAGAAGAACCTGGCGGCGGCAGAGATGCATAAGCTGGAGCGCCAGAAACTGGAAGCGCAGCGTGAAGTGAACACCGCCGAAGCCCAGCGTGATGCCGAGAAAGCCCGCGCCGACGGTGCCGCCTACGCCATCATCACCGAAGCCCAGGCCCAGGCCGAAGCGATTCGCCTGACCGGTGCCGCCGAAGCCGAGGCGATGCAGCAGAAAGCCGACGCCCTGGCCAACAGCGAGCGCCTGGTGGAGTACGTGAAGGCCCAGCAGTGGGATGGCAAGATGCCCTCCACCATCATGGGCGAGGGCCAGTCAGTGCTGTGGAATATGTCGGCCCAGCAGTAAGCCGGATTGGTTGTGCCGACCAGTTAACATTCACCTGCATCGCAGGTGGTTTTGAATTGGCCCCCACTTAGGGGGCTTTTGTTTTTCCAGGATGCCACAGGCATGCGACTCTCCCCGTATCATTTAACACCTTTGCCGGGACGGCCCGGCGGCCGCCAGAAGGGTTTTGCCCGGCTGCGCGCCCCGCTCTTGACACCCCTGCCTCCGGCGCGGCGAAAGCCCCCTCGCTCCCACTCCTTCCCGTTCAGCACTGGCCAGACTCGCTTTATGAAAAGGCCTTTCCATGTCCTTTTCAAAAGTCCGGCTTCGCCCTCCATGGCTCCGCGTTCACGCCTTTCGGCGTTCACACCTGCTCGACTGGCACTCGGGCCATCCCTGGCCCTCGGCTTCACTCCCAGTCGCTCCCGCTCAGCGCCGCGAGTCGGCTCTGGTGGACGGCTATCGCCGTGATAGCCCGAACGCCGACATCTTCGGGCAATCCCCTGACCAGATGATCACCATCTCCATAGGCAGCGCTTTAAGGCTCACAAAAAAACGGTGGCTCCGGCCACCGTTTTTGCGTTCAGGCAAAGCGACGACTGCGCCGCTTTGGCATCACCAGCTTCACCAGCAGTTCCGCCAGCACACTGAGGATCAATGCCACCGCCAGGCCCCAGCCAATGGCGGTCGGCGTCAACAACACCTGGTAGCGATAGCTGTCCAGCGTCTCCTCCCGCAGGCGGGTGTCGGCAAAGCCGAGGAAGTGCCAGAGCTGGGCAATCTGGCCGCCCTGCATGGCGTCCCACTCCTGACGCAGCAGATCAACCCGTTCAACGATCGCCGCCACCGAATCGGCGTCCTGCTGGAACACCGGGTCCGGGCTGCGGCGATAGTGCGCCACCAGCGCCTGAATATCACCGTCAAAATGGCGTTGTGCGGTTTGTTCAAAGCCCCCCAGCGCCTGCTGCGCTTCACTCAGGTGTGCCTCGACACGCTGCTGGTAAAACTTCAGCACGCCGGGGATCTGCACCCCAATCAGGACACAACAGAAAAACACCGTTAAGCGGGCGTAATCCTTAAACATTGTTCCATTCCATTCAGTGGGTTATTGCCGTCATCATCGCCGCTGCCGACCCAATACGCCAGTTCAAAAGCGTAAAAAAAGCGCCCTCGCGGGCGCCTCTTTTTACTCTTCGTCTTCTTCAATCGCTTTGCGCAGCTTCACCGGCTCGGTGCGCTTCTTGCGCAGTTTGAGGTTGAGCATCTCTACCGCAACGGAGAAGGCCATGGCGAAGTAGACGTACCCTTTCGGGATGTGAACTTCGAAGCCTTCGGCGATCAGGGTCATGCCCACCAGCACCAGGAAGGAGAGCGCCAGCATCTTAACGGTGGGGTGGCTGTCCACGAACTCACCAATCGCTTTGGCGGAGAACAGCATTACGCCCACGGCGATAATGATGGCGATGGCCATCACCATCAGCTGGTCAGCCAGGCCCACCGCAGTGATCACGGAATCCAGCGAGAACACCACGTCCAGCAGCGCGATCTGAACCAGGATCATCCCCATGCTGGCGGTGCCGGTGGCGGAGTGCTCCTCCGCTTCACCTTCCAGGCTGTTGTGGATCTCGTGAGTCGCTTTGGCCAGCAGGAACAGACCACCGCCCACCAGGATCAGGTCACGACCGGAGATCCCCTGGCCGAATACGTGGAACATCGGGTCAGTCAGGCCCATCACCCAGGTCAGGGAGAACAGCAGCGCCAGTCGGGTCAGCATCGCCAGGCCCAGGCCCAGACGACGGGCAAAGTCCCGCTGACGTTCCGGCAGGCGCGATACCAGGATAGAGATAAAGATGATGTTGTCGATGCCCAGAACGATCTCGAGCGAGGTCAGGGTGGCCAGGGCAATCCAGGCCTCCGGGCTATAGATCCAGTCAAACATGGTGGATAAAAACGCCTAAGGAATAAAAGGGGAGATCTAATGTGATTTCGGTTGTTGTGGCAACGTCAACGACATGAAATCTTGTTTAGGTTAGTGAAGCCATTGTTGCAATGGCCGTCAAAAAGGGGGGCGGGCGCCCCCCCATCGGTTCAGGATTATACCTTGAAGTGGCCCACTTGCTCCTTCAGCGTGAGGCACTCGCCCTCCATCTCTGCCGAGACGCGACCCAACGCCTGGCCGTGCTGGGCCAGTTCGAGGCTGTCATCGCGGATCTCCACCACATTGGCGGACAGTTCGGCGCTCACGCCGCGCTGCTGCTCGGCAGCGGCGGCAATCTGGCTGGCCATGGTGGAGATCTGGGTGATCGCCACGGTGATGCTGTCGAGGCTGGCGCGAGCCTGCTCCGCTTCGGCGGCGCTGGCGTCCGCCAGTGCGGTGCCCTCGGCCATCGCGGTCACCGCTTCCTGGCTGGTGTTCTGCAACGATTCGATCATATGGCGGATCTCCTCGGTGGAGGCGTGGGTACGCTGAGACAGCACCCGCACTTCGTCCGCCACCACGGCAAAGCCACGGCCCTGCTCGCCAGCCCGGGCAGCCTCAATGGCCGCGTTCAGGGCCAGCAGGTTGGTCTGATCGGCGATGGTCTGGATGGTCACCAGCACCTGGTTGATCTGCTGGGCATGGCTCTCCAGCTGGCCAATCACCCCGGCGCTGTGGTTGATCTGGCTGGCCAGGGCTACACTGGCTTCGCTGGAGCGGGTGATCACCTGTTGCCCCTCTTCACTGGCGCTGGCCGCATCCTGGGCCGCCTGTGCGGTGGCCGCGGCGCCGTGGGCCACTTCGTTGGCGGACGCCGCCATCTCGGTCACGGCGCTGGCGATCATATCCAGCTTCTGATTCTGGCGTGCCACGGCGCCGGCTTGCTGTTCGCTCATGGCGCGGTTGTCACCGGCCCGGCCCAGCAGTCGCTCGCAGCCGGCATCGATGGTGGTCACCATGGTGGCCAGATGCTCGATAAAGCCATTCAGTCGGCCCGCCACCCGACCCAGTTCATCTTCCCGCTCCACCGGCAGGCGGCGGCTCAGGTCACCATCGCCCTGAGCCAGCTCACGGATGGCGGTTTCCAGCCCCTGAACCGGACGGAACAGCAGGTTCAGCAGCCAGGCGGTCAGCAGCGACACCACGGCAATCAGGCTGATGGTCAGGATGATCGCCTGCTCCATCATCGCCACGCCCGCGGCGTTGGCGTGAGCCTCGTCCAGCACCACCACCAGCTGCCAGTCACTGCCCGGCAACCGCCCCACCTGCACCAGCACTGACTCACCCGCCAGGGTCATGGGCACTTGGACACCGGATTGAATCAGTTGATTGCGGGTGGCCGCGTCCAGTTCCGGGTAGCGCTGGCTCAGGGGCTGCAGGCGCGCTTGTGGGTCACGGTGGGCCAGCAGGCGACCGTCGCTGTCCACCAGCAGCAGGTGACCCTCCTGCTCCGGCAGAGCTGACAGCGCCAGGTTGGCGATGGCATCAACGGTGATGTCGGCGGCGATCACCCCTTCATGGCCTCCCAGGAAGGGGGCGGCGAGGCTGACCACGGTCTGATCGGCGCCACTGGCATCCCGGTAGGGGGCGGTCATGATCAGGCCGTTCTGGGCCATCGCCTGCTGATACCAGGGGCGACTGGTCACGTCGATGCGCGGCGGTACGCTGTTGAGGTCGTCCCAGACGATGTGGTTTTCGGCGTAACCAGCGTACAGGCGATTGATGTTGGCGCTCTGAGCCAACAGGTGGAAAACCTCCGGTTGCAAGGCGCGCTCAGCCAGAATGTCCGC
This sequence comes from Ferrimonas balearica DSM 9799, assembly GCF_000148645.1. Lineage (NCBI taxonomy): Bacteria > Pseudomonadati > Pseudomonadota > Gammaproteobacteria > Alteromonadales > Ferrimonadaceae > Ferrimonas > Ferrimonas balearica. The sequence continues at coordinate 3,594,442 of NC_014541.1, forward strand.
CATGGCTGTCACGGTGCGGGCCCGTTGCCCCAGCCAACTGTCAAACTGGCCCTGGAAGTTGGCCAGCAGGTCCTGGCTGCGTTGTTGGATCTGGGTTTGCTGTTGCGCCTGGTAGCGATGCAACAACAGCCCGGTGAGGATCACGCAGGCGGTGATCACCACCACCGCGATAAAGGCTTGCAATCGGTGTTTGAGACTCATGGAGGGCCGCTATTATGGGTCTGAAAATTGGGAATAAAGTGGCGAGAATCATCCCCCAAAATCGACAAATAGCAAGGTCAGCTGAATCGACTGCTTATTAAAATAGCGGCGGGCTCACAGAACCCGCCGCAAACGCTGTCTGGTCAAACCAGCACCCGAATTTCAGATCTCGTAGTGCAAGCCACACTCCCGCTTCAGGCCATGGAAACGGGTCTCCTCCTCCGTCATCCCAAGTTCGAGTGGACGGGAGGTGTGGGTGTCCCCCACCGAGACATAACCCTCGTGCCACAAGGGGTGGTAAGGCAGCTCATGCTCGGTCAGGAACTGGTGCACCTGCTTGTTGCTCCAGTCCAGTATCGGCAACAACTTAAAGCGGCCAGAGCGCACCTCCAGAAAGGGCAGCTCAGCCCGACTGCTGGCCTGTTCACGGCGCAGGCCGGCAAACCAGCTGCCGATGCCCAGCGTCTCCAGCGCCCTTTGCATCGGCACCACTTTATTGCGGCGGTTGTAGCGGTCGATGCCATCCTGGCCCTGTTCCCACTCCCGGCCATAGCGGGCCTCCTGCCAGGCCGGGGACAGCTCGGCCCGGAACACCTGCAGGTTCAGACCGAGGCGTTCGGTCAGTTCGTCGATAAACCGGTAGGTTTCGGGGAACAGGTGGCCGGTGTCCGTCAGAATCACCGGCATATCCGGACGCTGTGCCGTCACCAGTTTCAGCATCACCGCCGCCTGGATACCGAAGCTGGAGGAGAGCGCGTGCTCCCCCGGCAGCTGTTCCAGCCCCCAGGCCACCCGTTGCTCAGCACGGAGCCCGGCCAGCTCCCGATTCAGGTCAGTCAGGCTGGCCTGACTGGCGGGCGCATCCGGCCGGCTCAGCACATCCTGCAATGCTTGGCTTGCCATACGCTGGCTCCTTAGGCGTAAAAGTCCTGTTTGGGAATGATCACCGGGGCAATGATCCCGGCTCGCACCACGAAATCACCAAAGCGCTCATCCTCTTCCCGTTCGGCCACCCAGCGCCCAATCAGGGCATCCAGCTGGTCAAACAGTTCGGTTTCATCCACGTTTTCGCGGTACAGCCTGGGGATGCGGGTGCCGTTGTGGTTACCGCCCAGGTGCAGGTTGTATTTGCCCGGACCTTTGCCCACCAGCCCCACTTCCGCCAGCATCGCCCGGCCACAGCCGTTGGGGCAGCCAGTGACCCGGAAGATGATCGCCTCCTCCGGCACACCGTGCTTGGCCAGCAGGGTTTCAAGCCGGTCCACATAGTGCGGCAGTACCCGCTCCGCTTCGGCCATCGCCAGCGGACAGGTGGGCAGCGAGACACAGGCCATGGCGCTTTTGCGCTGAGCGGAGTGGCGGTCATCGAGCAGGCCGTGCTGTCGGGCCAGCGCCTCAATGGTGGCTTTGTCGTCGCTGGCCACCCCGGCCACGATCAGGTTCTGGTTGGCAGTGAGGCGGAAGGTGCCCTGGTGGATGGCCGCGATCGCGGCCATACCGGTTTTCAGGGTTTTGCCCGGGTAGTCGAGGATGCGGCCATTCTCGATAAACAGGGTCAGGTTATGCTTGCCATCGATGCCCGCGGTCCAGCCAAACTGGTCACCCCGGCCGGTCAGCTGATAGGGCCGGGTCGGTGCCAGAGTCAGCCCGGCGCGACGCTCCACTTCGGCCTTAAAGACGTCGAGGCCAACCCGGTCGATGGTGTACTTGGTCTTGGCATTTTTGCGGTTCACCCGGTTGCCCAGGTCGCGCTGGGTGGTCACCACGGCGGCTGCCACCTCGAGGGTTTTCTCCAGCGGCAGGTAGCCCAGCTCATCGGCGGTACGCGGGTAGGTGGCGTGGTCACCGTGGGTCATCGCCAGGCCGCCGCCCACCAGCAGGTTGAAGCCCACCAGCTTGCCGTTGTCGGCGATGGCAACAAAGTTGAGGTCATTGGCGTGCAGGTCAACGTCATTGTGCGGCGGCACCACGACGGTGGTTTTGAACTTCCGCGGCAGGTATGTCTTACCCAGGATCGGCTCCTCTTCCGCTTCGGTGCTCTCCACCTTCTCCCCATCCAGCCACACCTCGGCATAGGCGCGAGTGCGGGGCAGCAGGTGTTCGGAGATCTTGCGGGCCCACTCATAGGCTTCGCTGTGCAGTGCAGACTGCTCCGGGTTGGAGGTGCACAGGACGTTGCGATTGACGTCGCCGGCGGTGGCGATGGAGTCCAAACCGACCTGATTGAGCATCTGGTGCATCGACTTGATGTCGCGCTTCAGCACACCGTGGAACTGGAAGGTCTGGCGGGTGGTCAGGCGGATGCTGCCGGCGTGGGTATGCTCACCGGCAAAAGCATCAATCGCCTGCCACTGGGTCGGGGTGATCACCCCGCCGGGCAGACGGGCCCGCAGCATCACAGTGTGCAGCGGCTCCAGTTTCTGCTCCGCCCGCTCGGCGCGGAGATCGCGGTCGTCCTGCTGGTACATGCCGTGGAAGCGGATCAGCTGGAAGTTGTCGGCGCTGAAGCCGCCGGTCAGCGGGTCCTGCAGATCATTGGCGATGGTGCCGCGCAGCAGGTTGCTCTGGCCTTTAATCCGTTCGTTATCGGCCAGCTTGCCCTGCACCACCAGCGGCGCCAGCTCATCCGGCAGGGTATGGGTTTGCTTGCTCATCAGTACACGTCCTTCTGATAGCGCTTCTCAGCGCGCAGTTGTTCCAGATAATCGGCCGCAGCGTCTTCGCTGAGTTGGCCCTGTTCGGCAATCACCGCCCGCAGTGCCGCCTCCACATCCTTGGCCATCCGCTGGGCGTCGCCGCAGAGATAGAGGTGGGCGCCACGCTGCAACCAGGCGTAAAGCTCGGCGCCCTGCTCGCGAAGGCGGTCCTGCACGTAGATCTTGTGTTGCTGGTCGCGGGAGAAGGCCAGGTCGATGCGGGTCAGCAGGCCGGATTTCACGTAGCCCTGCCACTCCACCTGATAGAGGAAGTCGTCGGTAAAGGTGGGGTTACCAAAGAACAGCCAGTTGTCCCCTTCGGCACCGCGGGCGTCGCGCTCCTGCAGAAAGGCGCGGAACGGAGCGATGCCGGTGCCGGGACCAATCATGATCACCGGTGTGTTGTCGTCCGCAGGCAGGCGGAAGTTGTTGTTGGGTTCGACGTACACGCGCACTTCGGCGCCCGCTTCCAGACGGCGGGCCAACGCACCACTGACGGTGCCCAGTCGCTCCTCGCCATCGCGCTGGTCGCTGACCAGGGCAACGGTCAGGTGCACCTCCTCCTCCACTTCCGCCTGGGAGGAGGCGATGGAGTAGAGGCGCGGGGTCAGTTTGCGCAGCAACGAAACCAGCTGTTCCGCACTGGGCTTGGCCGGATAACGCCGGGCCAGATCGAGCAGCTGATGCTGGGGCACGAAGGCTTTGAGGGCGTCGCTGTCCGCCACCACGGCGTCCAGTTCGGCATGCCCGGCCAGCTCCGCCCAGCCCTTAACCAGCGCCGGGTGGAGCAGGGTCAGCTCCAGCTGTTCAGTCAACGCCTGGCGCAGAGGCAGGCTGCTCTCTTTGAGGGTCACCGGTTCGTCGCCGGACAGGCCCGTCGCCGCCAGCAGTTCGGCCACCAGCGCCGGGTCATTGTCCATCCAGACCCCAAGAGCGTCGCCCGGTTGGTAGCTCAGGCCGGAGCCCTCAAGACTCAGCTCAATATGGCGGGTGTCCTTGATGGAGTGGCGTCCGGTGATCTTCTGGCTGGCCAGCAGGGTAGCGCTGAAAGGCTGGCTGCGGCTGTAGCTGCTGGTGCCACTGATGGGCACCACGGCGGCGGTCGGAGCAGCTGAGTCGGTCGGGGTTTCCAGTTTGCTGATCACCTCGCTCTGCCACTGCTCTGCGGCATCCTCGAAATCAACATCGCAATCCACGCGCTCCGCCAACCGGTTGGCGCCCAGCTCCGCCAGACGAAGGTCGAATTCCTTCCCGGTCTGGCAGAAGTGATCGTAGCTGGAGTCACCCAGCGCCAACACGCTGTAACGCAGCTCGGGCAACTTGGGGGCCCGGGCAGAGAACAGGAATTTGTGGAAGGCGATGGCGTCGTCCGGCGGATCGCCCTCGCCATGGGTGCTGACCACCAGCAGCAGCTGTTGCTCGCTCTTCAGCTGGCGCGGTTTGTAGTCCGCCATCGACACCAGTGTCACCGCCACACCCTCCGCCCGGGCGCGATCGGCCAGGGCGGTGGCCACGGAACGGCTGTTGCCGGTCTGGCTGCCGTACAAGATGGTGAGGGGGGCGGCGCTTTGGGCGGCGGCCACCGGAGCGGGCTCGGCGCTGCCGAGGTTGGCGCCCTGGTTGGCCACGGCGGCCAGGTATCCTGAGATCCAGGCCGCCTGCACCGGGTTTAACTCCGCTGCCAGCGTGCGCAGGGTCTGGATCTGTTCCGGGGCCAGCATGCCGGCCCCGGCGTCAAACTCCTTTAACAACATAATCTGCCTGTCTGTCCTGATGGGTTGGCTACAGGTTAGGCAGGCCTTCTATTTATAAAAAATACTGATTACAGAATTTTTATAACCAAATAGAATATTGAACATCTGTTTAAATTCCGCACAAAGTGACGTAAAACAATAAATTGTTTTTCCGATTGCCCCTATCGTAGGCAGGTGTATCACGGAGGCTTTCGTCGACCGCACAGAGCATGGGAAACTGTGCCGCCTATCACAGAGCCCGCATCCGGGAAGGTGATCCGGATGCTCACATCAATGAAGAGGACCGCTTCGTGAAGATCGCAGTGATCAAGGAGATCTACCCCGGGGAAACCCGCGTGGCGCTGATCCCCGCCAACGTCAGTAAGCTGACCCAGGCTGGCCTGACCATCGCCGTAGAGCGCGGTGCCGGGGAAGCCGCAGGCTTTGACGATGAGCGTTACGTTGAGGCCGGCGCAGTTATCGCCGCCGACCGCACCGAGGCGCTCAAGGACGCCGAGGTGGTCCTGACCCACCACGGCCGTGGTGACGAACTGGATGCCCTGCTGCCGCACCTGACCCGTGGCCAGACCCTGGTGGCGATGATGGACCCGTTGGCGGGCCCGCAAGCGGCCCAGAAACTGGCGGATGCCGGCATCAATGGCGTTGCCCTGGAGCTGGTGCCGCGCATCACCCGGGCCCAGGCCATGGATGTGCTGTCCAGTAACGCCACCATCGCCGGTTACAAAGCCGCCCTGCTGGGCGCCACCCACTCCCATCAGCTGTTCCCGATGATGATGACCGCCGCCGGCACCCTGAAACCGGCCCGCGTCTTCATTATGGGCGTGGGCGTGGCGGGTCTGCAGGCCTGTGCCACCGCCAAGCGTCTTGGTGCCGTGGTGGAAGCCTATGACATCCGCCCCGCCGCCCGTGAGCAGATCCTCTCTGTCGGTGCCCGTCCGGTGGAGCTCAATATCGAAGCGGAAGACACCGAAACCTCCGGCGGCTACGCCAAGGAGCAATCTGCCGAGTTTATCGCCAAGCAGCAACAGGCGATGGCCGACGTGCTGGCTCAACAGGATGTGGTGATTACCACCGCTGCCATCCCGGGCCGCAAAGCCCCGGTGCTGATCACTGAAGCGCAGCTGATGCAGATGAAGCCCGGTGCCGTGATCATCGACCTGGCCGCCGAAACCGGCGGTAACTGCGAACTGACCGAAGCGGGCCAAACCGTGATTCACCACGGTGTCACCATCATCGGCCCGAAAAACTTCGCCGCCACCGTGCCCAACCACGCCAGCCAGATGTTTGGCACCAACCTGACCAACCTGCTGATGCTGATGGCCAAAGAGGGCAAGATCAACTGGGACTTCGAGGATGAGATCATCCGCGACGTTACTGTCAGCAAGGATGGCGAAGTGGTCAACCCGCGCCTGCGCGAGTTGCTGGGCCTGCCCGCTCTGACCCCAACCGCCCCGGCCGAAGCCGAAGCGGACAGCGAAGCCAACGATAACCAGAAGGAAACCAACTGATGGAACTGATGCTGCTGATCACCATCTTCGTGGTGGCCCTGTTCCTTGGCGTGGAGCTGATCACCAAGGTGCCGCCGACCCTGCACACTCCGCTGATGTCGGCCTCTAATGCCATCTCCGGTATCACCCTGGTGGGTGCCCTGCTGGCCGCTGGCTCCGGCTCTGGCCCGCTGGTCAACATTCTGGGCTTTATCGCCGTAACCCTGGCCACCATCAACGTGGTGGGCGGTTACATGGTCACTAACCGCATGCTGGCCATGTTCAAAAGGAAGTAAACACCGATGAGCAACACCTTGATCTACTCCAGTTACCTGGTTGCCGCGGTCCTGTTTATCCTCGGCATCAAGAACCTGACCAAGCCCCGCACTGCGGTGCTGGGTAACCGTCTCTCCAGCATCGGTATGCTGATCGCCGTGGTGATCACCCTGCTGGATCGCAACATCATCAGCTACGAATGGATCATCGCCGGTATGGTGCTGGGTGGCGCCATCGGCGGCATCATGGCTCGCCGGGTGCAGATGACCTCCATGCCGGAGATGGTGGCGATGCTGAACGGTTTTGGTGGTGGCGCGTCCCTGTTTGTGGCGCTGGCCAACGCCTGGGACCCGGCCGCCGCGACCTCCATGGTGGCGATGATCTCCATCGGCATCACCGTGCTGATTGGTGCCGTCACCCTGTCCGGCTCCTTCGTGGCCTTTGCCAAGCTGAGCGAAAAGATCTCCGGTAACCCCATCGCGGTACCCGGTAACACCTTCCTCAACGGAGCCCTGCTGCTGGCTGGTCTGGCGCTGGTGGCCATGACCGTTATCGACCCCACCAACCACACCTGGCAGTTTGCCCTGGTGGCGGTGGCCCTGCTGCTGGGTCTGGCACTGGTGCTGCCGATTGGTGGCGCCGACATGCCGGTGGTGATCGCCCTGCTGAACTCCTACTCCGGTATCGCCGCAGCGACCGCGGGCTTTATCAGCGGCAACACCGTGCTGATCATCTCCGGTTCTCTGGTAGGCGCTTCCGGCCTGATCCTGACCCAGATCATGTGTAAGGCGATGAACCGCAGCCTGCCCAACGTGCTGTTTGGTGTGATGGCCGAAGGCGGCGAAACCATCGATGCGGATGAGGTGTACGCCGGCAAGGTGAAATCCTCCTCCCCGGACGAAGTGGGTATGTTGCTGGAAACCGCCGAGCGCGTGGTGATTGTCCCGGGCTACGGTCTGGCGATGGCCCAGGCGCAACACGCGGTGCGTGAACTGGCTGATGTGCTGCAGGCCCGTGGTGCCGACGTGAAGTACGCCATCCACCCGGTAGCCGGACGTATGCCGGGCCACATGAACGTGCTGCTGGCCGAGGCGGAAGTGCCCTACGAGCAGCTGGTTGAGATGGATGAGATCAACCCGCAGTTCGAGCAGACCGACGTCGCCATTGTTATCGGTGCCAACGACGTGACCAACCCGATGGCCCGTGAGGACAAAGGCAGCCCGATCTACGGCATGCCGATCCTCAACGTCGACAAAGCCAAAACCGTGGTGGTGGTGAAGCGTTCTCTGAGCCCCGGCTTTGCCGGCCTGCCCAACCCGCTGTTCGCCATGGACAACAGCCTGATGCTGTTCGGCGATGGTAAGAAGGCGATTGTGGAGCTGACCGCTTCCCTCAAAGAAGCCGGCTAACCCCCAGCCACACCGAGAAAACGGCGCCCCAGTGGCGCCGTTTTTTATTGCCGTCTGCCATCGCTTATCAAACCATAGCCCCCGCGCATCGGCCTCGGCCTGTTCATCTTTTGCCCAGCGGGTATTATCGACTGACCCCCTGTTGGCGAAGGATGCCCGATGAAAGACGAAACGCTCTCCCTCCATTTCGGCTACGAGACCGACCCGACCACCAAGGCGGTGGCGACGCCCATCTACCAGACCGTGGCCTACGAGTTCGACGATGCCCAGCATGGCGCTGACCTGTTCAATCTGTCGGTGGCGGGCAACATCTACACCCGCATCATGAACCCCACCAACGATGTGCTGGAGCAGCGCATGGCGGCGCTGGAAGGGGGCATCGCCGGGCTGGTGGTAAGTGCGGGCAGTGCCGCCATCAACTACGCCATCCAGACACTGGCGCAGGCGGGCGACAACATCGTCTCCACCCCGCAACTCTATGGCGGCACCTACACCCTGTTCGCCCACATGCTGCCCAGCCAGGGCATCGAAGTGCGCTTTGCCAAAGACGATCAACCAGAGAGCCTGGCGGCACTGATTGATGGCAACACCAAGGCGGTGTACTGCGAAAGCATCGGTAACCCGGCGGGCAATATCGTCGATATCGAGCGCCTGGCGGAGCTGGCCCACGCCCAGGGGGTGCCGGTGATTGTCGACAATACGGTGGCCACGCCGGTGCTGTGCAAGCCCATCAGCTTTGGCGCCGACATTGTGGTGCATTCACTCACCAAGTACGTGGGCGGCCATGGCACCACCCTGGGGGGCGTTATCGTCGACAGCGGCCGCTTCCCCTGGGCCCAACACGCCGAGCGCTTCCCGGCCCTGAATCAGCCTGAACCGGCCTACCATGGCGTGGTGTACACCGAGGCGTTTGGCGATGCCGCGTTCATCGGCCGGGCCCGCACCGTGCCGCTGCGCAACACCGGTTCGGCGCTGTCGCCCATGAACGCCTTTATGCTGCTGCAGGGGCTGGAAACCCTGTCACTGCGGATGGAGCGCCACACCGAGAACGCGCTGAAGGTGGCCCAGTATCTGGCGGCTCACGATAAGGTCAGCTGGGTCAGCTACGCCGGTTTGCCGGAATCGCCCTACTTCCCGCTGGCGGAGAAGTACACCGGCGGCCGTCCCTCCGGCATCCTCTCCTTCGGGCTGAAGGATGGGTATGAGGCGGGCGTGCGGTTCTACGATGCGCTGACCATCTTCAAGCGGCTGGTGAACATCGGTGACGCCAAGTCACTGGCCTGCCATCCGGCCTCCACCACCCACCGCCAGCTGACCGAAGCGGAGCAGAAGCAGGCCGGGGTCTCCCCGGAGATGATCCGCCTGTCGGTGGGCATCGAGCACATCGACGACATCCTGGCGGATCTGGAGCAGGCCCTGAACGCCTGATCGCCGCCAGGAACCAGCAAAAAAGCCACGGCAGTCGCCGTGGCTTTTGACTTGGGTCTGCTCCGCTCAGCGAGCAAACAGGCTGATGGTCACCACATCCTGGTATTTGCCCGCCCGGGCATAGGGCTGGGCCTCATTTTCAAACACCAGTTCAACCCGCTGACCGCGCACCGGCCGCTGGGCCACGTCGATCTTCACCTGATCCGTCAGTTGGTACTGACGCTTGGCCACCTTCACCACGTAAGGCACCTCGATATCGCTGTTGCGCAGGTGCTTCAGCGAGCCCTGGTTCTGGGACGACAGGCTCATCTGCACAAAGCCGTTGCTCTCCACCACCACCGGCAGAGTCTGACGATTGGTGCGACTCAGGTCGCCCAGCTCCAATTTCACTGACGGCCCGGTTCCGCTGATCCAGCCAGTGCCTTCGGTGGGCAATTTGGCCCGGACATAGGGCGCCACCGCCAAATCAAAGTTCAGGTTGCGCGGCCCCTCCGCCTTCTGGCCGGTGATCTGGGCGCGCAGATCCCCCGCGTAGTTGCCGGGCATCAGGTCACGCCCGCCGGGAATGTGCAGCCAGAACTCCAGTCTCTGCTTGCCGATCAATGGCATCACATAACGGTCCCGCCCGGTGGGGCTGATGTTCTGACGCAGTGCGTTGGTGATCTGGTAGGCCGGATTGGCGGCCGGGCCGGTCAGGGTCAAACGCCCTCCCCGGGCCGGTTGCAGCACAAACTCCCGCGCACAGCGCGCCAACGAGCGGTCCATCAGCAGCGTGGCCGGCACCCAGGTACCGCGGTCGCCTTTGAGATCTGAGGTGGCGGAAGCGGTACGAAACTCCACTTCCCAATTGCCCTCACAGGGCTCAGCCCGGGCGCCGAGCGGCAGCAGGCAGGTTGCCAATACTGCCAGTCCTATCATCCTACGGATTGTCACGACACTCCTCCTTCACGCATTCCACGTGATATGTCCCTAAGTTGATCAGGCTGGAATCGGACGGTGCGATCTCCAGCGACAGTGGTCGGAATCGCGGGCCCAGCACCACCAGGGTATAACGCCCCGGGCTGGCGCCCTGGATATAGAACCGGCCGGTTTTGTTGGTAAAGAAAGACAGTCTCAGGTCGCCCTGCTGCAACTCGCCCTGGCGGTAGCCAATCGGTGCGCCGGTTTCATCCAGCAGGATGCCGTGCACGGTATACGCGCTATCGGAACCCACTTCGACAAAGTGGCCGGTGGCCGCACCCGGTGACAGGGTGTAGCGGCTCTGGCCCCAGTCATACCCAAGGGGGGCGTCCTCAACACCGATGTCGACCATGTTGTTGGCGTAGGCCAGGTCCAGCGGTATCAGGCTGCCAAGCCAGGGCGTTGCCTCCGCCAGGTAACCCCCTTGGGAAACCCCCACCTGCGCCGGCGCTTCCAGTGTCGGATGCAGCTGAGTCACCAGGAAGGGGCCCGGCTGTGCCCGTCCCCACCCCACTTTGCCATCCGCAAAGCCGATGGCGGTATTGGCCCGGATTGACGCGGTATAGAGCGGCTCACCACCGCTATGACTGCGGCTTCGCTCCACCTCGCCTTCCACCCGAGCCCGGTTGGCGGTGTAGTTCAGCACCGCGGTTTCCCGGTCCTGGAAATCGTCGTATTCGGCCTGGGCCCGGAAGCCCATGCTGCCAACCCGGTCGTTGTTGGAGCGGCTGACGTTCAGGCGCGCCCGGTTGTTGTGGGTGTTGTAGTTGGCGCCCACGGTATAGCCGTGCTGGGGATGCGCCCAGTACCAGTCGAAGGTGACAAAATAGGCGACCTCATCCCCCTCCAGCTGCGGGTCGTTGTTGTAGCTGACCCCGCCACCGAGAATGAAGTCGCCGTAACGCCAGTTCACCTGGGATGACGCGCTCAGGGTCTCTCCGGCAAATTCGTCATTAAAGTAGGAGCCGGACAGGGTGGCGTCCCACTGCTCATTGATGGTCCAGACGTAGTTGGCCAGCACCCGGTCGTAACTCAGGGGCTGCTGGGTTTCCTCCCACATCCGGGCGGAAAAGTCGCTGGCCCGCTCCAGGGTCATCCGCAAATTGGGGGCACTGCCCTCGGCACTGCCGATAATCCGGCTTTCAAAGCTCAGTGACGCAATATGGCCAAAGTCCAACTCGTCGCTGTGACTGCCCGACAGGCGGGCGGAGAAATTGCCCCAACGGGTGCCCATGGTGGCCGTGGTGCCCAGAAGGTAACCGTACTGGCCGATCACACCGTTAAGGCCCAGGGTCAGGTTTTCACTAACGCCATATTCCACAAAGCCGTTGGCGGCCCAGCCGTCCTGGTATTCCACCCCATCATCACCAAACAGGGACGGCACACCGGCACTGAAGGCGTAGTTCACCATCCCCTGCTGCAACAGGGTGTTGTTGTAGAACTGGGAGAACACCCGGGTTTCGGTGCGGCCGGACAGGTAGGTGATGCGCACCACGATGTCGTTGGCGCCATTGGCCATCGGCAGGTTGGTCAGATTGAAGCGCCCCGCCTCCTGACGGCCACTGAAGATCACCTGGCCGTTGATGGAGATCTCCACATCCGCGGATTCCTGCAGCACCAGCAGTTGATTGTTAGTGGGGCCGATGGTGCGCTCCGGCTGCAGGGTGGCGTAATCACTTTCGATGGCGATACCACCAAAGCTGCCACCGGGAAGATGGCCGGCCACGCCGCCCTCAATGTCCCCCACCGACAGGCGGTAAGGCTGGTAGGGATTGTCGTAGTAGGCGCGCCACTCACCACGCAGCACACTGGTACTGTCGTCCTCCAGCTCCAGATAGTTGGCCAGTTGCAGGTTGACGCCTTCTGCGCCGCCAATGTTCATCTGCGCCAGCCACTCCAAACTGGAGAAGCGGCTGTTGTCGCTGTCCTGCCAGCTTTCGTTATGGGCCAGATTAAAGCTGTTCAGCCAACTGAACCCGGCGCTGGGGCTGGGCGCGAACTGGGTGGTGTCTTCGCCAAAGTTGACCGAGATGTCCCCGTGCGCTTCGGGTGCGATGCTGGCCTGAAGAGAGAGGGTGGCCGGATCCAGCGTCAGGGTGATGCCAGCCGCTTCCAGCTGCTCAAAGCGGATTTCGCGGCGCGGGCCCATCTCGTTTTGCAGCAGGGTCCAAACCTCATCGGAAACCCGACGGCCCAACAGCGACTGCAGCGCCGGCAACTCCACCGCGTAGACTGCAACGCCTTCGAACACCACCGGCACATCGCCCAGTCCATTGCCCGCCAGTTGCAGCGGCAAGGTCATGGTCATCGCCGATACGCTCAGGGGCAACAACGCCAGCCAGCCCCACAGGCGGCGCCCCGACAGCTTAACCAGGGCCAGGGTCATCAGCGGCGTTCCTTCACCTCAACACTGGCCTGGGTGACGGTGCCCTTCATCAGGCTCTCCACTGCGACGCTGACGTGCTGCTTAGGGGCCAGGAACTGGCGGTCGATCAACGGTTTAATTTGTTCCCATTGCCACTGGTACTGGCCGTTATCGGCACTGACACTGAAGTTCAGCTGGGGGATGATCACCACCCCGGTGCCCTGGTTTTCCAGGTAGAGCTGGTTGCCGTCACGGATCTCCGCCAGCAGGCGCTGTTCGGTCTGGTCCGGGCCGACAAACACCAGCGCGCCAACCTGAAACAGCATGCTGATGGCACTGGCGTCAGACTCGTCCTCGATGGGCAACTGGCTGAACACCACGCGGTAGGACTGGGTTTCGGACAGGGGCTGGCCGATGTACTTGGCTTTCACGGATTGGGTCTGACTCGGCGGGATCAGCACCTGAGGCGGAAACACAAAGAAATCGTCGGAATCGAGCAGCACCTCCGGCTTATCACCGGTGACATCGCGGTACTTAACCTGCACTTCGACCGGCAACGGCTTGTCGGAGGTGTTGACCACCTGAAAGACGTGTTCGCTGTTGCTGCCCTTTTCAGACAGAAACGCCACCATCGGCAGCAACTCAAACGCCTGCAGTGCCGGTGCAAACCCCAGCAACACAGAGAGCAAAACGGCGCCTAGCCGCATAACAACCTCCTAAAAAGGGGCCTTGAGGCCCCTTTGTTTTTGATGAATCCGTCAGCGCCGGGATTACATCGGGTACAGAGACACGTACATGTTGGTCTTGTACTCACCGGCTTTTTCCCAGCCGTTCAGCTCCGGCTTGATCTTCAGTACGTTGTACTGGCCAGCCTTGCCGGAATCGGTGCTTTTGCTTACGTCGATGCCGGTTTCAATCGCGTGGTAGTTTTCAGGGGTACCCGCGTTTTGCTGTTCGTTGATTTTGCCTTCTACGTTGTTGATGGAAACGATCAGCGGAATCACATCAGTGTTGTTGCTGGTGTTGGTCAGGGCAGCGGCGCCAACAACCAGCATGCCTTTGGCGTTGTCATTGTTACACCAGGCCTTAAAACGGAACTGCTCAGCACCGCCATTGGCCAGGTCCAGCTCAATGCTCTTCTCCTGCTTGGAGAACATCTGGCAACGCTGAGGTACGCTACCGTTCAGTTCCACGTAGAAAGTAGAAGCGCCATTCGGGTGGTCATCCGGGTTGCTGGACCAGTTGTTGGCAGCGGCACCAGTGGTTACCAGGGCGGTCATCATTACAGCGGCAACAGAGGCTTTCATCATTCATCTCCTTTGGATGCGGTGTCCATGGTTTGGATTCGTCTCTCAGGAGGTAATGTACTGCCGGGCCCCGGTGGCTGATATTGGCCACATGGCCATTGTGCTGGTCAATTTCGACCTAATTTGGTCCTGGTCAGGCGGGGACGCTGAGTGCCTGCCTTTTCTCCCCAGGACCGTCAAGTAGCAAGGTTGTGAGCTGGTGCCGACTTTGCTTGTGGGTTTTCTGCAGGATATTGGAGACGTGGTTCTTCACCGTGCTGAGACTGATGTTCATCCCCAGCGCAATCTCCTTATTGCTTTTGCCCTGCAGCAGGTAGTGGAACACCTGCTGCTCCTTGGCCGACAACTGGTACTGCGCGCCCAGCACGTTGACCGAGTGGCCACAGTGCCCGCCCACGTTCACCAACTGCTTCAGTGACGACGACATCGCTTCGCGGCTGAACCAGAGCTGGTCCGCCAGCAGCGCCCGAATCGCCCGCGGCAGCATCTCCAGGGTGTAATCCCGGACGATGAGGCCGGAGAACCCCAGGGCAATAAAGCCCACGGCGCTCTCATCATTCAGCGGGTCGGAGTTGACGATCAGCCATTTGCCGCCACGTTCAAGCGGGGAGATCAGCTGGGAAGCGGGATTGCCGAGGCTGGCTTTGTCGTAGATCACCAGATCGTTATCCTTCAGGTCCCACAAGGTTTCGAGGTGGGTCACCTGATGGAACTGGTGTTGGGTAAAGATGGTGGAGAGTCCGGACACCAGCATATTGGACCAGCTGGGGTTACCGGAGAACACGTATTGAGAGACTGCTGCGTGCATCATCACTGTCATCCTTGATAATGGCGGTTGTCTGAAGCCAGCGCGGTCGAAATGACCACTAACCGGCACAACCCTGCCCCTTCATAGATTGGACATCATGTCCCTGACCCGAACGGCTGAAGTGTTTGAAACTATAACGTTTTCGCCAAGGCGCCCATACTAAAATCGGCGCCACACGCAGTGGGATCCCTCTGCATTTATCGATTGCACAACACTCCATTTGCACAGAAAACATTTTATTCACATTTCCTGCTGTGCCACCTAAGGGGCATTTACCTTGCTGTTCTCCCCGCTTCAAGTAAACGCGTTGAGGTGAAACTTGGTGGCTGGGCAGTGGTATACTTGCCCCATTACCTTCCCCCGGCTTCGCGCCGCACTGAGGACCCCCATGAAACTGAAGCAGGAGCTGCACCAGCTCAATAACAAGCTCAATGGCGCCAAGCGCAAACTGGATGCGGCCCATCGCCGCGGTGACCAACCGGTTATCGACCAGTTCAATGAAGAGGTTGCTGCGCTGACCAAGCGCATCGAAAGCGTGAAAACCACCCTGAACCGCCAGGTGAACCAGCAGGGCGCCAAGGTGCAATCCCTGCCGTTCCATCGCGCTCTCAGCAAAGAGGAGCAGGCGGACCTGGGCAAGCTGAAGAAAACCGTGCGTGGTCTGGTGGTGGTGCACCCGATGACCGCGCTGGGTCGCCAGATGGGCCTGGAACAGGTCACCGGTTTCGCACCGAAAAAGTTCTGAAGCTCAGAACGCAAAACACCCCGCCAAGGCGGGGTGTTTGCTTATTGGGGCTGTGCTGACTCAGCGCTCGCTGTCGTCAAAACCGCGGGCCTTGAGAATCGCCCCTTTCCAGTCGAAGTCCTCGACATAATCCTTGGCGATGCCGGGGATCATCTTGCCCTCACCGGTCTCTTTCATCTTCAGATGGTAGATCAACACGTCGTCGGTCAGCTCCGCCAACGGGCCGGTGAAACCCGCTTCTTCGGCCAGTTTGGCCAGCATCTGGGTCAGGTTGAGATCCTGATGTTTCTGCCACACCGGCTCCAACAGCTCCAACAGTTCATCAATACGGTGGCAAGACATGGGCGCTCCTCTACTACCTGGCCGCTAAAAATGGGAAAACGGGCACATTATGCCCCAACAACGTGAGGTCGCTCCAGCATCTTGCTCGGCCTGGACGAGATTTTCAGCGTTTTTGCGCTTTTACCCGCCCCCAGATGGAGGTTTCCAATGGCCACAGATGGTTCATCTGGTCCAGCAGGGCCGGGTTGCCCTCCCGGGACAGCGCCACCGCATGAAACCGGTTGCCACGCTGCTGCGCCGCTTCCAGTGAGGACAGTGCCTCGCCTTTAAGCCGCGGCGCAATAAAGTCAGAGACCACCACCACATCGGCATTGGCAAAAGGCACCAGGTTCAGCGCTTCGCAGGCGTGCTCGATGCACTGGCCGATGTCGGTGCCGCCGTGAAAACGGTAACCGAGAAAATCCCGGGCCTGGCTCAGGCCGTGGCTGCCCAGCAGGTCAAAGGATTTCACGGCGGTGGAGAAGATCATCACCCGGCAGTCACGGTCGGCTTTGACCGCCTCACGCATCAACGAGAGGGCCAGCGCCTTGGCGCAGCGCTCCGGTTGGCCCGCCATCGAGGCGGAGGTGTCGATGCAGAGGATAAAGGGGCCACCGTTGTCCTCCACATCGGCGTGACGATGCCGGAACACCGGTTTCAGGTGCCCTTTCTCCGGCGTCTTGCCCTTCATCTCGTAGATCAGCAGCTGGGAGTCGATCAGCTGTTTGAAGAACAGCAACTCAAGCTCCTCGCTGGAGAGCAATGAGGTGGCCACCGCCAACAGCCGGCCCAGGTCTTTGCCCTGCTGCACCCCTGCCACCTCCTCCGGCAGCGTACTGAAACGCTGCTCGCTGACGATCGCTTTCTCCTTTACCCGTTTTAACGGGCCCCGGTTCGAGGCTTTGGCCATCTTGCCGATCTGGTCGGCCAGACGCTTGATCTCCGGTTGTTTGCCGAGGAAGTCCGCCAGCTGGGTCAGCCCCTTCATCTGGCGGCGGGACAGCGGCACATCGGCCATGTCCCACAACCGCCCCACTTCCGAGGGGTGAGACACCGGGATCAGTGCACTGAGGTCTTCAGTGCCATCCAGTCGCCGGTAGAGGTCCGCCAACAGCTCGGCCCGCTGTTCATCCAGCAGCGCCAACTGTTCGGCCAGATAGCGCTGCTCCAGGCTCTGCTCCCACTGCGCCACCAGTTCCGCGTGGGCCTGCTCCAGCGCAGCGTGGGACAGCTTGGGTAACTTCTCCGCCAGCCCCCGCAGCACCCCCTCCATCGGAGAGTGGCCCTTCAGCTGCAACCGGAACGCCGGGATCTCCTCCGCCAGCGCTTCCGGGTCCAGCCCTCGACAGCGCTCCAGCAGGGTAATCTCCCGACGCCCGGCAGCGGGCAGAGACTGGTGCAACACCACCGCCTGCAGGCGGTCACCCCAGCGGGTCACCTCGCGCTCCAGCGCGTGATTCAGCCCCTCATGACGCAGGCGGCGTTCCCGTTGAACCTGACCGATCACCTGCCGTTGCTGTCGGTCCATCACCCGGCCCACCAGGTTTTTCAGGGCCTGTTGCTGGGCCGGATCCTGGCGTTCCCGTTCGGTATCAAACGGCATCGTAAGCGGCCCGAATGCGCGCCCCCAGCGCCTGCGCCTGCTCGATGCCCTGCTCCAGTGCCGCCAGCTGCTCAGCCAGATCATCGAGGCTGTCAGTCACCATGTCGGTCAGGTCGGTATCGATAAAGTTGTGGGGCATGGTGGCGTTGAAGTTGCGACGGTGGATATTGGCGTCCTGCACCAGGGTGCGGGTTTCCGAGACGATGTGCGCCAGCGCGTTATCCCAGCCATCGCGGGTGTCACGGCTGACCGCCCAGGGACCCAGCACCGCCAGCGGGATCTCCGCCCCGGCCACATCCTTGATGATCAGGCGCTGCTCCGCATCCAGTCCGAGCTGAACATGGTAGGCGTTGCGCTCCAGGTCATTGATGAACACCGCGGCGGTGCCTTCACCGGCGGCCACCCGTTTCTGCAGTTCACCTTCCGCCACCCGCAGCCGCAGCAGCGGCTCTTCAACCTCCTGACTGACCGGGCCACAGGGGATCAGCGGCAGCAGGGTCACCATGGGGCCTACCGCCGCCCGGTTCTCCTTCAGCGCCTCGTCCAGATTCAGTTCTACCCGCTCACCGCGCAGGCCGCTGGTGCGCTTCAGCCCCGGCGCCATCCCTTCAGCCCGGGAGCGCTCCAACCGCGCCAATTCGCCCTGCAGGAACAGGATTTGACGCTGGGTTTCCCCCTGCTCAAACGCCACTTCCCGGGCGTATTCGCTCATGACGCCCTGGATCCGCTCACGGGTGGCCATATCGCGCCACAAACAGTTACGCAGGATCAGCAGGTCGGTGGGGGAGACGGTCATGCGGCCGTTGTAGTAGGCGGATGCACGCAGCAGCGACACCGACTTTTTCCAGCGTCGATCGGAGATGTAGAGGTCCAGCTCCGGGTTGGCTTCCTGACGTTCGTCCACCAGCAGCTTCAGTTGGTACAGCTTCTCGAACACCGGCTCCGGCAGGGTGACGTTTTTCACTTCCCGCTGCCAGCGCTCGTACTCCTCTTCGGTGATCTTGAGCCCCTCGGGCACCGGGTCACCGTAAACGTCGGAGGTGTCATTGATCATCGCCTGGAAGTGGCCCTTCTCTGCCACCTTGTCGGCGTAGACCCGGAGCAACATGCGGTCGTACAGCGGCTCCAGGCTGGAATCGCCATCCGGCAGCTCGTTGGAGGCGGTGATCAACAGCCGCATCGGCACTTTGATCTCCTGATTGCCGTTGCGGTAGACCTTCTCATTCACCACGGTCAGCAGGGTATTCAGAATGGCCGGACCGGCTTTCCAGATCTCATCCAGGAACACCACGGTGGATTCCGGCAGGTAGCCTTCGGTAAGGCGGACGTAACGTCCCTCCTCTTTCAGGGCCTGGATGGAGAGGGGGCCGAACAACTCCTCGGGAGTAGAGAAGCGATTCATCAGGTATTCGAAGGCGGTGCCCTCTTTAAAGGCGTGCATGATGCGGCGGGCGATCAGGCTTTTGCCGATCCCCGGCGGGCCCAGCAGAAACACGCTCTGACCGGTCAGGGCCGCCAGCAAACAGAGCTTAAAGGCGCGATCGCGCTCGTAGACCCCGGTAGAGAGCGCCTGAACCAGGCGAGTGATGCGGGTAGCTAATCGCTGCGCGTCGTCGGACATCCGTGCAAAACCTTACTGAAAATGAGTTGTTATGAAACC
This sequence comes from Ferrimonas balearica DSM 9799, assembly GCF_000148645.1. Classification (NCBI taxonomy): domain Bacteria; kingdom Pseudomonadati; phylum Pseudomonadota; class Gammaproteobacteria; order Alteromonadales; family Ferrimonadaceae; genus Ferrimonas; species Ferrimonas balearica. The sequence continues at coordinate 3,613,462 of NC_014541.1, forward strand.
TACACCCTGCTCACAAGCCGGGCAACGGGGGGACCTCACAAAGCAAAACGCGCGCCCCTCAGGCGCGCATTTTTTCATCAATTGTGCAGCAAACGTACCAGCAGAGTGCCGGGTTCGCGCATTGGATCATCGTTGATGCTGAGCACCCAACCGGCAATCGGCGCGTGATAGTGGCGGGCTTCGGCGCCGAAAGCGTCGTACTGAATCGCCACCAGCTGCCCCAATGCCACCGCCTGCCCCAGTGCCACCTGAGGCAGAGCCAGTCCCCCCAGCTCCGCCCGGATGGTAGTGGTGGCCCGGCCCTCTGCCGGCACCGAGACCGGCTCGCACCCTTCGGGGGTGGGTCGTGCTTCGGTCAGCCCCAGCTGATGCAGCACCCGGTGCAGGCCCGCCACCGCACGCTGCACGGTGTGGCGCTCGGCGATACTGCCGCCGCCCACCTCGAGGGTGATGCAGGGCACATCATGCTGATTCCAGACGGTTTCCAATACGCCGGGTTCGCCCGGGTCATCCTGCAGGCAATCCGGTCCCACCGCCCGAGCCATCGCCAGCGCCGCCGGGATGCGGTAATCGGCGAAAGCAAACAGCGGGTAGCGGGCGCCACGGGTCTGGGTGTGCAGGTCGATGGCGTAGTCAGCGTTGCCTTTGAGCAAGCCATGCCACAACCGGTGCAGGTATCGCTCGGCGCTGTTGCCCTGCTCGCGGCCGGGAAACAGGCGGTTGAAGTTGAAGCTGGAGCTGTCCGGGTCGGTCGGCATAAAGTCACGGTGGCGCGCCAGCATCCCGGAGGGGTTGAGCCCGGGCACCAGCACCACGGTGCCGCGCAGGCTGCGGTAATCCAGCTCCCGCCCCAGTTGCTGGGCGGTCAACACACCATTGAGTTCATCGCCATGCACCCCGGCGGTGACCATCACTCTGGGGCCCGGCTCACTGCCCCGGTAAACCAGAACCGGCACCAGCCAGCTTTGCCCGATGCCATTGGCCAGCGCCTCAAAACGGAAGGTATGACGGCCCGCAGGCAGGCTGTCCAGCTGCAGTCGGTCGATAATGGGGGCAGATTGAAAAGGCATAACGCTCCTTACTGTTCGTCGTCCGGGCACAGGGCCGGGTACAGGTCACCGGCCCGAATCATCGCCATCACCAGATTAGCCAGGGTCAGGGCGTCGGCTTCCGCGTTGTGTTGTGGCTGGGCCACTTCCACGCCGTAACGAATGGCCGCGCTGGTCAGTGAAGCCCGCTCCCGGCGGTGCGAACAGAAGTTAAATCGGTAGTAATCGGCCAGGTTAAGCAGGCCGTTATGGAAGGGGTAGTCCACCCCTTTGGCAGCAAAATCCGGCGCCATCCAGGAACGCTCATCGCCCCAGCTGACCAGGCCATTCCAGCGCTGGCCAACGCCCCACTTGGTGGTCAGCAGCTCCGCCGCCTGCGCCAATGGCATGCCACGCTTATCCAGGGTGCTCTGGCTGATGCCGGTCAACTGGTAGCAAAATTTGCTGACGGGATGGCGTACGTTGGTGATGTAGTAGCTGCCGGTGCGGCTGACACAGAACCGCTCAATGTCGATCTCCGCCAGGCCAAACTGGATGATCTCCAAGGTTTGCGCCTTCTGGTATGCCGGGTCATCCCAGCAGGTCAGTTCGGTATCAATACAGAGAATGCGCTTACCCATCTCAGCCTCTTATTAGCAACAAAAAGCGGGCCCGCTGGCCCGCTTAATTATCGCTGTGTCAGTGCACTGCGACCAAGCCGTCAGGCGTAGCCAAACAGGTGGGCACCCACCACGGCAACGCTGGCCAGGACAAACAGCAGCAACATAAAGCGCCAGGCGAAGCGAGCCCAGTCGCCCCAGTCTACCCGGCAAACCCCAAGGGTGGCCATCAGCGGGGCAGACGTCGGCACGATCACGTTGGTAAAGCCATCACCCAGCTGGAACGCCAGTACCGCCACCTGACGGGTGACGCCCACCAGGTCGGCCAGCGGCGCCATCAGCGGCATGGTCAGTGCCGCCTGGCCGGAGCCGGAGGTCACAAAGAAGTTGAACACCGACTGGAACAGCAGCATAAACCAGGCTGACAGCACTTCCGGCATGCCACCAATGGTGTTGCCGGCGCTGTTCAGGATGGAGTTCAGTACGGTCGGCTCGGTGGCTTCGCCACCGCCCAGCAGCAGCAGGATACCCTTGGCACAACCCACCAGCAGCGCGGCTGGCAGCATGATGGCGGCGCCCTCTTTAAAGGAGGAGGCGACGTCGTTCATGGTCATGTTGTTGAGGCGGAAGAACACCCCAATCAGACCGGCCACCAGGCCCATGGTGAAGAACTGGGAAGCGATCTCCGGGATGTACCAGGCGTTCACTACCACGCCCCAGATCACCCACACCATGGTGGCAATCACGGTCAGCAGTACGAGAGTATCGCCCAGGCCCCAGCGGCTGGAGGCCAGGTCGCCCATCGGCTGGTCGCGGAAGTGTTTGTCGGTGTGGAAGCTGTAGGAGCGGGTCGGGTCGGCTTTGACGCCACGGGCGTACCACATGGTGAACAGGATGCCCACCAGAGTGAAGCCCACCCACAGGGCGATGCGGTATTCGGCACCGGACAGCACCGGTACGCCAGCGATGCCCTGAGCCACGGCCACGGAGAAGGGGTTCATCCAGGAGGCGCCGAAACCCACCTGGGTGGCCACGTAGGTCACCATCACGGTGGTGACGCCGTCGTAGCCCAGGCGGATCATCAGCGGCGCGATAATAATGGCAAACGCCACCGCCTCCTCACCCATACCAAATACGGCCCCACCCAGTGAGAACAGGGTGAACATCACCGGGATAAACAGTGCTTCGTTACCGCGGGTCTTGTCGATAAGACGCAAAATGCCGGTGTCGATGGTGCCGGTGCGCATCACCACACCAAACGCACCGCCAATCACCAGCATAAACATGATGACGCCAATGGCACTGCCCCACTTGGAGCCGGAGACCAGCCCTTCGAACGGGAAGTTGAGGAAGCCTACCCCGCCGCCGCCTTCAAACAGGCCGACTTTGTTGTAGAGCACCTCACCGTTCTCATCCAGCGCATACTGGAACGAGTCCGGATCCACCACAGTGCGGGTTTTTTCCACCCCTTCCACCGTGTAGTGGATCTCTTCAGTCTGGAAGCTGCCGGCCGGGATGATGTAGGTCAGAGCCAGCGCCAACAGCGCCACACCGAAGATCAGGATAAGGGTATCTGGCATTTGCCAGCGTGAAGAAGCCGCCCCAGGGGCGGCTTGCGGAGTAGAGCCGTCATTCATTCTTGCGTCACCATGACATGTTATCGTTATCCGCTGCATAGTATTTCATATGCAGTGAATAACAATGTTCGAACGGCCAAAAATGCGCCGTTCGTCCCATTAGAAACTAAAAATCCGCTCCAGCCAGTTTTTAGCCCGTTCACCCCCCTGGCAACCACGGGGGTCAGGCCAGCTGGCGGCGTCCGCCGGCAGCGCTACCGCATCGATGCAGTCCGATGCCACCGGCACGCCGGAGGCGGTCTGGAAATGGCCATTCACAATGTTCCCCGGACGGGTCAGCACCAGCGACAGCGGCTCCCGCTCATCCAGGTAACGCTGGTACAGCGGCAGCGCAGCGGAGCTGCCATAGAGCCCGGCATCGGAGTTGTCGTCGCGGCCGACCCAGGTCACCACCACGTCACGGTCATCAAAGCCGGCATACCAGGCATCACGACCGGCGGTAGTGGTGCCGGTTTTGCCCGCCAGGGTGGTGTGGGGGAACTGCTGCTTCAGGCGTCGTGCCGTACCGCGCTCCACCACCTGAGTCATGGCGTAGTTGGTGAGCCAGGTGGCCTGGGGCGACAACACCTGCTCTGAGGTGCTCTTCTGTTCCACCAGTCGCTCGCCCTCTTTGTTCAGCACATGGCCAATGGCATAGACCGGGCGGTAGCGACCACTGTCGGCGAGGGTCTGGTAGAGCTGGGCCACCTGTAACGGGCTGGCGTCCAGCGCCCCCAGCAACAGGGCCGGGTTGGGGGTGATGCGATCGGGCCAACCGGATTTGCGCAGGGTGCTGATCACCGGCTCAAGGCCGATGGCCATCCCCAGGTTCACCGTAGGCACGTTGTAGGAGTACACCAGGCTGTCCAGCAGGCTGGCCTGGCCGCGGAACTTCTTATCCACGTTCTGGGGCGACCACACCTGGCCACCGCCACTTTTCAGGCTGATCGGCTCATCCTTCAGCGGCGTCGCCAGGCTGAACTGCTGCGGGGCTTCCAGCGCGGTTTCGTAGACAAAGGGTTTCAGCAGCGAGCCCACCGGACGGCGGGCATCCAGTGCCCGGTTGAAGCCGAGGTAGCTGGGGTCACGGTCGCCCACCAGTGCCAGCACCCCGCCGTTATAGCGGTCAACCACCACCATGGCGGCCTGCAGCTTGTCGTCTTTGCGGTCCCGTACCATCTGCGCCATCCCCTGCTCCACCGCTTTCTCGGCGGCACGCTGGGCCAGCGGATCGAGGGTGGTGTACACCTTCAGGCCGGACTGATTCAGGATGTTGTCGCCAAAGCGCTGGGCCAGCTCACGCTGCATCATGGTGCGGAACGCGGGCAGTTTATGGCGCTGGCGCCAGTTGGGGTCGCGCAGGGCCAGATCCATCTGGGTGTAGGTGCTGTACTGACGCGGCGAGATCAGCCCCTCTTCGATCATCAGCTTGAGCACCAGATCACGACGCTGCATGGCGCGTTCCGGGTAGCGCCAGGGGTTGTAGTAGCTGGGCCCCTTGATCATCGCCACCAGCAGCGCCTGCTGGGCCAGGTTCAGCTCATCCAGCGGCGTGCCGAAGTAGTGCCAGGCCGCCAGCCCCACACCATGGATGGCGATCTTGCCATCCTGGCCCATGTAGACCTCGTTCAGGTAGGCCTCGAGGATCTCATCCTTGCTGTAACGGGCGTCGATGATCAGCGCCATCAACGCTTCGTTGGCCTTGCGCACCAGGGTGCGATCACGGGTCAGGAAGAAGTTTTTGGCCAGCTGCTGGGTCAGGGTACTGCCCCCCTGCACGGTGCGGCCCGCCTTAAGGTTGGCCAGCGCCGCCCGGGCAATGCCGGTAAAGGAGAGGCCGTGGTGCTGGTAGAACTGGTTGTCCTCGGTGCGCAGCAGCGCCGACACCAGCGACTCCGGGATCCCCTCACGGGGGACAAACAGACGGTCTTCGGTGTTGCCGGTGATGATGCGATCCAGCAGCAGGGGTTCGAGCTGCAGGAAGCCGAGGTCACGGCTGTCACTGGAGCGCACCAGTCGGGTTACCCGGTTCTCACTGAAGTGGACCATCACCCGCATCGGCGACTCATAGCCGTTAGGGCCATCGAAGGCACGACGGTAGATCTCGATGCGCCCCACCGCCACGGCAAATTCGCCCTCAGAGGCCGCGGTGCCGGTATTGCGGTAGCCCAGCAGTGCCAGCTCCTGCTTGAGCTGCATGTGGGTAACCGGCGCACCGGGATAGAGACTCATGGGACGGGCAAACACCTGCGCCGGCAGATACCAGCGCTGGCCCTCAAACTTGCGGGCAATCTGGGTATCCAGGTAGAGGCCATACAGGGCAACAACGGCCAGGCCGACCAGCGCCAGCTTGCCCATCATCAGCGCGGCACGCCGCCACCATGAGCGCTGCGCGGCCGGTTTGGGTTTCGGCTTGGCCTTTGCCCGGGTGCCGGTTTTGGCCTTCGCTTTGCTGGTTGAGGGCGCGCGTTTGCGCTTGGTTTCCGCGCCCGGCGCGTTGTTGTTCGGAGTCTTTGCCATCTCAGTCAATCAAATTCGGTTACGTCAGGTGCCGCTTGGTCTTGCGGGTCGGCGCCGTATTGGCCGGATCGTCCGGCCACAAATGCTTGGGATAGCGTCCCTTCATCTCTTTCTTTACTTCACTCCAGGCTCCAGCCCAGAACCCGGCCAGGTCCTGGGTGATCTGGATGGGCCGCTGTGCCGGTGACAACAACTCCAGGGTCACCGGCAAAGCACCACGTGCCAGCCGCGGGGTGTCGCTCTGGCCATACATCTCCTGCACCCGAACCGCCAGCTTGACGCCGCCACTGTGGTAATGCAACGCCAGGGCGCTGCCGGTGGGCACGGTCAGCCGCTCAGGCAGCTCACTGTTCAACAGCGATTGAGCCTGCCACGGCACCTGGTCCAGCAGGATCTGGTAGAGGTCCAGCTGCTTGAGCTGGCCGGTCTTGGTCAGGCCCGACAGGTAGGGGCCCAGCCACTGCTCCAACCCCGCCAACAGCGCGCTGTCGCTCAGATCCGGCCAGGATTCGGTGGTCAGAGTTTGCGCGGCCAATGCCACGCGGGCCTGCAGGGTACGGGCTCGGTCGCTCCAAGGCAACGCTTCCAGCCCTTTGCGCCGCAGATGATCCAGCAGCGCCAGGCGATAATCCGCCTCGGTCAGGTCCGACAATCGCTCTCGACCCACCACCAGGGCCCCAATGCGGGTCTGGCGCTCCGCCTTCAGGGCACCGCTGGCGCTGTCCAGGCCGGCGTGGCGAACCGTCTCAAACAGCCCCGGTTGCACCGCTTTCAGAGCGTCCAGATTGAGCGCTGCCGCCAGGTGAATGCGGGCATCGCCCTGACCGGCCCGCTCATTCAGGCTGGCCACCACCAGATAGGGCTCGGCGCAGAGCGGGTCGGACTCCTCCAGCGTGGCGCCCGCGCCCCCGGACAGCAGGAAGCGATGTCCGCTGCCGCCCCGCCCCTGGGCGATGCGGTCAGGATAGGCCAGCGCCAGCAACCAGCCCGCTTCACTGTGGTGAGCGGGTTTGCTGGCGTGGCCCTGACCCAACTGGCGCCACCACTTGTCCGCCATCTGGCGATAGCGACCGGAGCGGGCCGCGTCCAGTCGGCGGCCCAGATCGGCGCCCACCTGACGGCCACGCAGCGGGTCACCCTCCTCCAGTAAGGCGGCCAGATCGCAGGCCAGCCGCAACAGGCCCGGCTCCTTCGAGTCGGTTTCCCAGGCCGCGGCTTTCACCAGCATGTGGCCCAGTCGCGGATCAGCCCCGAGTCGATGCACCCTCTGGCCCAGCGCGGTGATGCGGCCATCCGCCGCCACCAGCTCCAGCCGTTGCAACAGCGCCCGGGCACGTTGCACCGCACTGTCCGGCGGTGGACTCAGCCAGGCCAGCTCATTGACGTCGGTGGTGCCCCAGGCCGCCAGCTCCAGCACCAGACTAAGCAGATCGGCCCGCTGGATCTCCGGCAGTTCCGCCTCCGCCAGCCCCTGCTGCTGGGTTTCGCTCCACAGCCGCACACAGTGGCCCGGCGCCAAACGCCCGGCCCGGCCAGCACGTTGCTCGGCGGAGGACTGGCTGATGCGTACCAGCTCCAAACGGGTCTGGCCGGTGCGCAGGTTCAGGCTGGCGCGGCGCTGGTAACCGGCGTCCACCACCACGGTGATGCCGTCGATGGTCAAACTGGATTCCGCCAGATTGGTGGCCAGCACCACTTTGCGGCGCCCCGCCTCCGGCACGGCCACGGCGCGGTCCTGCTCGGCGCCGGACAGCTGGCCGTAGAGCGGACAGATATCGACATTGTCCGCGACCTGGCCCTGCAACTGCTCGGCGGCGGAACGGATCTCCCCCATACCGGGCAGGAACACCAGCAGGTTGCCATCCTGGCTGGCCAACTGGCGTTTTACCTGTGCCACCAGGGACGGTAACCAGGGCTGGCCGGTGGCCACCGGGGCGTACTCCACCGACACCGGAAAGCTGCGCCCTTCGCTCTCCAGCAGCGGCGCCTCGGGCAACAGCTGGGCCAGCGGCTGGCCCTGCAGGGTGGCCGACATCAGCATCACTTTGAGATCATCCCGCAGGCCGCCCTGCACTTCCAGTGCCAGCGCCAGGGCGAGATCCGTGGCCAGATGGCGTTCATGCACCTCATCAAACAGAATCAGGCCGACGCCGGTCAGCTCCGGATCAGACTGGATCAGCCGGGTCAGCACCCCTTCGGTCACCACTTCCAGCCGGGTCTCTGCACTGACCTGAGTCTCACCGCGCACCCGCAAGCCGACCCGCTGCCCGACCTTTTCACCCAGGCAGCGAGCCAGGTAGCGGGCGATCATCCGGGCCGCCAGACGACGGGGTTCCAACAGCAGGATTTTGCCCTCGACCTCGGGCCAGTCGAGCATGGCCAACGGCAAAGCGGTGGATTTCCCCGCACCCGTCGGGGCACGAAGAATCAACTGATTGTGTCGGGCGAGGTTTTGGCGGATGCTGGGGAACAGATCCTGGATCGGCAATGTCGACAAACCGAGACTCTCAAGGGGCAAACAAAGGGCCCTAGTGTACTGTCCGGCCCCCGACACGCCAAGCTAGCCACAAGGAGACCCCATGGCGGAGCGACTCTTTTTCTCCGTCCCGCTAAGCCGCATCAGCCAACTGGAGCTGATCCGCCTGCAGGCCCGACTGGGCGCCGAGATGAGCGGCCCGGCCCGGGTGGTGCCCGCCGCCAATTTTCACCTGACCCTGGCCTTTCTGGGCTCGGTCAGCCAACAACAGAAAGCGGCCCTGCTGGCGCGCTGGGAATCACTGGTGGTGCCGGAGGTGTCTCTGGAGCTGGACCAACTGGCCTACTGGCACCGGGCCGGAGTGATCTGCGCCACCACCAGCCGCACCCCGATGGCGCTGGGACAACTGGCCCATCGTATGCGTCAGGACGCAGCCGAACACGGCCTGCATCGCAGCCATGCGCCGTTCCGGCCCCACGTCAGCCTGTTTCGCAGCGTCAGTCAGTTAAGCCGGGAGTTGCCCGCCATCACGCCGGTGCCGCTGCACATTAATGAGGTGGACCTGATGGTGTCGGTGTTTGAGCCGCACGGGGTGGAATACCACAGCGTGCGGCGCTGGGGTGGCGCCGGGAGCCTCAGCCCCGGTAATGAGCCGCGGTAATAAACTGGCCGAAGGACTCGCACCAGATGATGACGCTGGTGTAGCCGGCCGGGTCGATCTCTGCGGGCAGCGCCAGCAGGAAGTTATCAAAGGTTTTCACCGCCCCCACCCGCACCATCTGTGCCTTCAACCGGTTAAAGTCCGCCTCGGTTTCGACAAACTCCGGTGACAGGTACAACTGGTAATCCGGGCCCGGGGCCAGCTTGCCCTCCAGCGCGATGGCACCGTTGCCCAGGGTGACGATGCCCTCCCCCCAGTGCAGGGCATCGCTGTCGGCCAGATCACGAACGAACTCGCCGCGATACTCCGCTTTGGCGGCCACCGCCGCCAAAGCGCTGGCCTCAGGCGCTTCCGGTGCAGTCAAAATGGGCAGGGCGTAGATCCCTCCGGCAAAACCGGCCAGCGCCACCAAGGCGTGGCTGATCAGTAACAGCAGGGGCTTCCTGAGGTTCATCGCGGTGTTCTCCTGATGGGTGATTGAAGAGATAAACCGGGAAAAACCGATTTGCCTTTCATCGCTCAGGAAAACGCCTCAGCCAGAAACCACAACGCCCCGCCGGGACAGCCCGGCGGGGCGTTGAATTCAGACCGGTAAAACCGTCGGTCAGGCTTTCAGCAGCAGGTTGGCGATGGTCAGCATTCCCATGCCGGTGGCGCCGGTGGCGTGCTGGCCATTGTCACTGTCGGCGTAGCTGCCGGCCAGGTCAAAGTGCAACCAGCCCTTCGGCGGCGTGCCGGCAAAGCGACTCAGGAAGCCCGCGGCGTTGGACGCGCCACCGGTGCCGCCACCTTTTACCGCACGGCTGTTGGCGGTATCCGCAAAGGGAGAGGGGCACTTGTCGGCGTGGAACGGCTCCAGCGGCAGGCGCCACAGGCCTTCGTCCACCTCGGCGGCGGCATCCAGCGCGTCTTCCGCGGCTTCATCATCGAGGCTGAACAGGGCGTTGTAGTCGTCACCCAGAGCCACGGCAGCGGCACCGGTCAGGGTGGCCGCATCGATGATGCGCTCCGCACCGGACTCGTTGGCGGCGATCAGGCCATCGGCCAGCACCAGGCGCCCCTCGGCATCGGTGTTGACGATCTCAACACTGGTGCCGTTCTTATAATGCAGGATGTCGCCCAGCTTGTAGGCGTGGCCGGAGATCAGGTTCTCGGCGCAGCACAGGTAGAGCTTCACGCGCTTGTCCAGGCCACGACGGATCGCCAGCTTCAGCGCCGCCGCCACGGTGGCCGCGCCACCCATGTCGCACTTCATCGCCACCATGCCGGCGCTTGGCTTGATGCTGTAGCCGCCGGAATCAAAGGTGATGCCTTTACCCACCAGCGCCACGCTGACCGGCGCGTCATGCTGGCCAGTCGGGTTGTAGTCCAGCTCCAGCAGCACCGGCGGACGCTCAGAGCCGCGGCCCACACCGTGCACGCCCACCCAACCGGCAGCCAGCAGGGCATCGCCCACGATCCGGCGGGAGGTGATGTGGTCCGGCGCCAGCCCAGACAGGCGCTCCGCCACCTCATCGGCCAGCACTTCCGGGCTCAGGGCTTCCGGGGTGGCGTTGGTCAGGTCTTTCAGCCACAGCTGGGCATCGCGCTGAGGCTCGAGCTGATCGTCGTGGGAAGCCCACTCGATCTCGCCGGGCACCTTGGCGGTGCCAAAGCCACAAGCAAAGCGCCACTGCAGCACCGGGTCCCACTCTTCACCCTGCAGGGTGACAGACTGGATGCCCTGGGCAGTGATTTGACGGGCCGCCGCCTGCACCTGGCGGTAGAGGTCGCCCTCACCCAGATGGATACGGGCGGTGTTGCCCTGAAAACTGACTTTGGCGTTACCCCATGCGGCCGGAGCCGGCTGGTTGTCCAACACCACGATAATGCGATCAGTCATTGACGAGGTCCTTTTCTTCTCACTAATAATGTGGGCCTCAGTGTACACAAAGACATGGCCGCCCACATCCACCAAATCTCGACAGGACTTCATGGAATTTTCTCCCCCGCTTTACTCAGCAACTCTGATCAAACGCTACAAGCGATTTCTGGCCGATATCCAAGGCGATGATGGCAGCGAGATGACGCTGCACTGCCCCAATACCGGTGCCATGACCGGCTGTGCCGAACCCGGCTGGCGCGTCTGGTACTCCGACTCCGGCAACCCCAAGCGCAAGTACCCCTGCACCTGGGAGCTGGTGCAGAACGATCAGGGCCACTGGATCTGCGTGAATACCGGCCGTGCCAACGGCCTGGCGGAGCTGGGGATCCGCAACGGATTACTGGAGAGTCTGGCGGCGGACGCCGACATCCGTCGGGAAGTGCGATACGGCTCAGAAAACAGCCGCATCGATCTCTTGTTGTCCGGCAATGATTTGATAAGTTGTTATATTGAGGTTAAAAGTGTCACTCTGTTGGGCGATAACGGACGTGGGTATTTTCCTGACGCTGTCACCGCCCGGGGCCAGAAACATCTGCGTGAGTTGATGGAGATGGTCCAACAGGGGCATCGGGCCGTATTACTGTTTGTGGTGCCACATACCGGCATTGAACGGGTGTCACCCGCACAGCATATTGACCCGGAGTACGCGCGCTTATGTCGTGAGGCGGTCGGGGCCGGTGTCGAGTTTCTGGCCCTCGGATGCGATATAGATGCAAACGGGATACGGCCCATCAGGGCGCTTCCCGTCGACCTTTTACCCTAGGCTGCTACACTTGCGGCCTTAACCGAACGTGACGCGAAACACGGTGGTCTGGTTCGAGTTAGCAATATGGCTCGCAGGGAATTGCGCAAACGAGAGCCATTTGGTATAGATACCGCCCCAAATTGATAATCGCTTCTCGTTTGACAGAGTAACAGGAGACGCCTAATGCCGCAGGGCACTGCAAAGAAGATTGGTGTATTGGCTTATGCCAACGTGGAGCCTTACCGGGAGCAACCTGGTGAGGAGTACATGAACGAGAAGCAGCTGGCTCACTTCAAAACCATTTTGGAGGCTTGGCGTAACCAGCTGCGTGAAGAGGTAGACCGTACCGTCCACCATATGAAGGACGAAGCGGCCAACTTCCCGGATCCGGTGGACCGCGCTGCTCAGGAAGAAGAGTTCAGCCTCGAACTGCGCACCCGCGACCGCGAGCGCAAACTGATCAAGAAGATTGAAAAGACTCTGATCAAGCTGCAGGACGACGACTTCGGTTTCTGCGACTCCTGTGGTGTCGAAATCGGCATCCGTCGTCTGGAAGCGCGCCCGACCGCTGACCTCTGCATCGACTGCAAAACGCTGGCAGAGATCAAAGAGCGACAGATGGCAGGCTAACCATCTGATAACGGGAGGCTCAGCCTCCCGTTTTTCTTTTCAGCATGACCACACCCTACATCGGGCGCTTTGCGCCATCCCCTTCCGGCCCCCTCCATTTCGGCTCACTGATTGCCGCTGTCGGCAGTTACCTGCGCGCCCGCGCTCAGGATGGCCAATGGTTGGTGCGCATCGAAGACATTGACCCGCCCCGCGAAGTGGCCGGCGCCGCTGACCAGATCCTCCGTACCCTGGAAGCCCACGGCCTGCACTGGGACGGTGAGTTGGTGTACCAAAGCCAGCGTAGCGAGCGTTACGACGCCATCCTGCAGCGGCTGACCGACGCCGGTCAGTGCTACCCGTGCAGCTGCACCCGCAAACGGATCCAGGCGATGGGTGGGGTTTACGATGGCCACTGCCGTCGGCATGGGCCCGAAAGTGGGCCGCAGGCACTGCGCCTGCATAACACCGTGGCCATTGACCACTTTAATGATGGCCTGCTTGGCCCCATTAACACCGACGCGCCGTTTGCCGGAGAGGACTTTATCCTGAAACGCCGGGATGGCCTGTACGCCTACCAGCTGGCCGTGGTGGTCGACGACCACGACCAGGGCATCACCGAGGTGGTGCGCGGCAATGACCTGCTGGAAGCCACGGTACGTCAATGCACCCTGTTCACCCAGCTGGGCTGGACAGTACCGGCGTTCCTGCACCTGCCTCTGGCGGTGTGGTCCGACGGCAACAAACTGTCGAAACAGAACCACGCGCCGGCGCTGGATGACCGCCAGCCCTCCGCCAACCTGGTGCGCGCATTGGCGTTTCTTGGCCAGGCCACCGAACCCGACTGGCAGGCTCTGCCACCGGATGCGGTGTTGGCGCAGGCAGTGTCACGCTTTGACCTGAGCCGCATCCCCCGTCAGCGTAACCTGCCGGCTCCGCTTTAACGGCTTATCATTTAATCACCCTTGGTATATCATGGCGCGCCATAAGCCATCCGGCCCTAACGCCCTGGCATGCCCACAGCAAATTCAACGAGGTGTCCCATTCTTAAGCGCCTGACGACAATGGCTAAGCGCCTGATCGGCGGCCGCTCCAACGCGGCGCCCATCGAGCCTAAGCTCGAGATCTTTCCCCGCAAAGCGCACCGGATCTCCCGTAATGACATCAGCGAAAACGCGCTGAAGGTCCTGTATCGCCTGCACAAAGCGGGCTACGAAGCCTACCTGGTGGGCGGCGGTGTGCGTGACCTGCTGCTGAGCCACCAGCCGAAAGACTTTGACGTGGCTACCAACGCCACCCCGGAGCAGATCCGTAAGCTGTTCCGCAACTGCCGCCTGGTTGGTCGCCGGTTCCGCCTGGCCCACATCCTGTTTGGCCGTGACATCATCGAGGTGGCGACCCTGCGTGGCCATCACGCGGAGTCCAGCGACAAGCACGCCCGCGCTGACGACAGCGGTCGTCTGCTGCGTGACAACGTCTACGGCAGCATCGATGAAGACGCCGAGCGTCGCGACTTTACCGTTAACGGCCTGTACTACGACATCGCCGACTACAGCGTGCGCGACTACTTCGGTGGCATGGCTGACCTGAAGGCCCGCCGCCTGCGTCTGATTGGTGACCCGGAAACCCGTTACCGTGAAGACCCGGTGCGGATGCTCCGTGCCGTGCGTTTTGCCACCAAGCTCGATTTCACCATCGACACCCAGACCGGTAAGCCGATCCCGGCGCTGGCAGAGCTGCTGTCCGACATTCCGGCGGCGCGCCTGTTTGAGGAATCGCTCAAGCTGTTTCTGGCCGGCAAAGCCCTGGACAACTTCCGCCTGATGCGGGAATACGGCCTGTTTGCGCCGATGTTCCCGATGCAGGAGAAGCTGCTGCAGCAGGATAAGGACGGCAAAGTGCTGGCCCTTATCGAAGCGATGATGAAGAACACCGACCAACGGGTTGCGGCCGACAAGCCGGTGACTCCGGCCTTTATCTACGCCGCCCTGCTCTGGTACGTGGTGGAAGATTTGGCCCAGCGCCGCCGTGACCGTGGTGTCGCTGAATATGACGCCCTGACCGCCGCTTCCGGTGACGCCATCGCCAAGCAGTGCAAAACCGTGTCGCTGCCGCGTCGCTTTACCACCCCGGCGATGGAGATCTGGCAGCTTCAGGGCCGCCTGGAGAAACGCGCCGGTTCTCGCGCCTTCCGTGTCTACGAACACCCGCGCTTCCGCGCCGCCTACGACTTCCTGCTGCTGCGGGCCGAGGCGGAAGGGGGCGAACTGGTGGAGCTGGCCCGCTGGTGGACCCAGTTCCAGGACACCGACGATCAGGGCCGCCGCCAGATGGTGCGCGCGCTGGGCAATGAAGGCGGCAAGCGTCGCCGTCGTCCCCGTCGTCGTAAGCCGCAAGGCAAGGCTAGCGAGTGATTCGAGCTTACATCGCGCTGGGCAGCAACCTCGAGGCGCCCGCCCAGCAACTGCAACAGGCCCTGTCCGCCCTGGACGAACTGGCGGACACCCGCCTGGTGGCCTGTTCCAGTTTCTACCGCAGCCCGCCGATGGCGGGCATGGACCAGCCCGACTACCTCAATGCCGTCGCCGCCATCGATACCTCGCTGGCCCCGTTGGCGCTGCTCGACGCCCTGCAGGGCATTGAGCAACAGCAAGGGCGCGAGCGCCACACCCGCTGGGGCGCCCGCACCCTCGACCTGGATATGGTGTTGTACGGCGATCAAGCTATTGAACACGAACGGTTAACCGTGCCCCACTACGGCATGGCTGAGCGCGCTTTTGTGCTGATCCCGCTGTTTGAGCTGGCCCCGCAACTGACCCTGCCGGATGGCCGCCAGCTCGCCACCCTGCTGGCCCAGTGCCCACCGCAAACTCTCTTTATCCGGTAACGCCCCGGTTACCGGATATTCTCCACTTTGTCACCTCCGGCGTTGAATCCGCCTGCCAGTTGTCATATAACGGCATCTCTTTGGGCAGTAGAGCTTCAACACTATGGACAGGATCACCACCTCCACCCTGAACCGCTATAAGCGTGAAGGGCGAAAATTCGCTGCGCTGACCGCCTACGACGCCAGCTTCGCCGCGGCCTTTGCTGAGCAGGGCGTGCCGGTGCTGCTGATTGGCGACAGCCTGGGCATGGTGCTCAACGGTGATGAGGACACCCTCAAAGTGACCGTCGAGGATGTGGCCTACCACACCCGTGCCGTCAGCAAAGGTGCCCCCAAGGCGCTGGTGATCGCCGACATGCCCTTCATGAGCTACGCCACCCCAGAGCAGGCCTTCGACAGTGCCGCCACGCTGATGCGGGCCGGTGCCCAGATGGTCAAGCTGGAGGGCGGCGACTGGCTGCTCGACACCGTCCGCGGTCTGACCCAACGCAGCGTCCCGGTCTGCGCCCACCTCGGCCTGACCCCGCAATCCGTGCACGTGTTTGGCGGCTTCAAGGTACAGGGCCGTGGTGACGACGCGGGCAAGGCGATCCTCGACCAGGCCCTGCGCCTGCAGGACGCCGGTGCCGCCATGCTGGTGCTGGAGTGTGTGCCCACTGAACTGGCCCGCACCGTCACCGAGGCGTTGTCGATCCCGGTGATCGGCATCGGTGCCGGCCCCCACACCGATGGCCAGATCCTGGTGATGCATGACCTGTTCGGCATCACCTCCGGCTACATCCCCAAGTTCGCCAAGAACTACCTGGCTCAGACCAACAGCCTGCAAGCCGCTGTGGCCGCCTTCGTTGAAGAGGTGGAGCATGGCCGCTTCCCCGGGCCGGAGCACTGCTTCAACTGAGCCACACCGACAGAGGAGTCGTTATGCAAACCCTGTCTGATCCCCATCGCCTGCACCAGCTGGTTCGCCAGTGGCACCAGGCCGGTGAAAGGGTGGCCTTTGTCCCCACCATGGGCAACCTGCACGATGGCCATATCGCTCTGGTGCACCAGGCGAGAAGCCGGGCTGATCGCGTGGTCACCAGCATCTTCGTCAACCCGATGCAGTTCGGCGCCGGGGAAGACCTCGACGCCTACCCGCGCACGCTGGAGCAGGACAAACAGCGCCTGTTCGACGCCGGCTGTGACCTGCTGTTCACGCCGGAAACCGAACTGCTCTACCCCGCCGGGCTGGCTCAGCAAACCTACGTTGAGGTGCCGGGCCTGTCCGATCTCCACTGCGGCACCAGCCGCCCCGGCCACTTCCGCGGCGTCGCCACCATCGTCTGCAAGCTGTTCAATCTGGTGCAGCCGGACATCGCCTGCTTTGGCGAGAAGGATTACCAGCAACTGGCGGTGATCCGCACCATGGTGCGCGACCTCAATATGCCGGTGGAGGTGATTGGCATCCCCACCGTGCGGGAGCGCGATGGGCTGGCGATGAGCTCTCGCAATGGCTACCTGACCGAGGCCGAGCGTGCCCAGGCGCCGGAGCTTAAGCGCACCCTCGACCTTACCGCCCAGGGCATCCAGAGCCTGGGCCTGACCGACCGCAACACGTTGGAGCAGCAGGCCGAAGCCCGCCTGCGCCAGCACGGCTTTACCCCCGACTTTGTCCGCATCTGTCATGGCCAGACCCTGGCCCCGGCACAACCCGGTGATACCCAGTTGGTTATCCTGGCTGCGGCGCAGCTGGGCCGGGCCCGGCTTATCGACAATCTGACGGTGGATCTCACCGGGTGATTTGGTGATAATGCGCCGCTTAACAATTGCGACACAGTTCACAACCAGGAAGTAACGGAACCGCTTATGCAACGCATCATGCTGAAGGGCAAACTGCACCAGGCCCGCGTCACCCACGCTGAGCTGGAGTACGAAGGCTCCTGCGCCATTGACCAGGACCTGCTGGACGCTGCCGGCATCCTCGAGTACGAAAAGATCGAGATCTACAACATCGACAATGGCGAGCGCTTCAGCACCTACGCCATCAGTGGTGAGCGTGGCTCCAAGATCATCTCCGTGAACGGCGCGGCCGCCCATAAGGCCAGCCCGAAAGACCGCGTGATCATCTGCGCCTACATGGTGATGGATGAGGAAGCGGCCAAGACCCACAAGCCGCAGCTGGTCTACCTGAACGAAAACAACGACATCAAGGGCACCGCCAACGTCATCCCGACCCAGGCAGCCTGACCCTCCTGATGCGCAAAAGGCCCCGTTTCGGGGCCTTTTTTGTGCCGGTCTGAACAGCGCTAGAACGCGATGGCCAGGTCCCAGAACAGGGTGGGTTTGCCAATCTTATACTCCCGGCTGCCGTTCTCTTCGAGGTAATCCACCTGGGGGAAAATCGCCAGCCCCACCGAGAAGCGGCGGTAACTGAACTCCAGCTTGGGGGCGAACACCGGCAGCCACTTGCGGTCGGTGCCCTGGAAGATCTCATCCTGGTATTCGGCGATGGTGCGGTTGGCGACACCCAGCACAATGCCCGCCGCCACGTAGTCGTTAAAGGGGTAGTTCCAGCTCCAGCTGACCGCGTACATGTCGTTGTCGAAGCTGTCTTTGAGGTAGGAGCCGCCGACCTGGCAGTACCAGCGTTCGCTGCCGTGGCACTGATTGATGCGGTAGTAGTAACCGATGCTCTGGTGGGTTTCGTTGTAGCTCGGTGAATCCTCGAAGGGTTCATCTTCAAGGTGCTGAGACCAGCCACCGAAGCGGATCTGGTGATGCCACTCGTCGTTCGCGTGTGCTGTCCCTGCCACCATCAGGACACACAGTGCCCCAACTTGCGCTCTCCCCATTTGGCGTCCCCGGATGCGTTCGTCAAATGAAGAGTGTAGAACTCAGTTAAGCAGGTACCACAACAATCCCTGACTGCTGAGCACCACCGTCATGCCCACCAGTATCACCGTCCAGCGGTGTTGCCCCCTAGTCATTGTCGCTCCCTAATGGCGAAGTTCGCCGTTTTGCTTATTAAGCCAGGAACAAAGCCAGATCCATGCCAGCTGTAAAAAGCCGGTGGATCATGGCTTTACATTAGTCATCCTAGGGGACTTTGAGCAAAGTTACGACTTTTTAGTGAGATCGCATACCAGACGATGCAGGGGCTGGCCGGATTCACCGTACTTACGCTCAAACGGCGTGAGCGGTGGTTCGTCCGGCAGCGACACAAATTCCCCCTGGTGGCCGGCAATGGCCAGCGCCGCCTGAAACTCCTCCAGATAGAGGCGCCAGTTGGAGCGCAGCTCAAGCTGGCCTCCCAGTGCCAGCAGCGACGGGAACAGCGGACCACCAT
The DNA here is from genome assembly GCF_000148645.1 of Ferrimonas balearica DSM 9799. Lineage (NCBI taxonomy): Bacteria > Pseudomonadati > Pseudomonadota > Gammaproteobacteria > Alteromonadales > Ferrimonadaceae > Ferrimonas > Ferrimonas balearica. The sequence continues at coordinate 3,631,873 of NC_014541.1, forward strand.
GCCAGCGCCGCTGCAGGTGGGCCGATTTGGGCCAGGGGTTGGGGTAGAGCAGATAGTGGTGGGTGGGCGCCCAGCCGTCCTCCACCATCATCCGCCACAGGTCGTTCAGGTTGCCCCGCACCACCCGATAGTTGTCACTGCCGGCGTGATAGTGGTCATGCTTGTCGACCCGCGCGGCGGACTTATCCAGCCCCAGCACGATGGCCTCCGGGTGGCGGCGTGCCAGGTTGGCGGTGCTCTGGCCGACGCCACAACAGGAGTCCAGCACCAGCGGCCGGCCATCGGCCTCCTTCCACGCTTTCAGCTCAGCAAACAGCTCTCGACTGTAGTCGGCGTACGGCGCCCGGAACGGGTGGGTCAGGTGACGGCGCACCACGTGATCGAGGTTGTCGTGAATGCCGGCCTGGTTGGACTGGATAGAACGTGAGTTCCCCATCAGCTGCGCAGTCCTATGCCCTTGTCGATCAAACGATAGGCCACCGCAAACAGCACGGTGATAAAGGCGGTGAGTACCCCCAGCGAGGCCCACAGGCTGACGTCACTGACACCGAGGAAACCGTAACGGAAGGCGTTAATGGTGTAGACCACCGGGTTCAGTTGGGACACCCCCTGCCACAACGGCGGCAGCAGCGAGATGGAGTAGAACACCCCGCCCAGGTAGGTCAGCGGCGTCAGTACAAAGGTGGGGATGATGCTGATGTCGTCAAAGGTTTTGGCGAACACGGCGTTAATCAGGCCGCCAAGGGCAAACACCACCGAGGTCATCAGCAGGGTCACCAGCAGCACCGGCAGGCTGTGGATCTGGATATCCACAAAGAACAGCGCCACGGCGGTGACGATGGCGCCGACGCAGAGGCCGCGAGCCACCCCGCCCGCCACGTAGCCGAGGATGATCAGCACGTTGGGCACCGGCGCCACCAGCAGCTCTTCGATGTTGCGCTGGAACTTGGCGCTGAAGAAGGAGCTGGCCACGTTGGCGTAGGAATTGGTGATCACCGACATCATGATAAGCCCGGGCATGATGAACTCCATGTAGCTGAAGCCGCCCATCTGGCCAATCCGGCTGCCAATCAGGTTACCGAAGATCAGGAAGTAGAGGGTCATGGTGATCGCCGGCGGCACCAGAGTCTGCACCCAGATCCGGCTGAAGCGGGTGATCTCCTTGCGGACCAGCGCCTTAAAGGCGATCCAATAGGGGTGACTCATGCCTGTGCCTCCTGTCGGCCATTTTCCACCAGTGACACAAACAGCTCCTCCAGTCGGTTGGCTTTATTGCGCATCGACAGCACGGTGATGCCCTGCTCGCCCAATTGCTGGAACAGGCCATTGAGGCCCACCTCTTTGGCCACATCCACCTCCAGGGTGTTGTCGTCCAGGCGGCGGCACTCGAAGCCCTCCAGGTAGATCCGGCCGCTGTCCGGTGCCAGATCGAGCACAAAGGTTTCTACGGTCAGTTTGGCCAGCAGCGCTTTCATGGTGGTGCATTCCACCAGCTCACCCTTATCGATGATGCCGATATGGCGACACAGCATCTCCGCCTCTTCGAGGTAGTGGGTGGTGAGGATGATGGTGACGCCCTGCTCATTGATCTCTTTGAGGAAGCGCCACATGGAGCGGCGGATCTCGATGTCGACCCCGGCGGTGGGCTCATCCAGGATAAGCAGCTTGGGTTCGTGCATCAGCGCCCGGGCGATCATCAGACGACGCTTCATACCACCGGACAGCTCACGGGCACGGGCGTTGCGCTTCTCCCACAGGTCGAGTTGGGCCAGATACTTTTCCGCCCGCTTCATCGCTTCGGCCTTGGGCACACCGTAGTAACCGGCCTGGTTGACCACGATCTGCAGTACCGTCTCGAACTGGTTGAAGTTGAACTCCTGCGGCACCAGGCCGATGCAGCGCTTGGCGCCGTTCAGGTCGTTATCGATATTGTGGCCGAACACCTCGACGTCACCGGCGCTCTTGTTCACCAATGCGCTGATCACCCCGATGGTGGTGGATTTGCCGGCACCATTGGGGCCCAGCAGGGCAAAGAAATCGCCCGCTTCAACCGCCAGGTCGATCCCTTTCAGGGCTTCCACCCCACCGGGATAGGTCTTGCGCAGGGACCGGATCCGCAGGGCGCAATCTTGTTGATTCATCGATCTCTCCCTCACTGCTCAGGCGCCTATTATAGGTAGCCGCCCGGTAAGAAAAAACGCCAGTTCCGATGTGGACTTAGCCAAACCGTGGCAACCCCGGTTCACCCGGCACCTGGCGGTTGAAATTTAACCAGGCTTCTGGGAAGTTGTTGGGCAGCGCCCATCCCCGACTTCATCACATGGAGGTGATCTATGAAGTACCCCGGCGTCCGTGCACTGCTGATAGGCCTGGCCATGATCATCGGCACCTTAGTGGTGCTGCTTGCCACCGACCGGCTGTTCTACGTGGTGCTGATCATCGGCGCCATCAGCCTGCTTAAAGGGCTGTTTGAACTGCTGGTTTACGCCTTTAAAAGCAAAGAGAAAAAGGCGGAACACCATGCCCACCTGGGCCTGAAAACGGTGTATCAGTCGATGCTGCTGGTGGCGATGGCCGATGGCAAACTGGACCAATCAGAACTGGTCACCATGGCCGACATTTTCCAGCAGTTAACCGCCCAGAACATCTCACCCGAAGAACTGAAAGCCGGCGCAGAGGCAGTTGGCGCCGACCCCGATGCCTTTATCAAAGAGCTGAAGCGTAACGCCAGCCAGGTGGAATTGGATTTCAAAACCCTTGCCGTTCGCGCCGCGGTTCATATCAGCGTCTGCGATGGCGCACTGGCCGAAGCGGAACAGGCTCGGGTGAACGACATTGCCGGAGCACTGGGATTCTCTCCGGTGCAGGTGGAACAGGTTTACGGAGAGCTGCTGCAACCGCAAACCGCCGAAGTGGCCCCAGCCTAACGGGACAGGGCCTGTCCCAGCGGCGCAAAGTAACCACGAATGGCCAGATCGATACGCTTAAGGTGAGCCTCGTCCGGGTAGCCTCCTCGCCTGGCCACTTCACTTTGCTTGGTGCCGCTGACCAGATAGGCGTTCTTAATCTCGGTGCGGCTTTGCACCCAGGCCTCAAACGCCCGCGCCATCATTTCGGTCGGCAGGCTGAAATAACGCCGGCCCACTTCCCGGTCCAATGCCACCGAACGCCGCACGTAGTCGTGTTGCTCCTTACCATCGTCGGTCAGCAGCACCGTCGCCAGCAGTGCCTGCAAGCGTTGATTGAGCGGATGGGCCTTTACCGCCTGATTGGCCAGCCAGGCGTCACTGGCAAAGCGCACCGATTTTCCCGGCTCGAACAGATGGTCGCGGATGTAGTGGTCAAAGGCGTGCCACCACTCATGGGCCAGCGCACCGGCCCCGGCGTTTTTGGCCAGTGCCAGGGTGCGGGTGCCCGGCGCATAGTGCGCCTGCACACCGGGCTGCCCCCCAGTGCCAAAGGCGAGGTTCAGTGACTGCCTCAGCCCCAGTGTGGATGGAGGTACGTTCAGCAGAAACGCCAGATCCGCCAGCGCATCAAACACCAGATTGGCGGCCAGCTGACTCTCTTCACCGGTGACCCAGCGCCCCACCACCAGGCCGCCAAAGCCAAACTGATCCCGCACCTCACGGAACCCCATCGGCTCACCACAGCGATAATCCGGTCCGCGCCGGTAGTAATCCCGATAAAGGCCATTTTTGGTGCTGTCCAAATGGCGACTCCTGATGCTGCACTGAGAACGGCTGACAAACGGCCATTATGGAGTGCACGCCCCGACGACGACAAGCCGCCCTCCCACGCCCCGGTTAACTCAAATAACCCTCAGGGTCACCGGCGTGGCGTCATCCCCCAGTTCGCCAAAGCTCCGGCAGATCGGGCCTGTGGCCAGTTCGGCGGCCTGAAGCCAGCCGGACCGTGGATGAGGTTCATAAATAGAGATGGTTCTGCAACGAGCGTACTGTTATGTTTTTGTTGCCATTTTATGGGCTCGGCAGGATGGCTGACGCCCGGTATCTGCAAAGCAAGGAACGCAATCATGAACCAGTCAGTGTTGCTGGGGCTGCTGTTGTCGGCACAAGTTGCCGCGCAACCCCAACTCGAAAACCAACATCAGCAACCGGTGCGCCTTCAGGGTGAAAAGATCAATTACGGCCCGAGCCAGTGGCAAGCCCGGCCTCTGGAAGCCGTCGATACTTCCGTGTCTCCCCTCAACGCGTCTGTGCCGACCGAAGACGCCCCCACGTACCAGTGGGGTATCCACACTATGGGCACCGGGATCGGCGCTTCCGGCACCATCGTCGGCGACTTTAATGGTGATGGTCATAACGAAGTATGGCTGGGCACCGGAAGTGGCTTCGGTGCCAATACCAACCTGGTCAAACTGCAGGTCACAGACGGCGTAAACATTCTGCAGAAGCTCCCCTTTGATGGCGCTCTCTCCGCCCTGACCCACGTCAGGCTGACGGAGTCCGACACCGACCTTGCCGTATTTGCTGTCAACAACACTCGCCTTGTGGTGATGAATCTGCAGACCGAGCAAGTGATTCTGGAGGTCCTCCTGCCTGTCGTTCGTGGTCAGGTCGATACCATTCTCTATGGCAACCTGTTTGGCGACGATGCTTCGTCGCTGCTGGTGCATTTCAGTGAAGGAAGCACCTTTCGATATGACCTCGCCAGCGGAGAAAAACTGGCGGAATATCAACTGGGCCTTGGTCCTGTCGTCGCTGGCCACTTTACCGCCACTGAGCAAAAAGAGCTGGCTTTTGCGGATGGTACACTCTTCCGCCTCGATGGCGACAGCGCCACCCAGCTGTCCGGCTTCCCCACAGAACTGGGACCGATGCTGGTTGTTCTGGATATCGATGGCGATGGTCTGGACGATGTGGTGGCCGCCAAAGACTGGTACCAACTTACCGCCTTCCGCCCCGCCAGCCTATCAACCCTCTGGCTGACAGAGGCCGAGCTGGATATCGACAAACTCGTCCTGCTCGATGTCAATGAAGACGGGCAGTTGGACGTGGTTTACGGCGATGGCCAATGGGGCGGGATTTACGCCCTCAATGCGCAAACCGGCGAGTCATTCTGGCAAGTAGATAACCCGGAACACGGCGTGTCCAGCATCCTGATGGCCGATCTGACCGGGGATGGCAAACAGGAGTTTGCCTGGGGGGCCGGTTACAGCAGCACCGGCTCGGACCACCTGTTCGTCTACAACCCCAAGACGTTGACCGAGGTGGCCAAAAGTGAAGACTGGACACCGCCCATGATGGGACAGATTGCCGACCTGAATGGCAACGGCACCCTGTCACTGGTGTTTGCCAGCCACGAAAGCAACAGTGCCTACGACGAGTCTGTCGTTGGGGTGTATGACTTTGCCAGCGGTGAACCACAGTGGAATAACTACGACAACTCGCCCTACCTGCACACCTGGGGGGGGATGGGTGAACTGATGGTGGTCGATCTCGATGGGAATGGCCGCAAGGAGATCATCCTCGGCTCCAACTACCTGTACGACGGCCGAATTCATATCCTCGACAGCAGTAATGGCGCCCTCAAAAGGAGCATCGCTACAGAGGGTTCCAGAATCACAGCATTGGCCTATGGTGACCTCCACACCGATGACACCAACACCCTGTTGGCCGCCGACGCCAGCGGTTATCTCTATGAGCTTGATCCGACGCAGGACGTGCCCTTCTCCAGCCGAAAGCTGGACCAGTCCGGGATCGAACGCCTGCAGATCGGTCGCATCGGTGAGCAGACCCGAAACCACCTGTTTATTCTTAACAGTGTCGGCAAAGTCAGCCATTTTGATCCCGGCACCAACCTCACCACGCCGTTGAGCCACACAGAAACGTTTATCGATATCGAGATTGGACACAAGGGCACCGAGCCGGTCCTCTGGGGCCTGACAACTAACGGCGCTATCTCGAGCATCCACCAAGACGGCACCACCACGGTGCTGGCTCAGGTCTGTGACTCCTACGAGGATTCCGTTGGCCTGTCCCGCATCGGCCATTCCCAACTGGTTTACGCCTGCCGGTCCCACTTTGGCGCCGTCAGCATCGCGGATGGTGAGATCCTGTGGCAGCAAACCAGTCACAATATGCAGTTCGCCACAACCCATCAGCAGGTGGGTGATGAAAGCTGGTTCCTGACCCAGGGGGAATCGCTGAGACTCTACCAAATGGGCGCGCCACTGCCGGACATCACGCTGGACAGCAAAAATCTGCAAACCCACGGGATCACGACATTGGAAGACAGCCTGGCCCCCGCCATCGGTGAGGTGGACCACTTCATCGTCGAGCAGGGCCCCACCAAAGGCATCATCACCTTCACCGATCGGCAACAGGGCACTTTCCGCTATCAGCCTTATGGCCAGGAGTTGGGCAATGACAGCATCACCTTCAGCGCGGTGGTTGGCCGACACACCCTGCCAAGCGCCCAGCTGAACATCGAGCTGGTGAACACCCCGCCGGTCGCGGACGATCTGACGATCACCAGCCACTGGCGCGACACCCTCAGTCTCGCTTTGCCGGGCAGTGATGCGGACGACGAGCCGCTGGTTTTTGAGCTGATTACCCAGCCTCAAGTTGGCACCCTGACCTTCACCGACCCAGCCACCGGCAACCTGACCTACACCCCGGACGGCAACACTCTGAACCCGGTGTCGCTGCAATATCAGGTTCATGATCAGTTTGATACCTCAGCAGCCGGCCTGGTGCAGATCACCTTGTCCAACAACGCTCCCGAGGGCAAGGACAGCCATTACGACAGCTACTATCAAACCCCGGTAAACGGCCGCCTTATCGGCTCTGATCCGGACCAGGACCCAATCCAGTTCAAACTGGTTTCTTCACCGGAAATTGGCACAGTGACGCTGGACCCGGACACCGGCCTGTTCCTCTATCAACCCAGTGGGAACGACTCCTACCAAACCGCGTTTACCTTCGTGGTGGAAGATCGCCACAACGCCTCAGAGCCTCACACGGTCACGCTGACCATAACCGGCGAAGCCAACACCGATGAGGGCAGCAGCGGCGATCAAGACAATGAGAGCGGGAGTGGTGGTGACAGCAGTGGCGGCAGCCTGGGCCTGGCCTGGCTGATGATGCTGGCCATGTTGCTGCGTCGCCGGGTCACGTTGAAATAACCCTGAACCAACAAAAAAAGCCGGCCTCATGGCCGGCTTTTTAATGGCGTCTGTTCAAGCTTGGCTGCGGCGCTGGGCCCGTTGGGCATCCAGCAAAGCGTCATCCAGTGCCCCTTTGCGTACCGCTTCCAACAACTTGTTGGTCATCTGCTGGGCCTGGTGCCGGGGCACCCGCAAGCGGCTGCACTGGGGGGCTATCTGCTCCAGCGACAGCACCTTCTTACCCAGTTTCAGGGTCAGAATGCGGTGGTCATCGCCGTCGCTGGTTTCAAACACCCGGGCCCGGGTCCGACACTCCTCCAGTGTCAGTTCCCAGATCCGCTTTTTTACCTTGTTGCCCGCCCCTGGATTCACCAGAACATAGGGGCGCAGGCAAGCCAAGGGGCTGGTATCGCCTCGCTCTAACTCAGTCATGTTATCTCCCTGCATTGTCCACCGTCGTTATCTTTGCCCTGTCTACTGCGGGATGACGGGTGAACCATCGCCAACTTAAATGGCGTGCTTAAGGGTTGTCCATGATCCCCATGGCAGCGCGGTACACGGAAGGAAACCAATTTGTAAAAATTTGGTGAAGACCGCAGTGCCGTTATCAAACGGAGAAAACCGCTTATCAGAAATCCGCAGGATTCGGGATCTTCCGACAAGCCGAAAACAAGCAAGGCACCCGAAGGTGCCTTGAACATTTGCAGGGACTCAGTAGCGGGGTGACCGGCGGCCACCCCAGACTGAGTTACAGCTCATGGCCGTGGTGAGCCATGACTTTCTCAGGGCTGTGACAGGTGGCACAGGCTTCCTGAGCCGCTTTGGCGTCGTCTTTCACTGCACCAAAGTAGCCGCCGTTACCCTCAATGTGGGCCATCGCGGCATCAGACAGGTACTTCTGGTGACAGCTCATGCACGCCGCAGTGTCGGAGGAGGCGTACCAGGTCTCCGCAGCCGGATCACCAATCTTGGCAGGCAGCGCGTGGGCCTGGCCGGCGTTACGTCCCAGCTCGAAGCCGTAGTTCAGACCGCCCCAACCTTCAGTGGCTGAGTGGCAGGTCATGCAGTCGGTCTTCAGCAGAGTGCCGCTGCCGCCGTGGCCATTGTCATGACCTTCGGCTTTGTGCGCTTTGTACATAAAGCTGGTGGACTTCAGGCCGCCAGAAGCGGAGTCGCTCTTCAGCTTCTTGTCGTTGGTGTGGCAGGAGATGCAGTTCACGCCATTGGAGTCATGGTAGAACTCCATGCTGTGACAACCAAAGCACTTGCCATCGTCAACAATGGCGCGACGGTTGGCCACTTCGGCATCGGCATCACCCAGTACGGCGCGGTAGGCATCGGTCTGTACATAGGCCGGGTAAGCACCCTCGGTGGTGCAGGCGGTGCGAACGGCGCTGTGCGGCTCAAAGCACACCTTCAGTACCGGCAGGATCTCCAGGCTGCGGCTGGCGATGTCAGCGGGCAGGTCCAATACATAAGTCTTGGAACCTTTGACCTTCTGAGTCACCACGCTGAATACGCCATCGGCATAGACGGTAGAGCCATCACCCTTCAGGCTGAAGCGACGGTGGTCGTAGGTGGTGCCCACGGTGGTGGTGCCGTCGTCAGAGGCGATCTCCTGCGCCGGGTAGTCTTTCTCAACGTCCCAGCTCACCACCATGTAGGGGTTGGAGTAGCCCTGTTGGTAGATCTCATCTTCGGTAACGGTGTTGCCCTGGTCATCCAGCACTTTCACGTCGAAGGTGAGCAGGTTCTGAGCGTTGATGGCAACGTTGGAAACCTCAACACTGTAGCCCTTGGCAGCGGTGTACGGCGCCTTGGCAACGGTGTGATCAACGCTACCGTGACAATCCACACAGCTCATGCCGTCCGGCACCTGGAAGGCACCGTGCTGAACCGGGCTGTCAGTGTGACAACCGGTACAGGCGTTGCCGTTGGCGTTGGCCATCCACAGATCAGCGTCCACCAGCGTGTCATCGGCAACGTGGCAAACCGCACAGTCCATAAAGGGCTTGGTCGGGAACGCCGGGTAATCGAAGGCGTGCGGGCCGTGGTAGCCCTGTACGGTGTAGGGCATGGCAACTTCTTCGCCATTCTCCATGCCTTTGCGGTTCGGACCCATATGGATGGCGTGGATCATATGACCCAGCTCAACAGAAACGCCGTTGGGGTCAGTCACCAGGCCGTTGTGACAGGACTGGCAGTTCTCCATGTCGAGACGGCGGCCACCGTGGGCCTTGAGGCTGTCAGGCTGGTGACAGGTGTAGCAGGTTTCCATCGCCACCAGGTCGCGGGTTTCGATCCCTTCCTGCGCGTCGGTGGAGGGGATCCAGTCGTAGTGCGCGTTCTCGGCCAGTTCATGGCCGGAGGCATACTCAAACTGCATCTCGATGGCGATGCGCTGGGTCAGGTCCGGATCGAACACAACGCCAGCCGCGTCTTCGTAGCTGCTCAGGTCCGTCACGAAGGTGTAGGTGTAGGTACCGTCGCCGTGGTCCACCAGACACTCAGGGCAATCTTTGAGTTTTTCAAAGCCCTGCTCAAAAGTGGTACCCGCGTCGTTGGTGGCTTCGTTCAGCAGCGACATCCACTGCTTCAGTTCACTGGATTCAACCAGTTCCAGCTGCGCCAGAGAGAAGCGGAAGTCGTGGTCCGGGTTCTCGCCGCTCAGCCCGAACAGGCCAACGCCCTGGCGGTTGGCCAGGTCAAAATCGACGGTAATGATGCCGTCGGCGTAGCTGGCGCCACTGATCTGCGCCAGTGCTTCTTCTGCCATATCGATATGCAGGCCGGACGTGCCAGGCTTGCCATCTTCACCGGGGTTACCGGGGGTGCCAGGCGCCCCATCCTGGCCATCTTTGCCGTCGTCGCCAGAACAGCCTGCAAGGCCGAGTGCCATGGCAGAAGCCAGCACCAGCCAAAGGGGGTTTTTATTGGTTTTAGTCATCTTTCATCATCTCCATAGAGCTTTTACCCTCGTCACTGAGGAAACTCGATGACCACCATAACCCGACATAAAATAAGGTTAATTGACCCGGCTCGCACAAAAATTCGCCGCATTGTCGCGCCAATATTGGCCTAGACGTTACTGGAATAACCCTAAACTTTTCCGTTATTTAGCCATCGTTTTTACACCATTCCAGCAACGCATTGCCGCCATCATTCGATGATTGGTTTGCTGGACTGACCGCCACTTTCCGATACAAAAAAGCCCCCGATGTCGGGGGCTCTGAAAGTCAGAACGCGTCGCTGTCGCGGGCCGCCTGTTGTTGCTGGCTGGCGTCCACCAGGGTATTCCATTTGGGCGATTCGAAGATGGCGCGTACCCGGCCCTGGCCCCGCCGAACCCCTTCGATTTTCACCATCACGGTATCGCCGGATGCGTCACGGCCAAACCAGATCCAGTAACCGCAACCGTCGTAGTCGAGGCACTGGTAAAACTCGTCCGGCTCATTCCACAGCGCGTTGCCCACGGACTCCAGTCGGTTCTCCTCCTGGTAGCCGGCGCCCAGCAGCGCATTCACCAGACTGGCGTACAGTGCTTTACCCTCGGTGCCAAACGCGTCGTTCTCAATCTCGATGCTGTTCATCACCACTTTTTGCAGGCCGGACTCGCTGGTGCCAAAGCCCCAATAGCTGGACGCGCGGGAGTGAGGCTTGGGCGGGTTTTCAATGCTCAGCACACCGATGGGGTTACCGGCCTCCACCTGTTCCATTCCGGCCATACTCTGGCCCCATTGCAGGCCAAAGGGCGCCCGGGCCATCACCGGCAGGGCCGTCATGGCGCCGAGCAGCGCCACCATCCAGATTCTCATTCTATTCTCCTTGTTGCTCGCGCCGGAGCAAACTGCTTTGCAAGGCCATCGTCTCTCGACGTCGAAACCGGCCATGCTAAAGAAAGGCTTAGAGCGGTTAAATCCGGGTTGCTGTGTGTTTGCTCATCCGTAGATGAAACCACACCAGCCGAGTGGGCTGTCCGCCTCAGGCGGGCGTTTCAGCGCCATGTGCCCAGCCGGATAAACCCGCCATATCGGCACGCAACAGGCGCTCAAACTCCGCCGCCGGGACAGCCGGGCTGTAGAGGAAGCCCTGGCCACACTGACAGCCGTGTTCCCGCAGGAAGCGCGCCTGCTCGGCACTCTCTATCCCCTCCGCCACCACATTCAGGCTCAACGCCTTGGCCATCGCCAGAATCGCCTCCAGCAGGCTGCGATCGGAGCTGTCGCTGTCCAGCTTTTTCAGGAAGCTGCGGTCGATCTTAAGCTCACTGAAGGGGAACTGCTGCAGGTAACTGAGCGCGGAATAGCCGGTACCAAAATCATCGATGGCCAGGCCGATGCCCATATCCACCAGCCCCTGCAGGGTGCTGTGCAGGTCTTTGTGGTTACCCAGCAACAGGCTTTCCGTCACCTCCACCACCAGGCGTTGGGGCGCCAGTCCGGTGCGGGCCAGCGCTGACTCGATGCTGTGCTGCAGCGGCTCGCAGTGGTGGAACTGGGCACTGGAGACGTTCACTGCCACGGTAACCGGAGCGATCGCCTGCCAGCGGCTGGCCTGGGCACAGGCGGTGGAGAGCACCTGCTCCGCCAGACGGTGGATCAGGCCATTGCGCTCCGCCAGCGGAATAAACTCCGCCGGGGAGACCGGGCCCAGCAGGGGGTCGGTCCAGCGCACCAGCGCTTCGGCGCCGATGATGCGGCTGCGGGCCAGATCCAGAATCGGCTGGTAGTGCACCTCCAGCGTGTTCTGCTCAATCGCCACCCGCAGCCGGGCGTCCAGCTGCACCCGCCGCTGCACCTCCAGGTTGATCTCCGCATCGTAGAAGCTGAAGTCATTACGACCGCGCTCTTTGGCCCGGTACAGGGCGGCGTCGGCGCGCTGGATCAGCTCCTTGGCGCTGCTGCCGTCGTCGGGGAACAGGGTCATGCCGATGCTGGTGCTGACGTAGAAGGTTTCCCCCTCAACATGGAACGGCGCATCGAACAACCGCAGGATGGAACGGGCCCGCTGAGTGGCGTGTTCCCGCCCGGCACAGGCGGGCACAATCAGCAGGAACTCATCACCACCGAAACGGGCTACGGTGCAGCCCTCCGCCAGCGCCAGACTGAGACGGCGGCCACTGTGCACCAGCAGCTGGTCGCCCATATGGTGGCCCTGGGTATCGTTGATGTGCTTGAAGTTATCGAGGTCGATGAACATCAGCAGCACCTGGCTGCCGTCACTGCGGGCCTGCTCAATCGCTTCATCCAGCGCACGCTGGCCCGCAAGCCGGTTGGCCAGCCCGGTCAGGATGTCATGGCTGGCCTGATAGGCCAGCTGTTGTTCCGACGCCTGCCGCTTCGCCACCTCCTGATGCAGCAACCGGTTTTGCTGAGACAGGCTCTTCTGCTGTTGCCTGGAGAGGCTGACCTTGGTTTGCAGCACCAGGTTGTTGTTGCTGATCCGCAGCAGGTAGAAAAAGCCCATTACCACCGGAATGGCCAGCAGCGAGATGGCGGCAATAAACCAGTTGGAGGTGAACAGATCGCGGTTATCCAGCGACTCGAACCAACCCCGGATCTCAAACGGGGTGTGCACCACAGCCACCCGTTCGTAGAGATTGTCCGGGTCCGCTGAGGCGGGCTCTTTGAAGGAGTTCCACGCCAGCATCGGCCCCACCGGGGTCATCAGCTCCAGTCGGCTGGCCTGAAAGCTGTGTTCCTGGGTGGTCAGCAATCGCCGTATCTGCTCGGGATTGATCTCCGCCAGCAGGGTGGCCTGGGGCTGATCATTACGGAACACGGTGACCAGCTGCATGATGGCCAGCTGATCATCCACCCGGGTGGCCCACAGGCGGGTGCCCGTGCCTCCGTGATACAGCTCCGCCAGCGGCAGAGTGGCGAGCGTGGGGCCATTGGGCAGGGTGTCGGCGAGGATGGTGCCGTTGAGGTCCAGCAGGATGATGCGCTGGAACACTGGCTCCGCCTCTTTGAGGTAGAACGCCTGACACTCCTCCAGCAGGTCTGTCAGCGTATGCAGGCTGGCACCCAGGCCGTAAGCCATCGACATCCCCAATGCCCGGTTGGCAAAGAAGGTGTAGAGCGCCTTGTCCTCGGCCAGGCTGGCCAGCTCCGCCTGACTGTTGTCGAAGAAATACTGCATGTCGCGGGCGTAGTTACTGACCCGCAACGCCACCTCGTTATCCTGGTGGCCGCGCAACCGGGTTTGCCCCTCGTGGGCCACCAGTAGCAGCAACACCAGGTAGCTGATCAGCAGCAGCCCTCCGAACAGGAAGGCGGTTTGAGCATTGGGCCGACGAAAGATGGACATAGGTGCGCGCTACAGATTGTCAAAAAACTCGGGGAAGAAGTAGAACACCGAGGGAAAGTGCTTCTCGGCCAGGGCCTGATACGTGCCGTCGGCGATGATGCTGTCGAGGTACTGGTCAAAGGCGTGACGTAGGGCCGGGGCATCTTTGCGGAACGCCACCCCCATCTCCTGCGGCTCGGACACCGGCCCGATCACCTTGATCTCACCGGGCCACTTCTCCAGCGCAATCAGGGTATCAGCCACATCCAGAAGGGTGCTTTCCGCGTCTTTGTTCATGATGGCGGGGACCATCTCGTTCAGTTGCCGCTCCTGGATGGGGAACACCAGTCGGGCCTGGGTTTGGCGCAGTTGGTAGAGGTCCGGGTCGAGGCAGGAGTATTTCATCGCCAGCACGGTGTGGTGGGCCATTTCCGACTTCACCAGCGCGATGTCCTGACTGCGGTTGCCGCTGGGCTCAATCGGACTCATCGGTGAATCGCTGCGGGCCACCAGCCAGACCGCCGAGGGGAAATAGGGCCGGGAGAACGCCACCAGCTGTTTGCGCCAGGGCAGAATCGTGACGCCGTTGGCGATCACGTCACCCTCGATGGGCTGGGGCGGCCCAATCACCAGCTCGCCCTTCTCCAGCCAGGTGCCGATGCCGGTTAACTGACCAAAGGCGGTGCGCCAGCTGGTGGGGACGTATTGATAGTCAACGCCGATATAGCGGGCGAAGCCCTGCATCAGATCAACGTCGAACCCCTCAGCCTGAGGGCCGTTGGGGGTGGTGTAATTGGCAACAAAGTGGGCGTAGGGGACGCCTAAATGGCGCAGAACGCCGGCCTGTTTGACCTGTTCAAGATCGTGCGGGAACGCCGAGGGTGCAGCCAGCACCAGCAGGGCCAGCAACAGGCGGGGAAGTAAACGAATGGCTTGCATAGTATGTCCAGCAAAGGGGGCCATAACGGCCCCCCTTTTATCGCTTACGCCAGCTCCCGATAGACTTTGCGCATGGCGGCCACCAGGCCATCCACATCGCTTTCATCGTGGAACAGGTGGGTGGAGATGCGCAGGGCCTGAGTCGGGATAACGTCATCCTTGTACAGGCGGAAGTCGGTGGTACGGATGATGTAGCCGTACTCCTCGCGCAGGCGGTCACGCATCGCCAGCAGCAGTTCGCCGTCGGTCTGGTCATCAAACGGGTTGACGCTGGTCAGGCCGCAGTTGAGGCCCTCAACGTCCGGCGAGTAGATCTTGGCGTGGGGGAACGCCTTGGCCAGCTTGCGCTTGCAGCGGCTGCCCAGTTCGCGCACGCGCTGTTCAATGCGGTCACGGCCGATGGTGTCCCACATCAGGCAGGAATCGGTCAGTGCCTGCTTGGCCGGGAAGTGGTCGTTACCGATGTACTGCATGCGCTGGCAGATGCCCATCTGTGCCGGAGCCAGGGAGCTGTTGATCAGGTACAGCGGTTCTTCGACGCCCCAGAACTCTTTCAGGCGCTTGGCTTCGTCACGCACGTACAAAATGCCGGTGGCACCCGGGCCGCACTGCCACTTGTGGCCCGGACCCGCATAGAAGTCACAGTCCATATCGTGGAAGTTCAGGTCCATCATGCCGATGCCGTGGGCGCCGTCCACCAGGGTGGGGATGCGGTTCGGGACCGCCACTTCCTTACAGATGCGCTTGGCCGGCAGCACGGTACCGGTTTTGTAGGTGATGTGGGAGAACGCCAGCAGACGAACGCGGGAGCCATACACCGCCACAGCGTCGGCGAATACGCGGATGAAATCCTCTTCGGTGACACTGTTGGCGCCGGTGTCTACCGGGATCTCCAGCTCCACCACTTCCACGCCAAAACGCTGGCTGGCCACGGTCAGAGGCGAAGTCAGGCCCACGTGCTCGTGGTGGGTGGTGAGAATCACATCGCCCGGCTCGAACTGCAGGCCACCAATGATGGTGCAGATGCCATCGGTGGTGTTGCGGCTCAACACGATTTCGTGCTCATCGGCACCGAAGCCCGGTGCAATGGCTTTAATCATGTCACCCACGTGGGCAAAGCCACCGAACTTGCCTTCCATCGCCCAGGGGTCACGGGCCACGATTTCGTTGTTGGTGTCGAACCCTTCCAGAACGCGGCGCGGCATGGAGCCAGTGGTGCCGATGTTCATGTAGGTGGTGCGACGGGCCAGCACAAACTCCTTCTTCACCTTGTGCCAGAAACGATCGTCGTTTTGATGGCCGTGACGCTCCAGATGAAGCAGGTCGTCCGCCGCCAGCGCCTGGGTCGGCAGCGCCATGGCAACGGCCAGGCCGGTGGTGGTTTTCAGAAAACGACGGCGGGCCTGCTGCGGCTCGTGGTTCGGTGACATGATTAACTCCCTTTAACTGCGGGCTTTACCCATAAAGGTCAAATATCCCTGGCGGGGTCGCCAAGGTCTGAAAGACTGCGAGACGATACTCTGGATAAGAGAACGGTTATCCAAGCCAGATCATGGAATTGAAGTCGCTGTCGAATAAGCCTCACTCGAACGTCCACAAAGCGAGCAGATGGGAGAATTAACATCCAGATGGGTTGATGGATTCAGCACCACATGCTGCAACAAGGGCCGAAGATCGACCTCACCCTGCGACCACCCCAACACCCCTTTCTCAGTGAACAGTCAAAGCGAAATCCCGCCCCTTAGAGGCCCGCCCCACCTTCGCACCTAAAAACAACTCAATGACCAGTGACCATCCGCGCCTTGAGAAAAGTAATTCCCCTGTAATTGCAATTAATTCAGGTTTTTATAAACAAAAAAACGTCACAGGCAGGGCAGTCTGGCCCCCTTTTTGATTCAGGAGTTTTGATGACTTAAGGCTCGATAAAGTGTGAAGTCGCGCCATTGAGGCTCTCCCCGCGAGCGACCTAATCTGATGTCGTCCAATCGATACAAGGGAACGACGATGCAACTGAAATCCATCTCACTGATTATGCTGCTGGGTTGCAGCCTGAGCGGTGGCGCCATGGCTTACGACAGCGCGCTGGCGCAGAGCTACCAGAAGCAATTTGCCAATGTGGAAGGGGCCGCCGCCGGTAAAAACCTCGGCCTGATGAGCCCAGCCGCGTTTGTGGACGCCACAAAAGCGGGCAAAGAGATGGTGGCACTGGATATCCGCACCGAAGCGGAGATGGCCCTGTTCGGCCTGACACTGCCCCACAGCCTGAACATCCCGGCCAACGAGCTGTTTCTGCCGGAAAACCTGGCCAAACTGCCCACCGACAAGCCCGTGGTGGTGTTCTGTAAATCCGGCGCCCGCGCCACCGCACTGGGCACCGCCTTGCGCCACGCCGGCTTCGACAACGTCAAGATCCTGAAAGGGGGCTTTAAAGGCCTGGCCGCGTACCTGGGCCCGAAAGAAGCAAACTGATCCACCCTCTGCAGCAAAAACTGAAACTCATCTCTCCAGTCATCCACTGTGGATAACGGCAGCCTAGGCTGCCGTTTTTTTATAACGCCAATCCTATGTACGCGGGGGATTGAACCACCGAAACGATTCTCACCGACGCTGCAGCAGATTAAATGGGGGACAGAGTAAGACTGGAAACCGAAAAAATGCCCCAGTGGAGAGCTCCCACTGGGGCACAAGATTAGGCCGCAACCGGATTGGCGGGCGCCAGGGCGGCCAGGTCGCGTTTCACGCAAACAAAGATGGCGTTACCGGATTGCTCATCCCAGGGCAGCAACTTCTGGTAGTCGTGCTCAAAGATGGTCACCTCGAACCAGGGATCCAGCAGGGTTTTGAGTTGGATAAAGTCCACCGCCACCATGGCGTGTTGGTCGCTCCACACCTGAGTTTGCTCACCATCGCGCTTCTCGATGTGCAGGCGCAGCGCTTGCTTCTCCCCTTCCCCGCCGTAGAACCAGCCGGACTCAAAGGTGAATTCGCTGCCCTCAAAATCCGCGCGATGACGCATGGAGGAACGGTTGTCGATTTTGCTTTTATCGACCGCGTTAAAACAGAACACACCATCGTCGGCGAGAGCATTGTAGGCACTGGCGATGCACTCCTTCAGCTTGGCCACCCCATCGTTGTAGTGGATGGAGTAGAGGAAGCAGGTGATCAGGTCCAGCGGTGCCGCCACGGAGAACTGGCTCATGTCGTCCACCGAGAACGACGCTTCCGGGCAACGGGCCTGGGCGCGATCCAGCATCGGCTGGTTGATGTCGAGGCCCGCGCAGTCGTAGCCCAGATCCAGGAAATGACGGATATGGGGGCCAGTGCCGCAGGCCAGGTCCAGGTGCTTACGACCACCGTTGCCAAAGATGCGGTGCAGACGGTCGATGCAGCTGCTTTGGCCGTGGTAATCGATATCGGCACACATCAGGTCGTAGTAGCCGGACAGGTCGGTATAAAGGGGAGCGGCGGACATGCTTGCCAGGGAGTAAGAAAAAGGTGGCGCATAGTACATCTGGCCAAAGGTTCTACAAAGTGAATTTATGTTTATCTATTGGATTTAGTAGAGGTCCGGGTTTGAAGGCGGTGGAAACAACCCGATGTTGAGTATCGGTAACGCTTTGACATATTGGCTGAAATCAAGAGAGATGGATATGAACGGGTGAAGGATAGCGCCTTGGTGCAAGGCGCCAAACCGAGAGCAAGGAGATCTCCGAAGATAGTGTAGAAGGCGCAGGAGCAGTTCCTGCACCTCTTGGAATTTGGTGATGCGCTACAACGGGACCATGTAAAATGAGCTAGTGCACCCTGTCAAGAAAGGAGACAAGTTACGCCTTTGCGTAAGCACTAACCAAGTAGTCAGTAACTAGGGCGATGTCTTTAGAAAGATTCTGCAACTCGTTCCATTTTCTTACAATCTGGATACCGTCCACATCAGTACCAAAATTCCAAACTCCCTTACTCCAGAAACATTTAGGCTTAATTGCCTTCAGTTCATCAGCGAACATCTCCACCGTTGGGACACCATCCCAGCCCTGGGTATAGCCATGATGTGCCTCGTAGATTTCATCCATCAATGCACCAAGTGACAAAACCCCAACACCATGCAACAAACGGGATTGACGTGGAGGTAGGTCCCACTCATCCGCAAATACAACCTTAACAGCAGACCAAAAGTTGTTGAGCATCTGAACCATCTTAGTCTCATCTCCCATACCCGTTTCAGGGTCACGGAAATGGTACAAAGCACCTTCACGCAGGCTGCCATCGATCATCTTAAGCAAAGAAGTATCTGCAATGACACCCGCAGGGTTGGTAGCAGTTTTGATTCTACCCTTTAGTGGCCCATCACCGAAATTGAGGCGTTGAGTCAGTAGCGAAGGAAACTTTTTCGCCTGAAGGTCTGATGGCAAACGTCCTTCAGTATGAGGGGCGAGCTCATGTAACAAAGTCTTCGGCAGCGGTTTAGTCGAGTTGACTAACATAAACTGCTCACGTTGCTCGGCATCGTTAGTCGCGATGAATGCAGACACAGGCATGGTAAAGGATTCAACTTCGGCATCACGCAATGCAGCAGTACGCTGCTGTCCATCGACAATAAAGCCTGGCTTCTCGAAATCATCATCACTGCTGTGTGGGATTACCAAGTGACCAATGCTGTCATCGGCGTCACTAAAAGGCTCGAAGCGGACACGCTCATCGAACGCAATGATCACCGGGTTGGGGATCATCGGGTTTTCACTCTCAATGTATCTCTGAATCTCCCGGATGTGGTTTTGTACCTCAGGGCGCTGATATCCTTTCAGTTCTTCATCACCACGCTTAATCCTAGAGATGGAAGCAATGTCAGTAATTTTCTTACCTTCAATGGCAAGGCTGAACAAGAGACGACCAGGCCCTTGTTTGATGCGCAGGGCCGGAACCCTGATTTGATTAACAGAATCGGACATTATTAAAACCTTTAAATGGTTACCTGCGCGGTGGCGACAGTTTGCTGTAGCTTACGATACAGCACTTGAATATTGTGGAATCCACGGCGACGATTTCTCTCTGCACCACGGAAGATAACTACGTTGATGCCAATACTTTTACAGACATCACAGCCACATTGCTCCCAAGGACGCTCCTGTAGCGTGCGTAGATAACTGCTCCTGATCTTCTCAGCCTTTTCATTACCGGCATGCAGTTTCTCGTAAGCCATCAGCGTTTCGAGTGCCTCTTCTGTAGAGATCTCGCACTTGCCATAGGCACGCAATGCCTTCAATGCACTTCGCTCAAGAACCCGCGCAACATCTTGATCTACTTCACCAGACTTGATCTTTCGGCTCAAAGTGACGTTACCGTCTAGTTGAGGCACCCTCAAAGCGACATACGCCTCGCCATCCATTACGTGAAAGTTGTTCTTCTTGTCCTTGAAGGCTTGCTGCAGGGGGGTCGTCGAGTCGATGCTGGTTACGCCTAGGCTCATAAAGTCCTGAAAGTATTTTGGACGAGCAATACCAAGCAAGTGGACCTTTGTATCTGGCTTTAGAAGCGACTTTACTTCCTGAAGTGTTTCGAGCAGTTGTGCGTCCTTCAAGGGAACCATACCCCCCATGGTGATGCGGGTATACCCCATCTTCAGCAATGCTCTGACAGACTCGGCATAAGTTTCTTTATTCCATCCATGCGCAACACCAAAGGGCTGAAAATGGGCCCCTTTTGATTTGGCCAAGAACTCTTCAGCCAAGTCCAAGGTCAAAGCCTGCCGACGCTTACACTCCTCCAACTGCTCCCCTTCAATGATCTTTTTGGGGGTGTCATAACCAAACACAATGTGATCCAAGGAGACCCCAAAGTCGAACTGACTGTCTTCGTAAAAATCGATGATTTCCTCAACGGTATATGGCGGGTTCTCTTGATTTACATAGGTAAATGCCCCGCAATCTCCCATCGACATCATCGATTCCGGTAACCGAAAGAAGCGCTTCATCTTGGCTCGATAGAAGCGCAAACGTTGAGCACGTGTGTACTTGCTCTCGCCATTGCCGAGACCATCCACAACAGCCTTAGACACCAGCATGCCGTCATAGGGGAAGCTATAATCCCGCTTAAACACCTCATGAGGGTACAGGTCGTCACGCTGGCGAACTCGGTGTTCATTCCGAGTTTCCTTAAGGAAATCAAAGCTAGGATCTACAAAATCCTGACTATCAGGAAAGAAGTACTTCAACTTTGACAACTTGCCGCTCCTACCATTTTTGTGACGAAAAAAAGCGCGGTAGACTACCATAATGAACCGGTTGATTCATCACCTTCACTGCTGTTCTTTGACGTTGCGAAATGCCGCCATGAATCGTCTCTGTTCGAAGCTATTCCCTTCGGCCCTAAACCGCTTCAGCAGAGCGCTGGCACTGACCTTTGGCTCTTGCTTAAGCGCCTTTGAGATGTAGGCCTTCACCTCCATTTCTGCTCTTCGTACTCCGGGTTTACGCTCTGAGCAGGATTTGCTTACGAGAGTGGGTGTGAACTCCGATTTGATCCTTTGAAAACTAACGTTTTGTTCCTCTGAAACCCATTGCACCACACGCTTCGCTAGCGAGATGTTGAGGGTAATCATGTTACAACCCAGCGATTCTTTCATTAAACCTTGGCTGCGCAATAGAACATGCTCAAGACTATCAAATTTAGCCTTGCCAGAAGTAATCACTAGGACCTGCTCAGAGGCGTAAGCCAAGTGTTCAAGACCTTTAGAAAGGTCCTCTTCCACTGCTCCTATGTAATCGTTTGAACCGCAAATCACGAAACGGTCATTAGGATACTGTTGCATCAGCAACATAATGCTCTGAGGTGATTGCCTAATCCTCGACCATTTGTTTTCCGTCAACTCTCTCCACCAAGAACGATTTGCTCCCAATCTAGAGCCAGGCTCCAATGAGATAGAGTCAATAGAGCCTGAAGCAAAGGTTGCTTGGTAGTTCGGGATTAGGGTCTCGGAATGAAGTAAACCCAACCCTGCAGACATGACCCACAGTTGGGCATCGAACTCCTCCATGCAAGACTTTGCAACGCTCCAATGGCTTCCTTTGTAACGCTGGTATGCAGGCAATAGGTCGTCCACCGCCACCGAATCGACAAACTCGCACCAACTTTTTGCGAACGCCTCTTTTGACACCTGAGTACGAATCTCATGGAGGGAGAGTGTAACTTTTCCGCGATGCTTGCTGTTGCTACAACTGGTTACTAAGTGGATTTTACGCACAAAATTGACTTTTACGAAGACGCTGATGGGTCATTATAGAATGAGCCTTCGCAAGAAGCTAGCCAAGCAAGTTACTTTTCCTGGTACTGGTAATATGTTTGCATTCAAACTTGTTAGAGTGTGATGACTACAAATCAAAAGTACAGCTCTAACCATTGTGAAGCGCATACAAAAAACTTAATTTGCAAGGTAATTGGAACAAATCTCGTTAACATCAATAATTATCCAACCAATTAATTCTTCCATTTTCTAGCAACCTTTTTCTCCCACACCCCCATATCCATGAAAATAATAATTAAATCATTTGGCACACTTAACCTGAGAGGCGCGATGAAGCAATTGCGTTCTATGAGTAGCCTAATTCTCTTACATCCTCAATTGCGTCAGTATAGGATGAAAGTGAAGCATCAAGAATAACGATTATCTCCTTATGCCGTTACTCTTGATTAGCTTCGCCCCGGTGTTAACCGGGGCAAAAATGTTAGGATACCAATTGGTTATGCGTTGATAGCCTCAGAGGACTGTTGTGCATACTCCAGCAAGCAGCGCAGCATGCTGGAACTCCCCTTTCCACGCGGTTGTAATAATGGTTTGTTTCCTCGCGCATCTTTGATGGCGTAATACGCCTGGTGTGCAGCACTAAGCCAGGCAAAAACAAACAAATCCGCTTCCTTGGCCAACGCTTTCAACGGCTTGGTTGAAGTCTTGTCACTATTGATATGTACATCAACTTGAGGATATATCTCTTCTAGTTGTTTCTTAACCCGCTTTGCAACAGACTCGGTCAAAGTATATAAACCAATCTTTTTACCATTAAGTGTGGTAGTTAATTGCAGAGTTGATTCGGTTTGCTCATCTTCGAATACCGATTCAGGCTGGGTGTAACTGAGCCCGGCTTCTTTGGCGAACAGCACCAGGTAACCCCACTGCTCCGCTTTGTAGCGACTAGCGTTGGCACAGAATGCGCTGTAGACGCTAGCGAACAGTACGTCACGCTTTTGCTGCTGCGGGCACGGGTGCAGAACGAACAACTCCAACATATCCAGCCAGATATCACCGCTGTCAGTTCCCGAGCCGCTGCTAGTCTGCAGTTCACACAGGTAGTCGATCAGGTCACCGTATCCTTCAGCTGTAACCGTGCCCTGCAGATAACCACGCGCTAGGTCAGTGGCAAAGATCATGTCCTCCGAGGAACTTTGCTCGTCCAAAGAGAGCAACTCGATGAGCGCCAGCCACACTGGTTGCCAACGGGTCGCCGACTCATGCCGGAACAGCCAACCCGCAATACACGGCAAGCATTCGCGCACCACTTGTGCCGCCTGCTCATTAGCACTGTCACCACATTGAATGACCAGTTCACTAAACAGCCTGCTGTCTAGTGCTGTGTCAGGCCAATCCTCTGCCCCGTCTTCGGCACAGTCTTTCGCGCCATTCCAGTCAGGCTGAACCAGCAACTGCTGCAACCAGTCATGCCAAGTAACGATACCACAGGCTTCCGAAGAGAGTTTAGCGCTGACGGCACCTAAATACTTGGCATAGGCCGGCTTAACCAGCAACTTTCCCCGTTCGTCCTCATCCAACCGCTCAAACAGTTGTTGCGCTTGATGTGCCGACTGGGACGAAGAAACAGCCCAGGCACACTTAAGCGCCAATGCCGCTAGTTGTATCGCTGGCGTGCCTTCCCATTGTGAAGACCCCAAGACTTCCAGCACAGTTACCGGGTCATCATCGGCCTCCAGTCGCAAGCGATCGAAGTCGGTGTAATCTACATGTGTTAAAAGCTCACTTGAAGGCCCTGCTATTGGAGCTGCACGGTATTCATCTGTACCTCCTGTTTGTCTAGCAGGCGTTTGAGCCTCGGGAAATTCGGCTAATAAACGCTCGATCCATCGTCGATCGCCTTCGCTAGGACAAAAGGAGTGCTTCGCCAGTTGCTCAGCCCGGCTACGAACGCTTTCCGGCTTAGCTTCAGTATCTGACAGCAGCCACAACAAACTGCTCTTTACCGCACTGGCCGAGGTAACCCTAGGGTTTGCCAAGAACAGTCCCTGCAAACGTTTTGCAAGCGTCGACTGGAAAAACTCCCGCTGTGCAGACAAGTCATCCTGTACCTCGAAAGTCAGCAATTGGTATCCGTAGACTGCTTCCATCAAGGCTTCAGTTAATGCTCGAGGTCTTGGCAGGTCCAGTACGATGCGCAGATCCGGATGCTCCATGATCTGCTGCCACTCTCCTGCCAAAGCATGGCTGCGCAGCTCTAGGAACAACTCATTCTGGTCACCAATGCCACCGGCACGGCGCAATTCGGTAAGGTATCTCATCGCCTGACTGCCGTCGCGACGATACAATGCCAGGTTAATGTCACGCAGGATCCGTCCGCGGTGCCTAACCAGGCGCTGCTTCAGCGCAGGCCTCTGGGCCAATTGGCAACGCAGCCTCCCGAGTGCAGTGAACACCGCATCGATATGTTCCCTGCTTGTAGCCGAGAAGCGATAGACCTTACAAGTGCGAGCATCGCCATAAGTATCGATAATTGCGCTCTCGACCGGATCCTGAGCACTGAGCTCATACGGTTGCTTGTCGAAATCGGTGTAAGAGGCTCCGACGTGCGCCGTCAGTAACTCCCCTAATTCAACCCGCGCAGTATCCGAATCGGTCAGCGCGTACCAGCACATACCGCCTTGATAGACTCGCGGAAGGATCACTGGGAAGCGCTGGTTGATTACGTCGTCAAGCCACGGTTCGAGACGCTCAAGCGTGCTGGGTTTGAGCGTGCGGTTGATGATTTCCGGCCAGGTGATACGGTTATCGGCGGCAAAAAAACGCTCGAGAAATGCATGCTGCTGAGGCAATTTCATTGCTCACCTCCGCTGTTATCATCGATTGCGCTGTAATGTTTGCGGAACGTCAGCATCGCCTCAGCAATCGACTGCCTGTCAATACTCAGGTTAATCTGCTCGTCATTGATTTCTACCCCGCCAAGGGTAAGGTTCATCGAGCCATGCAGGTAGTAGTGCTCACCCAGGATCCCTTTAGTGTGAAGTTTCTCTTTTTGCAGCACGCTGAGACGTTCGCAAACGCCGTAAGCTTCGGCCCGCTGATGCAGGTGCCGCAAGAAGCGCGCATTGTGAGCATCGCAGTTGGTGACTAGCTTCAAGTGCCCCCCGTTGACCAGCATACGTGTCAGCATCTCGGTGATTTGCACCTTACGCCGCCCCCAAGCTGGCTCAAGAAAATCGAAGTTACCCGCTCGATTGTCCAGTAGGTCGAGATCCGTTACCCACGGCGAGACCAGCCACAGAGTGCTGCTTGGGCGGATCACTTCGGCGGTCAGCAACCCGCACAGCACGTCTTGGATCTCGGCCTGGCGCGAGGTGCGGGATTTAAAAATACGTCGGGTTGTCATTGCACCGCCTCCGCGATCTCCACCTGGGCGCAAATCTCGTGCTGCTCACGGCGTATCGACGCCACCCGTGGATAGAAAAATAAGCCGTACATGTCCACCGGTTTCACCAGCAGTTGGGCCAGCGCCAGGTTAATGTCCTGCTCGGGTTTGGCGACTAGCTCACACTTTCCATGCTTGTCCAGCAGACTATGACAGCGGGTCATCCAATCGTCATCGGACAGCGCGACCTGCTCGCAGGCTGAGCCAACACAGGCGCGCACTAGCAGTCGCTCAGTCGTTCCGGCAAAGGCATAAGGGTTGTAATAGCTCAGCCAGGCATCGCGGATAACATGGCCACGGGGCCATAACAAGCCGTTGCAGACTTTGAAACGCCAGCTTTGCAGATCCTGCTGGCCCGCAGCAGCCTGGGGCAACAGCTTGTCCAGATGATTGCTTAGCGAGCAGGTAAACGCATATACACGCTGTGGCAACTCGATGCCCAGACGCGCTTCTTCGACGCGCCAGTCCTGCTGTAACTGCAGCAACAACCGGTCGCTTTGCTGATTGCTACCCGGGCGCAGCAGGCGCGAATTAACTGCCGACATAAAGCTGTGGCTGGTCAAAAAGCCTCTTTGCTGCAGCGCGCCAAGAAAGTCACGCTGCGCCTGCAGTTGGCTTTGGTGGTCGTTTGCTGTGCGCATGGCCTGTATGGACGCCGCCATGTCAGCGTCCTGCTGCAATACACCGAGCAGTTGGTAAACGTGGTTGTCCATAGTCTCGTAATCACCGGCGCGCAGATTAAAGTCCAGCAACTCGAAGAAACGACGCGGATCTTCAAAGTACACCTGCTGAATGCGCTCAATGATCCCACCGCCACCAACCGTGGATTCAGACAGCCAGATCTCCATTTCATCATCGTCCAGCACTTCGCGTCGGGCTGGGCCAGGATCAAGATCCAGTACGACATCTTGCTCGTCGGCATCCTGACACAGCTGCATTGCGGTTTGCTGCAACGCAGCCCCCAGCGTGGTCTGGAAGCACTGCTGGAGCCATTCCAACCAACCGGCATCTGGTTGCTGCCACAATAATTCAGCCCACTGAGCAAGCTTTTCAACAACTCCATCTCGGCCTAACAAATCGCGCAGATTTTGTTGCAGGTCCTGCTCGCCTTGCTCGCCAGAGGTACCCGGCAGCGTCTGGAAAATGCAAGCCGGGATATCTTGAAGTGCCACTTGTGCAGTGCCATTGCGCAACGCCTGTAACGCCTGCTCCAGTGAACACTGGCTTAACACAGCCTCGCAACAGAGCCCAGCCAACAGGGATTCGGCCAACCACCCGGCCAAAAACACATTTTCGGTAAGTGTTTTATCGTTTCGTACTTCGTCGATAAATCGCGCTGTACGCACACCAAACAGCAGCGCCTCATCCTTCATCAAATCATCAAGGTGGAACTCCGGCATCCGGCAGCGAAACGCAACTGCATCCACCCACAGCGAAAAAGCCAGGCTGGCCGGTTGGTCTTCATGCTGAAATTCGAAGTTAATCGCAGCGCTATCTTTGTCTCCTTTAAACTTGAGCTCTGCCCGAGAACCGGTCGCCAGGCGGATGACTTCAACTGGGCGATGCTGCTGATGAGTAAAGAATTCGACACCACAGAACACCTGCCGCCACATGTTTCGCTCTGGCAATTCAGCACTTTCGCGAGTTGCAGGTGGGCGGATTTCCGTATGCCAATTTAGAAACGCCTGCGAAGTATCCTGCAAATTCCATTCGTCGGGCGGCGTGGAAGTATTCACCTCGTATGCGCGGAAACATGGAATTGTCTTTACGCCACCAGCGGTATCAATCTGGCAAACGCCCATCGCTTCGAGTCGATCAACTGGACAATAGTCGGTAATCGGGAACACATGATCCCCGGCAATCGGCTCGAAGCCCTCCGGTACCATCCAGTGTCGCTGACGAATACTTTCGGTGGCAAATCGCTTGCTAATCCGCCCCGGGGCAAAGTCACGCATCCCCTGCAGAATGGGCATCTGCGGTGCCGGTGCGCCAGGTTCAATGTCAGCCTCGGGTAACCGAACCATCAATTCTGGCAAGCAAAGTTCACTGAACAGAGCCGCCGGCACAAATTCCGGCATGGGCGCATTGCGGCGACAATTGTCGTTTTGCTTAACGCCAGCTTTTTCCCAACTGGTGGTTAAACGTCTGAGCACAGTCGGCAAAAAGGCCGTCAGAATAGCGCGTGGCGGTTGCCACAACAGGGACTGGATCAGCTTGTTATGCTCCGGATTGGCCAATTCCAGCCCAAGCGCGTCGGTGAGATAATCCGTCAACTTCAAGGCCTGGGCCGGCTCTCGCAGCAGTCGCAGGATCTCTTCTTTGAGGACCGTTTGACGCCTGGACAACGCAGCATCCCCTTGCGGGCAGGAGAGATCTTCCCAGATCCCGCCCCAGTCTATTGGGCTAGCGACGCCTGGTCGCTGGGATAACCAGTCCATGGTGGCAAAAGCTGCCTGGATGCGCAGCACATAACTGTTATGAACGGGCAGTCGCCGTGCTTTCAATTCGGGATCAAACAGATCTTCATAACACTGGAACGCCATGCGGTCACGGCCATAGTCAGACAGCACCACAACTGTCCACGGACGCATGCGACGCTGTCGACCGGCTCGGCCCTTACGCTGCAGAAACTGTGCGTTGTCACGCGGTGCCTTGTGCTGAATCACCGCACCAACAGTTGGGTCATTAAAGCCCACTTCCAGCGACGCAGTGGCGACGATCACCTCCGCTTGCTGATCCACCCCCGCATCTTGCGACGAGGTGCGTTTGACATTAGCGCGGTCGTTCTCATCTAGGTTATGACCAATGGCCAGCGGTAAGTCCCAACTCTGCCCATAAGCAAAGCGCTCTTGATCACCGTATACCGGTTGACGTAACAGGGCCAACGGATTCTTTTTGGCATTAATGTTGCCATTGGAATAACGCCCTTCCGCATCAAGCAACTGGAAATACAGACGGTTGATCACATCAATGTCGTCAGTAAACACGAAGTTGCGGGTACCGTACAAACCATCACTGACCGGACTCTGAACATTGTCCATCACGCGCTTGGCCAACATGGACGCCTGAATAGTGGTAGACAACAGGCTGGAGCGCGACGCTGGATCGCCGCGCAGTGCGAGCATGTACTCCGCCCCCTCCTGCTCCATCTCGTCTTCTAGCGGGCTCACTTCGGCAACTTGGTATTCTTTGAGCCCCACCAGCGAAGCAAGGAATCTTGGCGCCTGCTCCAGGGTCGCCGACAAACCAACAAAGTGCGGACTCGCTCTTGCCATATGCCGCCAACGGCGCAGCAACATACCAGCCTGGGCTCCCCCAACACCGCTGTAGGTGTGCACTTCATCCAGAAGCATCAGCGTCGGTGGCGTAACCTGCTTGCCGATACCAAACAGCTTGCGGCTGTTGGGGTTGCCCATTTGCCGGTTTAGCATCTCGGTGGTGGTAAACAGCAGGTCCGGAACATGTTTCTCCATGCTTTGACGGGTCAGGGCGACCTCATCTGGCTCAATGCGCTTGTTGCAACTGTCACAGCACAGGCGCTCGATGCCCTTTCCATGATCATCATCCAGCCACACCATGCTGCCCTTGCACTTTTCATCCGGGCAGGGAATGTACTGGCAGGCATAGCCAGTTTGTCGCCGTTGCCAGGCTTTTTTCATGTAGGACTGGAACACCGAGTTTTTCGAGGTCGGCGCCATGCCGAAGTAGGCGCCAATGCGCAGTTTAGGCTTGCCCTGCTCGGCCAGCACAGCATCCAGTTTGCGCGCCTGGCGCCAAGTTTCTATGAACTGGTCCTTGAGCAGTTCGTTGCGCGGATAGATGGCCAGCGCCTGCACGTGGCCGCCGCGGTTGGCGACCAACTGCCCCGCAATGTGGGTCAAGGCGGGCAGGTAAAACGCCAGGGTCTTACCGCTACCGGTACCAGCACAGACAATCGAGCCCGAAGCCCCCTTGCGCCGTACCCCGCGCAGCACCGAATCGCAGGCCTGCTGCTGGAAACGGGCCAGGTCGAAAAATCCATGCTCATGCCTGAGCAACTCGCCCAGCAACCGACGCTCGACTGCTGACAATCCAGGCTTTTTGCTCAGCGTATCCAGCACTTCGGTAGTGGACAGGTCGCGGCGCGGGTATTTGCGCTTGCGTCGTAAGAAGCGATAATCGGAGACTAGGGTCGGCGCCTGTTTCCAGGCTTCCCCTCGCGCGTGTTTGGGAAACTGTTGGCGTAGTGTGCTGAACAGGCGGACCGACTCGGCCATGCGGGTGCGGTAGCAGGCTTCATCGTCAGCGTTTGTCCAACTGACAAACAGCCCCTTATCCAGCATGGCATCAATTACGTCATACGGCTCATGTGCTTCTTCAGCACTATCAGCACCGGCCTTCTGAATGTGCTCGATGGCTTCAAGCACTTCATCTTCTGAAAAATACCCCTGGCTGTTGCCCCAGGTCAGCAACAGGGCCTCCCGGGACTCCAGTTCGTCCAAGAGTTGTGTGATAACTTGCTTCATTCAGTTCCCTTGGTGTCGCGTGATCCGGTAGCGGGTAATGTCATCGTTTGTTTCTAACCAGGCCAAGACCTCTTCAGTTAGCAGATCCAATGACGCTCCACGACGGCCAGATGCCATCAGAAAGCGGTTTACCGCCGGCGGAACATCCAAATCCATTTTACTGCGCAAGGTTTCCAAGCGCTGCTGCAACTGGTGAACCGCATCCAGTTCGGCCTGCGACCCTGGGGCCTGGCGCACAGCGTCGATAAACCGAGCACGTTCCACCTGGTACGCATCGAAAACCTGCTTGCGTTCTTTGATCAACATCTGTCCGTGCAGCAGGCTCTCATCAACCTGCCAACCGCGACGCAGGTCTTCGATGTAAGAAGACCACACCGGTTCGATATGCTGCTGCAACTCCTTGGTAAGCGACGCCATGCCATCGAGTAGGTTCGGCCACTCCTGCTGTTCGGACTGAGGCACGTTTTCTTTTTGCTCGACAAAAGCCTGGCGAAACTGCCCAAGAAGTGAACGAACCCGGCTAACCGACTTACTGTCCATCGCATGCAAAATCGCGCCGTCTCCGTCTAGCCGTTGAATTTGCAACAGCAGCATATAGCTGGCCGTTTGCTGGTGCAGCCTTTCGCCGACTTTGCGCAGCTTGCTGGCTATATCAATGTAGGTATCGCGGATCAGCGTCTTACGCTGCAACTGGTCATAGCCCTCGAGCAGGTCTTTTAACGCCGTACAGCGTTTTGCCATCCCGCTATCAATCGGAGCCTGGGTCTCATCAGGTGAGGTGATTACGACGTCATTCATCAGTTCAACTCCTCCAGTTGCTGTAGTTGGCTACCAATTTCGTCCAACTGGGCAAACACGTCCTGCTGGGCCTGTTCAATTTCGCCGCCACCCTGCTGTTTAATCTTGTTTTTCAGGTGTAAAGAGGTGGCCGATTCAAAATTGCTAAACTGGAGCAGGAACTCCCTGATGACCTCGAATTGCGCTGCATCAACGGTGACCAGTTCCTGCATCAGGCGTACTGGGTTGTCTTCCGGCAGTTGTAACCGGCTCAACTGCTTGACAACTTCGACTCGCTCGTCGCTTTCCCAACGCCTGAGCGTACTCTTTAGCGTCTTCGTCATATCGAACGGCCGTACGACGTCGGCTTTCACCGCCAATGCAAGCACGTCTTTGATCTGCGCGCTGGCCTCGGCAATCGCTGTTCTATCACCGGCAAAAAGGTCATGCAACTCGCTGGCTACAGGCTGGAGTTCGTTCCTGATAGCGGGCAGTTCCTTCAGTACCTTGTCCATCACATCCGGCTCTGCCGCTGCTGGTTGCTTAAGGGCTTCGGCTACCAGAGTACCGTCAATGGCGTAAGGCTCAGCGCCTGTTTTTTTCGCTGCAGTAAGGCGTAGCAACTCACCGCGCAACGACTTACGTCGTTCAATCACCTGCTCCCAACGGCTATCAAGTTCGCCCAGTAACTCGTGCTCCGGTTTTTCCTGGGCCTCAAACAACAGCGCATTAAGCCGCTTTAAACGGATGCTGGAGTTAGCTCCTTCAGCGCCGAGGAACCCTGCCCCCTGCAACAGTTTTGACGCTACCGCTCCAAGTTCCTCACGCTCTAGGGCAATCAAATGGTCCACTACCTGCGGGGAAACACTGTCGAAGAAGTTGTGATAATACAGGTAGTCGTTAGCCCCCCCTGGAAAGTCCCAGCTTTTTCCATAGTGGTGGTATGTAGCCATGGCATAAAACGCGTTCACCCATTGCTCACCGTACTTTGCAAAAGCCCCAGAAACGGTCAAATCAAGTACGGGAGCCCCCGTATTACCGGTCTTAACTGGAAGGTGGATCCGGCCTGCCGGAAGTTTGCTACTCCCCAACGGCTTTGGACGGCAAAGGTGATGCCCCCAATCGATAACTGCGTTGAGACCATCACATATCCATTTGCGCAGTTGAGCAGCATCTTGCTGCTGCAAGCCTGCTGTTCCCTGATACCAGTTATCCAGCTTGGAACGCCAACTAATAAGCTCTACTGGAACTTCAGGAGCCTGCTCTTCATTGGTTACAGTCTCGATTTCGGTTTTAACCTTTTCCTTGGTTTCGGGATTGGGTTGTTCTTTGATTTCGGCTTGCCCTTTGCCCCCAGTTGTAACTGTTGGCTGTGGAGCATCACCCAAAACCTGGCACATCTCAGCCAGGCCAAACTCTTCACAGACGCCAAGCGACAACGCCTCTGTCAGCGCAGCCATTGAGCTGGGATTCCCTCCCCAGACCGCAGCTAGTTTCTTGGCACGTCCCTGCTCACTAAGTACATTCAACTGCGAAGCAATCGCTGGATTACAAATTGGGCCGTCCCATTTTTCCGGTGGGAACTGTCCATCCAGGTATGCGCCATATCCCTCTTTAAGTGGTGTACGTAGCAAGTAGTGCAAAATAGATCGCGGGTGAAAGATCAACTGGCCGTGGGCAACACAGTGCTGTCGCGCCAATTGCTCCAAGGCCAACCTATTAAAAGGGAACAGCGGATAGCGCTGACGACTGTAACCAAAAGCATCCAGGCGAGAGCGAAATTCGCTTTCCTGCACTTCACCGTCGTGCCAAATGGCCAGACCGCTATGCTCCATACCTGCACCACCAAAGTTACTCTCCAATTGCTGTGCACCGTGGCGCGCTGCGTTAAGGTAACGACCACAGAAATCGAAGATCCGCTCCAGGGTCTCGGACTCATTTTGACTGGCCGACTCGATCAGCCATTCATAGCCTGTACGGCCCAAGATACCGTCACGTACATGCAGGTAGCCGGCAAAACCCTCGGTCACAGCAATAACCGACTTTAGAGGGCACAGACGTTGTTCACCATGGTATTCCTCCTCTTCCAAAAGGCACTCGATAAATTCCTTCTGAATCGCCGAAGTTGTCGTGAAGTCTTCGATCAAGATCACCAAGGTGTTGTCTTTATCATCAGCCAGCAGTTGCTGTCGGATACTGCGTACCACCTGCTGTACGCTAGTCGGGCTGATCCTCAGCAGTTCCTCGATAGTCTTGCCGCACGCTTTATACAACACTTGGTTAATAGTCCAAGCGGCTTTTTCCCGCGCATCTGGTTCGGTCAGCAGTTGCTCATTCTGAATGTATGTCTGCGCATCATGTGCCGCTGCCGCCACTTCCATTTGGATCTCAAAATCGTGAGCGAACATCTGGTAGTCCTGCTCAAAGCCCTGATCATCCTTTACCCCCAGGTAAAGACGCTCGGCAATATTGTAAAGACAGGCACCAGGACGGGTGAAGTGCTTGGTCAAGTGGCTGTCTTGCAACAATGCCTGCAGCCCTTGAGCATGTTGATAAACACACTCGAAGCGATGCACATCTTCCGGTTTGACCTCTCTGCCAGATTCAATATCTGCACAAACCTGCTCGAACTCTTCTCCCAAGGCGAGGCGTAGCTTGAGTGCCAGGTGCTCGGCAATATGTTGTACATCGATGGTCTGGCTTATCCCGTCTATCGAACGGCGGATCTCGTCATAGACCTCGCCTTCGAGGCCTTCCGTAATCAACTCCAGCACACGGGCAATCGAAGAGCTCTTGGGTATGTAGATGGTCTTGAATTTATCGGCGTTGTGCAGGCGTTTTAACTTCGCCCCCAGCCAACGAATAATATGGGATTTGCCCACACCCGCCGCCCCCGTAATAGGAATCGGTCGGTTGTGTGCCATCAGAAACTCAAATAACGCTTGCTCGTCTGTCCGAGCCTCTTTGCCAGTGGTGTGTTGACGCTTGATCAAGCGCATCGGCTCATGCACGGCCATCAGCAAGCTACCCGAAAGCGACTCTGCCTCGGTCATGATGCAGGTATCGACCCGCTTATTGTCAGGCCAGTAACTGGTTAATGCTGTCATCATTGTTCTCCGCGTACCGTTACATGTGTCACTGCCATCAAGACTTCGCGGTTAGGGCCTATTAAGTTGCGCAGCCCGGCATCAGACAGTTTCTGCAATTGAAGTTGACCGCTATGATGCAGTCGCAGCAGTGCCCGGGAAAGCGACGTCGACAGATCCGTTTCTTTGGGCTGAGACCAGCTAGGGCCCTCGATACGCTGCTCTACCTGTTTGCGATAGTTGCCACCGTCAAGAACGGGCAGAAGCGTCGCCAACTGCTGAACAAAGTTGCCGATCGGAAGTTGCTCCCCAGGTTTGAACTTTGAAGGATGAGCGGAAATTTCTTCTTTGATAGCCGAGGTGGGGTCAATGCAATAGACCCCATTGCCAGTGCGCGTCATGAAACCGAGCCAATGCGCGTAAGATGGTACAATAGGCGTTTCGTTGGTGTTGATGCGGAAGTCTGTCAAATAACGATCGACGATATTAGCGAGGTTGTTGGATTGGACTGCTGGATAACGATAGACATCCAGTGCCAAGAGCATGCAAAGTAAGACTGTCAAATCAACGGCACGCTGATCCCTTGAACTGAGGTCTTTATTGTTTTCTGCGGCGAGCAGACAGCGCCGGGCACCGGTTGACAATTGCTGCTGAGGGTCAGTGAAATAGCACGGTCTGAGCCTGAAACCGCCACCTACTGTTTCTAGTAACCCCAGTTCGGTCCAGGCACTCAGTTCTTTACCCAATTTGCTACGCGCGCTCGTTTTGCCTTCAGCCAACAGGGCATCCGGGCGACACCAGGCAATCAACTCATTCTGCTCCATGGGATTGCCTTTATTCCCCTTGAGCACATTGTGAATAACAGTCAACACTTCAAACTGACTGCCCCCGTGGTCATTATTGATAATCGGCACTGTTAATCATCTCCTCTACGCAGCTAAAGTCCCTATCCAGTGCCGTTCGAGCATTAAATATGGCTCAGGGCAGACTGGATTAACTGGCGCACTACCGAGTCAGATTTCCTGCTCAGGTTGCTGGTATTAAAGAGATAAATGTTAATGCTTGCTCTGGCTGGGGGAAACAAGGCCAGTAACTATAAGGAGGGAGACTGACGCGGACTGCGCCGATTTGACACTATCGATATTACGCTCGGGAAGGCTGACATGCAACACAGAGTTTGCAAAAAGGGGAATCAATACATATTGAGTGCGCCACAAATAAACCGGGGCCCCTGACAACAACAGTAAGCCCCGCATCGAAGTTGTCGTTCCGAGCACTAGCGCTTCCCTAGCGCCTGCATAAGGGTATCGCGTCGCACCCAGTTGTTGTTATCCAGTTTAACGAACAGTTCACCGGCAACATGTTTCGGATCCACCATATCTTCCGGCACTAGGGCCAGTTGCAGAGGGCCGCCGAATAGCCTTAGTGGCCGCGGAATCACATAGCCACTTTTGTACTCGGCGTTCGAAGGAATCAACAACTCTGGCCAGGGTACGGCAGGCTTCTCCGTCGACTGTTCACTGAATCGGGTCAGCAGCTCTGGCTTGATACCGCCAGTTCGCTTAAAAACACTTTGCAGCATTGCGAAATCACTATCCGCCGAGATACGAACAGAGCTGATCACCCCAGCATGGGCCAAGGCTTTGATCAGTTGCACGGTGGACCTGGCCCATTCGCGCTGTGACTTGGTGCTGCCGTCAGGGCGCGGATACATGATAAAACACCGCGAGCCCTCCAGGCCGGTCAACGCGCGCCAGCGAGAATGCGAAGTTTGTACGGCAAATTCCCGGTTGAGTTTGGCCTCGGGCATCACATAGCTAAACAATGACGCCGAACGCTGACGGCATGCCGGACAGCCACCACACGCCTTGCTGGCATAGGCGTCGGACAGTGTATAAAGCGAGGTCAGAGTCTGGCACAACGGCAACTCAACTGGCGTTGCCAGCCAGCTTTTCAATGCTGCCAGATTTGAACTCGCTGACATAGCGATAACTTGGCGCACCGGTTCCAAGTGTGACTGCCAGAATGACAGTTGCGTATGGTCAGCCGCCAAGGGGCGTACCACCAGCGAGTCACGGTATTTTTTCATCGTGTCCTGGACGGCACGCTCATAATCCGCATCGGACTGCGTTGCCTGTTGCTGTGGTATCTGCTGCCTGACCGCATCCAACTGGATCACGCCAGCGCGCACCATCAGCAAAATAGTCCTGAGGTTCCAACTCTTGTTTTGTTTCGACAGACGGTGCAGTCTCGGCACCAGGTTGGCCAGGTTGATCCGGTAGTGTCCGTCAGACAAGGACTCAGCCCGTTGCCACATGCTGCACCAGCGCTCATAGCCAAGGTCGACACTGATAACGGTTTCCCCACCAATGCGCTCGGCGAACTTCATATCATCGTTGGTATAGATCAGTAGCGACGTCGCGGCCAGGCCGTCGCGACCTGCGCGGCCAACTTCCTGATAATAACGGTCCATGTTTTCCGGCACTGTGGCATGTATCACGCAGCGTACGTCGTTCTTGTCCATGCCGACACCGAACGCCGAGGTGGCCACCATGATATCCAGGTGGTTTTCACGCCACTGTTCCAGTAATTCGATGCGCCTTTCGGTCTTGGTCAAGCCGGTAAAGACCCCGAGGCGGCCATACCCGGACTCGAGCAGCAGGTGCTGCCATTGCCTCGCTTCTGCCGGGCGGGTGCAATAGAGGATCAGCGGCCTTGGCGCATGGGCCAGTGCTTCCATCACCCATTGCTGCTTCATAGCGTGGGTTTCTGCCCTGGCACACCAGTAAGCCGGCTCGGGCCGCAGGTGACAGGCATGAATCTCGGTCATTAGTGTGCCAAAGGTGTCGCGCAGTCCCTGGCGAGTATCCTCGGTCAGCGTGGCTGTCATCAAGACCGTGATACAGGGAGTAACACCCTGCTGTTTACTGGCCGTGCGCAGGCCTCGCACTAGCCCACCAAGTTGTTGGAACTCGGGGCGAAAGCCAGCCCCCCACTGGATCACCAGGTGTGCCTCATCGACAATCAGGTGGCGAAGGCCACCGTTTTCGGCGGCATCAAACAGCACCGGCGTTAATGAACTGCAGACGGCTTCAGGCGAGGTCACGACCAGGCGCTGGGTGCCCTGGCGGATCCGGCTGCGCACCTCACGCCGCTGTTCGACATCCAGACTGGCGTGCCAGGCAACGACGTCTTCGGCCTTACCGCCCTGCTTACAAATTTCCTCTCGGTAGCGCTCGGCCTGCTCCAGAGCCAGGGCGACGGTCGGTACGATGACCACGCTCAGGGCATTCTCACGGGGGGCTGCCATCGCCATCACCTGGCCAACCAAGGTCTTGCCGGTACCGGTTGGCAGATTTACCAGTAGGGTGCTGCCGGGCTCACTTAGCAGCGCCGCCCTGACTGCTTCGCGCTGGCCGGGCGCCTGGTATTGGTTATAACCTTTCCCCATCAGGTTGCTCACTCCAGCATCCATCGGCACCCGACTGAATTTGCGCCTTGGTTCCTGGGCCAGCGTCGCGCCAAACACCGGATGTTGCGCCCCCTGCAGCCAGTCAGGCTGCCAAGGCCTGCCGGCTTGGAGAAGGTAATGTTGCCCCAACTGCTGACATTGAAGACCTGCTTGTCGCCACTGGACGCTCGTCGGCCAGGATTCTGCAATCGGGACCCGGATCTCGAGCCTGGTATCGAACTGTGACTGCTGCATGAGCCAGTGGTAAACCGCACTGCGTCGATCCAGCGGCCTGGCCTGTGCTCCGAGGCACTGCCACAACCGGCTTTCTGAGCCAGTCATCTCCTGCGGTTGATCCAGTCCAGCATGACTGCCGTTAGCCAGCGCGTGTAATAGAACCTGTTGCATATATTGTTGTCTGCCTCGCCTAGATGTTCTTGATTGCATTGCAAACGTCTGGCGAAGCAAGGAACACCGCCCGCGAGGCCAGGCACTTGTAATTCGGGCGCTCGAACGCCTTCCTCAGACCTGCGCGATATGTTTCAGGTAACTGTGCACCGGAAGCCAGATAATTAGCCAGGTTATCCATGCCTTGCTGGTGAGTAGTCTGGT
Organism: Ferrimonas balearica DSM 9799; assembly: GCF_000148645.1. Classification (NCBI taxonomy): domain Bacteria; kingdom Pseudomonadati; phylum Pseudomonadota; class Gammaproteobacteria; order Alteromonadales; family Ferrimonadaceae; genus Ferrimonas; species Ferrimonas balearica. The sequence goes on from NC_014541.1 coordinate 3,669,345, forward strand.
ATTCAGCGGCCACCAAATGCTCAGCTTGCTCTCCAACACCTTGGCAAACATCTTTCCACTGTGCCTTGCTGAACAGCGCTTCGATAGCCGACCAGCGCTTGGCTAGATTAATATCGCTGCCACCTTTCTCATAACTTACATACTGGGGCTCGAGGATTTTCAGGATCGCAGGGTTGATGATTCTCTCGCCCTTCTGGTTAAGCCAGACCGTGCACTGCTTTGGCGGCATCAGGCGATCAGCCAATCGACGCAAGGCGCCGACATTTTCGGAGTTCTCGTCAATGCATGCCGAAACCAAGTAATCCAAGCGGAAAAACACGGGCATGTCATCGTTTCCGAGGACACTAATTTTGCGCACCATGGCACTGGCCATGCCGCGCAGTTCATAAGACAGCATTGAGGACATCGCATCATGGAATGGCTCGCCCAGTCGTGCCACACGTTGATGGCGGTTCTGAGCGGATGCGCGACGATAACTCATTTCATAAGTCACCGGGGCATCACAGTGGCCATGCTCGAAGTCAAAGCCGAGCAGGCAATGCCTGATCAGCATTTTCAGACTGACCATGGTGCCCCGGGCGGCACCACCATGATTAAACCGGTAACGGATCACGCCTGGGCTTTCTGCCTGGTTGACTACAAAGCCTAGTTGCTTGTTAATCCAACAGGACGCCGCCTGTTCGAACTCCAGTTCTAGCTCATCGATTTGTTGCAATTTGCGAACGAAATTTCCGGCTTCAATCACGTCTGCGTCAACCGACATCAAGGCCTCAAGATTGCGGATTCTATCCAGCTCTGTCTCGAGCACTTTCTGCTCACCAACCAGGCGCTCATTCAGGGCAAGCAACGCATCCAGCCCATCCAGGTACAAGCAGTTATCGACCTGCGACATCTGATCGTCGATGACAAACTGCAAGCCAGCAATAGAGCGGTCGAACACTTCGAACGAACGGTCAAGAATATTGATCCAGTGGTTGGCCAGCGACTGCTCATCGTTGGACAGGATGACGAAGTTGCGCACGGCCATCGCGTGGTGATCGGCAAAGTAGCGGTTCAAGCGCCCATTTCGCTGCTCCATGCGGTTGGGTGAAAACAGCACATCGTAATGGATAGCCACTCGATGGCTGCCGTGCAAGTTGATCCCCTCCTCCGCACGGCGGTCACAGATCAACACTCGGCATTTGGTGTCCTGGCCAAAGCGTAGCGTCTGGCTTGGGTTATGCCGCTGGATCTGTCCCGAGTAATTGAGGCCGATATCCGAAAACAACTGATCGGCAGACCACGGGTGGTCGCAGAAAATTACCACTCCAAGCGCCGACTCTCGCAGCAACTGCCCCAGCAAGCTATTCAGTTGCCGTTGATATCCAGACTGCTCATTTCGCGCGCGTTCGATCAACTCGCGAAGCCATTCGCCCTCACCTGGTACCAACGGGCCGCACAGATCCTGACATTGCTGCGGCGACAGGATAAAGCCGTCCGGATTCAAGCGACGTTGCTCAAGGCGAGCGCTCGCCAACTCGGCCAGCACCAGGGGGGCGCCCAGACTGGCTTCGACAAACAGGCGATACACCGATGCAAACCTGGTGCTGTGTGCGTCAGTCAGCATCATGTGATCACGCCAGGCGGACAGGCTTTCGCCAACGCCGGCACCTTGGTAATACCGGCGTTCTAGCCCGGCCAGGCCTGGCAGCAAATTGCCGACCTGTGGCATTGAGCGACGGTTTCGCAGTAAGCGATGGTGAACACCATGGCGATTGGCAATATGATGGCGAACCTGCTGGACCAGTTGATTAGCTTCTTCCGGGCGCTCTTTGCTAAACAGATTTGCCGCGAGATAGGGCAAGAGCGCTTTGCCCAGCACCTGTAGGTGGTCATCCATTGGGAACGTCTGCAGGAGCTTATTCAAACTGTTTCGCAATTGCAGGTTACCGTTGCTGGTGCGAAACGACTGTATGATACCGCCCAGTTGTTCACGAATTTCGATCCGCTGACGAAACTCAACCACGCCGTCTTCGGTCAATTGGTAGCTCTGCGGATCGAGCAGGTGCAACATAGCCAAGAAGTTTCGCTCATTTCCCACCAGCGGCGTTGCCGAAAGCAACAGCAACTTGTCGCTGGCATGAACCAACTCGGCAAGCGCCTGGTAGCGCGGGCTACTCCGTGTCGACCAGGCCCATTCACCTACCTGGTGGGCTTCGTCGATGACCACCAGGTTGGCCTGATCAAGCTCAATATCATCTGCGGCAAACTGCTCGAATGACCGGATCCGGATGCTGATATCCATAAGCTCGGCTAAGTGAAAACGCTCGGTGAGTTCAGCGTGCCACTGCGCCAGCAATACCTCCGGGACGAGGATCAGGACCTGGTGCTGCTGCGGGTTTTCCAGCACATGCTGGCGCAGGATCAAGCCAGCCTCAATGGTCTTACCCAGGCCCACTTCGTCCGCCAGTAGGTAGCGCTGAATGGGATCAGACAACACCCTGCGTACGACGGCCAACTGGTGCGGCTCCAGCGCAATCGACGAAGAGAGAGCAGCGGTAACCCCTGCACAGGCCTCACGCTGTTCGAGCATGTGGTTTTGAAACGCCATGCGCGAGTCTTGAAAAAACGGCGTGTAGGTTTGCTGGTTGGCCAACCACTCGACGGCATCCTGGATGGGTTTATCCCAGCGCACGTAGATCTCGGCCTGGGCTAGGTCACGCAGCACATCGTTTGGAAACTGGATCCGGTAATCCGCCGGCGCCGGCGCCGGGCCCACGACCCGCCCAACTTCCCACTGATTCGTTTCAGCATTGAAATAATGAACAAGTTCTTCTTGGTTCAGGTTTACCGCTTTGACGTCACTGAGGGCCATGGTTACGCGGTGGGCATCAGGAGACATCGGCGAATCAAAGTAACCGATAGTTACCGTACCTGCGTTAACATCTATAGCTTTTCCAATCCCTAGCCCATTATTCGAATAAACTAGGTCGTCAAGAGTTACGGTAACTTCCATTTACTTTAGTCCCCAAAACAAAGATCAAGTCAAATCCAGTAAAGTAAAATTAAAACTTATGACGGCTATTAGAGAACATCCAATCATTCATCCAGAATTTGCAGAGTAAATCACAAAATCAAAAAACAACCTTTTCAGCCATTATCCAGTCGCGATTAAGACAAGCATGTTATGTAGCAAAAGAACAAAACTATAAACAAAAAAATAAAGACAGGGTTAAAGTTAGCTCAAAAATATAATAACCCATGGACTTATTTCATTAACAATGCGCGCCACCACCTGCAATAATGTAAAAATACACAATGTCATTTCACAACTAAAGTCGAACCTCGCAAGCAACACGTTAGAGGAGATAAGTGATAGTAAATTCCATTTATGCTAGGAAACTTTACAGAAGCGCCCCTGGCCACAATTCCTCAACACACCTATATCTATTAAATATAGGCAGTACTGGTAGCATTCCTTTACGATCATCTCTGCTTCACTTTCCGGTGAAGTTCTAGCGTAGATTGACCTTGCGAGTGTGTAAGAGTCGAAATCCCCCACAGAATGTTCGACTACCTCTCTAATTATATTTTCATCTATACACTTGTTCACTGGTGTCACCTTACTCATATAAGAGAGGGTCGCTTACGCCATTCATCTCGAAAGATTCAAGTCGTTCTACACAACTACCGCACCTTCCACATGCTTTCTCTCTACCATTATAGCAAGTCCAGGTTTTGCCATAGTCTAGGCCCATCTCAAGCCCATCTTTCAAGATTTCTATTTTGCTTTGATATAGATAGGGACTAACTACTTCAATAGGCTCATAGTTAGCAATCATTGTCGCTGCATTGATTTTCTCTACGAATTCAGGACGACAATCAGGGTAAATAGCGTGGTCACCTGAGTGAGCTCCATAGAAGACTTTGCCAGCACCTATTGAAGCAGCATATCCAGTTGCCAATGAAATCAGAATCATATTGCGGTTTGGCACAACAGTGGACTTCATGTTGTCTTCGGCGTAGTGGCCTTCTGGAATATCTGATTCACTATCTCTTGTAAGTGATGATCCTGAGATCAACTGATTGATTGCTGTAATATCAATGATCTTGTGGTTAATTCCTAACTCGGAGCAAACCACTTTGGCGTACTCAACCTCCTTGTCATGACGTTGGCCATAATCAAAAGTAATTGCATAAGGTGTATAACCCTCAGTAATCACCTTGTGTAGTACGGTAAAGGAGTCCATTCCACCGGAATAAATGACAACAGCTTTCTTTTCCATAACAACCTCTTGTCGGTAGCCTTCCACATTGGGTGACTCTGAGTCTGCCTATAGAGCCAATCTAACATCGACTCTACCATCAAACTATCAGAATTTGCTCAGCGATAGCTCCCTTTCCAACACCTTCAAACGCATGAACTTCAATCTTGTGGTTAGGTCGCAGTTCGGCAAGCCGAGTGGCGATGTACTCGGCGATACACTCAACAGTAGAGTCCGCTACCATTACCTCGACACGCTCCACTGGAAGTAAGATCTCGAAGTAGCCCTGAGGGCTCACATAGCTCGCCCCTATCGCGTTTTCCAATCGTATGTCCTGAGCATGCATCGACATTGCTTCCACTTCAGCAATGTCGTCCTCCGTGATCAGATATATGTCTTCCCAGCGTTTGGCCCATAAGGTCTGCAACTCTCTATCAAGCTGGCCATCATTGAATACTCTGACTCTGGAGCGGTGCCCATGCGCGATTCGCTGACAATTGCCGCTATGCTTTTTCAAGCCATGACTGTAGTGGTAGTAAGGCTCATCGATCTGCTCACTACGTAGTGTCAGTTTTAGCCCTTGAACGTTGCTAGGCAGTTGGGGAAGGATCGACTCCTCAAGGAATAGAGAAACGCTCTGCTCATCAATGGAGTCAGCATCAATAAAGCAGAAAGCCTGCTCGGGTCCCTGTACATAGAAGGTAGCATGACGGCTATGGTTGTTTTTCACCCAAGTACGCTCGGGTTCTTGGCAAAACTCCAATGATGACGCGCTAGCAGGCACAAGAAGGCAGTGATCGACCAACTCATCGATCAAAGACTTAATCTGCTTTTTGACGATCCCAAAATCCAGGACCATGGATTCGTTGTTCAAATCCCCACTCAGTTGCAGATCAACGATCCAGCTTTCTCCAACTATCCCACGCTCTACATGAACAACGGAGGAATCTATGACCGTTAAGTCGTTTACAAACAGTTTCATAGGGCCTCACTCAATTCCTAAGTATTTATGGGTTTGCACAGAAAGGCGCCAATTACGCTTGATGCAGGTCCGGATGGCTAACTCCGTTGCTTTTGGCTTTTGACTGATTGGTTGCAATGCCACCTTCGCATCAGCCCCAGCGGAACCAGTCAGCAGTTCATCCAATTGCTCAATATCCTTTACCGTTGCCACGGGATGTTTGATCTCATCAGCCCTATCGATAGCAGAAGCAAGAACCGATAGACCACCACGCATTTTAATTTTTGGCGAGACTGTTACCCAAGCCGAATCGCTGACCATAACCGGATACGTCCCACTGGTCTCAACCTGAATGCTATAGCCCTCAGCTTCAAACACCTCGCATAGTGGCTGTAAGTCGTACATACAGGGCTCACCACCGGTGATCACCAAGTGCGTAGCCGTATAACGACTCATGCAAAGATCTAAAATCTCTCTCGGTCCAACTGAGCACCACATAACTGACTCTTCAGTCTTAACCAAGACGTCACTAAGCATGACCTTACGGTTTTCTTGGAGATCCCATGTATGTTTCGTGTCACACCAGGAACACCCAACTGGGCATCCTTGTAAACGCAAAAAAATTGCAGGAACCCCAGTGTGCACACCCTCTCCTTGGATGGTTTCAAACAATTCGTTAACTGGGTATGAAGCATTATTCATGATGTAGCCATCTCAATTTGAGTAATCATCAAAGAGTCTACCTACACAAAACCTCTGCTCAAGTACAAAAACACCTTCAGTGAACTCACTAGCGGTTTCGTGTGGTGGTCTAATGATCCCGGACACCGCTTTAGGTGGTAAAGTAGCCACCGCAACAAAAGGTGTTCAATGACAAGAAAGCGTCGCCCATTCACTGCGGAGTTCAAGCTGGAAGCCGCATGCCTGGTTCTCGATTAGGACTACTCGATTGCTAAAGCCAGCCGCTCATTAGACGTCGGGGAGACGGTACTTCGCCGTTGGGTCAGCCAACTACAAGCTGAGCGACCTGGAAGCACACCGAGCAGCAAAGCGCTGACGCCGGAGCAACAGAAAATCCAAGAACTCGAAGCCCGCATCAACCGGCTTGGACGTGAAAAAGCGGTTCTAAAAAAGGCCACAGCTCTCTTAATGGCGGACGAACTCGAACGTATGCTCTGATAGACCGGTTGAGAGAGCATGAAACCACTGAACTGGTCTGCACCGCCTTCGATATCCCTACATCCTGTTTCTACGAGTACAAGGCCAGACCACGCCATGTTGACCCTGAACGCCTCAAGCTTCGAAGCGAGCTACGGCGACTTTTCAAGGAAAGCCGTGGTTCTGTAGGCAGCCGAGCCTTGATATCTATGATGCAGGAGTTGGGCCACAAGATTGGTCGCTTCAAAGTTCGTAGTCTGATGAAGGAAGCCGGGCTGACATCCAAGCAGCCTGGCTCTCATGCATACAAGACGGCACTGGCAGAACGGCCGGATATTAATTCGATGTGGCTGAGACCAACCAGGTTTGGTGCGGCGACATCACCTATATCTGGGCCGGTGGTCGTTGGCATTACTTGGCTGCGGTGATCGACCTTCATGCGCGTCGAACAGTGGGCTGGGCTATGTCAGAAAAGCCTGATGCTGACTTGGCGGTTAAAGCTCTGGATATGGCCTATCAACAGCGAGGTTGCCCAACAGGAGTGATGTCCACTCAGACCAGGGCAGCCAATATTCCAGTAGAAAGTTCAGGCAGCGTCTCTGGCGCTACAGAATGACACAGAGCATGAGCCGACGAGGCAACTGCTGGGACAATGCCCCCATGGAGAGGTTGTTCCGGAGCTTAAAAGCAGAATAGATCCCATCAACTGGATATATGAGCGCTCGTAAAGCCAAACGGGACATCGCCGCATACCTGATGGATTACTACAACTGGCAACGTCCCCATCAACATAATGACGAGGTGCCGCCTTCAGATGCCGAGAATCGGTCTAAACAGGTGTCCGGATTTAGTTGACCACTACACAAGCCATCAAGGCTTGGAAAGATGACGCAGTGCCAACGCCCAAGCCTGGGAGCGCCACTCGATCAATCACCACCCACCCCATCAAGCTGGTCATTATCCGATTACTCGAAAGCCAACCAGAAGCCCGAGCCGATGCCTTGTGGCAACTGCTGCGCAAAGAGGTTAATGCAGAGGCCGAGCGGTTATTTGATCTCGACCATGTTGTCGATGAAATGAGCAGTAATAGTATCCACTGGTTCGGAAAAGGGCTCGAAGCAGAACGAGCCACCAGTTATAAGACGTTCCGTAACTGGGTGTCTGAAGTGCGTAAACTGAAACAAGCGACGCGGCTGTAAGCTAGGAACCGTTGACGATAAGCCGGTTGAGGCCGCTTGATTGAGCAGCATATCTCTACCGGCGACACTGGAAACTGCCTTTCACCGCCCCTAAACGACGTCGCCTTGTTAGACAACTGGATAACTGGCCATTTTAAGGAAGGTATAGGCTAACTCGATCGCTTTATCATGGTCGTCTTCCCCCCGATACCAACGGATTTTTACCCCGTTATGGTTAGCCCATCTGATGACCTGACTAAACTCATTACGTTTGTCATTCTTAGCGCAGGACTCGGCGTACTGGTTGATCAGTAAGTAAGTATCCTCGCCGATACTGTGCTTGGCCAAATCGAACGCTTTGCGATAATGCGGGTAAGCAGCGCGATGCTCATTCCGTCGGTAAAAATACGTGGCGTACATCCACTCCACCAACCAAGAAAGTGTTCCGGATTGGCCAGCGGCATCAATCCTCTTCTTATACGCCTCGATGCGGTCAACTGACAGGTCAGGCAGTTTCCTTAACTTTACTCCCTCAAGGAAAAACTCCGCGAAAGCCTTGTCCTTATCTGCCAGCTTATGTCGCAACATCCTCATTAACGCCGCGAGGATATGCGAGGGGAGCATACCGCGGGCTTGTTTAAGCTCTGCCAGTGACAGCGGTTCGCCTTCCTTTCTGCTCAATAACTCCTGGAACGCACGCAACCCGGGCGTCATTAAATGATTAAACCATGCCCAGCGGCCGTGCACCGCCTCCTTCCAGAATGCATAGTACTCTCTGCCTGCGAGCGGCCCAATGCAGGTCAACTCTAGCTCAATCTCCGCCTTCCACTGAGCATGCATTTGCGCCAGACGACGGTTTTGGGCTTTCATGTCCCGACAAAGTTGCCGGATAAATTCCCTACCGAAAGCTTTATCGATAGCCTTGAGCACGTCGGTTGCCATGCGCGCAAAGAAAAGATGAACCCTGAAGCTTTTCACCTCTGACTCCGTCAGGGTTCTTTTGTACTTAGGGTCAGGACATGCAGCTAACAGTGCTAACGAGGACTCAAGGTTAGTAACGAGTTCTCCCCATTGAGGGAGCCGATTCCGGTTAAACCATCGCTCAACATTTTCCAGATTTTGCTGCGCCCTGCCGGGTTCCCCGTTTGGATTATGAAAACGGCTTTGACTTGTGTCTGCCGTTTCATAAATCCAACACCACACTTTCTCAAGCGGCCAAACCACCTTGTCTTCGGCAAACTCGGGAAGCCACCAGTTTGGCGCAACCGGAGAGGAAAGCTCACTAACGGCCAGCCCATACATCAGGGAGTACTTCTGCGCCGATTTGACCACCACATCCGCTAGCCCGCATTCGAACAACCACCTGACAGTATTTTCCTTGTCGAGGTAAGTCGCCCATTCCCGTTTGGCATTTCGGAAGGAATGGTACAGATCTTCGACCGAAGCCATAAAGGCGTTAGCGACACGAATGTCCCTTGTCGCTTCCGTCACCAGCCCCAAAAGGTAAACGGCGACATCTTGGAAGCTCTTTTCAACGTCTCCTTCTTCGTTCGCCAGCCTGCGCAACTTGGTTTGGAAGGTTTTCTTCGCCTTTTCATCTTTGAGAATTTCCGACGGGTTGTTTTTCTGAGCCAGTAAGCCCGTACTGTTTAACAACGCCTGAGCCGCTTCCCCAAGGGTCGGAAAAACGTAGTCAGTCATCATCATCATCCTCGAAGTCAACCTGCCGCTCGCACGATTCACAGAGCTCTCCGGTGATACCCCAAGGGCCATCTTCTCCGGTGAAATAAAGCGTGCACAAACATTCCGCACACTGGATTTGATTATCGCTCATGCCATGATCCCCTCTGCCACTACTTAGCTTTACCCTTGGCGTTTCCACGGTTGCCACCGGACTTATTGCCCGTGGTGGCCGGCCAGTTCCCGCCCGGACCAGGATGGGTTGACGGGCCACGACCACCAGCTTTGCCTTTACCTTTTGCCATGAGTGCATTCCTCTTTCATTGGTTCAACGATGTCTTACTGTCCGCCCTTTTTATTCAGGGCCGCCGACTCCGAAAGAGTAACTATGCCGCTTCAGCATAACACCGGGCATTTTGGCGACGCGCTTTTTGTCCTATAAAAACAGTAACTAACACCAAGAATACTCAACGTCCCCGCTAGCATCCTCGCTAACGTCCCGGGACGTTTGAGCTTTTTAACGTGACCCCTGGTGAACATCAGGAGACACGTTATGGCACTGCACAGCGAAACCAAGCGCGCCTTTACCGAGCAAGAAACCGCCCACTACATCGGCATGAGCCGCTCCTTTCTGCGTCAATCGCGCATGGAGGGCAACCGTAAACACCGCACCCCGGCACCGCCTTTCATCAAAGTGGGCCGCGCCGTCCGTTACCTCAAAGAAGATCTCGATAGCTGGCTGGACAGCCAAACCAAATTAACTCACCTGCCCTGCGGCGAGGTGGCGTTATGAGTCTGCAAACCTCTCCTGTCCCGTTAACGACTCACAACCCCGTTAACGGCGCACAGTGCTTACCCAGCCCATCGGACTCAAGCGCCTCCGTTAACGTGGAATGGGACGACAAAGCCTTTGTTCTTGAACATCTGCGAAAATTTCCCGGTGATATTCAGCGCCTGATGATGCGGGGCTACTATCAACGCAACGGCCAGCGGGAAAGAAACCAGTACCTGCTCAAGTTAGTGCAACAGATAGAAGCCAATTTGGGCTGCACCGCTGACCTGAGCCTGTTCGAGTTCAATGAGGAACAGCTAAAGCGCCAAGCCGGTCAGCACAGTCTGTTCTGTTACGAAATGGCTCTGCGGATGGCTGAGGGCAATCGTAAGTGCCTGGTGCGTGAGATCATCCGTTACGGCAAGTCGCATGGGCTTCGTCTGTGCACAAGAGGGGATGAAGTGGGGTTTGTGGTTCGCGCTTGTGACCCTGAGTTATGGCGACGCAAACTCAAACAGGCGATCCGACAGAACCGAGAGTACCTCTATCGCATTCTCAACCAGGTACACCGCTACCAGGGGATCTATTGCAGTGACTGGCAAGCCAAAAACCATCGCCAGCGCCGCAAGAAGCAACAAGAGTTCCTCGATAACACCTTTATGATGAATGAGCTGGAGCAAGAGTTCAGCTTGGCTGAATTGGCCCAAACCAGCACCGCCAACCCGGCCAACCGTAAGGTTGAACTGATGGTACGTGCCCGAGGCTTTGAGGAACTGGCTGATGAAAGCGGCCACGTGGGCTATTTCATCACCCTCACCTGCCCCAGCCGTTTTCATCGCGCCTACGCCAAAACGGGCAAGCCCAACCCGAAATGGGACGGCTCAGACGTTCGCGATGCCCAGGCTCATCTCAATCATGTCTGGGTAAAGACCCGATCAGCCTATGGCAAGAAGGGGATCCAGCCCTACGGCTTTCGGGTCGTCGAGCCGCAACACGATGGTACGCCGCACTGGCACCTGTTGCTCTTTATGCCCAAAGAGCAGGCGCGCCAGTTTATCCAGATTTTCCGTCACTACGCCTTAGAGGTAGATGGTGACGAAAAAGGCGCGGCTAAACGACGACTCGATGTAAAGCTCATCGACAAAGAGAAAGGTACGGCAACGGGCTACATCGCCAAGTACATATCCAAGAACATCGACGGCTCCGATCTTGACCAGGGCGTCTACGGTGAAAACCCTATCGAGGCCGCCGAGCGTGTTCAGGCATGGGCCTCAACCTATCGGATCCGTCAGTTTCAGCCCATTGGTGGCGCATCCGTCACGGTATGGCGGGAGTTGCGACGACTGAAGCAAGCCCTGTTGCCCAAAGACTCGCAGTTGCAACGCATCTGGGAAGCTGCCAATAACGGCGACTGGAAAGGTTTTATTGGTGGTATGGGGGGAATCCATCTGCCCCGAAACGAACGTCCAGTATCCCCGCTCTACCTCACTCCTATCGACGAGGTAAGCGGCTCCCCTAAACTCAATCGCTTTGAGGAACTCGCCAGCAGGGCTCTCAAGGGGATTCAATGGTGCGGCCAACGGTTTATCAGCCGCATCCATCAGTGGCAGCGGATCGCCGCGCCGACTGCTCTTGGCTCTGACTTGGAGTTCTGTGAATAACTGTACCGAGCGTTCTTATCGAGCAAGGTTTAACGCCGCATTAAGGTGTGAGCAACGCTACCACGAAACTTACCATGCCACCGTAAACATAAAACCCAACGATTAGCACTGAAAAAGCCAAGCGTTGGGAATCACTCTTAAATGCTTTGTTAGCACACATTAACTGAAGTTTATGTGGCTAGATGCCAATGTTTTAAACTCAGTTGTTTTCAACGTTTTTTCTAAAGTCTGCCCATTGGAAATCAAATGATCTAAGATCTGCTTAAGCTTGTCACTAACAACATTAGTTCTCAGATTGATTAAAATCTGTACTGCATGATTTCTACAGTTTGAGTTAGACAACAGAGAGTAAATATCTTGTCTGTAGAGAGCTATCAGAACTTGCACTATATTGTCGTCGCCTAACATATTTAAGATTGAGTCATACACAACCTTACCCGATGGAGAAACACCTGTATTATAGGAAACACCGTTACCAATACGACAAGACAAGATAATACGAATTAATTTTTCTTTACGCTCATTGGGAATATCTGCTTCATTAGAGATATAGCTTAATATTTTCCTAGCGTGAGGAACTTCATTATAAAAGTTATCCCAACCACTATGAGCGGAGCTTAAGTCGTCTAAGTGTTCATCTAAAAGAATAACTCTTGCTTCAAGTGTTTTAAATTTGTTTCCAGAGCAAAACTCAAAGAATTCGTTACCAGCAGCAAACTTATCGTTGTGCAAATTTGTACGATAGCCATCTAATGTTACACCCAATTTATATTTGAGATTATTATCGGCGTGCTGCCAAACCGTTGGTGCAATAAGGGAGATATTTTTCTTTAAGATATTGTTAGCGCCAGCACCAACGTACATACCAAAGATCGTCTGAAGAACATTATCACAATTTTTTGTGTGCAATTGCTTAAGACCATTTTGCATATGCTGCAAACTTGAGCTATCTATAACTTCTGTTTGATTACGCAAGTTTTCAACAAAAGCCTTAACTTGTAATGCAGCCTCAGAAGGAGTGTCATTAATAACTTCTTGTACACACGTTTGTAGCCAGCCCATCAACTCAAAAGCATTGATATTCGCATCATTAGGATGGCTAGCGCCAATGTCATTGCGCATAATCAGGATATGGGTTAGCTTTTTATAAATTGAATCAGAGATCAGTTCTAGCTTGGCGCAATTATCAAGGAGAACTTTATCCTTAATACCACTTAAGTCATTTTCGGTACTAAATAAATCTCGGTGTTTTCCTCCAACCGCAGCATCATAAAACAGCTCCAAGCCATAAATAACAGTTTTTTTACGCAAATTTAAAACAACTTCGTTCCATACGTAGTTCAACGCAGCGTCAAACAAACCTATAGCACTTGCTGCTGCAAATTTAGATAGATAGCGAGACTCGCGCTTAACCTCATCTGGCAATGTCATTACAAACTGAGGAAAGTTTGTCTGAACAACCTGACGCTCAGCGGTTGTAGCTAGAATATTTTCCTTTGGTAATCCAAGAGAATCCAAAAACTGTTCAAATCGATTGAAATCGGTAGAGACAAGTTGCCCTTGTGTTTGCGCACTAACTACTTCATTCGTACTCATATATAACCTAACCTTTTATTTTTCCATATAACTCAAAGTGTTCGTTGTGTGCTAACGTTTTAATTACTCACGTTCTGTTTCTACCACAACACCGAATGAGTCAGTTAACCAAAAAATATAACTAAATCATTCCATTAGGTCGAGTTGTTTCTGACAGAGGTCGGTGAAAGCGAGGGGGCCCCCATATCTCGGGATAATGAGGGGTCCCATAATCTCCGAAAAGCACCACCAAAACACTGACTTGATTCAGGTTTTTTCACTTTCCGTTTTATCCACTATGGATTTTCCGTCTTTTCCGCTCATTTTCTGTCGAGCAACCAAAATACACTGTACCTATATACAATTTTGTGATCATTGTGATCTATGCCCTCAAATGATCATCGACTATCGAGGTGCACGGTCAATGTGGCAACTGGAAAAGGCCCCTGTAGCTTAAAGTGGTAGCTAAAGCACAGCCATTACCAATTAGGTGCAATCACCCCAAGAGCGACCGCACTCCTAACGCCGTAGCACACCCTGCAAGCGCAGAGTTACCACACTCGGTCACAGGACTTATTCATCTAAGTGAAAGGCTGGAAGCCGAAAAAATTCGCACCGCGAAAGGGTGCGCATTCTGAGACTGAAGCAGCCTATACAGCCGAAATCTGCTACATATGTGCTACATAGGGAAGTTGGAAACAAAAAAGGTTAGCAACCACTATGGCGCTAACCCTTGAAAAATTTGGTGGCCCCTGGGGGACTTGAACCCACGACCAAGCGATTATGAGTCGCCTGCTCTAACCAACTGAGCTAAGGGGCCATTGTTTGATGGTGCGACGAGCGTCGGCACCGATATGGCATGGGAGTATACTCAAGCGCCTGTGGGCTGTCATCCATCCGGATGGCCCTGCGTTTCCCATTTGCTCAATTTGTCGGCGAATGGGGTGAAAGCGCTTATGGCGCACCTCGGTCTGGTTGTTCTCTGTCACCTTTGAGGATTTCCAAAATGACCGCACGGATGTGGCTGGCCGCCATCACCACCCTGTTTTTCAGCCTGTTACCTCTTACCTCCCATGCCCGGATTGCCCCGGCGCCGGAACAGGTTTCCCCACTGCTTAACGGCATGATGCTGCCCGATGCCACGGTGCAGGACAGCGCGGGTCGTTCTCTCTCCCTCGCCGGACTCGCGGCCGATAAACCCACCCTGGTGCTGTTCTACCGGGGCGGCTGGTGCCCTTACTGCAATGCGCAATTGGCGGGGCTGCAGGAGGTTGAGAAAGAACTGGCTGAGCTGGGCGTGCAGGTGCTGGCGCTGTCGCCGGAACCCGCAGACCGCCTGAAAGAGGGCGAGGGTAAGGGGCGCTACCAGCTGCTGTCGGACCGCAACCTGGAGGCGATGCAGGCCTTTGGGGTGGCCTACGCGCTGGATGAACAAACCGCCGGGCGCTACAAGGGCAAGATGGGGGCCCGGCTGAAGCTGGATGGCGAAGAGCGGGTGATTCTGCCGGTACCGGCGGCCTATCTGCTGGACGCGGAGGGGCGGGTGCAGTTCTCCTACGTGAACCCCAACTTCCGGGTGCGGGTGCATCCCCAGCTTATCCTGACCGCCGCTCGCTTGATGCTGGCCCGGTAAGGGTCTATCCCTTGGGGTACATCCGTTTTGGGGTACCCCTATGACTCAGTTCAAACCGGAAGATGTGCCCACGCTGATGCCCTACCTGATGGTGAAGAACGTCAGCCAGGCCATGGATTTCTACCAAACCGCCTTTGGCTTTGAACGTGCGGGTGAGCCGCTGGTCGAGGATGGCGTGGTACTGCACGGCGAGATGACATTCGGCGACGCCCGCATCATGCTGGGCCGCGAGGGCGCCTTTGGCTCTGAAGCCAAAAGCCCCGCCAGCAGCGGTCATGATCAGGGCATGGGGCTCTACCTCTACTGCCCCGATGTGGACGCCCACTTTGAACAAGCTCAGGAGGCGGGCGCCGCGATTATGCAGCCGCTGAATGATATGTTCTGGGGTGACCGCATCTACACCGCGCTCGACCTCGACGGCTACCGCTGGAGCTTCGCCACCCACACGGCTACGCAAGAAAGTTAATCCGCGACATGGGCTTGGGTCATCTGACTGAGAGTTGTCTCATGGATACCCCCTGCCCGTCCTGCCATACTGAGGGGTCATTTCAATAACGAGAGAGTAAGATGGCCGAGACCATCATTTTCGACACCGACCCCGGTATCGACGACGCTATGGCCCTGCTGCTGGCCCATGCCCACCCAGCAATCCACCTCAAGGCCATTACCACGGTGTACGGCAACGGCACCATCGAAGACTGCACCCGCAACGCCTGCTACCTGAACCAGAAGTTTGGTATGGGTGCCGAGGTGGTTCGCGGTGCCGCTGGCCCGCTGCGCCGCCCCCCTAATGGCCCCACCGTGGTGGTACACGGTGAGCACGCCATGGGCGATGTGGTGGCTCCGGCTGACACCCCCATCGAGATCGACGAGCGCCCGGCTTACCAATACCTTTGCGATGCGGTAAACGCCCAGCCCGGCGAAATCACCCTGGTGGCGGTCGGCCCGCTGACCAACCTGGCGCTGGCGCTGCAACACGACCCGAGCATTGCCGACAAGGTGAAGCAGGTGGTGGTGATGGGTGGTGCCTTCGGTACCCGTGGCCACCACGGCAACGTGGCGCCCTTTGCCGAAGCCAATATCCACGATGACCCGGACGCCGCTGACCAGGTGTTTACCGCCCGCTGGTCGGTGACCATTGTCGGCCTTGATGCCACCCACGAAGCCTTCTTCAGCGGCGCCTACCTGGACGCCCTGAAAGCCGATGGTGGCGAAGCCGGTGACTTTATCCACGCCGTCAGCCGCTACTATCTGGCGTTCTACTCCGACAAGCTGGGCCTGGATGGCTGCCACGTGCATGACCCGTCTGCCGTGGCCTACGTCATCGACCCGACCCTGTTCACCACCCGTCCGGGCCCGGTGCGCGTGGTGTGCGACGGCCCCGCCATCGGCATGACCCTGCAAAAAGCCGACGGCAAGCGCTACGCCGATGACGAGTTCAGTGATTTCCGCGATCAGGACGTCTGCATCAACGTCGATGAAGCCCGCCTGCTGACCCTCTACCGCGACGCCATCCTGTCGCTGGCCTGAGACCGTCAGGCACAGAAAAGCCGCCCAAGGGCGGCTTTTTTATTGAGGGTTGCGCTGTAAGGGGGTCATCCTGCCCGGATTCCGGGCTCCCTTCTGTTGTAGCGTGCCGCCTGTGGCGCACGGTTCAGAGGTTGCCACTGCCTTGGTTTCCGTGGGCCACGGGCCCACGCTACGGTTAGCTCACCGAGGCTGGGGTAGCGTGGGTTTACAGCCCACGGGCCACACTCAATTCGCCCCTCTCTGACCGAGGATTCACCACAGAATGTCCGCATCGGCCAAAGTGGTACCCGGAGGGTTGTGATAGAGGGTTTCCAGCGCCTTCCACTCGGAGGGACGCGGCGAACGCATGGTGTGCAGGCGAACAAATCCGGCAGCGACCATGGCGGCCCTTACCGGCACATTGTAGCGGTCACCACACTCCCGCTGGTTGAGATGCACGTAGATGGGCCCTTTGAGCATGCCAGCACTCTCCACCGGCGGCGTTTCAAAGTGGCGGGAGGTGTCTCGCCCGCCGTTCACCTGCAATGAACACTCCTTGCTTCGCCTGAGCATCACCACCTGGGCGTTGGATTCGTTATCAACCCACTCAAACAGCGGGAAACCCAAGCGTTTTTCCACCATTTCGACACCCTCAAGGGCCGCCCCGGCCACCCGCTCCTCTGCCCAGATCCGCACCGGACCCTGCTCCACCGGCCAACGCCGCAATATTTCCCGGGCATCGCTGCCCCAGGGCTCTTGATGGGTTCCGGCGTTGTTGGCGCGCAGTGCATTGATGACGCTTTGCTTGGTGGGTTGGGCCTCACTTTGACGGTTTTCAGTCAGTTCATACAGGCAACCGGCTAACAGGGCCGAGCCCAGTAACAGTAAGGCGATAAAACGTTGTGGGGTGATTCGCATCCTAACCTCCGCATCCTTGCTGGTGGAGCGCTCAGCTCACCACGTTGGGGAGGGTGGGAACAGCCGGTATCGGCAGCAGCAGACAAAGGGGTTACAGCAGGCTGGCAAGAAGGCGCGTGGATTCCGAACCCAGGTTACGGGAAGTGGGTCCTGGCGTGCCGCCTGTGGCGCACGATTCGGAGGTTGATACTGCCCTGATTTCCGTGGGCTGAAAGCCCACGCTACGAAGCACATTGAGGTCGGGGGTAGCGTGGGCTTAGAGCCCACGGCTCGCACGAATTTTGCTTTAACGGTTCCAAAAAAAACGCCGCCCCATTGGGACGGCGTTGTTGTTCAGAGTCGGAGATTACAGCGCTTTAAGCTGAGTCTTCTGCTCTTCCAGCTTGGCGATGTCGCGCTTGGCTTCATCCAACTTGGCTTGCTCCTTGGCCACCACCGCTTCCGGGGCCTTGGCCAGGAAACCCTGGTTGGACAGCTTCTTCTCAACGCGGTCAGCGTCCTGAGCCAGCTTGGCGATCTGCTTGTCGATACGGGCCAGTTCGGCGTCAACGTCGATCAGGCCAGCCATCGGGATCAGCAGCTCCATCTCACCGATGATCTGGGTGGTAGACATCGGCGCATCGCCTTCCAGCACCTCGATGGACTCCAGGTTGGCCAGGCGGGTCAGCATGATGCGGTTGGCATCGATGCGGGCCAGCTCCTGCTCACCGGCGTTCTTCAGCAGCACGTTCAGCGGCTTGGACGGGCCAACGTTCAGCTCGCCACGTACGTTACGTACGGCAACGATGAACTGCTTGATCCACTCCAGCTCGGCCTTGGCGGATTCGTTCACCAGGCTGTCGTCGAACTCCGGGTACGGCATCAGCATGATGGTGTCGCCACCTTTGCCGATCATCGGCGCTACGGTCTGCCAGATCTCTTCGGTGATGTAAGGCATCAGCGGGTGCATCAGGCGCAGCAGGCCTTCCAGTACGGTCAGCAGGGTGTGGCGGGTGCCACGCTGCTGGGCTTCACTGCCGTTCTGCAGAACCGGCTTGGTCAGTTCCAGGTACCAGTCACAGAACTGGTTCCAGGTGAACTCGTACGCGATGTTGGCGGCGATGTCGAAACGGTAGCCGTTCATGGCGTCGCGCAGCTGCTTCACGGTGTCGTTGAAGCGGGCCAGAATCCAGCGATCCGCGAGGCTCAGCTCCATCTCGCCGCCGTCTTTGCCACAATCCTGCTCTTCGGTGTTCATCAGCACGTAGCGGCTGGCGTTCCACAGTTTGTTGGCGAAGTTGCGGTAACCTTCCAGGCGGTTCATGTCCCAGTTGATGTCACGACCGGTGGAGGCCATCGCCGCCAGGGTGAAGCGCAGGGCATCAGTACCGTGGGCGGAGATGCCGTCCGGGAACTGCTTGCGGGTGCTCTTCTCGATCTTGGCCGCCAGCTGAGGCTGCATCATGTTGCCGGTGCGCTTCTCAACCAGGGTTTCCAGATCGATGCCGTCGATCATGTCGAGCGGGTCCAGCACGTTGCCCTTGGACTTGGACATCTTCTGGCCCTGCTCATCGCGGATCAGGCCGGTGACGTACACGGTCTTGAACGGCACCTGAGACTTACCGTCTTCATCTTTGATGAAGTACATGGTCATCATGATCATCCGGGCAACCCAGAAGAAGATGATGTCGAAGCCGGTCACCAGCACGTCAGTGGGGTGGAAGGTTTTCAGCTCCGGAGTCTGCTCCGGCCAACCCAGGGTGGAGAAGGTCCACAGGGCGGAGGAGAACCAGGTGTCCAGTACGTCGTCGTCCTGGCGCAGAACCACGTCCTCGGCCAGGCCGTTGGCGGCACGCACTTCCGCTTCGTCGCGGCCAACGTACACTTTGCCGGATTCGTCGTACCAGGCCGGGATACGGTGACCCCACCACAGCTGACGGGAGATACACCAGTCCTGAATGTCACGCATCCAGGCAAAGTACATGTTCTCGTACTGCTTCGGCACAAACTGGATGTCGCCGTTCTCAACCGCTTCGATGGCCGGCTTGGCCAGCGGGGCCACACGCACGTACCACTGGTCGGTCAGCATCGGCTCGATAACCACGCCACCACGGTCGCCGTACGGGACGGTCAGGTCGTGGTCTTTGATTTCGTCCAGCAGACCCAGCTCGTCGAACTCGGCCACGATCGCTTTACGGGCAGCGAAACGCTCCATGCCACGGTACTTCTCCGGCAGTTCAGCGGAGTAGACGTCGGTGGCTTCGCCGTTGGTGTCCAGCACCTCGGCTTCGTCGCGGATGTCGGCGTTGAAGGTCAACACGTTGATCATCGGCAGAGCGTGACGCTTACCGACTTCATAGTCGTTGAAGTCGTGGGCCGGGGTGATCTTCACGCAGCCGGTGCCCTTCTCCATGTCGGCGTGCTCGTCACCCACGATCGGGATGCGACGGCCAACGATGGGCAGGATCAGGTGCTTGCCGATCAGGTCTTTGTAGCGCGGGTCTTCCGGGTTTACCGCCACACCGGTGTCGCCCAGCATGGTTTCCGGACGGGTGGTGGCGACCACGATGTAGTCTTTGCCATCGGCGGTCTTCACGCCGTCCGCCAGCGGGTAGCGGAAGTGCCACATGTGGCCCTTGGTTTCCTTGTTCTCCACTTCCAGATCGGAGATCGCGGTGTGCAGTTTCGGATCCCAGTTCACCAGGCGCTTGCCGCGGTAGATCAGGTCATCTTCGTACAGGCGGACAAACACTTCCTGAACCGCTTTGGACAGGCCCGGATCCATGGTGAAGCGCTCACGCTCCCAGTCCACGGAGGCGCCCATGCGACGCAGCTGCTGGGTGATGGTGCCACCGGATTCCTCTTTCCACTCCCACACCTTGTCGATGAAGGTTTCGCGGCCGAGGTCCTGGCGGGTGATGTTCTGGGCGGCCAGCTTACGCTCAACCACCATCTGGGTGGCGATACCGGCGTGGTCGGTACCCACCTGCCACAGGGTGTTTTTGCCCTGCATCCGCTGGTAGCGGATCAGGGTGTCCATGATGGTGTCCTGGAAAGCGTGCCCCATGTGCAGGCTGCCGGTGACGTTCGGCGGCGGGATCATGATGCAGTAAGGATCTTTGCTGGTGTCACCGTGGGGCTTGAAGTAGCCCGCCTCTTCCCAGCGCTGGTAGTGGCGCTGTTCAATCGACTGGGGGTTGTACGTCTTATCCATGGGGCCTATGACTCGTAAAAAACTTAAAACGGCTGACGTGCGAGATCCTGGGTGGTGAGGTTCACCCCCAGTTGGCGGTAATGGGCGAATCGTTTTCGCGCCTGCGCCTTGGCCTGCTCGTCAGCCGGGACAAAATCGATAATGTGGGCGAATTGTACCGCAAATTTCGGCACCTCGGGGGCGAGGTTGATCAACAACGCGCGATTTACCGGCAGCGCGGCATTGGGCATGGCCCAGCCAATCTCCACCGGTGCGCCCCCTTGTGGGCCTTCCCCCACCAGGTTGTGGGGAATAAAGCTGTCTGGCTCGAACTGCCACAGCTGTTCATCCAGCGCCTCGGCATCGGCCTGGCTGGCGCAATGAACAAACACCCGTTGGCCTTTTCGGTAGGCCCGGGCGGCAGCCTGACAGGCGATGTCTGCCGGGCGGGTTACCCTAGCGGAGTCGCTGCCGCCGGGCAAGAGATAGAAGGTGGCGTTGGCCATGCTGTTCCCCACAAAAACCAAAGGCGGAGCTCACGCTCCGCCTTGCATTGTACCGATGGCGGTGCGCCTGTCGTTACTCTTGTTCCATCACACCAGCGCGGTTGATCAGGAATTGGGTCAGGCTCGGCACCGGACGACCGGTGGAACCCTTGTCCTTGCCGCTGTTCCAAGCGGTACCGGCCACATCGAGGTGGGCCCAGTGGTACTTCTTGGCAAAGCGGGACAGGAACGCGGCCGCGGTGATGGTGCCCGCCGGGCGACCACCGATGTTGGCCATATCGGCGAACGGGCTTTCGATCTGCTCCTGGTACTCGTCCCACAGCGGCAGGCGCCAGCAGCGGTCACCGGAGGATTCACCGGCGTTGAGCAGCTCGTGGGCCAGCGCGTTGTGGTTGGACAGCAGGCCGGAGGCGTGCTTGCCCAGCGCGATAACGCAGGCGCCGGTCAGGGTGGCGGTGTCGATCACCAGCTCCGGATCGAAGCGTTCGACGTAGGTCAGCACGTCACACAGCACCAGACGGCCTTCGGCGTCGGTGTTGAGCACTTCGATGGTCTGGCCGGACATGGAGGTGAGGATGTCACCCGGGCGATAGGCCTTACCGTCCGGCATGTTTTCACAGCCGGCCAGGATGGCAATCACGTTGATGGGCAGATCCAGTTCGCACAGGGCTTTCATGGTGCCGATAACACCGGCCGCACCACCCATGTCGTACTTCATCTCGTCCATGCCTTCACCCGGCTTGAGGCTGATGCCGCCGGAATCGAAGGTCAGGCCCTTACCAATCAGCACCAGCGGCTTCTGCTCGGAATCCGGCGCGCCCTGGTACTTCATGATGGTCATCATGGATTCGTTTTCGGAGCCACGGCCTACCGCCAGGTAGGAGTTCATGCCCAGATCGGCCATCTCCTCCTCGCCCACGATCTGCACGGTCAGCTTTTTGTACTGTTCCGCCATCTGGCGGCCCTGGCTGGCCAGGTAAGCGGGGTTACAGATGTTCGGCGGCATGTTGGCCACGTCGCGGCACAGCTTGGTGCCGGCGGCCACGCCAAGGCCGTGATGGATGGCTTGCTCACCTACGGTCAGGTCACGACGGGTGGGCACGTTGAACACCATCTTGCGCAGAGGACGACGGGTCTCGTCCTTTTTGCTCTTCATCACGTCGAAGGTGTAGAGGCTGGACTGGGTGGTTTCCACCGCCTGGCGAACTTTCCAGTAGGTGTCGCGGCCCTTCACGTGCAGCTCGGTCAGGAAGCAGACCGCTTCCATGGAACCGGTTTCGTTCAGGGTGCTGATGGTTTTGGCGATGATCTGCTTGTACTGGCGCTCGTCCAGTTCACGCTCTTTGCCACAGCCGACCAGCAGGACGCGCTCAGACAGGACATTGGGAACATGGTGCAGCAACAGCACCTGGCCCGGCTTACCTTCCAGATCGCCACGGCGCAGCAAGTTGCTGATATAACCGTCACTGATCTTATCCAGTTGCTCCCCTACCGCTGACAGGCGGCGCGGCTCAAACACTCCGACTACAATGCAGGCACTGCGTTGCTTTTCTGGACTGCCGCTTTTTACACTGAACTCCATGGCGTCTCCCGGTTCTTAAAGACATTGCCTTTTTATTGTTGGATAATGATCCCTTTGTTGACGCTTGGGCTGCCGAAATCGGTGGCCTTTGAACTCTCAGGATAGTCCGTCAGGACTACGTTTCTCGGCTCTCAAGGGCCCTGGGATTGTTCAAAAAGTATCAAAAGTAACTAGTTTACTTAAAAAACAAGCTGTTTCCAGAGAAATTACAAGTTTACTAAGCGGACACCGGCCTTGATCATCTTTAGGTACCTGCTGAAAGAAGCCCTCCGAGCGCAAATCGCGGTCCTGGCTGTACTGGTGACCATCTTCATCAGTCAGCAATTTGTCAGAATTCTGGCCGACGCGGCCGAAGGCCAGTTTCCCGGAAAACTGGTCGCCACGCTGCTGGCACTTAACATGCCGGAGCTGCTCTCCCTGATCCTCCCCCTTTCGCTGTTTCTGGGCGTTATGATGGCCCATGGGCGAATGTACGCCGACAGCGAGATGACGGTGCTGCACGCCGTCGGTGTGTCGGAGTGGTACGTCACCCGGGTAACCCTGGTTCTGGCCTTTATCATGGCTCTGATCTCCGGCATCACCGCCATCTACGTCGCCCCCTGGGCCAAGGAAACCGAGTACCAGGTGCTGGAGAAAGCCGAGTCCGAAGCGGGCCTGGCGGCACTGGTGCAGGGCCGTTTCCAGCGCGCCGCCAACGGCAAAGCGGTGATCTACGTTGAGGGCCTGTCCAAGGGCAAACTGGACACCGTTTTTGTGGCGCAGTTGCCGGAGAAGGATGACCCGGAAGGGGAAACCGCTCTGGTACTGGCAGAAGGCGGCCGCATTGTGGAAGGCTCCGACGGTTCCCAGCGCCTGCAGTTGCTGGACGGCAACCGCTTCAGCGGGGTGCTGAACCAGAAGGAGTACAACCTGGTGCAGTTTGGCGAGTATGAGATGGAGATTAAGTCTCAGGAAGCCGCGCACAAGCGCCGAAAACTGTCGGCCTACTCCATGTCGCAACTGTTTGAAGAGGGCAGCCCCCACGCCTGGGCCGAAATCCACTGGCGTCTGGCGGTGCCGATTGCGCTGCCGCTGCTGACCCTGATTGCCGTGCCCATGTCCCGAGTGAATGTGCGCCAGGGCAAGTTCGCCAAGATGCTGCCCGCGATCCTGATCTACCTCGGTTACTTCGGCCTGCTGATGGCGGGTCGTAAGGCGATTGAGAACGGCGCCATCCCGCCGCAGTTGGGACTGTGGTGGATCCACCTGGCGGCGTTGGTGATCGGCATTGTGTTGATTGGACGGGGTCGCCCGGCCTGGCGTAAATGGGTGCACGCCCTGCGCTGGAACCGCAACAAGGAGGCGGCCGCATGATCCGCATCCTCGACCTCTACATCGCCCGCACCATCATCAACACCTCGGCGCTGTGTCTGCTGGTGCTGACCGGCCTGTCCGGCCTGATTAAGTTCGTTGACCAGCTTCGCCTGGTGGGCCGCGGTGATTTCACCACCTGGGACGTGGCGCTGTACGTGCTGTTCCTGGTGCCCCGCGACATCGAGATGTTCTTCCCCATCGCCGCCATGCTGGGGGCGCTGATCGGCATGGGCATGCTGGCCTCCAGCTCTGAGCTGGTGGTGATGCAGGCCGCCGGCCTCTCCCGTCTCAATATTGCGGCGTCGGTGATGAAAACCGCGGTGCCACTGATGATCATCGCCATGCTGATTGGCGAGTATGTGGCCCCGGTATCGGAGCAGACTGCCCGTGAGATGCGCGCCCAGAAGACCTCCGGGGGCAGCCTGATCAGCTCCAGTACCGGCACCTGGGCCAAGGACGGCGAGCTGTTCGTCAACATCACTGAGGTGCAGGATGCCAGGACGCTCAAGGGCGTCACCATCTACCGCTTTGATGGCGACAACCTGCTGCGCGAGATCACCTTCGCCGAACAGGGGCTGTATGACGGCAAAGCCTGGCGCCTGCTGGACGTAACCGAAACCGATCTGACCGATGAGCAGGTCTCCACTCTGGACCGCGATGAACTGCGCTGGCCTTCCAGCCTGACGCCGGAGAAGCTGCAGGTGGTGACGGTGAAACCGGAGGGCCTCTCCATCGAGGGCCTGATCGATTACGTCGACTACCTGAAGGCCAACCGACAGGACACCACCCGCTATGAGCTGGCGTTGTGGCGAAAGGTGGCCCAGCCCATCACCGTTGGGGTGATGATGATGCTGGCGCTCTCCTTTATCTTCGGTCCGCTGCGCACGGTGACCATGGGCGCACGGGTGCTGTTGGGGGTGATCACCGGTTTCAGCTTCTACATCGCCAACGAGATCTTTGGCCCGATGAGCCTGGTGATGGGGCTTCCCACCTTCCTGGGGGCGATGCTGCCCAGTATCCTGTTTGCCATCGCCGCGTTTGCCCTGCTGCAGAGGCGATAGCCCCGGATTCAGGCACAAAAAAAGCCCCCGCATGTCGGGGGCTTTTTGCATTCAGAGCGCCGCTTACAGGCTGCCCAGCGCCGGTACCCGGAAGCGTTCGCCGTCCATCTCCAGCACCACCTCGTTGGGGAGGATCTCGGCCACGGTCAGGCCCGCTGCCGCCTCATCGCCCTCCTGCAGTTCGCGGCCATTGGCACGCAACCAGCGGTTGGCCGGGTCGGTGGCGTAGACGTGGGCGGTGATCTCCACATCCGGCAGGCGCTTCTGGAACGCCCAGGGCATCTGCCCCAGCTTGGGCAGGTCTTCGCTGCGCACCTGGGCAGGTGGCTGGGCTGGCGCTTCCACCACCAGTGTATCCCGCTCGTCCACCACCGGGGTGGGCCGATTGGGCTCAATCAGGGTGTCCTCGCCCATATCCGCCAGCGCCTGCTCCAGCGCCGCCAGCAGGGCCGGATTGGTGGCTTCAGCGGTGGGTTCCTGTGCCGGTTCAGCTGAGGCGGAAACCCCGGCATCGCGGGTCACTTCGACGGGCCGATCCAGCCCCTCAATCGTCAGCTCAGTCACCTGGGCCAGGGTCGGCTTAGGCGCCGGTTGGCTGCGCACCGGCTCAGCCACCTGCAGCGGCGTTGGCACCGGCAGAGAAACGGTGTCGGCCAGCGTCAGCTGCGGCGGCTGAGCCGCCGCCACCGGCGCACTGTCCGGCTGGCCGGGCAGGGTCAGATAACCCAGCGCCGCTCCCACTGCGAGGGTCACCACCGGCAGGCCCCAGTGCCACGGCAGCGCGCGCTTGCGCCGGCCCGGCATCACCGGCGCCAGGGCCGGGTCCTGGGATTCCAGCTGGCGGGAACGACGTACCGCATCCAGTAACATCGACATCAGTTGCCCTCCTTCAGACGGGGGCCATCCACCGCCGCCAGCAGGCTTAAACGTTCCAGGGTCTGGCGTCCGGCCAGGCCATCAATGTCCAGCCCCTGCTGACGCTGGAACCCACGCAGGTCCGCTTCCAGTTGACGGTCGAAGCCACTGAGCAACCGGGCCGGGCGCTGCTGCACCTGAGCCAGCCGGTTCTCCAGCCACTGCACCTGGGCACTGGCGCTGTCCGGGCCAATCAGCCCCGGCAGGCCGGAAGGCGGTGCCCACAGTACGGTGTAACGCCCCCGGTAGTGCTGGTTCAGCCAGTCGGCGGAAGCCCAGAACTGCTGTTCGCCCAGCGCCATTCGGTACTGGTCACCGTCCTGCTCCAGCAGGGCGGCGTAAAACACCCGGTTGTTGTCGTCCGCCAGGTTCACCACCGCCGGGCGGTCCAGCGCCAGAAGCTGTTGCAGGTCACCCCGGGCGGCTTCGCAGGCCAGCCCTTGTTGTTCGGCAAAGCGACAGGGCATCTCCGCCGGGACCGGTTCACCCCAATGGTGAAACAGGGCCTGGAAGGCGATCAGCTCGCGCCCCTGGGTCGGGATCCATTGGCTCAGGTCCAGTTCGGGGGTCACCGCCACCGGGGCGGCCACCTGGGCTTCCGCCACCGGCGTCAGCGCACGTACCAGGCCAAAACCCAATGCCGCGGTCAGCACCGACACCGAGGCCACCGCCAGCCAGGGGCGCCCCTTGGGCTTGGCGTCCAGCACCTCCACCGCCGCGTTGGCCACATCGTCGCCATCAATCATCGGTTTCTGGGCGCCGAAGCCCCCCATCAGAGCCCGCTCCGCCAGCAGGTTAATCAAGCGGGGGACTCCACCGCTGTAGCGATGCAGCGCCTTGATGGCGGAGGACTTAAACAGCGGCTGACTGCGCCCGGCCACGTGCAGACGGTGGGCCACGTACGAGGCGACCTCATCGGGCACCAGCGGCAGCAGGTGGTAACGGGCGGTAATGCGCTGGGCCAGCTGGCGCAGTTCCTGCCGTTTCAGCAGCGCCTGCAGCTCCGGCTGGCCAATCAGGATCACCTGCAAAAGCTTGCGGGTGTCGGTTTCCAGATTGGTCAGCAAGCGCAGCTGCTCCAGCACTTCCGGTTTCAGGTGCTGGGCCTCGTCAATCACCATCACGGTGCGACGGCCTTTTTCGTGGTTGGCCATCAGGAAGGCACTGATGCAGTCGGTCAGTTGCTTCAGCGTCGGTGACTCGGGATAGGCAATCTTCAGCTCGTCACAGAGGGTGGCGAGCAGCTCCGCCTCGGTCAGCGCCGGGTTGAGAATAAAGGCCAGATCGGTGTCGTCCGGCAGTTGCGCCAGCAAGCTGCGGGAGACGGTGGTTTTGCCGGTGCCAACCTCGCCGGTCAGCAGCACAAAACCGCCGTTTTCACCCAGTCCATAGGTCAGGTGGGCCAACGCTTCGCGGTGGCGGTCACTCAGAAACAGGAACGCAGGGTTGGGTGCGATGGAGAAGGGGCTCTGCGTGAACCCATAAAACCCTTTATACATGGCGGTCCAAAGCATTATCAGGGAACGGCCTCAAGGTACGGACTCCGCCATGGCTTGTCAAAAGCCGACCGGCCTATAATGGCGGTTCTGAGAGATAAGGAGTCCCTGTGCAGATCTACCTGGTTGGCGGCGCTGTCCGCGATGAACTTTTGGGCCTGAAGGTCAAAGACCGCGACCACCTGGTGGTGGGCGCCAGCGCCGAGCAGATGAGTGCACTGGGCTATCGCCAGGTGGGCAAGAGCTTCCCGGTGTTCCTGCACCCCAAAAGCGGTGAGGAGTACGCCCTCGCCCGCACCGAAAAGAAGGTGGGCCACGGCTATGGCGGCTTTGACTTCGATGCAGCGCCAACGGTGACGCTGGAGGAGGATCTGATCCGCCGCGACCTGACCATCAACGCCATGGCCCGGGATGAGCAGGGGGTGATCCACGACCCCTACAACGGCCGGGCGGACCTCGATGCCCGCCTGCTGCGCCACGTCTCCGATGCGTTTGTGGAAGACCCGCTGCGGGTGCTGCGGGTCGCGCGCTTTGCCGCCCGTTTCCATGGCCTGGGCTTTACCGTGGCAGACGAGACGCTGGCACTGATGCAGCAACTCAGTGACAGCGGTGAGTTGGATTACCTGAGCGCCGAGCGGGTCTGGCAGGAGACCGAGCGCGCCCTGGGCGAACCGCACCCGGAGGTCTACTTTGAGGTGCTGCAGCGCTGCCACGCCCTGCCCCGCCTGTTCCCGGAACTGGCGGCACTGAGCGGTGTGCCGCAGCCTCCCCAATGGCACGGCGGCCTCGACGCCTGGCAGCACACCCTGATGGCTCTGCAGCAAGCGGTCGCCCTCGGTGCCAGCGGTGCCGAACGCTTTGCCGTGCTGGTGCATGACCTGGGCAAGGGGCTGACTCCAGCGGAACAGTGGCCACGCCACATCGGCCATGAACACGCCAGCATCAAGCCGGTTCAGGCCCTGTGTCAGCGTCTTCGGGTGCCCAACGAGTGGCGCGAGCTGGCGCTGCTGGTGGCGGAGCTGCACCTGAAAGTGCACCGCGCTGAAGAGCTGAAACCCGCCACCCTGGTGCGGCTGTTTGATCAGCTCGACGGCTGGCGCAAGCCGGAGCGTTTCGCCCAGGTGCTGCGCTGCTGCCAGTGTGACGCCCAGGGTCGGCCGGGCCAGACCGAAGCCCCCTACCCGGCCGCCGACTACCTGCAGGCGGCGCTGGCCGAAGCCAATCAGGTGGCAGTAAAAGCGGTGGTGGCCGATGGCTTTACCGGCGCCGCCATCCGCGATGAACTGAGCCGCCGACGCATCGACGCGCTGGCCCAGTGGAAAGCGGCCCGTTAACGGCCGCCCGGATGCAAAAAAGGGACGCCAATGGCGTCCCTTTTTGATTGCCGCTGTGCCTTACACAAAGAAGGCGAACAGCACCGCGGCGAGGCCGAGGCGGTAGATCACAAACGGCTTCATGCCCATCCGGCCAATGGCCTTCAGGAACAGGTGGATACAGGCGTAAGCGGAGACAAACGCCAGGCCGGCACCCAGCAGCAGCGGGAACCAGTCCACCGGCTGCGGCTCTTTCACCAGGGTCAGGGTCTCGTAGCCCACGGCGGCCGCAGTGATCGGAATCGACAGCAGGAAGGAGAAGCGGGCTGCGGCCATGCGGGTGAAGCCCAGCAGCAGCGCGGCGGTGATGGTGGCACCGGAACGCGAGGTACCGGGGATCAGCGCCAGCATCTGGGCCAGGCCCACCAGCAGCGCCAGTTGCCAGGTGACGTCCGCCACTTCCCGTCGCTCACTGGCGGTGGCATCGGCGTACCACAGCAGCAGACCGAAGATCAGCGTGGTGGTGGCGATCACCGTGGTAGAGCGCAGGGAGGTGGAGATGATGTCGTTAAACAGCAGCCCTGCCAGACCGGCCGGAATGGTAGCCAGAATGATGTACCAGGCCAGCCTGCTGGTGTCGCTGTGTTCTCCGGTCAGCGACACCAGCCAGTGGCGCAGCAGGTTGGAGATGTCTTGGCGGAAATAGATCATCACCGCCAGCAGGGTGCCGGCATGGGTGGCCACATCAAACGGCAGACCCTGATCTTCCCACCCCAACATCTGCGCAGGCAGGATCAGGTGGGCGGAGCTGGAGATGGGCAGAAATTCAGTCAGGCCCTGGATAATGGCGAGGATCGCCGCCTGGATCGGATCCACGAGACTAGCTCCTTGTTAAAACGGATTAAGAACGCGGCCAGGCAAAAGGCACCGGCCAAAGTTGTTGCTGGGTTTTATCGTAAGCCTGCCACAGTGCCCCAAGGGTGTGGGGCTGGCCCGGTGGCACCAGGTCCGGCGCCAGCTCGGCCAGGGGCCAGAGCACGAAGGCGTTATGGTAGATCTCCGGACGCGGCAACTCCACCGGCGATTGGCACTGCACTTCATCATAGAGAAGCAGATCAAGATCCAGTGTGCGGGGGGCAAATTTTTTCGCGCCCCGTTGCCGGCCATGGGCCTGCTCAATCGCCTTAAAGGTGGCCACCACCTCGCCGATGGGCTGGTCGGTTTCCGCCCGCGCCACCAGATTGAGGAAGTTGTCCCCCTCAAAGCCGACCGCTTCGGACTCGAACACGCTCGAAATAATGAGGTTGTGGTACTGCCGCGCCAGGTCATCCAGGCCGCGGCGGATGTGGGTGTCAGCCTCGATATTGCTGCCCAGGCTGATGTAGATGGTGGCCATATCAGAAGGTTCCGCGCTGGATCTGCACACCCACGGTACGGGCATTGGCCACCGCACCGGGCTTACTCACGCGAACCCGCACTCCGGCTACCTGGAACCGGGTCAGGATAAGGTCTGCCACTTTCTCTGCCACGGTTTCCACCAGCTCATGGGGGTGGTCCTGCACCAGGGCGGTCACCGCCTTGGACACGGTGTCGTAGCACAGCGCTTTGCTGTAATCGTCGGCGGCGGCGGCGGCGCGGTTGTCCCAGGCCATCTCCAGATCCAGCAACAGGGTCTGGCGGATCTGTTTTTCCCACTCAAATACGCCGATCACGGCCTGACATTCGAGCCCCTGGATAAATACCTGGTCGGTCATGTTGTTACTGGCGCTCCCGCTGAGGGTCGGATACCCTAGTTCGTCTGGACGGACGGGGCTTCATTCCCCGTTCGGGCGTCGGATGATAGCGTAACTGACTGGGGGAAAAAAGCGCAGAAATGGCGATGCTTATTGGGGCATTAACCCTGTTTGCCTACCTGCTGGGATCGGTTTCCAGCGCGGTATTGGTGTGCCGTATCTGGGGCTTACCGGACCCACGCCAGCATGGCTCCCACAACCCCGGCGCCACCAATGTACTTCGCCTTGGCGGCAAACTGCCGGCGGTACTGGTGCTGCTGTTCGACATCCTCAAAGGCACCATCCCGGTATGGGGCGGCTATTTTCTGGGCCTCGATCCACTGGCTCTGGCTCTGGTGGGTGCGGCCGCCTGCCTGGGCCACATCTACCCTCTGTTCTTTGGCTTTAAAGGTGGCAAGGGCGTGGCTACCGCCTTTGGCGCCATGGCCCCCATCGGCTGGGACATGACCGGTGCCCTGATTGTCACCTGGCTCGGTGTCGCCCTGCTGACCCGATACTCCTCCCTCGGCGCCATCGTCACCTGCCTGGTGGCGCCGGTGTACACCTACCTGTTCAAATCTCAGTACACCGCTTCGGTTGCCCTAGTGTGCGTGCTAATCCTGTGGCGCCACCGCGCCAACATCCTGCGCCTGTGGCGCGGCACCGAACCGAAACTGGGCCAAAAAAAACGCCCCGCCGAATAAACCGGCGAGGCGTTCATCATCTCAGGTTAAATCAGGCGGCGCCCGGCGCAGACAAGCTGTCCAGCGGCCAACGCGGCTGACCCTTCACCACCAAAGGCTGGGTTTCACCGGCTTTCAGGCGCTGCAGACCGGCGTAGGCGATCATGGCGCCGTTATCGGTACAGAACTCCGGACGCGGGTAGAACACCTCACCACCCCGGCTCTCCATCAGCTCCGCCAGTTGCGCCCGCAGGTGCACGTTGGCACTCACACCACCAGCCACCACCAGCCGCTTCAGACCGGTCTGCTCCAGTGCGCGACGACACTTGATGGCCAGGGTATCCACCACCGCATCTTCAAACGCGCGGGCGATGTCCGGCAGCGCCTCTTCACCGTGCGCCGCAATGGTGTTGGCGGCAAAGGTTTTCAGGCCGGAGAAGCTGAAGTCCAGGCCGGGACGGTCGGTCATCGGCCGTGGGAACTTAAAGCGACCGGGCGTGCCCTGTGCGGCCAGCTTAGCCAGCAGCGGACCACCGGGGTAATCCAGCCCCATCAGTTTGGCGGTCTTATCAAACGCCTCACCGGCAGCATCGTCAGTGGATTCGCCCAGCACCTGGTACTGGCCAATACCGTCCACCTGCACCAGCAGGGTATGGCCGCCTGACACCAGCAGCGCCACAAAGGGGAACTCCGGCGGGGTCTCTTCCAGCATCGGCGCCAGCAGATGCCCTTCCATATGGTGTACCGCCACCGCCGGGATGCCCCAGGCGTAGGCCAGTGAACGACCGGCGCAGGCGCCGACCAACAGCGCACCAATCAAACCCGGGCCCGCCGTGTACGCCACACCGTCCAGGCTGGACGGTTCAATATTGGCGTCCGCCAGGGCCTGGCGCACCAAAGGCACCAGTTTGCGAACGTGGTCACGGGACGCCAGCTCAGGCACCACACCACCGTAATCAGCGTGCAATTTCACCTGACTGTACAACGCGTGAGAGAGCAAACCCTGCTCATCATCGTAGATGGCGATCCCTGTCTCATCACAGGAGGTTTCTATCCCCAATACCCGCATGCTAAACTCTCGTGCTCTGGCCAAAGTGGCGCAATTCTAGCGCCGCTATCAGTACGACGCCAGTCACGCAAAGTAGCACCGTTCTGGTGTTGCTATCATCCTTAAGCCAGACAGGTACGTCACAGGCTTTACAAGGAGGCGAAGTTCAGAGTAGAATTTCGCACCATTTTGAATTGCGACTGCTCAAAGAATGACCAGTCGCCAACCGAAATTTTTTCGAGGTGAAAGGCAGATGCCGGTAATCAAAGTTCGTGAAAATGAGCCCTTCGACGTAGCCCTGCGTCGTTTCAAGCGTTCCTGTGAGAAAGCAGGCGTACTGTCTGAAGTACGTCGTCGTGAGCACTACGAGAAGCCCACCACTGCTCGCAAGCGCGCTAAAGCTGCCGCTTCCAAGCGTCAAGCTAAGAAGCTGGCTCGCGAAAACGCCCGTCGTACTCGTCTGTACTGATCATGTCTCTGATCGAGCAGCTTAAAGACGCCCAGAAGGCGGCCATGCGTGCCAAAGAAAAGGCACGCCTGGGCACCATCCGTCTGGCTATGGCCGCCATCAAACAGGTGGAAGTGGATACTCAAACCACCCTCGGCGAAGATGAGATCACTGCGGTGCTGACCAAAATGGTTAAGCAACGTCGCGACTCCATCAAGCAATACGAGGAGGCCGGTCGTCAGGATTTGGCCGATGTGGAAGCAGCCGAAGTGCTGGTTCTGCAGGAGTTTCTGCCCCAGCCGCTGAGCGAAGCTGAGCTGGACGCCCTGATTGAGAAAGCCATGGCTGACGCCGGCGCAAGCTCGATGCAGGACATGGGCAAAGTGATGGGCCTGCTGAAATCGCAGGTTCAGGGCCGCGCCGATATGGCCGTGGTGAGCAAAAAGATCAAGGCTCGCCTGGGTTAATCCCCCGCCCGTGATCACAGCAACAAGCCGTGCCTACTGCACGGCTTGCTTGTTTTGTGGTAAAGAATTGCGACATTTCCCCAGGAGGCACAACGACACGTGGCCGGTCGAATTCCAAGAGACTTTATCGATCAACTTCTTTCACGTCTCGACATCGTCGAGCTGATTGATGGCCGGGTGAAGCTGAAAAAAGCGGGTAAGAACTACCACGCTTGTTGCCCCTTCCATAACGAAAAAACCCCCTCTTTTACCGTCAGTCAGGATAAGCAGTTCTATCACTGCTTCGGCTGTGGCGCGCACGGCAACGCCATCGACTTCGTGATGGAGTACGATCGGCTAGAGTTTGTCGACGCGATTGAAGAACTGGCGGGACAGCTCGGCATCGAAGTGCCGAGAGAATCCAGCGGCACAGGCCGCACGGGTCGCGGCCCTTCGGGCGGCACCAGCAAACCCACTCCCAGCGTTAAGCTTGACGACCATTTTGCCCTGATGAACTGGGCCGCTCGCTATTATCAGCAGCAACTGCGTCAGCACCCTGAGCGGGAGCGGGTGATCGAATACCTCAAGCAACGTGGCCTTGACGGCGAGACCGTGCAACGGTTTGGCATCGGCTTTGCGCCCCCGGGTTGGGACAGCCTGCTGTCACAGCAGCGCAGCAACAACCAGGCGCAGAAGCTGCTGGCCGAGTGCGGCATGTTGATTGAGAAAGAGGGTGGCAAGCGCTACGACCGCTTCCGCGATCGCCTGATGTTCCCCATCCAGGATCGCCGCGGCCGGGTGATCGCCTTCGGTGGCCGGGTACTGGGCGACGACACGCCGAAATACCTGAACTCACCGGAAACCCCCATCTTCCATAAAGGGCGCGAGCTGTACGGCTTGTACCCGCTGCGCCAGGCCAGCCGCAACCCGGAGCGGGTTTTGGTGGTCGAAGGCTATATGGATGTGGTGGCCCTGGCGCAACACGGCATCGACTACGCCGTGGCGTCATTGGGCACCTCCACCACAGCCGATCACATTCAGGTGTTGATGCGTACAGCATCGAAAGAGGTGGTGTGTTGTTACGACGGTGACCGCGCCGGCCGGGAGGCCGCTTGGCGCGCACTGGAGACCGCCCTGCCGATGCTGAAAAGCGGCAAGGCGTTGAAATTTATGTTCCTTCCTGATGGCGAAGACCCGGATACCCTGGTGCGTCAGGAGGGCAAAGAGGCCTTTGAAGCCCGCATCGAGAAAGCGATGCCGCTGTCGGATTACCTGTTCAGTCACCTGAGCCAGGACGCCAATATGAGCAGCGATGAGGGCAAGGCCAGCTTTATCAATACCATCCGTCCCCTGATCGACCAGATCGGCGACGAGGTACTGAGAGAGACCCTGATCCAGCGGTTGGAAAAGACCCTGGGTTGGGGCGCACGGCAACATTTTCAGGCCCCCCGGGCCGTTGCCAAACCGCAGCAGAAAGCCCAACAGGGCCGCGGCACTCCGATTCGTCGGGCCATTGCGCTGCTGCTGCAGAACCCAAGACTGGGTTACCAGCTCGACCCTCAAGTGGCGGTGTTGCACCTGCCGTTGGGGGGCATCGCCCTACTCAAAGGGATGCTCGAAGCGTGTCGGCCAGCGCCGCTAACGACAGCACAGCTTCTGGAGCGTTACCGGGACAGCGATGATTACGGCACGCTTCGTAAGTTATTGAGCTGGAATATGGAGGTGGAGGAGCACCTCGACAAAGAGTTTTTTGACTGCCTGCAATGGTTAAACCAGCGCTTTTTAGAGCATCTGTCTGAAACTCTGCAGCAGAAAGCCCGCGACGGCTCCATCACCGTCGAGGAAACGAGGAAGTTGTCCGACGTGCTGACAATACTCAAGCGGTCGCCGAAGGCTAGCGGCCACTAGACAACGCCGTTATAATAGGCTATTTGCGCATCAACAGCTGCCAATCCAAGTTCCTAACCTTAAGTGGATGATATCAATGGATCAAACTCCGCAGTCGCAACTTAAGCTCCTGGTTGCCAAGGGCAAAGAGCAAGGCTATTTGACGTACGCCGAGGTGAATGATCACCTGCCGGCGGATATGGTCGACTCTGACCAGATCGAAGATATTATCCAGATGATCAACGACATGGGCATCCAGGTCTTTGAGTCCGCACCGGACCAAGACGAGCTCATGATGTCTGAGGACGCCACCGACGAAGACGCCGCAGAAGCGGCGGCTCAGGCCCTGGCCAGCGTTGAAGGCGAACTCGGCCGCACCACCGACCCGGTTCGCATGTACATGCGTGAAATGGGCACCGTGGAGCTGCTGACCCGCGAAGGCGAGATCCTGATCGCCAAGCGCATCGAAGACGGTATCAACCAGGTACAGTGCTCCATCGCCGAGTACCCGGAAGCGATCAGCTTCCTGCTGGATCAGTGGGACCGTTTCGAAGCAGAAGAGATTCGTCTGGCTGAGATCATCTCCGGCTTCGTGACCGAAGAGGAAGAAGCCCCGACCGCCACCCACGTGGGTTCCGAGCTGCCGAAAGAGGAGCTGGACGACGAGGATGAGGACGAGGAAGAGGACGACGACGACAGCGACGACGATACCTCCAACGGCCCGGATCCGGAACAAGCCCGCGAGAAGTTCACCTCCCTGCGTGAGCACTACGAACTGGTGCAGAAGGCGTTTGCCGAGCACGGTCGTGACTCTCTCGAAGCGGCGATGCTGATCACTCGTCTGTCTGAGCTGTTCAAAGAGTTCCGTCTGGTACCCAAGCAGTTCGACGTACTGGTCAACAACATGCGTTCCATGATGGACCGCGTTCGGGTGCAAGAGCGCCTGATCATGAAGATGTGTGTTGAGCAGGCCAAGATGCCGAAGAAGAACTTCCTCAAGCTCTTCGCTGGCCACGAGTCTGAAACTGCCTGGCTGCAAGCCGAAATCGATGCCGGTAAGTCTTACAGTGCCGCCCTGGGCGAGCACCAGGAAGAGCTGCACCGCTGCATCCAGAAGCTGGCCCAGATCCAGGAAGAGACCGGTCTCTCCATCGCCAAGATCAAAGACATCAACCGTCGTATGTCCATCGGTGAAGCCAAGGCTCGCCGAGCGAAGAAAGAGATGGTTGAAGCCAACTTGCGTCTGGTGATCTCCATTGCCAAGAAGTACACCAACCGTGGCCTGCAGTTCCTCGACCTGATCCAGGAAGGCAACATCGGTCTGATGAAGGCGGTGGACAAGTTCGAATACCGTCGTGGCTACAAGTTCTCCACTTACGCCACCTGGTGGATCCGTCAGGCCATCACCCGCTCCATTGCGGACCAGGCCCGCACCATCCGTATTCCGGTGCACATGATCGAGACCATCAACAAGCTCAACCGCATCTCTCGTCAGATGCTGCAGGAGATGGGCCGTGAGCCGACTCCGGAAGAGCTGGCTGAGCGCATGATGATGCCGGAAGACAAGATCCGTAAGGTGCTGAAGATCGCCAAAGAGCCGATCTCCATGGAGACGCCGATCGGTGACGATGAAGATTCCCATCTGGGCGACTTCATCGAAGATACCACTCTGGCCCAGCCGGTGGATTCCGCCACCGCTGAGAGCCTGAAGGCCGCCACCGCTGAAGTACTGGCTGGCCTGACCGCTCGTGAAGCCAAGGTACTGCGTATGCGCTTCGGTATCGAGATGAACACCGACCACACCCTGGAAGAGGTGGGCAAACAGTTTGACGTGACCCGTGAGCGTATCCGTCAGATTGAAGCCAAGGCACTGCGTAAGCTGCGCCACCCGTCCCGCTCTGAAATCCTGAAGAGCTTCCTGGACGAGTAACCGACTCCGGTGACACAAAAACGCCCCGCAATGCGGGGCGTTTTTTTATGCCTTACCAGCCGCGCCTCGGCTCGTAATCCCGCTCTTTGCCCAGTGCCCGCGCGGTGGCGATGCGTTGGTTTCGCCCCATCAACACCTTGCACTGACGCCAGGTTTCCGCCGCCAGCAAACGACCACTGCCCGGCAGGTTGTGACGACGGAACAGCCCTTTGACCGCCGCCAACGCATCCGGCGAGCAGTCCATCAGGGTGTCCGCCATGGTCCGGGCCCGGGCCATGGGGTCATCACACACTTCGGTCACCAGGCCCAGCTCAGCGGCCTTCTCCGCCCCCAGGCGTTCTGCCGTCATCGCCAGCCACAATGCGTGGTCTGCGGCCATAAGCTCCCGCAGGGCCAGGCTGCCGCCCATGTCCGGGATAAGGCCCCACTTGCCCTCCATGATCGACAGGTCCGTGTCCCTGGCGGCAATGCGGAAGTCCGCCCCAAGCGCAATCTGCAGGCCACCGCCCCAGGTACGGCCATGCAATACGGCAATCACCGGTACCGGCAAGGCCCGCCAGCCGGTGCTGACCCGCTGGGCCAGGTTTGCCCGCCCCGGCCACCACTTGGCCAGCAGCCCCAGGGCCTGCTTGGGCTTGCCCATCACCGACTTCACATCCAGGCCGGAACAGAAATCCTCACCGGCCCCGGACAGGATCACCACCCGCACCCGCTTATCCTTAGCGATCGCTTTCTGTACCGCCACGATGGCCTTAAAGCTGTGCCAATCCAGCGCGTTACGTTTGTCCGCACGGTTCAGTACCACCTGAGCCACGCCATCGTTTACCCGGTAATCAATTCGCTCATCCATAGCGCACCTCCATCAGCTCCGACCAGTAACGTATCAGCTTTGTTAAAAGCATGACAACTATTAGGTTTTTCAATAAACTGGCCGGGTTTTTTTGGCATTCCTCAGGAGATGGGCCGTTGGCCAAACAGGTATTAATCTGTGACGATTCCGCCATGGCGCGGAAGCAGCTGGCTCGCAGTCTGCCTGCCGATTGGGATGCAGAGGTGCATTTTGCGGTCGATGGCCGGGACGCCCTGGCTCAGCTGGACCGTGGCCACTTTGACCTGCTGTTCCTCGACCTCAATATGCCCAACCTGGACGGTTACGGTGTACTGGCCGAGCTGAAAAGCTGGGCCCGGGCACCGGATGTACTGGTGGTGTCCGCAGACATTCAGCCCCTGGCCTACCGCAAGGTGATGGACCTGGGTGCCCTCAACTTTCTGAAAAAGCCCATCGCCGCCGACACCCTTAAGGCTGAGCTGGTGCAGTTTGACCTGTACCAGTGCGGTGAGCTGCAGCGTCAACGCGGCAGTGCCGTGCAGATGGACGACGCCCTGCGCGAGATCTGCAATATCGCCATGGGCCAGGCCGCCGACAACATGGCCAAGGTGCTGGGCGCCTTTATCGAGCTGCCCGTCCCCAAACTGCGTCGACTGAAAGCCAGTGAGATGGAGATGCTGCTGGCTGAATCCTTCCACGACGACAGTCTGAAAGTGATCTCTCAGGGCTTTATCGGCAGCGGCATTGCGGGCGAAGCCCTGCTGCTGTTTGAGCAAAGCTGTTACCAGAGCATGGGACGGCTGATGGGGATCAGTCAGGTGGACAGCGACGAAGCCCGGCTGGAGGTGCAGATGGACACCGCCAACCTGCTGTTCGCCTCCTTTCTGAATGGCCTGTCCCAGCAGCTGCACATCCCGTTTTGCCAAAGCCATCCGGTGGTGCTGAGCAGCGTACCTGCCTGCCAGTTGCGCGGCGAAACGCTGGCAGTGGAGATCAGCTACCGTCTGACCGAGCAGCAGATCCTCTGCGATCTGCTGCTGTTCTTCCCCCAGGACAGCCTGAGCCGACTGGAACACAATCTGCAGTACCTGCTGGAGTAGCCGTGAACGAGCACGAAATTGAACACCTGCACCGCCTGACCCAACTGCTGCAAGGCATTGAGGTGGGATTGGTGGTGATCAACCGCGATTATCAGGTGCAGCTGTGGAATGGCTTTATGGAGAACCACTCCGGCCTCAGCGCCAAGCAGGTGCGCGACCAGTCGCTGTTTGACCTGTTTCCGGACCTCCCCAAAGAGTGGCTGATCAGCAAACTGGAAGCGGCGTTTTTGCTCAACAGCCGCTCCTTTACCGTGTGGGAGCAGCGCCCCTTTGTCTTTCCGTTCAGGTACTCCCGCCCCATCACCGGCGGCAATCAAATGATGTGCCAGAACATGACCGTGCAGCCTTTGCAGGACCTGCGTGGTGAGGTCAGCCATGCAGCGCTGATCCTCTATGACGTCAGTGTTCAGGCCGCCGACCGACGCCAGCTGACCGACGCCAATGAGAAGCTGGAGCGACTGAGCCAGATCGACCCGCTGACCGGACTGGCCAACCGCCGCCAATGGGAGCAGGCGCTGGAACAGGAGTTTCAGCGCTGTCGCCGTTACCAGCCACCCAGCTGTCTGCTGGTGGTGGATGTGGACCACTTTAAGCAGGTCAATGACCAGCATGGTCACGCCGTCGGCGATCAGGTGCTCAATGAACTGGGAAACCTGCTGGCCCGCTCCCTGCGCAAGACCGATCTGGTGGCCCGTTACGGGGGCGAGGAGTTCGTCATCCTGCTGACCGAAACCCGACCCGAGCAGGGCCGCATTCTGGCCGAGCGCCTGCGTGAAGCGGTGGAGGAGATGGTGATGAAGGTGCCGCAGTCACTCAATATCACGGTCAGCCTCGGGCTCTGCCCTTACCAGCACAGCCTGGCCAGTGCCCAGGCCTGGTTTGAGGAAGCGGACCGGGCCCTTTATCAGGCCAAACAGAACGGCCGCAACCGGGTGGAAGTGGCCTGATGATTCGTCCCTACCAGCCCGGTGACATCCCCGCCATCACCGCCATCTACAACCACTACGTCGAGCATGAGATCGCCACCTTCGAGGAGGTGGCACTGAGTGATGCACAGATGACGGAGCGCCTGACCGCCATCGCGGCCACCTATCCGGTGCTGGTGCTGGAGGAGCAGGGCCGCTGCGTCGGCTACGCCTATGGCAACCATTTCAAACCCCGCAGCGCCTACCGCTACTGCGCCGAGACCACCGTGTACCTGGCGCCGGACTGCATTGGCGGTGGCCGGGGCAGCCGCCTTTACCGGGCATTGCTCGATGCCCTCGCCGCTCAAGGGATCCGTGAGGTATTAGGCGTGCTGACCCAGCCCAACCCGGCCAGCGCGGCGCTGCACCAGAAACTGGGCTACCGCCACCAAGGCACCCTGACGGCGGTGGGATTTAAGTTTGGTCGTTGGCTGGATGTGGCGTTCTGGCAGAAAAGCCTTACAGAGCGTAAGTCCTGAGCCGGTCCTCTTTGCGTCGTCCTGGTCCCGTGCGACGCTCTCCCTTGAGCGGTTCCCAGCGCAATGCGGCGCGCCGGTCCGGTTGCTGACGGCGCTGAACGTGCCGCCGATCTTCTCCCACAAACTCCTTCATCGACTGCCTCTTTGAGTCCGGGCTAAAGTTCAACTATAGCCAAGTCAAACGGCCAGCAGGGCAAAACAAAAGGCAGCCCGTAGGCTGCCTTGTTGTGATTACTCTGCCGCGTCTTCCGACTCGACAAAGTAGGTTCCCCACCCGTCGTAAAGCACTTCGTGCTTCTCGGCCAGGCGGATAAGGGCTTCGCAATCCTTATCCAGACGCTCGATGTCCAGCTCGTGCTCGGTCACGGCATCGAAGCAGTACACGATGGCACCGTCGTCCAGCTCCACCTCTTCGGCGTCTTCCACCGCAAAGCCGGCTTTAAAGGCGTCCACCGCCACCTTCTCCAGCGCTTCAAAGTCGGCGCTGGCGAAGTGGTGCTCGATGGTGTACTGGGCGTCCTTTACGGAACCGTCTTCCAGCAGGGCCTCAACGATTTCGCGGGTCTCTTCCTGCTGTTCGGCAATCAATTGTTCAATGGCCATGGGTGTCTATCTCCTCACGCAATGGTGGGCATTATACCGCGGCGCTCTGGCCGAGTCTGCGTGCCTCGGCACTCAACTCGTCAAAGCGTTTCTGCATCGCATCGTGAACACGCTGAGCCAGTTCACGCACATCTTCACGGCCCAGACCAGCAGTGCAGATCGGCTCCATCGCCTCAACAATTACCACACCATTTTTGCGACGACCCAGATGGATGTCGTTCTGGCAGGAGGAGATCACCGGCACAATCGGCACACCCGCCTGAATGGCGGTGTGAAACGCGCCACTCTTGAACGGCAGCAGGCCACGGCCACGGGAGCGGGTGCCTTCCGGGAAGATCCACACCGACAGGGCGGAATCACGGATCTTGCGGGTCGCGTTCTCAATGGTGGCAATCGCCTTGGAGCGGTTGGCGCGGTCGATCAGGATATTGCCGCTCAGCCAGTACAGCTGACCAAACAGCGGGATCCACACCAGACTCTTCTTACCGATGCTCACGGTCCCCTTGGGCACCATGCTGCTCTGGATAAACAGATCGTAGTTGTTCTGGTGGTTGCCCACGAACACCACAGCCTGGTCTTTCGGCAGGTACTCCTGACCACGGCGGATCACTTTCACACCCAGCAGCGGAGAGACCTTACCAAAGTAGCGGGCGATCCGGTGTACGTTGTCCCGGTGGAACGGCTGGAACAGCGCGTAAATCAGGGAAAGCAGGAACACCAGCACCAGCAAAACCGCTAACAGCAATGAACGGATTAGCAACAGCACGCACACAACTCCGGAAACAAAAGGCCGCCCAGTATAGGGATTGGTCGCCCCTCAGGCAACGATTTCGGTTAACGCTTGTGCGCTGAGTATTCAGACCGTCAGCCAGCGCTCGGGAGCGTCCAGGTAGGATTGCAGCACCTGGAAGAACTGGGCCAGGTGCAAACCGTCCGCCAGCCCATGATGGGCCTGAATAATCAACGGCATCAGGGTGCGCTCCGGCTGAACATCGTATTTGCCCCACATAATGCGCGGCACGGAACAGGCGGGGTTCATCGGCATCGGCTGCACCATCTGGGTAAAGCGCAACCACGGCACACAGGAGTGGTACACCAGATTGTCGGTGCCCTCCGGGCTGCCATTGTAAAGCTGATCAGAGCCACTGGCCTGCGCCAGTACCGCTTCGGCGGCGGCATTAAAGCTGGCCCAGTCCGGCTGCCAGGGGATGCTGGTAAAGCGCACTTGCTGGTCTTCCCCCATGGCGGTGACGGCGCAGTCGAGCTGCTGGTGCTCCACCACTCCACCGTCGCGGATGCGCCAGCGCATCCAGGTCAGCTCCTCGGTCACCCGGGTGCAGGCAAACAGGATGGCCCGGTAGGCGGACAGCTGATGTTGACGGCAGTAGGCCAGCAGATGGTGCACGTCCAGATCGGCGCAGATGCCGACATAGGGCAGTGCGGTGTCCTGATAGTGTTCAAACTGTTGCTGGCGCGGAAAGTTGGGGGGAAAACGGGGGTGCATCTCGGTCCCTGAGTCATTTTTTTCGGCCCACTATAGGGCCTGTTTAACGACAGGACCAGCCCCAAAAAAGCACCGGGGCCACATTGGGCCCCGGTGAAAAACCTTACTCGGTTTCGGTGTCGCTGACGTCGACCTTATCGACCCGCTGCAAGCCACGTGGCAGCTTGTTACCACGGCGGCCACGTTCACCCAGGTAGTGCTCCAGATCGCTGCTTTTCAGAGTCAGCTTGCGCTTACCGGCCCACAGGGTGATCTGCGCGCCCTGGGGCAGTACCACCAGGTGTTTGACGTACTCTTCGCGGCTCTTGGCGCGCTCCGACGGGATGCCGATGATCTTGTTGCCTTTGCCCTTGGCCAGTACCGGCAGTTGGGACAGCGGGAACAGCAACATGCGGCCTTCGGTGCTGATCGCCAGCAGGCGATCATTGGCCTGATCGCGGATGCGCTGCGGCGGCAGGATCTCGGCCCCGGTGGGCACCGTCAACAACGCCTTACCGGCCTTATTGCGGCTGACCATCTCCTTAAACTGGCCGACAAAGCCGTAGCCGGCGTCGGTGGCCATCAGGTAGTGGTCGTCATCCTGGCCCATCACCACGTGCTCAAGACGGGCCCCGGCCACCAGGTTAAAGCGGCCGGACAGTGGCTCTCCCTGGCTGCGGGCCGACGGCAGCGAGTGCGGCTCAGTGGTGTAGGCGCGGCCGGAACTCTCCAGGAACACCACCGGCTGGTTACTGCGGCCACGGGCGTGGGCGAGGTATCCGTCACCGGCGCGGTAGGAGAGGGATTCCGGTTCCACATCGTGGCCCTTGGCACAGCGGCCCCAGGCCTTCTGGCTCATCACCACGGTGACCGGTTCCGCCGGGGTCAGCTCCTGCTCGGTCAGGGCGCGGGCTTCACCACGCTCCACCAGCGGGCTGCGACGGTCATCGCCATAGGTTTCAGCGTCCGCCAGC
This sequence comes from Ferrimonas balearica DSM 9799, assembly GCF_000148645.1. NCBI lineage: Bacteria > Pseudomonadati > Pseudomonadota > Gammaproteobacteria > Alteromonadales > Ferrimonadaceae > Ferrimonas > Ferrimonas balearica. The sequence goes on from NC_014541.1 coordinate 3,712,679, forward strand.
AGCTCTTTCTTCACCAGCGTCTTCAGGCGACGCTCGGAGCCAAGAATGGTTTGCAGCTTGTCGCGCTCGGCGGCCAGCTCCTCCTGCTCGGCGCGGATCTTGATCTCTTCCAGCTTGGCCAACTGGCGCAGCTTGATCTCGAGGATCGCTTCCGCTTGCTTCTCGGACAGGCCAAAGCGGCTCATCAGGGCGGCTTTGGGTTCATCCTCACTGCGGATGATCTCGATCACTTCGTCGATATTGAGGAAGGCGATCAGCAGGCCATCGAGGATATGCAGACGGGCCAGCACTTTGTCGAGTCGGTACTGCAGACGGCGACGGACGGTGTCGGTACGGAACACCAGCCACTCGCTCAGGATCGATTTCAGGTCACGCACGCCGGGGCGGTTATCCAGGCCCAGCATGTTGAGGTTCACCCGGTAGCTCTTCTCCAGATCGGTGGTGGCAAACAGGTGCGCCATCACCTGGTCCAGATCGATGCGGTTGGAGCGCGGCACGATCACCAGGCGCACCGGGTTCTCATGGTCGGACTCGTCCCGCAGGTCAGTCACCATCGGCAACTTCTTGGCCTGCATCTGGCTGGCGATCTGCTCAATCAGCTTGCTGCCGGACACCTGATGCGGCAGTGCGGTGATGACGATCTCGCCGTCGATCACCTGGTACACCGCGCGCATCTTCACCGAACCACGGCCGGTCTGGTAGATCTTGGCGATCTCGGTTCTGGGGGTGATGATCTCAGCGGCGGTCGGGTAGTCCGGCCCCTGGACAAAGCCCATCAGCTCTTCCAGTTCCGCCTTGGGGTTTTCCAGCAGGTGGGCACAGGCGGCCGCCACTTCCCGGGCGTTATGGGGCGGGATGTCGGTGGCCATGCCCACGGCGATGCCGGTCACGCCATTGAGCAGGATGTGCGGCAGGCGGGAGGGCAGCAGCTTGGGCTCTTTCAGGGTGCCGTCAAAGTTGGGGCCCCACTCCACGGTGCCCTGCCCCAGCTCGGACAGCAGCACTTCGGAGAAGCGTGACAGGCGCGATTCGGTATAACGCATCGCGGCGAAGGATTTCGGGTCATCCGGGGCACCCCAGTTACCCTGACCGTCCACCAGCGGGTAGCGATAGGTGAAGGGCTGTGCCATCAGCACCATCGCTTCGTAACAGGCGCTGTCGCCGTGCGGGTGGTATTTACCCAGCACGTCACCCACGGTACGGGCGGATTTCTTGTACTTGGCGGTGGCAGACAGGCCCAGCTCGCTCATGGCGTAGATGATGCGCCGCTGCACCGGTTTCAGGCCGTCCCCGATGTGCGGCAGGGCCCGGTCCATGATCACGTACATGGCGTAATTCAGGTAGGCCTGCTCGGTGAACTGACGCAGAGGCTGTTGCTCTACGCCCTCCAGACTCATCGCATTGTGGTCGGTCATGGTTCTCACTTTCCGGCGTCGCCGGGGTTGTAACTGAGCCGGTAAATCCGGCCTTTGTAATCGTCTGATATCAACAGCGAGCCGTCCGGGTGGGGCAAAAAGGCCACCGGACGGACCAGCGGAGTCTGGCCATCCAGCCAACCGTCCACCACCACTTCGTAGCCGCCGTTATCGCCGTCACCGGGGATCAGCGCACTGATCAGGTAACCCACCTTGCTGCTGCGGTTCCAGCTGCCGTGCTCGGCAATAAACAAGGCGTTACGGTAGCGGGCGGGAAACTGCTCGCCCTGGTAAAAATGCACACCCAGCGGAGCCACATGGGCCTGCAGGCGCGCCACCGGGTCGACAAAGCGGGTCTTCATCGCCTCGGGTGCAACGTATTCCGGGTCGGCCACTTCGCCGCCATGCCAATAGGGATAGCCGAAGTGATCGCCCACTTTCTCCAGCCGGTTAATCTCATCCGGCGGAAGGTCATCGCCCATATGGTCGCGACCGTTATCGGAAAACCAGAGCTGGCCGGTCTGCGGGTGGAAGTCGAACCCCACCGAGTTGCGCACGCCACGAGCCAGTACCTCACGCCGTCCCTTATCCAAATCGATGGCCAGGATGGTGGCGTAGGGCTCCTCCGGATTGCAGATGTTGCAGGGGGCGCCCACCGGCACCACCAGCCGCCCATCCGGGGCAAAGTCCAGGTACTTCCAACCGTGGTGGGCGTCACTGGGCAGGTCATCCACCAACACTTCGGGCTCACCGGGGTTGGTCAGGCGCGATTCCACATCGCGGTAGACCAGCACCTGACTGACCGCCGCCACGTACAGGTCGCCGTCCCGAAAGGCGATGCCGGAGGGCAAAAACAGCCCTTCCGCCAGCACCCGAACCTGGTCCGGTTCACCGTCACCGTTGCTGTCGGTCACCGCGTGCACCTTGCCCGCCTTGCGGGAGCCAACAAACAGCGTGCCCTCGTCGCCCCAGGCCATCTGTCGGGCGTTTTCCACGCCATCAAGATACAGCTCCAGTTTGAAGCCTTCGGGCAGGCGGGCCTGAGTTAGCGCCGGGTCAGCAAAGACCGCTGGCGCCAGCATCGCCAGCGAGATGATCAGGATCCGTCCCAGAGTCATCCTTGGTTTCCTTTAGTTGTCGAGGTCAGCCAGGTCGCCGTTGCGTTCCAGCCACTCTTTGCGGTCGCCGGAGCGCTTCTTGGCCAACAGCATGTCCATCAGTGCCATGGTGGCTTCCGCGTCATCCACGGTCAGCTGCACCAGGCGGCGGGTGTTCGGGTCCATGGTGGTTTCCCGCAACTGCACCGGGTTCATCTCACCCAGACCCTTAAATCGGGTCACCTGCACCTTACCGCGCTTGTTCTCGGCCTTGATGCGGTCGAGGATGCCCTGTTTCTCCCCCTCATCGAGGGCGTAGAACACCTCTTTGCCCACATCGACCCGGAACAGCGGCGGCATCGCCACGTAGACGTGGCCACGCTCTACCAGGGTGCGGAAGTGCTGCATAAACAGCGCACACAACAGGGTGGCAATGTGCAGTCCGTCGGAGTCCGCATCGGCGAGGATGCAGATTTTGCCGTAACGCAGACCGCTGATGTCGTCGGAATCCGGGTCGCAGCCGATGGCCACGGAGATGTCATGCACCTCCTGCGACGCCAGCACCTGGGCCGCGTCCACTTCCCAGGTGTTCAGGATCTTACCGCGCAGCGGCATGATGGCCTGGAACTCTTTGTCCCGAGCTTGTTTGGCGCTGCCGCCCGCAGAGTCCCCCTCCACCAGGAACAGTTCGCCACGGCTGGCGTCCTGGCCGGAACAGTCGGTCAGCTTACCCGGCAGGGCCGGGCCGGACGTGACCTTCTTACGCGCCACCTTCTTGGCTTTGCGCAGACGGCTTTGGGCGTTGTTGATGCACAGCTCCGCCAGCAGTTCAGCCTGGTCGGTGTGCTCGTTCAGCCACAGGCTGAAGGCATCCCGCACCACGCCGGACACAAAGGCGGAGGATTGGCGTGACGAGAGGCGTTCTTTGGTCTGGCCGGCAAACTGGGGGTCCTGCATCTTGGTGGACAGGATGTAGCTGGCCTTGTCCCAGATGTCTTCCGGACCGAGCTTGATGCCGCGGGGCAGCAGGTTGCGGAATTCACAGAACTCCCGCATCGCTTCCAGCAGGCCCTGACGGAAACCATTGACGTGGGTACCGCCCTGGGCGGTGGGGATGAGGTTGACGTAGGACTCGCTTACGCTGTCGCCCCCTTCCGGCAGCCAGAGTACCGCCCAGTCCACCGCTTCATTGTTGGCGGAGAAGCTGCCCACAAAGGGCTCTTCCGGCAGTTTCGGCCACTCTTTGACGGCATCCACCAGGTAATCGCGCAGACCGTCTTCGAAGTACCACTCGTGGCGCTCCCCTTTGATCTTGTCGTCAAAGCGGATCTTGAGGCCGGGGCAGAGTACCGCCTTGGCGCGCAGCAGGTGGATCAACCGCGAGGACGAGAACTTCTCAGAGTCGAAGTATTTGGGGTCCGGCCAGAAGTGCACCCGGGTGCCGGTGTTGCGGCGACCGCAGGTACCGGTGACGGTCAAATCCTGCACCTTGGCGCCATGTTCAAAGGCGATCTCGTACACCTGGGCATCGCGACGAACGGTCACCTCCACCCGGCGGGACAGGGCGTTCACCACCGAGATCCCCACCCCGTGCAGACCACCGGAGAACTGGTAGTTCTTGTTGGAGAACTTACCCCCGGCGTGCAGGCGACAGAGGATCAGCTCGACCCCGGGCACCCCCTCTTCCGGGTGGATATCCACCGGCATGCCGCGACCATCGTCGATCACTTCCAACGAGTGGTCCGGGTGCAGAATCACCTGGATCTCACTGGCATGACCGGCCAAAGCTTCATCGACACTGTTGTCGATCACTTCCTGGCCGAGGTGGTTCGGGCGGGTGGTATCGGTGTACATGCCGGGGCGCTTCTGCACCGGCTCCAATCCACTGAGTACCTCAATGGCATCAGAGGTGTATTGGTTGCTCATCGGGTGTTCCAATTAGGCGTTATCGGGCCATCATAGCCATGGCCCCGGCGTTGGTTCAAGCCAGCCCCAAAAAGGCCATCGCCTCAGGGAGGCGCTGCTCAAACCCTTGAAAACTGTGGTCACCGCCCTGCTCAATGTGCAATTGGCTGCGACCGTACTTGGTTTCGGCCTGGCGATAATCCAGTACCTCATCCCCGGTTTGCAACAGAACCATATAGCGCTCGGGTTGCAGCAGTGAGGGGGTATCCAGCGACTGCAGATGGCCCATGTGTTCAGGCTCAACGCGATAGCGCTCGCCGGTATAGGGGTTCTCCTGCTCACCGATATACTCTGCCAGCAGTTCGTAAGGGCGAACCGCCGGATTCACCAGCACCGCGCGCAACTGCTCTGGCCCGGTATCCGCCACCAGCGTTTCCAGCAGGTAGCTGGCCAGGTAGCCGCCCAGAGAGCTGCCCATCAAGCGCAGGGGTTCGCCACTGTTAAGGGCGCTGTGTGCCAGCGGCAGGATCTGCTCGCGCACCGCCAACGGCGCGGTCGCCAAACGGGGAAAAGCCACCGCTTCACCAGGGTGATGGGTGGCCATATACCGGGCCACCTGGGTGGCCTTGGTCGAACTGGGGGCGCTGTTAAAGCCGTGCAGATAGAGGAGCATGGGATCCTTTCCTTGTCCTCCGCCGGATCAATACCCCGTGGCGCTGTGGTCCGGCAGAAACGCCGAGCCGGCTACGCGCTTGACCTCGGTGGTCAGGGTGCCGTCCGGGTGGAGGTTCAGCATTCGATAACCCGGCTGCGCCAAATCAAGGGCGAAACCGTCGTTTTTCGGCAGAAACTGGATGCTGGTAGAGGGCACCGCCAGCAGGCGGATGTGCTCATGCCAGAGGTCCATCTCCTGATGAACGTGTCCCCAAAGCACCGCTTTCACTTGGGGAAAGCGACTGAGCAGGGACAAAAATTCGACACCATTGTCCAAACCGTGTTGATCCAGCCAGGCGCAGCCGGTGGGCTTGGGGTGGTGATGCAAGGCAACCAGGGTCGGGCAGGATTCGGTGCTGTTCAACACCCCGTGCAACCAACGCAGCTCGTCCAGCGCCAGGTGGCCTGCCGGTAAACCCAGTACGGTGGAGTCCAGCAACAGGATCTGCCAACCGCCTGCCAGGATACGACGACCGTACTGCACTGAGGTATCCCGCAGCGTTTCACTCATCAGTTTGGGGGCGTCATGGTTGCCCGGCAAGGCATAGGTAGGCAGCGCCAACGGCGCAACGGCGTCGGCGAAATGCAGGTAGGCGGTGGCACTGTGATCCTGGCTGATGTCGCCGGTGACCAACAGCAGGTCAAGCGGGGCTTCCTCGGCCAGTTGTTCAACGACCGCGCTCAGGCTTTGCCAGGGATTGATACCAAGAAACCCTGCTGCCTTGTTGGCGAACAGGTGGGGGTCACTGATCTGGGCCAGGCGGATCACCCCATTCTCATCCTTGGGGGTGAGGGTATCCACACAGATTGTCACGTTTTCCGACTCTCCTCGCTCCGGTTGACGGTCAGCCATTCTCGCTGGTTGAACTGAGCCAACAACTCGGCAAGAAACATGTTCACCTGAAATTTCTCGTTGGGCTGCAGCATATGATCATTCGGATACTCATACACTGGTAACAGCCGCGAAATCTGCTGGCTTGTTAACACTTCTGCCAATCGGGCGTCATGATACAGCCGGATGCTCATTTTTGGCACCGTTACGTGGGGGATGGGATCAGAAATTCGCTCTAGCTCCAATAATTCGGTGTAGGGTGTGCGCTCCAGCACACAGATCCGCAATTCCACTTGCTGATGCTGATGGCGCCAGTAATAGGGGCCATCTCCCTGGTGTCGCTGGGCCCGCGCCAGGAGTCGTTGCAGAGATTGGTAGTTACGACCGCAGATCCCCAGAAAGCGCCTGAGGTCGGGCACATAGCGCCGTGCCATTACCCTTCAGACCCAAACAACGCGTGCCGTTTCAGCGCCAGCCACTGCAGTCCCAAAATGGTGCTGGCGTTGTCGATGGTGCCATCCTCTATCCACGCCATCGCCTGCTCGCGGCTGACCACATGGCGCAGAATGTCCTCGTGCTCATCATCCAGACCAAATACGCCCTGTCCGGCATCTGCGGCTGGCGCAGTCACTTCGGCCAGATAAAGGTAAAGCCGTTCCGAGCATGCCCCCGGACTGGGTAAGTAACTGTAAAGGAAGGTCAGGCTTTTGGCGGCCAGGCCGGTCTCCTCTTCCAGTTCACGGCGGGCCACCGACTCCGGCGCCTCTCCGGCTTCGATAATGCCGGCAGGCAACTCCAGCAACCAGGGCGTTTCACTGGTGCGGGCAGCAGGTACACGGAGTTGTTCGACCAGAATCACCTGATCGCTGATCGGGTCGTAAGGCAGGATAACCGCGGCATCGCCGCGCTCGAACACCTCGCGCCGGACCGGCTCGCTCCATTGGCCATCAAACCGCTGGTGAGTAAACGTCACCGCTTCCATTTCAAAGAAGCCCTGGAACAACGGCTCTCGTTGCAGGATGGTTAATTCGGATTTCCCGTACTTCTGGACCCGGTATTTCGACATTTTTCCTCTGTTATTTATCTCTCATTCAGCCAGATTTATATGTGTTCTGTTACACTTAGCGCGTCAATTTACGTTGACTTAACAGCTAAGGATTCAGTTAACTATCGCTGTCAAAGTCATCGTCGTCTAGGGGAACTCGCGGGGTACCCGCCAACATTTCAGCCGGCCTGTCCTCAGGCGGGCTCGTTTTTGTGAAGAAATTAAGGATTAGGAATGAACTTCAAACTGCGTTCCGTCTGTCTGGCTGTCGGCCTGGCCTCCGCCTCCTCCGCCGTACACGCCGACGATCTACTGCAGATCTACCAGCAAGCTCTGGCCAAGGATCCCATCCTGCTGCAAGCCCGCGCCAACCGTGACGCCGCTTATGAAGCCATCGGCGAGAGCCGCGCCAGCCTGTTGCCGCAAATCAACGCGACCCTGGGCTACAGCAACACCTTCTACAACCGTGAAGTGTCCGACCGCGAAGACGACGGCTTTAACGCCGGCCTGCGCCTGGATCAGACCATCTACAATCACGCCAACTACGTCAACCTGGATCTGACCAAGCAAGCCGCCAGCCAGGCGGAACTGGCTTACAGCCTGCAGATCCAGAGCCTGATCGTGCGTGTCTCCCAGGCCTACTTTGACGTACTGTCCGCCCAGGACAACCTGGACTTTGTTCAAGCCAACAAGCGCGCCATTGAGCGCCAGCTGGAGCAAACCAAGCAGCGTTTTGCCGTGGGTCTGACCGCCATCACCGACGTGCATGAAGCCCAGGCCCAGTTTGACCTGGCCGTGGCCAACGAGATCCAGGCCCAGAACAACCTGGAGAACAGCTACGAAGCGCTGCGTGAGATCACCGGCCTCGCCCACGACGACCTGAACGTGCTCGATACCGCCCGCTTCAGCCCGAGTGCACCGACCCCGACCAGCCATGAGCAGTGGCAGACCATCGCGGAAGATTCCAGCCTGCAGCTGCTGATCGACCGTCTGGGTGTTGAGATTGCCAAGCAGCAGATCAGCCTGGCCAAAACCGGTCACCTGCCGAGCGTCGGCTTTGTCGCCAGCTACAACGAGAACGCCGAGTTCAGTAACACCCCGGATAACGGCGAAGGCAGCCTGGGCGTGGAAGTGAAGGTGCCGATCTTCTCCGGCTTCGCAGTATCCAGCCAGGTTAAACAGGCCAACTACAACTACGTGGGCGCCCAGCAGAGCCTGGAAGAGACCCACCGCAACGTGGTTCGTAACCTGCGTGCCAGCCTCAACAACGTGAACGCGTCCATCAGCTCCATCCGCGCCTTCGAGCAGTCCGTGGTTTCCGCGGAAAGCGCCCTGAAGGCCACCGAGGCGGGCTTTGAAGTGGGTACCCGTACCATCGTTGACGTGCTGAACTCCACCCAGCAGCTGTACAGCGCCAAGCAGCAGCTGTCCGATGCCCGTTACGGTTACATCATTGCGGTACTGGCCCTGAAACAGGCTGCCGGCACGCTGTCCGAAGAGGACGTGGCGATGATCAACCAGGGTCTGCGTCAGGCCACTGCCGCCGACAGCGACGGCGACCAGAAGCAGTAAGCGTCACCGCATTAAAAAACCCGCCAATAGGCGGGTTTTTTTGTCTCTGGAGGATGCCTCAGAACGCCAGTTCAGCGCCCAGGAACCAGCCATCCTGACTCACGTCGGCGGTGATGCCATTAAAGTTCTTCACGTCAAAGTCGTGCTGACGGTAGCCGCCGCGCAGGTTCAGGTCGAACGCGAAGAGGCCGAGGCCATAACCCAGACCCAGCTGGTAGTCGCTGATCTTGCGGTCGGAGTAGTTGGTCAGCGCCACGTCGGCAAAGGCAAACAGGCCGGTGCCCACCAGGTTAAAGCGGCTGCGGGCGTAACCCATAAACACGCCTTTATCGATGTCCTGGCTGTCCCAGCTGCCGTCACGGCTGGCTTCACCACTGTACAGACGGTAGTTCACACCCAGGTCCAGTTCGATGCCCGGGTTGTCCAGCAGCTCGTAGTAGAAGATGAAATCGGTGTTGGTCAGGTCCAGATCGGCGCCGTTGCTGGCACCGCCATCACCCACGGTACCCATGGCGTTGTAACGCACCATCAGGTTCGGCACGATCGGGATAAAGTGCTCAAACGCGGCGTAAGCACTGATGCGGTTCTTGTCCTTCCAGGCCGCCTCATCACCCTGCAACTCACCGTTGGTGGAAACAAAGTACAGGTCCATACCGGCCTTGACGCCCAGCACATCCGCTTGGGCCGGCACCGCACATACTGCCGCCAGGGCGACAGCCAACATGCTCGGTTTCAACTTCATGGTTCGATTTATCCTTGAGTCAGTAGTTGTTTTAGGTCGATCAGCGCGGCATTCGCCCGGGAGATGTAATTGGCCATCACCAGGGAGTGGTTAGCCACCAGGCCAAAGCCACTGCCGTTCAGAATCATCGGGCTCCAGACCGTCTCCTGGGTCGCTTCAAGCTCCCGGATGATCTGCTGGAGGCTGACCCGGGCATTCTTCTTATCGAGTACCGGGCCAAAATCTTCTTCAATGGCGGTCATAAACGCCAGCAGCGCCCAGGTATGGCCGCGTGCTTCATAAAACACGTCATCGATCTTCCACCAGCTGGTGCGGACCATGCTGCTGCCGGAGGACCCGGTGGACTGACGGGCGCCGGTGTCACCGGCCAGATCGGTGTTCAGGCGCTCCTGGCCGACACTGGCTGCGAGGCGCTGGGACAAGCTGCCCAGGCGCTTGCCCACCTCATCGAGGTAGCTCACCAGGTTATCGGCGCGAGCGTAAAACTGGGCATCCTGGTTATTGGCATCCAGGATGTCAGCCCGGTAACGCTCCAGCGCTTTGATGGCATCGCGGTATTCCGACTCGGCCCGCGGCACCATCCAGCTGCGATGGTCGATATTGAACTTGGGCTGCGCCACCTGCAGGTCTTTATTTTCCGCCGATTGCGACTGCGAACGGGAGAACTCCCGGCGCATCATCAACGAGATATCACGCAGCTGTTCCAGCGCACCAAACTCAAACGCCGGCATATTATCCATCATCACGGAAGGCGGCATGATGTCGTTTGAGAGAAAGCCACCCGGCTTGTCCAGCAGGGTGGTCGCCACATCAATCACCGCCGTGGTGGTGGCATAGCCCACCACCGCTTGCCCACTCTGTGGGCGCAACTGTTCGGCGCTGATGGGGTCCGGCTCGAAACTCCACCAAACCGCAATCAAGTAGTTGATCAGCACCACAACCGCGATGCCGATGCCCAGGGCTTTCTTATTGACGGCGACCATGGCGCCCTCCTTGTTTAGTGGTGATGGTGATGATGGTGGCCCTCGTCCTCACCGCCCATTCGGGTCACGGTGAAGGCCACCGACTGCGGTGCCGCATAGCGGAACCGGAGTTCACAGCTTAGCGTTTTCCCTTCTTCCAGCGGCTGTTGCAGGCCCATCATCATCAGGTGATAGCCGCCTTCGGTCAGAGCCACAGCATCGCCGGCTTTCAGCTCAATCGCCTCCACCGGGCGCATCTTCATCATGCCGTCCTGCTGCAGCAGGGTGTGCAACTCGGTGGTTTTCACACCCTCACAGCGGGCCCCCACCAGGGCATCGTCCTTATCGGTGCTGGTCAGTACCAGGTAGCCCGCCGTATTGGGCACGCTTGGTGGCATGGCACGCACCTGAGGATCGGACACTTCAATGGCTGCCATTGCAGGCAGCGCGCACAGCAGGGGGAAAAATCCAAACAAGCGTTTAAACATCAATCACCATCCTTTAGACTGAGTTTTGTGCAACAGGACCGCACCTCAGGAGAGACCATGGACCTCATAACCGTGCACCGTGACAATGCCGTCATGGTACTGACCCTCAACCGCCCGGACAAGCGTAATGCACTGACGCAACAGATGTATTCAGCATTGTCTCAGGCCCTGACCGAAGCGGAGCAGGACGATGCCATCCGCGTGATTCTGCTTCAGGGTGACGCCCACTGTTTCACCGCCGGCAACGACCTCAACGATTTTCTGCAGAGTGGCCCACTCACCGCAGAGACACCGGTGATTCAATTTATCCAGCTGCTGCCGAAGTTGACTAAGCCCTTGGTGGCAGCGGTATCCGGTGCGGCGGTGGGCATCGGCACCACGGTGTTGCTGCACTGCGATCTGGTTTACGCCAGCGACACCGCCAAATTCCAGCTGCCCTTTGTGAATCTGGGGCTGGTGCCGGAAGCGGGTTCCAGCGCCCTGCTGCCGGCCCTGTGCGGTTACCCTAAGGCCGCCGAGTTGCTGATGTTTGGCGAGCCCTTTGATGTGCAGACCGCAGAGCAGATCGGCCTTATCAATGCGGTGGTCGCCGCAGAGCAGGTGCTGCCTTATGCCCTGGAGAAAGCCCAACAGTTGGCCACTCGTCCCCCGAAAGCCCTGATGGCCACCAAAGCCTTGCTCAAGCAGGCCCAACCCCATGATCTGGCCGCGGTGATGGAAGCCGAACTGGCACGATTCTCTGACCACCTGGTCAGCGATGAGACCCGTGCGGTCATTGCTGCCAAGCTGGCCAAACGCTAAAAAAAGGGCCCCGCATCTGCGGGGCCAAGCTCGGTTGCGCTAGCTTACGATTGGCGGTCGGCGTTACGGCGCCGTCCCAGCCACAGGCGACCAATCCATCGCCCAAGGAGAATTCCGAATCCGATCAGGGCCAGCAACAGGGGCCACCAGGTGCCCCACTCGCCCAGCGCCACTGAACGGATGTCCACCACGCCGATCAACAGGATCAGGCACAGCAGTAAAGTGATCAGCAGCCACGCCATGACGTCGGTAACAGCCAGGCGGCAGCCAGGTAGATCAGCACCACTTTCACCGGTGCCAACAGAGCCAGGCCCACTACCGCCAGGCGGGTCCAACCGGTGGACCATTGCAGCCGGTGGCTGACGCCAGCGATAACGCCGAAGCACCAGCTTTGCGGTCGAGGTGTAAGCCTTTCCATTGTCTCTTCTCCCCTATTTACGGGGGCGGCGACGCGGCATCAGCCGGTCCAGCCCCAGTGCCACCACTGCGCTGAGAGCCCAACCCAGCAGCGGCATAACCATGACCCAAAGTGTGGGTTGCATCATGCCCATCACTTGCTCCCTCCAACGCCTTGCACATCAATGCGCTTAGCCAGCAGCTGGGGTTGTTCCACGCGGGTCGGACCGAACGCGTCTTTCACCTGCTGTTTCACTGACTGGGTAACGTCGCGGTTCACTTCGGAACGGACCTCATTCAGTGAAGCGCGGATGGCGGCGTCAATGGCCTGGGCCAGGGTTTGGGTTTCGCCCGCATGAGCAGTAGGAGCCAACAACGCTGATACGGCCAGGGTGGCGAGCAAGGTGCGACGAACAGTGTTGAAGCGTGACATGATTCATTCCCTCTGATTGGTGTGCCATGTGTCTCGAATACAACAAGGTATTAACAAGGGGCGTGCCAACTTTTCAAAAACAGATAAACCACTGTTTTAAAAGGAACTTTATTTTTGCAGGTGTTGGGAAGGATTGGCGCATATGGGGAAGGGTTGAGGAAATGGTGGATTTGACCAACGCCATAGTCAAATCCACCACCGAGTGCATTACGCCTCGCGAGCCGCCTCCGGCATGCTGGCCAAAGCGTCCGCCAGCAGCTCAGCGCCCATGCCCGGCAGGTGGGCATTCTGGGCCAGGTAACGACGCCACTGACGGGCGCCCGGCATGCCGTTAAACAGCCCCAGCATATGGCGGGTGACGTGGTTGGCACGGCCGCCGTTGGAGATATGGCGCTCCAGATAGGGAATCATCTGCTCCACCACCTCAGCACGGCTCAGTACCGGACGGTCATCGCCGTACAGGCGCTGATCCACCTCTGCCATCATATAGGGATTCTGGTACGCCTCACGGCCCACCATTACGCCATCCAGGTGCTGCAGGTGCGCCTCGCACTGCTCCAGCGTGGTGATGCCACCGTTGACGGAGATGTTGAGGTGGGCGAAGTCCCGCTTCACCTGATAGGCACGATCGTAGATCAGCTCCGGGATCTCACGGTTCTCTTTCGGGCTCAGCCCCTGCAGCCAGGCCTTGCGGGCATGGATGGTAAAGATGTCGCAGCCGGCGCTGGCCACGGTGTCGATAAAGCGGGTCAGGAACTCGTAGCTGTCCTGCTCATCGATGCCGATGCGGGTTTTCACCGTCACCGGAATGCTGACCACGTCCTGCATCGCCTTGACGCAGTCGGCCACCAGCTGCGGCTCCGCCATCAGGCAGGCACCGAAACGGCCATTCTGAACCCGATCAGAGGGGCAGCCGACGTTGAGGTTCACTTCGTCGTAGCCGCGCTGCTCCGCCAGCTTGGCGCAATGGGCCAAGTCCGCCGGGTTGCTGCCACCAAGTTGCAGCGCCACCGGGTGCTCTTCCTCGTTAAAGCCCAGGTAATCGCCCTTACCGTGGATAATGGCACCGGTGGTGACCATCTCGGTATAGAGCAGCGCCTGACGGGAGATCAGTCGGGCAAAGTAGCGATAGTGGCGGTCAGTCCAGTCCAACATCGGGGCTACGGAAAAGGTGCGCTTCATCGGGGGCCTCATGGAATTTGGGGAGGCGTATTCTACCCAAGGCGGGGCCAAAAGCACAGGCGATTTTTTGAGCAGCCGGATTGGCTGCGCCAGTGCGTAAAAAGTCGTCACAACGCTAGGGCCGGGCGACGGCTTTTGGTATCCTGTGCGGCGCCGGGAGCCACAAGCCAAAAAAGCGAATAAATCCAATAGCCACGGCAGGTTCCCGCCCACTTACCTCTACCTACAACTACAGGACAGTTGCAATGAGTCTTGCTGATAAAGTCTTGGCCGTTAACAACGATCTCCCCATCCGCACCGAACTGCCGGTGCACTCCGGTAAAGTCCGCTCGGTTTACTGGCTGACTGAAGCCGACAGCCGCCGCCTGATCAAGGAAAAAGGCTACGACGTGGCCGAGGATGCGCCGCTGGCCATCATGGTCATCTCTGACCGCATCAGTGCCTTTGACTGCATCTGGCACGGCGAAGGTGGCATGAATGGTGTCCCCGGCAAGGGCGCGGCCCTGAACGCCATCTCCAACCACTGGTTCCGCCTGTTCAAAGAGCAGGGTCTGGCCGACAGCCACATTCTCGACATTCCGCACCCCTTTGTCTGGATCGTCCAGAAAGCCAAGCCGGTCATGATCGAGGCGATCTGCCGTCAGTACATCACCGGTTCCATGTGGCGCGCCTACAGCAAGGGCGAGCGCAACTTCTGTGGTATCGAACTGCCGGAAGGTCTGGAGAAAGACCAGAAACTGCCGGAGCTGCTGATCACCCCCTCCACTAAGGGCATTCTGGAAGGCATTCCGGGCGTTCCTGCCGTGGACGACGTCAACATCACCCGTCAGAACATCGAAGACAATTTCGAGGCGTTCAACTTCCGCAGCCGTGAAGACATCGACCGCTATGAGCTGCTGCTTAAGCAGGGCTTTGATGTGATCTCCGATGCCCTGGCCCAGCTGGACCAGGTGTTTGTCGACACTAAGTTCGAGTTCGGTTACGTCACCGACGCCGCCGGCAATGAAAAGCTGATCTACATGGATGAAGTAGGTACCCCGGATTCCTCCCGCATCTGGGACGGCCCGGCCTACCGCGATGGTAAGGTGGTGGAGAACTCCAAAGAGGGCTTCCGCCAGTTGCTGCTGAGCCACTTCCCCGACCCGGACATCCTGCTCAACAAAGACCGGATGGCCGAGCGCAGCGCGCTGGCTCGTGATAACGCCCTGCCGGAAGAGGTTCTGATGGCGGTGTCCAAAACTTACGTCGACATCGCTGAGAAGATCACCGGTGAAAAACTGGTGCTGTCGGACAACCCGAAGGCCGAGATCATTCAGATCCTCAAGGATCAATACGGCCTGGTGGACTGAGTCCGCAAACCCCAGCAATAAGGAGGCGAAACGCCTCCTTTTTTGTCTTCGGAAACAGGGAGGGGCCCATTGGGCCCCTATTCCTCACGCGGCTTGAATGCGCTGGTACAGCTCGTCTTTTAACTGCAGGCGTTGCTTCTTCATGCCTTCGAGCGCCTCGTCCGCGGCGGCCTCCAGGCCCTCCTCAATGCGGCGGATTTCACGGTCAAGCTCGTGATACTGGTTATACAACTGATGGAAGGTGTCGTCGGAAAGGTTCAGCTCCTGGATCTGTTCAACGTAGGCGGGGAATTCGTTCACCAGGCTGTGGTCGGCAACTATCATCGTTAGAGTCCTCCTTTGGGGGGTTCCATTTCATCATGCGCCTCTGCTGACCCATTTTTTTTGACCCGGATCAGTAAAGGGTTTGTTACTAAGCCGATTGTTTCTCCACCCGATTGCCTCCTCGCCGGGCGGACACTCCCCGCTTCAGTTCAGTCGCAATCTCCCGCTCATACCGGGCAAAATCGAGCTGCATCGTGTGGCGACGGGACGCGTAGTAGTGGCCACCATGAGCCTGCTCATCCGCAGCAATGGCCGCCTCCATCTCCGCCGCCGACGGCAACCGATAGCGCCCCTGAATAAGCGGTACCACCAGGCGCATCTGCACTTGTGCCAGGTTCAGCAATGACGGCAATGCCTGCGCCAGTCCCAGGAAAATCAGGTTGGGGTGCTCCGGCCTCAGCAGCCGCTTAAACAACGGCAGTCGGTTATCATCCAACGGCACCAGCCCCTCCGGCAGGAACGGGAAGCTGATGTCGTAGCCAGTGGCGAAAACCAACACATCGAAGCGCTCTTGGCGGCCATCGCTGAACACCACTTCATCCCCCGCCAGCCGCTCAATCGCTGGCCGCATCTCGATATCGCCACTGCCCAACCGCTGCAGAAACTCCCCCGATACCGATGGATGGGCTTCCAGAGGTTGATGATCCGGTTGCTGAATGCCCCAACGGGTGACGTCACCCACAGTGAACCGGTAGACCCAGCGAAACAGTCGCCGTGCCAGCCAGCCCGGCACCCAGGGCGGCAGCAACGCCTTATCCGCAGGCTGGCCGAAAAGGTACTTGGGCATGATGTAGCCCCCCCGGCGGGCACTGACGCACAAACGTTCCGTCAGGTAACGGGGGCTCAGCTCCGAGGCGATGTCCATGGCGCTGTTGCCAAACCCCACCACCAGCACCCGTTTACCCTGCATCTGGACGGGATCACCGGGGTGACGATAGCTGTGGGCGTGCAGGGTTTCTCCGCTGAAATCCCCGGGATAGTCAGGCCAACTCGGTTTCCAGTGATGGCCATTGGCCACTAATACGTAGTCAAAATGCGCCGCTTCCCCCTGGTCGGTCACCACCCGCCAGCCGCCCGATTCCGGCGTTACCTCGGTCACCCAGGTGTTGAAGCGGATATGGGGACGCAACTGGAAGTGCGCCACGTAATTCTGGAAGTACTGAAAAATCTGCTGATGGCTGGGGAAATCGGGGTAGTCGTCCGGCATTGGAAAGTCATCGAAACCCGCCTTGGTTTTGGAGGTGTCGATATGCAGAGACTGATAACAGGCGGATTGGCCATTGGGATTGTTGTAGTACCAGTTGCCGCCAATGTCGTCGGAGGCTTCAAAGCAGACGGTCTCGATGCCCGCCTCGCGCAACGCCTTCAGTGCCGTAAAGCCGGATGGTCCGGCGCCAATGATGCAGACTCGTGTCATGACTGGGCTCCCTTTCCCTTTGTTGCCAAGGTAACAGGGTCCGCGGAATATTGCCCCTCTTCCCCCGACCACAAAAAAAGCGCCCCGTGGGGCGCTCTGTCAGGTTGGAGAAAAGGCCGTATCAGGCCGCCACATCGTGACGGGGGCAGGCCACCTGATGGGTGCCTCCCAAAGACTCCAGAGCCGGTTTCTGCTGGGCACAGCTGTCACACACGGACGGGCAGCGGGTGCGGAACACACAGCCCGACGGCGGGTTGATCGGCGACGGCAGTTCGCCGGTCAGCAGGATGATCTCTTTCTGACGCTCCTGCTCCGGGTCCGGCAGCGGTACCGCAGACAACAGCGCACGGCTGTAGGGATGTGACGGCTTGCTGTACAGCTCCTCACTGGTGCCGGTCTCCACCTGGTTACCCAGGTACATCACCATGACGCGGTCAGAGATGTGCTTCACCACGCTCAGGTCGTGGGCGATAAAGATCAGGGACAGCCCCATCTCACGCTGCAGGTCTTTCAGCAGGTTCACCACCTGGGCCTGAATCGACACATCGAGGGCGGACACCGGCTCGTCACAGATCACCAGCTTGGGACGCAGGATCAGGGCACGGGCGATGCCGATACGCTGACACTGGCCGCCAGAGAATTCGTGGGGGTAGCGGTTGATGACGTTAGGCAGCAGGCCCACTTTGGCCATCATGGCACGAACTTCGTCCTGCACCTGCTCCTTGCTCCACTCCGGGTAGTAGTTGCGCAGCGGCTCACCGATGATCTCACCCACGGTCATCCGCGGGTTAAGGGAGGCCAGCGGGTCCTGGAAGATCATCTGCACGTCTTTACGCAGGATCTTCATCGCCGCCGGGTCCTGATGGTTCACCTTCTGGCCGTTGAAGATCACCTCCCCTTCACTGATCGGCACCAGGCCAATCAGGGCACGAGCCAGGGTGGACTTGCCGCAACCGGACTCCCCCACCACACCCAGGGTTTCACCGGGCTGCACCTCAAAGGAAACGCCGTCCACCGCTTTCAGTTGCGGCACCGGATCCCACGGCCACTTCTGCGCTTTCTTGATGCCGAAGCGCACTTTGATGCCATTGGCTTTCAACAGGGGCTGATTCATGCGGCCACCTCCTCAATCGCGATGTGACAGGCACGCTGACGGTTGTCGTCGAAGTGCACCAGTGACGCAGGCTCGGCGTGGCAGCGCTCGGACGCAAACTGGCAGCGGGCGCTGAACGGGCAGCCCGGGGGCAGTGCCAGCAGGTTCGGCGGGTTGCCCGGAATGGTGGGCAGCGCGCTTTCGTCGCCATCGAGGCGCGGAATCGCCGACAGCAGGCCCTTGGTGTAGGGGTGGCTCGGCTGGTAGAACACCTCGTTGGTGGTGCCGTACTCCATGGTACGACCGGCGTACATCACCATCACCTTGTCACACAAACCGGCCACCACACCCAGATCGTGGGTGATCATGATGATGGCGGTGCCGAAGTCGTTCTTCAGCTCGTTCAGCAGCTCCAGGATCTGGGCCTGTACGGTCACATCCAACGCGGTGGTCGGTTCATCGGCGATCAGCAGCTTGGGCTGGCACAACAGCGCCATGGCGATCATCACACGCTGGCGCATACCGCCGGAGAACTCGTGCGGGTACATGTCCATGCGCTTACGTGCTTCCGGGATCTTCACCGCATCCAGCATCTTCACGCTGTGCTCGAAGGCGTCTTTGGCGCCCATGCCCTTGTGCAGCATCAGCACTTCCATCAGCTGCGGTCCCACTTTCATGTAGGGGTTCAGGGCGGTCATCGGGTCCTGGAAGATCATGGCGATCTGCTCGGCGCGGATCTTATTCAGCGCCTTCGGCGGCAGGCCCAGGATCTCCTGCCCCTGGAAGCGGATGCTGCCGCCGGTCAGGCCGTTCTTGGCCAGCAGGCCCATGATGGCGAATGCGGTCTGGCTCTTGCCGGAGCCGGATTCGCCCACGATGCCGAGGGTTTCCCCCGCGGCCAGTTCGAAACTCAGTTTGTCCACCGCGGTGACGTCGCCGTCCGGCGTGGTGAACTTAACGTTCAGATCTTGTACTGAGAGTAAGCTCATGGCGCCTCCTTAACGGTCTTTCGGATCCAGCGCGTCCCGCAGGCCGTCGCCGATGTAGTTAAAGCAGAACAGGGTCACCACCAGGAATGAGGTCGGGAACACCAGCTGCCACAGCGCCACTTCCATGGTCATCGCGCCTTCGTTTACCAGTGCGCCCCAGGAGGTGTAGGGCTCCTGCACACCGAGGCCGAGGAAGCTGAGGAAGGATTCAAACAGGATCATCGACGGCACCAGCAGCGAGGCGTACACCACCACGATGCCCAGTACGTTCGGCACCAGGTGACGCAGGATGATGTCCTTGGTCGGGGTGCCGGACACGATGGCCGCTTCCACAAACTCTTTCTTCTTCAGGCCCAGGGTCAGGCCCCGCACGATACGGGCCATATCCAGCCAGGACACCGCACCGATGGCGAGGAAGATCAGGAACAGGCTGCGCCCGAAGAAGGTCATCAGCAAGATCACCAGGAACATGAATGGGAAGGAGTTCAGGATCTCCAGAGTCCGCATCATGATGTTGTCGGTACGGCCACCGACGTAACCGGCGATGGAGCCATACAGGGTACCGATGGCTACCGCCACCAGGGCGCCCATGATGCCCACCATAAAGGAGATGCGACCGCCCTCGAGGGTACGGACAAAGAGGTCACGCCCCAGGAAATCGGTACCGAAATAATGGCCATTGGCCAGCGACGGTGCCGACGCCATGTTCTCCCAGTCCATCTCGTCGAAGGTGTAGGAGGACAGGCTGGGGCCAATGGCTACCAGCACCGCGATCAACGCCAGTACCGCCAGCGAGACCACGGCCGCGCGGTTACGCAGGAAGCGGCGACGGGCGTCCGCCCACAGGGAACGACCCTCGACTTCCAGGCCGGAGGCAAAGTTCTCTACCGCTTCGTTATTTTGCTTTTGTGCGATGGTTTGCATGACTTAACCCTCCACCCGGATACGCGGATCGATCAGGCCATAGAGGATGTCCACGATGGCGGTAAACAGGATGGTGAGGGAGCCCACCAGGATGGTCAGGCCCAGTACCAGGGAGTAGTCACGGTTCAGTGCGCCATTCACGAAGTACTGGCCGATGCCGGGGATGCCGAACACGGTTTCGATCACCACCGAGCCGGTGATGATGCCCACAAACGCCGGACCCAGGTAGGACACCACCGGCAGCATGGCGGGCTTCAGCGCATGCTTGAAGATGATGTAGCGCATCGGCAGGCCTTTGGCGTGGCAGGTGCGGATAAAGGGCGAGTGCAGTACCTCAATCATGGAGCCGCGCATAATACGGGCGATGGAGGCCATGTAGAGGATCGCCATGGCGGACACCGGCAGCACCAGGTTGGTCCAATGGCCATCATTCCAGCCCCCCGCCGGCAGCCAGTTCAGGCCCACGGCGAAGATCATCACCAGCACCGGCGCCAGCACAAAGGAGGGCAGAACCACGCCCACCATCGCCAGGCTCATCACGGTGTAATCCACCCAGGTGTTTTGCTTCAGCGCGGCCACGGTGCCCAGAGCGACCCCGAAGATCACGGTGAACACGAAGGCCACCACACCCAGCTTGATGGACACCGGGAAGCTTTGCGCCACCAGCTCATTCACGCTGTAGTCGCGGTATTTAAAGGAGGGGCCGAGGTCCCCTTTCATCAGGTCGCCGAGGTAGTACAGGTACTGCTGCCACATCGGCTTATCGAGGTGGTACTTGGCTTCAATGTTGGCCAGCACTTCCGGCGGCAGGTTGAAATCCCCGGTAAACGGGCTGCCCGGTGCCGACTGCATCATAAAGAACGACAGGGTCACCAGGATAAACAGCGTGGGGATCGCCATGGCCAGGCGCCGCACAGTAAATTGGAACATGTCTTCACTCCTTGTGCCTCAGGGCACAGACTTCCGAGCCTCGCCGCTTAGTGGGCGATGATGTACAGGTTTTTGCTGTAAACGGTGTCTTCAACGTTGTTCATCGGGTAGCCCCCTACATAGGGCTTCACCAGACGGCTGATCACCGACTCGTACACGGGGAGCACCGGCGCTTCAGCGGCGATGATCTCTTCGGCGCGGGTATAGAGCTTGGCGCGCTCTTCGTCGTCCGCCACCAAGCGGGATTGAGCCATCAGCGCGTCGTATTCGGCGTTGGCCCACTTGCCCTTGTTCTGACCGTGATTGGACAGCATCACGTCGAGCATGGTGGAGGCTTCGTTGTAGTCACCGGCCCAACCGGCACGGGCGACCTCAAAGCGGCCTTGGTTGCGGGTATCCAGGAAGGTTTTCCATTCCTGGTTTTCCAGGCGGACCTGTACCCCCAGCGGCTTCCACAACTGCGCCACCACGATGGCGATCTTCTTGTGGGATTCACTGGTGTTGTAGAGCAGGTTGATCAGCAGCGGACGGTCGGGACCGTAACCCGCTTCCGCCATCAGCCGCTTGGCTTCCGCCAGGCGCTCTTCATGGGTCCAGGTGGAATGCTCGATCACCGGCGGTTTAAAGCCGTTTACCGAGGAGGGAGTGAAGGTGTATGCCGGGCGCTGGCCCTGGCCCAGTACGTACTTGGTCAACGCTTCGCGGTTGATCGCCAGCGACAGTGCCTTACGCACACGCGGGTCGTCATAGGGGCGAACCTTGGTGTTGAACTCGTAGTAGTACATGGACAGGTACGGGGTGGTGCGGATCTCGTCCGGGATCTCCACTTTGAGCTTCTTGTAGTGCTCCAGCGGGATGGTCAGAGTCATGTCCACTTCCCCGGCCTTGTAGCGCGCCAGTTCGGTGTTGGGCGACACGATGGCCAGGAAGGTCACCTTGTCGAGTACGGTGTTGGCGTTGTCCCAGTAGGTGGGGCTGCGCTTGAGCTCAATGCGCTCGTTCACCACCCACTTATCCAGGGTGTACGCGCCGTTGGTCACCATGTTTTCGGCACGGGTCCACTGATCACCGTACTTCTCCACCACTTTTTGCGGGGCGGGGAAGGTGTTCTGGTGGGCCAGCATGCGCACAAAGTACGGTACCGGCTTCTCCAGAGTGACCTCAAAGGTGCGGTCATCCACGGCACGGGCGCCCAGCGTCTCCGGCGGCATCTCGCCGAGGATGATCTTGGACGCGTTGGCCACGGTGGCAATCTCCAGGTACCAGGCGTAGCGGGACGCGGTCGCCGGATCCACGGCACGACGGAAACCGAACACAAAGTCGTGGGCGGTCACCGGGTCGCCATTGGACCACTTGATGCCTTCGCGCAGGTGGAAGGTGAAGGTTTTGTTGTCCTCGGACACTTCCCAATGGGTGGCCTGGGCCGGGATGATGTTGCCATCCGCGTCCTGTTGTACCAGCCCTTCGAAAAGATCCTTGGTGATGGTGGAGCCGGTGGTGCCTTCCACTTTCTGAGGGTCCAGAGACGCCGGCTCGGAGCCATTGCCCCGCACCAGCTCCTGCACGTTGTGCAGGCGGGTTCCCTCAGGTACGTTCGCCCCCTGGGCAGCCGGCAGTACCGACGCCAGGATCAGGCCGAGCCCCACGGCTTTCATTATGGTTTTCGCCATGTACAGCGCGCTCCCTGGTTCTGTTATTGTTTTTTTGCTTTTGTTAACTTCCCTCGTTTCACTTCCGCAAAACGATTAACATTTTGGCAATATCTGTTTTTTTAGTGACTTATCTGCCCAAATGCCATCCAAACATAACAAAAACACAATCCAAAGACACCAGTGAAATACATCCCGCTACACACTGGTTTCCTGTATGACAACATCACCGTGATGTATAAGCGCACGATTCATACTGCCTTTCTCTTTTTAACCAGTGGTTTGAACCAGACAGATCCATCGAAAGCCAAACAAAATAAAAACGCCGCATTGGCAACAATGCGGCGTCTTTTTAGCCAAAAACCGACGTTTTCACTCGGTGATATGGCCCTGCAGGGTAGCAACAAGTTGTCGGCCGGAGGCGTGATCACGGTGTTCACCGAGGTAGATGCCCTGCCAGGTGCCTAACAATAAGCGACCGCGTCCAACCGGGATCGAGACACTGCTGCCCAACAGACTGGCTTTCAGGTGCGCCGGCATGTCGTCCGGGCCTTCATAAGTGTGGCGGTAATAGGGGGCGTTTTCCGGCACCGCCTGGTTAAAGTGGGACTCGAAATCCTGCCGTACCGTCGGGTCGGCATTTTCATTCAGGGTTAACGAAGCGGAGCTGTGTTGGATAAACAGATGCAGCACGCCGACATCACAGCGGGCCAGTTCCGGTAACCGGGCCACCACCTGGTCGGTGATCAGGTGAAAGCCACGACGAAAGGCGGGCAGGCGAAAGGTGGTTTGATGCCAGTGGGTCATGGGTGTCTGGGTCAGAAAGTGGAACCGTCAGCATGCCACGCCCCGGCACCACAAACAATTTGGGGGCCCAGCAGGCCCCCATCAGTATCAGACGAATTCGTCCGCTTACTTCACCGCAAAATTCACCAGCGGGAAGCACGGCAGGAAGCCGTTCTTGGCGCAGTTCAGCAGACCCACCTGAACCACTTTGATCTCGTCAGTTACGTTGACGAAGCCCAGCTGAGCCTGGGAGGTTTTCGCCACGTTCACTGCACTCCAGTCGAAGCCGGTGTCACCCTCGGAGTAGTTTACGAAGCCGAGGTTAAGGCCTTTTACGTCATTGGTGATGTTCACCATACCGATGTTGGCACCGGTGGCAGAACCTTTGTTCCAGTTCCACAGACCAAAGGCCACACCCGTCATGCTGTTGTTAACGTGGTTGGCACCCGCCAGCAGCAGGGGGAACTGAAGACCGACAAAGTCATTGGTTTCACCAATGCCCAGCAGGTGCAAGTCGACGCCTTTTACGGAATCGGTTTGACCGTACAGAGTGGGGAAACGCACCCCTTCAACCTGCTCACCTGCCATCAGATTGGTGTGGTTCAAGGTGGCCAGCTGTACCGGCACCGTTTCCGCCTGAGCCATACCGGTGATCATGGCTGCACAAGCAGCAACGGCGGCAAGACTGAACTTTTTCATCGTGACTTCCCCTATCAAGTAAAACTAACCAATAAAAATCAGCGGTGTTGCAACTTCAGTGCTTCACATTACGTCGATTCAACGCCATCCGTAAACCGCCAATGACGCAATTCATCGTTTCATTAATCCGGATCAACAACCTGTGGTCACCATCCGATACTGAGGCTCGTAGTCCTCATCTTCCGGATTGCATTGGGAGACATCGGTAGTGCCGTAGGATTGGCGGTAAACAAAGTAGCATTGGCTGGCTTCAATCTCGTCCGGGTCCGTATCCAGGCCGAAATACACCAGAGCTTTATCATCGTCGTTGTAGACGATGCGGTCATCGCTGTAGGTCAGGCGCTTGGCAACGTCAGTGTTATCGAGGAAGCCGCATTTGAGGCGGGTTTCGAAAAAGCCATCGCCATCGAGATCGACGTCGGTCAGATCATCCCGATCTTCCGCCGGGCGGGAGGCGTAGCTGGGCATTTTGGCCTTCAGCTGCACCATGTCATTGGCAGCGTGGGCCGAGGCCATCACCTGCTCCAGGGCGGCAACTTTGGCATCACTGCCCAGGTTGATGTAGCGGGACAGCGCCACCACCGCCAACACGCCCAGTACCACCAGGACAATCACCAGCTCTACCAGGGTAAAGCCTTTACGTGCGTACATCAGTCACTCTCCATGTCAGGTTAAGCCAGCGGGCACTCCGTGCCCGCCTTTCCATTAATCGATGTAGCGGTACTGCACCCTTGCGGTAGTACTGCACAGCAGTTCATAAGGGATGGTGCCAGCGCATTCGGCGATCTCTTCAACCGGCAGGCCATCGCCCCACAACACCACGTCATCCCCGACCTGCACCGGCGCCTCCCCCACCTCGACGGTGAGCATATCCATGCTGATTCGACCCGCCAGTGGATAACGCTGACCGTTGATCAGCACCGGCGTTCCCGATACCGCATGCCGTGGGTAGCCATCACCGTAGCCCATGGCAATCACCGCAATGCGGGTGTCCCGACTGCTGCGCCAGGTCTGGCCGTAACCGACCGGCTCACCGGCTTTCAGCTCACGCACGGCCAACACTTTGGAGCGCATGGTCATCACCGGCTTCAGGTCGAACTGTTCGGCTCGCCCGCCAATCATGGGGTTCACCCCATACAGGGCCAGGCCGGGACGTACCCAGTCGCCATGCGCCGAGGGCCAGCTCAGGGTGCCCGCCGAGTTGGACAGCGCCTTCTCACCGGGCAGGTTCTGCGCCAGCTGGTTAAAGCGCTGGATTTGGCGAACCGTTTCCGGGTTTTCCAGCTCATCCGCGACGGAGAAGTGGGTCATCAGGTTGGGCGGCGTGCGGACGTTGTCGCACTGGCACAGGCGCTGATACAACGCGGAAAACTGTTCAGCCGTCACCCCCAGGCGATGCATGCCGGTGTCGATCTTGAGCCAGATGGTGAGCGGCTGCGACAGGGGGGTATGCTCCAGCAGGCGTACCTGTTCGGCATCGTGGATCACCACGTCCAGCTCATGCTGGGCGGCCTGCTCCAGGTCTTCCGCTGAAAACACCCCTTCCAGCAGCACCAATCGGGCCTGGCTGCCGCTCTCGCGCAGTGCCAGGGCCTCCTCGATGCGGGCCAGGCCAAAGCCATCAACATCAGACATCCAGCTGGCCAGACGAATCAAGCCGTGGCCGTAAGCGTTGGCTTTGACCACCGCCATCAGCTTGCTGTTGGGAGCCAACGCCCGCAGGCGTTGCAGGTTATGATTGAGGGCGCTGCGGCGGATCTCCGCCACCGGGGAAAAACGCATAGTTACTCGTCGTAGTCGAAGCTGTTACCGGCGTAGTTATCAAAGCGGGAGAACTGGCCCTGGAAGGTGAGCGGCACCTTACCAATCGGACCGTTACGCTGTTTACCGATGATGATCTCGGCCAGCCCTTTCTCCGCCGTGTCCGGATGGTACACCTCGTCCCGGTAGATAAACATGATAAGGTCCGCATCCTGCTCGATGGAGCCGGATTCACGAAGATCCGAGTTTACCGGTCGTTTGTCGGCCCGTTGTTCCAACGAGCGGTTCAGCTGCGACAGCGCCACTACCGGGCACTGCAGCTCTTTGGCCAGGGCCTTCAGTGAGCGCGAGATCTCCGCGATCTCCAGGGTACGGTTGTCGGACAGGGCCGGCACCTGCATCAACTGCAGGTAGTCCACCATGATCATGGAGATGCCGCCGTGTTCCCGAGCCACACGGCGGGCACGGGAGCGCACTTCGGTCGGCGTCAGGCCGGAACCGTCATCGATGTACATCTTGCCCTGCTCCATCATCAACCCCATGGTCGAGGAGACGCGGGCCCAGTCGTCATCATTGAGCTGACCGGTACGGATCTTGGTCTGGTCTACCCGGCCAAGGGAGGCCAGCATACGCATCATGATCTGCTCAGAGGGCATCTCCAGAGAGAAGATCAGCACCGGCTTATCTTCGTTCATCGCCGCCTGTTCACACAGGTTCATGGCGAAGGTGGTTTTACCCATAGAGGGACGCGCCGCCACGATCACCAGGTCAGACGGCTGCAGGCCCGCGGTCATCTTATCCAGGTCGGCATAACCGGTGGATACCCCGGTAACGCCGTTGTGCGGGTTGTTGAACAGCTGCTCAATCTTATCGACGGTCTTGGACAGAACGGTCTTGATGTCTTCCGGGCCTTCGTTGGCGTTGGCGCGCTTCTCAGCGATCTTAAACACCTTGCTCTCAGCCAGATCGAGCAGTTGCGATGAGTCGCGACCGTCCGGGTTAAAACCGGCATCGGCGATCTCATTGGCCACCTTGATCATCTCGCGCACCACCGCGCGCTCGCGCACGATGCTGGCGTACGCCGTCAGGTTGGCGACACTCGGCGTGTTGCGGGCGATGTCTGACAGGTAGGGGATACCACCCACCGCTTCCAGTTCACCCTGCTTATCCAGCTCTTCGGATACCGTCACCAAGTCGAGCGGTTCGCCACGCTCCAGCAGCACGGACATGGCAGCAAAGATCAGCTGGTGACTGCGACTGTAGAAATCGTCTTTGACCACCCGCTCGGAAACCTGGTCGAACAGATCGCTGTTCAGCATCAGGCCGCCAAGAACGGATTGCTCCGCCTCCAGCGAGTGAGGAGGCAATTTCAGTTGGTCCACCGACACCGGTGCCTGGCCAGATTTGTCTCGGGCCCGTGTTTCCGCCATGTTAATTCCGTTACACTGTCTGAGAAAATAAAAGCTCGAGGAGGGGCATTCACCCTCCCGGAAAACCATAATAATCGAAGGAACTCCGATGCCAACAAGGAAACTCTGGCGAGCGCTGACGCCGTTAGCGCTGTTGACCGCCCTTCCCCTGCACGCCGACGAAGGGCAATGGCTGCCCCATCAGTTACTTGAGCTGCAAGACCAGCTCGAACAGCGTCGCATCGAACTCCCTGCAGAACAATTGGCTGACTTAACCAAGCCGCCAATGAATGCGGTAGTGGGATTGGGGTATTGTACTGCGTCCTTTGTGTCCCCTAAAGGGCTCGTGGTCACCAACCATCATTGCGCCTACGGTGCCATCCAATACAACAGCCACGGTGAGCACAACTACATGGCCGATGGCTTCCTTGCCAAGGACATGGCCCATGAGCTCCCCGCCGGCCCCCAGGAGCGCCTCTACATCACCGATAAGGTCGAGGACGTCACCGGGCAGGTGCTCAACGGCACCGCCGCTCTGGAAGACGGTTACCAGCGCTACCAGCAGATCGAGCACAACCGCAAAGCGGTTATCCAGGCCTGTGAGGCCGACCCGGCCTACCGCTGCAGCGTCCGCGACTTCCACGGTGGGCTGAAGTACTACCTGCTGCGCCAACTGGTCATCCGCGATGTCCGTCTGGTGTACGCGCCGCCGGAAAGCGTTGGCGCCTATGGGGGCGATATTGATAACTTCGAATACCCCCGTCACAGTGGCGACTTTACCTTCCTGCGCGCCTACGTGGCCAAGGACGGCAGCCCTGCTGCCTACAGCGAAGACAATGTGCCCTACCAACCTGCGGGGTTCCTCAGCATCAACGCCGAGGGCGTTCGCGCCGGTGACGGTGTGCTGGTTGCAGGCTACCCGGGCCGCACCAGCCGCCATAAGCTGACCGAAGAACTGACCTTCTCCGCCGACTGGCTCTACCCGACCCAGTCTGAGCGCTATCAGGGCCGCATCGACGCCATCGAAGCCCTGTCAGCCACCACCCCGGAAGTGGCTGTCGCCTATGCCGCAACCAAGGCCAGCTACGCCAACCGTATGAAGAAACTGAACGGCCTGCTGGACGGTTTCCGCAAAACCGACATCCCGGCTCTGAAGGCCAGCCGGGATAACGCCTTTGTCCATTACCTTGAAGGCAAACCGGAAGCGCAGTCACTGACCGAACTGCGTCAGCTGGTGGCCACCAGCCAGGCCGATTACCAGGCCAACTTCTATCTCAGCAATGCCCAATCTGGCGCCCTGCTCAGTGCCGCCTCTTCACTGTATCGCTGGGCCAAGGAGCAGGAGAAACCCGATGCTGAACGGGATGCCGGTTATCAGGAGCGCGAT
The DNA here is from genome assembly GCF_000148645.1 of Ferrimonas balearica DSM 9799. Taxonomy (NCBI): domain Bacteria; kingdom Pseudomonadati; phylum Pseudomonadota; class Gammaproteobacteria; order Alteromonadales; family Ferrimonadaceae; genus Ferrimonas; species Ferrimonas balearica. The sequence continues at coordinate 3,740,980 of NC_014541.1, forward strand.
CGCAAGCTGTTCGCCGCCCGCCTTGACCGACTGGAGCGTCGTTTCGATGCCCGCATGGACCGAATCCTGTGGCAACAGGATATCGATGCCTATCAGGCTCAGGACCAACGTGACCCGGTGCTGGATGCCGAGCTGGCTAAGCTGGATCTGGATACCCTGTACGTCAAAACCACCCTCGGGGATAAGGACCAGCGCCGCGCCTGGATGGAGAAATCCGCTGCCGAGTTTGAGCAGAGCTCCGATCCGCTGATCCAGATGGCCGTCGCCCTCTACCCCGGTAACGATGAGCGCCGCAAAGCCCACAAAGCCCACCTCGGTGAGCTGGCCAAAGCCCGCCCGGTTCTGATGCAGGCCATGCTCGACTGGTACCAGAGCCTCGACCGCCCGGTGTACCCGGACGCCAATGGCACCCTGCGCATCAGCATCGGCCATGTAGACGGTTACCAGGCCGCCGACGCGCTCTACAAGCAACCGTTCACCCGCCTGGAGGGGATCCGCGAGAAGCACACCGGTGAGGCGCCCTTTGCCGCGCCGGCCAAAGTACTGGCTGCCATTGATGAGCGCCGCTTCGGTGACTACGCCCGTACCGACCTGACCGCCCCGAAACAGGAAGCCTGGTACTGTGGTTTCCTGCCCTGTGCCCAAGCCGACGCCCAACCCTTTGGCTCGGTTCCGGTCAACTTCCTCTCCAGTGCCGACACCACCGGCGGCAACTCCGGCTCTCCGGTGATGAATGGCCGTGGCGAGTTAGTGGGTCTTAACTTCGACTCCACCTACGAGTCGATCACCAAAGACTGGTACTTCAACCCGGCCATCACCCGCGCTGTGCACGTCGATATCCGCTACGTGCTGTGGATGATGAGTGAAGTAGACCATGCCGACTGGCTGCTGCAGGAACTCACTCTGGTGAAGTAACCGCTCACCCAAACGCAAAAGGCCGCCCCATCGGGCGGCCTTTTTCATCCAGTAAGGCCAGGATCAGAACGGCTGGTTTACCACCACCCGCAACTGGCTCTCCTCCTCACTGAAGCCCCAGTCAACGCGGGCCACCACATTCTCTACCCACATCCGCACGCCGAAGCCCACGGTCCAGTCCATATCCTTGTGAAGTTCACCAAGGTCATAGCTGTCGTTCACCCGACCCAGCTCGCCATACACCGCGAACTGCCACCACGGGAAGTAGTAACGGTCGATAAAGGGGATCGCCCCCTGCGGTTGCCAACGCGGAATGGTGCGATACTCCGCGCCGTAAAACACCGCACTGCGGTCATGGAAACGGGCTCCCTGGTAACCACGAAGGCGGTTCCAGCCTCCTAGGGTGGATTCGGCAAACCAGGGCGGACGATGGCCCTCGGCGCCGCTGTCCCAGGTGGGCACGTCCGAGGTATAGGCCGTCAACGCCAGCACCTGCTGCTTGCTCCAGCGGTTGGCACCAAAGTTCAGGTATTGGCTGTATTGCGCTTCCCACTTGGTGTAGCTGCTGCGCTCACCACTGCCGAAGTCACGATGCAGTTGCAGTTCCAGACGATGGCCACGGCTCGGAGAGGGGATAAAATCACGGGCATCATGGTCCAGCTTCAGGCTGACCCCCTGAGTCTTATCCTTCTGGTAGAAGCCGTCGAAGCCTTCGACTTTGCGCTCCCGGTAGAAGGGCTCAAACTCAACGCTGGTGTAAGCACCGACCTGCTCCCCATCCTCCGGGGCAACCGGGATCCCAGCGACCACCCGAGAACGGCGCTGAGGTGAGTGCTTGCCCGCCCCCCAAGGCAGCACATAGCGCAGCGTCGCGTACAGATCCCGCTGACTCTCCTCCCCAAGCACGAAGTTGTTCACATCCGAACCATGGGCCCCCGCAGGCGAATCAAACGCAGGATTACCGTCGATGTAGACGTCACTCTCCCGCAAGCGGGCGTCGAAAGCCTGAAGATCCACAAACCAACGACCGGAGTCGCCAAAGTGCAGGTTGTAAGCCCCAAGGAAAGCCACGTAGCTGTCATTCTCGGAGTAGGTGCCCACCGCCACCAGCTGTGAGCGCTCCTGAAGCACGCCCTGCAACGACGCCGCAGCCCCCACGCTGAATCCCATGCTGGAGCTGGTAAACACAAAGGGCACAGCGGCACTGCGGCTCTGTGGTTGGGCAACGGTTTCAGCGGGCTTATCGTTTGGCTGAGACTCGGACTCGTCAGCCATGGCAGGGAAACTCAGTCCGCTCACCATCGCCAGACTAAGCAGAAAAAGGCGAGACATGAACACTCCAGGATATTGAGGCAGCGAAGAATAGCGCCGATGATTTGCCCTGTCACTGACAGAGAGTTACAACTCCATTGGAGTTCAGTTCAAATTCAGCAGGCGCCCAACCAAGGGCCTGAAACGACGAAAGCCCGCAGCATAGCTGCGGGCTCTCTGGAATGGGTGCCTGGCGGTGACCTACTCTCGCATGGCAACTGCCACACTACCATCGGCGCGGTCGCGTTTCACTTCTGAGTTCGGCATGGGATCAGGTGGGGCCACGACGCTATTGCCACCAGGCAAAAACGGTTGATGCTTCGCATCGGAATCTAAAAAGCCCCCGCCATCGGGCGAGGGCTCGAAATTGGGTGCCTGGCGGTGACCTACTCTCGCATGGCAACTGCCACACTACCATCGGCGCGGTCGCGTTTCACTTCTGAGTTCGGCATGGGATCAGGTGGGGCCACGACGCTATTGCCACCAGGCAAAAATCGTACAATTCGGAAAAGCTGTTTCTCGATGTAAGGTCTTCTTACAAGGTCGGATATCCGACTCACAAAACCACTTGGGTGTTGTATGGTTAAGCCTCACGGGTCATTAGTACAGGTTAGCTCAACGCCTCACAACGCTTACACACCCTGCCTATCAACGTCGTAGTCTTCGACGGCCCTTTAGGACTCTCGAGGAGTCAGTGAGAACTCATCTTGAGGCTCGCTTCCCGCTTAGATGCTTTCAGCGGTTATCGATTCCGAACTTAGCTACCCGGCAATGCCACTGGCGTGACAACCGGAACACCAGAGGTTCGTCCACTCCGGTCCTCTCGTACTAGGAGCAGCCCCTCTCAATTCTCAAACGCCCACGGCAGATAGGGACCGAACTGTCTCACGACGTTCTGAACCCAGCTCGCGTACCACTTTAAATGGCGAACAGCCATACCCTTGGGACCGACTTCAGCCCCAGGATGTGATGAGCCGACATCGAGGTGCCAAACACCGCCGTCGATATGAACTCTTGGGCGGTATCAGCCTGTTATCCCCGGAGTACCTTTTATCCGTTGAGCGATGGCCCTTCCATTCAGAACCACCGGATCACTAAGACCTACTTTCGTACCTGCTCGACGTGTCTGTCTCGCAGTTAAGCTGGCTTATGCCTTTGCACTAACCTCATGATGTCCGACCATGATTAGCCAACCTTCGTGCTCCTCCGTTACTCTTTGGGAGGAGACCGCCCCAGTCAAACTACCCACCAGGCACTGTCCGCAACCCCGATAAGGGGCCAACGTTAGAACATCAAACATACAAGGGTGGTATTTCAAGGACGGCTCCACAGCGACTGGCGTCACTGCTTCAAAGCCTCCCACCTATCCTACACATGTAGGTTCAATGTTCAGTGCCAAGCTGTAGTAAAGGTTCACGGGGTCTTTCCGTCTAGCCGCGGGTACACTGCATCTTCACAGCGATTTCAATTTCACTGAGTCTCGGGTGGAGACAGCGTGGCCATCATTACGCCATTCGTGCAGGTCGGAACTTACCCGACAAGGAATTTCGCTACCTTAGGACCGTTATAGTTACGGCCGCCGTTTACCGGGGCTTCGATCAAGAGCTTCGTCCGAAAACTAACCCCATCAATTAACCTTCCGGCACCGGGCAGGCGTCACACCGTATACGTCCTCTTACGAGTTTGCACAGTGCTGTGTTTTTGATAAACAGTTGCAGCCACCTGGTATCTGCGACTCCCACTAGCTTAGAGAGCAAGTCTCATCACCGGCAGGAGCGTACCTTCTCCCGAAGTTACGGTACCATTTTGCCTAGTTCCTTCACCCGAGTTCTCTCAAGCGCCTTGGTATTCTCTACCTGACCACCAGTGTTGGTTTGGGGTACGGTTGCTAATTACCTGAAGCTTAGAAGATTTTCCTGGAAGCATGGCATCAACCACTTCATCACCGTAGTGACTCGTCATCAGCTCTCAGCGTTATGTGAACCCGGATTTGCCTAAGTTCACCGCCTACTACCTTAAACACGGACAACCAACGCCGTGCTGGCCTAGCCTTCTCCGTCTCTCCATCGCAGTAATCAGCAGTACGGGAATATTAACCCGTTTCCCATCGACTACGTCTTTCGACCTCGCCTTAGGGGCCGACTCACCCTGCCCCGATTAACGTTGGACAGGAACCCTTGGTCTTCCGGCGAGCGGGTTTTTCACCCGCTTTAACGTTACTCATGTCAGCATTCGCACTTCTGATACGTCCACGGAACTTCTCAATTCCGCTTCAACCGCTTACAGAACGCTCCTCTACCAAGCACAACAAGTGTGCTTCCGCAGCTTCGGTGTATCGCTTAGCCCCGTTACATCTTCCGCGCAGGCCGACTCGACTAGTGAGCTATTACGCTTTCTTTAAAGGGTGGCTGCTTCTAAGCCAACCTCCTAGCTGTCTAAGCCTTCCCACATCGTTTCCCACTTAGCGATAACTTTGGGACCTTAGCTGGCGGTCTGGGTTGTTTCCCTCTCCACGACGGACGTTAGCACCCGCCGTGTGTCTCCCGTGATTGCACTCATTGGTATTCGGAGTTTGCATGGGGTTGGTAAGTCGGGATGACCCCCTAGCCCAAACAGTGCTCTACCCCCAATGGTGAGACACGAGGCGCTACCTAAATAGCTTTCGAGGAGAACCAGCTATCTCCCGGTTTGATTGGCCTTTCACCCCTAGCCACAAGTCATCCGCTAATTTTGCAACATTAGTCGGTTCGGTCCTCCAGTACCTGTTACGGCACCTTCAACCTGCCCATGGCTAGATCACCGGGTTTCGGGTCTACACCCTGCAACTAATTCGCCCAGTTAAGACTCGGTTTCCCTACGGCTCCCCTATTCGGTTAACCTCGCTACAGAATGTAAGTCGCTGACCCATTATACAAAAGGTACGCAGTCACCCTCGAAGGGCTCCTACTGCTTGTACGTACACGGTTTCAGGTTCTATTTCACTCCCCTCACAGGGGTTCTTTTCGCCTTTCCCTCACGGTACTGGTTCACTATCGGTCAGTCAGGAGTATTTAGCCTTGGAGGATGGTCCCCCCATGTTCAGACAAGATAACACGTGTCCCGTCCTACTCGATTTCACACTGTGGTCGTTTTCATGTACGGGGCTATCACCCTGTGTCGCCAAGCTTTCCAGCTTGTTCCACTAACTTCCTCAATGCTTAAGGGCTAATCCCCGTTCGCTCGCCGCTACTAAGGGAATCTCGGTTGATTTCTTTTCCTCTGGGTACTTAGATGTTTCAGTTCCCCAGGTTCGCCTCAGTTACCTATGTATTCAGTAACTGATGACACCTTATGGTGCCGGGTTTCCCCATTCGGACATCTCAGACTCAAGTGGCTCTTACCGCCTCATCTGAGCTTTTCGCAGGTTAGCACGTCCTTCATCGCCTCTGACTGCCAAGGCATCCACCGTGTACGCTTAGTCGCTTAACCATACAACCCCAAGGGGTCTTGCTTGTTCTTTGGCTTTCGTTCGTCGTTGAACCTGTCACTCACGCGGTCATTAACCGAAGTTAACTCCCTTGCTCGTTCCAGCTTCGCCTAGACCGAAACCCAAATCCCGTCGCAACCGTAATGAGCTTTGCAAAGCGCATTACGCATATGACGCAACCAAATGTTTCGTTATTCAGCTTTACGCTGAATCGCCGGATATCAAGACACTTGCAAGAAGTTTACTCTTACAATTTCTCGAGAAATTTATCAGCTTATCCAAATTGTTAAAGAACGGTTCCAAATCAACACTTTCGCATTGACTCAGACAATCTGTGTGAACACTCGACGCAGGCAAGAATTCATGTCGTTAAGGAGGTGATCCAGCCCCAGGTTCCCCTAGGGCTACCTTGTTACGACTTCACCCCAGTCATGAACCACAAAGTGGTGAGCGTCCTCCCGAAGGTTAAACTACCCACTTCTTTTGCAGCCCACTCCCATGGTGTGACGGGCGGTGTGTACAAGGCCCGGGAACGTATTCACCGTGGCATTCTGATCCACGATTACTAGCGATTCCGACTTCATGGAGTCGAGTTGCAGACTCCAATCCGGACTACGACCAGCTTTATGGGATTGGCTCACTCTCGCGAGTTGGCAACCCTTTGTACTGACCATTGTAGCACGTGTGTAGCCCTACCCGTAAGGGCCATGATGACTTGACGTCGTCCCCACCTTCCTCCGGTTTATCACCGGCAGTCTCCCATGAGTTCCCGCCATTACGCGCTGGCAACATAGGACAAGGGTTGCGCTCGTTGCGGGACTTAACCCAACATTTCACAACACGAGCTGACGACAGCCATGCAGCACCTGTCTCAGAGTTCCCGAAGGCACCAAACCATCTCTGGTAAGTTCTCTGGATGTCAAGGGTAGGTAAGGTTCTTCGCGTTGCATCGAATTAAACCACATGCTCCACCGCTTGTGCGGGCCCCCGTCAATTCATTTGAGTTTTAACCTTGCGGCCGTACTCCCCAGGCGGTCTATTTAATGCGTTAGCTTTGGAACCCACGCCTCAAGGGCACAGACTCCTAATAGACATCGTTTACGGCGTGGACTACCAGGGTATCTAATCCTGTTTGCTCCCCACGCTTTCGCATCTGAGCGTCAGTCTCTTGCCAGGGGGCCGCCTTCGCCACTGGTATTCCTTCAGATCTCTACGCATTTCACCGCTACACCTGAAATTCTACCCCCCTCTCAAGGACTCTAGCCAAGCAGTATCAAATGCAATTCCCAGGTTAAGCCCGGGGCTTTCACATCTGACTGACTTGGCCGCCTGCATGCGCTTTACGCCCAGTAATTCCGATTAACGCTCGCACCCTCCGTATTACCGCGGCTGCTGGCACGGAGTTAGCCGGTGCTTCTTCTGCGAGTAACGTCACAGCTAGCGGGTATTAACCACTAACCTTTCCTCCTCGCTGAAAGTGCTTTACAACCCGAAGGCCTTCTTCACACACGCGGCATGGCTGCATCAGGCTTTCGCCCATTGTGCAATATTCCCCACTGCTGCCTCCCGTAGGAGTCTGGGCCGTGTCTCAGTCCCAGTGTGGCTGATCATCCTCTCAAACCAGCTAGAGATCGTCGCCTTGGTGAGCCATTACCTCACCAACTAGCTAATCTCACTTAGGCTTATCCAATCGCGCAAGGTCCGAAGAGCCCCTGCTTTCCCCCGTAGGGCGTATGCGGTATTAGCAGTCGTTTCCAACTGTTGTCCCCCTCGACTGGGCAAATTCCTAAGCATTACTCACCCGTCCGCCGCTCGCCGCCCAACAAATCCCCCGAAGGTTCAATGTTGTCGCTGCCGCTCGACTTGCATGTGTTAGGCCTGCCGCCAGCGTTCAATCTGAGCCATGATCAAACTCTTCAATTAAAGATTTTGATTTGCTTCCGTAGAAGCTACTCAATGAATACTGAATTAACTTGGTGTCACTCAGTAGCATCGAGAAAATGATGATTTCTCAACACTGCGTGAGTGCCCACACAGATTGTCTGATAACTTGTTAAAGAGCGTTGCCTCACTCGAGGCAGGAGGCGCATTCTACGCGTTTCTCCGTCATCGTCAAGGGCGTTTTCAACTTTCCTTTCCGACCGTCTAAGTTTTAACCAGAACCTCTTGGAGGCCTTGGTGGCTCAGCGTTTTGTGTTCCGCTTTGCCCCGTCGACAGGGAGCGCATTATAGGGCGGAATTCGGCGCCGACAAGAGGAAATTGCAGAAAAATGACTGACTGAACAATGCCACAGCAATGGCACAGGTTATACCGGAGTTATCCACAGAAACGGCCCCAAAATCGCGTTTTGACCGCGATCCCGGGGCCATTATTGGTGTCGCTGGACGCTTAGAAATGCAGAACGCCGTGAATAAAGACGCCATCAATGTCGATGTCAGCGGTCAGATCACCCACATCGTCTTCATCCAGGTCGAGCGCCAGTACCCGATACCCCACTTCAACACCCAAATCGACCGCCACCAGATCAAAGGTCCAACCTAAGCGGACCTGATAATCGAGAAAGCTGGAGTCGGAATAGCCCACGCCCTGAATGGCCGCACCGGCGTACAGGCCGGTAAGGGGCAGGTCAACTCGCGCAGCACCATATAACAGCGGCACCCACTCATCGAAGGTTTCGGAAGCCTGGCCAGCGCTCAGGTCACCAATGGCGGCATAGCGAATGTCGGTGGTGATATCCATCTGGCGGGCCGTCAGCCCCAGGTCCAGATCAAAGCCGGTATCCCACAGTTCGTAATAAAGGGTGATGTCGGTGTGTTGGTACTCCAGACTGGTGGCCGTCGTGGCGCCGGCAGGGATGGTCACGCCGCCAAAGCTGAAGTCACTGCCCAGAGCGCCGCTGCCATCGGTATCAAAGCTCACCGCAGCGATACGGATGTTGGGCAGGAGTGGGATGGGGTGTTCCAGTGCCACATAGGCCTGGTAGCCGCTGTCGTCATCACTGAGCCCCAGGTCGTTTTCGATATCGACCGGGTCGCTGCCCAGTTGGCCGCTGGTGCTGCCTTTAAAGCTGCCGCCTCCGGCGTAGATACCCAAGGTATCGGCTTGTACCGGAAGTGCCATCATTGCCAGCACGCTGGCACAGATCCATTGTTTCATCATCCATCCTTAATAACGCAGTTCGACCACTATTGTATTGATAGCGACCGGATGTTACCGGAGTTAACACAAAACATCACGACACGGTTACCCCCCTTTCCGGCCACTGTGTGAGCCAGGGGGTGTTCACCGCGGAGCTGGTGGTCTAGATTGACTCCATCCCACTCCGAGAAGGAATGACCATGAGCACTGTATTTCACCTGGCCCTGACCCAACCCATGCTGGAAGGCGCCACACTGGCCATTGTCCCCGGCGACCCGGAACGGGTTGAGCGCATCGCAAACCTGATGGATAACCCCAAGGCGCTCGCCAGTACCCGCGAGTTCACCAGTTACTTAGCTTATATAGAAGGAACCCCCGTGGTGGTCTGCTCCACCGGCATTGGCGGTCCATCGACGTCGATTGCAGTAGAGGAGCTGGCGCAGCTGGGCGTTCGTACCTTCCTGCGCATTGGCACCACCGGGGCCATTCAGCCCGACATTGAGGTCGGCAGCTTGATCGTGACCACCGGTTCGGTGCGGCTTGACGGTGCCAGCGGCCACTTTGCGCCGATGGAATACCCGGCGGTGGCGGACTTTGATTGCACCTCGGCGCTGGTTGAGGCCGCGCGGGCTCAAACGGTACCGCTGCGCACCGGCATTACCGCCAGTTCCGATACCTTCTATCCGGGGCAGGAGCGTTACGATACCTTCTCTGGCCGTGTGACCCGCCGCTTCCAGGGGTCAATGGAGGAGTGGCAGGCGCTGGGTGTACTCAACTATGAGATGGAGTCTGCCACCCTGCTGACCATGTGTTCTGCACTCGGTCTTAAGGCGGGCTGCGTGGCCGGGGTGATCGTGAACCGTCACCAACAGGAGATCCCCAGCGCGGAACTGATGAAGCAGACAGAGACCACCGCCATTACGACTGTGGTCGAGGCCGCCCGACGTCTGTTGGTGTAAAGGCAAACGTGCGAAACGCAAAAAGGCGCCCTTAGGCGCCTTTTTTGTCTCTGTCGGCGTTAGAACGCCTGAACGATCACGTACAGAAATACGCTGATGCCACCAAATACTGCAGCAACGATGCCGTCCATGCGACTGTTTTTCTTACTCATGGCTTGTCCTTTTACGACAGGTGAAGCCGCTGGGCGGCAGAGGCTTTCGATTATATCGAGGCCCCCCGGGGGGAAAAGGAAAACCGGATTGTGGCGTGCGGATCTTTTAACCGGATCACGCTTGGTCGAGGGCGGCTCTCAGTTCCGCTTTGTGATTGTGTGCCCACTCTGAATTGAGGCCACCCCAGGACTGGATCGCATAATAGCCATCGTTGTGACGGATGCCATCTTCAACAAACTGCACCTGCACCCCAAGGCCCGGTAATGCCTTGAGAATGTCCTGAATGGTACGGCGGGGCCACCCCAGGTGACGGATCAATGCCGGCACTGACGGCCGGTCCAATTCTTCAATCGCCAACAGCAACAACACGCGCCGGCAAAACGTGGGGTTCAGCATGGATGGTCCCTCTCCAAATGGTGGGCTCACACCATACCGAATTGAACCGGTTAAAAAAAGTGCGCACCGAAGTGCGCACTGGGATGATCACATTTGTCAGGACCCAAACTCGATCTTGATAGGCCGCTGTTGCAGTTTCACCGCATCGGATTTGGGGATTTCAACCGTTAATACCCCCTTCTCGTAGTGCGCCCGAATCGCTTCTGGGTCACGAACCGCAAAGGGCAATCTCAACGTCCGTTGATAACTGCCAAACTGCCGTTCAGTAACGTGATAGTCCTCCTTTTTATCGGCCTTTTCCGTCTCCCTCTGGGCTTTCAGCGTCAGCCTGTCTCCCAGGCAAACCAGCTCGATATCCTTCTCGCTTAAGCCTGGCAGGTCCGCTTTGAGCACCAACTTGTCTTCCTCCTCCTTAAGGTCCACTGCGGGCATCAAGGGCTCCTCCCCTTCTCCCCACATGGGTAACCAGTCCCGGTCCCAGCGCTCAAACAGGCTGGGCAAGCGCTGCGCAAAACGTCCAAAGGGATGGTCAGAGGCCGCTCCAACCGGGTAACGTCTTGCCACTTTGCACCTCCATCTGTTGTGAGGCCTTATATAAGGATATGCCCTCGGTCCGGCGGCGCCTTTCGCCCGGTTGACCAGGATCAAAAAGCCCGGCAATTCTGCCGGGCTTCGGTCCTGCGCGGAGGCTCAGTGCTCCAAGAACAGGTAGTTCTGCCAGCTTTTCATCCGCAGCAACACACGCCGGATGATCGACACATGGCTGAACTTATCGGAATAGACCGCAATCTCCGCATGCGCCCCATCGGGCAGGCCCAGCTCGCTGATGTCATCCAGCAGCTGAACCTCAACAAAGGCCCGACCGCGGCGAACCAGCAGATCCGAGCTGAGCAGGGTGCCGGAGGCCTGGATCTGACCCTCGGCAATGTTGGGCAGCACCTGCGCAACCTGGGCTTTAAATACCCGTCCCGGAATCGCCTCGAAGATCACCTCCGCCTCGTAACCGCTTTGCAAGCGCAGCAGTGACTTCTGGTTAAAGGCGCCCACGAAGCGATCGTCCTCTTCATTGATAAACACCATCACCGGGCGCAGCGGCAGCGGCACAGCCATCATGCCGGGACGCAACGCCACCTGGGTAACGTATCCGTCTTGCGGTGCCCGTACGACCGTCTCGGTCAGGTCAACCTGAGCTTTATCCAGCAACGCCTTGGTGCGCTGTACCTGCGCTTCCGCCGTCAGATAGAGCTGACGCCGGTTATCCAGTTCCAGCTCGGTAAAGGCACCGCCGCGTTTAAAGCCCTCTTCATAACGCTTAAAGGCCGCCAGGGTGCGATCGCGCTCTGACTCGGCCGCAGTCAGCTCCGCCAGGTAACGATCGACCTCATCCCGGAAGCGGGCATCATCAATGCGAAACAGGACATCCCCTTTACTGAGCGGCTGGTTCGGCTGCACCGGCACCTCTACCACGATGCCGCGCACCGTCGGGACGATGGGTGTGGCCACATAGACCTGGCGCGCCAGCGGAGTGAAGGGATGGTTGTAGTTCATCAGCAGCAGCAGGGTGCCGATCAATACCACCCCACCCAACACCGCCGTCGGTACGGTCCATTTATTGAGGGGGATATTGAACACTTTGAATATGCCCACGCACAGGGCGGCGTAGGTCAGAATCAGCAGTAAGTCCATCAGGCACCTCCCCGCTGTTGCTGCAACTGGGCTTTCAGCTCGGCCACATCCGAACGCAGCTGCGCCACCTGCTGTTCCAGCTCGGTTTCGCGGTCTTCCAGCGCCGTCTCGCGACGCTCTAAGGCTTCCTGACGTTGAATAAAGCCCCAGCCACGCTCAGAGCGATACAAGGTGGCCCAGATCCAGAGGAACGGCCAGATGGCATGGAGGGTAAACAGACTGACCCAGCCCGCCACATGGATGGCGTCCTGGTGGGGGTGGTCACGATGCTTGGCAATCTCGTAGGGGATGTCGTGAATCGCGATGATGCCGTAGAACAGCACCAGTGCCACGAACACCAACAACCCCAACGCGAAGTAGTCGAGAAACATCGGTGGCTCCTTTTCCGATGGTGGTAGGCCCCACTTTGCCCGACAGTTTAGTTCAGGTCCAGTTCTCGGCCCTGTTTCAGCAAATCACGAATTTCATTAAGCAAATCACGATTTTCGCTGTGTTCATTCCAGGCACAGAAAACCTGGCGCTCAACCGTTGGCTCATTCTCAATCAGGTGTAAGCGGCCTTCACTGATCAGATCCGCCACCCGATCTTCCGGCAGGTAAGCGCTGCCACCACAACTGAGCAGGAAGCGCAGGGCAATATGGCTGGTGCTGACCCGCAATACCGGCCGTGGCGTCGGGCCGTTCTGACGGGCCAGGCGAATATCAAACGCGGTGCCCCAATCCACATGGACGTAGTCACTCATGCTGCCATCTTCAAAGGTGGTCACCGGCAGCAACCGCACACAGGGCAGCTCCTCGATCTGCAGCCCCTCCGCCTTGGGCGGATCAAACATCACGGCCATGTCCAGAGTGCGCTCCAGCAACTGCCGTGTCAGCTGGGCAGAGGGCAGTGATTCCGCCCGCATCGCCAGGGCCGGCAAGGCCTGATGGATGCGCGGCAACGCCTCGCTGAGAACGCCGTCCCAGATATTGGGGGTGCCGCCAATGGCCAGCTGGTTGTGCTGGTCCTCACCCAGAGCCACTTCCAGCCGGGCACGTTCCAGATTGCTCAAAATCGCTTCAGCGTGAGGCAGCAGACGCTCGCCCGCGGCGGTCAGGGTCAGCTGGCTGCGTTGGCGGGCAAACAGCGCCACACCAAGGTTCTGCTCAAGCTGTCGAATGCGGAAGCTGACCGCAGACTGGGTCAGATAGAGGTTCTCCGCCGCGCGGCTGAAACGCCCCGCTTTGTAGACCTCCATAAAGGTTTTTAGAAGCTCAGTATCCATAGTTCCGTTTTCGTTCAGCGCAAAAATTTTTCGCTTTGGCCTTTGGCCACGAGCCCTATACTAGCCGCCCCCCAAACCGGCGGGCCAGCGTCGAGTCATTATTTATCTTAAGACTTTGATAAGAAACAACTTAACTTTAACTGGAGACCACCCCCATGCGCGGCTGGATCATCTACAAAGATTGCGCCAATCTGCTCAAGCCTGAGCGCTACGAAATTGACCGCTTTATGGAAGAAGCCGCCAAGCAGAACATCCAACTGGAAGTGTATGCCCCCGAAGACTTTGACCTGAAAGTCACTCAAGGTGGCGACCGTAGCATTCTGCTGCATGGCGAGCGTGTCTCCCTGCCCGACTTCGTATTGCCCCGTATGGGCTCTTCCACCACCTACTTTGCCCTGGCACTGATCCGCCATCTGGAGCGCCTGGGTGTGTACGTGGTGAACCAGTCCCACAGCATCGAAGCGGTAAAGGACAAGTTGTTTACTCAGCAGATCCTGGCTCAGGAAAACCTGCCGACCCCCAACACCATGCTGGTTAAGTTCCCGGTTGATGTGGAGCTGGTCAAGAAGTCCCTGGGCTTCCCGGTGGTGATCAAGACTCTGTCCGGCACCCAGGGCAGCGGCGTATTCCTGTCCAAGGACGCCAGCGAGTTCAACGACCTGATGCAGTTGATCGAATCCACCGCGCAGAACGCCAACATCATTCTGCAGGAGTTTATCAAAGCCTCTCACGGTCGTGACCTGCGCGTGTTCACCATTGGTGGCCGTGCCGTAGCCTGTTTTGAGCGCGTCGCCAAAGATGGCGACTTCAAGGCCAACTACAGCAACGGCGGCAGCCTGAAGCCGACGGAGATGACCCCGGAGATCGAATGGCTGGCCACCCAGTGCTCCCGCGCCGTTGGTCTGGATGTTGCGGGTATCGACCTGCTGTTTGATACCGACCACTTCAAGATTTGCGAAGCAAACTCCTCCCCGGGCTTTGAAGGCCTGGAGAAAGTGGTGGACATCAACATCCCGCAGGAGATTTTCCACTTTATCCGTATCCGACTGGGGCTGTTCGATAACACCGCCAAGCCGAAAGCCAAAGCCTGAGGCATAAAGGCATTTTGCGCAAAGCGCGAAAATATTTTGTTTTAGCTGTCACGCGGCTCTCATATAACTTTGCCAGCGTGACGCTAACTCTGATTCATCGAGGCTGAAAAACCCATGACCGCAAGTCAAAGCTTTAGCTCTGAGCAAAAATTCTTTGATAACCGTCATTTCCCCCGAGGCTTCCGCCGCAGCGGGACTTTCACCATTAACGAAGCGGACCTGCTGGAACGCCACGGCCAGGCCATGCAGGCCCTGTCCAACGGCTCCCGCGCGCCGCTGTCTGAAGACGAACAGCACTTCGTTGAGTTCGTCCAGGGCAAGGTAGAGGGCTGCACGCCGCTTGAGCGTCTGTGGGCCAAATACCTGAAGGCCAGCCAGGGCAAACGCCTGATCACCATCAGCGGCTCCCCTCGTGGCACCAATGACGACAGCGACGACAGTAGCGACAGCGACGACCTCGACGACTGATCTGTGACCACGCCACCAATTTTGGTGGCGTGTTTATTTCTAGCCCTCTGGCAATGCATGCCAACCATGACAGCGGCCCGCTCTGGTGGCACACTGCGACCATCAGCGAAATGGATTTTATTTGCCCCCCCTATGCCAACCCCCAAGGCTGTGCCCCAACGCTCTCATGAGGCCGAACCGGACCTCGGCACAATGTTGTTCCAGATCGCCCAACTCGCGGCCCAGGCCAGTGCGCCTCATGCCTACTGTCAGGCCATCATCGACCTGCTCGCCACGCGCATGCCGGGTAAAAACGGCTTTGTCGCTCTGGCGGATGAGGATGGCCCGCGCTTGCTGTGGGCCCAGGACCGCCGCGTTTCGGCGCCGCCGGAAAGCCTGCGCCACGGCCTGACTGATCTGCTGCTGAAACGGGGCCGCTCGATGTTCCTCCATCAGGTGGAGATCAGCTCCATGCTGAGCCGTGGCCAGATCCGCCTGATTGGCGCCTTGCCGGACAGCTGGATGGGGGTTGTGCTGAAGCATGAAGACAAAGTGATTGGGGCGCTGGTGGTGCAAAGCTACGAAAAGGAACGCTACTGCGCCGCCGACCTCAACCTGCTGGATCAACTGGCGCCCTACATCGCCCAGGGCCTGACCCAACAACTGCGACAGCGTCCCTGCCTGGGCCAGGGGCCCGAGCGTTCAGACCGCATCCTGTCGGTGCTCTATCGCATTACCGAGCTCAGCCAATCCAACGCGCCGCTGCTCGAGCTCTACGGCGGCTTCCACCAATTGATTGGTGAGTTGCTGATGGCCGACAACTTCTATGTGGCCCTGCTGGATGACAGCGGCAAGCAACTGCACTTCCCCTACAGCTGTGATGACCACTCTCCGGTACCGGAAGCGCGACCACTGGGCCGGGGCGCCACCGAGTACCTGCTGAAACTCAATGCGCCGGTACTGCTGAACTACCAGCAGATGCTGACCCTGGCCGACGAGGGCGAGATTGAACTGCTCGGCCGCACGTCCCAGTGCTGGCTGGGGGCCCCTCTCAGCCACGATGGCGTTGCGCTTGGCGCCCTGGTATTGCAGGACTACAACAACCCCATCGCCTACGGTGAGGAGGAGCTGAAACTGATCGGCTACCTGGCCCACCATATTGCCGGAGTGATCCGCTGGCGCCGGGCCGCAGAACGGCTGACCAACAACCAGCAGGCGCTGGAACAAGCCGTACTGCACCGCACTCAGGCGCTGGAGCACGAGATTAACGAGCGTCGCCGCATTGAGTCGCAACTGCGTCACGATGCCCTGCACGACGAGCTGACCACCCTCCCCAACCGCAGCATGATCATGCAACGCCTGCACCAGGTGCTGTCGATCAAAGCGCGGGACCCGAACTTCCACTACGCCCTGCTGTTTCTCGACCTCAACCGCTTCAAGGTGATCAACGACTCGCTCGGCCACCTGACCGGTGACCGCCTGCTGGCTCAGGTAGCCCACCGTCTGTCCGGCTGCGTTCGTGGTTCCGATACCGTCGCGCGCCTTGGTGGCGACGAGTTTGCCATCCTGCTGGAGCACCTCTCCTGCGATAACGACGCGCTGCAGAGCGCCGAACGCATCCAGGCGGTGCTGGCCAAGCCGTTCTACATCGACGGTGAGGAGATCTACAGCGGCACCAGCATCGGCATCGCCTTCGGACTAAGCCAGTACCAAAGCCCGGTCGAACTGCTGCGCGACGCCGATGTGGCGATGTACCGCGCCAAGCAGGCCCACCGGGCCGCGCCCGTGGTGTTCGATAACAGCATGCGTGAAGCCGCCCAGCATCGTATGAAGCTGGAGAACGAACTGCAGCGCGCACTGGAGCTGAACCAGTTTGAGGTGCACTACCAGCCGGTCTGGAACCTGGCCTCAGAACAGCTGGTGGGCTTCGAGGCACTGGTGCGCTGGCGCCACCCGGAACGTGGCTTGCTGCTGCCCGGGGAGTTTATCGAGCTGATGGAGGAAACCCACCAGATCCTGCCTCTGGATCGCTGGGTACTGAACCAGGCCTGCCAGCAGTTTGCCCAGTGGCAACGCAAATACCCCCGGCTGGCCCGAGTCGGTGTCAGCGTCAATCTGAGCTCCGAATGGTTTAACCGCGCGGACAGTCTCGACGTGGTGATGCAGTCACTGAAGCAGTCCGGCTTGTCAGCCCGCTCTTTGCTCATTGAGATCACCGAACGCTCGCTGCTGCACCAGCCGGACCAGGCAGCCAGTGTGCTGCGTCAGCTGCGTCGGCTTGGCATCAAGTTGATGATGGATGACTTCGGCACCGGCTACTCCAGCCTCAGCTACCTGCACCGCCTGCCGCTGGACGTAGTCAAAGTGGATCGCAGCTTTATCAGCCGCCTGCACGAGGACCAGCGGGCAGAAGCGGTGATCTCCGCCATCCTGAACCTGGCGTCGGCGCTGGGAATGAAAGTGAATGCCGAAGGCATCGACAACCCAAAGCAGGTGGCGATGCTGAAACAGATGGGCTGTCAGTACGGTCAGGGCTATCAGCTGGGTCGGCCCCTGCCGGCAGAACGAGTCAGCGACTTTCTGGCTGGAAAGAGCCACACCCGCTAGCCCCATTTCGCTAAACTAATCGCTACATTTTGCCAACATCGCGAGTAGCGCCATGGTTCGGAACAGATGGACCCTGTTCCCACTCGCGGCAGGGGTGTTGTGGCTGGCCGCCACCACCTTATGGACCCACCTGCCGCCCCCTAAAGTCACCCCGCAATACGCGGCCGCGCCCGCTGTGGCGATCGCCAGCAGCGTTGTCACGCATCACCGCATTACCCCCGACCAACCCATCTTTGACTCACTCGCCCGGGCCTACCGTCGACACGGTGACGTGGTGGAGTACGGCGGCAAGGTGTGGCTGGCCGATGATAATGGCCAGACCCTGCTCGGCTTTGTTGCCATCGCCGACCTCCCCCCATCCCCCGCACCGGAAGCCGCCATTCAGCAGGAGTGGCAGCGCTTCTATCAGGACCATCGCTGGGGAGACTGGAGCCAGGACTGGCTGAAACCGGCTTGGCTTGGGCCAATGGGGGAGCCGCTCAGCCACGCCCTGATGTGTCGTGAGCGACGCTGCCTGGCAGGTCTGGACTTCGATACCGAACCCCACTGGCAGGATCAGATTGACGCCCTGCAGCAGCGCCTGCCCCGCCATGTTGAGCTGCGTGAACTGCACGCGCCGTCACACGCTCTGCTGATCTTCACCCGCTACTGAGCGGCATAAAAAAACCCGCCGAATGGCGGGTTTTTCCGATGACTCCGTCTTAGCAGACGTTCAGCACCTTGATGGCCAGACCGCCACGGGAGGTCTCGCGGTATTTCGGGTGCATATCCTTACCGGTCTCGTACATGGTGGCGATCACCTTGTCCAGAGACACACAGGGCTCGGAGTTACGACGCATCGCCATGCGGGTGGAGTTGATCGCTTTTACGGACGCGATGGCGTTACGCTCGATGCAGGGAACCTGCACCTGGCCGGCAACCGGGTCACAGGTCAGGCCCAGGTGGTGCTCCATCGCGATTTCCGCGGCGATGCACACCTGAGACGGGCTCGCACCCATCAGCTCAGCCAGACCGGCAGCGGCCATGGAACAGGCCACGCCCACTTCACCCTGACAGCCCACTTCCGCACCGGAGATGGACGCGTTCATCTTGTACAGAGCGCCAACGGCACCTGCAGCCAGGTAGAACTTGGTGTACTGCTTTACGCCCACCTTCTCGATGAACTTGTCGTAGTACGCCAGTACGGCCGGAATGATGCCTGCCGCACCGTTGGTCGGTGCAGTCACCACGCGACCACCGGCAGCGTTCTCTTCGGACGCGGCCAGGGCAAACATGTTAACCCAGTCGATGATGGCCATCGGGTCGTTGTTGGTGCGCTCGTTGGCGATCAGCTGGCGATGCAGGGCAGAAGCGCGACGCGGCACCTTCAGCGGACCCGCCAGCAGACCTTCGGTGGCGCAACCACGCTCGATGCACTCACGCATCACATTCCACACCTGGCCGAAGCCTTCGTAGATGTCGGACTCGCTGTGGTAGACCTTTTCGTTCTCCATCATCAGCGCGCTGATGCTCATGCCGGTTTCCTTACACAGGGCCAGCAGGCTCTCTGCATCGGTAAAGGCGTAAGGCAGCGGCTTCAGGTTGGCGTCCGGCTGACCAAAGTGCTCCTCCTCTACGATGGCGCCGCCACCGATAGAGTAGTAAGTCTTGGAGTAAGCCACTTCGTCACCGATAAAGGCGTGAATGCTCATGCCGTTTTCGTGCAGCGGCAGGGTGTCCTCGTGGAAGGTCACCGCGTCGCGCGGGAAGTCAACGGTGTGGCAGTGCATGCCGACCGGCAGACGCTCGGTTTGCTCAACCCGGCTGATGAACTCGGGGATGCCGTCGATGTCCACGGTTTCCGGGCTGTTGCCGCCCAGACCCATGATGATGGCGATGTCAGTGTGGTGGCCTTTACCGGTCAAAGACAGGGAACCGTAGATATCCACGCTGATGCGGGTCACTTGACGCAGCTTGTCCATGGCACGCAGGTCATCAATGAACTGCTTGGCCGCCTTCATGGGGCCAACGGTATGGGAGCTGGAAGGACCAACACCGATTTTGAAGATATCAAACACACTGAACATCAGGGCATTCCTCGAAGAAACAGGGGAAAAAAAGAGCCGGGGTGAGGACCCCGGCTCAGGAGTCATAAGGGGGGTTTAGAAGAAACCACCCACGATGGAGCTGATGGCAATCAGGCCCATCACGGTCACGAAGATGTTGGACAGCTTGCCGTCGTACTTCTTCATGGCCGGTACTTTCTTAATGGCGTACATCGGCATCAGGAACAGGATGGCGGCGATGAACGGCGCACCCAGAGATTCAATCATGCCCAGTACAGACGGGTTGATAACGGCCACACCCCATACGGAGAAGAAGAAGAAGGCCACCAGAGCTTGGTCGAATTTCTTCTCGCCCATGCGCTCAACCGCTTTCGGAGCAGACTGCTTAACGATGCCAGCCAGACCCTCTTTGGCACCCAGGTAGTGACCGAAGAAGGAGGAGAAGATAGCCAGGAACGCCACCAGCGGACCTACGTAGGAGATCAGCGCAGAGTCGTGCACGTTCGCCAGGTAGCTCAGGATGGAGATGTTCTGAGCCTTAGCTTCAGCCAGCTGCTCCGGAGACAGAGCCAGTACACAGCTGAATACGAAGAACATCACGAAGCCCAGCAGCATGCCAGAGGCGCGCATCAGGATGGCGTCAGACTTCTCAACCGCTTTCTCACCGTGCGCTTTGCGCTGAGCCAGAGCCATGGAGGAAACGGCCGGGCTGTGGTTGAAAGAGAAGATCAGCATCGGGATGGTCAGGTACACGGCCAGCAGCATGGCGTCCATGGACGGCATGGCATCAACGCTCATGGCAGCCATAGACCAGTCCGGGATCAGGTATACGGACATGGCGAACAGGATGAACACCAGCGGGTATACCAGCATCTCGGTAACCTTCAGCATCAGCTTCTGGCCCAGGATCATCACGCCCATCATCATGGCAACCAGAACGCCGGACAGCAGCCAGCGCGGCAGAGACTCCAGGCCCAGCTGGTGAACCATGAAGCTGTCCACGGTGCTGGTGATGGCGTTGCCGTAAATCAGCACGATCGGGTAGATGGCGAAGAAGTACAGGAAGGTGATCAACCAACCCGCCGCTTTACCAAAGTGCGCTTCCACCACTTCAGTGATGTCAGCGTCTTTCTTCGGGGAAGAGAGAACGAAACGTGCCAGGGCACGGTGAGACAGGTAAGTCATCGGACCCACCAGCAGCACCATCAGGATCAGAGGCCAGAAACCTTCCAGGCCAGCACGGATCGGCAGGAACAGTACGCCGGCACCAACAGCGGTACCGAACATGGACAGGGACCAGGTCAGGTCCTGCTTGGTAAAGCCAGACTTGGCAGCAGTCTGGGTGGCGGTTGCAGTGTTGTGGTTCTGCATTAGAAATCACCTATGAGTGTTCGAGTTAGCGGGGGCAAGAATAGAGATTTCCCCAGCCAAAAACGTGATCGAAATCACTTCGCAAAACAGCTCAGGTGACGCGGATCACAAATCCGATCCAGAGTGAACTTTTTTCGTGGATTGGTCTTACCATTTTACCTTGATATTCATCACTGTGAGGGTTTTTCACTGTGATATCGCTCACATGGCAGACGCACGCACTATTACAGATTTGATTTACCAGTCATTTACGCTGATGAAACTTTACTACAACATCAGCAGACGAACGCCCAGAATCGCCATAAACGCCGCAAAAGCCCGCTGTAGCACGTGCCCAGGTAGTTTCACCGCCAGCGTCGCACCCACCCGGACAAACTGGGTACTGGCCACGACGATGCCGAAGAAAGCGGGAAGGTAGACGTAGCCCAGGCTCCACTCAGGCAACTGAGGATGACCCCAACCGTTGATCAGGTAGCTGATCACCCCAGACAGGGCGATGGGAAACGCCAGCGTCGCAGAGACCCCCACCGCCTTGGTGATCGGTAACGAACACCAGCGTAAGAAAGGCACACTGATGGTGGCCCCGCCAATCCCAAACATCGACGAGATGGTTCCGATGGTCCCCCCCGCCAGCGCCAGTCCGGGGGTTTTAGGCAGCGAGCGATCCGGGTTCGGTTTCAGGCTGAACCACATCTGGGTCGCCACCAGCAACAGGAAGATACCGAACAGCCGTTCCAGTAACGCCCCCGGCAACAGGGCCGCCACCGAGCCGCCGGCAAAGGAGCCCAACACCACCCAGGGCACAAAGCGCTTCACGGTCTCCCAGTCGACGTTGCCGCGCTTATTATGAGCACGAATGCCGCTTGAGGAGGTGACCACAATGGTCGCCAACGAGGTGCCAATCGCCAGGTGAATCAGCACCTCCGGCGCCACCCCCATCCAGGGCAATACCGTCAACAGGACAGGGACAATCACCAGTCCCCCACCGATGCCAAACAGGCCGGACAAAATGCCCGCCAGCACACCCAGCAGAAGGTAGATCAATACGGTCAACAACATAACGGCTCACGGCAGTGACGAATTTGCCGCCATTGTCGCAATGGCCGTGGCAAAATAACAGTCTAACTCCCTGACTCAGGAGCATTCATGTCCCAAGCCGTCGTCGCGGTGGCCTCCCATAACCCCGTGAAGATTCGGGCCGCCGAGCAGGCACTGGCCCACAGTTTTGCCGACCGGCCCTGGCAGTCCCGGGCACACGCCGTGCCGTCCGGCGTGGCCGAGCAACCGATGAGTCATGAGGAGACCCGTCAGGGCGCACTGAATCGGCTGGCCGCCCTGCGACAGGCCGACCCGGAGGCCGACTATTACGTGGCCTTTGAAGGCGGCTACGATCGCCTCGATGGTGTGCCCTGCACCTTCGCCTATGTGGCTGTGAGCGATGGCCATCGCACCCGCGTTGGCCGCAGTGCCCCGCTGCCGCTGCCCCCCGTCATCGCCACACGGTTGGAAGCCGGCGAAGAGCTGGGCCCGGTGATGGATGATCTGTTTCAGCAGCACAACATCAAGCAGCGTGGCGGTGCCATCGGCATCCTGACCGGTGGCCTGATGGACCGCGCCAGCCTCTATCAGGACACCCTGATCCTGCAACTGGCGCCCTTTCGCTTTCCCGAGTTATACCCCCTGAACGCGGAGTAACCCTATGCAATTGAATCGCCTGCCCCACAGTGAATTGCGCGTCAGTGCCCTCGGCCTGGGCACCATGACCTTTGGCGAACAAAACAGCGCCGCCGAGGCGTTCGAGCAGATGGACCGCGCCCACGGCGCCGGCATCAACCTGCTGGACGCCGCCGAGATGTATCCGGTGCCGCCCCGCCCGGAAACTCAGGGCGCCACCGAAACCATCATTGGCGACTACCTGCGCCAACGGGGCAATCGCCACCAGTGGGTGGTGGCCACCAAAGTGGCCGCACCGGGTGGCCCCTGCGATTACCTGCGTCCCGATATGGCGCTGGACCGCCGCAACCTGTTCGCCGCCTGCGACGCCTCACTGAGCCGGCTCGGCATCGAGTGCATCGACCTGTATCAGGTGCACTGGCCCCACCGTCGCACCAACTTCTTTGGCCAACTGGGCTACGAGGCCAGCGAGAAGGAGTCGATGACCCCCATCCTGGAGACCCTGTCGGCGTTGGATGATCTGGTGCGGGCCGGTAAGATCCGCCATATCGGCCTCTCCAACGAAACCCCCTGGGGGGCGATGCAGTATCTCCACCTGGCCGACAAGCACGACCTGCCCCGGGCGGTCAGCATTCAGAACCCCTACAATCTGCTCAATCGCAGCTTTGAAGTCGGCCTGGCCGAGATCGCCCAGCGCGAACCCCTGCCACTGCTGGCCTACTCGCCGATGGCGTTCGGCGTGCTCTCCGGTAAATACGCCGGTGGTACCCGCCCGGAGGGTGCCCGCCTGACCCGCTTTGAACGCTTCAAGCGCTACGCCGGGCCGGCCGCCGACGCCGCTGTGGAGGATTTTCTGGCGCTGGCCAACCGGTTCGGACTCAGTCCGGCCCAGCTGGCGCTGGCCTTTGTGCGCACACGCCCCTTCTGTGCCAGCACGCTGATCGGCGCCACCACCCTGGCGCAACTGGAACAGAATCTGGCCAGCGTGGATCTGGCCTGGAACGACGAACTGGAACAGGCCCTGCAGGCGCTGGGTGACACCCACCGTTATCCCTGTCCCTGAGTCTTGCAACCCCGGGGCGCATCAAGCATGCTCTGCGCCCCGTTTAAAAGGAAAGCCGCCCCGATATGAGCCTGGACACCCTGAGAGCGCAGTTTCCGGCCCTGCAACAGCCCGACCTGATCTACCTCGACAACGCCGCCACCACCCAGAAACCGACGGCGGTGCTGGAAGCGATGCAGCAGTTCTATCAGGCCGATAACGCCAACGTGCACCGGGGTGCCCACCGTCTCTCTGCCCGTGCCACACGGGCCTTTGAAGGGGCGCGCGACACGCTGGCCCGCTTTATTAATGCCCCAGAGCGGGAATCGGTGCTCTTTACCCGGGGGACCACGGAGGCGATGAACCTGCTGGCCAGCAGCCTCGGCGGCCAACAGTTGCAGGCGGGAGACCTCATCCTGATCGACTCCTGGGCGCACCACGCCAGCATCGTGCCTTGGCAACAAGCCGCCCAGCGCGCCGGCGCCCGACTCTGCCCTATCCCACTGGATAAGGCGGGTCAGCTGGATGAGGCCGCTTACCTGGCCCTGCTGGCGCAACAGCCCAGGGTGGTGATCCTGACTCAGGTGGCCAATGCCCTCGGGGCACGGGCACCGCTGTCACGCTGGTTGCCCCTGGCTCGCGCCGCCGGGGCGATCACCATTGTCGATGGGGCACAGGGCATCGCCCATGACACCGTCGACGTGCAGGCGCTGGGCTGCGACTTCTATGCCTTTTCCGGCCATAAGATGTATGGCCCGACCGGCATCGGCGTGCTGTGGGGACGCAGAGCATTGCTGGAGGCGATGCCTCCCTACCAGTTTGGCGGCGAGATGATTCACAAGGTGTCGTTTGAACAGAGCAGCTTTAACCAGCTGCCCTTTAAGTTCGAAGCGGGCACCCCCGCCATCGCCGAAGCGGTCGGCCTGGGTGCCGCCGCCCAGTGGCTGATGGCGCAGGACCGTGCCGCTCTGGCTGCCCACGAATCGGTCTTGCTGGCCCGTGCCCGCACCGGGCTGGCCAGCATCGAGGGCATCACCCTCTATAGTGCCTTCGAGGACAACGCCGGTAGCCTGGCCTTTAACGTTGAGGGCGAGCATCACCAGGACGTGGGCATCTGGCTGGATCAGGCCGGCATTGCGGTGCGCTGTGGCCACCACTGCTGCCAACCCCTGATGGCGGCATTGGGCGTCAAAGGCACCTGCCGGGTGTCAGTAGCGGCGTATAATACGGCGGCGGAGATCGACGCCTTTGTCGAGGCGTTGCGCGATATGAGAGAGTTTTTAAATGATGATCCCCTCTGAGGCGGCGTTTCGTGAAAACCCGGTTGGCCCCACCCTGACCCGTGAGCAACTGGATGCTGAGTTAAAAGCCCAGGGCCACTGGCAGGGGCGCTACCGCCTGCTGATGAAACTCGGCAGCCGAATGCCGGCGCTGGCGCCACAGTGGCACAAGGCCGACGCCGAAGTGGCGGGATGTGAGAGTGCCACCTGGCTTTACCACCAGGAACTGGAGGGTCGCCACTATTTCCTGGCGGACTCCGAGGCGCGCATTGTGCGGGGGTTGCTGGTGTTGGTGCTGGCGGCTTGCAATGGGCGCAGCAGCGCTGAGCTGGCGCAAGTGGGACTGGATGAGTGGTTCCGCGAACTGGGTCTGGCCGACCACCTCAGCCCCTCCCGGGCCAGCGGCCTCAATGCCGTTGTGCGCCAGATCCTGGCCCTGGCGGATCAGATCTGATTGATCCGATCCCGCCCCCGATCCCAGTTACCGAACTGCACCTCCAGGGTGAGGCGTAACTCGAGATTGGTGACGTAGTCGTATTTGCGCGGCCAGGTCAGCTGCGGCTCGATCTCGTAAAACAGCCAGCTGCGCAGAAAGTTGCGACGATAGTTGGCCCCCAGTCGGTAGATCTCGCTCTGCTCCTCCTCATCCTTGGTCTGGCCGGAAGCCGATACAAAGGTCGCCAGCGCAGAGCGGGTATCGAGCCGCTGCGCGCGCACAAAGGTGGTGCTCCACTCCAGCCCTTCGGTCTGCTCGCCGTACTTGGCACGGCCATGCAGACGATAACCTGAGCGGCTGAAGATGCGTTCCAGTGTCAGCCGCGACGTTTCACTCCAGCCATCCTGCACCTCCGCTTTGAACTCCTGGGAGAACTTCATCACGGTGCGCTCATCAAAGCTGTAGAAGTAGCGGGCCCGGGTTCGGGCAAAAGGATCCAGGCCGGAGTCCAGCTGCACCCCGATATCAAAGGAGAGATCCCAGCGGCGAAAATCCAGCGGGATCCAGCGCAGCGCGGCCCGGGCCCCGCCATCCCCCTCCTCCGACTGACCGTCGCGCAGTTCGGTCAACTCGCTGTCCGGGTCGGACTCCACCAACAGTTTCAGGCGTTTTTCGGTGTTGGGCAGGTAGTAGGAAGCGGAGACCCGCACCTTGAACTCGTTGGACTCCCGCTCAAACATCCGCTGCTGCAGACGCAGACGAAAGTGGCTGGAGGCCTGGTCCGCTTCCTCGCTGGGACCAAAGAAGTCATCAAACCAGAGGGCGCTGTCCTGGGCAGAAGCGGACAGCAGGTTGTGGGCTTTGTCGTACCAACGCTGATCCGCGTCGTCAGTGGGATCTTCTAACGGCGGGGCTTCCGGCAGCGGTTCGCTGGCCTCTTCGGCGGTGGGCTTGGTCGGGGCCGTCGCCAGCATCGGATGGATCTCCGAGCTTAACGCCAATGCCAGAACCGTTGCCGCAATCATCACCTAACACCTTGATCAACAAACCATTGACCCCAGTGTAACCGATTGCGGCGCGGTGCTCACTCGCTCTGTTGGTTGGCCCGCTCCGCCAGCTTAAGCAGCACCCGGCTGGCGGCCACAAAACCAAACGTGCCGGTCACCGGCGTCACCGCACCGAATCCGCTGCTGCAGTCCATCGCCTTCGGGCCCTCAGCGGCGGACTTGGCCAGGCAGACGGTGCCATCAGCGCCGGGGTAGCGCAGTTGCTCGTCGGAGAACACGCACTCCACCTGGAAACGACGCTTGGGGTTCTTGGAGAAGTGGTACTCGCGGCGCAGCAGATTGCGCACCTTGGCCGCCAGCGGATCCTGATAGGTCTTGGCCAGGTCGGCCACCTGCACCCGGGTGGGGTCCAGCTGCCCACCAGCACCGCCCACGGTAACGATGCGGATCTTGCGTCGCTTGCAGTGGGCAATCAGGGCCGCCTTGGGTTTGACCGCATCGATGCAGTCCACCAGATAGTCCAGCCCCTGCGGCAACACCTCGTCGAGGTTATCCAGATCAACAAACTCCTCCACCTCATTCACCACACAATCCGGATTGATGGCACGGATACGCGCCGCCATCACCGCCACCTTGGATTGGCCGATGGTGTCGCTGAGGGCATGGATCTGGCGATTGGTGTTGGTGGTGCAGATGTCATCGAGGTCGATCAGGGTGATCTGACCGATGCCGGAGCGCGCCAGCGCTTCTGCCGCCCAGGTGCCCACGCCGCCAATCCCCACCACACACACGTGGGAGCGGGCATAAGCAGCCAGTGCAGCCTGACCATAAAGGCGGCCAATACCACCAAAGCGTTGCAGATAAGCGTCGTTCATCTTTGCGTTCCAGCGACCAAAAAGGCCGCGATTATAGCAGCAATGCGGAGGGCGCCAAGGGCAAGAAAACTCCCCACCCTAGTGCCTCTGATCTTGGCTGACAAGAGCCTGCCTTGCCGCACCGATCACAATCCAGCCAGCTCACACCTTTATTTAAAACAAAGGTGAGCCAGATCAAATTCTTAAGGCGTTTTGCGTTACATCACAAAAACCCCATGACAAACTGCCGCCAACTTCACCAATTCTGGCGAAAGCAGTCTAACAACCTGCTTACAAACGGACTTTTGAACTGCCCCACACCACCTGCAACCGGGGCGGGCAACCCAAAGAGGACAAGAAGTAATGAAGCAACGCCTGTTATCTGTCGCCGTGGCCTCCCTGCTGGCCGGTTTCTCCACCCAAGCCCTGGCCGACGGCCCCACCTTCTACGGTGACCTCAACGTCTCCATTACCGACAGCGACACCGGTATCCTGGTTCAGGGCACTGGCAACAAGTCCGGTACCGTTCTGGAAAACAACTCCTCCAACATCGGTATCAAGGGTACCCACGACATCAACACCAACCTGTACGTCGTGTACAAGGCGGAAGTGGGCGTCAACGGCGGTGACCAGAGCAACGGCAAAGAGCCCTTCAGCAGCCGTAACACCTACGTGGGTCTGGGCGGCAACTTCGGTGAAGTGGTGTTCGGTCGTAACGACACCGCATTCAAAGCTTCCGAAGCCGGCGTTGACGCCTTCGGTAACCTGAACGCCGATATCTTTGCCATCCTGCCGGGTCAGGATCGTGTCGGTGACAGCATCACCTACACTCTGCCGAAGCTGGGTCTGTTCACCGGTAAAGCCACCTACCTGCTGGAAGACGACTTCTACGCTGAAGGCGCTGACGTGGACGGCAACAACTTCGCGGTAATGGGCGGCTTTGGTGACAAGGGCCTGAAGAAAGCCCCGTACTACATCGGCTTTGGTTACGTGGATGGCATCAGCGACCTGACCTCCTACCGCATCACCGGTCAGCTGAAGCTGGCTGACCTGCAGCTGGGCCTGATCTATCAGGATTCCGAGCTGACCAGCAACAGCGACGTTGACGGCACCGGCTACATCGTGTCCGCCAAGTACCCGCTGGGTAACTTTATGCTGAAAGGCCAGTTCGGCTACGACGACGGCGGCATGGGCTCCTTCGCGAAGGGCCTGGACACCGACGGCACCGTTAAGGAAGTCACCAACTACACCCTGGGTCTGGATTACACCCTGACCAAGTCTGCCTACGTATACGGCCACGTGGCTTACTACGATGCGGCCATCGATAACGCTGAAGACATCGATGACACTCTGGTTACCGTAGGTATGCGCTACCGCTTCTAAACCTCCCTCCCTGGGACAGATAAACGGCAACCTTCGGGTTGCCGTTCTTTTTGCTGCGGTTCGGTCAGCCTGTTCAGCGACGCACCAGGCGATACACCTCTTCCTGCAGCCAGGGCGCGCCCTTGGCCACAAAGCGCGGGTTATCCGCCAGCACATCATGGCTGGCCAGCTTCTCCACCACGAACCAGGGCGACAGTCGCTCAACCACCTCCTGCTCCGCCACTGCAAACGGCGGTCCGGCCAGGGCGTCCTGGGGGTAATCAAGCGTCACCAGTAACCCGACAGCGCCACTGGGCAGCAGTTCGGCCAGGGCGGTCACATAGCGATCCCGCATCGGGGCTGGCAGGGCGATCAGGGCGGCACGATCATAAAAGGCGGTGCAGTGGCGGGTTTGCTCTGGCGTCACCTGAAACAGGTCGCCTTGCAGCACCGTCAGTTCATCGAACTGGTGACGCAGAAGGGCCCCCTCCTGGCTCACGGTCGGGGTTTGGCCCAGGCTGGCAAACAGCGCGTCCACCGCCAGCGCGTTCAGCTCAACCCCCAGTACCGGATGCCCCTCACCGGCCAGATACGCCAGGTCCAGGGATTTGCCACACAACGGCACCAGAACCGGCGTGCCGCCGGGCAGGTTCAGTTGTGGCCAGTGCTCTGCCAGATGGGGATTGATGTGATCGAGATGGAAGCCGGTAATGCCCCGCTCCCACTTGTCGTGCCAAAACGCCGCTTCCATGAGCGCCCTCCATTGAAGAAATGGGGCTCAGGGTAACGACCGCCCGGCAGAGAGGCAAACAAAAGGGGGCCGAAGCCCCCTGAAGTCAAATTCGTTATTGCGGTTATCGGGACAGGCCGAGCACCTGACGGGCCTTGCTCAGCCACACGCAGTTATCGCAGTTGCAGGCGCGGCGGTTAAGGTGTGCCGCAGTCAGCTGTGCTTCAACGTAGTCCACGGCTTTCACCAGTTCACGACGGATGTCCTTGGCGTCTTTATGCTCAATCGCCACCAGCTCGTCGTTATGGTTCAGCCACTTGCACTCCATGTCCTGATGACAGTAGAGGCAGCGGTCGTCCACCGGATTGTAGAAGGTCGCGTGGGGACAGAAACGCACGTCCATATTGTCCCGCATTTTACGGCGGGGATAGGCCAACAAATCCGCCAGGGTGGCGGGATCCACCGAGAGAATGGGGTCTGTCATATTTACGCCCTACCCTAGTTCAATACCCATAAGCAAATACTCGCACAAAGTGGGGGGATGCTCTTGATTGGGATCAAACACTCGTGAGACTGATCACGTTTGCGCCACAGCCACGTCACTCGGTATGCTGAAACGCCTAACCACAAGGAGTGTTCGGTGGGCAGTGCCAAGCCGCTTCAGCAGTTTTATATCTCCGAGGAGCAGTCCATCTACCTGCTTCGGGAGGAGGACGCCCGTAAGCATCGCCAATGGGTTTCACTGTGTCAGCAACAGCTGCGTCGCCTTGGCTATCAGCAGGTGCACTTTATCGGCAAAGGGGTGTTTGGCTTCGTCTTCGCCGGCCGACTGGGCAACACCGAGCAGGTGTTCAAGTTCTCCCGCCGCACCCTGCCTGCGCGTCTTCAGGCGCGCCTGCAGGAGGAAGCGGAGATCCTGGCGCCGCTTGACCATCCCCACATCCCCGCACTGGTGCGCCATGTCACCGCCTCCGGCCAGGGTATCCTGCAGATGGAGCGCGCCCCGGGGGTCGATCTGGCCCATTTTGCCCAACGCTGTGGCCCGCTGCCGGTCACCTACCTGGTGCCCATTGCCGCGCAATTGGCGGACATCCTGACCTACCTGCGCGGCCTGCCAAGACCGGTGGTGCATGGCGACATCAAACCCTCCAACCTGGTGTTCGACCATCGCCACAAGCACCTCTCACTGGTGGACTGGGGCTCAGCGGTGCTGGCCCAGCGCGACGCGTATGACCACCCACTGGGCTCCGCTTTGGGTCGGGTGGATGGCGACCACGACTCCAACGCACGCATGGGGGATGTGTTCTTTATCGGCCCGGAGCAGTTGGCCGGCGCCCCCAGCAGCCCGCGCTTTGATGAACAGGGGGCCGCAGCCACCCTCTATGCCCTCGCCTCCGGCCAGATCAGCCGCTTTGGCAGCAAACTGCTGCCCGCCGCCAGCCTTGGCCTGCCCCGGCCACTGGCCGAGATCCTGGATGCCATGCTGAGCGACGACCCCAATCTGCGCCGGGAGGGCGGCGACCACTTTATTAAGACCCTGCCCGCCAGCCGCCACTGGCTGCTGCTGCCGCTGCCGGCCCCGGCGCCATCGCCGCAGCTGCCGGTCTGGACCCATCATCAGGGCAAGGCGGTAGAAACCGTGGCCTACTCCTCCCGCAAATCCTTTCTGCGGGAACATCAGATAGCGCCCCTGCCGCCGGAGCGTGAAGCCGACCTGCAACTGGCGCACTACTACCGCGACTTTATGGTGGGGATGGGCGATAACGAGAAGGGCTTTGTTGCGGCAGTGGGGCAGTTGGGCCACTACCCGCTGCTGGGGGGGCTGGCGTTGCACTGGACCGACACCGGCCTGCACATCGACTCCAGCCTCAACCTGCAGGACCCCACCCTCAAGACGCCCTTTATCCGGGCAGTGAACAATATGGTGGCGTTGGCCCGTGGCATCCGCCCTGCCCCTCAGGCCGATGGCAAAGCGGTGTTTAAGGCCTGCTTCTTTAATGCCCGTGACACCCTCCATCTGGAGCGCAACCAGCGTCAGGCCCGCTTTGTGGCGCCGCCGGAACTGGCCCTGCCGTTCGAGATCAGCGACGCACCGGAACTGGAGGACAAAACCCGGCTTCACTCCTACTTTGAGGATGGCCAGGACCCGGATGAAAACCTGACCCTGCCCGCCAGCATCATGGCCGAGCTGGGACGGCTTAACCTGATCCACCATACCGGCTGCATCATCTTCGAAGTGCTGGAGGATCACCTCAAGATCCACTCCTACCTGCGCCTGCTCAACCCCCGCAAGGCCGACGAGTTCCGGGCCTGTCTGGCCCGCATCCTGGATGCGGTGGGGGACATTGACGATCTGGGCATCGCCGGCTTTATGAAGCTGCCGTATAAAAACACCCGCCAGTTCCAGCCCCACGGGGGCGCCGAGCCGCGCTACTACCCCCGCGACCCCCGTCGTCCAGCATAAAAAACGGGGCCATTGGGCCCCGTTCAATCACGTCCGGTTAAATCGGTGAACCCGGTGGCAAGGGCAACGGCTTGGCGATCATCCGTACCTCGCTGTCCTGCAAACCCGAGCGCAAGGTTTCCGCCATCAGACGGAAGAACGCGCTTTCCCGATCGGAGGCACGACGGGCACGACGGTCCAGCTGTTCGGCATCCTCCAGCATGCGGGCCCGTACCAGCGCTTTCACCTCCGGCGTCGCATTGTCGTCGTGGTAGAGCGTCAGGTAGCGATCGACCAAAACCGCCTGGCTGCGGTTGAGTGCAGCACCAGCCAGTCCGGACTCCTCATCGCCTTCCAGTACCGCTTCCGACACGCTGTCCAGCAACCATTGCGGGCCGGGCAGTTCGCTGTCGAGCCACTGCTGCTGGGCCAGTCGATTGACCCGCTCCGGTGCCAGCAGTTGGGTCAGCACATGACGGCTGGCCACTTCCGCCAGTCCGGTCAGGTCCGGGATCGGCCCAAGACGGGAGCCAAACTGCTCCCGGCCCGGCGCGCTGCCGTAGGCCAGGGGCGGCCATTGGCTGGCCAGCTCATTCGGCAGCGCCAGCGCCGAGGGCGCCAACACCTTAAGCAGGCTCTCCAACGCCGCCTGCTGATACTCCGGCGCCACCGCGCTTGGGCTTTGGCCCGCGTAATCGTAACTGACGCCCCCAATCAGGCGGCTGACCGCCTCAACCTGATAGCGGGGCATCAGATAGATCGGCACCAACAGCTCACCCAGAGCGCTGACCGGTTCACCGGGCAACAGGGCCTGAGGCCCCAGTTCGGCCAGTGCCAGCTGACGAATCGCCATCACATTATCCAGCTGCACCACCGGGTCGGTGCCGTTATCCCACAGGTGAGCCTGCGGGTGGGCGGCCGCGGTTCCCCGTGCATCGGCATCGCTGATAAAGCGCAAACCGGCTTCCCGGGCCTGACGCGCCAGCTCTGCCTGAACGCTGGCTTCCGGGCCATCGTAGTGGCCGTATCCAAACGCGATGACGTGCTTATCCCAGGGGCTCAACCCTTCGGCATAAGCGTGGTCGAGCACCACCTGACCCTCCTGCAGCGTCACATTAGGGTGGGGGTAGTCCAGCACCGAATGATCGCCGCTGGCGGAGGCGGCAAAGTTATGGGCCAGCCCCAGGGTGTGGCCAATCTCGTGCGCGGAGAGTTGGCGCAGGCGGGCCAACGCCGTGGCTTGTGCCGCCGCCAGCGCGGCCTCCCTGTCGCCCCAGCCAGCGGTCAGGCCGCGGAAAATCTTGTGGTCCTGACGCACCCGCAGTGAGCCCAGAGTAACGTGGCCCTTAAGGATCTCGCCGCTGCGCGGGTCTACCAGGGCATCGCCATAGGACCAACCCCGGGTCGCACGGTGGACCCACTGGATGATGTTGTAGCGGATGTCCTGGGGGTCTGCCCCTTCCGGCAGCATCTCCACCCGATAGGCATCGATAAAGCCTGCGGCTTCAAACGCCTCAGCCCACCAGCGGGCCCCCTCCAGCAGGGCGCTGCGCATCGGCTCCGGGGTGCCCGGATCCAGGTAGTAGACGATCGGCTCCATCACCTCGGAAGGCGCCGCACCGGGGATCACCTTCTCCAGCCGATGCCGGGGCAGATACTGAACCCCCATCGGCTCGGACAATCCGGCGGCGTAATCCTGGTATTGGTAATCAAAGAAACCCGACTCGGGATGGAAACGGCGCGGCGTCATCGGCTCGTCAGGCAGGGCCACAAAGGAGAGGCGCACCTTAAGGCTGAGGATCTCCGGGTCCGGCGTGACCTGCTGGACATAGGCACCGGGCTCGCTGCTGGTGAAGGTCAGCTGCAGGTCCACATCAGCGTTTTGGGGAAAGCGCTTAACGCTGTCGCTCAGCACCAGTGAACGCGCCGCATCAAGCCGGAAGCTGCCCTGGCCGGTGGCCTTAAGACGGTTGGCGATGCCATGCAGGTCGGACAGCAGCAACGGATTCAGTTCGGCGGCCCCGTTCTCCAGTGCCCCCACCCACAATACCGACTCCGCAAACGCCTGGGTCAGCGCCGCGCGCTCGGCCTCATTGCCGGTATGGGCGCGGTAGCGGGTATTGAGCTCCCGCAGCAGCAGGCGATCGCCATGTTGCTCAAACTGAACCAACCGGCGACTGCCCAGTTGGCCGCGGTCCAGGCCGATGTCATTCGAGCCGGCCCCGTGGGGCAGACTGCTGACCAGCAGTAACGGCGTATTCAGGGGAGGCTGACGCAGCAGTACCTTGCCGTGTTCATCGATGGAGAGGGAGAGAAACGGGGCGTCTGCGGCGCTGGCAGGCAGTGACAGAGTCAGAGCCAACAGCAGCCAGGCGATCCTTGCGAGCATGATGTGCATCCATAGGTGACTGATTCAGCTCAGCTTACCTAGCACACTCATTCACCTCAATAGCCGCCCGGCTCGGGAAGGCGCTTTAACCGCATCAGGTAAACGCTGACGCCGGTGGCAATCGCCAGCAACAGCACTTTGACCGACCACAACGGCACCAGCAGGATGGCGATGCCCATGCCCAGCCATTTTCCCAGCAGGCAACGCTGCAACTGAGTGCGGGTCAGCCCCTTGCGGCTGACAAAGTTGTGCAGGTAGGGGCCCAGCACCCGGTGCTCAAACAACCAGCGCTGCAGTCGCGGTGAGGAGCGGCTGAAACAGAAGGCCGCCAGCAACAAAAAGGGCACGGTCGGCAGCAGCGGCACCACCACCCCGGCACTGCCCATAGCGATGGCCAGCCAACCCAACATCATCAGCAACGGACGAAACGGCGCGGCCACCAAGCCATCACCAGATCCCAACTTGGCAGCAACATCGCCGCACTTAACCCTATTTTTACTGTCGATTCCGCACATTACCTCGATCTCCATCACGGACAACCTTTGCACTCGATGCGAGTCTATATGCGACCAATTATCATTACTATTCTTAATTAATTATGACGGTAAAACTTGATGAGTCGCTCACAGGGCGGCTGACCCGAGACCCGATGACCGGTGCCTTCAGCCGTAAAGAGACGGCGCACATTCAGGTGATGGGCAACCCGGTGCTGACGCAAGACCAGGCCGATTGCTGGCACAGCCTGCTGCGCAACGGCCCCAGTGACGGCCCGCGCCTGGCGTACCTGCACATCCCGTTCTGCCGCACCCGCTGCAGCTACTGCGCGTTTTTCCAGAACCGCTCCAGCGACGATAAGATCGCCCAATACCTGAAGGCGCTGCACCGCGAGCTGGCGATGGCCGCTGATCAGGCCGCCCTGACCGGGGCCCCGTTCGACGCCATTTACGTTGGTGGTGGCACCCCCAGCGACCTCTCGCCCCAGCAGATCCTGGAGCTGGGCCAGCGGATTCGTGACACCCTGCCACTGCGCACCGACGCTGAGCTGACCTTTGAAGCCCGCTTCCACGGCTTCGATCAGGGCCGTTTTCAGGCGTGCCTCGATGCCGGGTTTAACCGCTTCTCTCTGGGCGTCCAGAGCTTTAACACTGAATTGCGCCAGCGGCTTGGCCGCATCGACGATGGCGATACGGTACTGCGGGCGCTGGAGCGGATGTGCAATCAGGATCAGGCGGTGATCGTCGCTGACCTGATCTACGGCCTGCCGGGGCAAACGCTGGCGGACTGGCAGCGCGACCTCAACACCCTGGTGGATACCGGCGTAGGCGGGGCCGACCTGTACCAGCTGATCCTGTTGCCGGAGAGCCAGCTGGGTCGGGCGGTTAACAAAGGACGAGTCGCACCGCCTCCGGGCACGGCCGAGAAGGCCGCCATGTTTGAAGCGGGGCTGAGCACGCTGGCTCGTCACCACTTCAATCGCTTGAGTGTCAGCCACTTTGGCCGTGATCGCCGTGAGCGAAACCGTTACAACCACCTTTCCAAAGCGGGCGCAGAACTGATACCGTTCGGCGCCGGAGGCGGCGGCCGAATCCAGGGCCACGGCATCATGCTGGAGCGCCAGCTGTGCCGCTATCTGGAACGCATAGAGGCGGGCGAGAAGCCGATCGCGATGATGACCCAGCCCCATGAGGAGCAAGGCCTGCGCTACGCCGCAGGCGCTGGCTTTGACCTGGGCTATCTCGATCTGGATCGCCTCTACCAACGCTCGGACCGGGACCTGGCGGATGACGCCGCGCCCCTGTTCCAGGCCTGGCAAAACCACGGACTGGTGGAACGCGATGGCCGTTACCTGAACCTGACCAAAGCGGGTCAGTTCTGGCACATCAATCTGCAGCAGGGCCTCAATCGATACCTCGACGCCCTCAATGAGCAACAGCAACAGGCGAGACTCAACACCATGTCCGATCTCTACCAACGCATTCATACCCTGAGCCAGGAGCAGCCCATGGCGTCGCTGGCACAGGTGGGTCGCCAACTGGGCCTGAGCGAACTGGCCACGGTACAGGCGTTGCCACAGGACCAGGCCCGACTGGTGGATGGCCGACACTTTGATCGGCTGATGGCCGCCCTGACCGACTTCGGCCCCACCACCACGGTGATCGAGGTGGCGGGCCAGATCCTGGAGTACAAGGGCGGCTTCCCGGAGGGGCGTTACGGCCATGGCTTCTACAACCTGCAGGGCGAACACCTGCGTGGCCATCTGGATCCGAAAGCGGTCAGCCACATCGCCTTTGTCCGCCGCCCCTTTATGCGCCTGGAAACCCGGTCTCTGTGGCTACTCAACGGTGAGGGCCAGTGCAGCTTCAAGATCTATCTGGGCCGGGACGACAAGCGCCAGCTGCTGACTGAGCAGGTGGCGAAGTTTGACGCCCTGGAAGCGGAGCTGTTGGCGCTGGACGCCGAGATGCCGCCGGCGGTTGCGCCCGCGGCGGAAGCCATTGCCATCGAGGTGGTGGAATGCGATGCCGTACCACGGGCCTGCCCCATCAGTGGCATTCAGCTGAAGCCCGGACAACAGCTGAGCCCGGAGCAGGACGCTCAGGTGCGCCAGAGCCGCTGCCCGATGAAACGCCTGCTCGGCCGATAATCCAAACCGAGCCTTGCGATGGTGCCCACTTTACGTCAGCGTAGAGTGGGCACTTTTCATTCGGGGGCACGGATGCACAAACCCATCCTTTTGCTGACACTGCTGCTGGCCGGTTGCGCCAGTGGCTATCGCGGTCATGTGGTTTACGGCACGGAGTCGATGCAGTTTGTCGATTGTCGAACCGGAGAGTGGTATTGGCTGGGACGCCAGGAGGGGGATCCTGAGCAGTGGCAGGCGGTGCATGCCATCGTCAATGACCGCAGTGGTTGCGAACAGAGCTGGAACTGCCCCACCCCCTGGGCGCCGGTGGCGGTGCTGGGCAAACGCTCTGCGCCCGGGGCGTACGGCCCCTTTGGTCAGGAGGGGCGCAAACTGGATATTGTGCAGATTACCCTGCTGACAGCGCCCCCCTGCGCCGAGCCCTGAGGCTACTCGACCTCGCCGGGCAGCAGGCGCTTCATCCGGATCAGGTGAATGCTGACCGCCACACCGATGGCCACCAGCCCCCACTTCACCGCCACCACCGGTGCAATCAGGATGGCGATGCTCATCCCCACCCACATGCTGACCAGTGACGAGATGAGCTGACGCTTGGTCAGCCCTTTGCGCTCGAGGTAGTTACGCAGATAGGGGCCCAACAGCCGGTTGTTGTAGAGCCACACCTGCATCCGCGCCGACGAACGGCTGAAGCAGAAGGTGGCCAGCAGCAGGAAGGGCACGGTTGGGATCAGGGGCATAAACACCCCTATCGTGGCCGCCGCCACTGCCAGGCAACCGAGGCCAATCAACAGGTATTTCAGCGGGCCCCGTACCGGTTTCGGGCTCATCCGGCACGGCTCCCCTGCTCAAGAAAACGTTTCACGGTCTCAAACAACTCAGGCAGTACGATGGGTTTGGTGATGTGGTCGTTCATGCCCGCCGCCAGACTCTTCTCCTTGTCGCCGGCCATAGCGTGCGCCGTCATGGCGATAATGGGCAGATGCGGATGGGTCTGGCGCAGGGTACGGGTGGCCTCAAGGCCATCCATCACCGGCATCTGGATATCCATCAACACCAGGTCGTAGTCCGAGGCCGCCACCAGATCGACCGCCTCCTGGCCGTTACCGGCCACGGTCACCTGATAGCCCGCGCTCTTCAGCAGCTCGGTGGCCACCTGCTGGTTAATCAGGTTGTCCTCCACCAGCAGAATGTGGGCGCCGTCGGAAGTCTCTTCCTCCGGGCTCAGGTCCGCCAGCGGCTGGGCATCCACCTGGCCATTAAAGGCGTCCACCACCTCGTCATACAGCATCGAGGCTTTGAAGGGCTTCTGCAGCACCGCCTGGATACGGCCATCCCGCACCTCGTCCATCAACGGATGGCCACTGTAGGCGGTCATCATGATCACGGTGGGGCGACGCTCCAGGCGGCCACTGGCCACCAGATCATCGATGCCGTCCAGCACTTCGGTGCCGTCCATCCCCGGCATCATCCAGTCCAGCAGCACCAGGTCCGGTTGCTGCCGCACCATCTCGCGCAGCGCCGCCGCGCCGCTCTCGACCGTCTCCACCCGACTGAAGCTGAAATCGCGCAGGTAGGTGGAGTAGATCTGCAGGGCGGTGTGGTTGTCGTCCACCACCAACGCTTTCAGGCCAGCGATGCCATCGGGCAGGCTGCGGCCCTTGCGGTCCGGTTCCGCCACCCGTGGGGCGTCAATGGTAAAGCTGAAGGTGGTGCCGACACCCGGCTGGCTCTCCACTTCGATATCGCCGCCCATCATCGCCACCAGGTGCTTGGAGATGGAGAGGCCAAGGCCGGTTCCGCCGAACTGGCGGGTGGTGGAGCCATCGGCCTGGCTGAAGGCGTCAAACAGGTGATGCTGCTGATGCTCGGAGATGCCGATGCCGGTATCCCGCACCCAGAACTTCAGGGTGATGCGGCCATCGCGCTCCTTGAAGTCCTCGCATCCGAGCTCCACCTCTCCCTGCTCGGTAAACTTGACCGCGTTGGAGAGCAGGTTGACCAGCACCTGACCGAGCCGCAGCGGGTCGCCCATCAGGTGCAGCCCGGCACTGACCGGCGCGTACAGCAGCAGCTCGACGCCCTTCTCCTGGGCCTTGAGGCTGTTGATGGAGATGGCGTGCTCCAGCACCTTGTCGAGGGCAAATTCGGTTTGCTCCAGCTCCAGCTTACCGGCCTCGATCTTGGAGAAGTCGAGGATGTCGTTGATGATCCGCAGCAACGACTCGGCACTGACGCGGGCCTTGTCGAGGTAATCCTTCTGGCGCGGATCCACATCGGTGCGCAGTGCCAGATGCAGCATCCCCAGCACGGCGTTCATCGGCGTGCGGATCTCGTGGCTCATATTGGCCAGGAACTCACTCTTGGTGGTGTTGGCCAGCTCCGCGTCCTGCTTGGCTTCCAGCAGCGCCACTTCATTCTCTTTCTGACGGGTGATGTCCTTGTGGGTGCCGAGCAGACGGGTCGGCTCACCCAGATCATCAAACTCCACCGCCCGGCCCCGGGACAGAATCCAGTGGTACTGGCCGTTCTTGCCCCGCAGACGGAACTCCATGCTGAAGGACTGATCCGGCTTATCCAGATAGTCGTCGATGTAGCGCTCTACCCGCTGACGATCATCCGGGTGCATCAGTTCGTAGTAGGTTTCGATCAGCAGCGGGAACTCATCCGGCTGATAGCCCAACATGGTGTAGTAGGCGGGATTACAGATCAGCTGATTGGAGTCGAGGTACCAGTCCCACAGGCCATCTTCCACCGCGTCCATCGCCAGGTGGTAACGCTCCTCGGAGCGCTTAATCTGCTCCTGCTGCTCCGACTCGCGGGTGATGTCGCGCCAGACCGCGATCATCCCCAACAGTTCGCCACGGCGGGTGTAGAACGGCAGGCGCAGGGCATCCAGCAGCTTGCTCTTGCCCTCGATCATCACCCGCTCCTGGTAGCGCAGTGGCACCCGGTCACGCAGCACCCGAACATCCTCTTCGCGGATGCGGCGGCCACGCTCGGACGGGTCGGTTTCGGTCACCAGGGCGCCGATGATCTCCGATTCGCTTTGTCCCAGAACCCGCTCGGCGGCTTTATTGCAGCC
The DNA here is from genome assembly GCF_000148645.1 of Ferrimonas balearica DSM 9799. NCBI lineage: Bacteria > Pseudomonadati > Pseudomonadota > Gammaproteobacteria > Alteromonadales > Ferrimonadaceae > Ferrimonas > Ferrimonas balearica. Next base: position 3,780,773 of record NC_014541.1, read on the forward strand.
GAGGTAACGGCCCTCAGTGTCCTTAAACACGATGGCCTCGGGAATGGCGTCAATCAGTGAGCGCAGCAGTGAGAAGTCTCGCTCACGGCGCTCATTGGCCAGACGCAGGCGTTCGGTACGCTTGGCCACCAGCTTATCCAGTCGACGATTCTGCTCAGCCAGATGGTGGGTGTACTGCTGGTTCTCTTCAAAGATGCGGGTGATCAGCTCAAACCAGGGCTCCCAGCCAGGGGCGATGCGCTTAGGCAGCGGCCGCGGTTGCTGGGCCGACTGCTCGAGGTGGTTAAGCAGTTTTGCCGCCGGGCTGACGAAGGCGCGACGAGTCAGGTAGTGCACCGCCGTGATCAGGATCGAGAGCGCCAGAATCACCATCAGGAAGGTGATCTCCAGCTTGTCCCAGGCTTCCGCCACCAGTTCATGCTCCGGCTGCAGGTAAAGCAAGCGCCAGGGGGCGTTCTTCAGCACCACCGAGCGCACGTAGTAGCCGTTGATGATCTTGCCGTCGGTGGCGCTCATCAGCTCCTCCTGCGGCAGGCTGTGAAGCTGGGCCGGGATCTTCTGACTGAGCTGGTAGGAGCGCGGGTTGGGGTCCGTGTGCATATCCGGATAGGTCAGCAGGTTGTTCTGCTCATCCAGCAGCAGCACCGTACCGGGCACATCAAAATAGTGATCAATCTGGCGCGACAGCGTGGTCAGCTGCAGGTCGAGCATCACCGCGGCAATAAACTCATTGTCGAGGTAGACCGGGATCCCCATGGTGGTGATCAACTCACCCCGTTGGTTGCGGTTCACGCCGCTCCAGAACACCTTACGCTGCGGGTTGTTCTCCGGCAGCGCCAGCTTAAACAGCGGTGAATTCAGAATGCGGCGATTGAAGTTGTCTTCACTCTCAGGCCAGGGGTACACCGACATCATCCGGTGCTTGGAGATGTAGTAGATCTGCGACGCCTTGGGGGCCATCTGCTGGGCCACCGGGAAGGTCACCGACATCTAGTAAAGCATATCCAGTTCGCGGTAGAAGGCGTCACTGCGCCCGGCCAGGCGGCCAAAGCCACTGATGCGGCCCATCCCCTCAAACGCGGTGTTGGTGTCTTTGTAGGTGGGCTCCAGGGCGAAGAACTGGCCACTGGCATCAAACCGGCCGATGTCCGGGAAGCGGTCGATGCGGGCCAGTTCCCCCATCTTGATGTGGGTCGCGGCGAAGTCACGCAGGGAGCGTAGCGCGTGGATACTGTTGTCCATCAACAGCTCAACCTGCTGGCTGTGCTGGGTGATCTCCTCCATCTTCTGGTCAAGAAGCTGGCTACGCTGACGGCCATACTCAAGCCAGGCCACAAACAGCGCCAGCAACACCACCGCCAGGTAGGTATAAAAGACGGCTTTATTGTAGCGACGCAGAATCGGTGCTTTCACGTGTAGGAGATCCCCGGAACAATCTGTGGTGGAGTCTACCAGAAGCCCCCCGCTGACGGCAGAGGAAGCCTGCAACGGCAGAGGCTTAGGTAACCTGCACAATCCGACCGCAAGCGCTTGGAATTGTTGCCTCGACCCTGAAGTCTTTACCTTTCTTTAACTTGAACGGGACACCCTTCACTCAAAGGGTGTCCCGTTTTGTGGTGGGCGTCAGAGGTTTTCTTCAGCGAAGGAGGCCAGGCGCGAGCGCACCACACCGTTCAGGTAGACGTTGGCGCTGCCTTCGAAATCCTTAAATCGTTCGACGATGTAGGTCAGCCCCGAGGTGACGGCGCTGAGGTAGTTGGAATCGATCTGCGCCAGGTTACCGGAGCAAACCAGTTTGGTGCCCTCCCCCATGCGGGTAATGATGGTTTTGATCTGAGAGGCGGTGAGGTTCTGACACTCATCCAGCAGCACAAAGCTGTTCTGAATCGAACGACCGCGCATAAAGTTGACCGACTTAAACTGGATGTTGGCCTTATCCATGATGTACTGCAGGCTGGAGCTGGGACTCTCATCGTGCTTATGAAGCACCTCCAGCGTGTCCGTCACCGCCGCCAGCCAGGGCATCATCTTCTCCTCCTCCGTGCCCGGGAGGAAGCCAATGGACTCGGCAATTTCCGGCGTATTACGGGTCACCAGTACCCGGTCGTAACGCCGCTGCTCCACCACCTGTTCCAGCGCGGCGGCCAACGCCAGCAGGGTTTTACCGGAGCCGGCCGGGCCAGTCAGGATCACCAGGTCAACGTCAGGGTCCATCAACGCCTGCAGCGCCATGCCCTGATAGACGTTTTTGGGCGAGATGCCCCAGGCGTGGTAGCCCATCAGACGGTCGCGGCCCAGATCCTTGATGGTGACGCTGTGCTCATCCAGCCCCTTGACCTGGCCACAGAACGTTTCACTGTCGTCCACCAGGTACTGGTTCTGGTAGAGGCTGTCGACCCCCAGCGCCTCACGGTCCAGAGTGTGATAAACGAAGCGACCCGCCTGATGGCTGTGGACGTCCCCCACCCGATCCCAGAGTTTGCCGTCAATCTGGGCAAAACCGGTGGCGAGAAAACGGATGTCCTCCACCAGCTGGTCACTGCGGTAGTCCTCCACCTTGCGCAGCCCGGCGCCCTTGGCCTTGAGCCGCATATTGATGTCTTTGGTGACCAACACCACCTCAACATCGGTACGGGTTTGCTGCAGGTAGAGTGCGGAGTTGATGATTTGGTTGTCGTTGTGGTCGCCCGGCAGGGCAATGGGAGTGTCGAACTGGACTTGGTGGTCAGGGAAGATGGCCAGGGTTCCGGCGCTGTCGGGGTGGCTCTCGCGGGGCAGTAAGGGCACCCCGGCCACCAGTTGTTCAGGTGGGGCCCCGCCGACACAGTCTTCCAGGGCTCTGATGGCGATTCGGGCATCGCGAGACACGTCTTTTTTACGGTCTTTGATCTGGTCCAACTCCTCCAACACGGTCATGGGGACCACCACGTCGTGCTCTTTAAATGAATAGATGGCGAGGGGTTCGTGCAGTAACACATTGGTGTCGAGCACAAAGAGCTTCTTCTCCGCCTGGACCATGGCACCTCCGCTATGCTTTACAGGTTTTTCCCGGTACTGAGCGGGGCGCAGGTTATCGCCGTACACACGCCTTACGAGTGCGGCGAACTCCACGCCTCACAAGACCTACCATGACAGATAGGCTGGCCTTTGACCAGCCTTAAAAGGAGCCGGCTTGGCGGGTGATCACTGCCATAAACTCATGTAAGATACGCGCCTTTTTCCGCCCCCTCACCCACATCAGGAGTAGCGCAATTCATGTCCTTTGCTCTGGGTCAACGCTGGATCAGCGACACCGAATCGGATCTGGGCCTGGGTACCATCGTGGCCATCGAAGGCCGCATGGTGACTCTGCTGTTCCCCGCCACCGGCGAGAACCGAATGTTTGCCATTCAGGACGCGCCCCTCACCCGGGTTATTTTTAACCAGGGTGACGAAGTCACCAGCCATGAAGGCTGGGCACTGACCGTCACGGAATTGACCGAGCAGAACGGCCTGGTGACCTACCACGGCACCCGGACCGACACCGACGAACCCGTTACCCTGCGGGAAACCCTGCTGGACCACCAGATCCGCTTTAACAAGCCTCAGGATCGCCTGTTTGCCGGTCAGCTGGACCGCATGGAACACTACGTCACCCGCTTCCTGTGCCAGCATCAGCGCCACGCCATGCAGCAGAATCCGCTGCGCGCCCTGCAGGGCCCCCGTGCCGGCCTGATTGCCCACCAGCTCTACATCGCCAACGAAGTGGGTCGTCGTCACGCCCCGCGGGTTCTGCTGGCGGATGAAGTGGGTTTGGGTAAAACCATTGAGGCGGGCCATATCCTGCATCAGCAACTGCTGTCCGGCCGTGCCGAGCGGGTGCTGATCCTGGTGCCGGAGTCACTGCAACACCAGTGGCTGGTGGAGATGCTGCGCCGCTTCAACCTGCGTTTCGCCCTGTTTGATGAGGAGCGCTGCATCGAAGCACTGGCGGATTGCGACAACCCGTTCGAAACCGAGCAGCTGGTGATCTGCTCCATCGACCTGCTGCGCAAGAAGAAGCGTTTTGAACAAGCGCTGGAAGCGCCGTGGGACCTGTTGGTGGTGGACGAAGCCCATCACCTGGAGTGGAGCGAAGACCAGCCCAGCCGCGCCTATCAGGTAGTGGAAGCGCTGGCCGAGGCGATCGCCGGTGTGCTGCTGCTGACCGCCACCCCGGACCAGCTGGGCCACCAGAGCCACTTTGCCCGACTGCGCCTGCTCGACCCGGACCGCTTCTACGACTACGACGCGTTCCTGAAAGAGGAAACCGAGTACCAGAGCGTGGCCGCTGCCGCGGAAGCGCTGCTGGCCGAGCGCCCGCTGACCGACGAAGAGCGTACCGCCCTGGCCGCCATGCTGCCGGAGCAAGCGCTGCAGACCGACAGCGCCGAAGGCCGCGAAGCCCTGCTGCGCCAGCTGCTTGACCGCCACGGCACCGGCCGGGTGCTGTTCCGTAACACCCGTGGTGGTGTCAGCGGCTTTACCCAACGCCATCTCAATGCCCATCCGGTCGCTCTGCCGAGCCAGTACGCCACCGCCGTCCGCGTCTCCAAGATGCTGGGCAACAACGGCTCCCTCGAGCAGAAAGTGCTGAACAACCTGTACCCGGAGAAGCTCTACCAGGAGTTTGAAGGGGAGGGCAGCAGCGCCAGCTGGTGGACCTTCGACACCCGGGTCAACTGGATGCTGGAGTTCCTTAAAGCCAAACGCTCCAAAAAGGTGCTGGTGATCACCGCCAAAGCTTCCACCGCACTGCAGCTGGAGGAAGCCCTGCGCAGCCGCGAAGGGATCATGGCGGGCGTATTCCACGAAGGGATGTCCATCCTGGAGCGCGATAAGGCCGCGGCGTTCTTCGCCCAGCAGGAGGGCGGTGCCCAGGTGCTGATCTGTTCCGAGATCGGTTCCGAAGGCCGTAACTTCCAGTTTGCCCATCACCTGATCATGTTCGATCTGCCGCAGAACCCGGACCTGCTGGAGCAGCGTATCGGTCGTCTCGACCGCATCGGCCAGACTCAGGATGTGCAGATCCATGTGCCCTACATCGAAGGCAGCGCCCAGCAACAGCTGCTGGATTGGTACCACCAGGGCCTCAACGCCTTTGAGCAGACCTGCCCCGGTGGCCACCTGATCCACGCCGAATTCGGTGAAGACCTGCTGCAGGTGCTGGCGGGTGAAAACGAAGACCTGGCTGACCTCATCACCCGCACCGCTGAGCGCGCTGGCGAGCACAAAGCGGCCATGGAAGCGGGCCGCGATAAGCTGCTGGAGATCCACTCCAACGGTGGTAAGCAGGCTGACGCCCTGGTGGCGGCTCTGGAGAAAGAGGACGACGACACCGACTTTGTCAGCTTTATGCTGAAGCTGTGGGATGTGATCGGCGTACAACAGGATGACCGTGGTGAGAATGCGGTGGTACTGACGCCGACCGAGCACATGCTGTACCCCAGCTACCCGGGTCTGCCGGAAGATGGCCTGTCGGTCACCTTCGACCGTGACACCGCCCTGTCCCGTGACGACTTCCAGTTCATCACCCCGGCCCACCCGCTGGTCAGCTCCGGCATCGATATGGTGACCAGCAGCGAAACCGGCTGTGCCGCGGTCTCCCTGATGAAGAACAAGGCCCTGCCCGCAGGCACCCTGTTCCTGGAGATGATCTACATGGTGGAAGCGGTGGCCCCGGCCGAAGTGCAGCTGGGTCGATTCCTGCCGCCCACCCCGATCCGCCTGCTGCTGGATAAGAGCGGCAAGGATCTGGGCCAGAACGTCGACTTCGAGACCTTCAACCGCCAGCTGATCCCGATCAACCGTCACACCGGCTCCAAGCTGGTGAACGCGTCCCAGTCTGCCCTGCACCCGCTGATCGCCAAGGCGGAACAGCATGTCGCTGGCCAGCTGGCTGAACTGGTGGCTCAGGCGGAAGAGAAGATGACGGCTGAGCTCGGTGGCGAGCTCGCCCGCCTCGAAGCGCTCAAAGCGGTTAACCCCAACATCCGGGGCGCCGAGCTGGACGCCATCCGCGAACAGATGAACATGGTGAAGGCCCACCTCGGCCGGGCCCAGGTTCAACTGGATGCCATCCGCCTGATTGTGGTGACCCCGCAGTAACGGCAAACGACAACGCCCGGCCATTGGCCGGGCGTTGTGTATTTGGCCGGGTTGCGCCACACTGGCGCCATCGTTCACCACCCTGCATCGCCATGTTTCGCTGTCTGTTTCTGCTTCTGCTGATTGCCCTGCCCTGCCACGCCATTGAACGCAAAGCCTTTCCCGCGGAAGCGCCCGGCAGCAAGGGCACGGTGATCGTACTGGCCGACGCCGGAGCCGTGGTCGACAGTGGCCACTGGCAACGCACGCTGCTGCGCACCCTGCCCCGCCATGGCTGGCGCGCGCTGTCTGTGGCTCAGTACGATGGCCTCAGCAGCCTGCCTGAAGCCCTGCAAAGCGAACCCGAGCCCCACTACTGGGTGGTCAGTGGCGCAACCGCCGGTGAGGCCGTTAATGCCATGGCGACGCAGCAACTGCCTCTGCCTGCGGGACTGGTGGTGTTGGGCCCCTTTCGCCAGACTCCAGCCGAGAATGACGCCCTGCCAGCGCAACTGGCTGAATTGGGCATTGCGGTGCTGGATATGAGCGGCCCTGGCGATCATCCACTGGCACAAGCCACCACCGAGGCCCGTCAACAGGCCAACCGACGCACTGCCAACCCCCATTATCGGGCCATGGACTGGGCACTGGACTGGGACCAGAGTGCCGACACCCTGGCTCAGCGCATCCGTGGCTGGCTGAAACAGCAGAAAACCTCGCCACAATGAAACATTTTTTCAAGCCCTCCTCGCGACCTGCGAGCCAGCTCACCCATTGGCCCTTACCCTGCCACAAGTTGCTGTAACCACAAGGAAACCCTTCACACTTTTGGCATCTAAGATGGCGATAGGCGCTATCTTCTCTATCCGTTTTTCCGATGACTTAACCCTACGTACTCTGTGGGCATTCACTGCACAGAGATTGGCCCGCTCCGGGCCACACATTACACAGGGAGAACCATCATGCGCCGCACCATCGTTGCCACCACCCTTCTTGCCGTTACCGGCCTGGCCCATGCCGCTGAACCGATCCAGGTGATCGAGCCGGCCACCATCACCAACCCGGAGATGGTGGAACTGGGTAAGAAGTTGTTCTTCGAGCCGCGCCTGTCCAAGTCCGGTTTTCTCTCCTGTAACAGCTGCCACAACCTGAGCCTGGGTGGCGTGGATATCCTGCCGACCTCCATCGGCCACAACTGGCAGGAAGGTCCCATCAACGCGCCGACCGTACTCAACGCCAAGTACATGCTGGCCCAGTTCTGGGATGGCCGTGCCGCGACCCTGCAGGAGCAGGCAGCCGGCCCCATCGCCAACCCGAAAGAGATGGCGCTGGAACATGAACTGGCGCTGGACGTACTGCGCGCCATCCCGGGCTACCAGGCCGAGTTCTCTGAAGTGTTTGGCGACAAGGGCATCACCCTGGACACCGTCACCGAAGCGATCGCCACCTTTGAAGAGACACTGGTGACCCCCAACAGCCGTTTCGACCAGTACCTCAATGGCGACAAAGAGGCCCTGAGCACCGCTGAGCAGGAGGGCTACGCCCTGTTTAAGAGCAAGGGTTGTGCCGCCTGCCACAACGGTCCGGCCGTGGGCGGCACCATGTACCAGAAGATGGGGCTGATGCAGCCGTTCGTCACCAGCAACCCGGCCCAGGGTCGCGTCGACGTGACCGGCAAGGAGCACGACCGCATGGTGTTCAAGGTGCCGACCCTGCGCAACATCGAGCTGACCTACCCCTACTTCCACGATGGCTCCACCTACGACCTGAAAGAGGCCGTTATCGTGATGCAGCGTGTGCAGCTGGGCCAGGAGCTGACCGACCAGGAAGCGGACCGCATTACCGACTTCCTCAAAACCCTGACCGGCGAGCAGCCGCAGATCACCCTGCCGATTCTGCCGCCGTCCGTAGCCGGCACGCCGAAGCCGCAGCCGTTCGCCAAGTAACGGTGGCCAGATAACAAAACGCCCCGCAATCGCGGGGCGTTTCTGTTGGGGCTCACTCCGGGGTGGGCAGGTAGCGCCTCAGAATGCGCCACTGTTCATGGTTGAGGTCCTGCGGAGAGGCGGCGCCATAGAGCAGCGGGCGCTCACCAGGAATCGGCAACAGCTCCAGATAGAGGGTTTGCGGCTTGCCGGTCACAAAGGGTTCCACCCAATTCAATTCCGCCAGGTAGCCACCCAGCACCGTGGTGATGGTCAGGCTCACCTGCTCGGGGTCACAATCAAACTCGTTGTCGGCGGCCACGGTGTCACACAGGCCCCGATAATAGACCGAGAGCAATTCCTGAATGCTGGCTTTGTTGAGGGCATGGCCCGGCTCCAGCGAAAAGGCGAACAGGTAGCTGAAGAAGTCACTGGCCTGGGGGTCAAACATCCCCGGCGCAAAACGCATCTCTTCCACCCCCTTAAAGGGCAACTCCGGCGCAAACTCCGGCGGCAGCGCTATGCGTTCACCTCGCCAGCCGGCAGGCTTGGTCAGCAAGGTCATGGCCACCGCTTCGGTTACCGGTGGGTCCACCGGGTCCGGACTGGCGGGTTCCTGAGTCACCGTGGGCTCCTCCTGAGCCAGCACACTGACGCTGAACAGTGCGGCCAACAGCCAAACTTTGCCTTTCATAGCGGGGTTCCTTGTTATTGCCACTAGACTGATATGCTTGAGATTTGATGAAAAAGCAACCTTTCACTGCGGTTTACTCATCCGCCCCACTCCTGGGCAGGGAATTGCCGGTTCGGGGTTGCCTACCAGGTCCTAAGCGCCTAAAATCGCGGCGCGAATCCCATTGAGCGAAGCCAATATGGACCCCATTCCCAGTCCCAGGTGGGACATGAAAACGAACCTGAATCAACAACCTGCCTAGGTCTGCGGAGTCCACGCCTGATAGGGATCTCATCCCTGCCACTCCGCCGCCGGGTACCGGAGGTGGAGTATGCAAAAAGACACCCTTTTTGCCACCCTTAGCGAAGCACTCGCTGCTCATGATAAGCGCGCCGTTCGGGCTCAGCTTGAGCAGATGCACGTCGCCGATTTTGCCGCAGCGGTCGGCGATTTTAATGCCGGACTGGCCGCTCAGCTGCTGGACCTGCTGTCCCTGCCGGATCACGCAGAAGTGTTCGGCTACCTTGATCCCCAGCTGCAAGCCGACATCGCCTGCCGTATGCCGCGTAACGAGCTGGCCGCGCTGTTCTCACAGATGGAGTCCGATGAACGGGCTGACCTCTACAACCGCCTGAGCGAAGACCAGCAGCAAACCCTGCTGCCGGGCCTGGCCCAGGCTGAACGCGAAGACGTGCGTCGCCTGGCCTCCTACCCGGAGAAAACCGCCGGGGCGATGATGAGTTCGGACTACGCCACCCTGCGCAGTCACTGGACCGTACGCAAAGCACTGCAGCGCCTGCGTCTGGAAGCGCCAGACAAAGAAACGATCTACCAAACCTACGTGATCGATGGCGACCGCCACCTGGTGGGCACCATCTCTTTGCGTGAGCTGATCCTCTCCAACCCGGAAGCGCTGATCGCCGACATCATGCTGACCGAGGTGGTGGCCGTTCGGGTCGATGAGGACCAGGAAGATGTGTCGGAAAAGATCCGTCACTACGACCTGCTGGCCCTGCCGGTTCTGGACAGCGCCGAGCGTCTGGTGGGCATCGTCACCTACGATGACGCCATGGACGCGGTGGTGGAAGAAGCCACCGAGGACGCCCAGAAGATCGCGTCCGTTGCCGCGCTGGAAGCGCCGATGAACCAGGTCAGTTCCTGGGAGCTGTACCGCAAGCGCGTCGGCTGGCTGGTGCTGCTGGTGTTCGGTGCCCTGCTCTCCGGTGCAGGCATCGCCCACTTTGAAGCGATCATCGAATCCAATGTGGCGCTGGTGTTCTTTATGCCGCTGCTGGTGGGCAGTGGCGGTAACGCCGGCTCCCAGTCCGCTGCACTGATGGTACGCGCCCTGGCGACTGGCGAAGTCGATCTGAAGGACTGGGCCAAGGTACTGGCGCGGGAGGTCTTTGTCGCCGGTGCGCTGGGCCTGACCATGGCCGCGGCGGTATTTGGCCTGGGCATGTTCCGCGGCGGCATGGAGATCGCCATTGTGGTGGCCTCCGCCATGGTCTGCGTGGTGCTGGCCGGCTCCCTGATTGGCCTGAGCCTGCCCTTTATCCTGTCACGGGTGAAGATGGACCCGGCAACGGCCTCCGGCCCGCTGGTGACCACCATCGTCGACGCCACCGGGGTACTCATCTATCTGGGCTTTGCCAGCATGATGCTCGACCTGGCGGTCTGATTGACCTCGCAGCAAAAACGCCGCCCTCTCGGGCGGCGTTTTTCATTGCCGGTGTTCAGGTTTCCAGATCGTAAACGTGGTAGCCCATCTCACTGAGGCAACGCCGAAGCACCTGCCCCTGCACCCGTGTCGCCTCCAGAGCACCGTCGGCAGATCCACCGGCAGCGCCCAGTGAAGCCCCGACCAGCATCCCCACCAAAGCCCCGCTCCAGCCGTTATCCACGGCCCCCGCGATCGCACCCGCTCCGCCCAGGGAGAGACTCCCATTAACGGCTCCCACCTTAGCCGCCTCACCCTTATCCACTTGTTCCGCATAGGTTTCGCAGTAGGCCAGATCGTTCTGGTAGTCGCTGGGATCCACATTGGTCATATCCACCACGGGTGCCTGATTGTACGCACACCCTGTCATCAGTAGCGCAAAAGCGGCTGCCAGTTGCGTCCTCATACGTACTCCCTCCTCGATTGTTCTCTGGGATACCAATCGGTCAATTATTAAGCACGAGAGGTGGCATACCAATGGCTTGGAGCGAGTCGGGGCAACCTAAGCGGGGCACAAAAAAGCCGCCCGATGGGCGGCTTTTTTATTCGGCGTTCACCTTACTGGTCGAAGCGCTTGGCCGGTTTGGCCACCACGTTGCGCTGGTCAACGCGCACTTCAGCAATCAACACCGTCAGGTCGTCGGCAACGCGCAGCACCGGCTCACCGTCGAACTTGGCAATGCCGGTGTCACCGCTGCACTCCAGACGCTTCTTGTCTTCGCACAGGAATGGTGCCGGCACAAAGGCGACCGCACCGATCTCTTTCAGGCGCACACGAACGCCACCGCGGTTAATGTCGATCACCTCGGCGTCATACTCGCGCTCGCCGCCTTCCTGCGCTTTCAGGTAGCGGGCGTACAGCCAGTCACCCACGTCACGCTCACACATGCGGTGCAGCTTACGCTTCTCCGCCAGGTGGGCCAGCAGGTCGTCATCCAGCTCATTCAGTGCGCCGGGCTGACCAATGATCGCCTTCAGCAGACGGTGGTTGATCATGTCGCCGTACTTACGGATTGGTGAGGTCCAGGTGGCGTAGCCGGTCAGGCCCATACCGAAGTGCGGCTTCGGCTCCGCCGCCATCTCGGCGTAAGCCTGCATGCGACGGATGCGGGCATCCAGGTAGCCGGTGGGCTGAGCGTCGAGGTCACGACGCAGCTGGCAATAGCCCTCCAGAGTGGTCACCTTCTCAGCGCAGTGGGTCAGGCCATGCTCAGACAGCAGCTCAATGGCCGCCGGGATCTTCTCCGGATCCAGACCCGCGTGGCTGTTGAAGATGCCTTTGCCCAGTTTGGCACCCAGCAGGGCACCACAGGCGGAGTTGGCCAGGATCATGCACTCTTCCACAATGCGGTTAGCGGTGCGGCGGTACTCGGCGTGAATCGCCAGAACGTTACCGGCATCGTCCACCTCAAAGCGGTAGTCCGGGCGGTCCGGGAACACCAGCGCGTGCTCATGACGCCAGGCGGTGCGGGCGTTGGCCAGGGCGTGCAGGGTGTTGACCTGCTCCGCAATGGCATCACTTTCCGGTTGCCAGGCGCCTTCAACGCCCTCCAGCAGATCGGACACCTTGTCGTAGGCCAGCTTACCCTGTGAGCGGATGGTGGCGAGGAAGAACTCGGCTTCCCCTTGCAGTGCGCCATCGGCCGCGACCTGAATACGGGCCGCCACGGCGGGGCGGTCTTCGCCTTCAACCAGTGAGCACAGCTCATCGGCCAGCTGACGCGGCAGCATCGGCACGTTAAAGCCCGGCAGGTACTGGGTAAAGGAGCGCTTCTTGGCTTCCAGATCCACCTCATCGCCCATCGCCACATAGGCGGTCGGGTCGGCGATGGCCACCGTCAGCTGCCAGCCACCTTCGGCCTTGGCTTCCACGTACAGGGCATCATCCATATCCTTGGTGGACTCTGCATCGATGGTGACGAACGGCAGTTCGGTCAGATCTGTGCGCTCGGCGGCGTCCGCCAGCTGCCACTGGGCCGGATCGGCCGGTTCCACCTTGGCCAGGTCGTGCTTGGCCAGGATCACCCACCACGGCACGTGCGGGTCATCGGTCTTGGCCACCAGTTCGGAGACTTCGGCCAGGAAGGTGTTGTCATCAGGACGCAGCGGGTGACGCTTCAGGTGTGCCACCACGTAATCGCCGTCCTGCAGGCTCTCTTCGTCCACGCTCTTTTTCACGCGGGCACGGATGGCGTCTTTGATCAGCGGATGGTCCGGCACCACATTCACGCGGCCCTTGATCCGTTTCACCCGCGCCACAAAGCGGGTCAGGAACGGTTCCAGCAGGGTTTCCGGCTCGGCGCTGGTTTTCTCCCCTTCGGTACGCAACACGGCGGTGACCTTATCCCCGTGCATCACCTTTTTCATGTACGGAGGCGGCACGAAGTGGCTCTCGCCCTTCTCGGTTTCGATAAAGCCAAAACCCTTTTCGGTCCCTTTTACGGTGCCTTCCACCGTCGGCAGGGATTCCCGGATCTGTGCTTTAAGCTGTTGCAACAAGGGGTTGTCTTGGAACATCCGTCGTCTCTTGAATCGAGGTAAGGGACGCCCCCGCACCAGGGTGGGGACGGCCAGAAAAACGGCAATTGTACGGGATCTGACGGGTGGGGCCAATGGCCTTGAAGCGCGCATGGCGCAAGGGGATTCAGGGGGCTGGCAAGCGCTTGTTTTTCATTGTCAGCAAAATAAGGTAAAGCCACAGCATCGGGGGCACCACGCCGAGAAACACCCCGAGTGAGATTCCGGTTTTGGGGTGTTCAAGCCGGGTTGGACACAGCACCAACAGCATTGGCAGGGTGATGGTCAGCTGCAGCATCAGCAGCAGTACCGGACTGACCAACAAGGCACTTAACGACGCCACACGTACCACTCCCCGGTAAACGTGGGAACCGCCGACTTAAGCGGCCATTCCCGGACCACACCATTGGCATCAGTTAACCTGGTTGGTGGGGCTTCCCGCCTGCCAGGCCCGCAGGTTATCCAGCACAATGGCGAGCAGATTGCTGCGCGCCTCATAGGTGGCCCAGGCGTTGTGCGGGGTAATCACGCAGTTGCGGGCGCCAATCAGCGGGTTATCCGGCTGCGGCGGCTCGCTGCTCAGCACATCCAGCCCGGCCCCGGCAATCACCCCCCGGTTGAGGGCGTCCGCCAGCTCCCTCTCATTGACCAGGCCACCGCGGGCGGTGTTGATCAGCAGGGCGTTGGGTTTCATGGTGGCCAGCAGCTCAGCGTTAATAAAGCCGGTATTGGCCTCGGTTTGCGGACAGTGCAGGCTGACCACATCGGACTCGGCAAACAGGGTGGACTGATCGACCCAGCGGTAGCCGTCCGGCAGGCCTTCGATCGGGGTGCGGGTGTGCACCAGAATGGTCATGTTGAAGCCGCGGGCCATCCGTGCAGCCGCCTGGCCAATGGCACCAAAGCCCATCACCCCGAAGGTTTTTCCGGACAGGGCCATCAGCGGGCGGTTCCAGAAGCAGAACTGCGGTGCCGAGGCCCATTGGCCCTGCTGCACCGCATGATGGTGTTCGGCCACAGCGCTGGCGTGGTGCAGCAGGTGGGCAATCGCCATCTGCGCCACGGATTCCGGGCCATAGGCCGGGGTGTTGGTGACCACGATGCCGCGCTCAGCAGCGGCAGCCAGGTCCACCACATTGACGCCGGTGGCGGTCACGCCGATGTAGCGCAGCGCCGGCAACGCCTCGAGGGTGGCGCGATCCAGCACCACCTTGTTGGTGAGCAGGATGGCAGCCCCGGCGGCCCTCTCCAGCAGTTGCTCCGGTGTGGTCTGGTCGTGGCAGTGCAGTTCACCGAAAGCCGCCAGCGGCGACCAGTCCAGATCCCCGGGATTCAACGTTGCGCCATCGAGTACCACGACCTTCATTACTGCTGCTCCTTAAAACCAGATCCTCAGGCCCAGGGCGTAGTCCACATCCACATCCCCGGCATCACCAAAGGTCACATTGGGCACCACTTCACCGAACAATTCAACCATGTCGGCGCGGGCGCTCAGGCCCACTTTGGTGCGCAGCCCAACCGGGGCATTACTGTCTTCGGACACCTGGCCACCGAGGCCAAAGTAGAGCGCCGGAAACTCCTTGGTGTGGAAACGGCGGTCAACATTCACCACAAAGCGCTCGGTGCCGACGCTCAGGTCCCAACGACCTACGCCGATGGCCACCGCACTTTCGGTACCGACCTGGTAGCCCACCGCCACGCCATGGGCGGCCTGAGCCGACAACGGCAAGCTCAGCAGACCAAGCAACATCAGAATCCGTTTCATTACTCCTCCGAACCGGGCACAGCGGCCCGCTGGCCATAAAAATGCGGCCAAAAAACTGAACTGAATTGAGTTCGGCATTGTAGAGAGGGATACGAAATGTCGTACAGGCCAACGCCGAGGATCTGTGGTGAAGCTCAACATTGTCGAAAAAGTACTGGTTAACAATCCGTTGCGGGCCTTGGCGCAGCGACATTTTGAAGTGCCCCGCCTCAAGGCACTGGGGGGCCCCTGCCCCGGCGCGGTGGCATTGGAGATTGGTGGCGGCCAGGGAGAGGGCGCGCGCCTGATCCAAAGTGAGTTTGGCGCCCAACAGGTGATCAGCCTGGATCTGGATTTCGATATGGTCAGCCGCGCGCGGCAACGCCTTGGCGAACGTGACGACATCCTCTGCCTGCAGGCGGACTGCACCGCCCTGCCGCTGGCGGACGCCAGCGTCGATGCCCTGTTCGATTTTGGGGTGGTGCACCACGTCCCCCACTGGCCCGCTGCCATCGTGGAGCTGAATCGGGTCGCCCGGCCCGGCGCCACGCTCTATGCCATGGAGGTGTATCGCAGCCTGATCTGCCACCCCCTGTGGAAACGGGTACTGGAGCACCCGCAGCACAACCGGTTCGATCAGGACGAGTTTATTGCGGCCTGGCAGGCCCACGGCTGGACCCTGCTGGGCCAGAAGCGACTGGGCAGTGGCCTTGGCTGGCTGGCGATGCAAAAAGAGCGGCACCCGGCCGCTCTTGATAAGGCGCAGTGCGCCTGATTCGATCGTTCAGAAACGCGCCCGCAGGCCGATGTTGAACTGCGACTGGATCATGGTATCGCCCTCCACCCGCAACGCGCAGCTGCCGTTGCACACCAGGGTGCTGGAGCTGTCCACCGCGGTCACCATGGCGCGGTAGTCCGCGGTCACGGCCAGGTGTTCAAACAGCAGGTACTCAGCGCCCAGTCCAAAGCCCATGGAGAAAAAGGTCTCATTGGAGTAGACGGTTTGCGGCTTGACTCGGGTGGCCCCGACGCTGGCGGTGATGTAGGGGCGGAAATCGCCACGGGGGTAATAGAGTGAGCCCCCCACGTGGTAGAACTCGACATCCACATCGATGCCGGAGGTGGGGGCAAAGCTGCCCTCTTTAAAGGCGCTGCCCTGCTTGGAGTAATACAGGTAGATGTTGCCCGGGTCGTGGGTTTCCACCCCCAGCATCAGGCCAACGTGACTGCCTTCGTCAAACTTCAGCTCGCCTACGGTGTCCCGCGAACTGTTGCCATCCTCATCGGTGGTTTTCTCAGTCACATCCAGGGTGCCACCGACGGTGTATCCATACATCGGGGCGATAAAGTAGGTGCGCTCCGCCATGGCCGGGGCCGCAACCAGACTCACCATCAACCCGATCGGGGCCAATAACCTTTTCATGCTCTCTCCTCAGCCTTCTTTTGCCCGACGCAGCACTTCCCACGCCGCTTGAATGTCTCGACTCTTCTGTTGCGCCACTTCCGCCATCTCCGGTGGCAGGCCCTGACTGGCCAGCTTGTCGGGATGGTGTTGCGCCATCAGCTTGCGGTAGGCCCGCTTAATGGTGCGCAGGTCATCTCCCGGTTGCACGCCCAACACACGACAAGCGTCGTCGTTGGAGAAACCTTGCCGCTGCGCTCCGCGCTGGCCTTGCCACATCGCCACCAGCTGCGCCAGCTCCTCAGCGGAGAAGCCCAGTTGGCTGGCGATGCGCGCCAGGATCTGACGCTCCCGGGGATTCAGGTCACCGTCCGCCAGCGCGGCCTGGATCTGGATCTCCAGGAACACCCGGGCCAGATCGCGGCGCCAGCTTAACGCGCCTTTCAGCCGCGCCAGTGCCGCATCCAGCGGGAAATCCGCCGCCTTGCCTTCGCGGTAGGCGGCCTGCGCCGCCTGACGCGCCCGCCCCTGCAACCGCATCCGGTCCATCAACGCGGTGGCCAGGGCGATGTCCGCCTCGGTCACCCGGCCACTGCTCTTGGCAATGTGCCCCATGACGGAAAAGGTAGTATGGAAGAAGGGGTTAGTTCTAGTCTGACGACGATCCCAGAGCACATGGCCAAGATACGCCCCCAGCAGGGCACCAAACAAGCGACCAAACAGAAAGCCGATCAGGGCACCAAACAGTTTGCCTTTAAATGCCACGCAGTCGGGTCTCCAGGCTGGCCAATCGCTCCGGGGTGCCAACATCGCACCACAGGCCGTCATAACGCTCGCCACTGACCCGTCCCTCGGCCATCGCGGCCTTCAGCAGCGGCACCAGTGAGAAGTGGCCGGGGCGGCACAGTGCAAACAGGGCCGGGTGAAACAGGGCCATGCCGGCGTAGGTCAGTTTGTCGGCACCGTCGACCACCACCCGGCCATGCTCCAGCGCAAAATCCCCCGCCGGATTGTGTTCCGGGTTCGGCACCAGATAGAGGTGGGCCAGATCGCCCTCGGCCAGTGTCGGTAGAGGGGGCCAGTCCAGGTCACAGAAGATGTCACCATTCATCAGCAGGAAGGGGGCGTCGCCCAGCAACGGCAGGGCTTTGTGGATGCCGCCGCCGGTTTCCAGCGCGCTATCCCCCTCATCGCTGTAGTGCAGCGCCAGGTTCCAGTCGCTGCCATCGCCCAGAGCGGCGGGGATCTGTGCCCCCAGCCAGGCGTGGTTCACCACCACATCGGCAACACCAGCCCGGGCCAGTCGCTCAAGGTGATACACCAGCAGCGGTTTGCCCGCCACCGGCAGCAACGGCTTGGGGGTGTGGTCGGTGAGTGGACGCATCCGCTCACCACGACCGGCGGCCAGGATCATCGCGCGCATGCGGCCTCCCAGGCGGGTTTTACCCGCGTTGCCAGCCACTGGGCCAGAGCCTGGGTTTCCGGATAGCGGGCACCGATATCGATCAGGTAATCCAGCACCCGCGGCACGTCAGCCAGGTAGCCGGATTTGCCATCGCGCTGGTGCAACCGGGCAAAGATCCCGGCGGCTTTGAGGTGACGCTGCATCCCCATCAGGTCCATCCAGCGCTGAAACTGGCTGAATTCGACCGTGGCGTCGAGCAGACCAGCCTGCTGCAGTGCCTGGAAGTGCTCACGGGCATACGCTTCCACCTCAGCTTCGTCGATGCGCCAGTAGCAGTCCCGCAGCAGCGACACCGGGTCATAGCTGATGGGACCCAGCAACGCACCCTGATAATCGATCAGCGCCAACTCGTCGCCCACCACCATCAGGTTGCGGCTGTGGAAGTCCCGGTGGATCCCCACCTGAGGCTGGGCCAGGGCATTGCCCACCAGCACCTCGCAGGCCTCCTGCCACAGGGTTTGCTCCTGTTCATTCAGGCTCAGGCCGAGGTGGGCCTGCAGCAACCACTCGGGAAAGATCGCCAGCTCCCGCTCCAGCAACGCACGGTCATAAAGGGGTAATGACCCCAGTTCACTGTCACGAATGGTGGCGATGGTGGGGAGGAAGGCCAGGGCCTTGCGATACCAGTACGGGGCATCGTTCCCTTTGAGCGGCCCGGCCAGATGTTGGTCACCCAGATCGGACAGGCACAGAAATCCCTGCTCCAGGTCCTGCGCCAGCACCTGCGGCACCGGTAAGCCAACGTGCTGATAAGCTTGAGTCATGGCCAGAAAAGGGCGGCAATCTTCCAGCGCCGGAGGGGCATCCATCGCAATCTCGTTGCGACCGTCGCGCTGGTAGCGGAAATAGCGGCGAAAACTGGCATCGCCGAAGATCAGGACGGGGTCGGAAGCGGCGCCGGCCCAGACGGTGTCAAGCCAGCGAGCCAGGGCTTGCTGACGGCTATCATTGTGCATCCGTCATCCAATGGTCGAGAGGGTAAATTTGCTTTATCATACCAAGGTTTCGGCCCATGACAGGAACCCCGATGTGGGCTTTCGGTCTGATGAAGGGATGATCAGGCCCGCTCACCGTTTTTGGGCCACACTATCTACATTCACGTTTTTAGGGACACGATGCGCTTTCCCCTTGTCATTGCCTGCTGCTGCCTGCCACTGAACGCCTGGGCCGAATCCCTTTCGGTTTCCCGCTGCGTAGTGCATCCGCCGATGGAACTGCTCCCCACTGAGCCGGAGCAGGCCGAGGCTGGCATCGCCCCCAACCAGTTACCCATTAAAGTCAACGCCGACCGCAGTGAAGCGGTGGCCGGTGACTCTGCGCGCTTTGAAGGCAACGTCAAGCTGCGCCAGGGCATGCGCCAAATCAGCGCACAAAGTGCCGAAGTCAGTCAGCTCGAGGGCAGTTTCAGCGCCCAGGGCGAGCTGGTGTACCAGGATCCTGCGGTGGCCATCAGTGCCGACTCACTGAACGCCGACATGGACGATTACAACGCCGAACTCAACCGCGCCCAGTACTGGCTGCGTGGTCAGCAGGTGCACGGCAAAGCGGAACAGCTCAAGATCGAAGGCGAAAACAACCTTCTGCTGTCCAGCGCCACCTTCACCACCTGCCCCCAGGACGACCCGGATTGGCTGCTGGAAGCCAAAGAGATCAACATCGACGCCAACGAGGAGTGGGGTGAGATCTGGCACGCCAAGGTCAAACTGTTCGATGTGCCGGTGTTCTACGTGCCCTACATGACGGTGCCGGTCTCCAGCAAACGCAAGAGCGGCTTCCTGTTCCCCGAGTTCAGCACCAGCACCAAAAACGGTGTCGATGTGGCGGTACCCTACTACTGGAACATCGCCCCCAATCTGGACGCCACCCTGACCACTCAGTACATGTCCAGCCGTGGCCTGTTCCTGCGCGGTGAAGGGCGCTACCTGCAGCCCTACGGCGCCGGCCAGGTCAACCTTGAGTACATCAGTGGTGACCGCCTGCTGGATGACAGTCCGGACCGTTACCTGATCCACTTCGAACACGCCGGTAAGCTGGAGAACAATTGGCGCCTGTACGGTAACTTCACCACCGTCAGTGACGACAACTACTTCAACGATTTTGATTCCGACGTCAGTGCCTCCACCGACAACCAGATCACCCGTGAAGGGGAAGCGTCCTACTTCACCGACAAGTGGGATTTTGCCGTACGGGTGCAGGACATCGAGGTGCTGGGTGACAGCAGCAAGCCGTTCCAGGTGATGCCTTCACTGTCGTTCGACTACCGCAACCCCAACCTGTGGGGGCCGCTGGACTTCACCTTCGGGACCGAGTTGACCCACTTTGCCCATAAAGAGAGTGATCACCTCACCGCGACCCGCTGGCACATGGAGCCCACCCTGACCCTGCCCTACCAGACTCCGGCGGGCAGTTTGACCACTGAGGTCAAGCTGATGCAGACCTTCTACGAGCAGCGCGACCCCAGCGACCAGCTGGAGGATTTCGTCAGCCGTACCCTGCCCCAGTTCCGTCTGCACGGTCAGGTCAATTTCGAGCGCAACAGCCGCTTCGGCGACGGCAGCTACACCCAGACGCTGGAGCCGCAGTTCCAGTACCTGTACGTGCCCAAGGTGGACCAGTCCGACATCGGCCTGTATGACACCGCGCTGCTGCAGGAAGATTACTACGGCCTGTTCCGTGACCGTCGCTTCTCCGGTCTGGACCGCATCGCCGACGCCAACCAGTTAACCCTGGGGGTGTCGTCACGCTTCTTTGATGGCAACCACGCCGAGCGGGCCCAGGTGTCCGTGGGCCAGATCCTCTACTTCGACGATTCCGAAGTGGGCCTGGGCGATGACCAGAGCCAGATCCGCAGTTCCAATTCGGCGCTGGCGGCGGAGCTGGAACTGCAGGCCTCCCGACGCTGGTTCCTCAGCGGCAGCCTGCAGTTCGACACCCAGTCCGGCGACACCAACAAGAGCGAAGTGCTGGTGGATTACCGGGCCAATGCCGATAAGCTGATCCAGCTGTCGCACCGCTATGTGCCGAACCTGGGCACCGACACCGAAGGTAACCCCATCGACATCAACCAGGCCGGTATCCGTACCACCTGGCCGCTGAGTGACGAGCTCTACTTCGTGGGTAACTACTACTACGACTTGAACTTGAGCCGCTCGGTGGAATCTTATGCAGGACTGCAGTATGAATCCTGCTGCTGGGCCATCCGCCTGGCCTACTACCGCCACCTCAACACCAACTATGAGGATGGCGACTTCAGCACCATCAGCCCGCGCGATGATTTCGACAGCGGCGTCACGCTGAAGTTTGTCCTCAAGGGGCTGGGCTCTTCCGGTCCGCTGGGGGTACAGGACATGCTGGATGAAGGGGTATTCAACTACCGCCGGCCTTACTACCTGCGTAACTGATGCTGGCGACTGTGGTAGAGTGCCACATCCCTGCGGGCGCATTATTTGATTCGCGAACCGAAACGCGAACATCGACAACATGGACTTGAGTATGATTTTACGACAGCTGCTGATGGGCGCGATGGCCGCTCTGATGTTCGGTCAGGCCCTGGCCCAACCCCAGCCTCTGGATGAGGTGGCGGTGCTGGTCAACGATGGCGTGATCCTGAAAAGCGAAATTGACGAGCGCATGACCTCCGTAAAACGGGGTGCCCTGCAGGCTGGCCAGCAGCTGCCCTCCGACGCGGCACTGCGCACCCAGGTGATCGACCGTCTGATTGCAGAAAGCCTGCAACTTCAGATGGCGGAGCGCATGGGCCTGGTGATCAGCGATATCCAGCTCGACCAGACGCTGGAAAACATGGCCCGCGAACAGGGCATGACCCTGCAGGGCCTGCGCCAGGAGATTGAATCCGACGGCACCAACTACGCCGCTTACCGCGAGCAGATCCGTCGTGAGATCACCATCGGCCAGGTGCAGCGCATCCAGGTTCAGCGCCGTGTCCAGATCTCCCCGCAGGAGATCAACACCCTGGTGGAGATGATCAACGAGCAGGGCCTGCAGGACGCTGAGTTCCATGTCGGCCACATCCTGATCGACTTTGGTGGCGATGAAACCGCCGCCCGTGCACGCGCCGACAAAGTCCTGGAGCTGCTGGAAGGCGGCGCCGACTTTGCCCAGACCGCACTGGCTGCCTCCTCTGGCCCGAAAGCGCTGGAAGGCGGCGACTGGGGCTTTATGAACATCAACGAGATGCCGACCCTGTTCGCCGAAGTGGTGAAAGACGCCAAGAAGGGCGACATCATCGGCCCGATTAAGAGTGGCGCCGGCTTCCACATCATCACCATCTATGACACCCGCGGTCAGGAGGTGCAGGAGGTGGCCGAGGTCAACGCGCGTCATATCCTGCTCAAGCCCTCTCCGATCCTGAGTGAAGATATGGCCAAGACCCTGCTGGACGAATTTATGGCCGACGTCAAAGACGGTAAGGCCGACTTTGGCGAACTGGCCCGCGAGCACTCCGACGACCCCGGTTCTGCCGCCCGCGGTGGTGACCTGGGCTGGGCTGATCCGAACATGTACGTACCGGCGTTCCGCGACACTCTGGCCCGCCTCAAGGTGGGTGAGTATTCCGAACCGTTCCGCTCCAGCCACGGCTGGCACGTGGTGCAGCTGCTGGACCGCCGCGTCACCGATGCCACCGACCAGGCCAACAGCGACCGCGCCTACCAGCTGCTGTTCCGCCGTAAGTTCGGCGAGCAGGTGAACGCCTGGCAGGAAGAGATGCGTGCTGCGGCCTACATCGAAGTGTTGGATCGCAGCGGACGTCGCTCATGATCCCGCGTATCGCCATCACCCCTGGTGAACCGGCCGGCATCGGCCCGGATCTGGTGATCACCCTGGCCCAGCAGGACTGGTCGGTGGAACTGGTGGTGTGCGCTGACCCGGAGCTGATGACCCAGCGTGCCAAGATGCTGGGTCTGCCGCTGAGCCTGCGGCCCTACCAGCCCAGCCAGCCCGCCCGGGAACAGCAAGCCGGTACCCTGACCATCGCCCCGGCCAGGATGGCGGTGACCAGCAAGCCCGGCGTGCTGGACGAGAACAACAGCGCCTACGTGGTGGATACCCTGCGCTTTGCCTGCGAACACAACCTCAGTGGCGAGTTCGCGGCGGTGGTGACCGGCCCGGTCCATAAGGGCATCATCAACCAGGCAGGCATCAGCTTTTCCGGCCATACCGAGTTTTTCGCTCAGCAGGCCGGTTGTCAGGATGTGGTGATGATGCTGGCCACCGAGGGGCTGCAGGTCGCTCTGGTCACCACCCACATTCCACTGGCCTACGTGGCCAAAGCGATCACCCCGGCACGGCTGGAGAAGGTGATCCGGATTCTGCATCAGGATCTGCGGGAGAAGTTCGCGCTCGAACAGCCCCGTATCCTGGTGTGCGGCCTCAACCCCCATGCCGGGGAAGGGGGCCACCTTGGCCGGGAAGAGCTCGAAGTGATCGAGCCCACCCTGGCCACCCTGCGCAGCGAAGGGATGTTGCTCACAGGCCCTCTGCCGGCCGATACCCTGTTTCAACCCAAGTACCTGGACCAGGCCGATGTCGTTCTGGCCATGTACCATGACCAGGGATTGCCGGTGCTAAAATACAAGGGATTTGGGCGTGCCCTTAACATCACCCTGGGGCTGCCCTTTATCCGCACCTCCGTCGACCACGGCACTGCACTCGAACTGGCTGGTACCGGCCAGGCCGATTGTGGCAGCTTCCGGGTCGCCCTTAGCAAAGCGATAGAGCTGGCAACACATCAGAATTCATGAGCAACAATGTGCACCTGGGTCACCGAGCCCGTAAACGCTTCGGCCAAAACTTCCTCCACGACATGTCGGTTATCGACCGCATCGTCGCGGCCATTCGTCCCGATAACGACCACATCATGGTCGAGATCGGCCCGGGTCTGGGCGCGCTGACCGAGCCGGTGGCCGATCAGGTTGAGCACCTCAACGTCGTGGAACTCGACCGTGACCTGGCCGAACGCCTGCGTCACCAGCCCCGCTGGGGCCAGAAACTGACCATCCACGAAGGCGATGCGCTCAAGTTCGACTTCAACCAGCTGGCCGAACCGGGCAAGCGGATGAAGGTGTTCGGCAACCTGCCCTACAACATCTCCACCCCGCTGATGTTCCACCTGTTCGAGACCGTGGACAGCGTTGAGTCGATGCACTTTATGCTGCAGAAAGAGGTGGTAGAACGCCTCTGTGCTGGCCCGGGTCACAAGAACTACGGTCGCCTCAGCGTCATGGCGCAGTACTACTGCCAGTGCATTCCGGTGCTGGAAGTGCCGCCCGGCTGCTTTACCCCGCCGCCGAAGGTGGACTCCGCCGTGGTGCGTCTGGTGCCGCACGTTGAAAAGCCCTACCCGGCCACCAACGTCGCGACGCTGGAGAAGGTGGTTGCCACCGCATTCACCATGCGTCGCAAAACCCTGCGCAACAACTTTAAGGGCCAGCTGAACGACGACGATTTCGCCGCACTGGGCATCGACCCGACGCTGCGTCCGGAGCGCATCAGCCTGCCCGAATATGTTGCCATGGCCAACTACATCAGTGAGCGCAATGCCAGCTGATATGCCCCTGGCCATCGAGGTAGTGACCCAGTACATCGAGGAGCAATCCGAGCCCTCGAAGGGTCGCTACCTGTTCCACTACAGTCTGTCGCTGACTAACGTCAGCCACCATACCCTGACCCTGAAACGCCGTAACTGGCAGATCACCGACGGCAACGGTGAACAGATGCAGGTGGAAGGCGCTGGCGTGGTGGGCGAAACCCCCACGCTGGTACCGGGCCAGACCTTTCGCTACACCAGTTCCGTGGTGCTGGCGACCCCCCTTGGCAGCATGACCGGCTACTACACCCTTGAGGGTGACCACGGTGCCCTGAAAGCCGCTATCCCCCGATTCCAACTGTCCGTTCCGGGAGCACTGCACTGAATGGCAAATTACTTTGTCGGCGATATCCAGGGCTGTTATGACGAACTGCGCCGCCTGCTGGATAAGGTCCACTTCGACCCCAGCCAGGACACCCTGTGGGCCTGTGGCGATCTGATCGCCCGTGGTCCGGATTCGCTGTCAGTACTGCGCCTGATGCGGGAGATGGGCCCGGCCGGACAAACCGTGCTGGGTAACCACGACCTGCACCTGTTGGCCGTGGCGGCGGGGATCAAAAAGTACAAGCCCCGTGACCGGGTTGACCCGCTGCTGGCCGCCCCGGACCTGCCGGAACTGGTGGACTGGCTGCGCCAGCAACCCCTGCTCCATGAGTTGCCGCAACAGAAGCTGCTGCTGACCCACGCCGGCCTGCCACCGCACTGGGATCTGGACACCGCCCGGGCCCGCGCCAAAGCGGTATCGAAAACCCTCAAAGGCAAGCGTTACCTCGACTTTATCGGCCAGATGTATGGCGAAAAGCCCGACGATGACCGCGACCTCGACGACGAGGTGCAGCGCCAGACCTACACCGTCAACGCCCTGACCCGGATGCGCTTTCTGCATCTGGACGGTCGTCTCGACTTCGCCAGTAAGCTGGGCCCGGACGACGAGCGCGAGTTGGTGCCCTGGTTCCGCTTCCCCGGCCACACCCTGCTCCAGACCCACCGCCTGGTGTTTGGCCATTGGGCCGCACTGATGGGCCGCACCCAGAACGCGAACGCCATCGCCCTCGATACCGGCTGCTGCTGGGGCAACCATATGACCCTCTGGTGTCTCGAGGACAATCAGCGCCACTACCAGACCGCACTGGACTGATCTCCCACCCATTTGCTCAAGTTTTGTTCACAGGGGCCGATCAATATGATTGGCCCCTGTGCTTTTGGCATCAGACTGATAACATGTGGGCAAAAATGGAACAAAAACAATAATTCAGGGAGAGGGTTATGAAAATTACGGTTGCCATGCGCATCATCGGTGGCTTCACGCTGGTCACCCTGCTGCTGCTTCTGCTTGGCGGCATGTCACTGGTCAGCATCGGCACGGTCAGTACCCAGACTCAAAGCTTCAACACCTTCTCTCTGCCCGCCAAAGATGGCACCGGTGCCCTCGAACGCCTCCTCAACGCCCAGCAACTGGCCGTGGTGAATGCCTACTACAGCACCGACGACGCCACCCTCAGTCAGCATCAGGACACCCTGAATTCACTGCAGCAAGCCTGGACCCAAACCCGCAGCGAACTGACCCGCGTGGTCAGTGGCCGGGACAGCCTCACCAAACCACTGAACACCATTGGCCAGCAGCACGATGACTACTGGCAGCAGGTGGAACAACTGGTGGATGCCCAGGGTCGGGCACTGCTGGAACGCCAACAGCTGGCCCAGCGCCTCACTTCACTGGAAGAGCTGGTGGATGACACCAGTTCCATGCTGCTGGACGTGATGGACCTGGAGTATTCCGACAACGCCGGCGACCAGACCCTCGCCGGCCACGCCAACACCCTCGAAACCAGCCTGGTGGGACTGATCTCCATCGCGCTGGAGTTGCCCAAAGCGGAAAACCTGACTCTAGTGGACACGCTGGAGGGGGAGTTGAGCTACCTGCTCAGCAATCTGGAGTATCTGCAGAGCAACCTGATCTGGACCCGCCCGGATGGCAGCGATCGCATCGATCCCGACCTGGGTGCCGAGATCGATGACAGTCTGACCGCCATTCTG
Source organism: Ferrimonas balearica DSM 9799 (assembly GCF_000148645.1). Classification (NCBI taxonomy): domain Bacteria; kingdom Pseudomonadati; phylum Pseudomonadota; class Gammaproteobacteria; order Alteromonadales; family Ferrimonadaceae; genus Ferrimonas; species Ferrimonas balearica. The sequence goes on from NC_014541.1 coordinate 3,806,968, forward strand.
GCGATGTTTGCCGAACAAACCGGTGTCGTGGCAGACCAGCAGTCCATCCTGCGGGCTCAGTCCGAAGCGGATGCCGCCCTGGCCCAGGCCCGCGCCCTGCAAAGCACCCTGCAAACCCAGATTAACCAACTTCACGATCAGGTTGTGGCCATCAGCAATCGCGCAGGCGAGCTGACTCAACAGGCACTGGACAGCAGTGGCAGCCGAACCATGGTGGTGATGGTGCTGTCCATTCTGGTGGCAGCCAGCATCGGCATCGTGACCATTCGCGCCATCACCCGCCCGCTGGGCCAGGTTAACGATGCGCTGGCGGTGCTGGCTCAGGGCGACCTGACCCAGAAGCTCAGCTACCACCGCGACGACGAGTTTGGCCAACTGGTGAATAACACCAACCGACTGGTCGACAGCCTGCGCAGCCTGATCCAGTCCATTATCGACCGGGCCAACCAACTGGCCGCCGCCGCCGAGGAAACCTCTGCGGTCACCGCCCAGACCACCTCCGGCATTCAGGAGCAGAAAAGCCAGGTAGACCAGGTGGCCAGTGCCACCACCGAGTTGTCGGTCTCCGCCACTCAGGTGGCCACCGGGGCCAGTGATGCTCTGGGTGAGATCAAGCTGGCCGACGATGAGGCCAAGCAGGTCAAAGCGATCTCTGACGCCAATGGCGCGGCCATTCAGGCCCTGGCGGATGAAGTGGAACGTGCCGCCGGCGTGATCCATCAGCTGGATGAGAACAGCGCCGCCATTGGTGGCATTCTCGATGTGATTCGGGGCGTCGCGGAACAAACCAATCTGCTGGCACTGAACGCGGCCATTGAAGCCGCCCGGGCCGGCGAGCAGGGTCGTGGTTTTGCCGTGGTGGCGGATGAAGTACGCTCCCTGGCGTCACGCACCCAGCAGTCCACCACCGAGATCCAGCAGATGATCGAAGCGCTTCAGCACGGCGCCAAAGAAGCGGTATCGGTGATGCAGCAAGGACAGACCCAGGCTCAGCAAAGTGTGGCCAAAACCGAGGAAGCCAACCGGATGCTGGATGCCATCGCCACAGCGGTGGACCGGGTCTATGCCGCCGGACACCAGATCGCCCAGGCGGCCCAGGAGCAGGATCAGGTGGCGCAAACCATCTCCAGCCGACTGGAGCAGATCGCTGGGATCGCTGAGGAGACCAGCTCCGGCGCAGTCCAAACCGCCACCTCAAGCCAACAGGTGGCCCAGCTGGCCGAGGAGCTTCAGCTTCAGGTGCGGGAGTTTAAGGTGTAACCCCCTCGCTGAACCCACCATAAAAAAACCGCCCTTCCGGGCGGTTTTTTCAGTTTCGGTACACCGTCAGTTGGCGCGTGAGCTGATCTCAGCGGCAATGGCGCTGTTCGCCAGCCCCTGGGCCTCGGCCCATTGCAGCACGGTCTGGCCATCGGCCTCCGCACTGCTCAGACTTTTGCGCGGCAACTGTTTGACCAGAAACACCCCCACATCCTGGGCGTCGGCCAACATGGCGGTGCGCAACAGGCTGTTGCCGTTGCAGCTGACGCCATCGTAGACCGAACGCAACTTAATGCGGGCGTCTTTCAGCTTCTTGCGCAGACGGTTTTTGTCATCGGCTGCGACGTAGTCGCACATGCTGGCCACCAGTTGTTCAACGTTGGCGTGGCTGGAGGGGCTGTAGGTGAGGCTGCCGGCGACGAGGCCGGCCGCCATCAGGCAAGCGGTAAAGCGCATCATTTCACTCCCTGTAATGGAACTGCAGTTACAGACTTCTAACGAGTCATTAACCGGAGCTTATAACAGGCGGAAAAATAACGGTATATCTTTAACCGACTCGTCGGTCCAGGGTGCGGAAAGTGAGGGTGTAAAGATTTCGTTCATCGGGCTGATAAACGGTTCGCTCAACTTCATCCCACCCCAGCGCCTGATAATCCGGGAAGTGCGTATCGCCCTCCACGTCCAGATCAACGTCGGTAATGTAGAGTCGGTCCGCTCGCGGCAGCATCGCCGCATACAACTCTCCGCCACCGATGATCATCAGCTCCTCAACGGCACCGGCGGCCGCGATGGCTGCCTCAATGCTGGCCACCACGGTAACGCCTTCCCGGGCGTAATCCGCCTGGCGGGTGATCACGATGTTGTGGCGGCCCGGCAGCGGGCGCCCAATGGACTCGAAGGTGCGGCGGCCCATCACCACGGGTTTCCCCAGGGTTACGGCCTTAAAGTGTTTCAGGTCCGCCGGCAGGTGCCAGGGCATCTGGTTGTCCTTGCCGATAACCCGGTTACGGGCCATGCAGGCGATCAGCGCAATGCGCATCAACTCGGCTCCTTGTGTCAGCTCAGATGATTGAGCGGTTACGGTAATACAGCAGTCCCGGCAGGGCCAGACCGACGCTCAGGGCGCCGACGATAAACACGGTTTTGACGCCATTGACCAGCACCTGCTCCATCAGCGGCTCGCTGGCCCCCACGGCACTCATCTCGACCAGCCCAATCACGGTGTTAAAGGCGTAGCTGCCCGGAATCATCGGGATGATGGCGGCCACCCCGTAAAGTTGCATCGGCGCCAGGGTACGGCGCGACCAGTGCACCGTCAGCCACCCCACCGAGGCGGCGGCGACAAAGGTGGCCCACTCGATAGGGGCCCCCAGAGCCATCAGGAGGCCACGGATGGCAAACCCCATGGCACCGGCACACCCACACCGCCACAAGTAGCGTCCGGGCACGTTAAAGGCCATAGCGAAGCCCACCGCAGGTATGGAGGCGACCAAGGCATTGAAGGTCAGACTGATCAGGTCCATTACAGCCACCCCAGTCCGGTCAGTTGCATCGCCAGGGTGATGCCGATGGCGGCGGCAATGGTCATCAGCGTGGCCTGGCCCCAACGTGCCATACCAACGTTGTAGTGGCCCTTCACCATGTCGGCGACGGCATTGATCATGGGGAAGCCCGGCACCAGCATCAGCACGCAGGCGGCGGTGGCGATCTCCGGCGTGTCGGTCCACTCCAACAGGCCGCCAAAGCGGGTCAGCAGCGTGGTAACAAAGGCGGTTACCGCCCAGTTGACCAGCACGTTGTAGTGACGACGGGCCAGCGACTGCCGCACCGCCATGCCGGCGGAGGAGGCCAGCGCCGTCACCAGGCAGCCCGCCAGATCGGCGCCAAAGAAGTGGGCAAATGCGGCGCAGGAGGGGCCGATAATGGCCACCACGGCCCATCGGTTCCAGGTCCAGGGGGTCAGACGGGCCAGACGACGGCCGGCGAGGGTGAGGTCAACGATGCCCTTTTCCGCCTGCACGCAGATCCGCTGCACCTCGCACACCATGTGCATATTGAGGCCATGCTCGCGCAGGCGGCGGGTGGTGGTGACGCAGCGGCCCTGGTACAGGGTGGTCATCACCAGGGCATTGGCCGAGATAGAGAGTTCGACGCTGTCGACACCAAAGGCGCGGCCCATGCGCTGGCCAACGTCCTCGACCAGCTCACTCTCCGCGCCCCAGGCCAGCATCTGCTGGGCAGCGCGCACCGCCACCCGGGTGATCTCGTTTTGGGTTTGAACGTCCATTTCGTGTTGTTGTTCTTATCGTCATCAAAAGGGGACCCTAAGGTCCCCATATGATACGGCAATGCCGTTTATTTCTGATACACGACCTCAACGTCGTAATCGTCGTCGTCCCAGTCGTCCCAGTCGTCGTCATCCTCTTCAACGACGGCATCGCGCATCTGCTGAGCGTGGTAGTGCTCCCACTTAAAGGTCACCTCTTCCTCGGCCTGCTCCTCAACCATATCGTGCGGCAGAGTGTCGAGCAGTTGCATCAGCTGCTTGCACAACACTTCGGTGCCCTGCTTGCTGATGGCGGCGATGGTGTGCACCTCGCCCTCCCACTCCAGCGCTTCGACGATGGCGTTGATGCGGGCCTCGCGCTCCTCCTCGGGCACCAGGTCCAGCTTGTTCAGCACCAGCCAGCGCGGCTTGTCGAACAGCTTCGGAGAGTAGGCTTTCAGCTCGCCCAGGATCGCCTTGGCGCCTTCCGCCGGATCGCTCTCGTCAAACGGTGCCATATCGATGATGTGCAGCAGCACACGGCAACGCTCAAGGTGCTTGAGGAAGCGGATGCCCAGACCGGCACCATCAGAGGCCCCTTCAATCAGGCCCGGGATGTCGGCAATCACAAAGCTCTTGGACGGCTCAGGACGCACCACACCGAGGTTCGGCACCAGAGTGGTAAAGGGGTAGTCCGCCACCTTCGGCTTGGCCGCAGAGACCGAGCGGATAAAGGTGGATTTACCGGCGTTAGGCAGACCCAGCAGGCCCACGTCCGCCAGCAGCATCAGCTCCAGGCGCACTTCGCGGTGCTCACCCTTGGTGCCCAGGGTCTTCTGACGCGGGGCACGGTTTACGGAGCTTTTAAAGCGGGTGTTGCCCAGGCCGTGGAAACCGCCTTTGGCCACCAGCAGTTTCTGGTTGTGCTGGGTCAGGTCACCAATCACCTCACCGGTGTCGGCGTCCACGGCACGGGTGCCCACCGGCACCTTCAGGATGCGGTCGTCACCACGTTTACCGGTACAGTTACCGCCGCGGCCGTTCTCGCCACGCACGGCCCGGTGGCAACGCTCAAAGCGGTAGTCCACCAGGGTGTTGAGGTTTTCGTCGGCCACCAGGAATACGTCGCCGCCATCACCGCCGTCACCGCCGTCCGGTCCCCCTTTCGGGATGTATTTTTCACGACGGAAGCTGACTACGCCGCTGCCGCCGTCGCCCGCTTCCACCCGAATGGTGACTTCATCTACAAACTTCATGATCCAGCCCCTTTCAAACCCAATTCATTGGCCCCTCTTCCAGGCCTGGCGTCGCGCCATTAAGTCGCGGGAACGCAAGCGAACCAATGAATTGGGGATCGGTTAATAAGTATACCCTTAGTACGCAAAAAGCCCCGCCAGGTGCGGGGCTTTTCCATCCGGTCAGTCCGGCTTACTCGGCAACGATGCTCACGAATTTACGGTTTTGCTTGCCTTTCACTTCGAACTTCACCTTGCCGTCGGCGGTGGCGAACAGGGTGTGGTCTTTACCAACACCTACGTTGTCACCGGCGTGGAACTTGGTGCCACGCTGACGAACGATGATGTTACCCGCCAGAACGGATTCACCGCCGAAGCGCTTAACACCCAGGCGTTTGCTTTCAGAATCGCGGCCGTTACGAGTAGAACCGCCAGCTTTCTTGTGTGCCATCTCTCAGAACTCCTCGATTAACCGTTGATACCGGTGATCTTAACTTCGGTGAACCACTGACGGTGGCCCATCTGCTTGCGGTGGTGCTTACGGCGACGGAACTTAACGATCTTCACCTTATCGGCACGACCGTGGTTCACAACCTCAGCTACAACTTTACCGCCTTCTACCAGAGGGGCACCTACTTTGATTTCTTCACCGTTGGCGATCAGCAGAACCTGGTCGAATTCGATGGTCGCGCCGGTTTCTACGTCCAGTTTCTCCAGACGCAGGGTTTGGCCTTCGGCGACACGGTGTTGCTTACCGCCACTTTGGAAAACCGCGTACATAATAACTCCGCTATTTCACACGCTGTCACCACCGCACAAGGGGGGTCAGGGTGCGACTAAAACTGTTTGACAATGGGCGCGCATTCTACGGCATGGACACTAAACAGGCAAGGGGCCATTGAAAAAAGATCGCCAGAAGGATCGAGACCGTCCCAACGAAGAGCCAATGGCACTGTTAACCCGGGGGAATTGCGGTAGAATTGGGCGCCGCCGTACCTCAATAATAGTAGGCTTGTGCCTGCAGAATCCAGACCTTGGGATCAATATGGACTTGAACGCCATCCGCGACCTGGCCGACCACGATATGAAGATGGTCAACCAGATGATCTACGATCAGCTCCACTCCGACGTGGTACTGATCAACCAGCTTTCCTTCTACATCATTAATGGTGGTGGAAAGCGGATGCGACCCTTGCTGGCAGTGCTGGCTGCGCGCGCGGTGGATTATCAGGGCGATGACCACGTCAAACTGGCCGCCATCATTGAGTTCATCCACACCGCAACCCTGCTGCACGACGACGTGGTGGACGAGTCCACCATGCGCCGGGGTCGCGAAACCGCCAACGCCCTGTTCGGCAACCAGGCCAGCGTGCTGGTTGGTGACTTCCTCTACACCCGCTCGTTCCAGATGATGACGGAACTGAAGCGCCCCCGTGTACTGGAAGACCTGGCCGACGCCACCAACGTGCTGGCGGAAGGGGAAGTGCTGCAGTTGATGAACTGCAACGACCCCAACACCACCGAAGAAAGCTACATGCAGGTGATCTACTGCAAGACCGCCCGCCTGTTTGAAGCCGCCACACACCTGGCGGCGGTTATCGCCGACCAGCCCACCGAAGTGTGTGACGCCCTGTCCGACTACGGCCGTTATCTGGGCACCGCCTTCCAGCTGGTGGACGACGTGCTCGACTACACCGCCGACGCCGAAGAGCTGGGCAAGAACCTGGGTGACGACCTGGCCGAGGGCAAACCGACCCTGCCGCTGATCCACGCCATCGCTCACGCTCCGGAAGCCCAGAGCCAGCAGATCCGCAGCGCCATCGAAAACGGCGGCTGTGACGAGGTGGACGAGGTGGTGGCCACCCTGAATCAGGTCGGCTCACTGGAGTACACCATGCAGCGCGCCGTGGAAGAGGCCGACAAGGCCATTGCCGCCCTCGACGTACTGCCGGAGACGCCGTTTAGGGAAGCGCTGGCCTCCCTGGCCCGCATCGCGGTCGAACGCCGTAACTGAGGCTCCGCTTCAGCCACAAAAAAAGCGCCCCTGAGGGCGCTTTTTTTTATCCCGGCCTTATCAGCCGTTAACGAAGGCTTCGCCTTTGCTGATGTCGCCGCTGAGGGTCTCCAGCATGCCATCCAGCGCCTGCTTCTCGAAGTCGCTCAGGGCACCGTAGGAGAGAATGTTCTCAACGCCGTTTACGCCCAGCTCAACCGGCTGCGCGAAGAAGCGGGTATGTTCACCGGCGCCTTCCACGTAGGCACACTCAACCACGCCTTTCTCACCCTGCAGGGCACGCACCACCGACAGACCGAAGCGGCAGGCGGCCTGGGCCATGGAGAGGGTTGCGCTGCCACCACCGGCCTTGGCTTCCACCACTTCGGTACCGGCGTTCTGGATGCGGTGAGTCAGGCTGGCAATCTCTTCGTCGGTGAAGGAGACGCCTTCCACCTGGGACAGCAGCGGCAGGATGGTCACGCCGCTGTGGCCGCCAATCACGTTGATCTTCACCTGCTCCGGGCTCAGGCCCTTGGCTTCGGCGATGAAGGTTTCAGAGCGGATGACATCCAGAGTGGTCACACCGAACAGCTTGTTCTTGTCGTAGACACCGGCGTTCTTCAGCACCTCGGCAGCGATGGCCACGGTGGTGTTTACCGGGTTGGTGATCACACCGATGCAGGCGGTGGGCGCCACTTCGGCAACCTTGCCAACCAGGTTACGGATGATGCCCGCGTTGACGTTAAACAGGTCAGCACGGTCCATGCCCGGCTTACGGGCCACACCGGCGGAGATCAGCACCAGGTCAGCGCCTTCCAGGGCGGGAGTCGGGTCTTCGCCAGCGTAACCTTTGGCGTTGACGGCGGTAGGAATGTGGCTGATGTCGACGGCCACACCAGGAGTGACCGGAGCGATATCATAAAGGGCCAGATCGCTGCCCTTGGGCAGATTCAGCTTCAACAACAGGGCCAGAGCCTGACCAATGCCACCAGCGGCACCCAGTACTGCAACTTTCATCGTATTCTCCATCTTTCCATTGATGTGACGTGGATCATCTTTCCAACTGGCGCCCACAATACCCAAAGCCAATTCTGATGGCAATGCGACCAATGACGGTTGTCTAGCCTGTCATCACTAACGGCTATCAAAGGGGCACAATGAAGGGCAATCGATGCATTTTTATTCCCAAGATGTGAATATCACTTGCTTTTTAAGCAGACCTTATTCAAAGTGGCCCAGTCCAAACGGCAGAATCGATTACCACAATGAGAAACGCCAACGCACAAGAAGAACTGGTACGCGCTTTTAAGTCCTTACTGAAGGAGGAGCGCTTTGGCTCGCAGGGGGAGATTGTTGCCGCCCTGCAGGCAGCCGGGTTCAACAACATCAACCAGTCCAAAGTGTCCCGGATGCTGAGCAAATTCGGCGCTGTACGCACCCGTAATGCCAAGCAGGAGATGGTCTACTGCCTGCCGGCGGAGCTGGGCGTGCCCACCGCCAATGCGCAGCTGCGCAACCTGGTGCTGGATGTCGACAACAATGGCGCCATGATCGTGGTCCGCACCAGCCCCGGTGCCGCCCAGCTGATCGCCCGCCTGCTCGACTCCATGGGCAAAGCGGAAGGGATCCTCGGCACCATCGCCGGTGACGACACCATCTTTATCGCCCCCAGCCAGATCAGTGCCATGGCGGAAACCCAGGACACCGTTAAAGCGCTGTTCAACTACCACGACTGAGGTGGTGGCATAAAAAAACGCCCGGCATTGGCCGGGCGTTTTTGTGTCTGGGGCTGACCTTACAGGCCGGCAGCCTGCTCCATAAAATCGATGGAGGGGGCAAAGTACGCCGCACCACTGACCGCCTGGGTAAACTTGAGCAGGTGGTCGTAATGCTCGCCATCACCGTGAATCATCGACTTCAGCTGCGCGGTGAAGTGCAGCGGGGTCTTGCAGCAGGCGATAAAGAACAGGCCCTGCTCCTGCATGTTGCCGTAAGGCATGCTCTGGCGCAGAAGCTCCATGCTGGTGCCGTCTTCGTACTTCAGGTTAACCCGCTTGATGTGGGCAAAGCCCGGCTTGGCGGCACTGGGGTACTCCACGTTCTCCACCTTGGTGCGGCCAATGGTGTCTTCCTGAGTTTTCAGGGATTGGCGCTCCCACAGCGGCATGTTGTGCACGTAGCGCTGGGTATGGATGTAGCTGCCACCGGCAAACGCGGCGTCTTCCGCACCCACCAGAGCCACCTCACGACGGTGCGCGCCGGTGGGGTTCTCGGTACCATCGACAAAGCCGGTCAGGTCACGGGCGTCCAGGTAACGGAAGCTGCGTACCTCTTCCACCAACTCCGCCAGGCCCGCCAGGCGGCGGCACACTTCAGTGGCGGCAATGTGGTTAACGTCGAGCCGGTCGCTGCGGATATGCACAAACAGGTCAACCGGCTGGCTCGGGGCACTGCGGTCTTCCGCTTCAAAGCTCGGGAAGGGGGCCAGTTCCGCCGGGCGACCCTGCGGATACAGGCTGTCCCAGTAGTTGGCCCCAATGGCGACAAAGCCGTTAAAGGCGCAATCGGCGTTGCGGTCTGCCGAGGTTTGCAGCCAGGCGGCCAAACCCGCGATCACGCGCGGCAATGTGGATTCCGCGCCTTCGCTGGCATTAAACATCAAATAGATGCCGTGCAGGTTGCCCTCTGCACAGATCCCACCCTGTTCCCTGGGCATGCGTCCTTCCTTGTTGGTGATATCAACGGACATGGTCAGTACCGACAGATCTGAGTTTCAATCCCACAGTCTGCGCAGCCCGGCCGGGACTGGCAAGTGGCGTAAAGGAAAAGATTGATTTACCCCAATTAAAACAGCACCAGAGCGTGGGGCAAAGCCGCCACCGCCACGCGCTGTCCCTGTTCCAGACCGATATGGCCGGAGCGCACCGCCAGCTCCACTGGGCCAACGCTGACCTGGTAATCGCAGTAGGTGCCCTTAAAGCGACGAGCGGTGATCACCCCACTGCCATGCGCGTCCGGCTCCAGCGCCAGCTGTTGTGGCCGCAGCAGCAGCTCACCGCGATGGGTGGGCGGGAAGCACAACGGGCTGATGCTGTGGATGGCACCCAGCGGCGTTTCCACTTCGTGTTCGCTGGCCACAATGGCATCCAGATAGTTGCCACCGCCCAGGAAATCCGCCACAAAACGGCTCACCGGACGGTAGTACAGCTCTTCCGCCGGACCGGTCTGCACCACCTTGCCCTCATGCAGCAACGCCAGCCGGTCGGCAAAGGCGAAGGCCTCCTCCTTGGAGTGGGTCACGAAGATGGCACTCACGCCCTGCGAACGCAGAATGGCGCGGATCTCTGCCATCAGCTCACCACGCACCTGGCTGTCGATGTTGGAGAAGGGCTCATCCAACAGCAGCAGCTTCGGTTTGTAGGCCAGCGCGCGGGCGATCGCCACCCGTTGCTGCTGGCCGCCGGAGAGTTCATGAATGTAGCGATCGCCCAGGCCATCGAGCTTAACCAGGCGGATCATCTCTTCCACCCGCGCACGGGCTTCCGCTTTGGGCCAGTGGCGCAGGCCAAAGCCAATATTGCGGGCCACGGTCAGGTGCGGGAACAGGGCGTAATCCTGGAAGATCACGCCGATGCCGCGTTGTTCAGCAGGCACCAGCTGGTCGGCAGAGGAGATCACCTCACCGTCGAGGCTGACCTGGCCGCCGTGCACCGGCATCAGGCCGGCAATGGCGCGCAGCAGCGTGGTTTTGCCACAGCCACTGGGGCCCAGCAGCGCCAGGATTTCGTTTTCAGCCAATGACAGCGCCAGGTCAGACAGGATGCGCTTACCATCGTATTCACACACCAGGGCGTCGATGCGAAGTTTCGACATCAGTGGACATGCTCCAAACTGCGGTTGAGATACAGCACCGGCAGCAGCCCCACCAACACAATCACCAGTGCCGGCAGTGCGCCCAGTTCCAGCGCCTCATCGGAGACGAATTGATACACGTAAGTCGCCAGGGTTTCAAAGCCAATGGGCTTCAGCAGCAGCGCCGCGGGCAGCTCTTTCATCGCCTCGATAAAGACGATCAGGGCCGCCGCCAGCATGCCGCGCCGCACCAAAGGCAGGTGAATATGGCGCAACACCCCGGCAGGGCCGTAGCCCATGGTGGCACCCGCCATATCCAACGACGGACTCACCCGCTTAAAGCTGGACTCAATGCTGCCCAGCGCGACCGCCAGGAAGCGGACGGTGTAGCCAAACACAATGGCCACCATTGAGCCAGAGAGTATGAGGCCGGGTAAGCCCATCCCCATCGCCTCCGCCAGGTCATTGATGGCGAAATCGGCGCGGGTCAGCGGGATCAGGATGCCGATGGCCAGAACCGTGCCCGGCAACGCATAGCCAAAACCGGCGATGCGGCTGGGCCAGCGGTCCCAGCGCCGCGGGCTGACCCGAGCCAGGAACTGCAGCCCCAGCGCGATCACCACCGTCAGCGCCGCCACCAAAGCGGAAACCATCAGGCTGTTGGCGCTGTACTGCCAGAACTGGCTCAGCGAGTCCGGGTCGAAATATTCCACCGCGTAGTCCAGCAGGATCAGCGCCGGCAGGATAAAGGAGAGGAACAGCAGCAAAGTGCAGTAACCGGTAGCCACCACGGCGCGCCAGCCGGTCAGGGTGTAACCATAATCGGCGCTCTTACCCTCCGCTTTCTGGAACTGCTGCTGACGCCGGCGGGCCATGCGCTCACCGAACATCAGCACCGCGATGCCCAACAGCATCAGGGTAGAGAGACGGGCGGCACTGCTCATGCTGCCATGGCCCTGCCAGATGTCGTACACCCCGGTGGTCAACGTGTTGACGGCGAAGTAGCTGACCGTGGCAAAGTCCGCCAGGGTCTCCATCGCGACCAGGGACAGGCCCACCGCAATGGCCGGACGGGCCAGTGGCAGGCTCAGTCGCCAGAAGCTTTGCCAGGGGGTACAACCCAGGGTTCGGCTGGCCTGGATCAGGTTACTGGCCTGCTCCAGAAAGGCGGTACGCGCCAGCATAAACACGTAGGGGAACAGCACCAGGGACAGCATGATGGCGGCGCCACCGAGGGAACGAACCGGCGGGAAGTAGTAATCCATCGGGCCCTGGAATCCGGCCACATCCCGGAGCAGGCGCTGAATCGGTCCGGCATAGTCAAGCAGGTCGGTATAGACGTAGGCCACGATGTAGGCGGGCATTGCCAAGGGCAACAGCATCGCCCACTGGAATACCCGTTGGCCGGGGAACCGGCACATCGCCACCAGCCAGGCAGAAGGGAGCCCCAGCAGCAAGCTGCCGAGACAGACCAGTAAGATCAACGACACCGTGTTGGCCACATAGGCATTCAACACGGTGTTGGTCAGGTGTTGGAACGCATCCTGATCGGGCTGCAGTGACTGCAGCACCAGCGCGAACAGGGGTAACGTCAGGGCGGCTGCCGTCAGGAAGCCGCCCACACTCCAACGTCGCGAAAGCGTCAGAATCATCGTTTAGAGATCGAACTTCACCTCGTCGAGCAGCTTCACTGCTGCCGCGTGATGTTCAGCAAGTTTGGCCACCGGCAGTACGTCCGCTTTGTACTGCCCCCAGGACGCCACCAGCTCAGAGGGGGCGACCTTCGGATTTACCGGGTATTCGTAGTTCAGTTCGGCATACAGGCCCTGGGCCTGTTCGCTGGAGAGGAACTCCAGCAGGCGCTGGGCCCCTTCCGGGTTCTTGGCGTGTTTCGCCATGGCACCGCCGGACACGTTCATGTGCGCACCGCGGTCATTCTGGTTGGGGAAGTTGATCACAACCGCTTCGGCCCAGCCACGCTGGTTGTCGTCTTCCAGCATCTTACCGTAGTAGTAGCTGTTACCGATGGCGTAATCACAGGCGCCTTCAGCCACCGCACGCACCTGCGCACGGTCGTTACCCTGCGGCTTACGGGCCAGGTTGGCCTTCACGCCTTCCAGCCAGGCTTTGGTCTCGGCTTCGCCGTGGTGGGCAATCATGGAAGCCACCAGCGCGATGTTGTAGGCGTTTTTACCAGAGCGCATGCAGATCTTGCCCTTGAACGGGGCGGTCGCCAGGTCTTCATAACGGATGTCGGCAGCCGGGCCAACGCGGTCCTTGGCGCTGTAGATGTTGCGCACGCGCAGGGTCAGGGCAAACCACTGGTTGTTGGGGTCGCGGTACTGGCTCGGCAGGTTCTCGTTCAGCACATCGCTGTTCACCGGCTGAGTCAGGCCCATGTCTACCAAAGTCGCCAGGCGGGAGATGTCGGTGGTCAGTACCACGTCTGCCGGAGAGAGGCGCCCTTCACGCTTGAGGCGCTCTTCGAGGCCGGTTTGGGCAAACACCACCTGGGTCGGAATGCCGGTTTCCTTGGTGAACATGTCGAGCATCGGCTCCACCAGGAACGGCTGGCGATATGAGTAAACAGTAACCGGCTGCGCTGCGGAGGCCAGCGAGCTGACCATCAGTAGCAGGGCGGAAAACGCGTAACGACCCATGTGGTGAACTCCTTTCTTGAATAGGAGTAATTCTCTTTTACGTTAAGATAACCCTTAACCCCATAGGGAGCAATGACCGACATCAAAAAAAGCCCCCTGAGATAGGGGGCTTTGCTGTTTGTTTGTCGATTATGTGAGCGGTCAGCCTGCGGTTTTCACCGAGACAAATTCCGGATAGGCGTCGATACCACAGTCGGACAGATCCATCCCGTCGTACTCCTCCTCTTCGGTGACCCGAATGCCCATGGTGGCTTTGAGCACGCCCCAGGTCACCAGGCTGGCACCAAATACCCAGGCGAAGATCACCGCGGCACCGGCCAGCTGGCCCATCAGGGTGGCGTCCGCGTTGGACACCGGCACCACCAGAAGACCAAACAGGCCGCACACGCCGTGGACAGAGATGGCCCCCACCGGGTCATCAATCTTGACCTTATCCATGCCAACGATGGAGAACACCACCAAACCACCGGATACCGCACCAATCGCAGCCGCCAGTACCAGGGACGGCGACAGCGGGTCTGCGGTGATGGCCACCAGGCCCGCCAGCGCACCGTTGAGGATCATGGTCAGGTCGGCCTTGCCCCAGGTCAGTTTGCACACCAGCAGCGCAGCGATGGCACCAAAGGCGGCAGCGGAGTTGGTGTTGACGAAGATCTTGGCCACCGCACTGGCGTTCTCAGCGTCAGACACCATCAGCTGCGACCCCCCGTTAAAGCCGAACCAACCCAACCACAGGATAAAGGTACCCAGGGTCGCCAGCGGCAGGTTGGAACCCGGGATGGGGTTCACCGAACCATCCGGGTTGTACTTGCCCCGACGGGCACCAAGAAGAAGCACCCCGGCAATTGCCGCAGCGGCGCCAGCCATATGCACGATGCCGGAACCGGCAAAGTCCACAAAACCCAGTTTCTCGGAGACAAAGCCACCCCCCCAGGTCCAATATCCCTCAACTGGATAGATAAAGCCGGTCAACACTACGGCAAAGGCCAGGAATGCCCAAAGCTTCATGCGCTCAGCCACTGCCCCGGAGACAATGGACATCGCGGTTGCCACAAACACCACCTGGAAGAAGAAATCGGACTCCAGAGCGTGGTCAGCGTCTGCCGCCTGGCTGCCAATCAGGCCACCAATGCTGGGCAACCAGCCGCCCTCACCGTTGTCCACGTACATGATGTGGTAACCCACCAGCAGGTACATGGCGCAAGCGATGGCATACAGGCACATGTTCTTGGTCAGGATCTCGGTGGTGTTTTTGGAGCGGACCAGGCCCGCCTCCAGCATGGCGAAACCGGCCGCCATCCACATCACCAAGGCACCAGAAATCAGAAAATAGAAGGTGTCCAGGGCAAAGCGCAGTTCCGCTACCGTGGCACCCAAAGCCGTTACTTGTTCCATACCCTCTCTCCCTTAAATCGCTTCAGCGTCCATTTCGCCGGTGCGGATCCGCACCACACGCTCAAGATCGATAACGAAGATCTTGCCGTCGCCAATCTTGCCGGTGCCCGCCGCCGCGGAGATCACCTCGATGAGTCGCTCCACGTTCTCGGTCGCGGTGGCGATCTCCAGTTTTACCTTGGGCAGAAAATCCACCTGGTATTCAGCACCACGGTACAGCTCGGTGTGGCCCTTCTGACGACCGAATCCCTTCACTTCTGTCACTGTCAGTCCCTCGACCCCCAGCTCGGCAATCGCCTCACGGACGTCGTCGAGCTTAAAAGGCTTGATGATCGCGCTAACCAATTTCATGCCGTTCTCCTAATCCCTGCAGTCGCTGGTGCCAACGCTATTACAACCCTCGTGCCATAATTTTTTATTCATTATTTTCAGCGGCTTATTCAAATGCATGTTAAGGGATGGTGAAAAAACGCACCGTTTTGAACCGGCGTTTCCAGGGGAGGCACCAACTTGGTGCAGCCCCCTGCAGCCCATAAAAAAGTCTTCGCGGACGAGCGGGGAAAGAAGACCGTAGCGACTTCTCCAAGAAAATACCTTTTCATGGCCTCTGCTCGCCTTGAGGGAATGATGCTGTTTCCGAATAAGAATGAGCACCCAGCTATCACGGCGCAGCCGTCCACCAAATGCCGACTCGCGGCGCTGAGCGGGAGCGACTGAGAGTGAAGCCGAGGGCCAGGGATGGCCCGAGTGCCAGTCGAGCAAGGATGCGAGTCTGGCCAGTGCTGAACGGGAAGGAGTGGGAGCGAAGGGCTTTCGCCGCGCCGGAGGCAGGGGTGTCAAGAGCGGGGCGCGCAGCCGGGCAACGCCCTTCTGGTGCCCGCCGGGGCACCCCGGCAATGGCTCGGTAGGTGGCAACGGGCTCGGAGCCAAGGTTCCCACGGAAGTATGCGATGAATCATAAAAACGCCCACCCGGTGAACCGGATGGGCGTTGATTTAGCCTTCGTCAGGCGAGGTCAGCTGCTGACTTTGTTATAGACAAACAGCACCACCAGCGCCCCGAGAACCGCCAGCGCCAATGAGCCGACATCAAAGCCGGAGACTCCGCCCCAGCCCAGCATCTGGCCGATGTAGCCGCCGACAAAGGCCCCGGCGATACCGAGCAGGATGGTCATGATCCAGCCACCGCCGTCTTTACCCGGCATGATCCATTTCGCCAGTGCACCGACGATCAAACCGAGAATAATCCAGCTGATGAAACCCATATTCAGCTCCTAGGTAGTTAACAGACACCAGATAACCCTAGACCAGGCATAAAAAAACGCCCCCTTAGAGGAGGCGTTTTTGTCCGGTCGCGTTACTGAGCGTCAGAGCCGTACTTGGCCTGGTACTCTTTATCCCACTCGGGGACAACCGTCTCGAGGAACTCGTCCTTGGCTTTCTGCATGGCCGGCTCATCCAGGCCGACAGCCACCTGGGCCGCCGCCTTGGTGGAGATGTCCGGCAAGGCAATCGGCTCCAACTGGCCGTGCTTGGCCAATACCCGGGCCAGAGAAACACGGGCGTCGCTGCTGCGCTCCAGTGAAGACGCCAGCAGACGCAGGGCCTCTTCCGGGTTATGGGCGTGGATGCCGTGGGAAGCGATGGACATATCCCAACGCCACTGAGCGTGGCGGATGGCGGTGAGCGCCTCCTTCATCTCGGCTTCGGTGGCACCGGCATCCCAGGCTGCCTTCGCTTCAAAGTGGGCATGCACCAACTGCTTCTCAGCCTTCAGCTTGGCCTCTGTCACCATCTCTTTGTAGTGCTTGGTGACCGCTTCCAGCTCCTCTTTGGACTGCTCATGGCAACGGGCACAGGTGAACTCGAACTGGTCAAACGGGTTGCCAACGTTATGGTCGGTGTACTTCCGGCCCTCAGCGTTGGTCACGCGCGGCATATGGCAATCGGTGCAGGACACGTCGTTGCGGCCGTGGGTGCCGGTTTTCCAGGTTTCGAAACCGGGGTGCTGTGCTTTCAGCATCGGCGCCTTGGACAATCCGTGGGTCCAGTCGGAGAACTGGATCGCGTCGTAGTACTTCTCCATCTCGTCGGCGCTCAGGCCGTTATCCCAGGGGAATTTGACGAACTTCTTGTCCGGCGTGAAGTAGTACTCTACGTGGCACTGGCCACACACCATGGACTGACGGTCAGACTTGCTGGCCTTATCCCAGGGCATGCCAATGGTCTCCATCGCGCGGTCTGCAAAGGGCACCGAAACGCGCAGGCGGGCATTGTTGTCGTGGCAGTTGCCGCAACCGATCTCATGGGTGATCTCGTTACCGCCCCGGGCCCACTTGCCCTTGAAGTAGGCGTCCTCGCCATTGGCCTCGATGTAACGGGGCACGTCCGGCGACTTACAGGACCAGCATGCCATCGGCATCGGGCCATCGTCCGGCCCTTTCGGCGCGCCGGTACGCAGGGTCGCGCGCAGATCGGTAATGGTGTAATGGTGACCCCGGGCCTTGTTGTAGTCCTTGGCAAAACCATAACCGGCCCACAGCACCACCAACATTGGGTCCTCTGCCAGCGCGTCCACCACCTCGCTGCTGTCCTTGGTTTGCTGCCAGGTCTCGTACTGATGCTTAAATTTGGCAAACTGACTGCTGTCTGCCTCAGTGATCTTTCCCGCGCCAGCAGCGGCTGTACTCACGGCCATCAACGCCGCCACGCTGAAAACACGCCATCGCAATGTGCTCACCATTGCTTTTCTCCTTGTATTTGTGAACTCGCCAGTGAAAACCATTCACCAAACCTAGACTAGCGTGGATTGATAAGCACCCCAAGTCACCAAAAGTCCAATGTCGGCCCGAGTTGATTGTGATCAAGGTGTTAACGCCATCGTCCTGCCAACCACCATTCCCTCGTCGCTTCCCGGGCAGATGTGATCAGCTTGTCACTCCAACTGGCTCACACTCTTGGCCACCGTGGCTTTGCCTTCCTGACAACTCTGGGCACAATGTCGCCATCCCCCTGCCTGGAGCGGTTATGGCCCGAACCACCCGACTTACCACCAGCGTCATCCATACCATGTTGCTGGTGACGCTGCTGTTCTGCCTGCAAGGCGGCATCAGCCTGATCACCGCGCTCTACAGCACCGGTGACGCTCAGGCCATCAATGACTCCGGCTCACTGCGGATGCGCTCCTACCAGCTGCTGTTTCTGGCCAATTCCGAGGGACGCCATCTGGAACAGAAACTGGAGGAGTTTGAAACCATCCTCTACTCCCCCGCTCTGGCCCGCTCTGAAGCCTGGTATATGCCCGCCGCCAGTGGCCACACCTACCGCCTGGTGAAGGAGCGCTGGACCCTGATGAAGGAGTACGCCCAGGAGGGCAACTCGCGCCGCTATGTCCGAGAAGTGAAACGCTTTGTCGACGAGATTGATGCCTTTGTGGATTCACTGGAGAAGTTCAGCGCGTTAAAACTGCGGGTGCTGATGATCTCGCAGATCCTCACCCTGGCCCTGATGGGGGCCCTGACGGTGTACGCCCTGTTTTTTGTCCGGCGTCAATTCGCCCAGCCATTGGAGCGGCTGGAGCGGGGTGCAGAAGCGATTGCCGCGCGCAATTTTGCCTTTACCCCCCAGCCCAGCCGTTACCGCGAGCTCAATACCCTGGGCCAGACCCTGGCCAGCACCGCCCGGGATCTCGACACCCTCTATCAGCAACTGGAGAGCAAGGTGGTCAGCCAGGATCTGGCGTTGCGCCAGGCCCACGAACGACTGACCTTCCTCTACGATGCCGCCCAGACCCTAAGCAGCACCGGCCTGGAGAGCAGCGTGCTGACCCGCCTGATGACCGCGCTGCAGCAACACCTGGACGCCGATGGCGTGTGTCTGCAGCTGGACGGTGAACGGCCACTCTGTCTCGGCTGTAACGAGGGCGAACCGGCCCGGGCCTCCCTGAATGAAGGCGGTGACGCACTGGGCGAGATCCGGCTCTACCCAGCGGACCGCGCAGACCGGGACCTGCTTAAGAACTTTGCCCTGCTGTTGGGCCGCGCGGTACAACAGCACCGCGACCTGCTGATGCAGGAGCGGCTCGGCCTGATGGAGGAGCGGGCGGTGATTGCCCGGGAGCTGCACGATTCGCTCGGCCAATTGCTGGCGTATATGAAGATCCAGCTGACCCTGCTGAACCGGGCCACTCAGGCAGGCAGCCCCGAAGGCATCGAAGAGGCCCGGCAAGCCCTGAAAGTCTCGGTCGACAACGCCTACCGCCAGCTGCGTGAGCTGCTGGCCACCTTCCGCCTTAAGGTGGAAGCCCCGGACCTGCCCAGCGCTCTGGAGTGCATCCTCAATGAACTGGAGGAGCGCAGCGATGCGACGCTGACCCTGGATTACCGGCTGCCCCCCATGACCCTGTCTGCCACCCAGCAGGTGCACCTGTTGCAGCTGATGCGGGAAGCGGTGGTGAACGCCATCAAGCACGCCGGGGCCGGTCACATTCAGTTGCGCTGTATGGCCGAAGACGACAAATTAGTGATGAGCGTCGAAGACGACGGCATCGGCATGACCACACCGGACAACCCGGAAAATCATTTTGGCCTGAACATCATGCAGGAGCGCGCCCGCCAGATGGGCGGCACCCTGCGCATCGACCAGTCCCCCCTGGGCGGTGTCCGGGTTCAGGTCGCAGTCACCATTCCTTCGGAGGATTCTCATGGCTGAACCCTGGCAACTGCTGCTGGTGGACGATCACCCCATGCTGCGACGTGGCTTATGCCAGCTGCTGGCGGGGGATCCCCGTTTTCTCTCACCCTGGGAGGCCGCCAATGGCCCCGAGGCTCTGGCATTACTGGCCCGTCAGCAGCCCGATCTGGTCCTGTTGGATCTCAATATGCGACCGCTCAGCGGTCTTGATACCCTGCGGGCGATCCGTCGGGACTTTCCCCGCCTGAAGGTGGTGATGTTCACGGTGTCGGACCACCCCCGCGACGTGCAGGCGGTGCTGGATGCGGGCGCCAACGGCTATCTGGTCAAAGACAGCGAGCCGGAGGAGCTGGTGGAAGGTCTGGCCGAAGTGATGGCTGGCCAGGCAGTGCTGACGCCCCGACTGGAGGGCGCATTGGCTGAAGCGGAGGAGAACTGGGCAGCGCAACTGACGCCCCGGGAGCGCCAGATTGCTGAATTGATTGCCGAGGGCAAAAGCAACAAGGCCATTGGCGAGGCCCTGTTTATCAGCGAGGGCACCGCCAAAGTGCATGTCAAAAACCTGATGCGCAAAACCGACTGCCACTCGCGGGTCGAACTGGCGCTCAAGGTGCGGGAAGGGTAACCGGACTCAGCGTCCGGCCAGGAAAGACTGCCAGCTGTCCAGCAGCAGCTCGAAATCCTCCAGCCCGCACAGCGCTTCGCTTTCGGCATCGTAGAAGTCCAGGTCCGGCTCCAGCTCGATGCCGTTGGCCTGGCCCAAGGCGTGGTCCCGCACCCGCACCCAATCCTCCGTGATGTGCAACGCCTGCTCGGCGCCGTTGAGTATCCATTCACGGCGCTGGCCATGGCGGATCTCAGCCAGCGCATTGCGGATCCGCATCAGCGCTTCCGCCTCCTGGCACTCTTCGGTCAGGTAGCGCCCCAGCGCCTCATGACCCATCGACATCAACACCAGGGGCTGGCCCCCCAGCTCACGGCGAAACTCGTACTCCATACATCCTCGAGGTGATCTCCGCCCCATGGCGGCAATTCCAAAATGCGGCGCTGGCGACAAATCCGCATATGCATCTAAGGTCGCCTTGTGCAAGCCAAAGCGCCGCTATACAACTAGGATCCATTGTAACCCAGCGCCTTTGCTGGCGCCCCACCTAAACCGGGAGCCTCCCATGTTCAAAGCTCTGCAACTGCATCAGGATGAGTCAGGTAAAACCCTGGCCCAGATCGTTGAACTCGATAACCACCACCTGCCGGAAGGCAACGTCACCGTCGACGTGGAGTACAGCTCGCTGAACTACAAAGATGGCCTGGCCATCACCGGTACCGGCAAGATCATCCGCGATTTCCCGATGGTGCCGGGCATCGACTTCGTTGGCACCGTGTCTGACTCCGAAGACGACCGCTACCAGGTGGGCGATAAGGTGATCCTGACCGGCTGGGGCGTGGGCGAGCGCCACTGGGGTGGCATGAGTCAACGTGCCCGCGTTAAGGGCGACTGGCTGGTGCCGCTGCCGGCGGAGCTAAGCCCGGAACAAGCGATGGCTATCGGCACCGCAGGTCTGACCGCCATGCTGTGTGTGCAAGCCCTGGAACAGGCTGGCGTGAAGCCGGAACAGGGCCCGGTACTGGTGACCGGCGCCAGCGGTGGCGTAGGCTCCGTTGCCGTTACCCTGCTGGCCAAAGCCGGTTTTGAAGTGCACGCCGTGACCGGCCGTGCCGACAACGCCGACTGGCTGAAATCCCTCGGCGCCCACACCATTGTGGCCCGCAGCGAACTGGAAGGTCAGTCCCGCCCGCTCGACAAAGCGATCTGGGCCGGTGCCGTCGACACCGTTGGTGGTGATATCCTCGCCAAAGTACTGAGTCAGATGGCCTATGACGGTGCAGTTGCCGCCTGTGGCCTGGCCGCCAGCTTCCAGCTGCCGACAACAGTGATGCCTTTTATCCTGCGTGGGGTAAAATTGCTCGGCGTCGATTCCGTGATGTGCCCCTATGAGCGTCGCCTGGCCGCCTGGCAGCGCCTCTGCAACGACCTGGGTCACGAGCACTACGACGCCTTCAGCACCGTGGCTCAGCTCGAGCAGGTGCCGGAACTGGCCCAACAGATCATCAAAGGGCAGGTTCGCGGCCGGGTGCTGATCCAACCCTAACTGCCGTATTGGAGAAGCGCTCGGAATGACCGACACCCACACCAGGATCATGGAACTGGAAACCAAGATCGCCTATCAAGACAGTACCATCGAACAACTGAACGAAACGGTGGTCGAATTGAGCGCGAAGGTTCACAAGCAGGCGGAACAGATCCGCCTGCTGGCCGAACGCCTCAAGTCGCTGCCCAACAGTTCGGTGGCGGATCTCAGTGAGGAAACCCCACCGCCCCACTACTGATAGGAGTTCTGATGACGCCAATGGCCATAGCCCAGCTGGGTGAGCCGATTCTGCGCCAGCGCGCCCGCCCGGTCAGTGATGCGACCGCGGCGGAGATTCAGACTCTGTGGCAGCGTATGCTGGTCACCATGGAAGCCGCCGGGGGCGTTGGCATTGCCGCGCCCCAGGTGTTTGAACCGCTGCGTCTGATGATCATCGCGTCCCGTCCCAACGCCCGCTATCCCGATGCGCCGCAGATGGACCCGGTGGTGCTGATCAACCCGGAAATCCTCAACACCAGCGGTGAGCTGGTCAGCTTCGTGGAAGGCTGCCTGTCGGTCCCCGGCATCCGCGGCACCGTACGCCGCCCCGATAACGTCGAGGTGCGCTACCTCGATACCCAGGGCCAACCGCAGCAACTCAGCCTCAGCGGGTTTCCCGCCCGCATCTTCCTGCATGAATTCGACCACCTCGAGGGCCGCACCTTCCTCGACCAGGTGGACAGCCCCGCCGACCTTATCGCCCAATCCGTCTGGGAGCAGCAATGCCAAAGCGCTTAATGGTGATGGCTCTGGTGATGGTGCTGGCCGGCTGTGCCGGCAGCAGTCTGTTCCAGCCCTACCCCGCCCGTATGGCGCCGGTTAAACAAGCTCTGGAACAGGGCAACAGCCAGGCTGCACTCAAGCAACTGGAGCCGGGCCTGTCCGGCAGTGATGCCCTGCTCTATGCCCAGGAGGCAGGCCGGGTGGCAGCGTTGGGCGGCGACTATGCCGCCAGCCAGAACTACTACCGCGAAGCGATGGCGGAGTACAGCCGCTACGACTGGAAAGCGCTGGTCTCCCTCAGTGACATCACTGCGCAGGTTGGTGGTTCTACCGTCTCCGACAATCTGATCCCCTATCACGGCCAGGCCTACGAACGGGTACTGGTGCACCAGCAGCAGTCGCTCAACTACCTGTGGCAGGGCGACCTTGAGGGTGCCATGGTGGAGGTAAGACGGGCCGATCAGGCCCAGACGGAGTCCCTCAGGGCCTATCAGGATGCCCTCAAATCCACCCGTGCTCTGGAGAACGCTGCGGTGGATGCGGAACTCAATGAGCTGGACCGTCAGGCGGGCAAGGCCCCCAACTCCTTTATCAACGCCTACGTGCTGCTCAGCAACGCCGCCATCTATGAGGCCAACGGCCAGCCCAATGACGCCCTGATCGACATCCGCAAAGCGTTGCAGGTCTATCCGAACAACCGGATGCTGCAGCGCGAGCTGGTGCGCCTCTCCTGCCAGCTCAGCATCGACTGTGACGCGCTGTCCCGCCGCTACGGCGACCCGGTGATGCCCAAACCGGACCAGGGCCGACTGGTGGTGCTGTATGAAACCGGGTTCCTGCCCGCCCGCAGCAGTGTCTTTATCCCCTTTACCTGGGATGGCCTGTACCAGCAGGTGTCCCTGCCCACCTACCGCGCCGGTGGCCCGGAACCCGCTCCGCTGACCCTCACCGTTGGCACCGAACACCTGACCACCGAAGCGGTGGCGGACCTGGACGCCATGGCGGCTCGCGCCCTGCGTGAACAGTACCCCTTTATCCTGCTGCGTCAGGGCATTAGACTGACCGCCAAGCACAACGCCAATCGCTGGGCCGAGCGCAAAGGCGGCGATCTGGGCGCCATCACCATGGAGGTGTTCAACGCCCTGACCGAGCAGGCGGATAAGCGCAGCTGGCTGACCCTGCCCCGCCAGGCCCAGGCCTGGGCCGGTTTTCTCGACGCCGGGGAATACCCGGTCAATGTCGGCAGCGAGCGCACCACCCTTACCCTGAGCCCGGGCCGCACCACCGTGCTCTGGGTCGCCCGCCAGGGCGGCCTGACCCGAATTCAGTCCATACTCATCTAAGAAAACGCCTAAGGAACCGAACCATGACGATCACCAGCCCGAAAATTCTCCTGTCGCTGATGCTGGCCCTGGTACTGGCCGGCTGTCAGTCCAAGGTGGAGTATCGTGATGCCACCGAAGTGGAAACTGTCGACATCAGCTTTGGCAGCTCCGATCTGCAGGCCGTGGCCAGCAAGATGGTGGACTCCATGCTGACCACCCCGTCGGTGGTGCGCCTGACCGCCAACGACCGCCCCATCCTGTTTGTTGACCGCGTTACCAACAAAACCTCCGAGCACATCGACACCGAGTCCATCACCGACACCATCAGCACCCGCCTGCTGCGCAGCGGTGAGTTCCGCTTTATCGACATGACCCGGGTGGATGCGGTGCGCAAACAGCTGGATTACCAGAACAACTCCGGCATGGTGGACCCGGCCAAAGCGATCCAGTTCGGCCGCCAGGTGGGCGCCCAATACATGCTGTATGGCAACCTCTCCAGCATCGTCAAACGTGATGGTTCCACCCAGGACGTCTACTACAAGATGACCATGCGCCTGATGGACCTGGAAACCGGCCTGATCGAATGGGCCGACGAGAAGGAGCTGCGCAAGCAGCAGTCACGCTCCTTCCTGGGGCTGTAAAACCAGAACGGGGGCCGATGGCCCCCGCTCTTTCTCTGTGCGCCGTTACTCCGGCTTAAACACGCCGATCACCTCGCCGCCGGCTTTCTGCTCCGCCGCATCCGGCGCCTGGTGTTTGCGGTAACCACAGGCCACACACTCCATCACCTCAACACCGGACTCGGCGTACAACATCACGCTGTCCTGTTCCTGACATTCGGGACACTGTGCCCCAGCGATAAACCGCTTCTTGGTCGCCATCTGTTTCCTTTCCTGCTGGGCAGCGAAATACGCTATCATCCCGCCACTTTTCCACGTTCTGAGCACCCTATGATAACCCTGGACAAGGTACAACTCATCCGCGGTGGCAAACGTCTGCTCGACGACGCCAGCCTGACCATCTATCCCGGCCACAAACTGGCTCTGGTGGGGGCCAACGGTGTGGGCAAGTCGAGCCTGCTCGGACTGCTGATGAACGAGTACGGGGTCGACGCTGGTGAATGCCATGTGCCCGGCCACTGGCGCCAGGCCAGCGTGGCCCAGGACACCCCGGCGCTGGACTGCTCCGCGCTGGATTACGTGCTCGACGGCGACAGTCGCTACCGCGCCCTGGAGCAGGAGCTGGCGGATGCCCAGCACAGCGGCGACGGCACCCGCATCGGCCATGCCCACGACGCCTTCGAGGCGTACCACGGTTACCAGGTGCCCGCCCGCGCCGCCGAGCTGCTGGACGGCCTGGGTTTCTCCCAGACCGCGCAGGGCCAGAGCGTCAAATCCTTCTCTGGTGGCTGGCGCATGCGCCTCAACCTGGCCCGCGCCCTGCTGATCCCCTCTGACCTGCTGCTGCTGGACGAACCCACCAACCACCTGGATCTGGATACCCTGATCTGGCTGGAAGGCTGGCTCAAGCGCTACGACGGCACCCTGATCCTGATCAGTCACGACCGCGACTTCCTCGATGCGGTGGTGGGTGAAGTGGTGCACGTTGAGCACCTCAAACTCAACCACTATCAGGGCAACTACAGTCAGTTTGAGCGCCAGCGCGCCGCCCGCCTGGCCCAGCAACAGGCCAGCTTCGAGAAGCAGGAGCGCCAGCGCGCCCACATGCAGTCCTTTGTTGACCGCTTCCGGGCCAAAGCCAGCAAAGCGCGACAGGCCCAGAGTCGCCTGAAAGCGTTGGAAAAGCTGATGGTGGAAGCACCCGCCCACAGCGACTCTGGCTTCCAGATGGCGTTCCGTGAGCCGTTGTCCCTGCCCTCCCCGCTGCTGCGGATGGATGAGGTGCAGGGGGGCTACGGTGAGGTCACCATCCTGCGCCATATCCGCCTGAATCTGGTGCCGGGCAGCCGCATCGGCCTGCTGGGGCGAAATGGGGCCGGTAAGTCTACCCTTATCAAGATGTTGAGCGGCGACCTGAAGCCTCAGGCGGGCGAATTGCTGCTCAGTCAGGGGGTTAAGATTGGCTACTTTGCCCAGCATCAGCTGGAGTCTCTGGACCCGCGCCACTCGCCGCTGGATCACCTGGTCCAGATCGCACCGGAAGCCAAGGAACAGGAGCTGCGTAACTTCCTCGGCGGTTATGGCTTCGGTGGCGACAAAGCGCTGAGCCCGGTGGCCCCGTTCTCCGGTGGTGAGAAGGCTCGCCTGGTGCTGGCCCTGCTGGTGTGGCAACGCCCCAACCTGTTGCTGTTGGACGAACCCACCAACCACCTTGACCTGGAGATGCGCCATGCCCTGACCGTGGCCCTGCAGGGCTTCGAGGGGGCGATGGTGATCGTGTCGCACGACCGTCACCTGCTGCGCGCCACCTGCAGCGATTTCTATCTGGTGGATGGCGGCCAGGTGGCGCCCTTTGATGGCGACCTGGAGGACTACCACCGCTGGCTGCTCAAGGGCGATGAACAGAACGCGCCTGCCGAAACCGCCAAACCGGTGGACGACAAAAAAGCGCGCAAACGGGCGGAAGCAGCCCTGCGCCAAGTGCTGTCGCCGTTAAAGAAACAGCAGGAAAAGGTCGATCGACAGATGGCACAGGACCAGCAACGCTGGGATGAACTGGAGCAGCTGCTGTCTGACAGCGCCCTGTATCAGGACGACAAAAAGGCCGAGCTGACTGCGCTGCTGAAAGAGCGTGGTGACTTACAGAACCGGCTGGAAGAGCTGGAGATGGAGTGGCTGGAACTCCAGGAACAGATCGAGCAAATGACGCAATCCCATCAGGAGGGGTAATGCAGATCACCGCCGAGCAGTATTGGCAATTCAGCGAACGGGTCTGGCAGCAACATGGGGCCCGGCAAACCGCACTTGAGCTGCAGGACCAGCATGGACTGGAACCGAACCTGCTGCTGTTGGCCCTGCTGCTGGAGCAGCACGGCCAGTTTCTTGAAGAGGGCCAGTTCCGCCTGCTGCGGGACGCTCAGGCCCAGTGGTGCGAGAAGATGCTGGCCCCCTATCGCCAGTTGCGCCGCCTGGCCCGCAACAACCTGCCCACCGAAAGCTACCAGCAGATGCTGGAGGTGGAGCTGGTGATGGAGAAACGCAGCCAGCAGCTGATGCTCAAGGCACTGAATCACCTGCGGGTGCAAAGCAGCGGCGACAACCTCACCGCCTGCCTGCGGGCTCAGGACATTGATCCCCTGGCCCTGCCCGGACCGATGCTGGAACAGCTGACCCACCTGTTCCGCTCCAGCGAGCCGGACCTGCCGGACACGCTGGCAGGCTGACCCCCAAAACCGAAAAGGGAGCGCATTGGCGCTCCCTTTTTTGATCCTGTATGCCTACCCCTTAAGCTGCTCTGCCAAACGAGTGGCGTTGCGGCCGACGATGCCATACAGGGTCAGCTGCGGGTTGGCGCCCAGGCTGGTGGGCAGCATCGAGCCGTCCATCACCGACAGGTTCGTCAGGTGATGGTGCTGGCCATAACTGTTGACGATGCCCTGGGTCGGGTCATCACTCATGGCACTGCCGCCCATGATGTGGGCCGAGGCGACGGTGGTCTTCAGCGGCGCCATGCGCAGGTCACGGATCCCTTGCTTGGCCTGGGCCCAGCTGGACCACCAGGGCAGTTCATCATCCACCGTCAGCACCCGCCTGGCCCCGGCAGCAAACTGCGCTTCAGCCATCGCCAGGTGGGCACGACGGGCCGCGTCCCAGAAGGCGTCATTCAGCGGGTAATCCAGCACCGGATCACCGTGGTCATCCAGCGTCATCACCCCGCCCGGGCTCGCCTCGGAAAAGCCATCACGCACCAGGGCGATGGTGCCCTGGACATGGTCGAAGCGGGTCATCAGCTGGGCGTGAGCCGGGCCAAATCCGGGCACCTTGGTGGCGGTCAGCACCGGGTGCAGCGGCGCCACTTCCAGCTTGAATCCCAGGCCCTGCTCCGGCCAGACGAACTGATCGGAATAGACACTTTGCGGGGCACCGGCGTGGGCACTGACCGGCTGTTCAAAGTCCGCCACCGACAGCAGCGAGGGGTGCAGAAAGGTGCGCTTGCCAACCAGACCCTGCGGGTCCGGCAACGCCGAACGCAGCATCAGGGCCGGGCTGTGCAGGGCGCCGCCGCACAACAGGTAATGGCGGGCCCGCACGGTCACCGTGATATCCCGGCGCTGGTGCTGGGGGTCACGGGTGCGGCAGACCAGCGCAGTGATGGCGTCGCCCTGTTGTTGCAGCTGCCAGGCTTCGGTGCGGCTCAGCAGGGTCGCGCCGCCATCCAGTGCCGCAGGAATGGTGCTGACCAGCATCGACTGTTTGGCATTGATGGGACAGCCCATGCCGCAGTATCCGAGGTTGGCGCAGCCTTTCACATTGCGCCGAATCACCGTGTACTCCCAACCCAGCGCACGGCAGCCTTGCGCCAGCACGTCGTTATTGCGGTTGGGCGGCACCGGCCAGGGGTGGATATTGAGTCGCTGTTCGGCCCGCTCAAACCAGGGGTCAAGCTCAGCGCGGCTCAGGCCCTTAACCGCGTGGTGGTTCGCCCAGTGCGCCAGGGTGTTTTCCGGGGTGCGGATCGAGGTGGTCCAGTTCACGGTGGTGGAACCGCCCACACTGCGCCCCTGCAGCATGCCGATGGCGCCGTCACGGGTCTTCATTGCGGCGGACTGTTGATAGAGATCCGGGTAGGCCACCCGCTCCTCCATCACGAAGTGGGAGGAGGAGCGCAGCGGTCCGGCCTCCAGCATCACCACCTTAAGGCCAGCCTGGGTCAGGATCTCAGCCGCCGTGCCGCCTCCCGCCCCGGTGCCGACGATCACCACGTCCGCTTCCAGCGTCAGTGGCGCGTCCAGTGCTGCGCCGTCGATGTGGTGCCAGCCCCGCGCCAGCCCCTGTTTAATGGGATCGGTAATCATGCACTCACCTTTGGCCACTGCGGCTTTTGATAGGCCAGTGACGGCCAGTGGGCGGGGTCGGCGTACCAGGCCGCCTGGATCAGCTCTTTCAGGCCCTGATAGGCGATCACCAGGGTGTCAAGAAAGTGCTGGCGCCACTGCTCCAGCATCGCGGCCAGTTGCTCCGGCTGTCGGGCCAGCAGGGGGGTCAGGCTGCCGGTCAGCGCCAGCGCACCCAGTCGGTTCTCCAGCAGGTCAAACAGCTGGTTCAGTTGGGCCTGGCTGCCCTCGGGCAGGGTGGCAATGGTGTGGGCCACATTGGCCACAATGGTATCGGCCTGCGCGTCCAGTTGCGCCGTGGGGGCCGCGCCCTCCAACACCGGCACCACCAAAGCCCGCAACACACGGGCCTGGGGGTCGGTCAGCCCCGGCATCGGCTTTTCCACCGGCCAAAGCACCACCCCGGTAGCCACCGCGGCGGTACCGACCAAGCCGGCCAGCAAAAATTGGCGTCGATCCATGCTTCCTCCCTGGAACGCGTTACAGCCTCCCCTGATGGGATGACTCTGATCGGTGCTCAAGCTAGAGTATCAAAACCCTAACGCATTTAAACACTCGTTTAACGATGAACAGCGCCGACCAGTATCAACCCAGCCGGTGGTGGCGTAACCGGCACCTGCAAACCATCTGGCCCCTGTTGACCAAACCCCGTCGCCGGCCGCCACTGACCCGCCAGCGCATTGAGCTGGACGATGGCGACTTTATCGATCTGGACTGGCTGTGGCGACCCAAGCCGGAGCAGCCGATTCTGCTGATCCTGCACGGTCTGGAGGGCAGCGCCGATTCCCACTACATCCGACGCCTGCTGCTTGACTGCCACACGGAGGGGCGTGCCGCGGTGGTGATGCACCAGCGCTCCTGTTCCGGTGAGCCCAACCGTTTGCCGCGCAGCTACCACAGCGGTGAAACCCAGGACCTGGGCACAGTACTGGCCACCCTGAGCCAGGCACACCCGGGCCATGAGATCCACGCGGTGGGCTATTCACTGGGCGGCAACGTCCTGACTAAGTACCTCGGAGAGCAGGGCCGTGACAGCCTGATCCACCGGGCTGCGGTGGTCTCCGCCCCCCTCGACCTGGCCCGCTGCGCCGAAGCGATGAGTCAGGGCTTTGCCCGGGTCTACCAGAATCACCTGGTGTCGCGCCTGAAGCAGAAAACCGCCGCTAAGCTGGCTGGCCCCGGCCTGGGCGATCTCCCTCTGGCGGCCGGGGAGCTGGAGAAGCTCAACACCTTCTACCACTTCGATGACGCCGTCACCGCGCCACTTCACGGCTTTGCCGGCGCGGAGGACTACTACCAGCGCGCCAGCGGCAAAGGGTTCCTGGCCAACATCACGGTACCGACCCTGCTGCTGCACGCGCTGGATGACCCCTTTATGACCCACGACGTGGTGCCTCCGGTCGAGCAGATCAGCCCCAGCGTGCAGCTGGAGCTGTGCGACTATGGCGGCCATGTCGGCTTTATCGAGGGCGGCTGGCCCTGGGCGCCCCGGTTCTATCTGGAGCGTCGCTTGCTGCACCATTTCCGCTAACCCCCTAAAAAACCGCCTACACTTTTTCCTGATCACCGGTCAGGAGCCCCTATGGCAGAGCAGGCAGTGCGGTGGAGCAGGATACGAGGGATTGTGGCCGTGGCGCTGTGCGCCCCTTTACTTACCCTCCCCCTGTTTTGCCGGGCTGCGGAGACGGATCCGCTGTGGGCGCGCTCCCAGGCTCCGGTAAAAAGCCTGATGCTCAGCCCCATCGCCCGCCCCACCGAGTTTCATCCCGGCGAATGGCAGTTGGCGTTGTCGGTCAACCCGGCCAGCATCTTTGCCACCGATAAAGACCCCAATAACCCCGAGCTGCCCTACCAGTTTGAGCTGGACTACTACACCGTGGAGTACCGGGTGGACCTGCGCTACAACCCCAGTGAGCGCTGGCAGATCAGTGGATCCTACGCCCACCGCACCACCGACGACGCTCACCTCGACCAGCTCACTCTCAGTTTTCACAAGCTGTTCGGGCTGGACCAAAACGGCCGAACCAAAGTGCCCAAACACCGCTACCTGATCGACCTGATCGAGTCAGGTCAGCGACTGGAGGATTTCGGCGGAGAGACCTTTGCCCACCAGTTTGAACTGGCCGCCAGCTTTCTGGCCTACCGTTATTTTCGCCACCAGCTGGCGGTCACCCTTTCCGCCCAGTACAACGACCAACGCTACCTGCAGCGTCGGGGCAGCGAATGGGATGGCGGCCTGCAGCTGGATTACAGCTACGAGTGGCGGGACCACCGGCTCAATGCCCTGATGGCCTACACCCATACCGGCGCGGATCAACTGCTGGGTTCCGCCACCCGCAAAGACCTCGGCCACTTTGGACTGGGCTATCGCTACCGGATCACCCCACGCCATTTCCTGTTTACCGAGTACCTGATCTCCCAGGGTGCGCTGCGTGACCTTGGCGCTTTCAACGACCCCGTGCATGAGGCCAACCTGGGTTACCGCTATCAACGGGGCGAGCTGGGGCTGGATTTTGTTATGATGCAGAACGCGCTGAACGCGGATAACAGCGCCGACATCGCCTTCAACTTCCGACTGAGCTACCGATTCGATGCTGATTGACTACGCCACCCTGAAAAGCACCCTTGATCCCGACACCCTGAACAACCTGTGCCGGGAGTTCCTGATCCGCCAGATTGGCGACGAAGGCTTTGACCATACCGACAGCGCCGGGCTGGCCGATGGCATCACCAAAGTGCAGCTGGCTTTGGCCCGTGGCGAGCTGGTGGTGGAGTACTCCGAAGCCGAAGAGAGCGTGGCGATCCGGCGTCGGGAGGAGCTGGTGTCACTTGACCAAAACGGGAGTTGCCCCGTATAACTCCTTCAACTTGGACATTTATCGGGCACAGGGATCATGTCGGCCAAACACCCCATTATCGCGGTCACCGGCTCTTCCGGCGCCGGTACCACCACCACCACCACCG
Source organism: Ferrimonas balearica DSM 9799 (assembly GCF_000148645.1). Lineage (NCBI taxonomy): Bacteria > Pseudomonadati > Pseudomonadota > Gammaproteobacteria > Alteromonadales > Ferrimonadaceae > Ferrimonas > Ferrimonas balearica. Next base: position 3,838,538 of record NC_014541.1, read on the forward strand.
CGTTTAAGCACATCTTCCGTCAGCTGGAGATCGACGCCGCCTTCGCCGAGGGGGACAGCTTTCACCGCTACACCCGGGCGGAGATGGAGGTGGCCATCCGCAAGGGCCGGGAAGAGGGCCGCACCATCAGCTACTTCGGCCCCGAAGCCAATGACTTCGGCGCACTGGAGCAGTTCTTCAGCCGCTACGGCCAGAGCGGTGAGGGCGAGATCCGCCACTACCTGCACACCTTCGATGAAGCGGTGCCGTTCAACCAGATGCCCGGCACCTTCACCCCCTTCCAACCGCTGCCGGAGGGCAGTGACCTGCTCTATTACGAAGGGCTGCATGGCGGGGTGGTCACCGATGAGGTGAACGTGGCCCAGCATGTCGACCTGCTGATCGGCATGGTGCCCATCGTCAACCTGGAGTGGATTCAGAAGATCATCCGCGACACCGGCGAACGCGGCCACAGCCGTGAAAAGGTGATGGACTCCATCGTCCGCTCAATGGATGACTACATCGCCCACATGACGCCGCAGTTCTCACGGACTCACATCAATTTCCAGCGGGTACCGACGGTGGACACCTCCAACCCCTTTTCCGCCAAGGACATCCCCAGCCTCGATGAGAGCTTTGTGGTGATCCGCTTCCGCGGCATTCAGGACGTTGATTTTCCCTATTATCTGCGGATGATCTCCGGTAGCTTTATGTCCCGCATCGATACCCTGGTGGTACCCGGTGGCAAAATGACCCTGGCGATGGAATTGATCCTCACTCCGCTCATCCGCAACCTGAAATCGAAGCGTCAGGAGGCGCTGCTGGCGGACCAGGCCAGCGCCAGCGTAGGCGCGGCAAAGTCGGCTGAGTCATAATTTTTTTTGCGGAAATGAGACGAAGTCGCCTTAGGATGGTGAAACTTCGATCTGGCTCATGGCCACTTACCCTTTACCCGTTTAACATTTGCTCTTAGAATTTCGAGTAATATCCAGTTTCTTATCCTACTGAAGGGAAAAAGACTATGGTGCTTATTGGCAAGCCCAAACCCGATCCGACCCTGGAGTGGTTCCTGTCCCACTGCCACATTCACAAGTACCCGGCAAAGAGTACCCTGATCCACGCCGGCGAAGAGGCTGATACCCTGTACTACATCGTTAAGGGTTCCGTGGCAGTTCTGATTAAGGACGAAGAGGGCAAGGAGATGATCCTGTCCTACCTGAACCAGGGCGACTTTATCGGTGAGCTGGGCCTGTTCGAAGAGCAGCCCGAGCGCACTGCCTGGGTACGCGCCAAGGCGCCGTGCGAGATCGCTGAGATCTCCTACAAAAAGTTCCGTCAGCTGATCCAGGTCAACCCGGACATCCTGATGAAGCTGTCTGCCCAGATGGCCAATCGTCTGCAGACCACTTCTCAAAAAGTGGGTGATCTGGCGTTCCTCGACGTGGCAGGTCGCATTGCCCAGACTCTGCTGAACCTGGCCAAGCAGCCTGATGCGATGACCCACCCGGACGGTATGCAGATCAAGATCACCCGTCAGGAGATCGGTCAGATCGTTGGTTGCTCCCGCGAAACCGTGGGCCGCATCCTGAAGATGCTGGAAGAGCAGAACCTGATCCAGGCCCATGGCAAAACCATCGTGGTCTACGGCACTCGCTAAGCGAAAGCCGAATCAAAAAAGGCACCCGAATGGGTGCCTTTTTGTTTCCATGGTCTGTTTGGCTTAGGTTCAGGCGAAACGCCCTAGACTGGCTTCAGACCTCTGGTTCAGATCATGAATCTGATACTGCTTAGCCGCCCTCCCCGGGCGGCATTTTTTTGCCTGCTCAGCGGGCGTCGGTGGACTCGAAGATCTTATCCGCCGATGCGGCCACAAAGCCGGTGTACAGCTCACCATCCGGCTTGGGATAGCGCAGGGCAAACTCGTAGAAGCAGCTGGGGATCACCACTTCAGCATCCGAGAACGACACCGCCACCTTGTCCGCCAGGGTTGAGGACTGCTCCAGCAGCACCTCGGGAGAACCTTTGATCTCGCCGCCACTGACATTCAGCGCAAAGCCCGCGTCTTTCAGCGCCTGGTTCACCGACGCCAGGGTCGGGTAATCAGCCAGCTCGTTGACGTTGACGGTGAAGTGGTTGGCCCGATAGCCAAATGCCGCCAGCCAGGCCGCGTACTCGCTCTCCGCCAGCAACGCCCGGTACTGGGCCTCGCTGACCCGCCACTGGGCACCAGAGTAGAGGAAATCCGGTTGTTCAGCGGCGCCGGCAGACAGCTGTGCCACCATCGCTTCAACCGTGGCCTTCAGCTCAGCGCTGCACTCCTCCAGCAGCAGCTCGGAGATGAACACCTTGGGGGCGGTCGGGTCCGGATGCTCGAAGTGTCGTGCGGCCAGCTTCTTCTGCTCAAAGCGGTATTCGCCCTTGGGCTCATACCCCAGTGCCAGGAAGTGTGCCGCCAGCTTCTCCAGCCCCACCTCGGGCAGGTTGAAGGTGCGGAACGCCACATGGTCATTGATGATGGCAGCGCCCCCACCCAGCAACCGGTGGATGGCGGTGGCGGACGGACACTGCTGCTGATAGTCCCGCCAGAGGGCGTCAAACAGCGACGTTACCGTGTGTGCCTTGCTCATATCCCTATCTCTCCTTGATTCGCTTACAGCTCCAGCCCCGGGGCCAGGCTCGCAGGCATGGTGACCACGTCGGACTCGACCGAGGCCACCGGGTAGGCGCAATAGTCCGCCGCGTAGTACGCGCTGGCACGGTGGTTACCACTGGCACCGATGCCACCAAACGGGGCAGACCCCGCGGCACCGGTGATCTGGCGGTTCCAGTTCACGATGCCGGCCCGGCTGCGAGGCAGGAAGTAATCCCAGTCCGCACGGCTGTCCGACAGCAGACCGGCAGAGAGGCCGTAGCGGGTCTGGTTGGCCAGGGCGATGGCCTCATCAAAGCCGTCGTAACGCACCACCTGCAGCAGCGGGCCGAAGTATTCTTCATCCGGCAGCTCAGCAATGGCAGTGACATCGAGGATACCGGGGCTGACCAGGCCGGTACCGGCTTTCAGGTGGGTCATCGGCAGCAGCGCTTCGGCCCCCAGGCCAATCAGGTTCTCCTGTGCGGCCAGCATGCCTTTGGCTGCGGCTTCAGAGATCATGCTGCCCATAAAGGGGGCGGGGTCAGCGGTTTGCTCGCCCACCCGGATCCGGGCGGTGGCTTCGAGCAAACTGGCCAGAATGCGATCGCCCTGCTCAGTACGCGGCAGGTAGAGGCGACGGGCACAGGTGCAACGCTGGCCGCTGGAGATAAAGGCCGACTGGATGATGTCATGCACCGCCGCGCGTTCGTCCGCCACGTCACGTACGATCAGCGGGTTGTTGCCGCCCATCTCCAGCGCCAGGATCTTACCGGGCTGACCGGCAAACTGCTGATGCAGCAGGTGGCCGGTGCGGGAGCTGCCGGTAAAGAACAGGCCATCAATGTCGCCATGACCCGCCAGGGCTTTACCGGTTTCCAGCTCACCCTGAACCAGGTTGATCACGCCATCAGGCAAGCCCGCGGCCTGCCACAGCTTGAGCACCACTTCCGACACCTTGGGGGTCAGCTCTGACGGCTTCAGTACCACGGTGTTACCGGCGATCAGAGCCGGTACGATGTGGCCATTGGGCAGGTGGCCCGGGAAGTTGTAGGGGCCAAACACCGCCACCACACCGTGCGGCTTATGACGCAGCACGGCCCGACCGGCCGGTGCGTCGTTCTCGCTGACTCCGGTACGCTCGTTGTAGGCCTTCAGGGACAAGCCAATCTTGCCGATCATGGCCGCGGCTTCGGTGCGGGTTTCCCACAGCGGCTTGCCGGTCTCCTCGGCAATCACGCTGGCGATCATCTCTTTGTTCTCTTCCAGCTGCGCCTTGAACGCTTCAATCACGCCCACCCGCTTACCCAGGCCGCCGAGGAACCACGGCAACTGGGCCGCACGGGCCGCCTGAATCGCTTGTTCGACCTGCTCGGCACTGGCACCACGGCCCTGCCAGATAACCTCGTTGGCGGCGGGATTCAGGGAACGGAACTCCGGCCCCTGGCCTTCACACCATTGGCCATTGATAAAATGGGTCATATCGCTTTCCTTGTTACAACGGCAGGGTCCAGACGGAAGCCCCGGCCTCAACCATCAGCGCTTTGGCCGCGGCGGCGGTCATACGGATCTCGCCACGGTCTTCATCCACCTGCACCAGGGTGCGCAGGGCCCGGTAGTCCGGCATGCGTCCATTGCAGATGATGTACTCATCGCCCTCAATGATCTCCTCCACCACCACGCTCAGCTGTTGGCTGGCCTGGACGGAGCGGATCTGGTCACGGGCGCACTCTACGGTGGGGCCCGCATCAAAGATGTCGACGTAGCCCCGGCAGCGGAACCCTTCGGCTTCCAGCAACGCCAGAGCCGGGCGGGTGTTGTTATGCACCTGGCCGACAACCGCCTGGGCCTCAGGGCTCAGCAGATTGACGTAGATGGGGTTACGCGGCATCAACTCAGCCACAAACACCTTGTCGCCGATGCCGGTCAGATAGTCGGCGGTGGGGAAGTCGATGCCGAAGAAGTGCTCCTCCAGCCATTGCCAGAACGGCGAGTTACCCTGCTCATCAGAGACACCGCGCATCTCGGCGATCACGGTATCGCCAAAGCGGCCAGGGAACGCCGCCAGCATCAGGAACCGGCTGCGTGACAGCACCCGGCCAATGTTGTCACGGCGCCATTCATTGCGCAGGAACAGGGTGCAGAGTTCCGATGCACCGGTGTAATCGTTACACAGGGTCAGGGTCTGCACTTCGCGGCGGATGCCGAGCTTGTCAGAGACGTGGACGTCGGTGCCCAGGCGGTAGTGGTAGAACGCGTCCTGGCTGCCTACGGCAGCTTCCAGAGCGCAGGTGCCCACCACCTCACCGGAGCGCACATCCTCCAGCACCATCAGGTAGCCCTCGTCACCGGGCTGCTCAACACTCTTGTGGAAACTGGCGATGGAGCGGGCGATCTTGTTCTTCAGCAGGGTTTCGTCCACCGGCAGGGAGGTAAAGCCGTGGCCCGACTCCTTGGCGATGGTCAGCAGTGCCAGATAGTCGCTTTCGCGGATCGGCCTGATCAGCAACATAGGGTTCTCCTTGTCAGAGTAAGCCCGGCTCACGCCGGGCCCAGCCATCAGCCGTTAACGACTTTGGCAACCGCACGCTCAAAGCGTGCCAGACCTTCCGCCAGATCCGCTTCCGGGATCACCAGTGACGGAGTAAAGCGCACCACGTTGGCACCTGCCACCAGGCACATCAGCCCTTCGTCAACGCTGGCCACCAGGAAGTCTCGGGCCTTGCCCTTGTATTGCTCGTTGAGTACCGCGCCCATCAGCAGGCCCTTGCCGCGCACTTCGCTGAACACGTCGAACTTGGCGTTGATCGCTTCCAGGCCAGCGCGCAGCTGCGCTTCACGCTGCGCTACGCCGTTCAGTACGGCGTCGGTGTTGACCACATCCAGCACCGCATTGGCAACGGCACAGGCCAGCGGGTTGCCACCGTAAGTGGAGCCGTGGGTGCCCACCTTCAGGCTGGCTGCCACTTTCGCGGTGGTCAGCATGGCGGCAATGGGGAAACCGCCGCCCAGTGCTTTGGCAGTGGTGAGAATGTCGGGGGCGATGCCGTAGTGCTCGTAGGCGTACAGCTTGCCGGTACGGCCAACACCGGTTTGCACCTCATCGAAGATCAGCAGGGCGTTGTGCTGGTCACACAGCTCACGCACCTGGCGCAGGAACTCAGCGTCGGCCGGCACGATGCCGCCCTCACCCTGGATCGGCTCCAGCATCACCGCACAGGTGCGGTCGGAGATCAGCGCTTTAAAGCCTTCGATGTCGTTGTAGGCAAGGTGGTCGATGCCACCGGGCTTAGGACCGAAACCGTCGGAGTAGGCCGGCTGGCCACCGACGCTGACGGTGAAGAAGGTGCGACCGTGGAAACCCTGAGTGAAGGCGATGATCTGGTCTTTCTCTTCGCCGTGGTGCTCCAGGGCGTAACGACGGGCCAGTTTCAGGGCCGCTTCGTTGGCTTCAGCGCCAGAGTTGGCAAAGTAGACCCGCTCGGCAAAGGTGCTGTCCACCAGCGTCTTGGCCAGCTGCAGCGCCGGCTCATTGGTCATCACGTTGGACAGGTGCCAAAGCTTGTTGCCCTGTTCGTTCAGCGCCTTAACCAGCGCCGGATGGCAATGGCCCAGGCAGTTCACCGCGATGCCACCGGCAAAGTCGATGAATTCGCGACCGGACTGATCCCAGACGCGGCTGCCTTCACCCCGTACCGGGATGATCGCTGCCGGGTTGTAATTGGGTACCATCACGTCGTCAAACAGGGCGCGATTCAGGGTGTCTGATCCACTCATTGCTTCTTCCTCAGTTACCGGTCGCTTTAGCATTGCCGGCTTGTTATTAGCATTCCTATAACGCCGAACAGTATAAAAACGTACAACCCGAGTCAAAAAATGACTGACAGGCGTATTTTTCGACGTTTTGCACTTCTATTCAGGACTTTAAGCCTGTCAACGTCACAGGACAATAAGGTAGCAGAGGAAATAAACAGCGGATTTACTGGGCAAAATTATGACCGCGATCGCGTTCGAACAGATTTCGAACTCAAAGCGGTATACAAAAACAGACTGGCTTATGCTGATTTGGTGCGCTTCTATGCAGCGAAATTATTCGCTTCGCCACTGGCTATGACGTGATAACTGGTGCTGAGACAGCCATTGATTGAGCTCTTCCGGCGACGCCAGCCGACGCGTCAGCAGGGCGTGATGGATGGCAATGGCTTCGGCCTGGACCACCGCTTTCGACAGCGGGTCGTTGGGCGACTCGTTCAGGCGACACAGGGCATGATAGAGCGCCAGATCGTTCAGCTGCCAATGTTCCAGCAGTCGCTGGCTCCAGTCGTTGCGCAGCTTCATCAACTGCAGCAGCGGCTTACCCGGCAGTTGCAGAGGCAACAGCGCCTGGTGAACCACTTTGGCGCCATCCGCACGCGCCTGACTCAGCCAGTGATTCTTCATCGCGGTAAATTCACGGGCCCCAATCTGCAGCAGCAAGGCCGCATTGAGGCATTGCATCAGGGCCAGGATACGGGCCTTATTGGGAGACAGCTTCTGGCGCCGGGCCAGCGCCGCCGCCGCATCACTTTGCTGGCGCGCAAAGCGCCATAGCTTGCGTTGGCGCAGTCCCAGCCCCTCTTTCCGGGCCAGGCCCCAGTGCTGGAAGATGAGCCAGGGCAGGATCCGCTGCAACGGCTCCATCCCCAGGTAGTGGAACACCAGCCGATAGTCGTTGAACTCCACGTCGCGGCGCTGCTCCCGTCGCTTGGGGTTGTTCATAAAACGCAGCAACGCGTCACCCAGCCAGCTCAGGTTGGCCATATGGCCGAGGATGCGTTCCCGGTCGGGATTGTCCGACATCAGCAGGTCCAGCAACTCAAAATGCTCGGGGCGGATCGGGGTGTCCTGCTGCAGCTGCTCCGGAGCCGCCAGCACGTGGGTCAGGTGATGGCTGAAGTGGTTAAGAAACTGATTCTGAGCCAGCAGGCGCTCTTCATACTCGGCCCGCTGAGCCTGCCAGCGCGCCAACAGGGCGTCCTGCTCCACCGCCAGTTTGTGGCGCCATAACGTTTCGTCCACCTGCTCATGGGGGGCGTTCAGATTGGGCACGGCACGCTCCAGCATCAGATACTGGAAAAACCGGCCCTTAATGTCCGGTTTCTGCTGGGATTGGCTCGGCTCAGCCACGTTATCCATATTCAATCCGAAAATAGCCCTAACTCATTGCATTGTAAGCATAGTATCTGCAGGCAGAGAAAAAACAGGAGGCCTTTCGACCTCCTGTTATGTCACTTGAGTGTGTCCTCAAACAATCGGTGGATACGGCGATATTCATCCAACCAGCTGGAGGGCTCACGGAAGCCGTGGGGTTCAACCGGGTAGATGGCGGTTTCGAACATCGGCTTCTCCAGTTCAATCAGGCGCTGCACCAGGCGGACGCTGTCCTGGAAGAACACGTTATCGTCCAGCACCCCGGACATGATCAGCAGCGGTTTCTCCAGCCCTTCGGCGTGCTCAATCGGCGAGCTGCGCTGATAGGCGATGGGGTCCACCTGCGGGGTGTTGAGGATGTTGGAGGTGTAGGGGTGGTTGTAGTGGGCCCAGTCGGTTACCGGACGCAGCGCCGCACCGGACTGGAACAGCTCCGGCTGGGTAAACAGCGCCATAAAGGTCATAAAGCCGCCGTAGCTGCCACCGTAGGTGCCCACCCGATTACGGTCAACCGAGACGTTTTCGGCCATCCAGGCCACACCATCGGCCAGATCCTGCACCTCCGGGGTGCCCATCTGGCGGTAGATGGCGGTACGCCAGTCACGGCCGTAGCCCTTGGACCCCCGGTAATCCATGTCCATCACCACGTAGCCCTGCTGGGCCAACAGGTTGTGGAACATAAACTCACGGAAGTAGCCGGACCAGCCGTAGTGGGCGTTCTGCAGGTAGCCCGCACCGTGGTTGAAGATCACCGCCGGGTAGCGCTGGGCCGGGTCAAAGTCCTTGGGCAGGTAAACGCGGGCGTAGACCGGGTCGGACTGGTGGCTGGAGGGCACAGCCACCACCTGAGGCGCCTGCCAGTCGTAGGCCAGGAACGCCTCTTTGGTGGTTTGGGTCAGTTGACGGGCCTCGCCGCCGATGGCCTGAACGTACAGTTCCACCGGACGGGTGCGGCTGGAGTATTCCAGCAGCAGCTGTTGCTCATCCGGGCTCAGCTGGTATTCCAGCATCCCTTTCAGGTCCGTGAGCTGCTCCACCTGACCACTGGCCAGGGCCACGCGGAACACTTCGTACTGACCCGGGTGGTGGGGATTGGCTTTGTAGTAGAGGTGCTGGCCGTCGTTGGACAGGGTCAGGCTGCTGACCACCTGGCGGCCGCTCACCAGGGCATCGGCTTTGCCGCCCAGGGGCTTGAGGTAGAGGTTGGAGTAACCGCTCTGCTCAGACAGGAAGTAAAGCTTATCGCCCGCCCAGCCAAACTCGTTGTGGGTGTAGTTAACCCAGGCATCGTCATGCAGGCGGTGCTCGGTACGCAGCTTACCTTTGGCCAGATCAACCGACGCGATCCAGCGATCCTTGTTGTCCGCCGCTTCCAGCATCACCACCAGCTTGTCTTCGCCGGGGTGCCAGGCCATGGCGCTCTGGTTCCAGCCCCAATCCTCCATCAGACGGATGGTGCGCAGGGCGTTTTCGCTGTCATAGCGTTCGCCACGGGCCTCGGCATTTTCCCGCTTAACCGCCGCCAGCACGTCCTCGTCGTAGCCTTCCAGCCCTTCCCAGGTCACGTTGACCTGCTGCTGGGTCCGGGTATCCAGCACCACCAGGCGGTGGGGCTTCACTTCGGCTTCCGCCACCCGGGCACGGGCCGGCACCGCATCCACGTAGCCGCGCTTGTCCAGGTAGTTGGGCATGATGTCGTGGTCGCTGCGCCAGCTGGCTTTGCTGTCGGTGACCGCCACCATCAGGTAACGGCCTGAGGGGGACACGGACAGCTCAACCAGCCGCTCATCGCCGCCCAGATAGAAGGGCTTGGGCGCCAGCGTGGCATCACTGGCCTGACGTTCGTTTTGCTGGGCGTGCTTCTGTTCGGCGTCACGATACTGCTGAGCCACGTAGTCGATCAGGCGAGCCTGCTGCTCAGCCAGAAAACCCTCTGCGGTTTCCGGCTCCGGCGCCGCTTCAAATTTCAGCTCCGCCAGCAGGGTGCGGGCTCCGGTGGCCGGGTCGATCAGTTCGATCCGCTCACCGGCCCAGGCCGCAATGCGACCGTCTTTCAGAAAACGGAAATCCTGCCAGCCTTTGCTGTCCCGGGTCAGCTGACGCACGGTGCCGGTGGCCAGGTCACGGACAAACAGGTTGCCCTCGTACAGCCAGGCTTTCCGGTTGCCGCTGGCATCGGTTTGGCCCGGCTGGGATACCGCGCCCCACTGGCCCAGCGCCAGCTTTTGCGGGGCGCCATCCAGCGCATGCTGGTAGCGATCGCGCAGCTTACTGCCGTCCTGCTTACGCTGATAAAACACGCTTTGGCTGTCGTCGTTCCAGTAGGCGCCCATGGGGGCGTTACCGATCCAGTCCGGATCGGCCATCACCTGCTTCAGGGTGAGGGGCTGGCCCGGCAGTACCGGCGCCGCCAGGGAAAGTTGCGGGGAGGCTTGAGTGTCGGCCAGGGGGGCCTCAGGGTTCGAGGCACAGGCGCTCAGCAGGGAAACCAGGCTGCACGCGACCATCCATCTTTTCATTGTTATCGTCCTTGCTCGTGGCAGAGCGTGCGTTATACCACGTTGGCAAAGAGTCACACAAAGGCGTGCAACATTTGCTTACTTTTCAGCAACCAGAGAGGAAGTTATCGAGCAACTGCAGGCCCTGCTCGGTGAGGATCGATTCCGGATGAAACTGCACCCCCTGCACCGGCAGTTCACGGTGGCGCAGCCCCATGATCTCAATGGCACCGGAGGGGGCCTGGCACCATGCGGTCACCTCCAGGCAGTCCGGCACCGAGTCCGGGTCCACCACCAGCGAGTGGTAACGGGTGACCGTCAGCGGCTGCGGCAAACCATGAAAGACGCCCTGGTTGCGGTGTTCGATGGCGCTGGTTTTTCCGTGCATCACCCGTTCCGCCCGCACCACGTCGGCGCCAAAGTGTTGCGCCAGGGTCTGGTGGCCCAGGCAGACACCGAGGATCGGCACTTCACCGGCAAAACGGGCCACCGCCGCCAGGCTGATGCCCGCTTCGTCCGGGCTTTTGGGGCCGGGTGAGATCACCAGGTGGTCCGGCTGCAGCGCGGCGATGCCATCGAGGTCGATCTCATCATGACGACGCACCACCACCTCCTGCCCCAGTTGCTGAAAATACTGCACCAGGTTGAAGGTAAAGGAGTCGTAGTTGTCGATCATCAACAGCATGAGGGGATCCGCGCCAGTTTCGAGGCTGCGGATAATAGCAGGGCGGGACCAACATGGGGAACCGGTGGCCCCGCCCGGTTACGGGCGGGGGTGTAAAACTTACTGGTAGCCCCAGGGCACCGGCGGCAGGTCAACCGGTTGGGTCAGGTCGAAGTCCACTTTGAAGTCACGACCTTCCCGGGTCAGCTGGTAGGTGAACACCTCGGGATAGATGTACATGTGCCAGGTGTTGCCGTTGGACTGGGGGAAGCCAAGGCGGGTAAACAGGTCTTTGGAGTAGTCGTCAGCCGGGAACGACTGCGCGTTGGCCCAGCCTCGATGCTGGGTATGCCCGCCGTACATGGTGGACTCATCGTTGCTGCCATCTTTATGGCGATGGTCATGCTTAAGCAGGATGCCGGCCCCGGTTTTGGTCAGGATCCAGGTTCGGGAGTGGTTGTCCCCGACATGGAAGGGGATTTTGATCTGGTCATCCGTGCACTCGCGCACGTGCATCACCAGGCGCTGGTCACTAAAGCCGTCACCGGCGCGCCCGCCGGAGACCACGGTGCCCTGGTAAGCCTTGCCACAGTGGGCACGGATAAGGTCGAAAAACGCGTCCTGTTCAGGCACGGAGGTGGTAAAGGCACCCAGGCTGCTGGTGCTCAGCAGCAACCCCAGGGCGCCGCTGATGGCGGTGAAGATTTTCATTGTTATTCTCCTGTTGGCCCCCGGACTATAAAGAGCCATCCCGGCCCCTGGCAAACCGCCAGTCCGGCAGGAGATCGGGAAGATATCGATAACCGCAGGGGGATCCACCCAGCCGGATCCCAGCCAGGTGAGTATCCTCTTTGGTCATGGGGTTATACCGATGATCCTCCCGGATCCATCATGCCGCCAGTGCCACTGCCAGCCTTAGCGGGACCACACCCAGTCGGTGATCTCCTGAGGGTCCACCCCATGCGCCTTGATGTAACTGCGGTGGTCCACCAGGCGCTGCAGCATATCGGTGGTGATCTCAATGTGCTGGGCATCGGTGATCACCCCCTGCTGGAACGCCTTGTAGGCCATATCAACCACCAGGTGGTAACGGCTGGTGCCGTTACGAACGCCCATATCAAACGGCGTGGTGGTGGAGCCCTCCTCGACATACCCTTTGACCCGGCAACGCTTGATGCCCGGGTAGTTGAACAGCAGCTTATGGATGGTGTTGGGATAGCCGTGGTAGTTGATCACCACCCCTTTGTCTGACGTGAAGAACTGGTCGAGCAGCTTGGGCTTACGGCCATACTTGAGGCTGCCGATGCCGTCGGAGGTCAACTCTGAGATGTTGACGAAACGGATCCTCAGCTCCGGCAACAGTTGGCGGATGATCACCAGCGCCGCCATGCACTCCTGGGTCACGTAGTCACCGCAGGAGGCCAGCACCACGTCCGGCTCTTCATCCGAGGCAAAGTCCCAGATCATGATGCCCTCTTCACTCTGGCGCCGCGCCTCCTCGAGGGTCAGCCACTGGGGCAGGGTTTTCTTGCCCGCCACAATCACATTGAGCTTGTCCCGGTCATCAAACGCCTTCTCCGTGTAGCACAGGGTGCTGTTGCCGTCTGCCGGCAGATAGGCGGAGATGATGGTGGGGTGCTTCTCCAGCATCGCCCCCAGCAGAGAGGGGTTCTGGTGGGAGTACCCGTTGTGGTCCTGCCGCTCCAGCAGTGAGGAGAGCACCACATTGCAGGCTGGAACCGGCTTACGGAACGGCACCCCCTGGCTGGCGTAGACGTATTTGCAGTATTGGTCGCACATGGAGGAGACCACCTGGGCGAAGGCTTCGTAGGTGGGGAACATGCCGTGGCGTCCCGTCACCGTGTAGCCATGAAGCATGCCAAACAGCAGGTTTTCGGAGAGCAGCTCCATCACCCGGCCATCCCGGGCCATGTCCTGATCCCAGGGTTCTATCGGCCACTGCCAGGCCCGATCCGTCTCCTCAAAGACCGCCTGCAGTTGGTTTGAGTAGGTTTCGTCCGGGCTGAAAATCCGCAGATTGCGCTGCTTTGAGTTCAACCGGAACGCGTCCCGCATCCACTCGCCCATCTTGTTCATGGAGACCCCACGCTGACCTCGTGGCGTCTCCGGACCATAACTGAGCTGACGCAGGTCCGGCTTATTCAGTGGCCGGACAATCTCGCCGCCATAGGAGAGGATCTGGCGACCAATCCGCAGATGCTCGGGAGGGATTAAAGAGCGGATCTCTTTATCAAACTTCACCTCCCCTTCATTGGTGATCTTGTAGAGGTCATCAAACTGGTAACTCTCCAACCACTGGTTCAGCAGGGACAGGTGCTGCGGGTTGCTGGCCGCCTGGTTGATGATCACCTGGTGAGAGTCGCAGTTGCCCTCCAGTTTCTTGCCATCCGCCTCTTTGATCCCGGTCCAGCCTTTGGCGGTTCGCATGGCGATAAGAGGCCAGCGGGGCTTGCTGACATCCTCGCCGCTGCGGGCCCGGGTCTGGATCTCATCGATCGCTTCCATCGCCCGGTCCATGGCGTCCGCCATCTGGGCGTAGACGTCCTCCTTACGCTGATCGTCAACGATCAGCACTTCGTAGCCCAGCCCGGTAAACTCCATCCGGATCTCGTCATCATCCATCCGGCCCAGTCGGGTGGGCCCGGAGATCTTGTAGCCGTTGATGTGCAGAATCGGCAGCACCGCGCCACAGGTTGCCGGGTTGACCAGACGATTGGCATACCAGGAGGCCGCCAGGGGTCCGGTTTCCGACTCCCCGTCACCGACCAGCACCACGTTGATCAGGTCCGGATTATCCAGCGCGGCCCCCCACCCCACCGCCAGGGAGTAGCCCAGCTCACCCCCTTCCAGGATCTGCCCGGGGGCCTCCGGGTTAGCGTGGGAGGGGTAGCCGTAAGCGGCGGAGAACTTCTCACAGATGTTGCGCATCCCCGCCTCGGAATAGGGGATGGTATTGGGATAGAAGTGGGACAGAGAGCCCTCAATAAACAGATTGGCCTGCACAGCGGGGAAGCCGTGACCCGGCCCCACCAGATAGAGGAAGGGGCGCTGATGCTGACAAATAAGTCGGTTGATATGGGCGTAGACAAAGGCGATGCCGGGACAGGTTCCCCAATGCCCCAGCAGCCGGGGCTTGATGTCATCGTGCTGCAGCGGGCGCTTCAACAACACATTCTGCTTCAGGTAAATCTGTGCAACGGAGAGAAAATTGCTGGCGCGCACCATCTTTTTCAGAGCGCTTAACTCTTTCTTGCTGGCCATGTCTGCCTCGCTTTCACGATCGGAAGTGGGAGAGAACTTAGGCCGTTAAGGGTAGTTGGCTGGTCGCTGATTTGCGTGGAGGGACGGGGGGGAATCGCCAGATTCGATGGCGGGGCAGCTGTCCGCGGAGAGTGACGCCCCGACAGGCATAAAAAAAGGGAGCCGATGGCTCCCTTTTTTGCGCCCTGACGCTTACAGGCTCTGGGTGAAGGTACGAGTGATAACGTCCTTCTGCTGCTCCAGAGTCAGAGAGTTAAAGCGCACGGCGTAACCGGATACACGGATGGTCAGCTGGGCGTTTTCGGACAGCACGTTGTAGTCGTCGTTGGACGCCTCACCGGCTTCGATACGCTCACGAGCCTGCATCACTTTTTCCAGAGTCTCACGCTTCAGAACGTTCACGTTCAGGTGCTGACCACCTTCACGCACCGGCGGAGCCTGTACGTTCAGTTCACGGGACTCGTACTCGCCCAGTTCGGCCAGGGCAACCACCTGATCGGCCTCGTACTGAGACGCCGCTGCCAGGCAACGAGCCTGTTCGCTGGCGTCGTCGATCAGCCAGATGCTGTTGACCAGGTTGGGGTTCGCGGATTGGGTGATTTGAATGCCTTTAACCATGGGGTACCTCTGGGCAAGCCAAATTGTGTGATAACTGTCACACACCCTACCTGAATCCGGCCCATTTTTCTCGCGATCAATTCCCCCGCAAGCATGAGCAACCCTAATCCGAATGGGGTTATAAAATGCTGCTGGCAGAGTCCACAATACGCTGTGCTTCGGCCACAATGGCATTCACCAGTTTTTCCGACGCCGGCGGCTGGGTTCGGCCCTTCAGCGAAACAATACCAAAGGTGGCCTGAATCTCATCCAGATCCCCCACCCGAAGGACACCCAGTTTCTGATCCACCAACTCCTGGTGGACACTGGCCAAGGGCGTCAGTGCCACCAGATGGCTGTCAAACAGCGCCGGTTTCACGGACAGGAACTGGTCAAAGCGAACAATGCGTCGTCCGGCCACCATCGGCCCAAGGGTTAACCCCGGAATGTGGCGTTCCAGAAATGCATCGGGCAAGTTCCGCGGCAATGCCAGCGGGTATTGCAGCAGGTCGCTCAGTTGCAGGTCACGGCGGGCCAGCAACGGGTGTTGAGGGTTGCAGCACATCAACGCTGGCTGGGGCGCCAGAGGCACCACTTCCAGTGCCTCATGGTGGTCGAGCCCAGTGGCGGCCACCTCATCGATAAAGTAGTTGAGTTCACCCGCCTCCAGCCAGGCCAGAGAGCGACGCCAGTTGTCCACCCGCAGCTCCAGATTCAGGGTGGGGTGCTCACGGGTGAGCTCACCCACCACCGGGCCGATCAGAGTCTGAGCCGGAATGGGACTGGCCCCAAGGGCGATCTCACTCCAGTCACCGCTTTGCATCAGCTCCAGCTCCATATTGAGCTGCCTGACGTCCCGCAGGATCCGTTCACCGTGTCGCAATACCGACTCGCCATAAGGGGTTAACGCCACCCCACCCCGCTGACGGTCCAGCAGGCGAGCCTCCAGCAGCTCTTCCATCCGTTGAATGCTGCGGCTCAGACTCGGTTGACTCAAATGCAGCGCTTCCGCTGCGGCGCTAAAACTGCCTTTTCGGCACAGCATCAGGAAATGACGCAGGTGCCGGATCTCCATGGTATTCGTGCGCATCGTCGTCCTCTACTTCCCACTTCCCCATCGCACCAGGCGATAGCCGGGACATGCTCAGTTCTTGTTATCTATGCCCTCTATACATTTCCGTGAGGCATTTTGTGTCTTCTGCATCGAATGGTAACAGAGCCATATGCACCAGTAACCTTTTTTTAACCTACCAAAAAACCCAGTTTGCTCGGGATTACCGTGGTAAGTGGCCCGCAATCAAAGTATGCACAATACGCATAATTGTTACACGAATTTTGCATTGGATTGATAATTGTTAATTCCGCAACATCAGATGCAGAGCAGTAAAACTGCCGGCTCTGGAGTCCCGTTGTTGCCACTTGGCAGGGAGAGCAATAACGACATGACCAGGGAACGCCCCACTCGGGGCAAGAGGGTTTAACCATGCAACTGAAGAAAGCGACTCTGATGACGCTGGCGGCGATCTACGCCGGTGGCGTCGGCACCATTGCCGCCGCCCCTTCGGGCCATCAGAACCAGTACAACGGCAGCGACCTGCGCGCCGTCAATCTCGCCGAAGCGATGATTGAACAAACCGAACAGGTACGCCGCCATGACGGGATGGAAGAAGCGATGCGCCCCGGCGCCATCGGTCTCAACGTCCACCGTGCCATCGCCCCGATTGGCGCCAAGGTTCCGTTCGAGTGGGAGCAGGACCTTGATGCTGGCGATCACACCTACATCATTCAAATGACCGACGCCCCGGTGGCACTCTATCAGGGCGAGCGGGCCGGCTTTGAAGCCACCTCTCCCCGTGTCAATCAGCCGGCCATGCGCAGCAGCCAGCGTTACGGCGCATTGAACGTCAACACCACCGCCGTGAAGAGCTACCGCAGCTTCCTGACCGAGCAGCAGGATCTCACCGCCAACCGCATCCAGTCTGTGGCCCCGGGCGCGCAGATTGAGCGACGCTTTAGCATCGCCCTGAACGGCATGACCATGCGCCTGAGCCAGGCCCAGGCCGCCGAAGTGGCGAAGATGCCCGGCGTAAAAGCCGTGACCCGCGCCAAGGAGTACCAGCTGTTCACCGATGTTGGCCCCGAGCACATCGGTGCCGACAAGCTGTGGCAGGGCCAGGGTGTGCCGAACAACCTGAACATCAAGGGTGAAGGCATCATCGCCGGTATCATCGACACCGGCATCAACAGCGACCACCCCTCTTTCGCCGACATCGCCGGTGACGGCTATGACCACACCAACCCGTTTGGTGAAGGCAACTACGTGGGTGATTGTGCCGAAGACGCTTACGCCCACATGTGTAACGACAAGCTGATCGGTATCCGCTCCTACGACATCATCACCGACACCTTCAAAGACCCGATCTTCCAGCCGGAGCTGGGCCCCTGGGATTACGCCGACTACAAGCGTCCGCCCAACGGTGAAGACTACAACGGCCACGGTTCGCACACCGCCGGCACCGTTGCCGGTAACCTGCTGTATGACGTGCCCTTTAAGCTGGGTGGCACCGAAGAGGTCCACGATGGTTTCGATACCCCGCTGATCTTCCCCGAGGTCTCCGGTGTGGCCCCCCGTGCCAATATCATCGCCTACCAGGTGTGTTACCCCGGTGGCGGTTCCTATGGTGAGTCCTACGGTGGTTGTCCCGGCGACGCCCTGGTGGCCGCCATTGAAGACGCCATCCTCGACGGCGTGGATGTCATCAACTTCTCCATTGGTGGCCTGGAAAGCCTGCCTTGGTATGACGCCATCGAGATGGCCTTCCTGGCCGCCCGTGAAGCGGGCATCTCCGTGGCCGCGTCTGCCGGTAACTTCGGTTCCTACGGGCCGAGCCTGATCGACCACGTATCGCCCTGGCTGACCTCCGTGGCCGCCAGCACCCACGGCCGTGAGATCACCGCAGAAGCCGGTTCTCTGGGCAGCTTTGTCGGCGCGGATGCACCGGCTGAAATCGTGGGTCAGGGCATCACCGGTAACTTTACCGGCACTCTGGTGGACGCCGCTGACTTTGGCGACGGACTCTGTCTGGAGCCCTTCCCGGCCGGCACCTTTGAAGCCGACCAGATCGTTCTGTGTAAGCGCGGCGACATCGCCCGTGTGGCCAAAGGCGTTAACGTTGCCGAGGGGGGCGCAGGCGGTGTGATCCTGTACAACGCCCTCTCCTGGGACGATGGCACCGGCAGCAACAGTCTGAACCTGAACCCCTTCCCGATCCCGGGCCTGCACGTGGATTACGCGGCCGGCCAGGCACTGGTGAACTGGGTTGCTGCCACGGATGCCCCGCAGGCCACCATCACCGAGTCGGTGCTGATCACCGCTGAGCGTGAAGCTGACGTACTGGCGGGCTTCTCCTCCCGTGGCCCGTCCATCTCCAACCCGAACGTGATGGTACCGAACGTCTCCGCCCCGGGTGTGGACGTCTTTGCCGCCTACGCGGACGAGATGCCCTTCAGCAAGTACCCGTCTCCGACCGACTACGCCGCCATCAGCGGTACCTCCATGTCCGGCCCCCACGTTGCCGGTGCCCTGGCTCTGCTGACCCAGGCTCACCCCAACTGGACCCCGGCCATGATTCAGTCCGCGCTGATGACCACCGCGCTGCCGGGTAAGTCATACGACTACAGCTACCCGCCGAAACTGGTGGATGCGAGCTTCTACGAGATGGGCAGCGGCGTGATCAACGTGGCCCGTGCCGTTAAGGCTGGCCTGGTGATGGACGAGAACGGTGACAACTACCGTGCCGCCAACCCGGAGCTGGGTGGCGACGTGACCGCGCTGAACGTGCCCTATCTGGTCAACAACGACTGTCAGGGTACCTGCACCTGGATGCGGACCTTTACCGCCACCACCGATGGCACCTGGACCGTCACCGCCGAAGAGCTTGAGGCCGATGGCGCCCCCTTCCTGGAACTGTCCGCCACCCCGAGTGAGTTCACCCTGAAAGCGGGCGAAAGCCAGAGCATCATGGTGACCGCCAACATCCTTGATGTGGAAACCGTTAACGTCACCTCCGCCAGCAACGAGGTGTTCGGTAAAGTGCACCTGACCCCGGCCGACGACAGCCTGCCGGATCAGTACCTGCCGATGATGGCGCGCTTTGGTAACGACAGCCTGCCGCAGATCGTACAGGGCAACATTCACCGTGATGCCGGCACCATGCTGACGCCGCCGCTGATGACCCGTGAAATCACCGAGCTGGGTGTGAGCGTCAGTGGCCTGGTGGCCGGTGAGATGATGTCGTTCCAGCTGCCCAAGGCGATGGACTACAACTTCCGCGACCCGGACTCCCTGGCTGCCGCCGATGGCATCGCCATCCACTTCTTCGATGTGCCGGAAGGCACCCGCCGCCTGGTGTGGGAAGTGGCCGAAGAAGACCGCCTGGTGAAGTCTCAGATCGACATCGGTATGGATCTGAACGACAACGGCAAAGTGGAGTGGTACGACGAAGCGATCTGTTACTCCTTCACTGACCTGAACGACTACTGCACCATCAACGACCCGACTCCGGGCCGCTACTGGGTGATGGTAGGTAACTACAAGGACGCCTACGACGGCAGTGCAGAGGTTGCCGACAACATCACCATGAGCCTGGCCATGGTTGGCTCGGACGACGATCAGAACCTGATGGTGTCCGGCCCGTCCAGCACCGACGGTCTGAGCCCCTACCAGCTGCAGATGGACTGGAACCTCGACAGCGTTGAGGAAGGCCAGCGTTTCTATGGCCTGATTGAGGTGGGCAACACCCCCGAGAACATCGGCAACATCGGTAAGATGGGCATCAACCTGACCTACGCCGGCGATGATGTGATGGTTTCCTCCAACAAGCCGCAAGCCGGTGAAGGCGATATCGTGACCTTCGAGGTCGAGGTTCTGCCGAATCTGCTGGGCCTGGAGCGTGACGTCACCCTTGATGTGGAACTGAGCAGTGGCCTGCAGCTGCTGGAAGGCTCCCTGAGCGCCATCAGCAGCAATCAGGATCTGGCCAGCCAGCTGGTGATTGAAGGCAACAAGATCGGCCTGAACACCACCCAGATGGCCAGCAACGCCGTTGACCGCCAGTACCTGTTCACCACCAGCGTGGACGACGCGACCTGTCGCATTCCGATCGGCTCTGACCCGTACTACCTGGACCTGTATGACGAAGCCTACATTGAGCCGGATCCGGCCATCCAGGGTGCCGCCAACCAGACCGTGATGGCCTCTCTGTCCATGTTCGGCCTGAAGGAGATCCCGCTGTACGGTAACGCCGAGCACATGGAGCGCGACATCATCCAGTTCTCGCCGGGTGGCTTTATCCAGGTCGACTCCCTGCCGCTGTTCTGGGGTGCGCACTATCCGATGGACGCGGACTTCTTCCCGGACACCGTGATTGGTCCGCTGTGGCGTGGTGACGGTAACACCCTGTACGAGTTCAACATGGAGACTGAGTCCTACGATGGTGTGTCCATTGCGACCACCACCGACGGCCGCTACCTGGTTGTGGAGTGGGATAACATGCGTCAGGGCTTTGCCTGGGGCATCAACTTCGACCCGGATCCGGATGCGCGTTACAGCTTCGAGCTGATCGCCTCCACCGAGTTGGACTTCACCCCGGGTGAGCACGAGTTCATCTACGCCTACGACAAGATCACCGGCGCCAAGTCCAACCTGGGCTCCATCGGTCTGCACGGCTACTACGGCCCCCGTGGCACCTTTGGCCCGGCCTACGGCTACCTGGGTGACAGCTACGCCTTTAACGACGTGGATGAGATGGTCGAAGAGGGCATGGTGCTGTGTGCCAACTACCAGGGCCCGGAGCAGTCCGCCATCACCCTGAGCTTCGCCGCTCGTGTCAGCGCCGCTGCCACCGGTCAGGCCCAGTCCGTGACCGTGACCAGCGCCTACACCGGCAGCGACGCTCTGGTGTCCACCACCGTAGTCGACGTACCGGGCAACCTGAGCATTGGCGCCCTGTCCGACATGACCGTTGAAGAGAATGGCAGCATCAGCTTCGACGTCATGGTTCAGGACCGCGAAAACACCGCCAACGGCATCAGCATCAGTGCTGACCACGTTGACGCCACTGTAGAAGGCCATCGGGTTACCCTGACGCCGGAAGCGATGTGGCACGGTGACACCATGGTGACCGTGACCGCCTACGACCTGGCTCACCCCAACGATGCCGCCAGCACCGAGTTTATGCTGACGGTGCTGTCCGATGGCGAAGCTGAGGCTGTGCTGAAGAGCGTTAACGCCTCCGCGACCGTAAGCGGTAACACCATCATGCTGAGCGCAGACCCGGTAATCGAAGGCACTCAGGGGATGGACAGCCTGACCGAAGCCTGGACCCAGCTGTCCGGTCCGGAAGTCACTCCCGCAGCTTCCATCATGGACGCCGAGGTGGGTGAGTACCGCTTCGAAGTGACTTACAACCTGAACGGCAAGTCCATCAGTGCCGAAGTCACCGCCACCGTCAGCGATGCCGTAGCAACTCTGGTAAGCATCAACGCCTCAGCCAGTGTCGATGGCGATACCATCACTCTGTCTGCAGAGCCGATGATTGATGGCACCCTTGGCCTGGATACCCTGGCTGAAAGCTGGACTCAGGTGTCCGGTCCGGAAGTCACTCCGGCCGCCACCATCAGCGGAGCCCCGGTTGGTGACTACGTATTCGCGGTGACCTACACCCTCAACGAGGAGAGCATGAGTGCTGAAGTATCGGTCTCCGTAGATCCTGCGCCGGCACCGGTTCCGCTTCCGACTCCTGAGCCGGAAGAGGAAGAGAGCTCCAGCAGCGGCTCACTGGGCACCCTGGCCCTGATGATGCTGGCTCTGCTGGGCTGGCGCCGCCGCACCGCCTAACGACTCTCAGCCAGTCCAAGCCGCCCTTCGGGGCGGCTTTTTTGTGCCGGTCAGAAGCGGCCGATGCTCATCTCGATGACGTAGCAACTGGACTTGGCCGACAGGGCGTCAACGATGTATGCCGCCGCCTCTTCCGGGGCCATAAAACCGCTGCTGTCCACGTGGTCAGAGCCGGCCCAGAAAGCGCTGCGGATGCCACTGGGATAGAGGTTGACCAGGCGAAGGGGCTGCCCTTTCAGCTCCGCCCTCATCGACTCCAGAAACCCGCGCATCCCCCACTTCGTGGCGCAATACACCGCTTCATGAGCCTTGCCCGTCTGGGCTGCCGACGACAACACATTGGCCAGCACCGCTTCCCGATCCCCCCAGCGACGCACCACTTCCTGCGCCACCCAAATGGTGCTGTACAGATTGCTGTTCAGCATCGCTTCTACCGCTTCGCGACTGAGGCCGGACAGGGCACCAAACTGCCCCACCCCGGCACAATGCACCACCCACTGTGGCGCCCCGCCCCACGCTTCGGCGTAATCAAACGCCTGATGCACGGCCTGAGGGTCCGACAGCTCAACGCTGATCGGCAACACCCGATCCCCCAGGGACTCCGCCAGCGCAGCCAACTTTTCGGGGGTGCGTCCCATCATGGCGACCCGGTGGCCGTCCGCCACCAGTTTCAGGGTTAAGGCGCGCCCCAGCCCTGAGCCCGCACCGGTTACGATCTGCATGGACATCCTGCTCTCCTCTCTCCTGCTCTGTTAACAAGGATAGAGTTCCGGCTCCTCCCGCACGACCACTTTTGCCTGCTGCTCAATCGCGGCCAGCAGTTGTTGTGCGGCTGGCGGCGCGGTGCGGCCTTTCAGCGAGAGGATGCCGTAGTGGGCCTGGATCGGCTCCATATCCACCACCCGCAACAGCGCAAGCTGCCCCGCCACCAACTCGCGGTGAACACTCAGCTGCGGGGTTAGCGCCAGCACCTGTCCGCCCTGGATCGCCGGTTTCACCGCCAGGAAGTGATCAAACCGGATAAACCGCCGACCCGCCACCATCGGGCCCTCCGTCAACATCGGGAAGTGTCGTTGCCAGAAGGGACGAGGCAGATTGCGAGGCAGGGCCAGGGGATACTGCAACAGGTCCGCCAGGGTGACCTCCTGCCGGGCCATCAACGGGTGCTTCGGGCTGCAGCAGAACACCACAGGCTGAGGCGGTAAGGGTTGCACGGCCAGTCCTTCCCGGTGAGCCAACCCCGTCGCCTCAATCTCCTCCACCAGGTAGTGCAGTTCGCCGGACTCGAGCAGCCGAAGCAAACGCTCCCACCCCTCCACTCTCAACTCCAGATTCAGAGTGGGGAAGCGCTCTGTCATCGAACCCAACACCGGGCCGATCAAGGTCTCTGCCGGTATCGGGCCCGCTCCGATGGTGAGCTCAACCCAATCCTTTTGGTGAATAAACTCCAGCTCCTGACTCATTTGCCGCACGTCGCGAACAATGCGCTCGCCGTGGCGCAGTACGGCTTCGCCATAGGGCGTCAGCACCACTCCGCTGCGACGACGGTCCAGCAGCTTGACCTCCAGCAACTCTTCCATGCGCTGAATGCTGCGGGTGAGTGTGGGCTGGCTGATTCTGAGCAGCTCCGCCGCGGCTCTGAAACTGCCCTTGCGACAAAGCATCTGAAAATGACGCAGATGACGGATCTCAATCATGTTGGTGCGCATCGTTACCCCTCTGTTCCGTTCACCTGAAGTCGGGCCCCCTTCCGCTGGTCACCACAAAATGAGGCATCGGGCCTTCTGAACGCTCGATGCACTTCCGATTGATGCGCCAAAAAGGAGAGTAAGAACAGTTAATTGATTCTTAAGTTGACAGCTTTCACTGGGTGGGGCGAAGCATCAGGGCCCTGAAACCAGGGCCCTGTTTTCTCGCAGACTGGCGATGGCTCAGTGACGTCGGCGTCCGGCCAGAAGACCAAGCAACAGCAGACTAAACCAGCCGAAGCTGCCGCTGTCCGACTTGGGTGCTTCGGGCTCCGGTTCCGGTGCCGGATCCACGCCATCAGACAGCACCGTCAGGGTGAAGCTGACGCTGTGCTGGTCATTGGGGTTAACCTGGTCACTGACGGTGACGGTGACTTCGGTTTCGCCATACCAATCCGGCGCCGGGACCAGGTCGAAGGTGTCGCCGGAGCGATGCCCATGCACCACGGCAGTGATGTGCTCCCCGGTGACGCTGATGGTGTTCGGAGACACACCGCCGTCGCTGTCGCTGTAGTGCACCGGGATCCCTTCTACCACGCCATTTTCTTCAACCTCCTGGTCGGAGATCGCCTTAACCAGAATGTTGGCGGCCACCGCGATGGTCGTCGACTCGGTCAGCAGGCCGACGCCCCCCACCTCGGCCTCAACATCAACGCGCTGCTCACTGCCGTAGGCCGCGTCGGTCACCTCAACCTGGAACGCCAACTGCACCTGACTGGTGGCGTCATTGACGATGTCATAGCAGACCACCAGACCGTCACTCAGAGCGGCTTTCAGATTGTCCTCCGCGAACGCCACGCCACTGTGGCCATAGAGAGGGTTGTAGCCAGCTCTCGGGCCCCAGTAACCGCGCAGACCAATCACGCCGTTGCCATCCTGACTGCCGAAGTCGAGGTTGTCGTAGGCCATGATCACCTCGAACTGACCCTCGTCGTGGCTGCTGTGTTCACGCATAAACATCTGGAAGTCGTAGCGGTCATCGCGGGGCGTCACCACCTCATTCCAGTCCATGTCCCAGGACTTGTCGTGGGTCTGTGCGCCCTTCCAGCTCAGCAGGGTGTAGTGGTCGTAGTAGGCGATGTAAACGCCGCTGGAGAGCGCGGGATCCCAGTGCGGGGCATACATCGACAGCGTCCACTCCTGCTCCCAGGTGAGGGGATCCAGCCGGGCGTTATGCCAGGGGGCCAGAACGAAATCGGGCGGAGTGCCGTAATCCTCCCCGGGCATCGGCATCTGCACCTGGTGCAGCCCGATGTCCCAGGGGTTGTACTGCAGGTAGTCCGCCTGAACCCAGCCGCGCGAACTCAACACCACCTTGTCGGTTCGGAAGTAGTCGCCGTTATCGAAAGGCTGGAAGTCATTGGCAAAGGTCGGGATCTCCACATCATGAACCCAACTGCCCCAGCCCCACTCATTCTCCTCGTAGAAAGTGCCCCAGCTTGGCGCAAAGCCAAATCGGGTCAGGTCCACGAACTTGCCATCCAGCGGCTCACCATCGGGATAGTCGATGGCCCACGGCGTCCGGCACTGCGGATTATCCAGGTTGGTGCTGACCTGGTAGTGCGCCTGCGTTGCGGAAGTGTCCGCCTGAACGTCCTGCCACTGGAGGCCGGTCTCGGTGGTGACCAAACCTTCGAGGTCCGGCAGGGAGCCGGGAATCAGCGCCAGCCCATCCGGCAGGGTGACCGCCAGATCCACCATCCGATCCTGGCCGGTCCGGTTGGCCTGAGTGAGCACCGACAGCTCAACGATCTCTCCGACCCGAGCCGCGCTCTGGGACGCGTCGGCGGTCAGCAGCGGCTCTCCTCCGTGCAGGTTCACCGGCATCATGATGACCGACCCCGGCTCAGCCCCCTCAACCTGCACCGCGACGGCGCTGTAGAGGGTCTGGCCCGGCTCCGGTGCCTGGTGCCACTCAATGGTGATGTCGGAGTGTTTGGGGTTGGCGGCGTTGCTGTCAAAGCGGGTGGTCAGTGTCTGGCCCGGCGTTTTGCCCAGCGTCACAATGCCAAACTCGTAAGTATCCACGTTCTCCCATGGGTACAGTATGTAGTTCGCCAGCAGCACCTTGTAGGTACCGGGTTCGGGGTGCTCAATGCTGCAGTACTCCCCCTTGGAGGTTTGCGGCAGCTGAGAAGCGCAGATGGCTTCGGACAGGTGCAGGCGACCATCGCCGTCGTAATCGCGCAGTACCCAGAGGTCGACATCGGCGTAATGGTTGAGCGGGTCATCGATACTGGAACTCAGGCGGCCGAACACCTCTGCCCGCAGCAGCGCCGTATCCTCGGCAACGGTGACATCAAACACCCGAACGTTATCCAGTTCGGTGTTCCAGAACCCCTCGCTGTCCACCATGGCAACGCCGGACTGCAAGCGCGGCAGCGCCACCTGATGCACCTCGGCGGGTACCGGCTCATACGCCTCAGCGGTCAGTGCACCGGCTGGCACGCCAAGGGACACATCCGGCACCACCTGCTGCCCCTGATCGGAGTGCGTCAGCACCTCAATGCTGTTTGGCAGCGCTTTGCCCGCATAACTGGCCAGATAGGGCCAATAAGCACCGGGGCTACGGCCATCAGTGCTGTTGAACTGAATCTCCCCGAAGGCGTGGTGATAGGCCCCGTCATACCAGGCCAGATCGATGTCGGAAAAGGCGACGGAGACCGTCAGGTCGACCGACTCTCCCGCTTTCAGGGTGAACTGGTTTGGCGTGATGGTGACCTTGGCGGTGGGGTCCAGCGCGTAATCCCAGAACAGCGGGTGCTCTTCCCCTGCCACCGACTCCACGGCCCAACTGCCATCCCGGGTCGCCCGAACGGTTCGGGTCCAGGAGCACACCCGGCCACAGTCGTTGTTGATCATCTGCGGCAGGTTCAGGTCACGAACACGGCCGCCGTTGTGGGGGTTGGCCCGGCGGAAGTTGTCCGCTGATTCATCCATCACCAGCCCGGCGTTAACCGCCCGCTCCACGTTTGCCAAACCATGGCCAGCGCGGAATATGCCCGCCACCTTGATGGGGTAGGGATAGATCGGATAGGGCGTCTTGATCGCCTGGCTGTCCGCCGTCATCTGCAGTGCCGATTGAACCTCAGCAGCAGTCCACTGCGGATTGGCCTGACGGATCAGGGTCATCATCCCGGCAACGTGTGGGCTCGCCATGGAGGTTCCGCTGATGGCATTGAACGCCCGGGTGTCACCATAGGGGTCAAAGGGGTTGGTTTCGGTCCAGGCCGCAAAGATGTCGACACCCGGTGCCGCGATACCCGGAGAGAACAGCTCCTCAACGGTACTGGAGGGCCCGCGGGAGGAGAAGGAAGCCAGCCAGTCTGCGTCCTCCGGATTCACCACCCGGTCTACCTGGGACGCACTGATGGTGCCGGTCAAGCCGGTACCGGATTGCAGCCAGGGCAGCAGGCCGGGGGTATTCCAGTCGCCATAGTACTGCTCAGCGGTCAGGTGGATACCGGGGATCACATAGGTGTCATCCGCCACCTCGTCCCCTTCGTCCCAGGTGTTGTAGAGGACAAACCCGCCCGCGCCGCCGTCACGAACATTCACCGCCTTCTCGATGCGGGCGATGTCGCCCCGCTCACAAACGACGATGTGGTTTTCCAGAAAAGTGCCGGGGGCAAAAGGGCTGTTACAACGGGCGTCGCCAAAATCGGCGGCCAGCACAAATTCGCCGGTAAAGGCGGGCGAAATCCCGGCGCCCTCAATGGTGCCGGGATTGAGGCTCTCATCCCCACCGCTCAATCCCTCGAGCGCTTTGCCACTGATGGCGATGCTGCGGGCATGTGTGGTGGCGGCCACGTTCAACACCCAGGGGGAGGTATGGTCAACGGTATAGATCGAGTCAGTGCCTCGCGATGCCCCTGCGTTACCGGCCGACAGCGCCACGGCAACCCCCGCCTCACGGGCAGAGAGGAACGCCATCTCAAAGGCGTCATCCCAGGGGAAGCTCTCACTGCCACCGATGGACATGTTGATCACGTCCACGCCATCCTTGATCGCCTGCTCAATGGCGAACAGCATCGCCTCCCCCGGACAGCCACCGACCGGGTGGCACACCTGATAGGAGATCAGGTTCGCGTGGGGCGCCACCCCTGAGATGCGCGGCATCGCCACCCCCATTGGGATGCCAGCACCGCCGCCAAACTCCGGCGCCACCACATCAACGTCATAGAGCACGTTACCAGCAACCGTACTCGCCACATGACTGCCATGCCCGTTGTAGTCCTCGCCGACCGGCTCGGCCCCCGATGCCGCACCGTACTCACCCGTAATTGAGTCGTGGGTATACAGGCCAATCAATTTATCGTTACAGCGGTCGGCATACTCGGCCAGGGCGCAGTCGCCCAGGTAGTTGCCTGTGCCACGGGGGTTGGTGTGGACATAGCCATCGCCCCCCACTGCCGCAAAGGAGGGATGACGGGTATTGATGCCGGTGTCGATAATGCCCACCACCATACCGGCGCCGGTGTAACGCCCACCGTCATGGCTGGTGGTGCCCTCCCAGATGCCCGGAGCGCCTACGTGCTCCGGCCCAATGTCGGTGTGCAGCTCATAGTTTCGAGAGCGCTGAACGAACGCCACTTCGGGCATCTGAGCCAGCCGCATCGCTTCCTGCTGGGTCATCTCGATAGAGAGGGCGTTAATGGCGGTAGTAAACTGGCGCCGTACCTGCCCCTGAACCTGCTGAATCAGCTCCTGCTGGGCACTTAAAAGATGATTGGTGTAGGCGCTGATCGCCGCGCCGGAGGTTCCGGCTGTCCCCGTCCCAAAGAGCTTCTGCCCCTGCTGCTGACGCTGCAGTGCTGGCCTGGTGGCAGCCAGGCCGGGTAAGCGGCCGTCATAAGTGGCGACGGGAGCATCCTGAAGCTGCACGATATAGACGGCCGTACCATCAAATCGCTCCTCCGGCGCAAACTTTTCCTTCGCGGATTTTGGCACCATCGGGATGTTGGCCAGACCATCCCGTCGTAAGGGGCTCAGCTGTTGTTCTGCTTTCTGTGCCTGAGCCTGCTGTTGATGTTGATAGAGCGCCATCGCATCGATGGTTGTTGGAACCTGCTCATCGGTTCCCTGCGCTCCGGCCAGTGTGCCCGCACTGTACAGTGCGCTGGCAACCATCATGGCTACGGATTTTATATTCACAACTCTTCTCCCTGTTATTATCGCGCCGCGGAAATGTTGCTTACTCCGGCACACTTATATTTCACAAGGATTAATTTTTATTCAAACACATTGTTTTCATCACTTTGATAGCCAACAGTAATATCAACAGCCCGATTAAAATCCTTTTGCCGAATGCAATCTGCATCACCGTGACACGAATTAGCCAGAACGCATCGTCGCCATGCGGCCCCCGCAAGGCAGCCCATATAGGGCGTGTGTAAGAGAGTGAGAGAAAATGGGGAAAAGATGAAGATAAAGTGAAGAGGGAAGACTTTTAATGCAGATGGCTCATCTTTTCGATAGCGATAAAACAATAAGAGTATTAAAGGTTGGAAGTAAATATTGGTTGGTTGATATTAGACTTCATTAACAACCTAATGCATTCACCCGCGGATTATATTTCTGACCTTGTATATCGCGGGCACAAAAAAAGCGACCCCATGGGGTCGCTTAATCAATTGGTGGTGACTCACTTAATCACTTTCAGGGTCGGACGTCCCTTGGGACGCTCAGCCACCGGCTCGTCAGCCACCGGAATATCGGCTTCATTCGGCACGCCTTCGGCCTGCTCGTACGCAGCTTCCGGCTGGAAGACGGTACCTGCGCCGTTTTCACGGGCGTAGATGGCCGCCACCGCATACATCGGCACGCGCAGGGCATGAGGCTGGCCGCCAAAGCGAGCGTTGAAGGTCACTTCCTCGTTGCCCATCTGCAGATTGCCCACCGCATGGGGGGCGATATTGAGGACGATCTGGCCATCCTCAACAAACTGCCGGGGTACCTGGACACCGGGCATCTCTGCCTCCACCACCAGATGGGGAGTCAGGTCGTTGTCCAGCAACCATTCGTAGAAGGCCCGCAGCAGGTACGGCCGGCTGGGGCTCAACACTTTGCTCATACGCCGATGCGCATCTCGCGCTCAGCTTCGGTCAGAGAAGCCTTGAAAGACTCACGCTCGAACAGACGGGTCATGTAACCCTTCACTTCGGCGCTGCCACGACCGGTCAGTTCGATACCCAGGGACGGCAGACGCCAGAACAGCGGCGCCAGGTAGCAATCCACCAGGGTGAACTCTTCGCTCATAAAGTACGGCGCTTCAGCAAATACCGGGCCCAGGGCCAGGATGCTTTCAGCCAGCTCTTTACGGGCTGCGGTGACACCGTCGTTGTTCTGAATGCGTTCGGCCAGGGTGTACCAGTCGTGCTGGATGCGATGCATCATCAGACGGCTTTGGCCACGGGAAACCGGATAAACGGGCATCAGCGGCGGGTGAGGGAAACGCTCATCAAGGTACTCCATAATGATGCGTGCGTTGTAAAGCACCAGTTCCCGATCCACCAGAGTGGGTACGCTGTTGTACGGGTTCAGCTCAGCCAGATCCTGCGGCAGTTGGTCCGGATCCACTTGGATCACTTCAACCCCTACACCCTTCTCGGCCAGAACGATACGAACCTGGTGGCTGTAGAGATCGCTGGCACCGGAATACAGGGCCATGACAGAGCGTTTGTTGGCAGCGACAGCCATTGATACCCTCCGAAAAAGTTCAGATAGCAGAAACAGCAACGGGGGGCACAGGGCCCCCAGTTGCGCAAAGGACAGATTGTAACCTTTTATCGGCGATTAGTGTACATCCCGCCAGTACTCCCGCTTAAGCAGGTAGGCCAGCACGAAGAACACTGCCAGGAATCCCAGCACCCATTTACCCATCCGCTCACGTTCAAGACGAACCGGTTCGGCGGAGTAAGTCAGGAAGTTGGTGATATCCAGCACCAGTTGGTCATACTCTTCCGCGTTCATGGTACCGCCGGAAGCGACCACAGTGCCGTCTTCCTGCAGAACCGGTTTACCCTGGTAGGTTTCCAGAACGTGGGGCATACCCACGGACGGGAACACCAGGTTATTCACGCCGAACGGACGGTCCGGATCAACGTAGAACGCTTTCAGGTAGGAGTAGACCCAGTCGGAACCGCGCACGCGGGCCACCATGGTCAGGTCCGGCGGCGCCGCACCAAACCACTTCTCAGCATCCGCCTGCGGGATGGCGCTGACCATCAGGTCACCGATCTTGGCGTCGGTGTAGATCAGTTCGCGCATCTGCTCCTTGGTGAAGCCGATGTCATCGGCAACACGCTCGTAGCGCTGATACTGGGTGCTGTGACAGCCGGAGCAGTTCTCCATAAAGGCCACGGCACCGCGCTGCAGGGAAGCCTGGTCAGCCAGATCGATGTTGGCCGGAACCACGTGCTCGTTGTTACCGCCAGCGGCGTAGCTCAGTGCCGGCAGGGCGGCAATGATTGCGATGATGAACTTCTTCATTAGCCTGTCACCCTTTCCGGAACCGGTTTGCATTTCTCGTTCTTGCTGTAGAGGAACAGCAGGGCAAAGAAGCCGAAGTAACCTACCGAGAAGATCCGCGCCAGCAGTGTGTACAGCGGGGTCGCCGGCAGGGCACCGAGGATACCCAGGGCAATAAAGCAGACCACGAACTGGGCAATGTTCAGCTTGTGGATGCCACTGCGGTAGCGGATCGACTTCACCTTACAACGGTCCAGCCAGGGCAGAACGAACAGCACAGCGATGGCGGCGCCCATGGCAACCACACCCAGCAGCTTGTCCGGAACCGCACGCAGAATGGCGTAGAACGGGGTGAAGTACCATACCGGAGCGATGTGCTCAGGGGTCTTCAGCGGGTTAGCGGCTTCGAAGTTCGGCGGCTCAAGGAAGTAACCACCGCCTTCCGGCATAAAGAAGATCACGTAGCAGAACAGGATCAGGAAGCCAGCCACGCCTACGATGTCCTTAACGGTGTAGTAGGGGTGGAACGGAATCGCATCCAGCGGCCAGCCATCCGGGCCTTTGTTCTTCTTCACTTCGATGCCGTCCGGGTTGTTGGAACCCACTTCGTGCAGGGCGATGATGTGCAGGAACACCAGCACCACCAGCACCAGCGGCAACGCGATAACGTGCAGGGCGAAGAAGCGGTTCAGGGTTGCACCGGACACCACGTAGTCACCACGGATCCACAGGGTCAGGTCGTCACCAATCACCGGAATGGCACCAAACAGCGAGATGATCACCTGGGCGCCCCAGTAGGACATCTGGCCCCACGGCAGCAGGTAGCCCATAAAGGCTTCGGCCATCAGCACCAGGAAGATCAGCATACCGAAGATCCACAGCAGCTCACGGGGCTTCTGGTAGGAGCCGTAGATCAGGCCGCGGAACATGTGCAGGTAGATCACCACGAAGAACGCGGAGGCACCGGTGGAGTGCATGTAACGCAGCAACCAACCGTACTCCACATCACGCATGATGTATTCGATGGAGGCAAAGGCCCCTTCCGCGCTGGGTACGTAGTTCATGGTCAGCCAGATACCGGTCAGGATCTGGTTCACCAGTACCAGCATGGCCAGGGAGCCAAAGAAGTACCAGAAGTTGAAGTTTTTCGGTGCCGGATACTGACCCACATGCTTGTTGTAGGTCGCCGTCATCGGGATCCGGGCGTCAATCCAATCGACAAGCTTTTTCATGATTAAGCCGCTCCCTCGTCAACGCCGATCAGCACGGTGGCATCGTCCACATAGGTATGCGGCGGAATCACCAGGTTCAGCGGGGCCGGAACACCGGCGAATACCCGGCCAGCCATATCGAACTTGGAGCCGTGGCAGGGGCAGAAGAAACCGGACTCGACCCCTTCCACCTGCTGTTCAAACGACTTAGGCAGGTAAGTCGGGGAACAACCGAGGTGGGTACAGAG
Source organism: Ferrimonas balearica DSM 9799 (assembly GCF_000148645.1). Taxonomy (NCBI): domain Bacteria; kingdom Pseudomonadati; phylum Pseudomonadota; class Gammaproteobacteria; order Alteromonadales; family Ferrimonadaceae; genus Ferrimonas; species Ferrimonas balearica. Next base: position 3,870,952 of record NC_014541.1, read on the forward strand.
GCCAACGGCGATGAAGTACTCGTCCTTGATGGAACGGTACGGATTTTTGGCGTACTCCGGCTGCTGAGGCTCGTCAGAGGCGGGATCCCGCAACTGATCGGCCAGCGTGTCCAGGTTGGCCAGAACTTTATCGGTGCGACGTACAATCCAAACCGGCTTGCCGCGCCACTCGACGCGCAACATTTGGCCTGGTTCCAGTTTGCTGATGTTTACTTCTACTGGTGCGCCAGCGGCTTTTGCCTTAGCGCTCGGGTTCCAAGACTTAATGAAGGGAACCGCAACAGCAGCAGCGCCAGCTCCGCCAACCACAGCCGTGGCAACGGTCAGGAATCTGCGACGTCCAGTATCGACAGGCGCATTGCTCATCCACTTATCTCCCGTAGGGGTTCTGCTTTTTAGATTAATTTGGTGGCTTTTTAACCAAAACCGCCATTTTGCGCAGCATAGCGGTTTGGAAGCGGGGCCATTATATAGAAAAACCAGACACAGGTCATACTTTCGCAATGAGATTGAACCAAATCACGGCAGCATGGGGAGTGAGGGAGACTCAGGAGGGGGAAATGAAGAAATTTATCGAACGGTAAGGCTCAGAAAAGCCACAGAACATAAAGAAAAACCCGACCTTTCGGCCGGGTTTTCCGTATCGAACCAAAGTTCCAGCGAATTAACGCTTGGAGAACTGAGGACGACGACGTGCTTTGCGCAGACCAACTTTCTTACGCTCAACCTCACGGGCATCACGAGTAACAAAGCCAGCTTCACGCAGAGTCGGACGCAGGGACTCATCGTACTGCATCAGAGCACGGGTGATACCGTGACGGATGGCACCGGACTGACCGGTGATACCACCGCCAGTTACGGTTACGTAGATGTCCAGCTTGTCCAGCATCTCAACCAGCTCCAGCGGCTGACGAACTACCATACGGGCAGTTTCGCGGCCGAAGAATTGCTCCAGAGAACGCTTGTTTACAGTGATGTTGCCGCTACCCTGCTTGATGAAAACACGAGCAGTAGAGGTTTTGCGGCGGCCGGTACCGTAGTATTGAGTCATTGCCTATATCCCCTTAGATATCCAGAACCTGAGGCTGCTGTGCAGCGTGCTTGTGCTCGGCACCAGCGTACACTTTCAGCTTACGGAACATGGCGCGACCCAGAGGACCTTTCGGCAGCATGCCCTTAACCGCTTTCTCGATGATCATCTCAGGCTTACGAGCCTGCAGATCGGAGAAGTTGATTTCTTTGATACCACCCGGGTAACCGGAGTGACGGTAGTACATCTTGGCAGCAGCCTTGTTACCGGTCACGGTTACTTTCTCGGCGTTGATGATCACGATGTAGTCACCGGTATCAACGTGAGGAGTGTACTCAGGCTTGTGCTTGCCGCGCAGACGGCGAGCTACTTCGGTAGCCAGGCGACCCAGGGTCTTGCCCTCGGCATCGATGATAAACCAGTCGCGTTGTACGGACTCTGGCTTAGCAGTAAAAGTTTTCATGAGACTAAAAACCCAAATTAGCTGTTACAAAAGCGCCCTGTCGGGGCCGACAGTGCGACCTCTCCTGGCCTCCCACCCGTCCCTTCGAACGCGTCAAGACCTTGGTTTTGGTGACCAAACGATCACCTGTAACGTGGGCAGGGCGCGAATTATAGAGCAGGGCGATGCAAAAATCACCTGATTTTTTGCTCGCTTTCCGTCGATATTCAGGGCAGGTGTGGCCGGGCCAGGTAGTCGTGGCTCTGCATTTCGGTTAACCGGCTCAGGCAGCGTTTGAACTCAAAGCTGACCAAACCATCGGTATACAGATCGGACATTGCCACGTCAGCGGAGAGGATGAGCTTCACTCCCCGCTCATAAAACTCGTCAACCATGGCAATGAAGCGGCGGGCCACATCATCACCAGTGGATTGCGCCCCCATCTGGGTGACCCCGCTGAGGAGGACGGTATGGTACAGGCGTGCCAGCTCCATGTAATCGCTTTGACTGCGCGGTCCGTCACATAACGCCAGAAAATCCAGCAGAACCACCCCATCGGCATGGCGTTGCACCGCAATCGGGCGCCCCAGAATCTCGATATCGCCCCCCACCTGGCCCGGTTCCGGCGCCAACTGGCCAAAATAGCGCTCGAGATTCTGCTGAGCCTGCTGGTCCAGCGGATGATGGTAGATTTCGGCTTGCTGTAGGGTACGAAGACGGTAATCGATGCCGCTGTCCACATTCACCACATCACAGTGGGCATTGATAAGGGCAATGGCCGGCAGGAAACGGGCGCGCTGCAAACCATTGCGGTACAGCTCGTCCGGCGGGATGTTGGAGGTGGCCACCAACACCACGCCACGGGCAAACAGCAGCTCAAACAGGCCACCCAGCAGCATGGCGTCGGTGATGTCGGAGACAAAAAACTCGTCGAAGCAGATCACCTCGGCTTCGTCGGCCAGGGTATCGGCAACCTTTTCCAGCGGGTTTACCTGCCCTTTAAGCTGGTTCAGCTCGGCGTGAACCCGGTGCATAAAGCGGTGGAAGTGGATGCGCATCTTGCGCTTCAGTGGCAGGCACTCAAAGAAGGTATCCACCAGGTAGGTTTTACCCCGGCCCACTCCACCCCAGAAATAGAGACCCTGAACCGGACTGGGGGCCACGGATTTGCCCAGCAACGCCTGCAGCTTCTGGCCCAGGCTCGGGCGCTGTTGCTGACGCGCCATTAAGTCGTCAAAAAGGCGCTGCAGGTGGGTTACCGCTTGCTCCTGTGCCGCGTCATACTGGAAGTCATCACGGCTCAAATCGGCGCGGTAACGCGCCATCGGGGTCGCACTCATACCATCCATGAATTTTAATGCTTAGACCTGTTTGCACGGCGGCGCAGTGTATCATGTCACCAGGGGTCGAGGTATATTGACGCCATACTCAGCAGGCGCACCCGCGCGCGCAAGCGGTAATAAAGATGAGGTAAGAAGGAGTGGCTATGAACTGGGCATTTGGCATTTTGCTGTTTTTCGCAGGGATGGGCTTAGGCTACCTGCTGCATTGGCGCATGAAGGGCAAAGGCGATGATAACCAGCACCTGCGTCGCGAACTGGAACAAGCCCGTTTCGATCTGGACCAGCAACGCCAGGAAGTGGCCGACTACTTTGAACAGTCCCGCGAGATGATGGTGCAACTGGGCCAGAGCCTGGATAAAGCCAACCGTTTCTGGAACGACTCCGCTCAGGGGATGCTTGGCGATGGCCAGGTGATGCCGCTGAGCCTGAACCAGCCGCAGCTGGAAGGCCTGGAAGAGATCCCGCCGAAGGACTACGTTCAGGGCTCCCACGGCATCATCGGTGCCAAGGATCGCATCGCCAACGGCTGATCGTGCAGGGAACTTTCCGCCCCTGCTCAGGGTCGCAAAGGTTACTGTTATTCGACATTGATGTCAGGAGATTGATTCAGCATGAAAAAAACCATGACCCTGGTGTCTGCTGCGCTGCTGAGCGTGGGCATGACCGCCGTCTCGCTTCCCGCTCAGGCCGCGTGGCCTAACGCCGTTAATGGCCAGGAGATGCCCAGCCTGGCGCCGATGATTGAGACGGTTTCCCCGGCCGTGGTCTCGGTTTCTGTGGAGGGCACTCAGGTTGCCCGCCAGGCCATTCCCGAGCCGTTCCGCCACTTCTTCGGCCGTGAACGTGAACAGGCCCGCCCCTTCCGCGGCCTGGGCTCCGGCGTCATCATCGATGCCGATAAGGGCTACGTCATCACCAACCACCACGTTATCGACAACGCCGACAAGATCCTGGTGAACCTCAGTGACGGTCGTGAATTTGAGGCCAAGCTGATTGGTTCCGATCCGGCCACCGACGTGGCGGTACTGGAGATCGAACCGGACGAGCTGACCGCCGTGAAACTGGCCGATTCCGACACCCTGCGGGTCGGCGATTTCACCGTGGCCATCGGCAACCCCTTTGGCCTGGGCCAAACCGTCACTTCCGGTATCGTCAGTGCGCTGGGCCGTTCCGGCCTGGGCAATGGTGAAAACCTGGAAAACTTTATCCAGACCGACGCGGCCATCAACAGCGGCAACTCCGGCGGTGCCCTGGTGAACCTCAAAGGTGAGCTGATCGGCATCAACACCGCCATCATCGCCCCCAGCGGCGGTAACGTTGGCATCGGTTTCGCCATTCCGGTCAACATGGTGCAGAGCCTGACCGCCCAGATCATCGAGTTTGGTGAAGTGCGTCGCGGCATCCTCGGCATCCTCGGCGGTGAACTGACCAGCGAAACCGCCAAGCTGTTCGGCATGGAAACCACCCACGGCGCCTACGTCAGCCAGGTGTTCCCGGACTCTGCAGCGGATGCTGCGGGCCTCAAAGCCGGCGACATCATCGTCAGCGTCGATGGTAAGAAGATCAAAACCTTCCAGGAGCTGCGCGCCAAGGTCGCCACCAAAGGCGCCGGCGCCACCGTGAAACTGGGCGTGATCCGCGATGGCGATGAGAAAACCTTCAAGGTGACCCTCAACGAAGCCCCGGGCGAAAACGTCCAGGCCAGCGTGATTCACCCGGCTCTGGAAGGCGCCAAGCTGTCCAGCTACGACGAAGATGGCGTGCGTGGCGTGGTGATCAGCGAAGTGGCTGAACGCTCACCGGCAGCGGCCCAGGGCTTGGCCGAAGGCGATGTTATCGTTCAGGTGAACCTGCTCAACCGTGGCCGCACCAACGTGCGCGATCTGGGCCAACTGCGTGAACTGTTCGAGGACTACCAGGGCGTGTTTGCTGCCACCATCCTCCGCGATGGGGTCGCCCGCCAGGTCATTCTGCGCTAACCGTCCACACCGCCACCCAGCGGGCGCGTCATTGACGCGCCCGCTTTTGCTTGTCCCTCCGCCAGCCTCACGGTAGCCTTTTAGGCTCGTACCACCGGAACCTTTCCCATGACATTCACTGCGTTATTGCGATATCTGCTTAAACCCGTGCTGGCTGGCCTGGCCCTGGCAGCCATCATCGTGCTGCTGACCCCCGGCCTGCGCGAGCAGTTACCGCGCCTGGGTGGCCCCGCCAGCCAGGTGGAGCGTACAACCTTTGCCCATGCGGTAAGAGCTGCGGCTCCAGCAGTAGTGAATGTTTACTCACAGCGCCAGACCCGCGACGGCGCCGGCGCCGAGCTGACCCCCCAGGGCCTTGGCAGCGGCATCATTATGCGCAGTGACGGGGTGGTGCTGACCAACTACCACGTGGTCAGTTCCGCCGACCAGATCTATGTGGCGCTGCAGGATGGCCGCTGGGCCAATGCCGAGATGATCGGCTCCGACCCCTGGACCGACCTGGCGGTATTGCAGATCGGCCTCGACAACCTGCCCACCATCCCACTCGACGCCAACCGCAAGGCGCAGGTGGGTGATATGGTGCTGGCCATCGGCAACCCCTATAACCTGGGCCAGACCATCACCCAGGGCATCATCAGTGCCACCGGCCGTAACGGCCTCTCCTCCAGCTATCAGGACTTTATCCAGACCGATGCGGCCATCAACCAGGGCAACTCCGGTGGCGCCCTGGTCGATGCGGATGGCGTACTGGTTGGGGTCAACACCGCCAACTACCAGTGGCTGGGCGATGCGGGCGTGGGCCTGAACTTCGCCATCCCCATTGAGCTGGCGTACAAAATCATGAATAAGCTGATCAAGGATGGCCGGGTGATCCGCGGTCACCTGGGTCTGACCGGGCAAGCAGTGGACCAGACCACCGCCCGACTGCTGCGCCTGCCGCAGCCGATTGGCGTGCTCACCACGGAAGTGGACCCCCACGGCCCCGCCGCCCGGGCGGGCCTGCGCCCCAACGATGTGCTGGTGGCCTTTAACGGGGAAACCATCACCGGCGCCGACATGCTGATGGACAGCATCGCCGAAACCCCGCCGGGCACCGAGGTTAACCTCACTCTGGTGCGTCGCGGCAGTTACTACAGCGTGCCGGTCACCATCGGCGAGAAACCCTCCGCCCCCACCCCACAGCGGCGCTGATTACAGAACCGCCGGCGCCAGGTCGCCCTGCTCCTTCAGGAACCCCTGAAGGAGCCCGGCCATGCTTGCCCACGTTATTGCCACTGAATCGAGCCCAAAGGCGCTGCCGCTGGTCAGCCTCAGCGCGTTTACCGGCCCCCGTCTGTTGGTGCTTAACAACAAGGGCGGCGTCGGCAAATCCACCATCACCACCCACCTGCTGAGACAGTTGGCCAAAGCCGGGCATCAACCCGCTCTGGTGGATTTTGACCCTCAGGGCTCCAGCCTCGACTGGGCCGAAGAGCAGGGCGAATTCTGGGCCGTGAACGATGACCCCCGGCGTGAGCGGCTGGAGTCAATGCGACTGCGCATTCCCGCACTCAGCAGCCACGTAGTGATGGACTCTCCGGCCAACCTCGACCCGCTGCTGCTCAATCGCCTGTTGGACTATGCCGACGCCATTCTGATGCCGACTCAGGTCAGTCCGATGGACGTCCGCGCGCTCGGGCGTTTCCTGCCCAACCTGCTGCTGCACCCGCGCTACCGGGCCCGGCGCCCCAAACTTGGAATCATCGCCAACCGGGTCGGCGGCAACGCCGACACCGACCTGCTGGAGCGTTTCCTTGCCCCGCTCAGCCTGCCGCTGCTGGCCCGCTTGCCTGAGCGCTGCGACACCAGCGGCCCGGATACACCGCTCTGGTCCGCCATCGAGCCCTGGCTGGCCCGCTGAACATCAACCTAAGACATAAAAAAACGCCCCCGATTGGGGGCGTTTTTTGTCGGCTTTGAACGCTCAGCGCTCGGCCTTGATGCGCACCACATCGGCGCCCAGCGCCGCCAGTTTGTGCTCAATGTGCTCGTAGCCACGGTCCAGGTGGTAGATGCGGTCCACCACGGTGGTGCCTTCCGCCACCAGACCCGCAATCACCAGGCAGGCGGACGCGCGCAGGTCGGTCGCCATCACTTGGGCGCCCTGCAGACCGTCTTTACCGGTGATGATGCAGGTGTTGCCTTCCAGCTCCATCTGCGCGCCCATACGTTGCAACTCCGGCACGTGCATAAAGCGGTTTTCAAAGATGGTTTCGGTCACGTGACCGGTGCCATCCGCCAGCGCGTTCAGGGTGCAGAACTGGGCCTGCATGTCGGTGGGAAACGCCGGGTGCGGCGCGGTCTTGATGGAGACCGGCTTGGCTCGGCGGCCTTCCATATCGAGGCTGATCCAGTCGTCACCGCGCTCAATCACAGCGCCCGCTTCTTCCAGCTTCAGCAGCACCGGCTCCATGGTTTCCGGGGCCGCTTTACGGCAGATCACTTTGCCGCGGGTCGCCGCCGCCGCCACCAGATAGGTGCCAGCTTCGATGCGATCCGGCATCACGTCGTAGTGGATGCCGGACAGGCGCTCCACCCCTTCGATGCGCACGGTGTCGGTACCGGCACCGGTGATCTTGGCGCCCATGGCGTTCAGGCAGTTGGCCAGGTCGACCACTTCCGGTTCCCGCGCGGCGTTCTCGATCACGGTGATGCCGTCAGCCAGGGCTGCGGCCATCATCAGGTTCTCGGTGCCGGTCACGGACACCACATCCATCAGGATGGTGGCGCCTTTGAGACGGCCGTCGACCCGGGCTTTAACGTACCCCTCTTCCACCACCACTTCAGCGCCCATCGCTTGCAGGCCCTGAATGTGCAGGTTCACCGGACGCGCACCAATGGCGCAGCCGCCAGGCAGTGACACATCGGCTTCACCGTACTTAGCCACCAGCGGACCCAGCGCCATAATGGAGGCGCGCATGGTTTTCACCAGGTCGTAGGGGGCAACATAGTTGTCGATGGTGGCCGGATTGATGGTCAGAGCCGAATCGTTCAGGTCGCTTACGGTGGCGCCGAGCTGGCGCAGCAGGGCGATGGTGGTGTTGACGTCACGCAGCGCCGGAACGTTGCCGATGCGCATCTCGTCTTCAGCCAGAATGGCGGCCATCAGGATCGGCAGTGCCGCGTTTTTGGCACCGGAGATGGTGATCTCTCCGGCCAGTGGGCCGGCGGCCCGAACTTGTAATTTATCCACTAATGCTCCGCGGGCTCAGCCGTTGAAAATTTTCTCGCGCTGCCACTCCGCTGGCGTAAAGGCCTTGATGGTCAAGGCGTGCAGGGTTCCGTCCGTCACTTTATCCATCAGCGGGGCGTAAACGGACTGCTGGCGACGCACCTTGGTCAGGCCATCGAAACAGTCACCCACCGCCAAAATGGTGTAATGGCTGCCATCTGCGGTGACCCGCACTTCGGCCAGTGTCATCGCCGCCTGCAGGCGGGCTTCGATCTCTTTCGGTTCCACGCTTGACTCCTCGCTATGGCCTAGGCGCCGCTCAGGCGGCCCTCGACCAGTTCCAAATCATACAATTGCATCAGCTGGCGCAGGTCATCAGGACAATCCTGCCAACTGAGCGCCTGGCCCTGTTGTTGGGCCGCCGCTTCCAGCTCAAGCAGCAGTGCCAAACCGGCACTGTCGATGCTATTCAGCCCGGCCAGTTCAAGCCGCACCAGCGGCGCCACCAGCCACTCCGGCGACAGCGGCCAGAGACCGGGCACACTGGCCTGGTTCAGGTCACCACTGACCACCAGGGCCTGCTCCTCCCGGCGAAAGGTGGCGCTCACGACGCCGCCTCTTTGTCATCCACCAGGTGGGCGTTGTTCTTCTCTGCCAGCATATCGATCACCGCATCGATGCCGTTGCGACGGATCAAACCGCCAATCTCCTGCTCCTTGGAGGCCAGCAGGCTGACGCCCTCGGCCACCAGGTCAAACGCTTTCCACTCCCCCGTCTTCTTGTTGCGACGGGCTTTGAACTGGACTGAAATCGGCGGCCGGTTGCCGTCAATAACGGTCATGCCGACGGTCACGATATTGCGACCCTCAAACGGCTTGGCCGGATCAAACTCGACGGTCTGGTCCCGATATTCGGTGAACGCCTGGGCAAAGGTGGCGATCATATACCGACGGAACTCCTCCGTGAACCTCTCCCGTTGCTCCGGGGTGGTTTTCTTTAGCGTCGGGCCCATCACCTTGTACGCCGCGTACTTGTAATCGACGTAGGGCATCATCTCCTCTTCGACGATCACTTTGAGATGATCCAGGTCGGCGGCAATCAACGCCTGATCGGCGGCGAAGCGGTCAAATGAGCGCTGCGCCACGACCTGCACCACCTGGTACGGATCCTGACCAATGCTGTCGTCCGCCATCACCGGCAACGCCAGTACCATCAGAAGTCCGCATAACCACTGCTTCAACATGCTGTTCTCCTTACTTATCGTCGCCCACGCTGTAGAGGAACTGGCCAATCAGGTCCTCCAACACCATGGCGCTGCGGGTATCTTCAATCAGATCCCCATCCCCCAACAGGCTGATGTCCTCATCCATAAAGCCTGGCGACAAACCAATGTACTGTTCACCCAGCAACCCTGAGGTGAGGATAGACAGGCTGCTGGTTTCCGGAAACTGATCGTAGCGGGCGTCCATCGCCAGGCTGACCACCGGGGTCAGCAGCTCCGGATCCAGCGCAATGCCGGACACCCGGCCCACCACCACACCGCCCACTTTCACCGGTGAACGTACCTTCAGACCGCCGATATTGTCGAAATGCGCAGTCAGGGTATAGGTGGCGCCGTTACCGCGGGGGTCGATGTCGGCCACTTTAAAAATCAGTACCAGGAAGGCGGCCAAACCCGCCAACAGAAAGGCGCCAACCGCCAGTTCAATCTTTCTCGTCATGGTCATTTCCCAAACATTACGGCAGTCAGGACAAAGTCCAGGGCCAGAACGGCCAGGGACGCGTGCACCACAGTTTCCGTGGTGGCGCGGCTGATACCCTCTGCCGTGGGTACCGCATCGTAACCTTTAAACAGGGCAATCCAGGTCACCACAAAGGCGAACACCACGGATTTGATCAAGCAGTTAAGGATGTCCTTCTGCCACTCCACACTGGCGGTAAGAATGGACCAGAAGGCGCCGGGATCGATCCCCTTCCACTCCACACCAACCAGATGGCCGCCCCAGATACCGATGGTGGTAAACATTAACGCCAACAACGGCATTGAGATCACTCCGGCCCAAAAACGCGGTGCGATCACCCGTTGCAGCGGGTCAACCGCCATCATCTCCATACTGGCCAGCTGCTCGGTGGCCTTCATCAGGCCAATCTCCGCGGTCAGCGCCGATCCGGCCCGGCCAGCAAACAGCAGCGCCGTAACCACCGGGCCCAGCTCCCGCAGCAGCGACAGCGCCACCATGGGGCCCAGACTCTCCTCTGTGCCAAAGTCCACCAGGATGATGTAGCCCTGCAGCCCCAGCACCATGCCGATAAACAGGCCGGAGACCAGGATGATCACCATCGACAGCACGCCCACCTGATACAGCTGCTTGATCAGCAACGGCAACATCTTGCCCGGCTGGGGCCGACGCACCAGGGCGCCCACCAGCATCAGGCCTGCCCGGCCCAGCCCGGCAACCCACTTTAATGCTCCGCTGCCGAGGCGGCGAATTCGTTCCAGCATCATCGCGTCAGTAGCTCCTCAAGGTAGGCCTCGGCCGGGTGGTGGAAACGCACCGGGCCATCCGGCGCGCCATCCAGAAACTGGCGCAGTTGCGGGGTATCCAGCTGACGGATCGTCTCCGGCGTGCCCGCACCAATCACCTGACCATCGGCGATCACGTAAACCTGGTCGGCGATGCTCATCACCTCATCAACGTCGTGGGACACCACAACGGAGGTCAGGTTAAGGGCGCTGCCCAGCTCCCGGATCAGCTTGACCAGCACCCCCATGGAGATGGGGTCCTGACCGGCAAAAGGCTCGTCATACAGGATCAGCTCCGGCTCCAGCGCAATGGCACGGGCCAGGGCGGCCCGACGCTGCATGCCACCGGACAGCTCCGACGGCATCAGGGACGCGGCCCCGCGCAACCCCACCGCTTCCAGCTTCATCAATACCATGCGCCGGATCAGCGGCTCCGCCAGCTTGGTGTGCTCGCGCAGGGGGAAAGCCACATTGTCGAACACCGACATATCGGTAAACAGGGCACCGGACTGGAACAGCATGCTGATGCGGCGGCGGGCCTGGTACAGCCCCTTGCGCGACAAAGCGTGCAGGTTCTGGCCATCAAACATGACCTGGCCGCGCTCCGGCGTCAGCTGGGCGCCGATCAGTTTCAGAAGGGTGGTTTTGCCGATGCCGCTGGGGCCCATAATGGCGGTGACTTTGCCTTTGGGGATGGTCAGCGACAGGTCGCGAAAGATGGCTCGCTGGCCCCGGTAGAAGGTCAGGCCTTCCACGCTGACCAGAGCCTGATCGTGTTGCGATGGAATCTCCATAATGACTTCGGGCATCACGCCCGTGGCACTCCAGTAGCTCGCCAGACAAGGGGTTCATTCTACGGCGGGAACAACCGCTTAACAATCTGCTGCTCTTTTCTTTTCCGGCGCTTCGGGGGACAATGCGCGGATTATTTTTCACCCCTGATCACCATGCTACTGAACCTGTTGATGCTACTGGGCGGCTTGCTGCTGCTGGTGTGGAGCGCAGATCGCTTCGTTTACGGTGCCGCGGCACTGGCCCGCAACCTGGGCCTCCCTCCGCTGATCATCGGCCTGACCATCGTCTCCATGGGCTCATCTGCCCCGGAAGCCATGGTCGCTACCACCGCAGCGCTGGGCGGCTACCTGGATACCGCTGTCGGTAACGTGGTGGGCTCCAACATCACCAACATCACCCTGATCCTGGGTGCCACGGCGCTGCTGCGTCCGATGGTGGTGGGCAGCTCTACCCTGATGAAAGAGATGCCGCTGATGTTGGCCGGTACCGTGCTGGCCGGTTACCTGATGCATGACCTGATGCTCGACTTCAGCGACGGCGTGATCCTGATGGGTGCCTTCATCCTGGTGATCAGCGGCCTGACCTGGTCCGCCTGGCGCAACCGCGACAACGTGACCGACCCGATGGTGGCGGAATCCGAAGCGGAAGTGCCGGACGACGTGCCGATGGGCAAAGCGGTGCTGTGGCTGCTGGTCGGCATGGCGCTGCTGCCGGTGGCATCGAACCTGATGGTGGATGGCGCGGTCTATATCGCCAAGTGGTTCGGGCTTTCCGACCTGGTCATCGGCCTGACCATCATCGCCGTTGGCACCAGTCTGCCCGAGCTGGCCGCCTGCATCGCCGGCGTGCTCAAGAACGAGGATGACCTCGCCATCGGCAACGTGGTGGGCTCTAACCTCTTCAATATTCTCGCGGTGCTGGCCCTGCCGGCACTGATTGCCGGCGGCCCGATCAACGAGCTGGCTGCAGGCCGTGACTTCTACGTGATGCTGGGTACCAGCCTGGCACCGCTGCTGCTACTCTGGCTCAAACGCAGCCGCACGATCGGCCGGATCGAGGGTGGCTTATTGCTTATCTGTTTTATCGCTTATCAGGTCATCCTGTTTACCCAAGCAGGCTGATACGGGAGTAAAGATGCCGAACGCTTCGCAGTTTCGCCAATGGGGCCGCCGCGTTATCGAGGTTGAAAAGGCCGCCATCGACGGACTGAACCGCTTTATCGACGATGCCTTTGTCGCCGCCTGCCACACCATCCTGGCCTGTCAGGGCAAAGTGGTGGTGATGGGCATGGGCAAATCCGGCCATATCGGCAACAAGATTGCCGCCACCCTGGCCAGTACCGGCACCCCCGCGTTCTTTATGCACCCGGGTGAAGCCAGCCATGGTGACCTGGGCATGCTGTCCCGGGAGGATGTGGTGATCGCCATCTCCAACTCCGGAGAAGCGGGTGAAATCATGACCCTGATGCCGGTGATCCGGCGCCTGGGTGTGCCGGTGATCGCCATGACCGGCAAACCGGAATCCAGCCTGGCCAAAGTGGCGCAGCACCACCTTTGCATTGCCGTGGACGAGGAAGCCTGCCCGCTGGGCCTGGCCCCCACCTCCTCCACCACCGCCACTCTGGTGATGGGCGATGCCCTGGCAGTAGTACTGCTGCAGGCCAAGGGCTTTACTGCCGATGACTTTGCCCTGTCCCACCCGGGCGGTGCGCTGGGCCGCAAACTGCTGCTGCGGGTCACCGACCTGATGCACGCCGGTGAACTCCTGCCGCTGGTGACCGAGCAGGTCACCGTGTCTGAGGCACTGCTGGAGATCTCCGCCAAAGGCCTGGGCATGACCGCGGTGGTCGACGACCAGGGCCGCATGAGCGGCCTGTTCACGGACGGCGACCTGCGCAGAGTGCTGGACGCCCGCGTGGACATTCACGCCACCCCCATCGGCAGTGTGATGACCCGCAACCCGGTGACCATCTCCGGCCCGATGCTGGCCGCCGAAGCGCTTAAACTGATGGAAGAGCGCAAGATCAACGGCTTGGTGGTGGTGGATGAGGAGGGCCGTCCGCAGGGGGCCCTCAACACCATGGACATGCTCAAAGCGGGAGTACTGTGATGATTGATACTCTGTATGGCCCGGTTGACGAGCAGGTGATCGAGCGCGCCACCAAGGTGCGGCTGCTGATCTGCGACGTCGATGGCGTGTTCTCTGATGGCCGCATCTACCTGGGTAACGACGGCGAAGAGCTTAAGGCATTCCACACCCGCGACGGTTTTGGCGTGAAAGCGGTGCAGCATGCTGGCATCGAGGTCGCGGTGATCACCGGACGCCAGTCCGCCATCGTCCAACGCCGCATGAGCGCACTGGGGGTGGCCCACATTCACCAGGGCTGCGATGACAAAGTGGCGGTTTACGACCAGCTGCGCGCCCAGTTGGGGCTGGAGCACGAACAGTGTGCCTACATCGGCGATGACCTGGTCGATCTGGCCGTGATGAAGCAGGTGGGTCTGGCAGTGGCGGTGGAAGACGCCCACCCGGCGCTGCTGCCCCACGCCCATTTCCGCACCCGCATCCGCGGCGGCTTTGGTGCCGTGCGTGAGCTTTGCGACCTGCTGCTGCAGGCGCAGGGCAAACTGGCCCAGGCCAAAGGGATGTCGGTATGAAGCGCGAACTGCTGGCCGGTCTGCTGCTGCTTTCAGCGGCCGGGGCGCTGTATTGGCGCAACCTGCAGATTGAGGACCAGACGCCGCAACAACTGGCGGAGTCAGAACCGGACTTTGTCGCCCGGGCACTGCGTACCCGCAGCTACGACGAAAACGGTCGCCTGGCGGCGCAGATTGCCGCCGACAGCATGCGTCACTTCCAGGAGGAGGGGCGCACTGAGTTCACCGAGCCGGTGTACCTGATCTACCCGCAGGACAGCGAAGCGGTGTGGAAAGTGCAGGCTCACCAGGGCCACCTCAATGGCACCCGCCACGTGGCACTGGAAAACGATGTTATCATTACCGCCATTGAGCCCAATGAACCGCTGCGCACCATCCGTACTGAATCGCTGCAGCTGGATCTGGAAACCATGGTGCTGACCACCGAAGATCCGATCCGCGCTCTGGGCGAGTCCTTTGAAGTGCGTGGCACCGGCCTGTGGGCCGACCTCAATCTGAACCAATTTAAACTTAACAGTAAGGTAAGCGCCTCTTATGAAGTGCCGTAAATTCCTGGCCCTGCTGATGACCGGCGCCCTCCTGAGCGCACCGGCACTGGCCCTGGACGACGATTATCGCCAGCCGATCAAGGTGACTTCCGATAACTCCAGCGCCGATATCCAGAGCTACACCCTGATCTACTCCGGCAACGTACGCATCGTACAGGGCTCGATGGAGATCAAGGCGGACGAACTGAAGGTGATCTCCAGTGCCGAAAAGGGCAATGAAGTGATGATCGCCACCGGCAAACCGGCGACCTACACCCAGATGATGGAGAATGGTCTGCCGGCCGAAGCGCAGGCCAAAGAGATCCGTTACGAAGTGCGGACCCGTCAACTGACCCTCAGCGGTGACGCTCAGCTGAGCCAGGCTGGCAGCCTGATGCGCGGCAACACCATCAGCTACAACGTTGAGAAACAACAGCTGATCGCCGAAGGCAAAGAGGATGAGCAGATCACCACCATCTTCCTGCCGGCCGACCTGGACACTGAAAACCAGTCCGAGACCGAGCCTAAGCCTGAGCCCGAGGCGGAGCCGAAGCCATGACCGACTCCATTCTCAAGGCCGATCAGCTGGCCAAGAGCTACAACGGTCGCCAGGTGGTGAAAAGCGTCGGTCTTGAGGTGCGTACCGGCCAGATCGTTGGTTTGCTTGGCCCCAACGGCGCCGGCAAAACCACCACCTTCTACATGGTGGTAGGCCTGGTGCAGAACGATAAGGGCCAAATCACCATCGACGATCGGGACATCACCGCCCTGCCGATGCACAGCCGCGCCCGTCAGGGCATCGGCTACCTGCCGCAGGAATCCTCCATCTTCCGCAAGCTGTCGGTTTACGACAACCTGATGGCGGTGCTGCAGATCCGCAAGGAGCTGACCAAAGCCCAGCGCGAAGAGAAGCTGGAACAGCTGCTCGAGGAGTTCAATATCACCCACATCCGCGACAGCCTCGGCATGAGCCTGTCTGGCGGCGAGCGACGTCGGGTTGAGATCGCCCGCGCACTGGCGGCGGATCCCAAGTTCATCTTGTTGGATGAACCTTTTGCCGGGGTGGATCCCATCTCAGTGATCGACATCAAGAAGATCATCCAACAACTGAAGGATCGGGGCCTCGGTGTCTTGATTACCGACCATAACGTGCGGGAAACTCTCGATGTTTGTGAGTACGCTTACATTGTCAGTCACGGCGAAATGATCGCCCGTGGCGCCCCGCAAGAAGTGCTTGAGAACAAGCTGGTTCGCTCCGTGTACTTGGGCGATCAGTTCAGGTTATAGTGGCATCCCTGCCCCTGGCGGGGGCTTTCCCGGCCGGGGGTTTTCGACGACACCAGGGAAGCATCGCGTGATAAGGATCGACGCTCGTTGATGAAAACTTCGCTCCAGCTAAAACTCGGCCAGCAGCTGACCATGACGCCGCAGTTGCAGCAAGCCATCCGCCTGCTGCAGCTTTCGACGCTGGATCTTCAACAGGAGATCCAGGAGGCGCTGGAATCCAATCCGCTGTTGGAATCGGCGGAAGAGCTGGACCGCGAGCTCGACGGCGACAGCAATGACAGCCTCGACGATATTCCCGCCCCCAGCACCAACAGCGATGAGCTGGAAACCTCCGAAGCCCTCAATCAAACCGAGATGCCTGACGACCTGCCGGTCGACAGCACCTGGGACGACGTCTACAGCGCCGCCCCGGCCGCCAGTGCCGGCATCAGCCGCGACGACGACAACCTGTACCAGGGCGAAACCAGCGATGACCTCCACAGCCACCTGATGTGGCAGATGGAGCTCACACCGATGAGTGACACCGACCGGGCCATCGCCACCACCATCATCGATGGGGTGGACGAGTACGGTTACCTGACCGTCACTCTGGAGGAGATCCTCGAAGCCCAGGGTGACCCGGAGCTTGAGCTGGATGAAGTGGTCGCGGTACTCAAGCGGGTACAGCAGTTTGACCCCATTGGCTCCGCCTCCCGTGACCTGGCCGAATGCCTGCTGATACAACTGGCCCAGTTCACGCCGGACACCCCCTGGCTGGCTGAAGCCCGCCTGCTGTTGATCGACCATATGGATCTGCTTGCCAACCGGGACTTTCGCACCCTGATCCGGCGCACTAAACTCAAAGAAGATGAGTTAAGGGCAGCCATGCAACTGATCCAGTCGCTGAATCCACGTCCCGGCAGCAGCATCATTTCGTCGGAAGATCAGTATGTGATCCCCGACGTCTCGGTGAGCAAAAAGCAGGGCCGTTGGGTGGTCGAGCTCAACCCCGATGCCACCCCAAAAATCCGCATCAACGAACAGTACGCGGCACTCTCCCGTGGCGCCCGCAATGCCAGCGACAGCCAATTTGTGCGCGGCCACTTGCAAGAAGCCAAGTGGTTTATCAAGAGCCTGGAGAGCCGCAACGACACCCTGCTTAAGGTGGCCAACTGCATTGTGCAGTTCCAGCAGGGGTTCCTGGAGTATGGCGACGAAGCGATGAAGCCGATGGTGCTGAACGACGTCGCCGAAGCGGTGGATATGCATGAATCCACCATCTCCCGGGTCACCACCCAGAAGTTCATCCATACCCCGCGCGGTATCTTTGAGCTTAAGTATTTCTTCTCCAGCCACGTCAGCACCGACAGTGGCGGAGAGTGCTCCTCCACCGCAATCCGTGCTTTGATCAAGAAGCTGGTGGCGGCGGAGAACCCGAAAAAACCGCTCAGTGACAGCAAGATGGCACAGCTTCTCGCGGAGCAGGGAATTCAGGTAGCGCGCCGCACCGTGGCCAAGTACCGGGAAGCCCTCTCCATCCCCCCGTCGAACCAGCGTAAAAGCTTGTAACGACGCGATACCAAGGAGGTCACCTTATGCAGATCAACCTTACCGGGCATCACATCGAGATCACCGACTCACTGCGGGACTATGTCCACAGCAAGTTTGTGAAACTGGAACGCCACTTTGACCACATCAACAATGTGCACGTGGTATTGAACGTCCAGAAGCTGCAACAGATCGCCGAAGCCAAACTGCACGTAAACGGGGGAGAGGTGTACGCCACCCATGAGCATGAAAACATGTATGCGGCTATCGATGGGCTGATCGACAAACTCGATCGGCAGGTAATCAAACATAAAGAGAAACTGTCCCGGCACTGATGGAGATCACCGAGCTGTTATCCCCGGAGCGGACGCTGTGCGCCGCTCCGGGGCTAAGCAAGAAACGGGCATTGGAACTGATCAGCGAGATCGCCTCGCAGCAGTGTCCTGACCTGCCCAAACACGAACTGTGCGAAAGCCTGCTGGCCCGGGAAAAGATGGGCAGCACCGGCATCGGCAACGGCATCGCCCTTCCTCACGGTCGGCTGAGCAAACTCACTCAGCCCATCGCCGTGTTGGTGAAGAGCGACGAGCCCATTCCCTTCGACGCCATCGACGGTAAGCCCGTGGACCTGCTGTTCGCCCTGTTCGTGCCCGAATCCGAACACCAGCTGCACCTGGCCACTCTGGCCGAAGTCGCACGCAAGCTCAGCCAGAAGGAGGTCTGCCGGGCATTGCGTAAAGCCACCGACAACCACACCCTGTTTGAGGCCATCACCCAGTGAAACTGATCATCCTTTCCGGCCGTTCCGGCGCAGGCAAATCCGTCGCCCTTCGGGTAATGGAAGACCTGGGCTACTACTGTGTCGACAACCTGCCTTTGGAGTTGATGCCTGCGCTGCTGAAAAGCCAGAAAGGGCTCAACGAGAAGGTGGCGGTCAGCCTGGATATCCGCAACCTGCCACTGGAAACCCTCGATGTGGCGCGCCTGAAGCAGCGTCTGGATGACAGCATTGAGGTCACCATCTTCTACCTCGATGCCTCCGACGACAACCTGCTGCGCCGCTACAGCGAAACCCGGCGCATGCACCCGCTGTCGCGGGATGGCAGTACCCTGGCGGAAGCGATCGCCCTTGAGCGCCAACTGCTGGAACCTCTGGCGGACGAGTGCGACCACCATATCCGTACCGACGACCTGTCCGTGCACCAGTTGGCCGACACCCTGCGTGAGCGCCTGCTGGGCAAACCGGAAGGGGAGATGATGCTGGTGTTTGAATCCTTTGGCTTCAAGCACGGCATGCCGAAGCAGGCCGACTACCTGTTTGATGTGCGCTTCCTGCCCAACCCACACTGGGACCCGGCTCTGCGCCCCCTCACCGGCAAAGATGAGCCGGTCCGGGACTACTTCCGCCATCAGGACAGCGTCACCCGTTTTATCGACCACACCGAACGCTTCCTGCTGAACTGGATGCCGATGCTGGAACGCAATAACCGCGCCTACCTGACCGTGGCCATTGGCTGCACTGGCGGCCAGCATCGCAGCGTCTACATCGCCGAGGCGCTGGGCCAGCGCTTTGCCGCTTACCGTCCGCAGGTTCAGGTGCATCACCGCGAGCTGAAAGAGGAGTAAGCGGTGCTGGAGCGTCGGGTTACCATCATCAATAAGCTGGGTCTGCACGCCCGCGCTGCCACGCGACTGGCGCAACTGGCGCAGACCTTTGATGCCAAGCTCACGCTCACCCAGGGCGAACAGCAGGCCACAGCCGACAGTGTGCTTGGCCTGCTGCTGCTGCAGAGTTGCCAGGGCAAAGAGGTGCTGATCCAGGCCGAAGGCCCCCAGGCAGAGCCCGCGCTGGACGCGGTCTGCCAATTGATTGCCGCCCGTTTCGACGAAGCGGAGTAACCCCTACATCCGCCCCATGCCACGCTCATGCATCCGCATCGGCATGGCGTCGATCAACTCAAACAGCTCCGCTTCGTCCACCGGCCGGTCCTGGTGCATTTTGACCTCGCCATCCTTGCCGATCAGCACCAGAGTGAAGCGGTCATTGGGCGCGATAAAATCTTCCCGCCACTGCTGCGCGTCCGAGTGGGGCAGGTCCCGCCCCTCCATCGACACCGACTCTCCCACCACTTCAAACACCAGCAGATCCCGCTCACGCAGACCGGCCAGCATGCCGTCCAGGTGTGCCTGCTGATCCTGCCAATGGGGGTGCTGATCGGTCGGAGTAAACACCACCAGAGCGCGATGGTGCCAGCGCAGGGAGTTGAGCGGATCACCCTGCACGGTAACGGGCATGACGGTCGGGTGCAGGGAAAGCATCAGAATGGCGAGGCCGATCCCCCGCCCAATCAACGACAACAGAAAGGTGAACATGGCGCCTCCTCCACCGACGTTACGGCGGTGATACCATTCGAAACGCAGCCACGGGTGGATCAGATCGATCGTTCTGGCTGGCCGAACCGGGCAATCCACAGCATCAGAAACAGCTGGCCGTTGAGTAACAGGAACAACCACCACTCAAAGGCGTCCTCCCATCGCTCATAGGCTTCGCTCCACAAACCGTCCCACACCAACGTCAACAGCGCGATGGCCAGGATCAGGGTGGCCAGGCCCAGCACCCGGTTTCCGGCCCAGCGCCAGGGTTCAGCCCGGTACAGGGCGGCCCCTATCGCCACCTGAACCAGATAGGTGAACAGGATAAATCCGGCAATGCCCACCCGCCGAATCACCGGGAAATGGCCAGTGGCGTGGCCCAAAGTCAGGGTATAGACCGCCAGCGCCAGGGACGCCAGCATCGCCAGTGGCAACACCAGTGGCCCGGGCGACAGCCCGCGCTGCTGCAGCCACCGCGCAGCCTGCCACCAGAACACGGCCAGCAGCAGGCAGGCGGGCAGCATCAGCCCCTTAAACCACCAGTAAGCGCTGCCGTGGCGCCCGGTGCGACTGATGCTGACGCAATCCGCCCAGTAGGGATTACAAGCCGGGATCCAGGCCTCCCACAGGCTCAGGCCGTAGCTGAGGTGGGTGGTCAGCAGCGGCAGCAGTGCCGCCAGCAATCCCAGTCGCCAGTGTTGTCGTTCGCTCATCATCGCTAGGGATAGTCCAGCAGGGGCGTAGACTCAATACCACCCCGGACTTCCGCCCCATAACGCCATGTCCAAGAGCCTCCTGATGTTGCTGCTGACGCTGCTCACCTTCCCCGCCGCCAGCTATCAGAAAACCCTGCCATCGGTTCGCTGTGGCACCCACCTGATCCGGATTGGCGACAGCCTAAGCGCCCTCAAGCGCGTCTGCGGTAAACCCCTCGCCATCGACAGCGCTGGCCAGCAGGGCAAGGACTACAGCTACCAGTTTGGCCGCTCCGGTGCCATCACCCTGATCCGGGTCAAACAACATCGCGTTACCCGCATTGTGATGGTCAGGTAACTCCTTTTCAGCGACTAGGCTTTAGCTAATCCCCTCAAAGCAAACGGCTTGTTATGGCGCACAACCCTCTGGCCGCCGTGCTGGAAGCCATGGGCGGGCTTGGCCTGTTCCTGTTGGGCATGCTGGTGATGACCGAGGCGCTCAAGCGCCTGGGTGGTGCTGCCATGCGACGCGCCCTGATGCACTACACCCGAACCCCGGCCAGCGGTGCCCTGGCCGGCTGCCTCAGTACCGCACTGCTGCAGTCGTCCAGCGCGACGACGGTGGCGGCGGTGGGGTTTGTCGGTGCCGGCCTGCTGAGCTTCCCCCATGCCCTTGGCATCGTCTTTGGCGCCAATCTGGGCACCACCGTCACCGGCTGGCTGGTGGCCCTGGTGGGGTTTCGGTTTAAGCTGACTCTGGCGCTGATGCCGCTGTGTCTGGTGGGGGTGGCCCTGAGACTCTTTGCCCCGCCCCGTTGGGGCCAGGCCGGGCTGGCACTGGCGGGCTTTTCCCTGATCTTTGTCGGCCTGGGTACCCTGCAGCAGGGGATGAGCCACTGGGACCCGGGCACCGCCCTGGTCAGTCTGGGGGAGAGCCGACTGGCACTGGTGCTGTTCGGCATCCTGTTTACCCTGATCACCCAATCCTCCAGTGCCGGTGTGGCCACCACCCTGGTGGCCCTGCATTCGGGATTGATCGCACTGGACCAGGGACTGGCACTGGTGGTGGGCATGGACATCGGAACCACCGCCACCGCAGCGCTCGCCACCATCGGCGGTTCCGCCGCGGTTCGGCGCACCGGCTTTTCCCACGTCATCTTTAACCTGTTTACCGGGATTGGCGCGCTGCTGCTGATCAGCCCCTATCTGCAACTCTGTCAGCGGCTCAGCCTGCTGGGGGGCGACCCGGAGCTGCTGCTGGTGGCGTTTCACAGCTTGTTCAACCTGATGGGTGTCCTGCTGGTGTTGCCGCTGACTCCGGCCTTCTCGAGACTGATGATGCGACTGGTGCCGGACCCGTCCGACGCCAGCGCGATGGTGTTGGAGCCTGCCTGGCTGGAGGATGCCCCCCGGGCACTCGGGGCCGTATTCAAAGCCAGCCAGCGTCAGCTTGCCGGTTTGTCTCGCCACCTCTCCGCCCTGCTCGGCGGTAAGGGGCAACGGCAAAACCTGCAGACCTTGAAGCTGCAGATGTTGCAGAGCCGGGACTATCTCGACCATCTGCATCTGCCCCCCAGCGCCAACAAAACCTGGACCGTGCTGCTGGCGTTGATTGCGGTGCAGGACCACCTATACCGTTTGCTGGAGCGCTGCGAAGAGGAGGAGGAGCGGGCCCTGACGGCGCGCAGCAGCATCAGTCTGAAGCGGGAAGCGAAGCAACTGCTGGAACAGGTGGAGCACCTGCTGCCCGCCCTGTCCGACGCCCATACAGGCCGCTCACTGGCCCCCCTGGCTGCGGCGATGCAGAGCCTGGCGAATCATCTGCAACAGAGCGCTTCGGCGGCGCGGCTGGAGGTGATGGGCCGGATTGGTCAGGGGGAGCTGGATCTGCCCAGCGGCACCCAACGACTGGAAGCGATACGCTGGCTGGAGCGGGTCAGTGCCCACCTGGCCAAAGTGCTGCACCTGCTGGAGCAGGCTCAGCAGCATCTGGGCGAAGCCGCCCGCCCGGTCTGAACCGGAAAACAAAACGCCGCCCTTCGGGGACGGCGTTTTCCGTTCGCTGAGGCGGCGCTCAGTTGCCGGCAATCTTCATGGTATCCAGCAAGATTGGGCCGGTCTGCAGGCTGTGTCGCGGGTCAACATCGGAGCCGATGGCCACCATGGAGCGGTACATCTGCTTCAGGTTACCGGCGATGGTGATCTCATGAACCGGGTACTGGATCTCGCCACTCTCAACCCAGAAACCGGCCGCGCCGCGGGAGTAATCGCCGGTCACGCCGTTGACGCCCTGGCCCATCAGCTCAGTGACGTACAGGCCAGTGCCCATCTGCTTAAGCATCGCCGCCAGATCACCGCCGTTGCGCTTCACCTGCCAGTTGTAGATGCCACCGGCGTGGCCGGTGTTGGTCATCCCCAGTCGGCGGGCCGAATAGGCGGTCAGCAGGTAGGACTTCAGCACACCATCGCGCACGATATCCCGGGCCTGGGTCGCCACCCCTTCCCCGTCGAACGGGGCCGAGGCCAACGCCATCGCCAGATGCGGGTTCTCCTCGATGCTGAACCACTCCGGGAACAGCTGAGTGTCGAGGCTGTCTTTGAGGAAGCTGGCATCACGGTAGAGGCTGGCGCCGGAGATGGCGCCCACCAGATGGCCCAGCAGGCCGGTGGCCTGGTCGGCACTGAACAGCACCGGCACCTGGCAGGTGCCGATCTTGCGGGCACTCAGACGAGCCGCGGTATCCAGGCCAGCCTGACGACCCACCTGCTCCGGCGATGCCAGGTCCTGGAAACGACGGGCCACGGTATAGTCGTAATCCCGCTCCATGCCCTGCTCATCCTGGCCAATCACCACGCAGGAGAGGCTGTGGCGTGAGCTGGCGTAGCTGCCGATAAAGCCGTGGCTGTTGCCGTACACCTTGATCCCTTCGTGGCTGTTAAAGCTGGCGCCATCGGAGGTGACGATACGAGGATCGGCGGCCATCGCGGCGGCTTCGCAGCGGCTGGCCAGCTCGGCGCCCTGCTCCGGGGTGAATGACTCAGGGTGGTAGAGATCAAGTTCAGGCAGCGAAGTGGGCATCCGGTCGGCGTCCGCCAGGCCGTTAAAGCGGTCGGCGGTGGTTTGAGCGGCGATGGTGGCGGCGGCTTTTACCGCGGCGCGGATGGCCTCCTCAGACAGGTCCGAGGTTGAGGCATTGCCCTTGGCACCCTCACGGTAGACGGAGATCCCCAGCGCCCCATCCTTGTTGAACTCCACGGTCTCCACTTCACCACCGCGGGTGGAAACGGACAGGCCCTGCTGCTTGTGGATGGCCACTTCGGCTCCATCCAGGCCAAGGGCCTTGGCGGCATCCAGGGCACAGGCAACCGCCTGTTCCAACACCTTTTGCTGTTGCGCTAACGGCTCACTCATCGGTCAAACTGCTCTCGGTTCATCGAAGCAAACAGGATAACAGAGCCCGCCCGTCGCGTCCTGCTGTGCATTAGCGCGATCTGTGGGCCCACCATCTGGTAAAATAGGCGTTTTTAGCCTCCGGAGTGAACCATGGTGGAGTACGAGGATTATTTCGAGGACGATTTCGTCAGCAAAAGCCAACTGAAGCGGGAGGCGGAAGCGCTGCAACAGCTGGGTGAAGATCTGCTCTCCCTCACTAAGGCCGAGCTGGCCAAGGTTCCGCTGGATGAAGATCTGGAAGCGGCGTTTGCCCTTGCCCACAAAATCAAAGGCAAGCACGAAGCCTACCGTCGTCAGGTGCAGTACATCGGTAAGATGATGCGCAGCCGCGACCCGGAACCGCTGCAGGAAGCTCTGGATAAGATCCGCAACAAGCACAACCAGGCCACCGCCGAGTTCCATAAGCTGGAACTGCTGCGCGATCGCCTGCTCAGCGGCGGTAACGATGCCCTTCAGGATGCCCTGAATGAGCACCCTGCCCTGGCCGAAGAGATGCAGCGTCTGCGTCAGCTGATCCGTCAGGCGGCCAAAGAACTGAAAGAGAATAAGCCCCCGAAATCCAGCCGGGAGCTGTTCAAGCTGCTGCGTAGCACGCTGCACGACTAAAAAAAGGCGGTCACTGACCGCCTTTTTTTGTGCCGGTTATCCGCCCACCGACTGGCGCATCAGACGCCGCTTCAGTCCCACCCAGGCCAGCACTCCATAGGCCAGTGCCTGACCCCAGAGGGTCCAGAGTTGCGGCATCAGCTCCGCCGGACTGGCGCCCAGCTGATTGAGCCGGATCATCGCCTGCATCATCGGCTCCGCCGGCACCAGCCCCCACAGCGCCACCAACCACAGCGGCAACGCCTCCACCGGCCAGACAAAGCCGGCGATAAACAGCAGCGGCATCGAACTCAGCACCAAAATCTGGCTGAGCAGGTCACGCCGGTCCACCAGAGACGCCAGGAAGATCCCCAGCGAGGCGGTGGCCAGCAGGAAGGGCAGCAACAGGCCCCACAACGCCACCAGGTTGCCCAGTAACGCCACATCGTAAAACGCCAGCGCCGGTCCCAGGTACCAGCAGGCCGCCAGCGCAAAGGCGGGCACCAGCAGGGCCACGTCAGAACTCCACAGCCCCGTGGCGGTCGCCGAACGCCAACGTCCGGGCCGGTTCCAGCGGCCGGTGCCAATCAGCGCGGCACAGATCAACATCAGCTGGTGCAGGATCAGCACAAACAGCCCCGGCAGTACATAGTTGAGGTAACCCAGCCCCGGGTTACTCGACGGCACCACGTTCAGGTCAACGCCGCCGAGGCGGCTGGTCTGCAGCGCATAGCCGTCACCGGCCAGCACCTGTCGCGCCACCCGCACCTGTGCCCCCAGCACCGTGGCAGCGGCCGTCACCGACTCGGCAATGGTGCCGTAGGGCAGGAAGTAGTTGGCGTTGGCCGCCACCACCAGCTCGCCGGACTGACTGCGGCGCAGGTCCCGCTCGAACCCCTGTGGGATCCACACCATCCCCGCCGCATCGCCGCTGAGCACCAGAGTGCGAGCCTGATCCAGCGAGGTCACCCGGGCGGTGATGGCCACCCCGGGGGTCGCGCCCAGCGCCCTAAGCAGGCGTCGGCTGGCCATCGAGTTGTCCTGATCCCACACCACCACCGGCTGTTCCGTTGTGACCTCATGCAGGTAGGGCGCCGGGTACAGCACCAGATAGACGCCGAGACCGGCGAAAAAGGTCAGCAGCAGGGCTTTATCCCGCCACACCTGGGCCAGTTCCTCCCGCCATAACGACCACCAATGGCTCATGGCAAACGCCTCCATAACCACCAGACGATAGGCAGCGGCAGCAGCAGCGGCCACAGTTCCAGCCAGGGCGCGGTGCCCAGCCCCCGGTAGCTTTGCAACAACGGCAGGTAGTGGCTGGAGGGGATAAGGTCCGCCCACCACTGGGCCAGCGTTGGCATGCTGCCGGTGGGCATGGTCAGCCCCATGTAGGTGAAGGCCGGGGTCAGCAGAGCCGCGCCGCTGGAAACCAGCTGCGCCGACTCACGGCCGGTCTTCACCAGCACCAGAGCCAGCGCCGTCAGCGGCACCATCAGCGGCAACAGGGCCAGCCACAGGGGCCACAATGGCGCATTGTGCGCCACCATCAGCAGGTCACGCATCCAGTAGATGCCCAATCCGGCCCAGCCCCACTGCAGCGCCAGCACGGCCCACAGCCAACGTCCGGGGGTCTGCCCGGCCGGGGGCTGAAAGTAAAGATTCAGCACAGAGAACAGCACCAGGATCTGCCAGATCGCGAGACACAGTCCGGGCAGCAGGAAGGCGGCGTAATCCATGCCCCGGTTGTTCAGGGCGGTCAGCTGGATCGACACCGGCGCCAGCTGTGCGGACAGCGCGGCGGCGGGCAGCCCTTTGGCCAACACCGCCAAGGCGCCCTGGCGCTGCAGGGCATCAGCCAGCGCTAACTGAATCGGGGCCTTCAGACGCTTGCCCATCAGCAGGTACTGGCCGTTGTAACGGACATCGAGGGTGGGAGTCAGGCCATGGCGCAGGTCCGCGCTGAAGTTCGCCGGCACCCGCACCTGGGCGTACACCTCACCACGTCGCAGGGCGTTAGCCGACGACACCGCATTGCCATGTTCCACCAGGCGGATGGCGGGCGTCGCTTCCAGCGCCCGGCTCAGTTCCCGCGACAGGGCACTGTGGTCCTCATCCAGCCAGGATACCGGCAGCTCCACCGGCGACCGGGCCGAGAAGATGGCGTACAGCAGCAGCCCCATCAACCAGGGCGCCACCAACAGCAGGAACGCCTGCCAGGGATCGCTTTTGGCCCACTGCCAGAGCCGGGACAGAGGCGCTTGCGCCGTCACGGCTTAAGGCTCCAGCAGTACGGTCATGCCAGCCCGCAGGCCAGCGATGGGCTGCAGCGGACGCAGCTCCACCTCAAAGGTGCGCATATCGAAGTCCGCGCCGCTCTCCGTGGCCCGCCAGGTGGCGAACTCACCCTGCACCGCACGATAGGCCACCTCAAACGGGAAACTGGCATCCAGCGCCGGGATCCGCAGGGTCACTTTGGCCCCGTTGGGGAAGTCGGACAGGCGGTCTTCCCGCACCTGGAACAGCGCCCAGGCATCGCCCATGTCCACCAGCGTCACCACCGGGAAGCCCTGGGGCGCCAACTCGCCCTCCTGCAGCAGCACCTGAGCAATCTCACCGGCTCGGGGCGCCCGCATCTGGCTGTCCGCCAGCACCGCCTGCACCTCGGCGAGCTGGCCCCGGGCGGCTTCCGCCTGACCCTGAGCCGCTTCGCGGGTCTCCTTACGGGCCCCCTCTTCCGCCATCTGGTACAACGCTTCGGCTGCGCTGGCCTGGTACTGAGCCGCCTGCCACTGGGCGTAGGCTTCGTCCCGCTTCTGACGTGCCACCACGCCATCGTCAAACAGGGCCTGCACCCGCTGGTAGGTGGCCTTGTACAGGTTGGCGGCAGCCAGGGCGCGCTGCCAGTCATCACGGGCGGCCTGGATCTGCTGACGACGGGCGCCGGCATCGGCTTCCGCCTCCATCGCCTCAGCGGCCTTCACCCCGGCCTTGGCCTGCTGCAGTCGCGCTTCCAGTTCCGGGCTGGACAGGGTGTAGAGCAGGTCGCCCGCCACCACCTTGTCGCCCCGGCGCACATTCAGCTCAGCAACACGGCCCGGCACCTTGGAGGAGACATGGTACTGGCGCGCTTCGATTTCGCCCTGCAACCGATAGGGCTTGGGCTGGTAGGCCTGGTACATGGCCCAGCCGCTCAGCACGGCCAACAGGGCGACGGCGCCGCCCACCAACAGAGTCTGGTTCTTGCTCATCAGGGCCCCATCCACTCAATCATTTGATCCATACTGCCGCCCAAAGTGGTGATCTGCGCCAGCGCCATCAGGTACTGGTAACGGGCACGGGCTTTGCCCAGCTGCACCTCCATCAGGCGCTGGTCAGCGTCGACCTGCTCCAGTGAGGTGCCCAATCCCTGGCGAAACGCCAGTTCACGCAGGCGGCGGTTCTCCCGGGCCAGCTGCTCAGCGCTGTCCAGGGCATTCAATTCGTAGCGGGCCTGCTCCAGGTTGGCGTACTGGGACGACAACAGCAGTTTCAGGTCCTGCTCGGTTTGCGCCTTGCGGTGGCGCGCTTCCATCTCGGCGCTTTTGGCGGCTTTAACCCGGTCACTGCGACCGTCGTTACTGAACAGCGGCACCTTAACCCGGATCCCCACCAGCCACTCCGGCTCCAGCTCCGACAACACGCTGTTGTCCTCGGCCAGGGTGTAGCTGCCAAACAGCCCCACTTCCGGCTTGTAGCGGCCCCGCTCTGCACTGATGCTGCCCTGAGCCTGGCGGGTTTTGGCGTCGAACAGCGCCAGCGCCGGATGGCCGCTGAGCATCTGCCGCTCCATTGGCCCCCGGGCCGGTGCCTGCTCCGGCAGGCTGTCGTGGGTCAACGGTTCCACGTTCTGCTGCTGCAACAGGCTGTCGAGCGCTTGCTGGGCCAGGTCACGCTGACGCACAGCCTGAGCCAGAGCGATGCGGGCTTGATCCAGCGCGACGGCGGCGTTCATCCGCTCAACGGCGGCGATCTGACCCTGCTGCTCGAGCTTTTTGGCGTTCCCCAGATGCTTCTCCAGTGCCGCCACCTGGCTCTGCCGCAGTGCCGCATTCTGGCTGGCCAGTTGCAGGCCGAAGTAGCGGTCCACCAGCACGGTAAATCGCTCCCGACGCTTGATCTCCTGCTCCTGCATGCGCGCATCCAACTCCGCCTGCTTGACCGCCTGAGCGGCCTGAATGCGGCCACCGGCATAGATCGGCCAACTGCCCACCAGCGAGGCGCGGTAGATCTCACGCTCGGTCAGCGGCAGCACCGGCAGCGGAAACGGCAAGCCCGGCAGGGAGGGGTTGAGGTCCAGTTCGATGGGGTCGTCCAGGTAGGCGTAGGTCCCGGACAGGGAGAGTTGCGGCAGACCCAGATCACCGGCGACATCGCGCTCGGCCTGGGCCCGGTCGGTGGCCAGTTGCTCGGCCTTCAGCAGGTCACTGGCGGATTGCAGCCGGGTCCAGGCCTCCGCCAGCGTCAGGGGGGCAGCGCTGACCGGCCCGGCCATTACGGCCAGCAGCAACGCCAGAGTTAGAGGGTGTCTCACGAGTCCCGCTCCCGATCAAAATTAGAGTAATTACTCTAGGGCATTATCCGGATCCAAACGATCCCTTGCAATGACCAAGGGTACACCCTTTTGAAAAAGCATAAAAAAAAGCGGGCCCTGCAGGCCCGCTTTTGCGATGTTCGTGGCGTTACTGGGTGCCGCCTACGGTCAGGCGGTCCAGCTTCAGGGTCGGCTGGCCCACGCCCACCGGGACGCTCTGTCCCTCTTTACCGCAGATGCCGACACCGTTGTCCAGGGCCAGGTCATTGCCCACCATGGAGATGGTCTTCATCGCTTCCGGGCCATTGCCGATCAGGGTGGCGCCCTTGACCGGGCGGGTCAGCTTGCCGTTCTCAATCAGGTAGGCCTCAGAAGCCGAGAACACAAACTTGCCGCTGGTGATGTCAACCTGACCGCCACCGAAGTTGGGGGCGTAGATCCCTTTCTTCACGGAACCGATGATCGCTTCCGGGTCATGCTCGCCAGCCAGCATGTAGGTGTTGGTCATGCGCGGCATCGGCAGGTGGGCGTAGGATTCGCGACGACCGTTACCGGTCGGTGCCACGCCCATCAGGCGGGCGTTGTGCTTATCCTGCATATAGCCCTTGAGGATGCCGTTCTCGATCAGCACGTTGTACTGGCCCGGGGTGCCTTCGTCATCAATGGAGAGGCTGCCACGACGGCCGGACAGGGTGCCATCGTCCACCACGGTGCAGTGCTCGGAAGCCACCTGTTCACCGATGCGACCGGAGAACAGACTGGAGCCCTTACGGTTGAAGTCCCCCTCCAGGCCATGACCCACCGCTTCATGCAGCAGTACGCCTGGCCAGCCGGGACCGAGCACCACCGGCATCTCACCGGCCGGGGCTTCGCCCGCTTCAAGGTTCACGCTGCCCTGGCGCACCGCTTCACGGCACAAGGCAAACGCGCGCATCTCACCGTTGCTGTCCAGCTCCAGCAGGCTGTCGTAACCGTAGCGCCCACCCATGCCGGCGGAGCCGCGCTCACGGCGGTCGCCTTCGGCCATGATCACCGAGCAGTTGAGTCGGATCAGCGGGCGCACATCCGCGGCCAGGGTGCCGTCAGACGCGGCCACCAGAACCTCTTCGTACACGCCACTGAGGGAGGCGATCACCTGGGTCACCCGGGGGTCGAGGCCACGGGTGTACTGATCCATCTCCTGCAGCAGCTTGAGCTTGGCGTCGGAGCCGAGGCTTGCCAGCGGGTCCAGCGCCGCATAGCGCGCTTCCGCCTGACGACGGGCCAGCGCGTTAACCTTGCCATTGCCCCCGGCCACTGCGATGCCGCGGGCCGCGTGGGCGGACTGGGTCAGCGCCAGCGCGCTGATCTCATCGGCGTAAGCAAAACCGGTTTTCTCGCCGCTGATGGCTCGCACACCTAGCCCCTTCTCGATATTGAAGGAGCCCTCTTTGACGATGCCATCTTCCAGCACCCAGGATTCATGACGACTGGCCTGAAGGTAGATGTCGGCGTAATCCAGGCTGTGATGATGCAGCTGTCCCAGGGCCTGATGCAGTGCGCCCTCGTCCAGTTCGGCAGGGCTTAACAGCGAGGTGGCAACGGTTTCAAAACTCACTCGTGATACTCCATCTTTGCGCCGGGCCTAGGGCAGCCGACGATGTTTCAGGGCGGGCAGCCGTTGGCGGATCTGCGCCATTTCGGCCGGGTCGATGCGGGCACTGACCAGCCCCTCGCCCTGAGCTAACTGGGCCACCACCCGGCCCCAGGGGTCCACCACCATGGAGTGGCCCCAGGTACGCCGACCGTTGGCATGTTGCCCCTGCTGGCCAGCCGCCAGCAGGTAGCACTGATTCTCGATCGCCCGGGCTCGCAACAACACCTCCCAGTGGGCTTCGCCAGTGGGTTCGGTAAAGGCGGCTGGCAGGGCGACCAACTCGGCGCCGGCATCGGCCAGCGCGCGGAACAGTTCGGGAAAGCGGACATCGTAGCACACCGCAATGCCGAGCCGTCCCAGCGGCGTATCCACCACGGTGATGCCCGCCCCCGGGTGGGTGTGGGTGCTTTCGCGGTAACGCCCGGTGTCATCTTCAACGTCGACATCAAACAGGTGGATCTTGTCGTAACGTCCGAGGCGTTGACCGTCCGGTCCGTACACCAGCGACGCGGCATAGGCCCGGCCATCCTCAGCCTGAATGGGCAGGGTGCCCGCCACCAGGTAGAGGCCATGTTGCTGTGCCAGGGCCGCCAGCTCACGCTGCATCGGCGCATCAGCGTCAGGCACAAGCTTGAGATCGGGTTCCGCCAGGCTGGCCCAGCCCCCTTCACTGCCAAAGCAGAGGGCACACTCCGGCAGCACCAGCAGGCTGGGCTCAGACCGGGTTGGGAGCTGGCTCAGCCAATGGCGCAGCCGGGTCAGGTTCTGACTCGGTTGGGGCTGACTGGTCATCTGCAGCAGGTGGCACCACATCCGGTGTTTCTCCTTGTCCTTGAGTGGGGGACGCTTCGGGCTTATCCAGCGCCTCGAGGATGCGGGCCTTCAGGGCCTCCACCTCGGCGTCATTGGGCGGCGCAGAAGCGGGCGCTTCCGGCAGGGCAATCTCCCGCTTGGTGCGATCCACTTCATTAAGAATAGGGTCATCCAGCGTGCCGGTCAGGTGGTACCGCACCTGGGTGATCA
Organism: Ferrimonas balearica DSM 9799; assembly: GCF_000148645.1. Lineage (NCBI taxonomy): Bacteria > Pseudomonadati > Pseudomonadota > Gammaproteobacteria > Alteromonadales > Ferrimonadaceae > Ferrimonas > Ferrimonas balearica. Next base: position 3,902,613 of record NC_014541.1, read on the forward strand.
CCTCCAGCACCGGCTCCAGCATCTTGCTGACGGCAAAGGCGCCCAGACCGATGGTCCAGGCTCCGGTGCTCATAAACACCACCGCCGGAACCGATGAGGTCAGGGCGGGTGAGAAGGCGATCAGGTAGTCCAGCTCACGGCTGGTCAGGTCAGTCCAGCCATTCACCCGTACCGTGCCCGCCACCGAATCCATCACGCTGTCGTTGGTACGCACGACACCGTCTTCAACCTGCACGGTGCCACCAAATCGGTTGAAGTGCAGGCCACTGCCAAACACGTCGGAGAAATCCAGCGACAGCTTACGCAGCAGAGACTCCATGCTGAAGATGGAGAGCAGGCGTGCGCCCCGGTCCGACATCTCAGACAGGTGGCCCTTGCCGAGCCGGTAATCGACGTTGCCGTCCAGCTCCGCCAGCTCCATCTGCCACGGCGCCCCGGGCCAGCCCAGGCCAAAGGTCATGGTCAGGTCAGCGTCCTGCACACTCTGGTTCAGGCCGAGGCGTTGCGCCAGGTCTCCCACATCCGGGCTGCGCAACTGCCCCTCAAAGGTGGATTGGCTGAGGCTGTTCCAGGGTTGCCACTGGCCGGTCATGGTCAGGCGGTGGCCGCCCTGGAACAGGTTGAACTGTTCAATCCGGTAGCCGTCCCCCTCGGGCTTCGCCTGCAACTCCGCCTGACCCAGTTGCAGCTCTCCCACACTCAGGGCGTTGACGCTGAGATCCAGTCGGGGCATGTCGTGGATCCAGGCTTTAGGCGCCGCCGGCATCGCCTTCTGCGGGTCCCGCTCCGGCAGTTCCAGTGCCAGTCGGTCCGCCACCAGGCGGATGCCCTCCTGGCGCAGGTCGTGACCGAAGGTGGCGGTGCCCAGCAGGTTGTCACTGTCGATCTGGAACACCCAGCCCTCGCTGGTGGGGCCGCCACTCACCAGCCCTTTACCCAACGCCATCTGATAGAGGCTCAACGCCTGGGCGCGCAGTTCAACCTGCTGCAACCCCGGAAACCAGCGACTGCCGCTGGGGTTGGGATTCTTGTAGGTGGCAAAGCTGCTGATCAGCGGCTCCCACGGCTCGATGGCCAGCTCGTCGCTGAGCCACTCAAGGTAGCCGCCGGGCAACACCGGACGGGCCGCCGGGGTGCCCAGCGCGATCTGGTAGGACTGGAAACCGGTGCCCACGCCAAAGTTCAGCTCACCACGGAACTGCGCGCTCTGGCCCAATGAGGCCAGCACTTCGGCGCCCTCGCTGTCGCCGGTCACCGCCAGTTTCAGGTTCTGCTGGGTTTCCACCTCTTTACCGAGCGGGGCCGGTAACTCGATGGCCAACCCCACCAGGTTGGAGCGCAGCTCTGCCTGGTACTCCACCCCGGATTCGCCAACCCGCAGGGCGATCTCCCCGCCCAGCGGCGCCCCGCCAATCAGGAATGGGTCCAGCGGGCTTTGCAGTCGCTCCGGCACCCTGGCCATCTGCCAGCGGCTGGCCAGATCGATGTCGACGGCGTAGGCCCCCTCCACCGGCGTACCGACGATGGACAGCTCAGAGGGTTGGTTGTAGATGCGTGCCTGCAGGCCATGCACCTCGATGTTGCTGTTGTTGAAACGCAGCTCACCGCGGGTCTGCTCCAGATCCAGCGCCAGCGGCACCACCGCCACATCGGTGTTCCAGAACGCCACCCGGCCACGCACCTGCTGCGGCTCATCTTTCACCTTGCTGCCCAGCGGGAAGCGCATATCCAGCGCCACCGGCAGGCGCTCGTTGATGCGGATGGTCTTCAGGGTGCCGCCGACGCTGTCCGCCAGGAAGCTGTCCTTCATCACCTCAATGGCGTCATCGCCATTGGCCAGCACGCTGCCCTCAATCTCCAGCACCGCGCGGCTGCTCAGGCTGGGGATGCCGACGTAGGCGCCCTCCACCGAAACCGGCCCCAGCATCCCTTTGCGAACCCAGAGATCCATGCTGGCGTTTTCAAAGCGGGCACTGAGCAATCCATCGGTCACCGCGGGCCAGTCCTTCAGGAAGTCGAACTGCAGGTCCTGCATGTCGAACTGGGCCAGGAACACGCCGTCGTTGTCCGCATAGGGGAACGCCTTCAGGTCGCCATGCCAGAGCAGCTGGGCGTTGTCACTGTGGCCCTGCTCCAGTGCCGCGGCCAGGTAATCCGACAGCCCTTCGCCCATGGCACGGCGGGGGAAGTAACGCCCCGCCTCGCCAGCGCGCTTCAGCTCAATATCGCTGTACAGCTGCAGTCGGGCCGGGCGATCTCCCCCCAGGCCAACGGCAGCGCGAAGCGTCAGCGCCAGATCCGGGTTTTCCAGCGCCAGTTGCGGCAGGCGCAGCTGGCCCCCCTGTTCGGTGTTGTGCCACTCACTGCGCAGTACCAGGCGATCCAGCCTGATGGGTTCAGGCAGTTGATCGGGCCAGGTCAGGGTGACGCTCTGCTCCGGCAGCACCAGTTCACCCCAATGATCAAACCAGCGGGCGGTGCCACTGACGCTGTCCAGCCCCGGCAGCGCGCCGCTGCTGTGCCAGTGCAGCTGTTCAAACGGCACTTCCGCATGCCAGTGCTCATCATCCCGCTGCACGCGGATGGGGCCAAACTGACCACGGGGATCCAGCGCCAGCAGCTCGCTCAGGCGTTGATGACCGATGCCGGGGATCAAGCCAAACAGCGGCTCCAGTCCCCGGGCTGGCAGGGTATCCAGCCACAGCGCCATATCCCGGTTGCGGTGACGCAGATGCAGATTGAGCGCGGGCCAGGCCTCGCCATTACTGGAGAAGGCCAGGTCCTGGCCCACCAGCTCACCGGCCACCCAGCCCTGGCCAGGGTTGGGGTGCCACTGCAGCAAACCGCTTTGCAGGGTCAGGGATTGCGGGCCATCGTGCTCCCAGCTCAGGCCGGTTTCACCAAACTGCACCGTGGCGCTGCGCAGCCCCTCCTCATCGAGGCTGGCCCAGGCTTCCATATTGAGGACGCCACTGTAGTTCAGGTCGTTGTCGGTCAGCTGACGCGCCAGCCAGTCGCCGATGTCCAGCTGCGCCGCTTTGACGTAAGCGCGGCCAAACAGGCGGCCGTCGAAGTGGCGGTTCAGTTCCAGCGCCAGGGTCAGGGTTTCGTCCTGATGGCGGGCAGCATCCAGATACAGCTGCCCCTCGCCCAGGTGGCGTCCATCGAGGTTTTTCCAGTTGAGGCTGGCCAGATAGATGGGGGAGAGGGCCGTGTCCCCCACCAGTACCCGGGCGGTGAGGTCACGAATCGAGAGGCGGCCCAGCTGGTTCAGCAGCTGCTCACGCAGCGGCGCCCAGTTGTTGCTGGCGCTCGCCTGATCCCGGGGTTGGATATTGATGCCCAGCTCAACGCCATCGATGGTGATGCGCTCGAGATAGGGACGCAGGTTGAGCAGGCTGGGCCAGAAGTCCAGCTGCAGCTGGGCGGTCTGGATGGTGAGGGATACCGGCTGGTCCGGCTGGGGGGCTACGCGCAGGCCGTGGATGGTGAGCATCGGCCCCTGGGGCTCCCAGCCCGCGCCGAGTTGTTCAATCTCCAGCTGGATGCCATAGCGCTGTTCAACGGTGTCGATCAGGTCCTGCCGGACGCTGTCCAGCTCCGGCAACAGGGTACGCACCAGGCTTACCAGAAGCGCCAGCGTAACCAACACGGCCGCGAGGCCATACCAACACCATTTGCCCAGTCCCTGGCCCAGCCGGATCAGGGTCACATCATCACCACGTCGAACTTATCCTGGGCGTACAGCGGCTCCGGCTTGATGCGCACCCGTTTGCCCAGGTACACCTCCAGCTCAGCCAGGCTGTGGGCCTCATCGCCCTCAAGGATCTCCTGCACCGCGGGCGAGACGTAAGCGACGAATTCGTCGGCGTCGTAGGCCCGGTCAACCCGAATGATCTCGCGGTACAGCTCGTAGCACACGGTTTCCACGGTTTTCAGCTGGCCGGTGCCGCGGCAGACCGGACACTCGCCACAGAGCACGTGCTCCAGACTCTCACGGGTGCGCTTGCGGGTCATCTCCACCAGGCCCAGCTGCGACAGTCCGCTGATGCTGGTTTTCACCCGGTCCTGAGCCAGCGACAGCTCCAGGTTGTGCAGCACCCGGTTTTTGTGTTCCTCCGACACCATATCGATAAAGTCGATGATGATGATGCCGCCGAGGTTACGCAGGCGCAGCTGTCGGGCGATGGCCTGGGTCGCTTCCAGGTTGGTGTTGAAGATGGTCTCTTCCAGATTGCGGTGACCGACAAACGCACCGGTGTTGATGTCGATGGTGGTCATCGCTTCGGTCTGGTCGATGATCAGGTAGCCGCCGGACTTCAGCTCTACCTTGCGTTGCAGCGCCCGCTGGATCTCGTTCTCCACATCGAACAGGTCGAAGATCGGCGCTTTACCGCGGTAGTGCTCCACCGCCGCGCTGGTCTCCGGCATAAATTCGGCCACGAACTCTTTGAGGGCTTCGTAGGTCAAGTGGGAATCCACCTGCACCCGGTCAAGGGTACGGGTGGCCAGGTCACGGACGATGCGCAGCGGCAGCGACGGCTCTTCATAGAGCAGCGATACGGACTTGCCGGGACGCTTGCGACGCTCAATCACCTTGCGCCAGACCCGGCGCAGAAACGCCGCGTCCTGAGCCAGTTCAATCTCCGACACCCCTTCCGAGGCGGTGCGGATGATGAAGCCGCCATCCTTATCGACAAACTGGCCGACGATGGATTTCAGGCGCTCGCGCTCCTGGGGATCTTCCACCCGCTGGGACACGCCAACATGGGCGGAGCCCGGCATAAACACCAGGTAGCGGGACGGCAGGGTGATGTCGGTGGTCAGGCGGGCGCCCTTGGTGCCCAGCGGGTCTTTGACCACCTGCACCATGATGTCCTGGCCCTGACGGACCAGCGAGACAATGTCCTCGGCGCGGAAAGCACGGGCATCCTCTTCATCAACGCACTCGGTATGCGGCACGATATCGGAGGCGTGCAGAAACGCAGCCCGCTCCTGACCGATATCGACAAACGCGGCCTGCATCCCCGGGAGTACCCGGGTGACCTTGCCGCGATAGATGTTACCGACGATGCCCCGACGGCTCCGCCGCTCCAGGTGCACTTCCTGCAACATGCCATGCTCCACCAGAGCCACTCGGCTCTCAGTGGGGGTAACGTTGATCAGCAGCTCCGCTGCCGCGCCTTGTAATGGCACCTTGCCTCCCAATCTACATTCTTGCCCAAATCCCCACGGTTACAGGGATTGAATCAGTTCCCGGGTTTCCACCAGAGGCAACCCCACCACGGCGGAATAACTGCCGTGGATGGCCCGGACAAAGTTGCCTCCCAGCCCCTGGATGCCGTAGCTGCCGGCTTTATCCGCCGGCTCGCCACTGTCCCAGTAGGCGGCAATCTGTGCTTCAGTGAGCTCGCAAAACTCCACTTGCGTGGTGATCACCTGGCTGCGGGTTCCCTCCGGCAGCGCCAGGGCAATCGCCGTCATCACCTGGTGACGACGTCCGGACAGGCTGGCCAGGGTGGCCAAGGCGTCCGCACGGTCCCGGGGTTTCCCCAGAATACGACCGTCGAGCACCACAATGGTATCAGAGCCAAGAACCGGGCGCGGGGCTTTCGCCAGGGCCAGCCCGGCTTCGGCCTTTTCCCGCGCCAGGCGCTCTACCAGCTTCTCCGGCGCCTCGTCCGGCAACGGGGTTTCATCGATGTCCGGCGTCAGGATCTCGAAATCAAACCCCAGTTGGCTCAGCAGTTGCTGACGGCGGGGCGAAGAGGAAGCCAGGTAGAGTGCGGTCATGTTATCGGATCTTGAATTGCCGACGGATGCGGCGCAGCAACCAGAACACCCAGGGCCACAGCAATGGGGTAATCAGTACCGGCTGCAGATACACCCAGTCGATGGTGATGGCCGGGTTGCTCAGGTACTCGGCCCAGTACACCAGCAGATGCAGCAGCAGTGACAACGAGGCCACCACCAGCAGCTGCTGGAACAGCGCAAAATGACGCAGCTTCTGATACTGCATCGCCACCAGGTAGGCGGTGATGGAGAGGGCCAGGCCACGCACCCCAAGGGTGCCACCCACCAGCACATCCAGCACCACGCCAACAAAACAGGCGGACAGGATATTAAAACGATGCGGCAACGCCAGCACCCAGTAGCTGACCGTCAGCAGCACCCAGTCGGGGCGTGCTGCGGCGACCGCCGGAGGCAGGGGCATCACCTGAAGTAACAGGGCCGCGAGGATGGTCAGCCAGATGATGGCCCGACCGGACGCGCGTTCGTGACTCATTCTGGCGCCTCCTCAGTCCACAACAGCAACAGATAACGCAGCCGATCCAGATCGGCGTTGGGCTCAGCCCGGACGATGGCAAAGGTCTGCCCTTCGGTGCGCTCCACTTCGGTCACCCGGGCCACCGGATACCCCTCAGGGAAACGGCCACCCAAACCGGAGCTGTTGAGCCAGTCACCCACCTGAATGTCGGTGTTCATCGCCACGTGGGACAGTTCCAGCAGGTCAGTCCGGCCGGAGCCATGCGCCACGGCACGGACGTCGTTACGCGCCACCCGCACCGGAATGGCGTGGGTCAGATCAGAGATCAGCAGCACCCGCGAGGTGGTTTGCCCCACTTCGACCACCTGCCCCACCACGCCCTTGCCGTCCAGCACCGGCTGGCCAACATAGACACCCTGACGGCTGCCCTTGTCAATCAACACCAAGTGCTTAAACGGGTCCTGGTCGACGCTCATCACCTCCGCCACCATACGACGGGAGTCGTGCCGGGTCGGCGAGTCGAGCAGCGTGCGCAGGCGTTGGTTCTCCTGCTCCAGGTGTTCGAGGCGTTGCAGACGCTCACTGATCAGCAACTGCTGCTGGTGCAGGGCGTCGTTCTCGCTCAGCAGTTGCTGGCGAGTCGCGAGGTTGCGAGACAGGTTATCGAGCAATACCGATGGCATCGCTGCCAGGTACTGGATGGGACTGACCAGGGTGGTCAACGCCGCACGGGCGGGCGCCAGCTTATCGTTCAGTAAGACCAGGGCCAAGCAAAACAGTACCGCCAATAGAAGGCGGTACTGCAGGGATAGGCCTCGGAGAAAAAAAGGCTTCATGGACGATCCGTTACTCGTCCGAGAACAGATCACCGCCGTGCATGTCGATCATCTCCAGCGCTTTACCACCGCCGCGGGCCACACAGGTCAGCGGGTCATCGGCCACCACAACCGGGATACCGGTCTCTTCTTGCAGCAGGCGGTCCAGATCTTTCACCAGCGCGCCACCACCGGTCAGCACCATGCCGCGCTCGGAGATGTCGGACGCCAGTTCCGGCGGAGACTGTTCCAGCGCCGTCATCACCGCGCTGACGATGCCGGACAGCGGCTCTTGCAGCGCTTCCAGGATCTCGTTGGAGTTCAGGGTGAAGCTGCGCGGAACCCCTTCAGCCAGGTTGCGGCCGCGAACTTCCAGCTCACGCACTTCGTCGCCCGGGTAAGCGGAGCCGATTTCGTGCTTGATGCGCTCAGCAGTGGCTTCACCAATGAGTGAGCCGTAGTTGCGGCGCACGTAATTGATGATCGCTTCGTCAAACTTGTCGCCACCAACACGAACGGAGGAGGAGTAGACCACACCGTTCAGGGAGATGATGGCCACCTCGGTGGTACCACCACCGATATCGACCACCATGGAACCGGTGGCTTCAGAAACCGGCAGGCCGGCACCGATGGCAGCGGCCATCGGCTCATCGATCAGGTAAACCTCACGGGCACCAGCGCCCATGGCAGATTCACGGATGGCGCGGCGCTCAACCTGGGTAGAACCGCAGGGAACGCAAACCAGCACGCGCGGGCTGGGGCGGAACACGCCATTGTTGTGCACTTGCTTGATAAAGTGCTGAAGCATCTTCTCGGTTACGTAGAAGTCGGCAATCACACCGTCCTTCATCGGACGAATGGCGGTGATATTGCCCGGGGTCCGTCCCAACATCTGCTTCGCTTCGTGACCGACTGCTGCCACGCTTTTCGGGCCAGAGGCACGCTCTTGGCGAATGGCGACCACCGAGGGTTCATTCAGTACGATGCCCTGATCTTTCACATAAATCAGGGTGTTGGCGGTACCCAGGTCGATGGAGAGGTCGTTGGAAAACAGACCACGAACTTTTTTAAACATGTGCCAGACCCGTATTAAATTCTGAGGGAGATGCGGAAAATCAGCTAACTTTACCAACGCCCTGCCCTATCCACAAGCCGCATCTGCTCTGGCTTGCGGGGCTGATCGAGTCAACCCGTGCAGGCGTGTCTGGGATCATTCTTCCAGCCCGGATCGGGCTGCAGGCCCGCCCCAAAACTAGTCGCTCAGCCTTTCCCGCCGAAAAATAACCTTGTCATGTCCACGATAGCGACCAAATGTCACCCGAGCTTTCGGATTGCATAATCGGTCAGTGCTGCCATCCGCTGCAACGCACTGACGGGCAACGTCATCCTGAGCCGCTGCACGGCCCCAATACCACTGCAGGTAGTGGGGATAGGCCAGCTGATATTCCACTAATGTGTCCAGCACCCGCCCCGCCGGCGCGATGGTAACGCGCCCCCGGCCCGCAGACAGGGTGCCACCACCACTGACGCTCAGGGCACCGTCGGCCGCACTGAGGCTGCTGGCCCGGTAGGGAGTGCAGCTGTCCAGGCCGTTACGGACGAACTGGCTGCCGTCGTAGTACTCCGCCCGCACCGGCAGGGTCAGCGCCTGGCTTTCAGTACCGTACACGTTATCCAGCACCAACCGGCCGTAGCGCGCCTCCAGACCACCGATGTTTTCAATCACCAGCGCATCGCAGCGGCTGCCGTCGCCGTAACAGATGCCGTCCTGATCGGTCAGGGCTGAGGCGTCGATGGTCATGTCCACTTCGGCGTCGAATGGGGCCACCAGAGCCGGGCTGCGACGATAGGCGATCTGGGTCCCCTCCAGCCACAGCTCCCGGTCTTTGCTGGTGTCCCCCACGTTGTCCTCACGCAGGGTGCCCGCCAGCGCCTCATCGATGGCGGGACGGCCGCTGGCATCGGCATAGCTGCGCGGGGTCAGAGCGGTGGACAGACGCCAGAACGCGCTGTTGTAGTTCTGGGTCACCTGACCATTGGCGTTCACCCCCTTGACGGTCAGTCGCGGTGCCGTGGCAAAGCCCAGCGGCTGAGCCAGATACCCCATGCCGTTGCAGCCCGCCAGGCTGGGCACATTGGGCACCACCGCCAGATAAGCGGGGGTAAAGCGGCCTAGGGTGTCCGCCGAATACGCGGCTATGGTGCGGCCCATATAGTCAATCTGGCGCTGGCCCCCGGCGTTGGCCGCCAGCTGCCAGCGATAGTTGCCCACCTCACTGACCTGAGTCGTGGCCAGCGGCACTTTGTTCAGTTGCACCGGCACCGACACCGAACCGCTGGTGCTGGGTTGACCACCGGAAGGCGCCACCAGTTGTGGCTCTATCGGTACGCCGCTGTGGACAAAGTTCTGCACCACCGGGTTGTCACTGAAGTCGGTATCGCCATCACGCTGCCAACACACCGGCGTTACGCTGACATTGAAGTCCGTGCCCGCCGCCACAAAGGCGCTGCAACTGGCGTCGCCGCTGGCACACAGCGCGTTGCTATCAGGGCTGGACAGGTGCAGCCCGGCTGGCGCCACCACAAAGTCACTGCTGCCCGCCAGTTCAATGTCTTCACCGGACTGATCCTGCTGATACCGGGCCGCCAGTGACAACTGCCCCACATCACTGTAGTTGGCCGCCAGGGTGGCTTCGCCATTGCGGTTAAAGGTCAGGGTGCGGCTCTGGCTGGTATTAAACGGCAGGACCTGACCGCCGAGCCGGAACACCGGGTTGCCCACCGGCGCTGCCGGGCTCAGGGCCGACAGAGTGAAGTCCACCGATTGCGGGCCGGTCATGGCCGGCACGCACTGGCGCGGGTCGCTGTCGCTGGCCCGTACCGCTTTCACCACCAGGGTTTCATCCCGACACCCCAGCGGCGCGCCCGGCTCCAGCAGCAGCGCGCTGCGCTGGTAGTTGATGATGCACTGGTTGCTGCCCACTTCGGTGCCCCCCACCAGGCAGCTGGCCGGTCCGGCCACGCCACCGGTCAGGGATACGTTGACGGCGCCCGGTTGCCCCTGCCACAGCACCGCCGTGGCCTGGCCGGTAACCGTCAGGCTGTTGCCCCCCTCCCAGCCCGTAGCGGGACTCAGGATAACGTTCACCGGCTGGGTGGCCAGTGCGTTGCAGTCGGCGTCGTTGCACACCTTGATGGTGACCGGCTCGCCCTGACAGGTGACGGCATCGCCATCATGTTCAATGCGGTAGTACAGCTGACTCTGTGCGGCGGCCTCGATGGCCAGATAGCCGACGCTTTCGGCGTAGTGGGAGCGCTCCAGATCCAGCGCCTGGTCTTCATCGTTCACCACGCTGAACTGAGTGCTGGTCAACTGACAGCGGCGGGCCCAGCCACCGTCACCCCCATTGCGGGTGTTGCGGTTGCTCCAGAACAGCGGCGGCCGGGCAAAGGGCGCCGGGAAGTCGTTGAGGTGGTTGCACTGGGTTTGCAGGTCGCGGGTGCGCGAGCCACGGTCGTGGGTCAGCCCGGTTCCTGCCGCCACCTGGCGGGTCACGCCGTCCGGCAGGGTGATCTGTCCACCGCCCCAGGCCGCCAGATAGCCAATGGTTTGCTTGCGAGTCAGCTGGGCACTGGTCTCGCTGTGCTCAATGGTGAGCTGGGCCGAACCGGAAGACACACTGCGGGCAGTGACGGTTTGAAACAGGCCCGGCTCCAGACTTTGCATCTGGGTCAGCAGCGCCGGCGTACCACGCTCGCCCGCGGTGAAATTCACGGTCTCCCAGCCACTGCTGATGCCCAGGCTGCTGTCTCCGGCCCGCTTGCCCTGGTAGCGCCCGCTGCTGATACGGCCCACCTCCAGCACCAGTTGGTCATTGCCAGGGCCGCTGTAGCGATGGATCCCTTCTGAGGCCAGCAAATAATCCACGCTGCCCAGCGCACCGGGCACAATGGCGCCACTGCGCCGGGGCGGATCCATCTGGGCGATATTCACACCAACATACTGGCCATTGCTGTCCTGCACATAATCCACCACCCGGACCGTCGTGGCCCCCTGGTTATTGGTATTGGTCGGACTGATGGCCGGGGTCAGAAACAGCACCGGCGGAGTAACCCGCGCCTCGAAACTGACGCTGCCATTGCCGTTGCTGTCCAGCTGAGCGGTACCAAAGGCCAGCAGCGGTGGCGCATTCTCACAGATGCCCGACAGGTCGCCCTTATCCAGAGCGTCCAGGTCGACCATCACGTTACTGTTGCCCTCAGCCTTGTAGTCATCCCCGGCGGCAATCAGCCCCTCGAACTGGACCTGGCCGGTCAGGCTGACGTCGTCATCGGCGTAGAGGATCCCCTTGATTTTGGCCTGAGTGAACACCGCATCACCGTAAACGATGATCACCAGATCTTCCGGTGCACCATTCCAGTTCAGGCTGCCGTGATCAATCTCCAACGAGTTGACGAACAGCCGGGTGCTGACCCCATCCGGCGAGTCCGGGATGGTCAGCTGCGCTTCGCTGTTACCGGAGCCAACGATACTGAGGGTGTCGAAGTAGTAGTCCCGGGTCGGGCTGAGCCGATAGGGCGAGTTACACAGCCCCTGGCCGTTGCACTTGGATTCCACATACAGGGAACCATCCGCCTCCGTATTGGGCGGCAGCACAATGTTGTCCTCATGGTCCCCCGACGGCGGTTTGGTGAAGATCAGATCGCACTGCGCCAATGCCATGGCCAGCGGGGTCCACAGTGTCAGCAACAGGGCCAGTAATGGGCGCCAACTAGTCATACGCCAAAGCCTCTACAGTGCGACTGACTCGCAGGGTATCCGCCCCGCACTCGGCGCTGGCGCTCAATTCAAAACCATGCTGCGCCTCGTCACTAGCAAAAGCCGCACGGTAGTCGCAGGTCACGGTGACCCGGCAACGGTCGAAGGCCGCGCTGTCGGCCAGGCCGTTTCCGGGGCTCAGAGTGGTGTTGGCCGCCGCACACGCGGCGCTGGCCGCAGTGGTGCTCCGGTTAAGAGTTTGCGCCAGCGCCCAGTCGATGCCGCTTTGCGCCGCCGCCCAGCTGCGGGTGCCGGTCACTTCCAGGCCAACGTTGTCGCTCTCCTGAGCCAGGCTGCGCAACAGCGCGGTGCCCAGCAGCAGCATCACGGTCAGGACGAACACCGCCATCACCAGCGCCGAACCGCCCTGATGTTTAAGGCACATTTTCAAGCTGCACCTCCTGAACAAAGCGTTGGTTCTGGTCACCGGCGTTCACCCACCACTGCAACCGCACCAGGTTGTTGCGGCTGAGGCTGGGGGGCACTTCGATAAAGGGACAATCGGGATCGTTGAGGTCGGACCGATCGCAGCCGGTAGTGGCGTTAGTGATCCCCTCGCCCATCAGCACACCATTGCGGCGCAGATCGCCGTTGCCATCCAGCCGCCACTGCACCTCATCGCCCACCAGGTAGTAGCGCTGGGCGGCGGAGAAGGGGCCCGTGGTGAGCGCCGAATCCAGGGTCAATCGCACCCGTTCGCAATCGCTGCCCTGACAGGTCTGGCTGGTGATCTCACGCAGCACCGGCTGGTAGTTGTCCATCAGTGCCAGAGTCTGCCCTTCACAGGGGGCACAACTGCTGGCGGTACAGCAGGCAGGCGCATAGGCCAGGATGGCGTTTCCGGCACCGGGAACCGGCGCGGCCAAGTAGCGTTCCGCGGTCAGGATGGGACGGAAGGTCAGGCTGTTTTGCGTCACCACCACCGAACCGGGCAGTGCATCCCGCACTTCGCGGCTGAGGCGCTGGGCAGCGTAGCGCACATTGCCCAGCTCCTGTTGCCAGGCTTGGCTGTCGACGTAGATCCGGGTGCCAAAGGTGAGAAAGCCGGTCACGCCCAGGGCCAGGATCCCCATCACCAGCATGGTGACCACCAGTTCAATCAGGGTCAGGCCGGTCTGGCGCGGGGCGGCGCAACGTCGGGCGGCGGGCATCAGTAGTTCCCCCGAACCTGGGCAAACTCCAGCCGCTCACCGGCCGGGGAGTTGACGCTCACCTCCACCAGCTTGGCGCCACCGGGCCAGTTTGCCCCCAGCGCGGTGTCCGCCTGGCAGCGCACGGCGATCGACACGGTAAAGCCGTTGTAGAGGTCGCCACCGAGCAGGGCATCGGCCCGGCCGCTGAAGCCATCGAAGCGATCCAGCAGCTCCCAGCTGCCGGGGTCATTGGGGTTGGCAGCGGCCGCCGCGCACACCGCGGCATTGTCGGCGCAGCAGGTCAGGGTGGCGACCGGGCCTCCCCCTACCGGCGTCTGGGTGTCGAGGCGACGACCCGCCAGCTCCGCCAGCACCGCCTGGCCCAGCTGCGCCGCTTTGGCGCGCTGCAGGCCCATGGCGGAACGCTCCGCCAGCGGGAATAGCAGGGTGGCCATCAACACCAGGGCGATGGCCAGCACCACCATGCCGACCACCATCTCGATCAGGGTGAATCCGGCGGTGGGACGCTTACAGGCCATGAACATAGCCCTCGGATTCGATCCGCACGGTTTGCGGACTCTCTCCCACCACGGCGATATCACAGCCGCCGGCGCAGGCACCGGAGGGCCGGCCCAGGCCATCCATGGTGACGTTAAAGGTGGTGCTGCCGGCCAGGGAGAGGGAGGCCCGTTGCAGGGCATAAGGATCCTCACCGGCACAGGGGCCAGTGAGGGAAAATTGGGTCGGGGTCACCGACAAGGTGCAGCTCTGTCCCGCCAACGCCCCCTGTTGCAGACGCCGAAGCTCCGCCACCAGGGCATCCCGGGCGGCAAAGGTGGCAAACTGCGAGGGCCCCAAAAGGCGGGACAGGGCAAACACGCTGAGAATGGTCACCAACACGATGATGGTGACCAGTTCAACCAGAGTGAAGCCCGCCCTGTTGCGCGGGCTGCACGGGTGGCTCATCAGCACTTAGTTTTGATGAGCTCGTAGGTCGGAGTGTCGCCAGCGGCAGCCGGGGCGGTGTACTGAACCGCACACTCGTTGTTGCTGGTGTTGTGGTCGTAGATCAGGAACTCACCAGTGCCCTGGCCAGCCTCGACCTGCCAGGTGGTGTTGGCTTCGGAAGAGATGGTGGCGTCTTCCAGAATGGCCACGATACCGGCGGTGTCTTTGACGTAACCGTTGTAGGTGTTGGTTTCGTCAGTGCCGTCACCGTTCAGATCGATGGTGGCATCGCCCACTTCTTTGCCCTGGATAGCGGCCTTGGAGTAGACCAGAGCGTTACCGCCCTTCAGCGCGCCTTCCACACCGCTCAGGGTGGCCACACGGGCGTCCTTCTGCAGGTTGATGAATTTCGGTGCGGCGGTCACGGCCAGGATGCCGAGGATGATGATCACCACCACCAGTTCGATCAGGGTAAAACCTTGTTGACGTTTCATAGTTGCTCCCAAAGAGACTCTGTTAAGGATCTGATTATCATTTTTCGCCCTCCGGCTTAATGCCGGGTGGCGGGGTTTCCATTACCGACGGCAGCGTGCGCTGGCACGGTCTGCCGTTGTCCTTGTCTGCCACCCTGCGTCACTGGTGAGTGAACACAGGGAGACAGCACTCAGCGGTACGCCCTGGGGGTCGGGGCGAACCGCCGGATTCGTTACTGCGTGATACGACGTCGTAACGCGCTCCCTCAGTTATTGAAGGAGACCACCTGACCGGAAGCCGGGTTGTAGGTAAAGCCTTTACCCACGGTCACGGCGTCGTCACCGGGCACACCGGTGCTGTCGTTCAGGTCCAGCGTTCTGGCCAGGTGGTAGACACACAGGTCAACGTTATCGACGGTGTTGCCATTGGGGTCCACCACGCTGCCACCCTGGCCGCCATCAACGGACACCGCGTAGCGGGCCTGGCGGGCGTCTTCATTGGACAGCACGTTGGCCGGCGGGCTTTGCAGGATGTCGTTAAACACGGTCTGGCAGGCTGCCGCGGTCATGCCCTCCGGGGCGTTGCCACCGCTGGGGTAACCAAACTGGTTGACGTCCACACTGAGGCCATCCACCACAACACTGCCACTGGGACGACCTTCCACTTCCCACTGGGCACGCACAATGCCCACCGCGGAAGCGACGCCACCGGCGACCCCTTCGCTGGAGGCTTTCTCCGCCTCATCCGTCACATTGAGGTAGCGTGGCAGCGCAACCGCCGCCAGGATCCCGAGGATCACCACCACAATCACCATTTCAACAAAGGTAAAACCCCGTTGTTTGTTCATCTGCCCCTCCTTAGATAAGGCCCATGCCAGTCGTCGTTGTCGTATCCGCCTTTCCAAGACGGGGTCTTTCAGTCGTTGCCGGTCAGAATGACGCTGCCGGTGCGACCAAAATAGGTCATGACCGTGCGATCGCCGAGGCGATAGCGACAGCCATCGGGGGCGGAGTCCGGCCGCTCAATGCCGGTTACCAGCCCTTCTGCGGGCTGACCCATCAGGGCCTGCCACAGGTATTCACAATCCGGTGTCGGCTGCGGCCAGCCGGTCACCGGGTCGATGGTCAGCACCACCTGTCGGCCATCGGGACTCTTCCAGTCCATCCGGTCCGCGTGGGGTGACTGCAACCACTGGCCACGCACCCAGTTGAGGGATTGCAGCCAACGGCTCTGGACCACGTTGCCCGGCACTTCAGGCCCGCGTTCCAACAAGCTCAATGCGGCGGCCATCACCAGCGCCACCACCAACAGCACCAGGCCCAGATGCCAGGCCCGAAACAGCTCGCCGCTGGCCCGTTCCTGTCGGTTCATCAGCGGCCCTGCACGGCGTTGAACATGTCCCACATCGGCAGATACACGCCCAAAGCCAGCACCAGCACCATACCGGCCACCAGCACCAGCAACACCGGTTCAATCTTGGCGGTCAGCCCCTTCAGTTCGTAATCCACTTCGCGCTCATAGAACGCCGCCACATCGTCCAGCAGTTCGTCGATGCGGCCGGTCTCCTCGCCCACCGCCATCATCTGCAGCACCAGCGGGGTAAAGAGTTCCGCCCCCACTGCTGTGCGACTGATGGTGTCACCGGCCTCAATGCCGCGACGCATGCCGATGATCCGGTCATGCATAAAGCGGTTGTCCACCGCGTCCGCCACCAGCGACAGGGATTGGTTCACCGGCACACCGCCGCGCAGCATCATCGACAGACTGCGGGCAAAGCGGCCCAGGCTGGCGCGGCTGACAATGGAGCCCACAATCGGCAGGCGCAGCTTCCAGCTGTCCCAGCGCAGTCGCCCGGCGTCGGAACTCAGCCAGACCCGCAACCCGATGATGCTGGCCAGCAGGCCGAGCAGAATCGCCGGCCACCAGGTCACGAAAAAGTCCGAGGTGGCGATCAGGATGCGGGTCGGCAGCGGCAACTCGGCACCGAACTTGGCAAACATCTGGGCGAACTTGGGGATCACCAGGATGTTCAGCACCGCCACCGCGATGGCAATAAAGCCCAGCACCAGCAGCGGATAACGCATCGCGGACTGGATCCGGCGACGGGTGTCCTGCTCCTGCTCAAGGTGGTCGGACAGTCGCTCAAACGCCTGGTCCAATCGGCCGGTGTTTTCCCCCACGTGCACCATCGCCACGTACAGGGCATTGAACACCCGCGGGTGCTGGTTCAGCGCCGCCGACAGGGGGCGCCCCGCCGTCAGCTGCTCAACAATGTCTTTCAGGGCCGCCGCCATCAGGGGGTGGCGCTGGGATTCCACCAGCCCGGCCAGAGCCTGCAGCAGCGGAATGCCGGAACGGGTCAGTGACAGCATCTGGCGGGTAAACATCAGCAGCTCTGCCAGCGGCACCGGGCGCTGGAACAACCCGCGCCAATCGAAATCACTTTGCGGTTTTACCCCCTCCAGACTGAGGGGGATGATGGCGCGCCGCATCAACTGGTCGGCGGCGGCGCTCTCATTGGCCGCCTCCAGCACGCCGTTCACCAGCGCGCCGGTTTCATCCCGGCCACGATAGCGGTAGTGAGCCATCTCAGCGCACCTCGCCGTCGGTTACGCGTTGCGCCAGCGCACCGCCCAGATCACTGGCGTCTTCCACCAGTCGCATCGCCTCCTCCAGGGTGGTGATGCCCTGGCGGGCGTAATCCAGCGCCGCCAGCGCCAGCGGCCGGAACTGGCCACTCTGGCGCACCGCCTGAGCAAAGGCGTCCGGGTTGGCCCGGCGCAGTGCCTCCACCATCGGTTCGTCCAGCTCCAGCATCTCGTAGACCCCGATGCGGCCGCGGTAGCCGCTCTGATTGCAGTGCTGACAGCCACGGCCACGCTTGAAGCTTTCGCTCAGCAACGCCTCGCCACCGACATGGCTCAACCAGGCCTTCTCCCCCGGGCTCAGCTCGTGAGGCTGGGCACAGTGGGGGCAAACGCGACGCACCAGGCGCTGGGCAATGATGGCCCGCAGCGCACTGGCGACCA
Organism: Ferrimonas balearica DSM 9799; assembly: GCF_000148645.1. Lineage (NCBI taxonomy): Bacteria > Pseudomonadati > Pseudomonadota > Gammaproteobacteria > Alteromonadales > Ferrimonadaceae > Ferrimonas > Ferrimonas balearica. The sequence continues at coordinate 3,920,099 of NC_014541.1, forward strand.
GATAGGGCGCCGCGCCCATGTCGATCAGGCGCAGGGTGGAGCTGATGGCGTCGTTGGTGTGCAGGGTCGACAGCACCAGGTGACCGGTCAGGGCGCCACGCAGGCCAATCTCAACGGTTTCCTGGTCACGCATCTCCCCCACCATGATGATGTCCGGGTCCTGACGCAGCGTGGTACGCAGCACCGAGGAGAAGTCGAGGCCGATTTTGTGGTTCACCTGAACCTGGCTGATCCGCGGCAGGCGGTATTCCACCGGGTCTTCCACCGTGATGATCTTGCTTTCCGCCTGGTTCAGCTCGTTGAGCATGGCGTAGAGGCTGGTGGTTTTACCTGAACCGGTGGGGCCGGTCACCAGGATCATCCCGTGGGGACGCTTAATCTGGTTGCGCACCCGGCTGATCAGATCAGCCGGCATGCCGGTCTCTTCCAGTCGCAGCAAACCGGCGGACTGGTCAAGCAGACGCATCACCACCGACTCACCAAACTGCACCGGCATGGTGGAGAGGCGCACGTCGATCTCGTGGTTCTTCACCGACATATGGAAGCGGCCATCCTGGGGCAGGCGCTTCTCGGAGATGTCGAGGCCCGCCATCAGCTTAATGCGCAGCACCAGCGCATTGGCCACCCGGTATTCGGACAGGGTGGTTTCCATCAGCTGGCCATCCACCCGGTACCGGATGCGCAGCAGCTTCTCGTCCGGTTCGATGTGGATGTCCGAGGCCCGCACCTGCACCGCATCCTCGAAGATGGATTGCAGCAGGCGCACCACGGTGGTGTCGTTATCGGCGTCCTCGGCCACCAGCGCATCCAGGCTGAAGTCGCTCTGGGCGCTGTACTCCTCATGCAACTCACCGGCGATGGAGGCGATCTTGTCGGTGTGGCGATACAGGTTGTCGAAGGCGTCCAGCAGCTGCCCTTCGGTGGCCACCGCCAGATTGACGTGACGGGGCGCCAGCAGGGTTTCCAGGGTATCGATGGCGGCCAGGTCCGCCGGGTCACTCATCGCTACCGTCAGTTCGTTGTCGTCACCGGCCACCACCAGCGCGCGGTAGCGGCGGGCGTGCACCTCCGGCAGCAGCTGCACCAGCTCCGGTTTTATGCGGTGCGCGCTCAGGTCGAGAAACTCGATGTTCATCTGCTGGGCCAGAAAGCTCAGCAGCTGCTCTTCGCTGATCAGGTGCAGGTCGATCAGGGTACGGCCCAGTTTGCGGCCGCTCTGCTTCTGCGCCGCCAGCGCTTCCATCAGCTGGGCTTCGGAGATGATCCCTTCACTGACCAGCAGATCGCCCAAGCGTTGTTTCAATTTGGCTTTCATCGGTTCTCCAGCACGGTCAGACGATCACGAACAAATTCACGGGCCTGTTGACTCAGATCGGTACTGGCCAAGGCTTTGCGGTAGGCGGTTTCCGCCCCGTTCAGGTCACGCCCGGCGTCCCGGGCGTAGCCCAGACCAAACCACCAGGTGCCCCGCATCGGCTCTGCATTGAGCAGCGCCAGGTAATCTTCACTGGCCAGCTCCAGCCAGCCCAGTTGTTGCGCCACCACCGCACGGCGGGCGCGCCAGTCCGGCTCCGGCACCAGCCGTTGTGACCAGCTCAGCCACTGTTCGGCCAGGGTATTGTCACCGGCCGCCAGCGCCAGTTCCGCTGCCAGTACCGGGTACGCCGCCTGTTGCGGATAGTCCCGCGCGGCACTGAGCAGAAGGTCATCCCCTTCGCCACGCTGCGACAGGCGCTCAATCAGTGCCAGCCGCGCCGGATGCAGGTGCGGGTCCAGCGCCAACGCCTGCTCCAGCATGGGCTCCGGGTTGTCGGCTTGCTGCGCCTGCTGCCACAGCTGCCGGGCCTGCTCCGCCGGACTCAGCAGCGATTGCTGAATCGCCAGCTGCGGCTCGGCCGGTTCCGGCTTCGCTTCCGACTTAGCTTCCGGTTTTGGCTCTGGCTCAGGCTTGGCTTCCGGCTTGTGCTCGGGCGCTGGCATCAGCTGAGCCACCGGCTCGGCCATCGGCTCGGTCGGGGGTGCCGGCTGAGGCGGGGTAACCGGCTCAACCGCAACCGTCGGCGCCGCAGGGGAAGCCTCGGAGCTGGCGTCATCGGCCAACACCGTTTCGGTCACTTCGGCCACGCTCTCCACCGCCGCCTGATGCACCTCAGCCACCGGTTCAACGGCCACGTCATGGGCCTCAACCACCGGCTCCACCGGCGCATTGGCCAGCAGCCGGGCAACGGTGGGCCACCAGGCCCAGGCCACCGCAATCAGCAGCACCACCAGCAACAACGCCACCCGCGGCAGCGGACGACGACCGGACTGGCTGGCCGGCACATTCACCGCCTTGGGCAGGGCACCTCGGCCGCCGCGCAGCTCCAGCGCTTTCAGGGTGTCGTTGATCACGCTCATGCCAGCGCCTCCGGCCACAGCCGCAGCGCCAGTCCTGTGCCCAGCAGCACCACCGCCAGCACCACCAGCGCCCACAGGCGGTAGCGCTGCCATTGGCTCTGCCAGGGCTGGGCCGCCTCGGTGTCCGCCACGGCGGCACTCAAAATGGTGTTGTCGATGCGGAACTCACCCCGGCCAAAGCTGAGCATCAGCACCTTATGGCCCAGTACGTTCAGCAGGCGCGGCACGCCACCACTGGCGCGCCACAGCCCCTCCACCTGGCCCGGGCTGAACAGGTTGTCGCCCTGATACCCGGCCATCTTCAGGCGGTGCGACAGATACGCCCCACACTCCTCCCGGGTCAGCCCGCGCAGGGCGTAGGAGAAGGTGATGCGCTGGCGCAACTGGCGCAGCTGCGGCTGAGCCAGCCGCACATCCAGCTCCGGCTGACCAAACATCACCATCTGCAGCAGCTTGAAGCGCTCGGTCTCCAGGTTGGTGAACAGTCGCAGGGCTTCCAGCGTCTCGTCCGGCAGCGCCTGCGCTTCATCCAGCAGCAGCACCACTTGCTGCCCGGCCATCGCCAGTTCCAGCAGACGTTCGCTGATGGCGCTGGTCAGTTGCTGCTGATCACCGCCGCTGGCGATGCCCAACTCCTGCGCCACCGCCCGACGCATCTCGTCAGGACTGAGGTAGGGGTTGGGCAGGTAGGCCACCCGGTAACGTTCACCCAGCTCGCGCAGCAGTTTGCGACACAGCAGGGTTTTGCCCATGCCCACTTCCCCGGTGACCTTGATAAAGCCCTCACCGGCGGCCAGCGCGGTGTGCAACACCTGCAATGCCTCCTGGTGCGGCGCCAACTCGCAATAAAACTGCGTGTTGGGGGTCAGGGTGAAGGGCAGCTCACGCAGCCCGAAGTGGTACAGGTACATGGATCAGTTCTGGCTCGGATACCAATCGTCGAGGGTTTGCTGTGAACGCTGCAGCTGCTTCTGCCAGGTGCCAGGCTCGACGATGGTCGGGCGCAGCAGGATCACCAGCTCGGTTTTCACGTTGCGTTGGCTGCGGTTGGTGAACAGTTCACCCAGGAAGGGGATCTGGCCCAACAGCGGCACCTTGGATTCCACCTGCTCCTGCAGGGTCTTCATCAGGCCGCCAATCACCACCACGTCGCCGCTGTGGGCGCGGATCATGGTGTCGGACTCACGGATCTGGCTTTGCGCCAAAGGCAGCTCCAGGGTGGTGTCCAGCGCGGTGATGGTTTTGGTCTGCTCGGTGATGTCGGTGACGGACGGATGCACGTGCAGCAGCACCTCACCGGATTGGCCAATCTGCGGCGTCACATCCAGCGCGATGCCGGAGAAGAACGGGGTCAGCTCCACATCCGGCGTGGTGATGGGGGTGTCCGAGGCCACGGTGGTGGCGCTGATGTCGGTCACGAAGTACTCGTCGGTCCCCACTTTGATCACCGCTTTCTGGTTGTTGATGGCAGTCACCCGCGGGCTGGACAAGGTGTCCACATCGCCCTGGGTATCCAGCAGGGTCACCACGGCACTGAAGTCAGTGCCGGTGAAACTGATGCCGGTGATGCCGCCAATAACGTCGGTGACCGCATTGCTGAACTGGCCTTCACTGGTGCCAAAGCTGATGTCGGTGCTGCCGATGCTGCCGGTCACTTCGCTCCAGTTGATGCCCTGCTGGTAACCGTCGCTCAGCACCACTTCAAGGATGCGCGCTTCCAGTACCACCTGACGCTCCAGGTTCTGCTGGGCCTGGCCCAGGAAGCTTTCCACTTCACGCAGCTCATGGGGGTAGGCTTTCACCGACACCAGACCCGCCTGGGGCAGGGTCAGCACCTGGCGGCCATCGCCACTGCCAATCATCTTCTCCAGGGTTTGCTCCAGCTGGCTCCAGAAATCCGTTTCGGTGCGGGTTTCGATAAAGGTGCCGTTGGTGGAGTTACTCTGGCGATTGCTGTTGTTGCTGCCACGGTTGTTGTTACTGCCGCGGTTACTGAAATTACTGTTGCTGTCGTTGCTGCTGTTGTTGTTCTCGTCGGTCAGGCGACCGGCGTTGACCGAAGTCAGGCTCAGGCCATTACGCTGCATCAGCAGGTAGTTCACCGGGAAGGTCTGGCTGCGCATCCCCGCCGGATAGATCTGCAGTACCCGGCCCTGACGACGGATGTCGTAGCCGTACAGGTCCTGCACCGTGTCCAGCACTTCGTCCAGGGTGACCCGGCGCAGGTTCAGCGAAATGGTGCCACTCACCGCCGGGTGAATCGCCACGCTGTAAGGGCTGTCATCCACCAGGCTGGCAAAGAACAGCTTGGCGTCGACGCCACGGGCGGCCACGTCGATGCGCGGCGCCTGGGGCTGACTCGGCACCCGGGCACTGCCCCCCTCGAGCTCCTGCTGCAGCAATGGCGACAACGCCGGCGGCGGGGCCACGGGCTTGGTCGCTTCCACCGCTTCGTTGAGGGCGGATTTGCTGTCGACCGGGTCCGGCCGCTGTTCGGGTAAGTTTTGGCAACCCGCGATTGCGCTGGCACACAACGCCAGTGCGATTGTCCTGTGCATGGTCAGTCCCATCGGGTCTCCTGAGTCCTTTCGCTGAATTTGGGGAACAGGCTGAGGAACTGGCCATTGCTCAGCTCCACGCCGTCACGCCGGATCTGCGTGATCCGGCTGGCGCCAAATTGGTCGCCCTCTCGATAAATCTGTCCACCGATCACGGCCTGGCGCTTGTTGCCCTCCACCAGGATGCTTTGCAGCTCGCCGGACGGACGTGACTGAGCCGCCGGGCCGCTCAGCCAGGTCGGCGGTTGGGTGGGATCCTGCGCCGCGTCAGCGGGGAAGATCAGCAGCAACAGTGCCGGTATGAATGCCCACACGGATCGGCTCCTCCTCGGTGCCCAGGGTGTCCAGTTGCAGCTGCAGCCGGGCCTTGGGATAACGCGTCACCTGGTAATCCAGGAAACGCCAGTAAAAACGTTGTTCCAGCTGCTCCATCCGCTCCAGTGCGTCCTTGAGCTTGAAGTAGCTGCCCTCCAGCACCAGCTTGACGCCATGACGGTAGAGGCCGCCCTCGTCCACCAGTGCCACCGGCGGCTGGATACTCATCTCAATCAGGGTGACCCCTTCCGTCCGTGCCAGCAGCTGCGCCAGTACGGCAGACATCTGCTCCGGGAGGATCAGGTCAACCAGCTCGTCGTTCAGCGCCTCCTGATGGCGAGCCAGTTCCCGCTTCAGGGAGGCCAGCTCGGTTTCCAGTTCGGCGTTGGGGTCCTGCTTCAGCTGCTGGCGCAGCAGCTCGGTTTCCCGGGCTATGGTTTGGGTTTGGCTCTGCAGGCTTTGAAGCTGGCTGGTGTTGGCGGCATTGCGGGCCATCAACGGCTCCAACCACAGCGCCCACAGCAGCATGGCCAGCCCCACTAAAGTGGTGGCGGCAATCAGGGCTCGTTCGCGTTGGGACAGCGCCGCAAAGCGCTCAGCCCACTGGGAATATGGCGTCATGGTTATTGCCCCTCCGGCTCAGCCAGGCCGTGACCGGCGGTAAAGTGCACCGGCTTGCCCGCTTCGCCCTGGATGCTGAGCTGGCTGACCGCGCGGCCCTGCAACGAGGGTTGCTGACCCAGCTTATCGAGCCAGGCCGGCACCGCGGCAGCACGACGGGCCTGACCGCTGAGCAGCACCTGGTTCTGGGCCAGCTGGAAGCGCTGCAACCACACCTGGTTGTCGGCGCTGGTGGCCAGATCGGCCATCAGGTTGGAGAAGCCCGGCTGGGTCAACAGGGCATCCCGGTCCAGCACCTGGGCCAGTCGGCTGAAGCTGTCCAGCCGCTTGCGGGCCATCTCCACTTCCGCCACCAGTTCAGCGCGGGGCTGACGGGCCTGCAGTTGGGCAGTGACCCGACTCAGTTCGGCGCTCTGCGCGTTCTGCTCGGCACGGGCGGCGCTCAGCTGGGCATTCAGCTCGCTGGCGTGGTACTGCAACACGGCGCCGGTCAAGACCAGCAGCACCAGCAACGACGCGCTGGCGATCAGCAGCCGCGACAGCGTCAGCCGGGCACGTTCCGGCAGCAGCGACGCGGCGTAGAGGTTAACTCGACGTTTCATCAATGCGCTCCAGGGCAGCTCCGTGGGCCAGCCAGTGATCGACCGGATGCTCTTGGGTGGTCAGGGCCCGGATCGGCACCTCCAGCTGCGGCGTCAGCAACCGCTGAATCACCGTCTGTTGCGGCAACGGCAACAGCAGGCTGATGCCCGCAATGGCGGGCTGGTGCAACTGTCGGTCGAGGTAGTCGATGGAGCGTTGCAGCTCCAGATACAGGGCATCCACCAGCCCCTGTTCCAGCTCGGCATTACTGAGCTGGTCAAGCTGGTTAAAACCGCGGATCTGGCGGTACATCAGCAGCTGGCCTTCAGCACCGATCAGCAGCTTGAGCGGCTGGCCGGGGCGGTGCCACAGCAGCATCTGCGGTCGGGCATGCACCGGCAGCAGGTTGACCAAGGCCAGCTCCTCGATGGTGATGGCCCCGGGTTGGAAGCCCGCATCATCCTGAGCGGCAGCCAGGCGTGCCAGCTTGGTCTTGTCGGCCACCACCACCTGCAGCTTGTCGCTGCCGGAGGGCTGTACCGCCAGTTGGAAGTAATCGAGATGGATACGGTCGATGGGCAGGTTGACCAGGTCTTTCACCGCAAACGGCAACGCCGCGGCCAGTTCACTGTCATCGACTTTGGGGCGATCCACCGCGTGGATCTGATAGAGCGGGTCAGTCAGCACCCATTGCAGGCGTGCCGGAGCATGTTGCTTAGCCAAAGCGGCCCAGGATGACCGTTGCCAACCGTCGAGTTGCACCAGTTCACCATGACTGCTTAGCAGCGAAACGCCGCCATCATGCACGACTCCGCCAAGCAGCGGAGCGGAGGCAGACCTCCCTGTAAACCATTTGAGCACTGAGGCCCCCTATCTGATGTCGAAGCCAAGTCATCCGGTCCTGGCTGACTACCCCAAAAAATAATGCTGAAACTTTTTATCTTTTATAACAGGCGCTTACCATTCTCCTCAAGCGGATAGGCGTCTGGCAAGCGGATATTATGCCGTCAAGACTTTGACGGCGCCATTATTGCGACATAAATCCCTTCAGCCTCAGGTCTCTTCAGTACCTTGATGGGGCCTGGCCTCACCAAAATAGTTACCCTGACCACCGTTCACACCTAATCCCTTCAGAGCGATCCACTCCGATTCCTCTTCCACGCCTTCCGCCAGCACCTGCACTTTGGAGAGGTTGGCAGCCTGGATCAGGCTGGTGATGAACAACTGGTTTTCCGGCCGCAGCGGCAGCTGCCGAACCAGGCTGGGGTGCAGTTTGATCCAGTCAATGCCGAAGCGGTCGATGTAGTCGGTGCGTTCAACGGTGTGGCCCACCCCATCCACGGACAGCTGAACGCCGATCCGCTTGAGCTCCTGCAGCACCGGAGCCAGGGCGTTGGCGTGTTGCACCAGCTCCCGCTCATTGAGTTCCAGGATCAGCTGGCCACGACGGCCCTGGTAGTTGGCCAGCAGCATCGAGACCGACTTGCCAAAGCGCGGGTGCATCAGGGACTCGGCGGCGATGTTGACGCTGAACGGTACCGGACTGTCGCTGTTGCGCATCTGCTGCAGGCCCAGCTCCATCAGCACCCGCTCAATCCGCGGCGTCAGCCCGCAGCGGCGGGCCATGGGTCGATACAGCGCTGCGCGCACCAACTGCCCCTGAGCGTCGCGCATGCGGCTGAACATCTCGTAGCACAGCAGTTCACCGTCCCGCCCTTTCACCGGCTGGAAAAAAGTCGCCAGCGCCCGACGGGATAACGCGTTTTCAATCAGGCTGCGCCACCGCACTGTGCCCTGCGCCAGCTCTCGGTCCACTGCGCCCTTGTCGTACATAAACCAGTTGCTGTGGCCCTGAAGCTGCGCCGCCCGCAGCGCCATTTCAGCCTCTTCCATCACCTGGTCCGGACGGTCACCCTGGTTGTAATACGCCAGCCCCAGGTGCACCAGCTGTTCATCGTCTGCGCCTTTGGGCAGGTCGAGACGGGTGGTAATGCGTTGCAGGCGGGCCGCCAGGGCTTCCGCCTCTTTGAGTGGCAGCATCGGTATCAGCAGCGCCAGCTCCAACCAGTGGCGGCGGGCAAACACACCATCGCTGTGCTCCGCCAGCAGCGGCTCACAAAGATCGACAAACTGGCGCAATATCGGCAAACGGGAGTTGACTGGCAACCCATCCAGACCGGAGAACTGGATCAGGCAGACCATCCCCTGCCCCTCCATCATGTCACCGTGGGTCTGGGCCTGCAGTCGGCTATCAAAGAACATGGCGTTGCCCAAGCCCAGCTCGCTGTCGAGGAAGGTGTTGGCGCGGATGCGGCGATCCAGCTCCAGCTTGGCTTCGCGCTCTCGCTTCCACATGCGGTGTAGCTTGATCATGGCGCGCCCGACCGACAGGGGGCGCTCGCCTTTCAGGGGCAGGCCCGCGGCGTCCACCTCACCACGATTAATTCGACGGGCCCGGAAGGCCAGAACCTCTACCCCCGCCATCTCCTTGTTCAGCCACAGCGTCCCCGCCACCACCACCACCAGGGAGGCGATGATACCGAGGGCGATCAGCACCCACTCTTCGAAGCCAAAGCCGGGCAGCAGCTTGGGGCGATACAGGGTGATCTGCATAATGTTGTTGCTGCGCAGAGTGCGCTGGTAGGTCACCACGGGGCGCTTTTCGACGCCGTTCTTCGGTTGCCACTGATAGATGGGTTCACCGCCCCGCAGCAGCACAAAGTCGTGGGCCCGGTAGCTTTTCAGCATATCCGGCAGCCACACCACCATCTGCTCCAGCGGCACGCCGCGCTCATATTGAATGTCCACCACCCGGGCCAGGGCACTGACAGCAAGGTCCTGACTCCGGTTGGCGTGAGAGAAACTGGCGGTCCAGGCACTGAGCAGGAGCGCCAGCGTGACCATGGTAAGAGAGGCGATCCAGAAACTGATCAGCCGTTGGGTCTGCTCGTGTCGTTTTTTCATCCGTGACTCTGTATCTCAACGGCATCGTTCGGTGATGCCGACTCCGTGCATGACGGTGCGGGGCCTTATCCAAACGCCGGACTATTGGCGTGCAGAACTGAGCTAACCGGTATCATCGCACCTTATCGCGCCAGACTGAACTGCCCAGGCGCGTCCAATACGTGAGTGAGCCCATCAAATGTCCGGGGGGCACAAAAAAGCCCCGGATAACCGGGGCTTTTTCATAGGATGTTGGATACGCGAAATCCGCTTAGAACGGGATATCGTCGTCCCAGCCTTCATCCAGATCCGGAGTGAAGTTCTGGTTGCCGCCCTGGCTTTGAGCCGGTGCAGACTGCTGAGCCGGACGGGACTGACCGCCACTCTGCTGGCCGCCGCTGAAGTTGCCGCCACTCTGCTGGCCACCGCTGAAGTTGCCACCGCTCTGCTGGCCACCGCTGAAGTTGCCGCCGCTCTGCTGGCCGCCGCTGAAGTTGCCGCCGCTCTGCTGGCCGCCACCGAAGTTGCCGCCGCTCTGCTGACCGCCACCGAAGTTGCCGCCGCTCTGCTGGCCGCCACCGAAGTTACCGCCGCCCTGCTGGCCGCCACCGAAGTTGCCGCCACCCTGGCCACCGCGGGAATCCAGCATCTGCATCTGGTCTGCCACGATCTCGGTGGTGTAGCGGTCCTGACCGTTCTGGTCTTGCCACTTACGGGTTTGCAGTTTGCCTTCGATGTAAACCTTGGCGCCCTTCTTCAGGTACTCACCGGCGATTTCGCCCAGACGGCGGAACAACACCACCCGGTGCCACTCGGTACGCTCCTGGCGTTGACCCTGCTGGTCTTTCCAGCTTTCAGAGGTCGCTACGGTGATGTTCGCCACCGCGTTACCATTGGGCATATAACGCACTTCGGGATCTTGCCCGAGATTACCTACCAAAATGACTTTGTTGATGCCACCGGCCATCGTTCTCTCCAACGCTTAATTTGATCCGCACAGCCTACCACAGGGGCGTGCCTTTCTTCACCTGTCGTCGCTACCGAGTAGCGCGAAAAAAGCTTAACTTTGCAACAGTGCCCGAGCCTGCTGAATGTCGAACAGATCGTCCACTTTCAGGTAGGCGGCCTGTTGTTCCGGGATAACAATGACTTCTTTGATTCCCGGCAGTGCCATCAGCGCGGTCGCCAGCTCACCGGCGTGGGCACGGTCGCGCACCGGGGCTTCCAGCGTCAGGCTCTTGGCCATCTCCGGCTCCGGCATCGACCACATGTAGGCCAGCCACAACACGATAAGCGCCGCACAGAAAGCGAACACGCCCTGCGCGCCAAACACCTGGTAGAAGCCACCGCCCATGCCGCCGCCCAGGAAGGCGCCAGAGAACTGCGCGGTGGAGTAGATGCCCATGGCGGAGCCTTTATCACCGGCCGGGCTGAGGCGGGAGATCAGGCTCGGCAGCGCCGCTTCCAGGTAGTTCAGGCCGATAAAGAACAGCACAGTGCCCACCGCCAGCGCCCATACGGAGTGGACGCCAAAACCCAGCACCAGCATGGCCAGCAGCTGCAGTGTCATGGCAAACAGGAAGGGCTTACGGCTGGTCTTCTTTTTCACGCCGTAGAGGATGATGGGCACCATCAACGCCAGCGCCAGCACCATCGCAGGCAGGTACAGGGTCCAGTGGTCGGCCTTATCCATGCCTGCATCCACCAACGCCAGCGGCAGCGCCACAAACAGTGCGGTGATCAGCAGGTGCAGCACCATGATGGAGATGTCCAGGCGGCGCAGTTGCGGGTCTTTAATCAGGCTCAGCAGGCGCTTGGGCACCGCCACCAGATCCCCCGCAGGGGCTTTCTGTACCGAGTTGGGCACCATCAGGTGCACCACCACCAGCGCGGCAATCGCCAGCACCGCGGTGAGGGCAAACAGGCCATGCAGGCCGGTGCTGCGGGCCAGCACCGGGCCCGCCACCAGCGCCACCGCGAACGACAGACCGATGAAAGACCCAATTACCGCCATCACCTTGGGCCGCTGCTCATCCCGGGTCAGGTCGGAGGCCAGCGCCAGTACCGCAGAGGCGACGGCTCCCATCCCCTGCAGGGCACGACCCAGCGCGACCATGTAGATGGAGTCGGCCACCGCCGCCACCACCGAACCGATGGCAAACAGGATAAGGCCGATGGTGATAACGGTTTTGCGACCAAAGCGGTCTGACGCCATACCGGCGGGAATTTGGAGGATGGCCTGGGTTAAGCCGTAAGCGCCGATGGCAATACCGACCCACATCGGGGAGAAGCCTTCCAGCCCCTGCCCATAGGTGGCCAGCACCGGCATGATCAGAAACAGGCCGAACATCCGCAGGCCGTAGACGCTGGCCAAAGAGAAGGCGGCGCGTTTTTCGATGGCGTTGAGGCCCTGACTCACTGGGCGGTTCCTCATTTGGTGTTGCGGGAAATGGGCGACAGTGTACCAGAGGTTAATCCTCTGTTGAGGCCGATGCCCGAGTAAAAGGTCGAAACAGGCTAGCGCCCGAACTCAGCTGTGACAATCGGCCAGCCATCATGGTGCCGGGCGAGGGTCTAAACTGGGAGCCAGATACCACTTTTCCTCCTGGCCACCGTTCCGGCCAAACACCTGTTTTTTTATCCAGTCTGGAGTAAGATGGTTGTTTCGACTTTCTGCTAAGCGCCGAGCCTGATGGACAAAATAGACGTACGGGGTGCCCGCACCCACAACCTGAAGAACATCAATCTCACCATCCCCCGGGATAAGCTTATCGTGATCACCGGTCTGTCCGGTTCAGGTAAGTCCTCACTGGCGTTCGACACCCTCTATGCCGAGGGCCAGCGACGCTATGTGGAGTCGCTGTCGGCCTATGCCCGCCAGTTCCTGTCGCTGATGGAGAAGCCCGATGTGGACCACATCGAGGGCCTGTCTCCGGCCATCTCCATCGAGCAGAAATCGACGTCGCACAACCCCCGTTCCACCGTCGGCACCATCACCGAGATCTACGACTACCTGCGTCTGCTGTACGCCCGTATCGGTGAGCCGCGCTGCCCGGAACATCAGGTGCCGCTGACCGCCCAAACCGTCTCCCAGATGGTGGATAAGGTGCTGACGCTGGAGGAGGGCTCCAAGCAAATGCTGCTGGCCCCGGTAATCCAGGGCCGTAAAGGCGAGCACGCCAAGCTGCTGGAGTCTCTTGCGGCTCAGGGCTTTATCCGCGCCCGCATCGACGGCGAGGTGTGTGACCTCTCCGATCCGCCGGCGCTGGACCTGCACGTCAAGCACACCATTGAAGTGGTGGTTGACCGCTTCAAGGTGCGGGACGATCTCAAGCAGCGCCTGGCCGAGTCCTTTGAAACCGCGCTGGAGCTGTCCGGCGGCATCGCCACCGTGGCGCCGATGGAGGGCGACGGCGAGCCGCTGATCTTCTCCGCCAACTTCGCCTGTCCCCACTGTGGCTACTCCATGAGCGAGCTGGAGCCGCGCATCTTCTCCTTCAACAACCCCGCCGGCGCCTGTCCCACCTGTGACGGCCTCGGGGTTCAGCAGTTTTTCGATGAGGAGCGGGTGGTCACTAACCCGGACCTGTCACTGGCCGGTGGCTGCATCCGTGGCTGGGACCGTCGCAACTTCTACTACTACCAGATGCTGCGCTCCCTGGCCGAGCACTACGAGTTCGACATCGAAACGCCGTGGAACGACCTGCCCAAGAAGGTGAAGAAGCTGGTGCTGGAGGGCTCCGGCCGGGAAAGCATCAACTTTAAGTACGTCAATGACCGCGGCGATACCGTGGTGCGTCGTCATCCGTTTGAGGGGATCCTCAACAACCTGCAGCGCCGCTACAAAGAGACCGAATCCAACTCGGTGCGGGAGGAGCTGGCCAAGTACATCTCCACCACCCACTGCCGCAGTTGCGGCGGTTCGCGCCTGCGGGAAGAGGCCCGTCACGTCTATGTGGCGGACACCCCCCTGCCGACCCTGACCAACTGGTCCATCGGCGAAGCGCTGGAGTGGTTTGCCGGGCTGGAGTTCGAGGGCCAGAAAGCCAAGATCGCCGAGAAGGTGCTGAAGGAGATCCACGACCGCCTTGGCTTCCTCGTCAACGTCGGCCTGAACTACCTGACCCTGTCCCGCTCCGCCGAAACCCTGTCCGGGGGCGAGGCCCAGCGGATCCGGCTGGCCAGCCAGATTGGCGCCGGCCTGGTGGGCGTGATGTACGTGTTGGATGAGCCCTCCATCGGCCTGCACCAGCGCGACAACGAACGGCTGCTGGCCACCCTGACCCACCTGCGTGACCTCGGTAATACCGTATTGGTGGTGGAGCACGACGAAGACGCCATCCGCGCCGCTGACCACATCATCGATATCGGCCCCGGCGCCGGTGTCCACGGTGGCCAGGTGGTGGCCGACGGCACCCTGGATGACATCCTCAGTAGTGAGGATTCACTGACCGGACACTACCTGTCAGGCAAGAAACAGATTGCCGTACCCGCTAAGCGCACCCCGTACGATCCCAAGCAGGAGATCAAACTGTTCGGGGCCAGCGGCAACAACCTCAAAGAGGTCGACCTGACCATTCCAGTGGGCCTGATGACCTGCATCACCGGGGTGTCCGGGTCCGGCAAATCCACCCTGATCAACGACACCTTCTACAAGATCGCCCACCGCGAACTGAACGGTGCCACCGTGGACGAACCGGCCCCCTACAAAGAGGTGGTGGGGATGGACCTGTGTGACAAGGTGGTGGACATCGACCAAAGCCCGATTGGCCGCACCCCGCGTTCCAACCCGGCCACCTACACCGGCATCTTCACCCCGATCCGTGAGCTGTTCTCCGGCACCCAGGAGTCCCGTGCCCGGGGCTACAAGCCGGGCCGCTTCTCCTTTAACGTCAAGGGCGGCCGCTGCGAGGCCTGTCAGGGCGACGGGGTGATTAAGGTGGAGATGCACTTCCTGCCGGACGTGTACGTACCCTGCGACCAGTGCAAAGGCAAACGCTACAACCGCGAGACTCTGGAAGTGCACTACAAGGGCAAGAGCATCCACGAAGTGCTGGAGATGACCGTCGAGGAAGCCCGCGGCTTCTTCGATGCGGTACCGGCCATCGCCCGCAAGCTGCAAACCCTGATGGACGTAGGCCTCTCCTACATTCGCCTGGGCCAGAGCGCCACCACCCTCTCCGGCGGTGAAGCGCAGCGGGTGAAACTGGCCAAGGAGCTGTCCAAGCGCGACACCGGCAAAACCCTCTATATCCTCGATGAGCCCACCACCGGCCTGCACTTCCAGGATATCCAGATGCTGCTGGACGTGCTGCACCGCCTGCGTGACCACGGCAACACCGTGGTGGTGATTGAGCACAACCTGGATGTGATCAAAACCGCCGACTGGATTGTCGACCTGGGCCCGGAGGGCGGTTCCGGCGGCGGCACCATCCTGGTCACTGGCACCCCGGAACAGGTGGCGGAGTGCGCGGAGTCCCACACCGCCCGGTTCCTGAAGCCGATGTTGAAGTAACGCTTCACAGGAAAAACAAAACGGCACCAATGGGTGCCGTTCTTAAACATATGTATGCGCTTGAAAACAACCGTTCATCAAGAGTTGCTTTTCCTGATAATCAACCCACAAGTTTGATAGTTAAAAACTGAACAAAATTAAGCATAAACGCCTTAACAATCAGGATTCAGGAGCTAACATAGATATCATACCACTACGGTATCATCCCACCATCAGGGGGACTAATAATGTCCACAGGAGTGCATCTCATACATGATGAAATGTAAAACGATCCATCTTCTACAAGGCTACTATCCCCGCCATCTGAAACAGACAAACTCCAAGCTAATCGTCGACGCTCACTCCCATATTCAAAATATTTATAAACAGAAGCCTCATTATATCTGACTCCGTCAATAACCCATTCGTTCCCAATTATCATATTTCCATCTGGATCGTATGACTTTTCAGATGAAAATTTATACAAAACTCCACCATTGGAAGAATAGACTCGTTTCACTTCTGGCCTCGCTATTGGTCTACTATTTCGAACAACTTTTACAATTGCTGAGTCACAGCTATCTAATCCTCTGCCGTGAGACTTTATATATGGCAAGGGAGTTGTGCCCCGAAAGTAACCGCTACCAAAATCTCCAGATATACGTACACCTATACCTATTGAAGAGTACTTTGTAATAACTACGCTGGAAAGAATGTACTCCCCCAAGTGATCATATGTATATTTAACTGTATTTACATTTTCTTCTTTAGGATAAGAACGACCACCATCACCAAATGACCAATAGTATCTAGATGGCGAAATCCACCTGCTAATACTTGATCTCCGATCTGCACTGAATGTATGAGGAACGCCTTGTTGAACTATATACTCCTTCCTATAAATTTCTTCTCCTCTAAATCTCTTCCAGTATTCGCGATTCGAAGTATCACCATCAATTTTTAGCCTCCTGAATCTAGACGAGTTAAGACATGAATTTGCCAACCCATTATCAAAAACATACTCATCCATATTTGGAACGAATACAGAAATATTCTCAAATGGGTCACCAAAAACCACATTATCCTCATCCTCATCGTACTTTACTGAAGTTTTATGTTGTTCATCTATACACCAAGGAGTAGTCATGCCAATCATTGTTAGCGTAAAATCTATTATCTGTCTTGATATACTTCTACTACCAAATTCCGGAGGGTCAGAACAATCTATGGTAGAAAACGATGGCGCACTAAAAAAAAGCATAAATAAAAATATTAAAATCTTCATAAACTTTCTCCAAATCATATCCCCTAGAAGCGCAACCCTAATGACAGGAATGGATAGGAATCTTGACTGGTAATCGTATAGCTAGGGCCCACTTCAATCGAATAGTTTTCCGAAGAAACTATAGAAAGCTGGTAGGATACACTTATCCCATATATCTTTTCGCTTTCCCATTTGGCTAAAAATTGATTGTATGTACTAGTAACATCGGATACCCCTGAATAAATATTGATTGAACTAACCCCACCGATCGGGAACTCAATACCAATACCTGAAGCCATATTTAATTCATCCCCATCAGAAACTATTGCACCTAGAGAAATGAAAATATCAAAATACTCATTGCCATATGGAAAAAACACCTTACTTCCAATTCCACCATACTCGACGCCAAAGCCTATCTCGAAATATCTATAGTGTCTTTCATTTGCAGATGCTAAAAAAGAAGAGAAAAAAAAGATAAGAAAAAATAATGTTTTCAAACCAAAAAAACGAGTAGACATAGTTGTAACTCAAATGAGATTAAAGGGCGAAACCAAATGGTAGAACTGCTCTTAAAATTTGCATAAACCAGTTCAAAATAAAAATACAAATGGGCGAATCGAGGAAATTTTCACATCAAATAATGCGCCGCAAAATATATAAATCACCAATAAATTCTTGATCATAAAGAATTCCACTTACATTTTATTATTTGCCGGGCGCCACAACAGCAAAAGGCATACCAAGTGAGTAGATAGAAACAGCGATAAAATTGCCATGACATGACGTGATAGATTCGCGTCATCGAATAGCTTTACCCAAATCTACCAACTTGCTGATTTAAATATCGAAAAGTGTGGAAAACAAAAACTGATGCATGAAACAAAGCTCATTTTTATCAATAGGTTATAGTCTTGAGGCTTCCCAGAAAAGAAACTAACGGAGAGCTAGCAGCACCATCCTCGTTACCGGCACCCCGGAACAGGTGGCGGAGTGCGCGGAGTCCCACACCGCCCGGTTCCTGAAGCCGATGCTGAAGTGATGGATTAAATCAGTTGGACAATAAAAAACGGCACCGGGAGGTGCCGTTTTTTATTCAATTAATATCTTAACTTCATGGACCACAAAGAAACTCCTCATCTTCACTGTCGTCCAGATGGCAGTAATAGCCACAAGCCAATCTCAGCAATCATCCCTTTTGTCATATTTATTTTCGACACTCACCGATTGACGACGGGAGCAGGGAAGCAGGGGTTACTTAATTTCAGCACTTCTTTCATCATTAAAAGCATAGGACTGTCCCAGCTTTTGATGAGACCACCCCTTGGTAGCCGCCAACGCGACAATGTATTCCAGCAAAATCGGATCGAACTTATCCCGGTCATACCGATTCTCCCGATAGCGGTTCAACCGCATGCCAGTTGAGCGCTTTGGATCATGGAAGTATGAAACAGATAAATAGTGAGACCGCCCCTTTGTTCCAGAGGGGCTACTACTGTAAAGTCGATAATCTGTCGCATAGTCAAGGACAAACTCGGCCACCACCTTTGCCTTGGCGTGGATTCCAGTCACTTTTTCCACTTCTCGCGCCCGGCGTTTAAAGGCCCTAGAAAATGGCTCAAAACGATCACGGGTCATATGCTTTTCCTGTGCCGGATCAGCATAAATCCTAATCCAGCCATTTTCTTCAATATGAATCAATATTCTTGAGCCATCGTAAGAAAGATACTCAATCGTTGATTTTATCTCTGATTCTGAGGAAACAGCCGAAAATGTTGAGAGCAGCAATGCCGCGACAAGCCAATGTCTCATAATACTCACCTTTATTTGCTGTTGATGGAGTGACTCACAAATCCATTTGGGCTTTGACCTCATCACAGTCGGAATCAAGTACATCTCCCACGCTCACACACCTGAAAACTGATCCAACTTTTTCTGAGGAGAGTGGGGATTAAAAATGATTAATCCTATGGTGCGGAATTATCCCATCACTATTTGGCGGATAAGCACTGACTCTCAACCGGGGCAGCCTGCCGGTTAGATGCCGACTTTTCGTCCCAAAAGAGCGCCGCGGGTAAGACAAATTGGGGGCCTACCCAAGCGGGCCTCCTCAAAGAGCCAGGATAAAAAGAGGCCCCACACGGGGGCCTCTGGCTTGCAGGGCAGAGGGCAACAACCCTCTGGTCTGGCGGGGTTACCGCTCAAACACGTGGAACTTCTCGATGCCGAAAGATTTCCCTTCTGCGTGACAGGTCGCGCACGACTCTGCAGTCGGTGTGGTGAACCACATCGGGTCTGCCACCACGTTGATCTCACCGCCATTCTGGGTCATGTGGTTCATGGCCGAGTCACTGGTGTGACAGGCGTAGCAGTTGGCGGTCACCGGCGAGCTCATCACCTTGCTGTCGCCACCTTCGTTGTAGGCGCGAGACAGCATGTAGCGGTTCGGGATGGCGTACAGGTCAATACCGTCGGCGTGGCAGGTCACACAGTTCTCAGCATTCAGCTTGCTGGCCGAGTTGGGCGTGCCGTCTTCGGACAGCTTGGTGTTGCCTTCACCCCAGTGCATGGAGTGCACCATCGGGCCAAAGCCCGGGCCGGAGAACTTGGAGGCACGGTTCTGGCCGTTGTTGTGGCAGGCCAGGCAGTCCACACCACCGTTCTGGTAGCCGCCGTTCTTGTGATAGTTGGTTTCGCTGTTGTGGCAGGAAACGCAGCTGTCATTGGTCACCGCCAGGCGACGCTCAAACCCACTCTCTTTGGTAAAGCTGGGCGCTGCCACACCGTCGAAGTAGTCGGTAGAGACCACGTCAGAGTAGTTGGTGAAGGAGACACCATCTTTGCCATCGTCATCCACCCAACCGGTTTGGGCAAAGGTCAGACGGGAGCTGGCAACCAGGTTGGCCACGCTGTACTGGGTGCCATAGCTGCCATCGGCGGCCGCCAGAGACGGGTAGCAGATGGCGCGGGTGCCATCGTCACGGGCCACGTACTGCTGAGCATTGAACGGGCTGGGACGACCAATCAGGCTGTCGGTTTCGCTGTCATAGGCGTGGATGTAGGCGCTGGCGTACACCAGGGTGTGATCGGCATACAGGGCACCGATGTCCAGCTGGGTTTCCGTTTCGCCTTCCACTTTAAACAGCTTCAGGTCAGTACAGATGGCGCCGGTGCCACCACCTTCCCAGGCCACCGCGGCATCCCAGTAAGGGGCAGACAGGGTGGTCTTGTGGGTGGTGCGCAGCGTGTCGATCTCCGCCAGTGCGATCTTCTGACCGTGAATGGCGCGAATGTCGAAGTTCGGATCGGCGTTCGGGCTGATCGGGCCAACCGCCGCCCCCGGATTGTGGCAATCCACACAGCCGGGGCCAGCGATGCTTGTGTTGATCGGGGTGGTCTCGTGACAAGTCGCGCAGTTCAGCACCGAGAAGTCACGCTCAAAGCCGTTTTCCGGGTGATTGACGTGGGCGATCTTGGACAGCGTGTTGGTGGCGTAACCGCCATTCTCATCGGCCCGGGACACGGAGTTGTGGCAGATCAGGCAGCCGCCCACCAGGTCACCCTCGCCTTCCATATCGATGGCACTGTAGCTGGGGTGCTTCAGGCTGCTGGTGGCGTAATCCACGTGGCAGGCATTACAGGCGGCGGTGGTGCTGGAGTGGGTGTTCTCCGGCTTGTTCACCACCATCGGCTTGGAGCGCATGATCGGGCCATCAGAGGCACCAACACGCAACCACAGCAACCCCTCTTCACCTGGGGTCACGTTGGCCATCGGCAGAGTAAAGGTATACTGGCCGGGCTCGCCCATCTCCAGAACGGCGCCCTCAGTGGACAGGTTGCCATAGCCCCCCAGCGTGCCTTCGCCACTGCGGCTCAGCACGTAACCGCGCTCAGTCCAGGAAGCGAACTTCCCTTCCACTGCATCCAGGCCCACCACCAGGGTACCGTCCTGGTCAGTCACCTCAATTTCATAAACCACCTGACCCTCTTCCACGGCAAAGTTAAGCACTTTCACGTTGGTCATTTCGGTCATCTCGACCGTCGGTGGCGGGGTGCCGGGACCCGGTTCGCCCGGAGTACCGGGTTCACCCGGTGCGCCGTCTTTACCATCATCAGCACAACCGGCCAACGCCATGGCCGCTGCCACTAATACAGCAAGGTGCGGTTTCCTGAACTGTTTCATCATCTCTCCATATTTCTTATGCGATGCATGGTGCATCTGGGCGATAACTTATCGATGCCTTGAAATAGGAGCGGTGAGTCAGTTCACTTTTATTCGCTCAATCCACACAAAACGACATTCAGCTTTACGGCGCAACTTCGAATGCCATTCCTCACTCCAGATGGCAAAAAATCAGTGTGATTGGCCAAAATGGACAAAGTGTCATGGACATAATGTGACCACGAAAATCCGCAAATTCTGTTTTTGAAATTTGGGCTTATCCCCGGCGAAACGCTGAAATCAATCTATTTCCATATTTTTGAATACTACGACCAATAAAGTATTGCGGTTGTGGGACGATGACGATGAATATCATTAGAAATTCCTGCCACTTCAATTTGGCCTGATTTATTGCGTTTATTCAGCCCAGAAAAAAGGGCCTTTCGGCCCTTTCAACGTTGCTAACTCAGCGGTATTCCCACCGCAATCAACACAAACACGGCGGCACAGCCTCGGTTAAAGCGGCGACCCCAGCCTGCCAGCAGGGGACGCAGTTGGTGCGCCAGTCGCGCCAGACCATACTCCACCACAAACTCCACGGCACAGAAGGTCAGGGTCATCACCACCAGCTGGGACAGCAGCGGTGCATTTGGGTTGATAAAGGGTGGAATAAAGGCGCCAAAGAACAGCAGTACTTTGGGGTTGGCCAGAGCCGTCAGCGCACCGGTGCGAAACAGCGCCAGTGGCCGGGTACTGTCCACTTCATTGGCCCGATACCAATCCGGGGCCGGGGCGCGCCACAGCTGCCAGCCCAGCCATGCCAGGTAGAAGGCTCCGACAAACTTCAGCCCCATCAGCAAGCGGGGCTCCGCCTGCAGCAAGCTGCCCAGGCCCAGTACCGACACCGCCACAATCAGGGCGAAACCACTGATCCCACCCAGAACCGTGGCCACGGCAGTGCGGTGGCCATACATAGCACCATGACTGAGAGCCAACAGGCCATTGGGGCCGGGGGCCAACGCCAGTCCGGTTACCGCCATCAGAAACAACCACCAGGTAGGCCAATCCATCTTTGTCGCTCCGCTTGGAAAAAACGGCAATGTACGCGGTTCACCCCGCCAGGCCACGGCCAAATATAGTCGTTTTACAGTACAATCTGGCCATCACCTTCCACCGACCTCAATCATGTCCCATCCTGACCAACCCGACTGCCGTTTTCTGCTGCTGCCCCTGCCGGAACACGCCCTGCTGGCGTTTGGTGGCTTCGTCGACAAACTGCGTTTCTCCGCCGACGAGGAGGACCTCAGTCAGCAGCGTTACTGCCAGTGGACGGTCACCGGCTTAAACCCGGGAACGGTCCGTGCCAGCAGCGGTGTCGAGGTGGCCATTGATGCGCCGGTGACCGACCTGGACCTGGCCGATTACGACTATCTGGTGATCTTCGGCTGTCGCCAACCCAGCATGGCCCAGGCGCTGGCAGCGGAGTACCGCCCCCTGCTGCAACGGGCCAGCCGCAGCGGCGTCAGCCTGGTGGCGGTGGACAACGCCAGCTTTCTACTGGCCGAGGCGGGATTACTGAGCGACCACAGCGTCGCCCTGCACTGGCGCCACCAGCAGGAGTTTCGTGCCGCCTTCCCGGACATCCCCATCCATGCCGACGTGCTCTATCACCTTGATGGCAACCGCATCAGTTGTGCCGGCGGCAGCGCCACCATCGATCTGGCCACCGCATTGCTGGAGCGTCACTGCGGCCCCACCCGGGCGCTGAAGGGGTTGGCAGACATGCTGGTGGATGAAAGCCGGGCCGCCAGCCATGCCCTGCGTTCGCTGGTGGACAGCGGTGGAAAATCCCGGCCGGTTCAGCGGGCGGTGGCCCTGATGCGACAACATCTGGCCGGATTGCCCGAGGGGGTGGAACAACTGGCCTCTCAGGTGGGGCTAAGCCGACGCCAGCTGGATCGCGCCTTTACCGAGGAGCACGGCATGACCTGCCACCAGTACTGGCTGGAGCTGCGTCTGCGCCATGTCCACTGGCGCCTCCACAACTCTTCCCAGCGCCTGAGCCAGATTGCCGATGAAGTGGGGTTTACCGACGTCAGCCACCTTTGCCGCGCCGTTAAACGGCGCTATGGCGCCACGCCACAAGCATTGAGAAAGCAACAGCTGGGATAACCAATTCCCTCGTCGCGCCCGCCGATCAAAAAAGGGTTGAGCCAACCGGCTCAACCCTTTTTGTTTTTGGCGCCTTACAGCCCCTGCACCACTTCGATAACACGCCGGATGTCGTCGTCGCTGTTGTACAGGTGCGGCGATACCCGAACCCCCTGGGCGCGTTCGTCCACGGCGATGCCCACGGCATTGAGAGCGGGGGCCAAGCGGGCCTGCTGGCTGCCCAGATTCAGAATCACGGTGCCGCTGCGCCGGGCGGGTTCAAGGGGTGACACCACCCGCTCACCCAGTGCTTCGATCAGCTGCTGCTGAAGGCGCAGGTTGTGCTCACGAATGGTGCCGATGCCATGGCCCACCAGCTGCGCAATGCTGTGCCCGGCGATGGCATAGGGCGCCACCGAAGGGGTGCCGCCCCAGAACCTCTCTGTGCCGGGATGATACTGGAAGTCGTGGATGTCCATGGCAAAGGGGTTGGCGTGGGAGAACCAGCCGACATCTTTGGGCTGACACTGAGACAGTCGTTCCGGGTCGATATAGAGGTAACCGGCACCGGGGCCACCGCACAGCCACTTCACCGTGGAGCCCAGCACAAAGTCCGGCGCCAGCCGGGCCAGATCGAGGGGCAGCACCCCGGCGGACTGGGCCACATCCAGCAGCGTCATCACCCCACGGGATTTGGCCAGGGCCACCACCTCGGCGAGCGGCGCCTGCACCCCGGTGTTGGAGTAGGCGTGGCTGAGAAACACCATGGCGGTGTCCGACGTCATATGATCGGCCCAGACATTCGCGTCCGAAACGTCCAGCCCGGCCGGAATAAACTGAATCTGCTCGCGGCCACGAGGCAGCGCCTGGGCCAGCACATAACCGATGGTGGGAAAGTCCAGTTCACTCATAAGTACCCGGCCTGAAGTGAACTGGGGCAGTGCCATCACCAGCTTGGTCAGGCCGCTGGAGAGGTTGCTCTGGGGGCAGAAGCGCGCGCCCGGCACATTGAACAACTGCCCGAGTGCAGCACGGAACTGCTCGATGCAGCCCAGCCACTGCGGCCAGATCCCCTCCGCCTCATCCTGCCAGGGGGCAAAATAGCTGCGCTGGAACGCGGCTTCGGCGCTTTTCAGCGGGCGCCCCACCGAATGGTTCAGCAGGTAAGTGCTTGCTCCCAGGTGGAAGTCGGCGGCGCTCAGTCGGGTGGCGTCGGTCATGGCGTTACCCCAGGCTGGCACGCAGATGCGCCAGTTCGTTGTAGCGGGTGAGGATGTCCTCTCGCGGTGCCCCGGCGCGGCGGTCACGCAGGTCGGTCAGTGCCTTGAGCAGCCCCTGCAGCGCCGGGCCACTGGCGGTCAGCTGGCCCATATGTTTCTGATCCATCTGTTCTGACGGGCGCACAATGTAAGTGTGTACTAACTGATTGTGGTGCTGAGTGGCAATCTCGCCGTGCAGTTCACACAGGCGCAGGAAGGCGCTGAGGTTCTCCTGATACCAGCTGCTGCCGTGATGTTCAGGCGCAACGGCCAGGAACTCGTCCATCAGGCTCTGGCGGCGCATGCAGTCACGCAGAATGGCCTGGTCTTCCGGCATCATATAGAGGAATTTCTCCACCAGCATGCGGCCATAGGAGGGCTCATTGGCCTGGCACAGGCCCAGCAGCATATCGATGACGTTGATGCCGGCAAAGTCACCGGCGTTGGCGCCGCGATACACCTGGCCACCCACGTGGTGGGGCTTGTAGTAGGGGCGCACGCAGTAGAAGAAGCGCTCCGGATCGAGGGTATTGAACAGCACCCGGTTGGACTCCTTCACCTCCTCCAGTGCGTCGGCACAGGCGTGGAACAGATCCCGCGCGATGGGATGGGAGACGCCCAGCGGCAGCACCCGCATCAGCGCGTCGGCGGCGCGTTTAAAGGCGAGGATGCCCTTGCTGTTGTAGTCCACAAACACCCGCTCGTCGGTCAGGTCGGTAAAGCGCTTGTACTGACCGTCCACGGCGCGGTTGTGGGTACAGAGGTGAGCGGTCGCAAACCGGGGCACCACACCAATGGAGGCGGCGATGTGCATCGCCAGCGCCGAAGCCTCCTGTTGCGGTGAGCTGCTGTCCCGGTCCGGGTCGGACAGGCCGTGGCGGCGGCAGGCCGCCATATAGAGGCCCACATTGCCGAGCAGATCAAAGGCGCGGTCAAAGCCTTCGTCGGTATTGCCCTGCGCCAGCAGGGTCTGGATGTGTTCGCGCCCCTGCGCTTCCAGCTGCTGCTTAGCGTGTTCGCCAATCCCGGCCACATTGGCCTTGTCGTCCTGCTCGAAGTAGAGCGCTTCCAGCTCATTATTCAGGGTGACAAAGTCGGAGCGGATCCAACCATCAAACGCCGCGACCTTACTGTTCATCGTCATGCTGCTCCCGGGTTTCCATACCGTATTGGTTCGAGAGTAACAGGTTGCGGCAGGTCGCCAAGACGCTTACCCCAATGCGTTTGCCGCATGCGGCAAGGGATGTGAACGGCGCTGTGGCGTCAAGTTGCCAGCCCCGGCTTGACCCGCCCGACAGAACCGCGCAGGGAGGCTGGTGTCCGGCGGCGTTGGCGCTATCATCCCGGCGCCGCGCGTCGCGGTGTGTTCACTTGCCGGAGCCCCATGAACCCCATCCCGATCACCATCGGCCTGCTGATCTGCAGCAACATCTTTATGACCTTCGCCTGGTACGCCCACCTGAAGGAGCTGAACAATAAGCCCTGGATCATCGCCGCGCTGATCAGTTGGGGCATCGCCCTGTTCGAGTACCTGTTGCAGGTGCCCGCCAACCGCATCGGCTATACCGCTTTGAACGTAGGGCAACTGAAGATCCTGCAGGAGGTGATCACCCTGATGGTGTTTGTGCCCTTCTCGGTGTACTACCTGCGCGAGCCGTTAAAGCTGGATTACCTGTGGTCCGGGCTTTGCCTGGTGGGCGCCGTCTATTTCGCGTTCCGTAGCAAACTGGCCTGATTCAGTCGATGTAGTCGGAGCGGTGTCCATTGCCCGGGGGGGAGCCATTCGCTGGTGGAGGCCCATAGATGTGCCTGAGCATCCAGGGCGTTAGCAGCGTGGTGACGACCGCCATGATCACCACCGCGGAGAACATGTGGGCCACCACCGGATGGTCGCCGTTATTGAACAGTCCGGCCTTCAGGGCGATGTCGGCGATCACCAGCTCCACCGCACCACGGGCACTCATGCCCACCCCAACCGCAGCGGATTCCTGCCAGGACAACCCCATCGCTTTGGCCGCCAGACCAGAGCCCAGGAATTTCCCGGCAAACGCCGTCACCAGCAGCACCAGCACAAACAGCGGCACTTCAGTAAAGGCGCTGAACTCCAGGTGCAGTCCCACTGAGGCAAAGAAGATGGGGGCAAGGAAGCCAAAGGTCATGGCCGAGGTTTTGGCGCGCACCGCCCGGTAGGCCCTTTCATCAATGGTGTTGCGGCCAAAGAACAGACCCGCCATAAAGGCGCCGACGATAAAGTGCAGCTCCAGCAGCTCCGCCAATACGGAGAACGCCAACGCCCCCACCAGCAGGGCACTGAACTCAAACTCCTTCTGCTTAATCAGACCGATAAAGCGGCCCCCGAGGGGGTAGAGAAAGACGCCGATAATGATGGTGATCAGGAAGAACAGCGCCACTTTGAGCAGCAACATCGCCACCATGCTGCCGTCGGTGGGTTCACCGCCAATCAACGCGGTCAGCCAGGCCAGCAGAATCAGGCTGAGGACATCATCAAACACCGCCGCCGAGATGATGGTTTGGCCAGAGGGGGAATCCAGCTGGCCCAGATCCATCAGGATCCGCACCGTCGCAGGCACCGCCGTAATCGCCAGCGCGGTACCCAGGAATATCGACTGCGCGAGCAGATTGGGGCCCTCCGGCAAGAACAGGAAGCCCAGCCCGATCCCCAGCCCCATCGGCACAAACATCCCAAACAGCGCCACCGCCAGCGCCCCTTTCGAGTACTCAATCAGGCGGCTTGGCTGCAGCTCCACCCCGGCGAACAGCATGATAAAGAACATGCCCAGATCGGTGATGGTTTCAAATACCGGACTGGTTTTCAGCCCCGAGATCTGCGGAATTGCATCCTGATACTGGGCGGCAAAAGTGCCCAGTGCGATCCCCGCCACCAGCTCCCCCATCAATCCGGGCTGGCCCAGTCGCTCCGCCACCTCGCCAAAGGCGCGGGTGGTGATCAGCAGGATCAAAAGGATAAAAAACAGGTCCATGGCGGGCCCCAATAGCAGGGATCTGGCCAAAGCATAGTCGACGAAGATGGTTCAGTAAGCCGCTAAATTTCGCTTTGGAACCTTGTGGTTGCACCATCGGTCTGAGCATTAACAAAGGATCACACTCTGATCAGCGCCAATTAAGCCATGTTGTGGCAAACTGGCGATAAATCGACCTGACCCAATTCAATCGGAGGGCGTAGTGAACAGCCGATTTTTGCACTCCTGGCACCAGCTCAGTTCCCTGGCCCGCGGCCAAAACCCCAGCTTGGGGCGCTCCCTGCTGGGCGGCGTCATGCTGGCTCTGGCAGTGCTGCTTATTCTGCCCATCGCGTTTTTGCTGCTGTTGCTGCAGTTCGGCCTGATGCTGATTGGCGCCGTGGTGATGCTGGTGCGGGGACAGAAGCCCAAACCGGTGGTGTTCTACCAGAACGGCTACCGCCGCGAGAAAGTGATCAACCCGGAAGTCGGTTCACAAGACCCCTCCCGCTAAACCAAACGGCACCCGAAGGTGCCGTTTTTTGTGTTCGCCCTCAGCCGCGACAGCGATGCAGGGTATCCATATCAGGCAGGTACACGCCGGTGCCCACCTTCATCAACCCCAGCACCGTGTGGAAGAAGTGGTCCTGCGACCAGCCCCCCTGCTCCGCCTGCGCCTGCACGCAGCTCAGCGCCAACCCTTCATCCTCCCGGAAGGCCGGGCTCATCCACAGCATCATCGGTACCCGGGTCTGGGTTTGGGGCGCCAGCGCATAGGGCATGCCGTGCAGGTAGAGGCCATCCTCACCCAATGACTCACCGTGGTCAGACACATAGAGCATGGCGCTGTCGTATTCCGCTTCATGGGCCCGCAACAGCGACACCACCTGATCCAGCATCCAGTCGGTGTAGCGCAGGGTGTTGTCGTACACGTTCACCAACTGCTCACGGCTGCAGTTCTCGATGTCGGCCCGATTGCAGGCCGGTTCAAAGTGGGAGAAGTCCGGCGGGTAGCGCTTAAAGTAGGTGGGACCGTGGCTGCCCATCAGGTGCAGTACCACCACCCGGTCCCCCTTCAGGGCACCGATCTTCTCCGCCAGTCCGTCCAGCAACACCGCGTCATAGCAGGACTCCCCGTCACACAGGTTCGGGTCGCTGTCAGCAGCAATCGACTCGTAGGCGATGTGGTTCGCCACCTTCTGGCTGCCACCGTCGTTGTCGCGCCACAGGATGTCGATGCCGGCGTGGTGGAGAATGTCCATCAGGTTGTCCTGGTTCAGCGCTTTGGCCCGGTCGTAATGACCGCGGTCAAAGTCGGAGAACATGCAGGGCACCGAGATGGCGGTGGCCGTCCCGCAGGTGGCCACATCGGGGAAGTACACCAGCTCCGGCATCTTGCTGGTATAGGGGTTGGTTTCCCGCTCATACCCATTGAGCTGCTGGTTGGCGGCACGGGCGGTTTCACCAATCACCAACACCAACAGCCGCGGCTTACCGTCAACCGGCTCCGCAGTGACATGAGCATCCTCCCCCAAAGGCTGGTAGGGCTGCGGGGTCGACAGGTAGTTGTGCTTCACGTACTTGCCGATGCTGTACACGAAGTGGGTGGGGATGATCATCTTGCGCAGGTAGCTGTTGTTGCGCCCCACCGAGGCGTAATCCACGTAGTAGAGCGCCGCAATCAGGCCAATCACCAGCACCGAGGCCAGCATCGGCACCAGCTTATTCAGCAGGACAAAGCGCGGCAGTGAACCGCCATAGCCAATCCGGGTGCGCCACAACAGCAACGCCGGCAGCACCCCGAATCCCACGATCCACAACACCAGTGACCCACTGAAATAGGAGCCCAGCTCATGGCTGTTGGTTTCCATGCCGCTGGCAATCACCTCCTGATCGGGAAGGATGCCGTACTGCACCATGGCGTAGCTGACCACACTGGACACCACCAGCAACGGCACAAACAGGGGCTTGGTCAGCCCGGGCCAGGACAGGCAGTGGAAGATCAGGTTAAAGGCGGCGATGAAGAAGAACGGCAGGGAGATGACAAAGCCCACTGACACCGTCGGAAGGGCATCAAGGATGGCCCACAGCTTCAGGGCCAGGGCCAGGTTCAGCGCCAAAGTGAAATAGAGCGCCAGGGCAAGAATCACCTGCCAGAGGGGGCGCCCCCCGGTGGTCGCTGCGTTCGTGTCGGTCATACTCTGCCTCGTTCGCATACTGGGGGGCTGGCCGGGGTCCGCTTAGTGGGCGGGCTCCTGATAGTTGAAGGTGGGCATGGTCCAGTGCCGACGAATTGCCAGCATCCGGAACAGGAAGCCCAGGCTCAGACACACCACCAGCGACAGTCCGGTGTCCACATGGAAGTGATCCAGCACCACGTACAGCCCTGCGGTCAGCAGGGAGATAATGGCATAAAGCTCTTTGCGGAACACCAGCGGGATCTCCTGACAGAAGATGTCGCGGATGATGCCGCCAAACACCCCGGTGACCACGCCCATAACGATAGCCACCAGCGGGTCCAGCCCCAAAGCCAGGGTTTTCTGGGCACCAATCACCGAGAACACCGCCAGCCCCAGCGCATCGATGGCCAGGAACAGGCGCGACAGGTAGCGCATCACCGGGGCGATGGCCACGGTCAACAGGGCCGCGGCGGCAATGGCGACCAGATACTCGACGTTGGCCACCCACACCAGCGGGTAGTTGCCGATCAGCATGTCACGCACGGTGCCGCCACCAATGGCGGTGGCACACCCCACCATCACCACACCAAACAGATCCATCTGGCGACGGCCTGCGGCAAGGGCACCGGTCATGGCTTCCGCCACGATACCCACCGCCCACAACATGGTAATGATTTGAGCTTCGTTCACTGCACGCCACTCCAAGGGGAAAAAATGAAGGGCGCCACTGTGCCTAATAAAGCGCCAATGCAACAGCGATGCTTGCGCAACTGATGATGAATTTCGCTAATGCCATCAGAAGCTCAAATGATTCAGACTGTGCGTCCGCTATCAGCCAAAAATGCCAATAGAAAGTAAAATGCGAGGTCCGGTAAGCAATTAAAAATGAAGGGCTTTATTTAAAAGGCATGCCGGTTTGAGCCCTGACTCACGAATCTGCGCCAAAACGCGCCAAAAACCCTGAGAATGATGATGAAACGCCCAACCTTGCTGACCCTGCTGCTGTGTGCCGCGCTGCCCGCTGCTGCCAGCACCACCCAACCCTTTGCCCCCTCCTACCTGACCGTCAAAGACGGCGCCGAAGCGGAGCTGAAGCACTTCAGCTCACCGGAAGGGTGCAAACGCTGCCACCCGCGCCAGTACGCCGGCTGGCAGGGCTCCATGCACTCCATCGCCTTTATCGACCCGGTCTACCAGGCGGAAGCCGCACTGGGCACCAAAGAGACCGACGGCGCCACCCACAACCTGTGTAAAGGCTGCCACACCGCCATCGGCACCGTCAGCGAGAACATCAGCTACGACGCCAGCACCGGCAAGTTCGGCGGCTTCACCACCCAGGGCGTGGCAGAACGCGGCGTCAGCTGCGACACCTGTCACAGCGTCAGCGCCACCAACATCGCCCACACCGAGATGGGTGAGCACGGTAACGCGTCACTGGAACTGGCCACCGACCGCATCAAGCGCGGCCCGTTCGACGACGCCAAAGCACGCGGCCACAAGACCGAGTACTCCGAGTTGCACACCCGCTCCGAGTTCTGCGCCAACTGCCACAACGTGTTTAACCCGGTGCACGGCAACTTCCCGCTGGAACACACCTACGAGGAGTGGAAGAACTCTGACTACGCCAAGGCGGAGATCCAGTGCCAGGACTGCCACATGGTGCCGGTGGAAGTCGCCGTCCGCGTAGCCGATGAGATGAAGCCGGTGAAGGCGCTGGAACAGCACCGCCTGAGCGGCCAGGCCGCCCGCGGTGGCCCGGTGCGTTCGGTGGTGCATGACCACGGCTTTGTCGGCGGCAACGCCGTACTGGCCCCGCTGCTGGGTGTTGAAGGCGGCGAAGCCCACGCGCAGGAGGCCACCAAGCGCCTGCAAACCGTGGCGGAACTGGAAACCGCACTGTTGGAAGCCGACGGCAAAGCCCAGCTGAGCGTCACCGTTCACAACCGCCGCGCCGGTCACGACCTGCCCACCAGCCTGAGCTTTATCCGCCAGGTGTGGCTGGAAGTGGTGATCGAAGACGCTCAGGGCAACACCCTGCTGCGCTCCGGCACCCTCAACGCCGACAACAGCCTGCCGGCGGACACCGTGGTGTTCCAGGACACCGCCGTGGACGCCGACGGCAAGCCGGAACACAAGCCGTGGAAGATCGCGCGCTTCTCGGTGGAGAACAGCATCCCGGCCAAGGGCAGCAAAACCGTTGAGTATGGCTTCGCCCTGCCGGCGGAAGGTCACTACACCGTGACCACCACCCTGCACTACCGCTCCTTCGACCAGAGCGTGGCCGACTACCTGCTGACCGACAGCGTAACCGTGCCGTCCGTCACCATGAACCGTCTGACCCAGCGCTTTGAAGGCACCCGCCTGATCAGCAGCGATAACAGCCTGTAATCGCCGTTCGCGCACAAAAAAGCCACCGCAATGCGGTGGCTTTTTTATTGGCCCGGGGGTGAGAAACCCACCCGCTATCCACTCCGGCGCCGCCGTGGGTTGGAAACCCACGCGACGACGCCAAAGCCCAAAGCGCCGCCACGGGGCTCAAACCGGCAAACGCTGCTTTGCGTGGCGTGGGCTTATCGCCCACGGATATCGGGCACTCTCCACATCGGAGCTATCCACTCCGGTGCAGCCGTGGGTTGGAAACCCACGCTACGAAGCCAAAGCCCAAATCGCCGCCACGGGGTTCAAACCGAAAAACGCTGCTCTGCGTAGCGTGGGCTTATAGCCCACGGATATCGGTCGCTCTCCAGATCGGAGCTATCCACTCCGGCGCAGCCGTGGGTTGGAAACCCACGCTACGAAGCCAAAGCCCAAAGCGCCGCCACGGGGCTCAAACCGGAAACCGCTGCTTTGCGTGGCGTGGGCTTATCGCCCACGGATATCGGGCACTCTCCACATCGGAGCTATCCACTCCGGTGCAGCCGTGGGTTGGAAACCCACGCTACGAAGCCAAAGCCCAAATCGCCGCCACGGGGCTCAAACCGGAAACCGCTGCTTTGCGTGGCGTGGGCTTATCGCCCACGGATATCGGGCACTCTCCACATCGGAGCTATCCACTCCGGTGCAGCCGTGGGTTGGAAACCCACGCTACGAAGCCAAAGCCCAAATCGCCGCCACGGGGTTCAAACCGAAAAACGCTGCTCTACGTAGCGTGGGCTTATAGCCCACGGATATCGGTCGCTCTCCAGATCGGAGCTATCCACTCCGGTGCAGCCGTGGGTTGGAAACCCACGCTACGACGCAAAAGATACCAGGCCCAACTTACGCGGCGTTGGTCAGAAACAGCTTGGCCAGCTCCGCGTCCGCCAGCACCCCCTTCAGGGCCGGGTTGTCGCCGTTCATCATGTCCTGCATCAGCCCCAGGCGCAGGTCGTTGGGCAGCAGCGGCATCTTCAGAAACGCCTGCAGGTTGCCCATCTGCGCCGCATTCGGTTTCACCTTGTTGACCTTGAGGTAGTGGTACAGGCGGGTGCACAGGGTGGCCAGGATATCGATGCGCGGCATCTTGCCGCCCGCGGTACGCTCAATCTGCGGCAGGATGGTCTTGGCGAAGTCTTTAGCGTCAACGATGGCCTGGGGCGCCACCAGCTGGCTCAGGTTCTGCTCCACAAAGGCGACAAAGGCCGCGCAGGTGGTGTCATCCAGACAGGAGCGGGCCAGGATGTTCACCAGCGGCAGCTCGGCGCGCAGGTCTTTAATGCCCGCAATGCTCTGGAAGAACTGCACCAGCGAACGGGGGGTGGTGCGTTCGCCGTCCACCAGCTCCGGGTAGGTCAGCACAAAGTCGATGCCTCGGGGATCCACACCGGCCTGCTCTGCCCACAGGGCCCAGGCTTTGGCGTCGAACTCCATGGTGATGTGCATCATCCGGGTCAGCATGGCGTCGTCCATCGGCGTCACCGAGTAGTCGCCGCCGTCCGGGTTGGCGGTCAGCACGATCTGCCAGCCCTCCGGCAGCGCCCAACTGATCAACTCGTGGTTCTGCAGCAGCTGCATGATGCCCCGCAGGATCCGCTCATCGGCGCGGTTGACGTCGTCGATCAGCAGGATCCCCGGGCCCGGCTCAGTGGGCACCCAGTGGGGCGCGGCAAAGCGGGTGACGGTGTCGCCATTGGCGTCGGTTTCCACCCGGGGCATCCCCAGCAGATCCCCCATCTCCTCAAACTGCGCCGGGGCAATGGCCCGCCACTGCATGCCACGTTCAACGGCGATCTGTTCCACCATCTGCGTTTTACCAATGCCGTGACGGCCCCAGATGCAGATCGGGGTTGCACGCTGGCCCGGTGCCGGGATCAGGTGCTCGACAAAGCGGCGGACTTCCGGGGCCTGACAGGTCAGGCCGTAGTAGGTGTACTGGTGTTGGCTCATGGTGACTCAATCCGTAGTGAGGGCGGCCATGGGGATCACCCGGCCGCAACTGCGCAAATGGGCAAAATCGTCCTTGGATCCGCGGCCCTGAATCAGCCACAGGAGCGAAGCACGCGGGGGCACCGTCGGCGCGGGGGCTTCGCCGTCGGTGAAGTAGATGATGCCGTCGAAACGGTGTTTGTTGGCGTAGGCCAGCGGGGCGTTGAAATCGGTGCCGCCCCGGCCACTGACCGACGTCGGCGCGATGCCGCGATAGACGTAATCCCGGTGGATATCCACATCGCACTCCACCACGGTGATCTCCGCGCCTGCACGCCAGATGTGGTGCAGTTCATCGAAGAACGCCCGCAGCTGCGGGTCGTTGACGCTGGCTGAAGTGTCCACCGCCACCAGCAGGCGCTGGTGCGGAATGATGCGGGTGCCGGGGGTGGTGCCATAGCGCTTTGAGGGGCGGCGCAGGGTGTTCTTTACCGAGGTACGGCGACTGCTGTTGGCGAACAGACGCAGGGCACGGCGCCAGTCGAGGGTGGAACGACGTCGCTCTAAAAGCTGCTGAACCCGGGCCAGAATGGCCAGCGGGATCAGGCCCCGTCCCCGCTGGTGGCTGTCCAGCTCCATCCGGTTGGCGGCCTGCTCCAGCTTATTGTCCAGAGTTTGCCGGGCCAATGACCCCTCAGCCTCCGACTGCTGACCAAACTCCCCCCAGCTGTCATGGCCAGGGGGGCCCACCCCTTCGCCGGCACCGGGGCCCTGGCCCCCGGAAGGCGGCAGCGCCTGATAGTAGTAGGCCAGCTCTTTGTGGGGGTCGAGCGGGTCCAGCCCTTCGGTTTCACGCCAGAGGTTGAGCCGCTCCAGAGTCAGCGCATCAGTGGCCAGTTGGTCGGCGCTGAGGTACTGGTTCGCCACCAGATCCGCAGCGCGGTCAAACCGCCCCTTATCGGCATAGCGGGCCCGCATAAAGGGGTGGCCAAACACCAGATGCAGCGCTTCGTGCTTGAGGGCCCCCAGCTGCTGAGTCGGCGACAACCCCGCCCACAACGCCGGCCGACAGCGCAGCTCCACGTCACTGCTGCCACGCGGCGCCGACTCAAGCGGGGCGCCGTTTGGGTCGTCCTGGGGGAGGATCACTTTGTGAAAACTGGCCAGGTAATGGCCATAGAAAGGTTCCTGCAACATCAGTTTGACTGATGTTCGTGACAGCATCGGCTCGATAACGGTTCCAACTCGATTAACCATATGATTCGAATGGGATTATCCATACAATGCCTGCCTCGTCAACGCGTTGGTGGACGGGCCGCCAGCCAGGCAGTATTGAAGGAGTATGGCCATGCGCACGCTGAAGATATACGACGATCTCGAGTCCTATCTGAAGACAATCCACCCCGATGTTACCGAGCTCATCTACGACTGCGATGACCCCATCCCGAGCTGGCAAGCGCTGGCCACCGCCTTCCCCAACGCCACCCAAATCCGCTTCAGCGACATGGGCCACATCGGCATCACACGGCTGATCAACCACGACTTCTTCGACGCCTTCCCCCGCCTTCACGGCCTGTTTATCGGCAACAACCGCCGTAGCCCCATCACCACCGACCTGAGCGACGTCAACCCGGCCCACCTCACCGAACTGCGCCAACTGGAACTGGGCCGCTGCCGCACCGGCGACTTCGACCTGTTCGGCAACCTGCCCAAACTGGAGAGCCTGACGGTACTGGCCGACGACAAGCAGGTGCACCTGCACACCGGCCCCGACTGTGTACTCACCAAGGTCTGCATGGCCTTTGGCCCGCGGGTTCGCGCCATCGACATCGACCTGGCCTCCAGCCCGGTGGTGGAGCTGGCCCTCGGTCACAACAACCGCCACTACCCGACGGAAGCCAAAAAGGTCGTCATTGATCGCCTGGCCCTGCCCAACCACCTCCATACGCTGCTGCTGAACCTCAATACCCAAACCCCGCTGCCGGCGCGCCTGCTGGGTGACAATCAGAAGCTGGACAAGCTGGAGATGCGCCTGGCCGTTCCCGGTTTTTCCGCCGATACCCTGAGCGACCTCAGCGAGGTGGGCAAAATCCATTTCCTGATGGAGGGAAAAACCGCGCCCCTGTCTGCAGGCTTCTTTGCCGGCCTGCGCCAGGTGGATGAGCTGGAGATCCGCTTTGAGGACACCCCCATTGAGGGCCCTCTGCTGCCCGCCAACATGAGCCTCAGGCAGCTGACCTATTTCAATGCCTCTGGCCACCTGAGCGACACCGATGCCCTCGTCCTGCCGGACCTGGACGTGGCCTGCATGTTCGGTCTGAAAGCGGATCAGCTGGGCTGGCTGGCGCACAGCCCGATGCTGCAGCGACTGAGCCTGTACCTGGATAAACACCCCCTGACCGACCTGCCGTCACTGCCCAACCTGAAGCACCTGGTGCTGCGGGGGACAGAGATGGCCCAGCTGCCCGCCACCGTGCGCAGCAACTCCAACCTGGAGACGCTGGCGCTGCTGTGGTTCCGCATCAGTGAGTTGGGGGATCTCTCCGCAATGACCGGCCTCAAAGAGCTGTGGCTGTCGCCGGTGCAGGATAAACAGTCCAACCTGCCACCGCTGGATGGCCTGACCCATCTGCCGCAGCTGGAGGAACTGCGCCTCGACATCGAGCTGAAGCGCTTTGACCCCGACTGGCTGAAGCTGGCCCCGGGCGCCCGTTTGATGGTGCGCGCTGAGCGCTTCGAAGCCCTGTTCGATATCCTGCGCGCCAGCCACCTCGACAACGCCACGGTGCACCAGTACCTGGACCAGCTGATTGCGGTGCAGAAACCCGCCCAGCTGCCCGCCATGCCCGCCGATTTCCACCTGGTGATGATGGAGGCCAAGCACAACCGCTTTAAGGCTCAGCACAAAACCTGGCTGCGCAGCGTTGCACAAGACAGCGAGCAACAGCGTCCCTTTGGTGCCGACAGCGTGCTGTTTGTCTGTGGCCGCAGCGCCTTTAAGGCCAGTGAGCTGAAAGCCCAGGCCGAGACCATCGGTTTCACCCTGAGCAAAACCCTCAACGACAGTGTCACCCACGTGCTGGTGGGCACCGCCCCCAAAGCGGTGGCGAAGCTCGACCCGGAGCGCCACGCCCTGATTGACGACACCACCCTGCAGCAGTGCTTCACCGCCGAAGCGCCCAAGTTCCTGCAGCAGGAGACCAGCAACGTTATGGCGGATTCGGTGATGGCGATGCTGAACTCACCAGACGAAGCCAGCCACAAGGTGGCGGCCCAGATGCTGGAGCAGGGTGGCGTCACCGAGCCGATGCTGATGCCGCTGTTCCTGATCCTCAAAACCACCGCCGACAACGAGCTGCGCAAGCAGATCAAGAACCTGCTGGCCGGTCACGGCGACGATGCCTTCCAGCTGGCGGTGAACGACCGCATCCTGTTCCACACCTGCCGCGGCCCCGACCGCCTCGGCCGCGAGCAGAGCCAGGGCAGCATGGTGAAGAAGCTGAAGGGCCAGCGCCGCAAGTGGGGCGATGCCCTCTGCAACGACTTTGCCAAAGCCTACTACGACCGCTTCGGTGAGGGCCTGATGTACCTGATGATGCAGCGTGACACCTGCCCCCATCGCGAAGCGATCCTCGACACCCTGGTTGAGGGTGAGTGCCTGAACTGGCACCGTGGCGCCGGGTTTGGCCCGGTGCTGGAGCGCGCCGATGAGAAGCTCCGCACCGACCTGCACTGGCACCCGCAGTACTGCTTTAACCGCAACGCCGACCTGGGCAGTGCCGTCACCTACATCCCCGAAGGGATGGCGCAGCGCCACGACATTCGCGAGCTGAACCTGAGTGTCTGCCTGCTCGACAGCCTGCCCAAAGGCAGCGCGCAGTTCACCGGCCTGCGTCGTCTCAACCTGAGCTTCAATGCGTTTGAGAAACTGCCCGCGTCACTGGCCAACTTTGCCGAGCTGGAGGAGCTGGACCTCTCCTACAACCACTTCAGCGCCTTCCCCGCCGTGCTGCTGAAGCTGAAAAACCTGAAGCGCCTCGACCTGCGCCGCGCCACCCGGGTGGACTACACCGAAGGGTACAACCGCCACTACCGCAAACTGGCGGTACCGCAGGCGTTCCGCGATGCCCTGCCCCACTGTGAAATCCTTGAAGACGCCTGAGCAACGGAATCCCCGCCATGAGTTATGAAAGTCTGTGCCACTACGACCTGCCCCTGGATGGTGAAGTGATTGAGGACGCCGACATCCTCACTTACAAACTGAAGGACAATCACCCGGAATGGGCGGCACTGGGCCACCGTTACCCCAACCTGACCCACTACTGCCTGTCCGACCGTGAAGACAGTGCCTGCCGGCCGCCGGAGCCGGAGATGTACAAGCACTTCCCCAAGCTGACCCACCTGTCGCTGGGGCAATTGCCGCTGACCAGCGATGACATCGACCCGGCCAGCATGGCGAAGATCACGTCCATCGACGGCGTCGTAGTGCGGGATGCGGACACCTTTGCCAAACTGACCGCCCTGCCCGCCCTGACCGAACTGAAGCTGCGCTTCCACGGCCACGAAGCCGACCTGTGCGCCGCCGAAGGCAGCCAGCTGAAAAGCCTCTCCATCGAGATCAGCGCCGCAGAGCGACTCAGCATCGACCTGACCCACGCCCGCCAGCTCCAGAAATGCCACCTCAGCGACTTCAACTACTTCGGCCGCCGCGAAGGCGTCGACATGGCGCTGGGTCCGGTGCAGATGCCCCGCAGCATCAAAGAGTTTGACCTCACTACCGAGGGCAAAGTGGCGCTGTCCGGCCCCTTGCTTCAGGCGGGCACCAAAGCCGGGCAGATCCGCATGCAAAGCCGACAACTGACGCTGGCTCCCGGCGCTCTGGGCGAGGCCGCCCATATCGATCTGCTGCACCTCAACAGCCGAGACGGCAGCCCGATTCCGGACGACCTGTTGGACGGCATTGAGGCGATGGACTCCCTGTGGCTGTGGCTGCACGGCACCCGCGCCAACCTCACGGCGCTGATTGGCAACCGGCCGCAACTCCGGTCCCTCCACATGTACGAATGCAGTCTGGCGGAGTTCGTCGGGCCGGTCAGCCTGCCCGCGATGACCCGCGCTGAGTTTGATGGCACGCCCCTGTCCCAGCTCGGCTGGCTGACCGATTGCCCGAAGCTGTCCAAGCTGGTGCTGAACCGACCCGGCCCGCTGGGTGACGGCGCCCTGCTGGGCCGCATTACGACCCAGGAACTGGTGCTGAGTGACATCAAAGAGGCGGCACTGCCGCTGCCCCTGCGCCAGAACACCGACCTGGAGACGCTGCAGATCCGCCTGCCCGAGATGCCCACCCTGGGTGACCTCAGTGCCATGACCGGATTGCGCCACCTGCGCATTGGCGGCAATGACCACAACGGCCGCAACTACGTGGTGCCCAACCTCGACGACGTCCTCACCCTCCCCAATCTGGAATCCGTCAGGCTCGACCTGCCGCAGGATCAGGAAGAGGCCACCGGCGCCGAAGCACTGGCCTGCCTGCCCCATCACGTCTTCTGTATGGTTGACCTGTTCAATCGCGGCAGCCGGGGGGAGCAGCTCTCCAAGCAGCTGAGCATCATCAAGAACGCCGAGCTCACCGAAGAGCAGAAACGCCGCTACTGGCGGGTGCTGCTGGACACCCCGAAGATCAAAGACCTGCCCACCGACGACGGCGTGCTCGACGCCCCGTTCCATATGGCGATGCTGGAGGGCAAGCACACCCCGCTGAAGTCCCTGGCCCACAACTGGCTGCAACGCACCAGCCAGGCC
This sequence comes from Ferrimonas balearica DSM 9799, assembly GCF_000148645.1. Lineage (NCBI taxonomy): Bacteria > Pseudomonadati > Pseudomonadota > Gammaproteobacteria > Alteromonadales > Ferrimonadaceae > Ferrimonas > Ferrimonas balearica. The sequence continues at coordinate 3,959,152 of NC_014541.1, forward strand.
AGCATAAAAGCGCGTCCTCTGGACGAAACCGCGGTGCTGTTCATCTGCGGCAAGAGTGGCTTTAAGGCCGCCGAGCTGAAAGAGAAAGCGGCGGAGCTGGGCTTTACCCTCAGCAAAACCCTGAACGATAACGTCAGCCACGTGGTGCTGGGGGGCAACCCGAAAAACACCAGCGCCATCGACCCCAACCAGCACCTGATCATCGACGACAGCGCCCTGAAGCAGTGGTTTGATGCCGCCCAACCCCGGTTCCTGCAGCAATCCGGCAGTGAAGGGATGGTGGAAACCGTGCTGGAGATGCTGGCCTCGCCGGACCACAACAGCCACAAGGTGGCCGTCTCCATGCTGGAGCAGGGCGGCGTTACCGAGCCGATGCTGATGCCGCTGTTCCTGGCCCTGAAAACCACCAGCGACAAAGCGATGCGCAAAACCATCCAGGGCCTGCTGGCCGGGCTGGGCAGCGCCGACTTCCAGCTGGCGGTGAATGACCGGGTCTACTTCGAGGACGACCTGCGCGGCGTTGACTGGGAGGGCCACCCCACCGGCGAAGGCCCGATGATGAAGAAGCTGAAAACCCTGCCCAAACGCTGGGATCGAGCGCTGGTGATCGACTTCGCCAAAGCCTACTTCGATCGCTACGGCGAGGGCCTGCTGTGGGTGCTGACCCAGAAAGAGGAGTGCCCCCAGCGTCGCGCCATCATCGACGGCCTGGTGGAGGGGGAAACCCTCAACTGGCACAAAGGCTGCGGCATGGCGCGGGTGCTGGAAGGCGCCGACGAGGAGCGCCTGGAGAACTGCCACCGCTCTCCGGACATCTACATGCAGCACTGCTTCGACCTCGGCAGCCCCAAAACCCGGTTGCCGGAAGCCCTGCCCCGGGACACCCGCATCACCGAACTGGCGATGCACAACTGCTATCTGGACAGCCTGCCGGCCAACATTGAGCACTACACCGACGTCACCCGGCTGAACCTGCGGTTCAACCACATCGAGACGCTGTCGCCCAAGCTGGCCAAACTCACCGAGCTGGAGGAGCTGGACCTCTCCTACAACCACTTCTATGAGTTCCCCAAGGTGCTGATGAAGCTGAAAAAGCTCAAGCGTCTCGACCTGCGCCGTGCCTCGCCGCCGCAATACCGCGGTGGCTACGACACCGACGAGGGTTATGAGCCCCTGCGCGCCCCCGAGGCCTTCCGCAAGGCGTTCCCACAGTGCGAGATCCTGGAAGATGAGTAACCCTGGCCACACCCTGAGCCGCGCCCTGAAAGGGGCGCTGCTGGTCAGCGTCCTGACCGGCCTCTCCGGCTGCAGCCTGCTGCCGCCCCGTCATGCCGACGAGGTGGTGGGGCTGCTGCGCCAGCTCGACCTTTGCCAGTACAGCGAGCCGGAGCGGGACGCCATGTTTGCCGCCGCCAAGGCAGGCAACAAGCTGCCGTTCCCGCTGGTGTACTGTGAAGGCGAGCGCAGCCCGGCGTTTCAGGCCCGCTGGCTGGCTGAGCGCGCCACGACTGAGCACCGGGTGCTGGGCGCCCACTTCGAACCTGATGGTTACGGCGCGGCGCTGGTGCAGGTTACCCTGCCGGGCTGGGGGGCGCTGTGTCAGCAGGTGGGGGTGGAGGACAACATCGCCTGCTCCCATCTGGTGCTCGGCGTCAACGCGCCCCATATGGATCCGGTGTCGCCGTCGGAACGCCTGCGTTTGCTGAGCCAGCAGGACCAGCTGGCCAAAATCGATGAGGTACCGCGGATGCAGGACACCTTCCTGATGCCGGTAAAACGCGCCGCCGATGGCCGCCTCATCCCCAACTGGGTGACCGACGCCGGTGCCACCCGGGCCAACCGGGGTCTGGCCGATCAGCTTGGGGTGCCCATCGACATCAAAGAGGCGCGTCCCTACTCCCAACATCTGGAATTGTTGACTCAGGACGATCTGGCGCCACAATTCCGGGGGGTGTTCTACTTCACCACCCCGGAACACATAGACTACGCCGCCCGGCCTGCACCGCCGTACTCGATACCGTTGCGCCGGGGCGTGCCCACCCGCGGATTCCGCGTCACGCTTTATCGGGCTTTGCCGAACTGATGAAACAACCCACCACTGAACACGCCGGCCTGCGCCGTGCCACCAAGTCCGACCTGCCCGCCCTGCTGGCACTGGAACAGGCCTGCTTTGGCCACCACAGCTACCCGGACTTCTTCTTCCGTCAGGCCCTCGACTGCTGGGGTGACCAGCTGTGGCTGGCCGAGCAGAATGGCGAGGTGCTGGGCTACCTGCTGATGGCACCCGGCCAGCAACAGGAGGGGTGGATTCTGGCGCTGGCCGTGGCCGAAGCCGCCCGGGGCCGTGGTCTGGCCCGGTCCCTGCTGAATCAGGCACTGAGCGAGGCCAAACGCTACGCCTGCCTCAAGCTCACCGTGGATCCCGCCAACACTGCGGCGCTGGCGCTGTACCAGAGCCTCGGCTTTGATACCGTGGATCAGGAACCGGACTATTTTGGCCCCGGTCAGGCCCGTCTGGTGCTGGCCTGGACGCCCTGAAGGGCGACTTCGGGACACAAAAAAGCGGGCCACTCGGCCCGTTTTTTTGACGGTGTTTGCGCGCTCCACACCCCAACCCAAGCGGCGCAGCGCGGCCCGTAGCGTGGGCTTATAGCCCACGGAACTCACTCACCTCAACGCACCGAAACCGTGGGCTCAAAGCCCACGCTACGAAGCCCCCGAACCCCACCCCAAGCGGCAAAACATGCCCTAAAGCGTGGCCTGTAGCGTGGGCTTACAGCCCACGGGCCTCATTCAATCAAGCGCACCTAAACCGTGGGTTCAAAACCCACGCTACGAAGCCCCCGAACCCCAATCCGAGCGGTGCAGCGCGCCCTGTAGCTTGGCCTGTAGCGTGGGCTTACAGCCCACGGGCCTCATTCAATCAAGCGCACCAAAACCGTGGGTTCAAAACCCACACTACGACGCCCCCGAACCCCACCCCGAGTGGTAAAACGGCCATGCCGTAACGCCCACACAAAACAAAAAAGCGGGCCGAATGGCCCGCTTTTTCCTGGTCGGCAATGCCCCGATTACAGGTTCGGCTTGTACTCGAAACCGGACTGGGCCTGGCTGTCGGTAAAGGAGGCGATGCGGGTTTTGCGGCACAGCATCGCGTTCACCAGCGAGCCGGGGAACATCTGGATGGCGTTATTAAACTCTTCCACGTTGTGGTTGAAGATGCGGATGGCGGCGCCCACCTGCTCCTGCTGCTCGCTGATCTCCGCCATCACCTTCAGGTAGGTGTCGGAGGCTTTGAGGTCCGGGTAGGCTTCCACCGCCACTTTCAGGCCGTTCATCAGGGCCTGGGTGGACTGCTCCGCCTTGGCCAGCTTGCCCGCGTCGACGCCGTTATCCAGCTCCGCGATGGCACTGCGCAGGGCGGTCACCTCTTGCAGCACGGACGCTTCGTGCAGCTTGTAGTCCTCAACCATCTTCTCCACATGGGGGATGATCTGGTTCTTCTGGCGCTCCTGGGTCAGCACCGAGGCCCAGGCGCGGTCTACCGCGTTGTGCTTACCGATGATGCCGTTGTAGATCACGATGATAAGAATGATCGCCAGCACCAGCGGGATCACAACAAAAAGCAGGGTCTCGTTCATTACGATTGGTCCTTGTGGTTATCGGGTCAGGCGCTGGCCCGGAAATTGTTATCGCTCAGTCGCATCAGGTTATGCAGCGTCTCCAGCAGGGCCTGCAACTTACCCAGCTCGGCGTGGCCGGCAATCTCTTCGGCAAACTCGATGGGGTTGTCCAGGTCGTACCGGCACTCCACCGACAGCAGGTCTTTGTCATCAAAGGCCACCACCATCTTGCGGGAACCGTTGATCTCCAGCACCGGACGCTTCACGTTCTCACCCAGCGCGTTCAGGCTCTCCACAACCGCCGGAGAGAGCAGGCGGGCCGCCACCATCGGGTCTTCCACTTTCACTTTAAAGCGGCGGTTAAAGGCGTTGGAGGCGGTGCGGTAATCCTCGCCCTTGAAGCGCAGGCGGTTGTCACCGGCCAGGCTCAGGGAGCGGGCAAAAGGGAACGCCAGCAACAGGCCATGACGGTAGTGGCTGATGCGACGGGTGCGGGTTTTGGTGTTGCCGTTGGAATCGGTGTAGGTTTCGGTGCGACGCTCAACGTAGTGGTAGTGGTACAGCTCGTAATCGAACTGGTGCACGTCGCCCTCGTGACGCCCCTTGTACAGCGCCTGCAACTCTTTGAGGTCATTGCCCCGGTTGAACTCGCGGAACTCCCGCAGCAGCTGGTCCATCCGGCCTTTGCTGTCGGCCACCTCCAGCCCGTTGTTGAGCAGGGCGTCCTTGAGGATGATGGTGTCAGACAACGGCTTGCGCCAGTTCTGGCGCTTGTGGAGCCACAGCCAGAGACTGACGGCGAGACCGAAGGCCACCACCATCACCAGCGGGTCCGGCACCACATTCAGGTAATGCACCATCGGCGCCACCACGCTGAACAGGGCGTTCCAGAACAGCTGGTGCCAGATCGGCAGCAGGGCGGGCAGCGCGCAGAGCAGGGTGATCACCCCGATGCGGATTTTGGGTTTGGCCAGCATCTTGGGCAGGGGCAGCCAGCGTTTCTGACGCTCCAGACGGCGGGCCAGGAAAAAGCCCAGCAGCGGCAGAATCCAGTAGCTCATGTTGCCGGCGACCAGGTCAAACACCCCCATATAGCCGTACAGCACGTTCGCCACCATCACAAAGACCGTCACCGCCATCAGCACGCCGAGCAGGCACCACCAGGGGCCATCACGGTAATCCAGCGGCCCCGGATGGTCTGCCACCGAGCGCACCACCTTCACCAGCGTCTCCTGGCTGTCCGCCGACTCTACGTCGGCCTTCAGCTGGGCGATGTTCTCTTTAACCTGCTTGTTGTGCCCCATGGCCGCATCCTTGTCACACTCGATCGTGCCCACTGTAGGCGGACAGCAAAGCGGAAAAGTTTACTAAATCCCCGTAAAAACAACAGGATCACCCTCATCATTTTCGAATTGGGTTTAGGGGAGATTGAGGAGATATGGGCTGGGGTGGTGAGTGGGGTTCTGGGGAACTCGGAGCAATGGAGGCTTAGCCATAAGTTCCGCTAAGCCTCCAGTTGGAAGGGCTGATTTCGCCCCATTGCAGTCATTGAGCGGTTCACCGGTAATGCTCGGGTTTGGGACTGCATTGCGCTGAGCGGAGTGCAGTCCCTTGCAACCGCTTGTTAGGCAACGTCCATTCTTGCATCTAAATGGTCAGAGATTGATTCAATAATATCTTGGGCTATGTTCTCTTCTGCACAATTTTGTATCCACGCTCGGCTCATAGCTCTCCACAGTTCATCGCCTCCCAATACCATGCGGTCAGCTACGGATTTAATCCACTCATGGTGATCCGGAAGCGTTAATGCGTTCACCGCAGCACTAACAAAGTCTGAATGGGAGCGGTTGATCAAAGGGGCTATATCGAGCCATCCTTTATCCCTAAGATCTTCAAATACCATGCGTTCCGGGGCATCCACGCCTGGTAGAATCAGACATCCTGGAGCAGGGTCTTGATCGCCGTCAAGGATCACCACGGTTGGTCTTGAAAATCTATTACCTACAACCATTTGCCCTAGAGACTTTCCAACCGAGGCCGCTCCAAATGCAGAAATAGAGCACCTAGCAAGGCTTTCTAGTGATTTATTGGCCAATATTTCTTCCAACAGAATTTTTGCAGTGTCATCTTCAACATATACATCGACCTCTGGATGAACTTCTTCATCCATTTTTGATAGTGCGAACTCTGGACTAACACCTGGCACTACGGATTTATCAGCCCCATTCTTGAACACGTAAACTCTAGCTGAGGCAGGTAGTTCCTCTAGGATATAGGGTGAATGTGTTGTAAGTATAAATTGAACAAGCTTATCTCTTGATATTTCAGCCAAGTCTCTGATTAGTCTTCTTTGCGCTCTTGGGTGAAGAGATGTTTCAATCTCATCTATAAGAACAATGCTGTATCTAGGGATATCAATAGCAATTAAATCAGCAATTGTTGCCTCACCAGCTCCCTGGTGAAAACCAGAATATTCAGTGCCTTCGTGAGAAACAACAGGAACATTCCTATTTGCATCTAAATTTGTAGTTGCTTGCCTCGCTGATGAATATGGTTTACCAATAATGTTAGAGAATCGCTGTAAGGCTCCACCCTCAAAATCTCTCGAATCAGCCTCATTCAATGCTGGCTTAGCCAACCTTCCGTAACCCGTTCTAGCTGAAATGGGTTGAATTCGCCTTAAATCTAAATATTTTACAGGCCGTTGCCTTCTTGTGTCATTGCCACGCCATCTTCTTGTCGGCTTTCTAATTGACACCTCGGTTGAATTTTGACCTTCCTTTATTGAAGCCTTAATAACCACCCCTTCTAGTGAGTCCCATGCCGTGTCAGGGAAGAAGTCTGAAGCATAATGCTTTTCGTCAGAAGTTGAGTCATAAATACTAGCTGCTGCCTGAATGATCGTACTTTTACCAGCACCATTCTCCCCACAAATAGCAACAATCGGAAAACTCAAGTCGACCCTTTGTCCGGACCAACCTCTTAATCCATCTAGTTCAATCCATTCTAAGTGCTTGGGAAAGTCACCTCTTTGCCACTTACCTGCCAATCGCCTTACTTCCCTACTTAATGCCATAATTTTTCCTTGTGATTTTGACTCTTACTCTTCTTTACGTGGCTAGCTTTGCTGCCTAACAGTGTATTATTCCGACCATGCAAGGTGCCTGACCTTGTAAGGTCGCGATTACTCTCTAACTCGAAATAAGCCATCTCGCCCTAATTTCCAAACGAATCAAACTCATGTCAACGGGATACATGTGTCGAGAATGGAGAAGTGCGCCATCTGCGCGAATGGCCGCTTTTGGCGCCTTACCAGCCAACTTATTCTCTTTCGGAAAACTCTCTCACCTCATAATAAATTGGCCCGTCGACCAACATCAGATATTTGCCATTCAATAATGCTGACCATCAGTACCCATACAAAAACCGCCCAGAATCCCGGGCGGTTAAATCAAATATCAGTAAGCACTACTGCCCCGCTTGCTGCTCAGCTTTAATCGCCTGCAGTTCGGCTTCCAGTTTGGGCAGGGCGGCTTGCAGGCGCTGCATGGTGAGGGCGTTGCTGCGCTGCATCAGTTCCGGCATCAGGTCGAGGGATTTCTGGCCGACGGGGCTGCGATAGAAGTGGGCCAGTTCGCGCAGTTCGCCGGTGGTAAAGGCTTCGGCATAGAGAGTGATCAGGTCCGCTTCCAACTGGTGATAACCCAGATGCTCCGCAAAGAATTGGCTGATCACCTCGGCGTGAGCGCCTGCATCGGGATCCGCCATCAGAATGTTGGCTTTGATCTGTTCCGTCACTATGTCCAGCATCTGCTCGGCACGGGAGGCTTCCAGCAGGTCGCGGGCGGCGGCCACCGCATCTTCATCCAGTGCGTAGGCCGGCATGGCCAGGGCGGCGCCCAGCAGGGCACCCAACAAAATCCGTTTCATCCTTCTCTCCTTGGACGTCGCAACGTTCGACAGGTCATTAAAACTGCAGATTACCCGCTAGCCTATCCGCATACGCCGCGTCGGTCTGTAAGCCATTGTCCCTATCAGATGGCCCGCATCACACTCTGTTGCCAGAATTGAGTGGCCAGTTGCGCCTGCTTGGTGGCGAGGCGGGACATCTCGTGCCCGCCCTGCGCCGCATCGGCGGCCTGCTTAAGGCTGCACTGGGCCAGTTCGGAGATGGTCTGAATGGCGCTGCTGATGTCTTCGGTGACCACCCGCTGCTGGCTCATGGCCGCGGCGATGGCGTCACTCATGCGGTTGATTTCGACGACGTCGGTGCGCAGGGCTTCGAAGGCCTGGTCCGCTTCCCGGGTCAGCAGCACGGTTTCCTGTGCTGCTGCCTGACCCTGGCGCATCGCTTCGCTGGCGCTGTGGCTGGAGCTCTGGAACTGGGCGACGATGGCTTCAATCTGGCTGGTGGATTCGGCGGTGCGCTTGGAGAGGTTGCGCACTTCGTCCGCCACCACGGCAAAGCCGCGGCCGGACTCGCCGGCGCGGGCTGCTTCGATGGCGGCGTTCAGCGCCAGCAGGTTGGTCTGGTCGGCGATTTCGCGGATCACGTCCAGCACCTTGGCGATGGCCAGGCTGTCCCGCTCAATGGTGGCCACTTCGGTGGCGATGCGCGCCACCTCCCCGCTCAGGGATTCGATGGAGCCGGTGACCCGGCCCAGCACCTGACTGCCCTCGTTGGCCACGCCCTGGCTGCGGGCCAGCGCTTCGGCCACCCGCTCGGCGTTGTCGGCCACCTCGCCAAAGCTGGCGCTCATCTCCTCCACGGCCGCTGCGGCGGCGGTGGTTTGCTGATGCTGGCGCTCGGCGCGGTCCTGGGTTTGCAGCACGGTTTCATTGAGGCGGCGGCCCTTCTCGCACAGGGCTGAGGCGCTGTCGGCCATCCGCCCCACCACGCCACCGGTTTCGGTGGAGAGGAAGTGCATCGCCAGCTCAATCTGACCCAGCTCGTCGTTGCGGCCGGTAAACACGCCCTGCGCCAGCGGGTCTTCGATGATGGCGCGGGACTGTTCGGCCAGCGCTTTGAGGGGGTTGAGCCAGAAGTGGGTCAGGCTGATGGCCAGCACCATGCCGATCAGGGTACCGAACAGCGGGTGCCATGCGGCCATGGCGCCGGTGGCGGCAGTGACGACCGCCATGATCATCATCAGCCGACCCCGGTAACCCAGTCGGGCCGGTTTCAGGCAGGCGGGACGCTTGCCTTCGTTGATCTGCTGGTACAGCGCTTCGGCGTGTTCAATCTGGCTGTCGGTGGGGCGACGACGGACGGACTGGTACTCGTGGACCTCGCCATCCTCCACCACCGGAGAGATGTAGGCGTTTACCCAGTAGTGGTCACCGGAGGCGGTGCGGTTCTTGACCAGGCCAAACCAGGATTTGCCGGACTTGATGCGCTGCCACATGCTGGCAAAGGCGGCGGGGGGCATATCCGGATGGCGCACCACGTTATGGGGCTGGCCGCGCAGGCCCTTGGCTTCAAACTCGGCAATGTCGGAGAAATCCGGATTGGCGTACTTGATGTTGCCCTTGAGGTCGGTGGTGGAGAGAAGAATCGCATCACCAGGATAACGTTTCTCCTGGCCGGTGATGGGTTGGTTGTTACGCATAGCCCGTCGGTTCCGTCGCATGGGGTAGTGGGTCGACATGGTGCCAAATTGAGCGATGCAGGACGTTGGCCTGGATCACACCAAACCGGGGCAAATAATGAAATATTGATGTAAATCAGGGTGATTTGACGGTTTCGTCGCAATTCTCTGATGAGCAAACGGGGGCTTTCGCCCCCGTTTCAGGTTCAGCCTTCCAGCCCCGGCCGCACCCCGAGGGCGTGGCAGATGGCGTAGGAGAGCTCCGCCCGGTTGAGGGTGTAGAAATGGAACTCCTCCACCCCCTCCTTGGCCAGCACCTTGGCCATCTCAATGGCGACGTTGGCCCCCACCAGTTTGCGGGTGGCGGGGTCGTCATCCAGCCCGTCGAACATATGGTGCAGCCAGTTGGGCACGCGGATCTTGGCGAAATCGGCAAACTTCAGCAGCTGCTGGTAGTTGGTGACCGGCAGGATGCCGGGGACGATTTCGGCGTCGATGCCCGCCGCCGCGCAGCGATCACGGAAGCGCAGGTAGGCTTCTATGTCGAAGAAGAACTGGGTGATGGCGCGGGTGGCACCGGCGTCCACTTTGCGCTTGAGGTTGATGAGGTCGGCCTGCGCTGACAGCGCTTCGGGGTGGCACTCCGGGTAGGCCGCCACGGAGATCTCAAAGTCGCCCACGTCGCGCAGCAGGGAGACCAGATCGGACGCATAGCGGTTGGGGTTGGGCTGGCCCTGGGGCACGTCGCCACGCAACGCCACAATATGGCGCACGCCCTGATCCCAGTACTGTTGCGCCAGGGTGCGCAGCTCTTCGTCGCTGGCGTCCACCAGAGTCAGGTGGGGCGCGGCCTGAAGCTGCGTCTCGTTGTGGATGCGCTCAATCACCTTGTGGGTGCGGTCACGCACGCCGGAGTTGGCGCCGTAGGTCACCGACACAAAGCGCGGCTTAAGCGGCGCCAGTCGCTCGATGGAGTGCCACAGGGTGGTTTCCATCTCGGCGCTGGAGGGCGGGAAAAACTCGAATGAAACCTGAATGTCCCGCAGCGAGCTCAATCGCTCGTTCAGCGCTTCCACCTGTTGGGCGTGATGAAATCCCATATCCCCGACTCCCTATCAATCCGTGGTCAATTAATGCAGTAAGCGGCGGCAGATTGCCACCAGATCCGATTGCACGGCGGCGGCGGTCACCGCCCGGCCCGCGCCCGGGCCCTGGATCACCAGGCCATCGGGGTAGTAGTCGCTGCGCAGCAGAAACTGGTTATCACCGGCCGGCAGGCTGGCGAAGGGGTGTTCCGGGGTGACGGCATCCAGCCCCACCCGGGCCACCAGACGGTCGCTCTCCAGCGCCAGCGCGGCGGTATAGCGCAGCACCTTGCCCGCTTTGGCCGCCTCGGCCACCGCATCGGCCAGCGGGGTGTCCAGCTCGTCGATGCGGGCCAGAAACTGATCCAGCGGCAGGTCTTTGAGGGCGTTGGGCACCAGCGATTCCAGCGCCACCTGCTCCAGCTCCAGCGCCACTCCCAGCTCCCGCGCCAGGATAAGCAGCTTGCGCTGCATGTCGACGCCGGAGAGGTCGTCCCGCGGGTCCGGCTCGGTCAGCCCTTCCGCTTTGGCTTCCAGCACCAGTTCGGAGAACGGGCGCTGGCCGTCGTAGTGGTGGAACAGCCAGCTCAGGGTGCCGGAGAACACGCCGTCGATGCGTTGCAGGCGGTCGCCGCTGCGGCGCAGGTCGTCGAGGGCGTAGAAGATCGGCAGGCCCGCGCCCACGGTGGCGTTGTAGCGCCAGTACAGGTGACGCTCAGCCAGGTGTTGCTTGAGCTGCTGGTAGAACGCCAGCGGGCCACTGCCCGCCTGCTTGTTGGCGCTGACCAGGTGGATGCCCGCTTCCAGCAGACGCGGGTAAGCGAGGCTGAGCTGGGCGCTGGCGGTGATGTCCAGCAGCACCAGTTCGTCGTAGGGCAGTGCCGCCAGCTGGCGCACCACGTCATCGAGCTGGTAGTCGCTGGCGTCGGCGTCAAAGTGCTCACGCCACTGGGCGGGGACGATGCCGCGCTCACACAGCAGGGCCTGGTTCTGGCCGAGGATGGCCACCAGGGTCAGCTCCGCTTCCAAATCCTGACGGATGCGGGCCTGATAGCCGGCGAATTGGTCCAGCCAGGCGCTGCCGATGTTGCCTTTGCCAGCGACGATCAGGCCGATGCGTTTGCGGGCACCGGCACAGCGGCGGTGCACCCGGGCAGTGAGGTCGGCGACCTGTTCGGCCGGCACCAGGGTTACCAGCGCCAGCGCGTCCGCTTTCAGCGGCCAGGCCTGACGCCCCAGCAGGCGGGAGAAGGCCCCGCGCAGGCGGGTGGCGCCGTCGCTCACCAGGCCCACCAGGCCGTGGCTGTGGTCACGCCGCACCGGGCTGGCGAGGCGATCCGCCAGCAGCGCTTCGGCGGCATCGGCCTGCTCTTCCAGCACCGCCACGGCGGCGCGTTCCGGGTAGCTGACCAGCGGTGCCAGCCCCTGTTGTTCCAGTTCGGCAAAGGCCTCGCCCAGTGCATCCGGCGCGGCCCCTTCGCAGTGCAGCAACGCCACCCGGCTGAGGCTGGTGACCACCGGCTCGGCGTCCGCCTCACCGGCCAGAATGCGGGTGTAGGGGCGCTCCGGGGTGTAGCTGGAGCGCACGTTCAGGTCCAGCGCGTGCTGCTTCAGCGGCTGCAGGGTGCGCGGGTGCAGTACCGGCGAACCCAGTCGGGCCAGTCGGTCGGCTTCGTCCAGGCTCAGCTGGGTTTGCAGGCGGGCGTCGTCCAGCAGGTTGGGGTCGGCGTTGAACACCCCCTCCACGTCGGTCCAGATGGTGACGCCCTGCACCCCGGCCAGGCTGCCAATCAGGGTGGCGCTGTAGTCGGAGCCGTTGCGCCCCAGCAGCACGGTATCGCCCTGCTCATCGGCAGCGATGTAGCCGGTGATCACCAGCCGGGTGTGGGGCTGGGCCACCAGACGCTGCTCCAGCAGGTCACGGCTGTATTGCTCAATCGGTTGCGGGGTCAGGCCCGGTGCCACGGTGAGGAAATCACGGGCATCAAGGCTGGCTGCCGCCACGCCCAGTTGGCGCAGGGCCGCCGCCAGCAGGCGGGCAGACCAACACTCCCCCAGCGACTGAATCACGTTGCGCTGTTGTTGGGGTTCCTTGAGCCAGCCCGCCAGACGCACAAAGTCGGCATTGAGCTGGGCTTGCTGGGACTGGGCTTCGTCGCCGATCAGCAGCTGGCTGATCAGCTGACGCTGAAAATCCTGCAGCGCAGTCAGCGCTGCGGCGGTGTCCTCGCCCCGGCTCGCCTGTTCAATCAGGGCGATCAGGGCGTTGGTGGTTTTGCCTGCGGCGGACACCACCACCAGGTCGTCGGCCTGGCCCTGGGTCAGCAGGATATGAACCACCCGGCGGTAACAATCCGCATCCGCCAGGGAGGAACCGCCAAATTTATGCAGGTGACTGCGCGCCATGGTACTGCTCTCCTCTGTCCGTTCAGCCCAGGGCCTGGGTCAGGTCTGCGACCAGATCACGGGGGTCTTCGATGCCCACGGAGAGGCGGATCAGGGTGTCGGAGATGCCGGCCACGCGGCGGGCTTCCGGGTCCATCGCGGCGTGGGTCATGGTGGCCGGGTGGGCCACCAGGCTCTCAACGCCGCCGAGGCTTTCGGCCAGGGAGAACAGGGTCAGGCGTGACAGGAAGGCGCGCACTTCCGCTTCGCCGCCCTTCAGCTCAAAGCTGAGCATGGCGCCAAAGCCCGCCTGCTGGCGCTTGGCCAGTTCATGCTGGGGGTGGCTGGTCAGGCCCGGGTAGTGCACTTTGGCCACCGCCGGGTGGTCCGCCAGCAGCGCCACCACGGCTTCGGCATTGGCCTGGTGCTGCTGGATACGCAGCGGCAGGGTGCGCAGGCCGCGCAGGGTCAGCCAAGCGTCAAACGGCGCGCCGGTGATGCCAAGGCAGTTGCCCCACCAGGCCAGCTGCTCCGCCAGCTCCGGGGTTTTGGCGATCACCGCACCGGCCACCACGTCAGAGTGGCCGTTGATGTATTTGGTGGTGGAGTGGATCACGATGTCGGCGCCGAGGCTCAGCGGCTGCTGCAGCACCGGCGACAGGAAGGTGTTGTCGGCCACCACCAGCGCGCCAGCGGCTTTGGCCTGTTCGGCGATGCCCGCTACGTCGACCACGCGCAGCAGCGGGTTGGACGGGGTTTCCAGCCACACCATTTTCGGGTTCTGAGCCAGCGCTTCGGCCAGAGCGGCGTCGTCGCCCTGATCCACCACCGCCAGCTTAAACGCGCCCTTGTTGGCCTGAGAGGTGAACAGGCGGTAGCTGCCGCCGTAGCAGTCGTGCGGCACCACCAGCAGGTCTTCCGGGCCCAGCAGTGAGGTCGCCAGCGTTACCGCGGCCATGCCGGTGGCCGTCACCACCGCACCGGCGCCGCCTTCCAGCTTGGCGAGGGCGTCGGCCAGGGCGGAGCGGGTGGGGTTGCCACTGCGGGCGTAATCGTATTGGCGCGGCTGGCCGAAGTCTTCGAAGGTGTAGTTGGTGGAGAGGTAGATCGGAGGCACCACAGCGCCATGTTGCGTGTCGGTATCAATGCCTTCCCGGGCGGCGATAGTGGCAAATTGGTGCTGGCTCATTGGTGCATCCTCCAGTCTGACGCAAAGCAATTTTAGGGGGTGAGCGTATTAAGCTAACCATCATACGCCCGGGCGTCAAGACGTTTGGACGTCTAAACGTATATGGGTCGAGATGGCAACAATTTGACTCTACAGATGGTGTGGTTAAAATTTGCAACCGTAATCACGACTTAAAGGTGCATCGATGAGTGTCGAGTGGAATGGGGACTACATCAGCCCCTATGCGGAGCATGGTAAGAAAAACGAGCAGGTCAAAAAGATCACCGTTTCCATCCCGCTGAAAGTGCTCAAAATTCTGACTGACGAACGTACCCGTCGTCAGATCGGCAACCTGCGCCACGCCACCAACAGCGAGCTGCTGTGTGAAGCGTTTCTGCACGCCTACACCGGCCAGCCGCTGCCGCAGGACGACGACCTGCGCAAGGACAAGCCTGACGGCGTCCCGGCGGAAGCCCGTCGCATGATGGAAGCGCTGGGCATCGACTGGGAAAACCTGGACGATTAATCCTGAAGAAGCCTGCGCATCGCAGGCTTTTTTCTTGTTCTAACCAAAAGACTGTCGAGGCCGCTGTTGGATCTCAGCCTGCTTTGGGTTTTGGCTGTGGTGACCGTGGGTGCTGCCGTTCAGGGCGCCATCGGATTTGGCCTGGCCGTGGTGGTCACCCCCATCCTGTACATGATTGACCCCGCCTGGGTGCCTGCGCCCATTATCCTGATGGGAATGGCCCTCTCCATTCTCACCATGTGGCGCATCCGCGCCCCGCTGGACATTGGGGTGCTGGCTCCGGCCCTGCTGGGCCGCATTCCCGGTGGCATCATCGGCACCTACCTGCTGGTGGTGGCCTCGGCTGAGTGGCTGGGGCTGGGCATCGGCCTGATTGTGCTGGTGGCCGTCGCCCTGACCGTGCGCAAATACTCGGTGGCGTTTACCAAAGCCAACCTGTTCTGGGCGGGCACCCTGTCCGGGGTGTTCTCCTCCATCTCCGCCATTGGCGGGCCGCCGATGGCGCTGCTGCTCAACCACCATCGAAGTGCCGCGCAGATGCGCCAGACCCTCTCCAGTTTCTTCCTGTTTGGCTGCATCATCGCCCTGACCCTGCTGGCGCTGGCCGGTGAGTTGGGGTGGGATGACCTTTTGCGGGGATTCTGGCTGCTGCCTGCCACCGCGCTGGGCTTTGCCATCGGCGACAAGCTGGCCAACCGGGTGGAGCCGGAGCGGCTGAAAGCGGCGACGCTGGTGATCTGCGCTCTGGCTGGTACTTTGCTGGTGCTGCGCTCCGCCATCGCCCTGTGGCCCGAGGTTTGAGGCTTGAGGTTTGAGCCCCGAATAACGCCGTTTCCGAGGCCATAACGGTGGCCCTATCAGGTTGGGTGCTGTGGGCCACAGGCCCACGCTACGGTGACCTTCCGAGGCCCTATCCAATTGGGTTCCGTGGGCCACAGGCCCACGCTACGGTGACCTTCCGGGGCCCTATCCAATTAGGTTCCGTGGGCCACAGGCCCACGCTACGGTGACCTTCCGGGGCCCTGTCCAATTAGGTGCCGTGGGCCACAGGCCCACGCTACGGTGGCCTTCCGGGGCCCTATCCAATTGGGTGCCGTGGGCCACAGGCCCACGCTACGGTGACCTTCCGGGGCCCTATCCAATTGGGTGCCGTGGACCACAGGCCCACGCTACGGTGAGCTTCGGGGCCCTATCCGGTTGGGTTCCGTGGGCCACAGGCCCACGCTACGGTGACCTTCCGGGGCCCTATCCAATTGGGTTCCGTGGGCCACAGGCCCACGCTACGGTGACCTTCCGGGGCCCTGTCCAATTAGGTGCCGTGGGCCACAGGCCCACGCTACGGTGACCTTCCGGGGCCCTGTCCAATTGGGTTCCGTGGGCCACAGGCCCACGCTACGGTGACCTTCCGAGGCCCTATCCAATTGGGTTCCGTGGGCCACAGGCCCACGCTACGGTGACCTTCCGGGGCCCTGTCCAATTAGGTGCCGTGGGCCACAGGCCCACGCTACGGTGGCCTTCCGGGGCCCTATCCAATTGGGTGCCGTGGGCCACAGGCCCACGCTACGGTGGCCTTCGACGGGCCGATTCGCTTTGGTAGCGTGGGCTTTCAGCCCACGGTTGCTCGGAGTAACCGGTTATTCCGGTGCGGACAGGGTGAAGTGGCGCTCGCCGCGCACGTCGATGGCGCCGGGTTGCCAGCCCTGGGCCTGATAAAACCCTTCGGCGCGGGTGTTGGTGTCGGTGGAGAGGGTGATCACCCGGGCGCCGTTGGCAAACAGCCAGTCCACGGCCCGGTCCAGTAACGCTTTGCCCAATCCTTTCCCCTCAAATCGGGGGTCGATAAACAGCGCCCAGATTGACGCGTCCTGCCCGTCGGCCACGGCAAATCCCGCGGCTTCCCCATCGCACAACGCCAGCCAGCCGCGACCTCGCCCGGTCAGGTAGTCGTGGTAGATGGCCGGAGTCAGCCGCTCCGGATCCGACAACACATTCTCCACCACGGAGAGGCGGATTTGGCTCAGTTGCAGGATGTCCGCCTCGGTGGCGGGGCGGATCTGGATTGTCGGGTCCAGCCGTTTTTGCAGATGATCGTTGAAGCGTCCTGCGCCCATCAATGCCGATGACATTGGGGTGTCTCCTTATTATTGGTCGACCGCGTCATTGCGGTTGTCGCCGCCGAGATAGCGTTGTCGGGGCGTGTAGTTGATCCAGTCCGTCTGGCGCTGGATAGCCCCACTGTCGTTAAACTCCAGCCAGATGGTAAAGCGCCAGGGGCCGAGGGCATCGCCATCAAACTCGAACGGGCGGAAGTAGCCGTTCACCACCACCACTGAGCCCTCGCCGACGGTCTCGGTCAGGGTCAGGGCGGGGCCACCGTCCAGCACCCGAAACTCGCCCCGGGACCAGTCCAACGTGCGCCGAATCGCCTCACGGCCCTCGGCGATATGGCCATACACCATATCCTCCAGCACCGCGTCTTCGGCGTAGAACGCCATCAGCGCCTCGAAATCCTTACGCTCAGCATACACGGCAAAGAAGTCGTCGGCCTGTTCCATCGGTGTGGGCGTCACCGGCACCATGGTCAGCATCACCAGGCTCAACAGCATGGCGTTCATTGGCGACCTCCGGTTGAGGTCGGGGAACCATCAGCCATGAGACACTCCTTTGTTCATCATGATGGCGATCAGAAGTGCCACTGCAGGTACACCGTGTTGTAGTTGCTGCCACCCTTGATGCGGCCAAACTGGGAGGCGGTTTCAAAGATGGAGCTGCGGTGGTGGAGGCTGTAGCCCAGCCACAGTGGGTCGAGTTCACGGATGCCGAACAGGTCACCCAGGTTGGCGCCAAACGACAGGTCGAGGTAGTTCATCAGGTTGGAGGGGCGGTAGCCCTTACGGTCCATCTCGATCTGCTCGATGTAGGTGATCTCATCGACGTAGGAGAGACCTTCTGCCACCCCGATGCGCCAGCGGATGGGCCAGTCGAAGTTGTAATAGGCTTTGACCGCCAGCACCCCTTCGTAGGTGGGGTCCTGTACCTCGGAGCTGTGGTGGTAGATCAGCCCCGGGGTGAAGTAGATGTCGATGGGCAGGCCAAACAGTTCGTTGGTCAGGGGCAGGCCCCAGAACACCGAGGTGAGCTGGTTGCCGTAGGGGTCTTTGACCCGGTCACCCGCCAGGATCTCACCGATATTGGACTCGGTGGCCCAACCGGTGGCCAGCCGCACATAGTGCCCCTCAAGTGCGTCTGACTCCCACAGCTTGCCGCGCTCGGAGGGCTCCGGGAAGAAGCCAAAACCGATAAAGGTTTCCAGGTTATAGCGGGAGTCGAGGGTGGGCAGGTCCGCCAGCTCGCCCCCCAGGATGGAGGCGTTGGCGCTGCCCATCAGGTAGAGGTTGCTCCAGACGTGGTAGCGCAACTCAAACCCGACGGTGGCCCCCAGATCGGCCCCGGCGTCCACTTGATCCAGGCCGTAGTAGTAGCTGTTGAACTGCTCTGAGCGCCAGTCGATCTGCAGGGTGGGACGCACCTCCAGCGCGCCCTCCTGATGGAAGAAGCCGTAGCGGAAGTGGCCATAGCTGCGGCCACTGCCGTCGCTCAGTACCTCGGCATCCAGGTAGGCGTTGTCCCAGGGGATGTAGCGGTAGCGCAGGCCGGTATCGAAGCTGTCCTCGCGCACCTCGTTCTGATACTCCTCGGGGATATCGAAGAAGCGGTAACGGGAGAACAGGGTGGCCTGGTGCTTCTCGTCGTTCCAGAGATGGAAGCCCGCCTCCAGGCCGTGCAGGTAGAAACGCTCGGTGTGGAAGTACATCAGCGGGGTGATGTCCATCACCTGATCGACGTCGGTGTCGTAGGGGATGTCGGCGTAGCGGGCGCCAATGGCGATGCCCCAGGCGGATTGCGGCTCACTGCCGGGTACGGCAAAAGCCGGCAGGCTGACGGTGGCAAGCAATGCGGTGGCGGCAATTCGGCTCATCGACGTATCTTCCTCTTTAGTTATCTGTATTCAAAACGTAAAAAGCCCGCTTAAGCAAGCGGGCTTTTTAGAATTCTGCCAAACCGAAGCGCGGCAGGCAGCGAAAATCGAGGCCGGGATCAGGCTTCGTTCATGTAGCCTTCAGGCAGCGCTTCGATGCCAGCCACGCCGGACTCGATGGCGGCCTGCGCCACGGCCTTGGCCACACGCGGCAGCAGGCGCGGGTCCATCGGCTTGGGCAGCACGTAGTCAGCACCAAAGCTCATGGCATCGGCCTGGTAGGCTTTCAGCACCAGCTCCGGCACCGGCTCTTTGGCCAGTTCACGGATGGCGTGGACCGCAGCCACTTTCATCTCGTCGTTGATGGCGCTGGCGCGCACGTCGAGCGCACCACGGAACAGGAACGGGAAGCACAGGACGTTGTTGACCTGGTTCGGGTAGTCACTGCGGCCGGTGCCCATGATGATGTCCTGGCGAGCGGCAAAGGCCACTTCCGGGCGGATCTCCGGGTCCGGGTTGGAGCAGGCGAAGATCACCGGCTTGTCGGCCATCAGCTTCACGTCTTCGGCAGACAGCACGTCCGGGCCGGATACGCCCACGAACACGTCCGCTTCGGCAATCACGTCCTGCAGGGTGCGCTTGTCGGTGTTGTTGGCGAACAGCTGCTTGTATTCGTTGAGGTCGTCGCGACGGGTGTGGATCACGCCCTGGCGGTCGAGCATGTAGATCTTCTCGCGCATGGCGCCGCACTTGATCAGCAGCTCCATACAGGCGATGGCGGCGGCGCCGGCGCCCATGCAGACGATGGTGCTTTCAGCCAGGTCTTTGCCCTGGATCTCAAGCGCGTTCAGCAGGCCCGCTGCGGTCACGATGGCAGTGCCGTGCTGATCATCGTGGAATACCGGAACCTGGCAGCGCTCAATCAGCTGCTTCTCAATCTCGAAGCACTCCGGCGCTTTGATGTCTTCCAGGTTGATGCCACCAAAGGTGTCGGCGATGTTGGCCACGGTATCGATAAACTCTTCGACGGTGCGGTGCTTCACCTCGATGTCGATGGAGTCGATATTGGCAAATCGCTTAAACAGCAGGGCTTTCCCCTCCATCACCGGCTTGGAGGCCAGCGGACCCAGGTTACCCAGACCCAGAATGGCGGTGCCGTTACTGATCACCGCCACCAGGTTGCCCTTGTTGGTGTAGCGGTAAGCGTCAGCAGGGTTGGCCGCGATTTCGCGCACCGGCTCAGCCACACCGGGGCTGTAGGCCAGGGCCAGGTCCTGTTGGGTTTCCGCCGGTTTGGTCAGCGCAACGCTGATTTTTCCCGGCACGGGGTAGGCATGATACTCGAGGGCTTTTTCGCGCAGATCCGACATGATGTTGTTATTTCCCGAATTCGGCTTGTCGTAGGTTTGGGGGGGAAGTCGGCGCAAACATACTCCACTGAGAGGTAATTGCAAGGCCGAGCGAGGGGTTTTTGGCCGCACGCCGCCTGCTCATACCAGTGGCTTATCCAAGCAAAATTAAACGCTTTCAAAAACAATGCATTAAGGGTGCATAACCGGGCATTAGGCGAAAGCCGTATACCCATTTATCGGGGAGGCTGGCAGGGCGAAAAGAGAGGGTTAAGTTGCTGAATAAATAGACAAAAAGAAAGGGCGTCCAACTGGACGCCCTTGCTTCGAATCGTTTCGATTACTTCTTGGAGCCGATGGCACCGAAACGGTTCTTGAATTTCTCAACGCGACCGCCGGTATCCATCACCTTCTGCTTGCCGGTGTAGAACGGGTGGCACTCGGAGCATACGTCCAGGTGCAGGTCTTTAGCCACGGTGGAGCGGGTCTTGATCACGTTACCGCAAGAGCAGTTGGCGGTGATCTCTACGTAGTTCGGGTGGATACCTTGTTTCATGGGAAACCTCAAATTAGGCCGTGTCGCTATCCGATTCTATGCCGGACACCACACGTTAGGTTGGTGATACTTTCAGGGCGCGAGATGATACAGCAGTGCCGCAATGCCCACAAGCATTCTGTACAATTTCTACGCCGAAAGGATCGCCGATCGCGCGTTTTTTTCCGCCCTTGGTTCGGCTCTGGTAGGGTATAGCCCTCTGTCCGCTCAAAGTAAACCGACCATCGTGTACATTCAGGTTGCCCTGCCGGTGCCGCTGCCGCGCCTGTTCAGCTATCTTCCCCTGCCGGATCAACCGCTGCCGGAGCCCGGCACCCGTGTGCGCGTGCCCTTTGGGCGCCAGTCCCAGGTAGGCATCGTGGTCAGCCACGGCCCGGAACCGGAGCTGGACCCCGCCAAGATCAAAACGATCGAAGCCAGCCTCGATGACCACACCCTGTTCTCCCCGGCGCTGTGGAAACTGGCCCAGACCGCCAGCCGCTACTACTTCACCCCGCTGGGGCTGGTGTTGCCACAGATGATCCCGGTGCGCCTGCGCAAGGGCGAATCCGCCGAGCCAGCCGCCGTGACCCTGTGGCAACTGACCGACAGTGGCCGCGAGGTGGCGCTGGACAGCCTCAAGCGGGCGGCTCAGCAACAGCGCATCATCGCCTACCTGCAGGCCGGAAAACGGCTGGAGGATGGCAAGGTTACCGAGTTGGAGTTCAGCCGGCAGGCCCTCAAAGCCCTGACCGAAAAGGGCCTGCTGGCTCCTCACACCGAACAGCCTGAGCCCGCCCAAAGCTGGGATCGAAACTGGACCGGCGGCGAGGAGCCCCCGCGCCTGAACCCGGAGCAGGCCATTGCGGTCAGCGCCATCAACCAGCACGAGGGCTTCGGCTGCTTCCTGCTGGATGGGGTCACCGGCTCGGGTAAAACCGAGGTCTACCTGTCGGTGATGAAGGAGGTATTACGTCGGGGCCAGAGTGTGCTGGTGCTGGTGCCGGAGATCGGTCTGACGCCGCAAACCATCGCCCGCTTCCGTCGCCGCTTTCCGCTGCCGATGGAGGTGCTGCACTCGGCGGTGAACGACACCGAGCGTCTGGCCAGCTGGCAGCGGGCCCGGGCCGGGGGGGCCGCCATTGTGCTGGGCACCCGGTCGGCGCTGTTTACCCCCCTGCCGGAGCTGGGCCTGATTGTGATCGACGAGGAGCACGACGCCAGCTTCAAACAGCAGGAGGGGTTCCGCTACCACGGCCGTGACCTCGCGGTGATGCGGGCGCAGCTGGAGAACGTGCCCATTGTGCTGGGCAGCGCCACCCCGGCACTGGAAACCCTCAACAACGTGCAGCAGGGCCGCTACCGCCACCTGACCCTGACCCGCCGGGCCGGGGCCGCTCAGCCGGTGCGCCAGATCCTGCAGGACATCCGCCACCTGCCGCTGGATGCCGGTCTGTCGCCGCCGCTGATCCAGCGCATCCGCCAGCACCTGGATGAAGGCAATCAGGTGATGCTGTTCCTCAACCGTCGCGGCTTTGCCCCGGCGCTGCTGTGCCACGAGTGCGGCCACCTGCACGAGTGCAACCGCTGCGACGCCTTCTATACCGTGCACCAGGCCAGCAATATGGTGCAGTGCCACCACTGCGGCAGCCAGAAGCGGCTGCCACGGCAGTGCCCGGATTGCGGCTCCACCCAGCTGTTTACCCGCGGGGTCGGCACCGAACAGCTGGAACAGGCACTGGAACGGTTGTTCCCCGACGCCCCGGCGGTGCGCATCGACCGCGACTCCACCAGCCGTAAAGGCAGTCTGGAGGCGATGCTGGAGCGGATCCGCAGCGGCGAGGTGAAGATCCTGGTGGGCACCCAGATGCTGGCCAAGGGCCACCACTTCCCCGACGTCACCCTGGTGGGGCTGCTGGACGTGGACTCCGCCCTGTTCTCTGCCGATTTCCGCGCTGCTGAACGTCTGGCCCAGCTCTACACTCAGGTGGCCGGACGCTCAGGCCGCGCCAGTAAGAAGGGCGAGGTGGTGCTGCAGACCCACCAGCCGGAACACCCGCTGCTGCACCAGTTGCTGGGGGCCGGTTACGCCGCCTTTGCCAAAGACGCGCTGACCGAACGCCAGCAGGCCCTGCTGCCCCCCTACTGGCAGTTGGCGGTGATCCGCGCCGAAGCCAATCAGGCCCATGAGGCTCAGGGGTTCCTGCAACAGGCCAAGAGCCTGCTGCCGGCCGGTCAGGTGCAGATGATTGGGCCGATGGCGGCGCCTTTGGAGCGCAAAGCGGGCAAGTACCGGTTCCAGGCATTGCTGCTGGCGCCGGACCGCCGCAGCCTGCAACACAGCCTTGAACCCTGGCTGGTGGCGGTGGCGAATCTGGAGAGTGGCAAACGTTGTCGCTGGCATCTGGAGCGCGACCCCCAGGATCTGCTCTGATCTCAACCCCCTGCGATATAGTTTTTATCCAGTTCCAGCGTTAAAATAGCCGGTTCGAATGCCCGCCTTATCATGGCGGGAACCCCCAGAATTCTTTTGGTGTCGCGATGAAAGACCATATCCAGCAGTTACTTGAACAAACCGTCGACCGTCTTAAAGCCCAGGCCATCATCCCGGCCGATGCCGCACCGCGACTCCAGGTAGACCGCACCAAAGACAAAAGCCACGGCGATCTGGCCACCAACCTGGCGATGATGCTGGCCAAACCGGCCGGTAAAAACCCCCGTGAACTGGCGGGCCTGATCATCGACAACCTGCCGGAATCCACCCTGGTGGCCAAAACCGAGATCGCCGGTCCCGGCTTTATCAACTTCTTCCTGGATGCGGGCTGGCTGGGCAAGCAGATTGAAACCATCGCCAGCGATGACCGCGCCAACGTGGCCCCCATCGCTGCGCCGCAAACCATCGTGACCGACTACTCCGCGCCCAACGTGGCCAAAGAGATGGCGGTGCACCACATCCGCTCCACCGTGATCGGTGACGCGGTGACCCGCACCCTCGAATTCCTCGGCCACAACGTGGTTCGTGCTAACCACATCGGCGACTGGGGTACCCAGTTCGGCATGCTGATCGCCTATCTCGAGAAGATGGAGAACGAAAGCGCCGCCGATATGGACCTGTCCGATCTGGAAGCCTTCTACCGCGAAGCCAAGAAGTGCTACGACGAAGACGGCGAGTTCGCTGAGCGTGCCCGTAACTACGTGGTGAAACTGCAGGGCGGTGACGAGTACTGCAACGCCATGTGGCGCAAGCTGGTGGACATCACCATGGCGCAGAACCAGGCCATCTACGACCGCCTGGGCGTATCCCTGAGCAACGACGACATCATGGGCGAGAGCCTCTACAACCCGATGTTGCCGGAGATCGTGGCAGACCTGACCAAGCAGGGTCTGGCGGTGGAAGACCAGGGCGCCAAAGTGGTGTTCCTGGACGAGTTCAAAGGCAAAGATGGCAACCCGATGGGTGTGATCATCCAGAAGCGTGACGGTGGCTTCCTCTACACCACCACCGACATCGCGGCCGCCAAGTACCGTGTCGACACCTTCGCTGCCGACCGCATCCTGTACTTTATCGACTCCCGTCAGGCCCAGCACCTGCAGCAAGCCTGGCTGATCGCCCGTAAAGCCGGTTACCTGCCAGACACCACCACCACCGAGCACTGTGCCTTCGGCATGATGCTGGGCAAAGACGGCAAGCCGTTCAAAACCCGCTCCGGTGGCACCGTGAAGCTGGCTGACCTGCTGGAAGAAGCCCATCAGCGCGCCACCAAGCTGATTGGCGAGAAGAACCCGGACCTGCAGGGTGACGCGCTGGACACCATCGCCGCCACCGTGGCCATGGCGTCCGTGAAGTACTCTGACCTGTCCAAGAACCGTACCACCGACTACGTGTTCGACTGGGACAACATGCTGACCTTCGAAGGCAACACCGCGCCCTACATGCTGTACGCCTTCAGCCGCATCCAGTCCATCTTCCGCAAGGCGGGTGTGAACGCGGCCGAGCTGAACGGCACCGTGGTGCTGGCGCACGACAAAGAGGAAGCGTTGGCCCAGAAGCTGGTGCAGTTCAACGATGCCGTTCAGGGCGTCGCCAACAAAGGCATGCCGCACCTGATGTGCACCTACCTGTACGAGCTGGCCGGTGCCTTTATGAGCTTCTACGAAGCCTGCCCGATCAACAAAGATGACGTGGCTGAAGACGCCAAGGCCAGCCGTCTGCGCCTGTGTGCCGCGACCGCCAACACCCTGAAAGTGGGCCTCGGCCTGCTGGGCATCAACACCCTGGATCGCATGTAAGTTTATGGCAAAGGATTATGCCGGACGCGGGCGCCCTGCCCGCAAACCTGCCCGGGGCCGCAGTAAGGCCCCGGCGAAAAAGCCCTTCCCCTGGCCGATGGCGCTGGTGGTGGTGGCCCTGCTCTGCTTCTTTGGCTATCTGTTGCTGACCATCCAGGGTGCCAGCGACCGCGAAGAGGGCACCACCCCGGATGCGGCGGTGGAGCAACCTGCGCCGAAGCCGAAGAAGGAGCAAGCCCCGCTGCCGGAGAAGCCGCAGGAGGATTGGCAGTACATCGACGTGCTGCCCAACTCCGAGGTGGAGGTCGAGGTGCCTGAGCAGGAGACCGGCGGCCCATACCAGATGCAGTGCGGCTCCTTCCGCAGTGAGGATCAGGCCAACGCCATGCGCGCCACCATCGCGTTCCAGGGACTGGAGTCCCAGGTGCGTCGTTCGGAAGGCCGCAATGGGGTCTGGTTCCGGGTGGTACTGGGGCCTTATGAGCGCAAGCGCCTGGCGGAGAAAGATCGCCATACGCTGCAGCGTTCCGGCATCAACACCTGCCAGATCTGGCTGTGGAACTGAGGGGGCTTCGGCCCCCTTTTTTACCATGAGTCGCGCCACCTGCCCCCGCTGCCAACGCCCTCAGCGCACCTGCCTGTGTCACGCCATTAAAGCCACTGACCATCGCCTGCCGGTGCACATCCTGATGCACCCCTCCGAGCTGAAGTGCGCCAAGGGCACCGCTGGCCTCACCGCCGCCGTGCTCAACCACTGCCAGCTCTGGTGCGGTGAATCTGAAGCGGACTTCGCGCCGCTGCGGGCCGCGTTGGGCCAGCGCCCCAGTTTCCTGCTCTACCCGGCGGAAGACGCCCAACCGGTGGAGAGCGTCAGCCTGCCCGCCGATGCGCAGCTGCTGCTGATCGACGGCACCTGGCGCAAAACCCACAAGATGCTGCAGCTCAACCCCTGGTTGGCCGCGCTGCCCACCCTCACCTTCCGCGACGCCCCCAGCGGCGACTACCGCATCCGCAAAGCCCACCGGGCCGACAGCCTGTCTACGCTGGAAGCCACCGCCTACGCCCTGCAGTGTCTGGAAGGGCTCGACCCAGCCCCGCTGCTGACCGCGTTCGACGCCCTGAAACAGAGCCAACTGGCCCATATGCCGGAATCGGTTCGCCAGCGTTACCAGCGGGACTGAACCCCGCTTATCTCCCCCGTTACGACTCAGAAAAGATTTTATCCTTGCGTGCTTGCGCACAAATGATAACAATTCTCATTGTGTTTTGTTCGCGTAAGAGGAGGGTGATATGCAGGTTCAGGTTGGCATCGATATTGAGAAGTTGGCGGCACTGGTGCGCAGTGGTGCAGTGTGTATCGCCGATCTTCAGGCGCTGGACGCGGACACAAAAGCCGCCCTGTGGCGGCTTTGTCTGCACTGTGTCGAGTGCGACCGGGAGTTAACCCAGTCAGTGGTGGTCACGCCATATACTGACCGCCGTTGATGGCGAGGTTCGAGCCGGTAATAAAGCCGGACTGCTTGTCCGCCAGGAACGACACGGCGCGGGCGATCTCCTCCGGCTGGCCGAAGCGCTGAACCGGGATCTGACGGCGGATCTTGTCGCGGATGGCCTCATCAATCGCTTTGATCATGTCGGTTTCGATGTACCCCGGTGACACGGTATTTACCGTAATCCCCTTGGCCGCCACCTCCTGCGCCAGAGACTTGGTAAAGCCGTACATCCCCGCCTTGGCAGCGGCGTAGTTGCACTGACCAAACTGGCCCTTCTGACCGTTGATGGAGGAGATGCTGATGATGCGGCCATACTCACGCTCCAGCATCTTCGGCAACACCGCGCGACACAGGTTAAAGACGCTGTCCAGGTTGGTGTCCAGCACCGAGCGCCACTGCTCCGGCTCCATCTTCTTCAGGGTGCCGTCCTTGGTGATCCCCGCGTTGTTCACCAGCACGCCGATCGGCCCGATGGTCTCCTCAATATCCAGCACGATTCGCTGACACTCACCAAAATCCGCCACATCAAAGGGCAGGATGGTCACATTGGGGTGGCTCTGGGCCAGCTCACCCGCCAGCCGCTCCGCATTGCTGCTGTTGGGGCGACAACCCGCGACAACGTGGTAGCCTTCCTCAGCCAGAGCCTTGGTCAGGTACAGACCAATACCGCCTACTCCACCGGTGATCAACGCAACTGTTTTCTCCATGTCACTCATCCTCGTAGTCATTGGGCACCATTGATACTGGTCGAGGTTCGTGACAATTGCGTAACACCAATGGTCAAACCACCGGACCAACTGTGGGCCCCGTAGATGATGAAATAATCACCATCAATAACTCTGAATTTTGGGGCTTGAAAAGGGGATTCTGCGGTTTGTCCGTGACTTTCCTGCCGATACATATTTTTGTCATCTCGATGCCGTATCCAGAGCGTTGGTTTCCCTATCGGTTGCAGTCATGCAGTGGTTTTTGTCCGAAATTCGGCGACTTACTCTGGTTCAACGGGTCGTCATCTCGATGGTTTTGCAGTGGGTTATCGCCCTGGGCCTGGTGGCCAGCGCCCTCTGGGGCTTGTGGCAACTTAATCAGGCCATCAACCGCCTCAGCAACGAAGCGCTGCCCGTGGCCACCCTTGCCGCCGCGGTCGATAAGGGCGTGCTGCAGATGGACCAAACCCTGCGACAGGGGATCAGTGCGCCCGACACCGAAACTTTCGAACACAGCCGCACCGCCTTCGATGAGGCGTCCCGGCACACCGAGGCCATGCTGTCAGAGCTGACCCGTCAGGTGGATGACGGGCTGCGGCAGGATGCCGAGCGGTTGGGCGAATCGGTTCAGTTACTGACAGCCCGGATGCGGCCCCTGCTCGACAAAGCCGCCCGCCACCTTGAGGTGGAAGCCGCCCTGACAAGGGGCCGGGGCTACCTGCTTTACGCCATCGGGTCCGCCCGGGACGAGATGAGCCGCCTGGTGCCGTTACTATTTGCCGGCAATGAAGGGGCCCGCATGGCCTACGAGAGCTTTATCTCCGACGCCGGTGCGCTGATGACGGTGCAGATGAATCTGATGAGTGCCGGCAAGGTGGCCGACGCCAGGCGCCAGCTCAACGACGCCAAAGGGCTGATCTCCCGGATGCGTTTCCAGTACACCGCCCTGCTGCGGGAAAACCCGGAACTGGAGACCTACCCCTCGGTACAGATGGCGCTGGAAGCGTTAGAGCAGGGCATGGAGACCGGTGGCATGTTCCCGCTGCAGCTGGAGCGGGTGCAGCTGGAGGTGGACAGCCGCCAGGGTCAGCTGGAACTGGCTCCGGCTTTGGCGGGAATTGGCCAGCAACTGGGTCAGCTGATCACCCACACACAGGTTCAGGTGGCCGACAGTGAGCAGCAAACCCAGGCCGTGATCAACCAGAGCCAGCAGTGGCTGGTGGCCCTGACCGTGCTGGGCGTCCTGCTGATGGTGGCCCTGACCCTGCTGCTGGTGAGCCAGTTGCGCCACGCCCTGAAAGCGTTGAAAGGGGTGATTCAGGGGATGGCTGAGGGCGACTTCACCCAGCGCTGTCACCTGACCCAACCCGCCGAATTTGCCCAGCTGGGCCAGTGGCTCAATCGGGCCAACGAACAGAACCGCGAGGTGCTCGGTCAGCTGCACCAGCGCGGCGAGGAGCTGCACCAGGCCGCCCGGATCAGCGCCGGCATCAGCCACCGCCAGCAGGAGGAGCTGGGTCAACAATCGGAGCAGATCAACCGCATCGCGGCTGCCGTTGCCCAGATGGACGCCAGCATGCAGTCCATCGCCGGGGAGAGCCGCGACAGCGAAACACAGAGCCGCCGCTCCGCCACCCTGGCCCGGGACGGCCGGCAAGCCCTGGTGCGCACCAGTGAGCACCTGGACAACCTGGCCAGCCACCTGCAGGCCAACGATCAGCGGATGGACGAGCTGGATACTCAGGTGGACCAGATCGGCGCCGTGGCAGAGGTGATCCACCACATCGCCGAGCGCACCAACCTGTTGGCCCTTAACGCCGCCATCGAGGCAGTCCGGGCCGGGGAGCAGGGCCGGGGTTTTGCCGTGGTGGCCGACGAGGTGCGCAAACTGGCGGCCCAGACCCGGGAGCAGACCGACTCCATCGAATCGATGATCCAAACCCTGCACCTTGCCGCCCGCAACGCTCGTGACGCCGCTCTGGCCAGCCGCGAGGAGATGGACCGCACCCACGCCCTGCGCCAGCAACTGGATGAGGCGATGGCGCAGATCCAGCAGGCGGTGGTCACCGTTGAGCAGCGTGCAGTGGCGATCTCCCAGGCCACCTCAGAGCAGACCCAGGCCTGCCACCATGCCAGCGAAACCCTCTCCGACCTGGCCCGGCAAAGTGGCCATCGCCAAAACCAGATCAACGAGCTGTCGGTGCAGTCGGAACAGGTGGCTGGCATCGCCAATGAGCAACGGGAAAAGCTGAGCCGCTTTACGGTCTGATCCGGATCAAGCTGCCGGGTCGGTGAACGTGGTATCTAAGGCGCGAGTTTGAGAGTTCGTAAAAGGAGTGATTCTCATGAAGTACTCGCTTCCCCTGCGCGCCATCCACTGGCTGATGGCGCTGATGATGGTCGGCCTTATCACGGTGGGCTGGTATATGGCTGGCCTCGACCGCTCCCCCTTTAAGTTCGAGCTGTATGGCTGGCACAAATCCTTCGGCTTCCTGGCCCTGTTGCTGCTGGTGGCCCGCCTGTTGATCCGCCGTCGCAGCCCCATCCCCAGCTCCAAAGGGATCCTGGCGGGCTGGGAGATTGGCCTGTCCCATGCCACCCACTGGAGCCTCTACCTGCTGATGCTGCTGGTGCCGCTGTCCGGCTACATCATGTCCAGCATCGGCCGCGAACTGACGGTGTTTGGCCTGACCCTGCCGAACCTGGTGCCCCAAAGCGACGCGCTGCAGCAAACCGCCCATAGCCTGCATGGCCCGATGGCCTACCTGATGCTGGCGCTGATGCTGCTGCACCTGGCTGGCGCGCTGAAACATCGCCTGTTCGATGACCGTCCGCAGGCGGATGTGCTGCCAAGAATGCTCTGATCCCAGCCAAATCCCTGTCAGGGGGGTTGAACCACCCCCCGTCCATCCCCACATCTAGACTAACTGGCAGAGGGCGCCCCGCGCCCAACGCACCATTTCCAGACGGCGGCCCTTGTGGCCGCCATCAAGATAAGGGGTTTTCATGACCACGATCGTGTCCGTCCGTCGCGGCGACAAAGTGGTGATTGCCGGAGACGGCCAAGTCTCCCTGGGCAACACCGTGATGAAAGGCAACGCCCGCAAAGTGCGCCACCTGCACGGCGGCAAAGTGCTGGCCGGTTTCGCTGGTGCCACCGCGGATGCCTTTACCCTGTTTGAACTGCTGGAGTCCAAGCTGACCGCGCACCAGGGCCACCTGACCCGGGCCGCCGTTGAGCTGGCCAAAGCGTGGCGCACCGAGCGTTCCCTGCAGAAGCTGGAAGCGATGCTGATCGTCGCCGATGCGGAAACCAGCCTGCTGATCTCCGGTAACGGCGACGTGGTGGAACCGGAACACGACATCATCGCCATCGGCTCCGGCGGCAACTACGCTCAGGCGGCCGGCCTGGCCCTGCTGCAAAACACCGACCTCGGTGCCCGCGACATCTGCGAAAAGGCCCTGACCATCGCCGGTGAGATCTGCGTGTTCACCAACCTGACCCAAACCATCGAAGAACTTGACGCCAAGGGGGCGAACTGATGTCTGAAATGACCCCGAGAGAGATCGTCTCCGAACTGGATAACCACATCATCGGCCAGTCCGGCGCCAAGAAAGCCGTCGCCATCGCCCTGCGTAACCGCTGGCGCCGCATGCAGCTCGAGCCGGAGCTGCGCCAGGAAGTAACCCCGAAAAACATCCTGATGATCGGCCCCACCGGTGTGGGTAAAACCGAGATCGCCCGTCGCCTGGCCAAGCTGGCCAACGCGCCCTTCATCAAGGTGGAAGCCACCAAGTTCACCGAGGTGGGCTACGTGGGCAAAGAGGTTGAGCAGATCATCCGTGACCTGACCGACTCCGCCATCAAGATGACCCGCGAACAGGAGATGGCCCGGAACAAATTCCGCGCCGAGGAAGCCGCCGAGGAGCGGGTACTCGACGCGCTGCTGCCCAACCCCAAAGACCAGTGGGGCAACGAGCAGAAAGCCGACAACACCGCCACCCGCCAGGTGTTCCGCAAGAAACTGCGTGAAGGCCAGCTCGACGACAAAGAGATTGAGGTGGACGTGTCCCAGGCCCAGATGGGCGTGGAGATCATGGCCCCTCCGGGCATGGAGGAGATGACCAACCAGCTCCAGTCCATGTTCCAGAACCTGGGTGGCCAGCAGAAAGACCGCCGCAAGATGAAGGTAAAAGACGCCTTCAAACTGCTGGTGGAAGAGGAAGCGGCCAAGCTGGTGAAGCCGGAAGAGCTGAAAGAGAAAGCGATCGAAGCGGTTGAGCAGCACGGCATCGTGTTCCTCGACGAGATCGACAAGATCTGTAAGCGTGGCGAAGTGTCCGGCCCGGATGTCTCCCGCGAAGGCGTTCAGCGTGACCTGCTGCCGCTGGTGGAAGGCTGCACCGTTAACACCAAGCACGGCATGGTGAAGACCGACCACATCCTGTTTATCGCCTCCGGTGCGTTCCAGCTGTCCAAGCCGTCTGACCTGATCCCGGAACTGCAGGGCCGTCTGCCGATCCGCGTTGAGCTGGACTCCCTCACCGCCGAAGACTTCGTGCGCATCCTGACCGAACCGCACGCCAGCCTGACCGAGCAGTACAAAGCGCTGATGGGCACCGAAGGGGTGGACGTCAGCTTTACTGAAGACGGCATCCAGCGCATCGCCGAAGCGGCCTGGCAGGTCAACGAGCGCACCGAGAACATCGGCGCCCGTCGTCTGCACACCGTGATGGAGCGCCTGATGGAGGAGATCTCCTTCGACGCGTCCGACAAGAGCGGCCAGTCCCTGACCGTGGACGCCGCCTACGTGAACGCCCACCTGGATACCCTGGTGGAAGACGAAGATCTGGCCCGCTTTATCCTGTAAGGACTGCCCATGACCCCGAAAGTGACCGGACTGAAACTCAAACAGGGCTCGAAAGTGCTCGAGGTGCAGTTCGACAACGGTGACCACTTTGTTCTGGCCTGTGAGCTTTTGCGGGTCTGCTCGCCCTCCGCGGAGGTGCATGGCCACGGCAATCCGGTGCTGGTGACCAACAAGAAAGAGGTCAACATCACCCGGATTGAACCGGTGGGCAACTACGCGGTGAAGCTGGTGTTCGACGATGGCCACGACAGTGGCCTCTACTCCTGGAAAGTGCTGCACGATCTGGGCCGCAACCAGGACCAGCACTGGGCGGATTACCTGGCCCGTCTCAAGGCCGCCAAAGGCAGCCGGGAAGCGCTTATCCCCCTCAACGTGCAGTTCTTCGACCCGGACAAAAAATAGAAAAAAGCCACCGAAAGGTGGCTTTTTTGTGGCCGCAAACTGACCCGACCGGTCACGCCGTCCTTGTCTACACTACGTAGAGTTTTGCGACAGGGACGCCCTCATGCCTCACCATCCATTCCATCTTCTGCAGCAGTGGTTCCCCCATCGGGACGCCCGCCAATGGGTACTCGGCAACGTCTGTCATACCGCCGGTTCCGCCTACCGCAAAGCGGGCGCGCTGATGCTGTTCTCCGACCTTGGCGAGCAGCTTGGTCTGCTCAGCGGCGGCTGTCTGGAGAGCGACCTGCAGCGCCAGGCGATGGCGGTGATGCAAAGTGGCCGGGGCCGCCAGCAGACCTACGACAGCGACGACGAAGACAGCGTGGTGTACCAACTGGGGATTGGCTGCGGCGGCACGGTGCAGGTGATGCTGCAGCCCCTCAGTGCCGACAACGATTACCTGCAACTCGGCGCGCTTTATCAGGCCCTGCAGCAACGGCAGTCGGTGGTGCACGGCCTGACCCTGCCGGATAACACCGAACCGGATGCCGCACTCTGGCCCGCCCCGGACAGCCCGGGCAACGCGGGCTTTGGCGTCAGCCAGCGGGGCTTTATCGAGGAGCGGGGCAACCGCTCCTGGCTGCTGACGCCACACCGCGCCCCGCCCCTGCTGGCGATACTGGGGGCGGGCGTTGATGCCCAGCCTCTGGCCGAGTTGGCCATCAAACTGGGCTGGCAGGTGGTGCTCAATGATCCCCGCACCTCCCACGGTCGCCCGGGCCATTTTCCGGCACAGTGCCAGCTCACCAAGGCGATGCCCGAAGCGCTGCCGCAACAGCCCTGGTTCCGCCAGATCGATGCCGCCATCGTGATGCACCATCAACAGGGACTGGACGCCGATGCCCTCGCGGCGTTGGCGCAACAGCCGCCACGCTACTGCGCCCTGCTCGGCCCACGCCACCGGCGCCAACAGGTGCTCAGTGACGCCGGGCTGGCCACCTTTCCCGGGCTGGCGGGGCCTGCCGGACTGGCACTGGGCGGGGAACTGCCCGAAGGGATCGCACTCTCTATTCTGGCCGAATGTCATGCCGCACTGCACGGCGCCGATGGCCACTCACTCAGCGGGGTACTGTAATGGCGCCAGTGACGGCACTTCTGATGGCGGCCGGACAATCCAGCCGCTTTGGCAGCAACAAACTGCTGGCCACCCTCGATGGCCAGCCCCTGATCCAACGCAGTCTCTCTGCCCTGAAGTCGGTGTTGGGCAGGCAGGTGCTGGTGGTGTTAGGCCACGACGCCGACAAATTGATCCCCCTGCTGGGCGACACCCCCTATCTGGTGGCACCGGACCATGAACAGGGACTGGGCCACTCCATCGCTGCCGGCGTCTCTGCCGTGGCCGGCGACACCCAGGCCATCATGGTGGCGCTGGCCGACCAGGCCGCCGTCAACGAACACGACTACTGCGCGCTGGTGGACCGCTACCTCACCGACGGTCAACCGGTCTGCGCACGCTACGACGGCCACCTCGGCGTTCCGGCCATCTTCCCCCGCTGCCTCTACTCCCGGCTGATGATGACCAACGGCGACCGGGGCGCCCGGATGTGGCTCTCAGCCCTGCCCCGGCTGCACAAACTGGATATGCCCAATGCGGCCCTCGATATCGACACCCCGGCGGACCTGCGCCGCCTGGCCCAACCCTCCCCGGAGCCACACACGCTGCTGGCCCGGGTCCGGCAACGGAGCAAGCTATGGAGATGACCCTCACCATTAACGGCCAATCCCACAAAATTGACGTGGCCGACGACACCCCTTTGCTTTGGGTCCTGCGGGACACCATCGGCCTGACCGGCACCAAGTACGGCTGCGGTATCGCCCAGTGCGGCGCCTGCACCGTGTTGGTGGATGGCCGGCCCGCCCGCTCCTGCACCCTGCGGGCACGCAATGCCCAGGGCAAAGCGATCACCACCATTGAAGGCAACCAGGGCCGGGTCGGCGAAACCGTCATTGCGGTGTGGAATGAACTCAACGTGCACCAGTGTGGCTACTGCCAAAGTGGCCAGGTGATGGCCGCTACCGGGTTGTTGAGCAGCAACCCCAAGCCCGATGACGCCGCCATCGACCAAGCCATGTCCGGCTGCATCTGCCGCTGCGGCACCTACGTGCGGGTGCGTAAAGCGATTAAGCAGGCCGCCGAGCAACTGCAATCGGACAGCTGAGGAGGCCAGCATGATTGTGAAACGCCAAGGGTTAAGCCGTCGCCGCTTCCTGCAAGTGGTGGCCGGCACCGGTGGGGCACTGGTTCTGGGGGTGCATCTGCCCCGTCCGGCCCACGCCGAAAGCGAGCGCCCAGATGCCAACCGCCCCAACACCGATCCCAATGTGTTTATCACCCTGACACCCGACAACCGCGTGGAGGTGATGATTAAGCATCTGGAGATGGGTCAGGGCGCCTTTACCGGGCTGGCGATGCTGGTTGGGGAGGAGCTGGATGCGGCCTGGGACCAACTGGTGGCCAAACCCGCCCCCGGTGATCCCACCAAGTTCAACCACACCCAGTGGGGACCGATGCAGGGCACCGGTGGCAGTACCGGCCTGTCCAGTTCCTACCTGCAGATGCGTCAGGTCGGGGCGGCCATGCGCCAGATGCTGCTGGCCGCCGCCGCCAAGCGCTGGGGGGTCAAAGCCGACACCCTGCGTACCGAGCAGGGCCAGGTGATCAACGGCAATGAGCGACTCAGTTACGGCGAACTGGCCGAGGCGGCCCGGGCCGAACCGGTGCCCAACCCCGACGGGTTAACCCTGAAAAATCCGGACCAGTTCATCTACATCGGCAAACCGATGCCGCGACTGGATAAGGGCAAAACCGACGGCAGCGCCATCTACACCCAGGACATCAACCTGCCCGGCATGCTGACCGCCGTGGTGATCCACCCGCCCCGCTTCGGCGCCAAGGTGACCGGCTTTAACGCCAATGGCGCCGACAAGGCCGATGGCGTCGAAGGCATCGTCACCTTCTCCAACGGTGTCGCGGTGGTGGCCAAAGATTTCTGGACTGCCCAGAGCGCCGCCAAACAGGTCAAAGTGAGCTGGGACGAATCCAACGCGGAACGACTCAGCACCAGCGCCATGTGGGAAACCCTTAAGGGGCTGACCAACCAGCCGGGCCTGATCGCCGAACAGAAGGGGGACGCCAGCAAGGCGTTTGCCGAGGCGGCCCACACCGTCGAGATGGACTTCGCCACCCCGTTCCTGCCCCACGCCACCATGGAGCCAATGAACTGCGTGGCCCGGGTGGACAAGGACGGTTGCGAGCTGTGGAGCGGCTTCCAGATGCCCACCGGAGATCAGATGGGCGCCGCCCGGATCCTCGGCATCAAGCCGGAGCAGGTCAAAGCCAACGTACTGATTGCCGGCAGCAGCTTTGGTCGGCGCGCCAATCCGGCCTGGGACTACGGACTGGAGTGCGTCGACATCGCCCGCCAGTTCCCGGGCAAACCGGTCAAGGTGGTGTGGACCCGCGAAGTGGACACCCGCGCAGGCTGGTATCGCCCCGCCTACTACCAGCGGGTCAAAGCCGCCGTGGACGGCGAAGGCAAGCTGCTGGCCTGGCAGCAACATATCGCCGGCAAATCCGTGGTATCAGGCACCCCGTTTGAGTCCGCCCTGGTGCACAACGGCATTGACCACACCAGCATCGAAGGCGCCACCGACCTGCCCTACGCCTTCCCCAATACCGACTTCCGGGTGCACAACCACAACCACGGTGTGCCGGTGCAGTGGTGGCGCGCCGTGGGCCATAACCACACCGCCCTGGCCAAGGAGGTCACCATGGACGCGCTGGCCCGCAAGGCGGGGCAGGACCCGGTGCAGTTCCGCCTGCAACAGGGCACCAATCCCCGCTACAACGCGGTGCTGAAAACCGCGGCAGAGAAAGCGGGTTGGGGCAAAGAGATGGGCGCCAACCGGGGCATGGGCGTGGCGGTGCAGTTCCTGTTCGAAAGCTATGTGGCGCTGGTGGCCGAAGTCACCATGGAGGGGGACGAGGTCAAGGTCGACAAGATCACCTGCGTGGTGGATTGCGGCCTGGCGGTGGACCCGGACATCGTGGCAGCCCAGATGGAAGGGGGGATCGGCTTCGGCCTCGGCCAGGTGTTGTTCTCCACCCTGAGCATCGAGGACGGCAAGGTAAAACAGTCCAACTTCCAGAACCACAAAGTGGCGCGGATGCGCGATATGCCTGAGGTTGAGGTGCATATCATGCCATCGGCAGAACCGCCCACCGGGGTAGGGGAACCGGCCACAGCCGTGGTGGCCCCGGCGGTGGTGAATGCGGTGGCGGCGGCGACCGGAAAATACCGCACCCATCTACCCCTGATGGGGTAGCCAAAGCGCGGCTCAGGCGATAAGTTCATAGCAATCAGAAACGAATGGAGTCGTTCATGGTTTTATCGGACCTTATCACCTGGGCCCTGCTGGGCGGCATCGCGCTGATGCTGCTGTTGGAAGTGAGTGGCCTGCACAGCCTTCGTCGTCGCGAGCCGCAACTGAATCAGCGGCTGGCCTCGCTGGAACAGCGGGTGGCGGAGCTGGAGCGCAAACAACGATGAGGCAACTCGAGTTAAAGATCCCACCGGTGGCGCTGTTGCTGCTGGTGGGATTGATTATGTGGGCCCTGGCAGACCTGACCCCGAACCTGCCCATCACTCCCGCCATGCGCCTGAGCGCCCTGGTGGTGGCCCTGTTGATCGGCCCCGCCATCGCCATCAGTGGAGCCCTGGCGTTTCGCCGTGCGGACACCACCGTCAATCCCACCCGGCCTGAAACCAGCAGCCAGCTGGTGGTACGGGGCATCTACAAGCGCAGCCGCAACCCGATGTACCTGGGGATGCTGGTGCTGCTGATCGGCTGGGGCACCTACCTGGCCTCCCCCGCCGCTCTGGCGATGGTGCCGCTGTTTATGCTGTATCTGAACCGGTTCCAGATTGGCCCGGAGGAGCGCGCCCTGCGCCATCGCTTTGGCCATGATTTTGAACGCTATTGCCAGCGGGTGCGGCGCTGGATCTGATTTTTCGATAATAGACCATACTTGGAGTCCCAATCCCCGGACAGGAGGCCGCCATGCGTGCCCAGGTAGCGGAATTCTTTGGTACTTTCTGGTTGGTGCTGGGTGGCTGCGGCAGTGCCGTACTGGCCGCCGCTTTCCCCGACGTCGGCATTGGCCTGCTTGGCGTCGCCCTCGCTTTTGGCCTGACGGTGCTGACCATGGCGTTTGCCATCGGCCACATCTCCGGCTGTCACCTCAACCCCGCCGTCACCATCGGTTTGTGGGCCGGTGGCCGCTTCGGCGCGGGCCAGATCCTTTCCTACATCCTGGCTCAGGTATTGGGCGGATTGGCGGCGGGGGGTGTGCTCTACCTGATCGCCAGTGGCCAAGCGGGCTTTGACCTTGCCGGCGGCTTCGCCTCTAACGGTTACGGCGAACACTCCCCCGGCGGCTACAGCCTGACGGCCGCCCTGATCTGCGAAGTGGTGATGACCGCCATGTTCCTGCTGGTGATCCTCGGGGCCACCGACAGCCGCGCCCCGGCGGGCTTTGCCCCCATCGCCATCGGCCTCTGCCTGACCCTGATCCACCTGATCTCCATTCCCGTCACCAACACCTCGGTCAACCCGGCGCGCAGTACCGGGGTAGCGCTGTATGTGGGTGACTGGGCCACCAGCCAGCTTTGGTTGTTCTGGGTGGCGCCCATTATTGGTGCCTTGATTGGGGCCGCCATCTACCGCTACCTTGGCGCTTCCTCAGCGCAATAAGGCGGCGTCATGATCACATTGGAACCGGCCCAGCGTCAGGCGATGCTGGGCCGCTTAAGCGATTACTTCGAACAGGAGCTGGACCGGGATCTCGGCCAGTTTGAGGCGGAGTTTCTGCTCGATTTTCTGCTCAAAACCCTTGGCCCGACCATCTACAACCAGGGCCTGCAGGATGCTCAGGCCCTGTTGCAACCCCGCATGGAGCTGGTGCTGGAATCCCTCTACGAACTGGAGCAGCGCGAGGCCTGACTCAGACCTGCACCAGCGAGCTGCTGCCGCCGGGGCGCCGTGACAAGGTGCCGATATTGGCCACCATGCGGCGGAACAGGATGACGTGGGCGGGCAGCATGGCCCACCAATACATCAGGCCCCAGACGCCGGACGGATACCACCAGCAGGTGAGGGACAGATAAGTGCCCTGCCCGTGGGGGCGCAGCTCAAAGGTGAGGCCCCCCATGCCCGGCGCCTTCATGCCAAACAGCAGGGTGAGGTGGCGCAGCGGTGTCAGCTCCGCCACGCTCCAGGAATCGACCCGATCGCCCTGACGCAGACGGTCCGGATCACGCCGGTAGTAGTCCATACCATTGCCGCCAATCAGGGCATCAAAGGCTTCGCGAATGCGCCACAGGGGGTCGAACGCAAAGTAGCGCGGCCGCCCGCCGATCCGGCACACCTCCTGCCAGACCCGCTCCACCGGCGCGTCGATCACCGCGCTGGCACCATCGGATTTTGGGTAGTAGGCGAACCGGGGCTGCCAGCGGCGGCGCATCACACTGGCCCGGGCCGGATGCTGCTCGGCCACCTGCTCCCGCTCCTCAGACAGTGCCAGTCGCACCGCCTCATCGAATCCCAGCAGGGTTTGCGGCAGCTTCTGCCGAATTACCCGGTCGTCGGCGGGCAGATCCTGCTTCAGTCCGCCAATCAACGCTTTGGCGATGCCGGTGGGCACCGCAGTGATAAAACGCAGCCAGCGGGCCGACAACCCCGGCGTCAGCAGGGGCACCGGCAGGATGTAGAGCCGACGGCCGACGATCTCGGCAAACCGGCGCATCTGCGCCTCGTAGCTCATCATCTCCGGCCCGGCCACGTCGTAGGTGGCGTCGCCCCGATCATCGAGGGTCAGCAGGCCGCTGAGATAGTGCAGCAGGTTGGGCAGGGCGATGGGGGCCATGGCGGAACGCACCCACTTGGGCGTGACCATGACCGGCAGGTTATAGACCAGATCGCGCATCACTTCGAAAGCGGCGGAGCCGGGCCCAATGACTATCGGGGCGCGGATCTCAGTCACGGGCACGGAACCCCGCCGCAAACCTTCCCCGGTGGCGCTGCGGCTGCGAAGGTGCAGCGAATCGGCCCCTTTGGGGTGCAGCGCGCCGAGATAAACCAGTCGTTTTACGCCCGCCTGTTCGGCGGCCTGAGCCAGATTGATGGCGCCGCGATGCTCCCGCTCGGCAAAGCCCTCGCCTTCGGTCATACCGTGCACCAGGTAATACACCACGTCGATGTCCGCCAGCGCCTCGGGCAGGGTGTCGGGCTTGAGCACGTCCACTTTGACGCACTCCACGCCCGGCCAATCCCGCTGCGCCAGCTGCTGCGG
Organism: Ferrimonas balearica DSM 9799; assembly: GCF_000148645.1. Classification (NCBI taxonomy): domain Bacteria; kingdom Pseudomonadati; phylum Pseudomonadota; class Gammaproteobacteria; order Alteromonadales; family Ferrimonadaceae; genus Ferrimonas; species Ferrimonas balearica. The sequence continues at coordinate 3,998,546 of NC_014541.1, forward strand.
ATGACGCCCGCCAGCACGGACCCAATAACCCTGCTTCAGCAGGTGTGGAATAAGGTGCCCGCCGATAAACCCGCTGGCGCCCAATACCAATAGCCGTTGGTGTTGCTGCATCACTCGCCCCTCCTCAGCCACTGAACTGGGTACGCTGCCTCAACCGGGGAAGATCAAAAACGGCGCCCCGAGGCGCCGTCTGTTGTGGTTCGCTGCGATTCAGTAGGCGTAAGCCCACTTATGCTGCCACGCCTCCGGCAGCTTGGCCTGGGCCCAGGCCTGTTTGCACAAGCCGCTGACGTCATCCCAGCGCCGGGCCAGCAACCACTGCACCAGCGCATCCCCCATCTGCGGGTAGACGATGGGTTCCATCTCCGGGCTGTGCAGCCACTGGGCCACCCGCTCAGGGCAGAGGGTTTTCATCGACTCCGCCGCCCCCAGCAGCTCCAGGGCCAACGCATTGGAGAGCTGTTCAAACTGGCCCTGTAGCGGTTTAAGCAGCAGCTTTTTGCCCAGCACCAGCGCTTCCGACACCAGCTCAAACCCGGCGGAGCAGATCACCCCACAACAGGAGGCCAGGTCATACTGAAAGCCCTCCCGACAGAACCCGTTCCACTGCACATGGGCGGGTAGGTCCGTCGGTGCGGCACTGCCGTGATAGACCACAAAATGGTTGTCGGTCAGCGGCGCCAGCAGGGCGACGATGTCGTCAGCGTCTTCAAACGGCAGGTACACCAACACCTTGCCGGTTTCCGTTGCCGCCGGTGCAATCTCCTCGATAAAGGGGGGCAGCAGGTCACAGCCGAAGTGGTGCCAATGGCAACCCAGGGCGATGCTGGTGGGGGCGAAATATTTCATGATCAGCCGGTTGTGCCAGCGGTCGCCGGTGATCGGCACATTGTGGTTAAACGCATTCTGGTGGCTGATGCCGATGCAGGGTTTGCCCTGTTGTTTGGCGGCCCAGGCCGACACCGGTTCAAAGTCGTTCAGCACCAGATCGTAACCGGACAGGTCGAGGCTTCGGATGTCGTTCCACAACGCCATCAGGTTATTGTCCCTCGCCGTCCGCAGCAGGCTGATCTGCCCTTTGTGGGTGCTGAAACTGAGCCCCTGTTTGCATTGGAAATCGCCAAAGTCCTCCATATCAAAGAACGTGTCCCGGGGACGGCCGGAGAACAGATAATCCACTTCCACTCCGGCGCGGGCAAAGGCCGGGGCGATCACCCGGGCCCGGGTCAGATGGCCATTACCGGTGCCCTGCACCCCATAAAGAATCCGCATCGACGCTTCCTTATCGCTGATTAACTTCAGTTTAGTGAATCCAGTACAGCCCCATGTGGCCCGCCCATAGCCCCAGGCTGGCCCCCGCCACGATGTCACCGGGGTAGTGCACCCCCAGCAGCACCCGGGACACTCCCACCAGCGTGGCCCAGCCATAGGCCAGCGGCATCAGGGGCGGCCAGTACCAGGCCAGCAGGGTGGCAAACAGAAACGCCGCCGCGGTATGGCCGGAGGGCAGGCTGAACTTGTCGTGGGGGTCCACCACCGCCACCACCCCGCCCATGTTGTGGCAGGGTCGGGCCCGCTTCAGGGTGTTTTTCAGCAGCCAGTAGGTGGGCAGCTCCAGCGCATAGGCGGCCAGCCCCGCCAGCAGAAACTGCTGGCCCCGGGCGCCCCCCAGTTCCGCCAGCAGCAGGGCAAACAATAGGTAACCCGCGCCGTCGCCGCTTAACGACACCCAACGAGCAGTGGGTCGCCACAGAGTGGGGGCGGGCAGACGTTGCAGTCGCGTCATCAGCTCCCGGTCCCAATGATCCATCCGTTGCCACATAAGCCAGTCCTCTCCTGCCTTTGCCCCACAAGCTAGGCGGCGGCCATGACACTCCCTTGACAGCAGAGGGTCGGGAGCATGACAAAGTGACGACGTTGCTGTGACAGCCTCCCCGGAGTGCACAAAAACCGGGCGATATGGCGCTGCACCATTGCAAAGCCCCGGTTTTTCATTACTTTGAAGGCAAAGCCCCCTTTTCCAGCGTGAAGCGCGAGGAGTCAGCATGCATTACAACACCTCTGAACTGTGTGATCTTTTCGGAGACCAGGTCGACGTGGTGGAGCCCATGTTCAGCAACTTTGGGGGGCGTCCCTCCTTTGGGGGGGAACTGCGTACGGTGAAGTGCTTCGAGGACTGCAGCGCCATTCTGGAGGCGCTGGAGCAGGATGGCACCGGTAAAGTGCTGCTGGTGGATGGCGGCGGTTCCCTGCGTCGCGCCCTGATCGACGCCGACATCGCCAGCCTGGCGGTGAACAACCGCTGGGAAGGCCTGGTGGTATACGGCTCCGTCCGTGACGTCGACGCACTGGAGGAACTGGACCTGGGCATCATGGCACTGGCCTCCATTCCGGTGGGTGCCGGCGAGAATGGCGAGGGCAGCCTCGACCTGCCGGTGAACTTCGGCGGCGTCACCTTCCTGCCGGAAGACCACCTCTACGCCGACAGCACCGGCATCATCCTGTCTCAGGACCCACTGGACATCGAATGAACCTGAACCTTGCCACGGCCGCGACCCTGGCCGACTACACCACCGCGCGGCCGGGCGAGCAACGCCTTGGCGAACATCTGCTGTTGCCCCAGGGCGACAGCCTTGCCGGGATCCTGTCCCAGGCCCGTACTGACGGCGCACGCTACGTCCTGTTGGGGGTGCCCGAGGACATCGGCCCCCGCGCCAACTGCGGCCGCGGCGGCAGCGATGCGGGCTGGGACGCCTTTTTGGCCCAGTTCCTCAATCTGCAGTCCAACGATTACATCGAGGGCAGTGACATCCTGCTGCTGGGTGCCCTGATGGTGGCCGACCTGCAGGACAGTGCTCAGGATCTCGACCCGCAACACCCGGCCGAGCTTGAGCAGCTGCGGGCCCTGACCGCCGAACTGGACAGCCGGCTGACGCCGGTGATCCGCGCCATCGTCTCGGCGGGCCTGGAACCCATCGTGATCGGCGGGGGCCACAACAATGCCTTTCCGCTGCTGTGCGGGGCCAGCCTGGCGCTGGATAAACCGCTGGCGGCGGTCAATCTCGACCCCCATGCCGACTTCCGCGCGGCGGAGGGGCGCCACAGCGGCAATGGCTTTGCCTACGCCTGGCGTCATGGCGCACTGAACTGGTACCGGGTGATTGGCCTGCATGAGCAGAAGAACAACGCCGCGGCGCTGAGCCAGATGCGCCAGCTCGGCATCCATCACATCAGCTTTCAGCAGATCTGGACCCGGCGACACATCGCGTTGAGCCAGGTGCTGGATGAAACCCTGGCGGAGCTGGAGATCCAGTCCCGCCCTCTCGGCATTGAGCTGGATATGGACGCCATCGAGTCGATGCCCTCCTCCGCGGAGTGCCGGGTCGGGGTGCCGATGAACGACGCCTGCCATGTCATCTACCGACTGGCCCAGTACCGGGACAGCCGCTACCTGCACCTGTGCGAAGGGGCACCGCGTTGCCATCCGTCCGGTGAGATCGCCGGACGGCGCAGTGTTGGCCAGGCCCTGTCAGAGCTGGTGCTGAGCTACCTGGCCGGTCGCGCCAACCCACTGCCCTGACGTTATACCGGGGCCGGACCATCCTCCGGCCCAAGGGGACGGGGGGCGAGCACCGCAAACCCCTGCACCCCATCCACCCCAAGTTGCCACAGTTGCCGGGCCAGCCCGGCGTCCTCCACCTGTTCCGCCACCACCAGAATGCCGCGGGCATGGGCCGCCGCCACCATCATCTCCACCAGCGCCGTGCCGTCGTGTTGGGTATCCCGGGTGTAGGCCGCATCCAGCTTGATGCCGGTCAGCCCCGGTTGCATCAACAGCGGTAAGCCTGCCGGGGTGGTGTGGTCCAGCCACACCGGCACCGACATCGCCGCCATCGCTTCGATAAAGCGGCTGGTCAGCTCCGGCTCGACCAGATAGGCGCGCTCGGGCAGCTCCAGCGCCAGTTGGCCATGATGGTTCAGCAGACGGCGGCGCAGGGCGGGCAGGAACAGCGGATCCAACACCGACTCCACGGTCAGGTTCACCGACAGGGGACGTTGCTCCGGCAGGCGGGCCAGCAGGGTATCGAGCACCAGCAGATCCAGCGTCTGATGACGCTGCTGGCGCGCCACCATCACCATTACCGGGCCCGGCGACAACCAGCGCTCACCATCGTGAAAGCGGGCCAGTACCTCTTCAAACAGCGCCTGACCATCCCGGTCATGGATGGGCTGGGCCAACAACCTCGGGGCCTGACTGAGCAACCGGGACAGCTGCTGCTCCTGCTGTTGCAGGCTGTAGCCGCCGCCCGCGCCCGCTTCACCCAACAGATAGAGGCTGTCGTCGTTGTGCCCCAACGCCTCGGACAGCAACCCCTCCAGTTCCGCCTCCACCTCAACGGGGTTGGCATTGAGCGCGTAGGTATTCGCCACCAGCAGCACCCGCTGGCCCCCCCACTGGCGCAGCGCCACCAGCACCCGCTGGCGCAACTCGCTCTCCCATTGCGCCAGATCACTGGGACCGCTGCCGGGCAGCAGCAGCAGGAAGTCGGCAAACCCGGTGCGATAGGCCCGGGCGCTGGGCAGTTTCAGTACCCACTCATTGAGGATGTCCGCCAGCTGTTGCATCAGGGTCTGCTCACCATCCACCCCGCGGGCCAGTTCGACCTTATCCAGCCCCACCAGGTGCAGCCGGGCGACCATGCCGCCGGCCATCTCCCGGTCCTTGGTCAGCTGCCCCAGCCGGTTGCGGGCCCGGCTGAGGTTGCCCAGCCCGGTGTCGGCATCCAGTTGGGTCTGCTGGCGCAGGCGTTCGATCCGCTGGCACTGCTCCTTAAACAGCGCTTCCGAGGTGGAGACCATCTGGTTCATCGCCAGCACCAGCGAGCGCAGTTCGCGGATCCGGGGCAGCTCCGGCTGACGCAGGTAGCGACGCTTGCGGATGCCATCGGCCTGCCGACGGGCCGCCTGCAACGGCTCCAGCACCCGCCGCAGCAACAACGCTCCGAGGGCGATGGCGATGGCCGCCAGCACCAGTGCCACCCACAGCAGGTGTTTGGTCAGTTGCCACAGGTGGTCCTGCGCCCGGGCCGGGCTGGCCTGAACCTGCAGGGTCGCCACCGTCACCCAACCGCCGCTGACCTCAGTGGTCATCACCGGCGCTTGCAGCGGAAACATCCGGCGGAACCAGCTGGGGGTGTCCTCACCGTAAAACACGCTCTGGCGCGCGATACGGCGGTCGCCCTCGGTCTCTTCCACCACCAGCAGGCTGTACTCACCGCTGTCATTGATGGCGTCCACCATGGAGCCAGCCAACACCCAGTCCTCCGCTTGTAGCACCGGCGCCAGCGACAGCCCCAGCGAGGTGGCCGTGTCCGCACCGTGTACCGCCAACTGTTGGCTGAGGTAGTCCTGAGTGGTGCGCAGGTAGAGCCAGAGGCTGCTTGCCGTCAGGCTGCCCACCAGTACCACCAGGGCGATCAAAAGCAGTCGAAACAACGTCATCAGTCCTCCTACTCTCCCTCGATGGTGATCCGATCCACCAGTTCCTGCCAGAGCTCAACGCCACTGTCGCCGCTTTTCAGGCGCACCCCCTGGTCAAACGCCCTCGCCCGCCACAGCCCTTCACCGTTGAAGCTGTAGACCGGCACCAGGTCGGGCCGCTCACTGCCCGGCAGAATGTCGGGATTGAGGTTATCCAGCACCAGCGGCATGCCATTGGGGCTGGGCAGATAGGTCAACACCATATGGGCCTGATTCAGGGTGACCGCCTTGGCGTAGGTCAGCCGCAGCTTGTCGGCTGGCACCCCAAGCACCCGCAGGGTGAAATACTTGGCGATGGCGAAGTCCTCGCAATCCCCCCCGCCACTGGCAACGAACTCCAGCGGCGTGGCCCAGTAATCGGGCTGGCCCCAATGGGTTTGATCGTCGACAAAGGTCAGCCCGTTGAAATAGTCGTTCACCCGTTGCAACTGCTCCGGCACCGGCCGGGCGGCGGCCACTTCCCGGTCCAGAAACTGGCCGAGGGCCTCGGCCCGGTCCCGCCCCTCGGCGCCAAAGCGCTGCCCCAGCGCATCCAGGCGCTGAGGCGAAAAGTAGCGGCGCCAGGGCTCGGAGGGGGAATCCGCGCGCAATGGCAGGCTCAACAGGAAGACCAGGACAATTGTCAGACGCACCGGGGATCACAGGGTTGATTGGCTTGTCGTTTTGGCAGGATCACAGTTCATGAATTAGACAGCATCCTGCGACGCAAGCACCGTTTCTGTTAATTGGTTTAAAGTGTAGACTGTGGCCCCAAACCCAAGATGGCTGCACAGGATTGACAACAGCATGGCCGACGGCGCTGACAACAAAACTCATTTTGGCTACAAGCAGGTAGAGAAAGACCGCAAAGCAGAGATGGTGGCGGACGTGTTCCACTCCGTGGCGTCCAAGTACGACCTGATGAACGACCTGATGTCCTTCGGCGTTCACCGCTACTGGAAGCGTTTTACCATCGAATGTGCAGCGGCCCGCCCTGGCATGAAAGTGCTGGATCTGGCTGGCGGCACCGGTGACCTGACCGCCAAGTTCTCCCACCTGGTGGGCGAAACCGGCGAAGTGGTTCTGGCCGACATCAACGACTCCATGCTGAAAGTGGGCCGTGCCAAGCTGCACGACATGGGCGTGGTCGGCAACGTCAGCTACGTTCAGGCCAACGCCGAAGCGCTGCCGTTCCCGGACAACCACTTTGACATCATCACCATCGCTTTCGGTCTGCGTAACGTGACCGAAAAAGAGAAGGCGCTGAAGTCGATGCAACGCATCCTCAAGCCCGGCGGCAAGCTGCTGGTGCTGGAGTTCTCCAAGCCGCAGAACGCACTGATGCAGAAGGCCTACGACTTCTACAGCTTCCAGGTGATTCCGCGCATGGGTTCCATGGTGGCCGGTGACGCTGAGTCCTACCGCTACCTGTCCGAATCCATCCGTGTCCACCCGGACCAGGAAACCCTCAAGCAGATGATGCTGGATGCCGGTTTCGACCAGGCCGACTACGTCAATATGACCAACGGCGTGGTGGCGCTGCACCGCGGCTATAAGTTCTAAAGCCGATGCGGATCGCCACCCTCGTGGCCGGGGTAATGGAAACCACCCTGGCCCAACTGTTGCGTTTCCACCCCGATCCGAACCCCCTGGCCCGATGGCAGGGTCAGGTGGTCCGGTTACAGCTCAGTGAGCTGCCCTTCCCGCTTTTCCTGATCCTGCGTGACCCTATCCAGGTCTACAGCGAATACGACGGCGACACTCAAGCCCAGCTCAGCCTCAGTCTGCTGACCCTGCGCCAGGTGTCCCAGGGCGCCTCGCTGTCCACTCTGGTGAAAGAGGGGGCGCTGGAGATCGAAGGTGACATGCAGCTGGTGGGCAAGCTGGCCAACCTGCTGGGCGCCATCGAGCCGGACCTGGCCGAGCCGCTGAGCCGCTACCTGGGCGATGCCATGGCCTACCGTGTCGATCAGACCGGCCGGGCACTGCTCAACCGTGCCGAGCAGGATCTGAACCGCCTGCACCAGCACACCGGTGAAGTGCTGCGGGAGGAGTTGCGGCTGGCCCCGGGACAGAGCGAAGTGGCCCACTTTGTTGAGCAGGTGGATGCCCTGGCTCAACAGGTTGAGCAACTGGCCCGTCGCCTGACGGAACTGGAGCGGCGTTCATGACCCTGGCGTCGCTGCGTCGCAGCTGGCAGATTGCCCGCACCCTGCACCGATACCGCCTGCTTGATCTGTTGCCCGAATCGCGCCGCCCCGCCCTGCTGGTGTGGCTCGACCGGCTGTTGTTCTGGCTGCCCCGCACCGCCCAGCATGAAGCCCCGGCGGTACGACTGAAGCTGGCCCTGCAGGCGCTGGGCCCGGTTTACATCAAGTTCGGCCAGATGCTTTCCACCCGGCGCGACCTGCTGCCGGATGAACTGGCCGATGCGCTGGCCCTGCTGCAGGACCAGGTCCCTCCCTTCTCCCCCGACCAGGCCACTGCGCGCATTGAAGCGGCGCTGGGCCAACCCATCGACGCCCTGTTCGACGACTTTAACCCCACTCCACTGGCCTCCGCTTCGGTGGCGCAGGTCCACACCGCCCGGCTCAAGTCCAACGGTGATGAGGTGGTGATTAAGGTGGTGCGTCCCGGCATTGAGTCGGTGATCCGCGCCGACCTGGCCCTGATGGCTCAGGTCGCCCGCCTGCTGGCGGCCAGCCCTACCGGCCAGCGCCTGCACCCGGTGGAGGTGGTCGAAGATTACCGCCGCACCATCCTGGCGGAGCTGGACCTGACCCGCGAAGCGGACAACGCTCAGCGCCTGCGCGCCAACTTTGAAGGGTCTGACGCACTGTACATCCCCAGGGTGTATGAGCAGTTCAGCCACCCCAACCTGATGGTGATGGAGCGCATCTACGGCATTCCGGTCACCGACATTGCGGCCCTGCATGCCCAGGGTACCGACATGAAGAAGCTGGCTGAACGTGGGGTGGAGGTGTTCTTCACCCAGGTGTTCCGGGACAACTTCTTCCACGCCGACATGCACCCGGGCAACATCTTTGTCTCCCGCGAACATCCGGACGACCCGATGTACATCGGCATCGACTGCGGCATCGTCGGCCACCTGTCCGAACAGGACAAGCGCGATATGGCGGAGATCTTCCTGGCCTTCTTTAACCAGGATTACCGCCGTCTGGCGCAACTGTTCCTGCAAACCGGCTGGGTGGACGCCAAGGCGGATCCAGTGGCCTTTGAGCACGCCCTTAAGCAGGTGTTCGCACCGCTGGAGAACAAGCCGCTGTCGGAGATCAGCTTCGGCCAGCTGCTGGTTGACCTGTTCCGCACCGCCCACGAGTTCGGCATGGTAGTCAAACCTCAGCTGGTGCTGCTGGAGAAAACCCTGCTCTATATCGAAGGACTCGGTCGCCAGCTCTATCCGCAATTGGATCTTTGGGACACCGCCAAACCGTTCCTGGAACAGTGGATGGCGCAGCAGATGGGGCCCCAGGCCTACTGGCAACGGGTTAAGGAATCCGCGCCGTTCTGGGCGGAGAAACTGCCTGAACTGCCGGATCTTTTGCATGACAACCTGACCCTGGGCCGCACCCTGCTGACCAATCCCCGGCAGGTTCTGGAACCCTACATTCAGGAACGTCGTCGCCAACACAGAAGCCAAATTTTCCTCGTGATAGGTGGGTGTTTGGTGATCTCCAGCACAATCCTCTTTGGTAAAACCGTTACAATCTGGCCTTCCATGGCGTTGGCAACGGCGGGCTTTGTGGCCTGGATCACGTGCTGGCGAATTAGGAAACCGTGATTAACCACGGTACACTTGAAGATGATTTCTCAGGCTGAATAACAGCCGCAAACCGTAAATGGGAGCCACTATGGGCAACATCAGCATCTGGCAACTTCTGATCGTCGCACTGATCGTAGTTTTGCTGTTCGGAACCAAGAAACTGCGCGGCATCGGCGGCGACCTCGGCGGCGCTGTTAAAGGCTTCAAGAAAGCCATGTCCGACGAAGATTCCGCTGCGGCCGACAAGAAAGCACTGGAAGACAACGGCAAAGAGACTACCGCTCAAAACACTGCTGCCCAGAACACCACTGAGCAGAAGAACAAAGAACAGGCGTAATCCCTTATGTTCGACGGGTTCGGCTTTTTCGAAATGCTGGTGGTCGTGGTGCTGGGCCTGATTGTGCTCGGCCCGGAACGACTGCCCGTGGCGGTACGTACCGTCTCCGGCTGGGTCCGCACCATTAAGCGGATGGCCGGTTCTGTGCGCACCGAGCTGGAACAGGAGCTGAAAATCGAACAGCTCCAGGCGGATCTGAAAAAGGCGGAAGCCAAGGGGCTCAAGGATCTTGACCCCGGCCTGCAGCAATCCATCCAGGAACTGCGGGAGGCTGCCCAATCGGTAAACCGCCCCTACGCGGAAAGCGACGCTCAGGCCCCGGCCGCAGAGCCCGCTCCGGCGACCGCGGACAACGAGACCAAACCGGCAGCAGCCGCACCTGCAGCAGCGCCGGCCGAGTCCAAGCCCAAAGAGTAAACCATGTCTGACCAGCAACCCTTGATTAGCCACTTGATGGAGCTGCGCAGCCGTTTGATGAAGGCAATCGGCTCCGTTCTGGTGGTGTTTTTCTCTCTGGCCTACTGGTCCAAAGACATCTACCACTACCTCTCCAAACCGCTGCTTGAGGTAATGCCTGAGAGTGCATCGATGATCGCCACCGACGTGGCCTCGCCGTTCTTTGCACCCTTCAAGCTGACCCTGGTGGTGTCCTTCTTCCTCGCGATTCCGTACGTGCTGTACCAGATGTGGGCCTTTATTGCGCCGGGTCTGTACAAGCATGAACGCAAGATGATCATGCCACTGCTGGCCTCCAGTACGGTGCTGTTCTACTCCGGCATCGCGTTTGCCTACTTCGTTGTGTTCCCGGTGGTGTTTGGCTTCTTCACCAGCGTGGCACCGGAAGGGGTGCAGGTGGCAACGGACATCAACAGCTACCTCAACTTCGTTTTGAAGCTGTTCTTCGCTTTCGGTCTGGCGTTTGAGATCCCCATTGCGGTGATGCTAATGTGCTGGACAGGCGCCACCGACGTGGCAAGCCTGAAAGAGAAACGCCCCTACATCATCGTGGGTGCCTTCGTAATCGGTATGGTGCTGACCCCGCCGGACGTGATCTCTCAGTCCATGCTGGCCATCCCCATGCTGCTGCTGTTTGAAGCGGGCCTGTTCTTTGCCCGGTTCTACACGCCGAAGGACGACGAAGAAGAGGAAGAGGGCGAACACGCTACGGACTAACAGGCGATAGCAGGGCTATCGCCTCCATGGAGGGAGAATGCGCGCTACCCTGCTGCTACTGACCCTGATTTCCGGCGGCACTTATGCCGCCGGATTTGGTTGTACTGACCAACCCGACCAACGGGCCCGTCTGGCCTGTTACGACCAGCTGGCCGAAGCCATCGCCCAGTGCGCTGGCCAACAGGACCAACTCGACCGTCTGCTCTGCTACGACGAATTCAGCAAAGCCGCTGGCCGTACCGTACCCGCTGCCGTCGCTCCTGCTGCTCCCGTGGCCGCCGCCCCTGCCGTGGTCGCGCCCCAGGCCGATCCGGAAGCGGAATTTGGCGTTACTACGCCCAAAGCCGAGGCCATCGACGCCATCACCAGTGCGGTTACCAAGGTCACCACCAACCCCTACGGGCAATGGACCCTGACCCTGGAGAATGGCCAGCGCTGGCGCCAGACCGAATCCCGCCGCTACAAAGTAAAAAGCGGGGATACCGTGACCATTGAGCGTGCCTCACTGGGCTCCTTCCTGCTGTCCGCCGAAGGCCGTAACGGCTCCACCCGGGTGAAGCGACTCGACTGATGCACTGGACCGACATCGCCGTCAACCTGCTCTCTGGCCAACTGGCCGGAGAGATTGACCAAACGCTGGAAAACGCCAAAGCCGCCGGGGTACACCGGGTGGTGGCGCTGGCCAGCGATCTCGCTGAAGCCACCGCACTGCAAGCCATTCAGGCCGATTATCCGGCCCTGAAGCTGACCGCTGGCGTTCACCCCCATCACGCCAGCGAATGGGCCAGTGACCGCGTCGAACGGCTGGTCAGGCTGATACAGCATCCTGCCGTGATTGCCATTGGTGAGTGTGGGCTCGACTACTTCCGCGACTTCTCCTCCCGCGAGGCGCAACGCGCCGCGTTTGAGGCCCAACTGGAACTGGCGGTTGAACACCGCCGCCCGCTGGTGCTGCACTGCCGGGAGGCTTATGACGACTTTATTCCGATGGTCGCCCGCTACCGGGACCGATTGCCCGGCGCCGTGCTGCACTGCTTTACCGGCACCGCTGACGAGCTTCAGGCGGCACTGGACCTGGACCTTCACATCGGCATCACCGGCTGGATCTGCGACGAGCGACGCGGCACCGAGCTGCGCCAGCTGGTGACCCGCATCCCTGATCATCGCCTGCTGCTGGAAACCGACTCCCCCTATCTGCTGCCCCGTGATCTGCGCCCCAAACCGAAAAGTCGGCGCAATGAACCGGCCCATTTGCCCCATATCGCCCGAACCGTTGCCCAACTTCGCAGTCAAAGCGAGCAGGCACTGAGTGAGCTGACCGAGGCCAACGTCAAGCAGTTGTTTCAGTTGTGACCTCTGCCATACACCGTAACCACCAGTTTGCTAACATGACACGCTGAAATCGCCCTGGCGATCATCCAATTTCACTACAAGGAGTGATCCGTGAGCCAAGTAACCGGAGCCTTTCCCCGTCGACGTCCGCGTCGTATCCGCAAGCACGACTTTTCCCGTCGCCTGATCGCGGAGAACACCCTGACGGTCAACGATCTCATCTACCCGGTGTTCGTACTGGAAGGCAACAACCGTCGCGAAGCGGTTGAGTCCATGCCGGGCGTAGAGCGCCTGTCCATCGACCTGCTGCTGGAAGAGATGGCAGAGCTGGTGGCCCTGGGCGTGCCTGCGGTGGCCCTGTTCCCGGTCACCCCGCAAGAGAAAAAATCCCTCGGTGCGGAAGAAGCCTTTAACCCGGAAGGTCTGGCTCAGAAAGCGGTTCGTGCCCTGAAGCGCGCCTTCCCGGAGCTGGGTGTGATCACCGACGTGGCGCTGGATCCCTTCACCACCCACGGTCAGGACGGCATCATCGACGAGTCCGGCTACATCCTCAATGACATCACCACCGAAGTGCTGGTGAAGCAGGCTCTGTCCCACGCCGAAGCCGGTGCCGACATGGTGGCCCCGTCCGACATGATGGATGGCCGTATCGGCGCCATCCGTGACGCACTGGAAGCCGCGGGTCACATCAACACCCAGATCATGGCGTACTCCGCCAAGTACTCCTCCAGCTTCTACGGCCCGTTCCGCGACGCCGTTGGCAGCGCAGGCAACCTGGGCAGTGGCAACAAGCACACCTACCAGATGGACCCGGCCAACAGCGATGAAGCGATTCAGGAAGTGGCCATGGACATCGAGGAAGGGGCGGACATGGTGATGGTGAAACCGGGTATGCCCTACCTGGACATCGTTCGCCGCGTGAAGACCGAACTGAAAGTGCCCACCTTTGCCTACCAGGTGAGTGGTGAGTACGCCATGCTCAAAGCCGCAGCCCAGAATGGCTGGCTGGATGAGAAGAAGGTGGTTCTGGAAGCGCTGCTGTGCTTCAAGCGTGCCGGTGCCGATGGCATCCTCACCTACTTCGCCAAGCCGGTTGCACGCTGGCTGAAAGAGGCCGAGTAAGCCTCACTAAGCAAAAACGGGCAGGCTCTCCTGCCCGTTTTCACGCTTTCGCTGCTTTTTTGTCCCGTCTCACAGTTCCCATGAACGCCCCGCACTTTTTGCCCCGGTTGCCCTCATACTGGTGACACAGACGTGAACGGACAAGGGAGATTCACCATGAAACGCACTCTGTTAGCCCTGGTACTGGCCCCGCTGATGATGGGCCCGGCAATGGCCGCTCAGGGCGGTTGCGGTTTCGATAACCAAGCCGAAGGTGGCCTGTTTGCCACCTGCGAAGAGGAGAAGAAGGAAGTGATCCTGACCGGACTCCTTGGTTTCGAAGAGCTGCGCCAGCAGCCCGGTTATGAAGCCAACTTCGATGCCTACCAGGCCGACGCGGCCCTGGTGGCCAAACTGGCCGCCATCGACACCCCCACCGAGCTGGTGGTGATTGTGGGTACCTGGTGCCCCGACTGTCATCGCGAAACCCCGCGACTGGCCAAAATCCTGGCCGAAGCCAATAACCCCAACCTGAGCGTCAAGTACATCGGCATCGATCGCAGCCGCACCGATCCCGAAGGCCTGGCCGCCCAGTATGACTTCCAGCGCATCCCGACAGTGCTGGTGTTCCAGGAGGGTGAAGAGCAGGGTCGCATCGTTGAGCGTCCCACTTCAGAAACCCTGGAGCAGGACCTGATGAATATCCTCGGCACCACCGAGTAAGCGTCCACGTTCAGAAAAACCCGCCATAAGGCGGGTTTTTTTATGCTCTGCCATGCGCTCAGGCGGCCATTCAGTGTCGACATCGGGCATCGCCCACAAGCTGTTTCAGGATATGTCAGCAGCGCAGGGCGCAAACCCGGTTTTGCACTTCGCATACCGGCAGTTAGCCAACACTCCCCCGCACCACCTCTGTGATTTCCTTACACTCCCACACCCTTTCGCAACACCCGGAACCGCCATGCCAACCATGGTTTCAAAGTGCCCACTCCTCGCTTAAGGAATCGCCGATGAAAGCCGTTGCCCTTACCGCCATGATCAGCCTGGGCTTTATCGCCACCAGCCAGGCCGCCTCGGTCGAGTTTGTGCCTCAGGACCGTTCTACCGCCACCAAGCTCTGTATCGCCGCCGCCACCATGAAACCGATGCAGTTACGTCAGGCCATTAAGCATCAGGGCCTGACCGAACAATCGGCGGTTCGCGCCATCGACTGCAATGATGAAAACATCGCGACCTTTGCCGCCCGCTATAACCCCGACCGACGGTCGGTGCGGCGCCTGGGTGTTTATGCCCCACAGGGCACCGTGACCATTCAGGAGCAGGCCCAAACCCACTCGGATACGCCAGTGGTGATCGCCCTGACCGGCCGCTATCGCTAACGCTGACACCACCTGTGAAACGCGGCCCCGATTTGGGGCCGCTGCGTTTTTAACCGCCCCGTGAAACCGGTCACAGTTCGGTGTGATGGCACTGGCGCAACGGCCGTTGCCGATTATGATGCCCAAAAATAACAATTCAAATAAAGGGCATTTTTATGCACACAAACCTCTCCCGTCGCCACTTTCTCGGATCCAGCGCTGCACTGGGCGCACTGGCCCTAACTGGCTGTCAAAGCAACGCATCTGGCGCTGCCGAACTGCCATTTGCCGCCACAGACGGCAACGGCCCCCTGGCGCTCAATTTCAATGAAAATTCATTGGGACTGCCGCCCGCATCTCAGCAGGCGCTGGCCAAGGCACTGCCCAACGCCTTCCGCTACCCGGACCAGGCCAAGTCAGAGTTGATGGCCAGCCTGGCCAGCCACCACCAGATCAGTGCGGACCAGCTGATCTACGGCAACGGCTCCTCCGAGATCCTGAAGATGGCGGTGGACGCCATGGCCGAACCGGGCGCCCAGCTGGTGATGCCCGACCCCACCTATGGGGTGGCGGAAGACTATGCCCTGGCCCGGGGCCTCAAGGTGGTGAAAGTGCCGCTGACGTCGACGTTCGAGACCGACATCGCGGCGATGAAGGCCGCCGTTGCCGCCCACCCGGGCAAGTCCGTGGTGTATCTGTGCAACCCCAATAACCCCACCGGCCTGATGCTGCCACAGGGCGAGCTGGCCAACTGGCTGGCGCAGGGCTCCGATGCTCTGAGCTTCATCCTGGATGAAGCCTATGCGGAATACGTCAATGACCCGGCCTTTGTCTCCGCCATCGGCCTGACCCAGACCAACCCGCATCTGGTGGTGGCCCGTACCTTCTCCAAAATTTACGCCCTGGCCGGTTTGCGGGTCGGCTACGGCGTCGCGCACCCGAGTCTGATCAAGGCGATGGCGGCCCAGGCCAGTATCGACAACGCCAACCTGGCAGGCTGTGTCGCCGCCAAAGCCGCGCTGGAGGACAAGGATTGGGTTGCCCACTCCCGCCGCAGCAATCAGGACGCGCTGGCGCTGGTGATGGCCACGCTGGAGGCGCTGGGCCTGAAGGCGCTGCCCTGCAACGCCAACTTCCTGTTCCACGAGGTGAAGGGCGACACCGCTCAGTACCAGCAGCGGATGGCCGACGCCGGCATTCTGGTTGGCCGCGCCTTTAACCACAGCAATGGCTGGAACCGACTCTCTCTGGGCCGCCCGGACGAGATGAAACGGTTCTGCCAGACCCTGATCCAGTTCCGCCAGAAAGGCTGGGTATAATCCACAAAAAAGGTTCTTCGCGGATTAGCGGAGAAAGAAGGCAGAAGCGACTTCTCAAAGACAATACCTCTCGGTGGCCTCTGAGGGATCGCTGCTGATTTCGAATTGGAATGAGCACCCAACTATCACGGCGTAGCCGTCCACCAAACGCCGACTCGCGGCGCCGAGCGGGAGCGACTGGGAGTGAAGCCGAGGGCCAGGGATGGCCCGAGTGCCAGCCGAGCAGGGAGGCGAGTCTGGCCAGTGCTGAACGGGAAGGAGTGGGAGCGAGGGGCTTTCGCCGCGCCGGAGGCAGGGGTGTCAAGAGCGGGGCGCGCAGCCGGGCAGCGCCCTTCTGGTGCCCGCCGGGGCATCCCGGCAACGGCTCAGTAGGTCGCAACGGGCTCGGAGCCGAGGCTCCCACGAAAATATGCGATGAACCACAAAAAAGGGCAGCCACTGGCTGCCCTTTTCATTCGGTAACGACCACTTATTTGGCCACGTTGCCTGCCACGTTCAGCGCGTCCCAGGTGCGCGCGAATGGTGGCGCATAAACCAGGTCCATCATGCCCAGATCGGCGGTGGTCAGGTTGCCCTGAATGGCCGCGGCCAGGGTATCCACCCGCAGCACCGCACCCTCTCCACCAGCCAGCTGGCCACCCAGCAGGCGTTTGGTGCCCGCTTCGTACACCAGCTTGACCCGGATCGGCGCCTGGCCCGGCACGTAGTTGGTGGTGTTCTTGTCGTCGATCACCACGCTCTTTACGTCCAGTCCCAGCGCTTCTGCTTCACGCAGGCCCAGGCCGGTACGGCCCGCTTCCACGTCCAGCACCCGCACACCGGCGCTGCCCAGGGTGCCGGGGAACGCCTTCTCGGCGCCACACAGGTTCTCCCCCACCAGACGGCCAATCTTATTGGCAGTGGTCGCCAGCGGGATGTACACCGCCTGCTGACGTACCCGGTGCCACACGGTGGCACAGTCGCCGGCGGCGTATACGTCCGGCAGACTGGTGCGGCCCTGCTCGTCGATGACGATGGCACCGTTGGCCAGGCGCTCAATGCCGGTATCGGCAAGGAACTCGGTGGTCGGCCTGACCCCGGTGGCCACCACCACCAGATCCGCCGGGTAGACGCCCTTATCGGTTCGCACCTGAGTCACGGTGCCCTCACCCTCCAGGGCTTCAACCCGCTCCCCCAGATGCAGGGCGATGTCGTGGCGACGGATCGCCGCTTCGATGATGTCGCTCATCTCGCTGTCGAAGGACTCCGCCAGCACACGGTCCGCCAGCTCCACCAGGCGAACCTGCTTGCCGCGGTGGTGCATCGCTTCCACCACTTCCAGGCCGATGTAACCGGCACCGATCACCACCACGTTCTGAATCGCGTCCTGCTCCGCCAGCGCACGCAGCGCCAGGCCATCGTCCATCGACTTGAGGAAATGGACGTTGGCCAGCTCCAGTCCCGCCACCGGCGGACGCACCACCGAGGCACCGGTGGCGATCATCAACTTGTCATAGGGCTGCTCAAAGCGTTCGCCACTGGCCAGGTTGGTCACCACCGCCAGCTTGGCTTGTGCGTCGATGCGCTCAACCCGATGGCCGGTGCGCAGGTCGATGCCAGAGGCGCGGAACTGCTCCACGCTGCGCTCCGCCATATAGCCCGGCTCATCGAAGGAGCCGCCGACAAAATAGGGCAGGCCACAAGCGCCAAAGGAGACCACCTCACCCTGTTCAAATACGGTGATGGTGGCGTCGGGAGCGCTGCGACGCGCCTTGGCGGCAGCGCTCATACCGGCGGCTTCTGCGCCGATGATCAGGATCTTCATATCACTTCCTGCAACAAACAAACGGGCCGCCCAATGTGGCGGCCCGGGGCAACAATGGTGGGGATCAGGATACCGATTCCAGGTCCAGTTCCAACTCCTGCTCGCCATTGTAGACCGACATGTCGGTCTGCCCCAGCACGCGGCTGGTGACGAAGCCGGAGGTGATCGCACCGTTCACGTTCAGGGCGGTACGGCCCATGTCGATCAGCGGCTCAATGGAGATCAGCAGGCCGACCAGCGCCACCGGCATATCCAGCGCGGTCAGCACGATCAACGCGGCAAAGGTGGCGCCGCCACCCACACCGGCCACCCCGAAGGAGCCCACCACGATGGTGGCGATCACGGTGGCGATGAACATCGGGCTCATCGGGTCGATGCCCACGGCCGGGGCGATCATCACCACCAGCATGGCCGGGTAGATACCGGCACAACCGTTCTGGCCGATGGTGGCACCGAACGACGCGGCAAAGTTGGCGATACCATCCGGGATACCGAGCTGACGGGTTTGGGTCTGCACGGTCAGCGGGATGGTGCCGGCACTGGTGCGGCTGGTGAAGGCAAAGGAGAGCACCGGCAGCACCTTCTTGACGTAGGTGAAGGGGTTACCGCCCGCCAGGGTGATCAGCAGCAGGTGCACGCCAAACATCAGCGCCAGGGCCAGATAAGAGGCCAGCACAAAGTTAAACAGGTTGAGGATGTCGGCAAAGTTGGAGCCCGCCAGCACCTTGGTCATCAACGCCAGTACACCGTAGGGGGTCAGGCGCAGCACCAGGGTCACGATGCGCATCACAATGGCGTAAGCCACCTGCATAAAGCTGTCGAACTTGTCCGCCAGCTCCGGCTGCTTCTTATGCACACCCAGCGCGGCGATGCCGACAAAGGCGGAGAAGATCACCACTGAGATGATGGAGGTGTCACGGGCACCGGTCATGTCGAGGAAGGGGTTAGCGGGGATCAGCTCCACCAGGGTGCGGGCGATGGAGATCTGCTCCGCAGCGCCTTCCCGGGCCACCAGCGCGGCAGCGCGCTCCGCTTCACGGGCACCTTCGGTCAGCCCCTCAGCGGAGAGACCAAACAGGTGCGCCACGGCCATACCGATAAGGCCGGCGATGGCCACGGTAAACAGCAGAACACCAATGGTCAGGCCGGAGATCTTACCCAGCGACTGGCCATCCTTCAGTTTCAGGATGGCGCTGATGATGGAGACCATCACCAGGGGCACCACGATCATCTTAAGCAGCTGTACGTAGCCCTTACCGACGATGTCGAAGTACTCGATGGATTGGCTCAGTACCGGCGAGCCACTGCCATAGGCCCACTGCAGGATGGCACCGTAACCGATACCCAGGCCCAGGGCCAGGAACACCCGGCGGGTAAATTTGACGTGTTTCTGCTGCAGCGTGAACAGCAGGTAGAACAGTCCCAACATCACCACGACGTTGAGCAAAATAGACAAACTCATAGTACTCGTACCTTATCCGGGTAAATATCCCGGTTCGCCTCTTAATACTGGCGGGAGTGGTTGTAATTATGTTGCAACCCAAAGGATCCCTCTGGGTTTCTCCCTCTAGACGCGCAGCATACCCAATGGCGCGCCCAGATCTTTATGCCCAAATGGAATAATAAAGTCTATTTGAGTAATTAACGGTCGGTGTCAGCCAGTTCCCGCGCCAGCTCTACCAGCACACCCTCACGCAACGCGCCGCCAGCCAGAGCCAGCTGAGGCAGTTCCAGTGCCGTCATAAAGCCCGTCAGCAGGGCAACACCAGCGGCAAAGGTGGGCACCCGCTCCGGGTCGAGGCCGGGCAACGCGTTGTGGCCCAGGTTCAGCAACTCATCGCGTACCTGGGAAAGTTCGATTGGGGTAATCGCTTCCAGCGGTGTGCCCCGGGCTTCAAACAACTCAAACAAACTGCGGACGGTGCCGGAGACGCCCAGCGCTTCAATGCCATGGTAGGGCGCCAGTTGCTCGGCAAACGGCGCCAGCGCCTCGCTGACGGTCTGTGCGACCTGATCAAAGGCGTCGGCACTGATGCCCTGCTGCAACGCCCCCTGCATGGTGGTGACGCAGCCCAGTTCAAAGGAGTGCTTAAACGCCATGGCCTGCTCATCGCCCACCACCAACTCGGTACTGGCGCCGCCGATGTCCAGCACCATCACGGTGCCGGTTACGGCGGTGGCTGCCCGCATCCCCTGGTAGATCAGAGTGGCTTCACGCTGGCCGCTGATCACCTCAATGGGGTAACCGAGGCGAGGCTCCCCTTCCGCGATGAACTGAGCTGCGTTGTCGGCTTGGCGCAGGGCGGCGGTGGCCAGCACCGCCACTCGGGCGGGTTGGTACTGCTTCAGCAACTCGCCAAACCAGGCCAGGCAATCCAGTCCTTCGGCCATGGCGTCATCGCCAATGTGGCCGTCCAGGGCCAGGCCCCGGGCAAGACGGGCTTTGCGTTTGTGTTTGGCAATGATGGTGGGAACCGCCGGGCCGGTTTTGGCAATCAGCAGATTAAAGCTGTTGGAGCCAAGGGTGATGGCGGCAACCAGGGTGTCGGAAGGGTCGGTTTGGGGTTTTACCATAGGGGAGTGGGTTCATCGGGCCTGGCCCGCTCAGTGCTAGTCCTCGCCATTGGCTTTGCAATGGCAAAACGGCGGCCATCAGGCCGCCGTTATCCGTTTATCGCCGGGGCCGCGGGCCCCGTCCGCCGCCACTACGGCCGTCGCGTCGCTGACCATCGCGACCACCCGGACGGCGGTTGCGCTGGATGCGTTGCGGACGCGGAATGTCAGTCAGCAGAGCGGTGGCATCGTAGCTGCTCACCGGGATCTGATGGCCAATGTACTCTTCGATGGCCGGCAGGTTCAGAGCGTACTGCTCACAGGCAAAGCTGATGGAGTGCCCGGTAGCGCCCGCACGACCGGTACGACCGATGCGGTGTACGTAGTCTTCGGCATCGTCCGGCAGGTCGTAGTTGAATACGTGGGTCACGTCAGCGATGTGCAGACCACGGGCTGCCACGTCGGTGGCCACCAGGAAGTCGACTTCACCGGCTTTGAACTGCTCCAGGATCTTGACCCGCTTCTTCTGCGGTACGTCACCGGTCAGCAGGCCCACGCGGTGGCCATCGCCCGCCATCCAGGCCCAGATGTCTTCACAACGGTGCTTGGTGTTGGCGAAGATGATCGCCTTGTCCGGCCAATCTTCCTCAATCAGGGTCAGCAGCAGACGCATCTTGTCATCGTTGGAGGGGTAGAACAGCTCCTCCTTGATGCGCTTACCGGTTTTCTGCTCCGGCTCCACCTGCACGTGCTCCGGCTCGTTCATGTGCTCGTAGGCCAGCTCCTGCACCTTAAAGGAGAGGGTGGCGGAGAACAGCATGTTACGACGCTCAGCCGGGGCCGGCATACGACGGAACAGGTAGCGGATGTCTTTGATAAAGCCCAGATCGAACATGCGATCGGCTTCATCCAGCACCATCACCTGGATGCCGTTAAGCTTGTAGGTGCCCTGCTTGTAGTAGTCGATCAGGCGACCGGTGGTGCCGATAAGGATATCGACGCCCGCCTCCAGGGTGGCGCGCTGGCTGTCGTAGCCTTCGCCGCCATAGGCCAGACCCAGCTTCAGGCCGGTGGCCTCGGACAGCGGTTCCGCGTCCTTAAAGATCTGGATGGCCAGTTCCCGGGTCGGGGCCATGATAAGGGCGCGGGGGCTCTTACCATCGTGACCTTCCGGGGCGGGCTGCTTCAGCAGCTCGTGGAAGGTGGCGACCAGGAACGCCAGAGTTTTGCCGGTACCGGTCTGGGCTTGACCCGCAATGTCCTTACCGGACAAGACGATAGGCAGGGTCAGCGCCTGAATCGGCGTGCAGTGGGTAAATCCACTCGATTCCAGGGCTTCAACCACTTGGGGAGCCAGCGGAAAATCGGCGAATTTGGTTTCGGTAAGATGGGTCTTAGTCATAACGGTGCAGCATATCGGAAGCGCTTGCCATTGGGAACCTAATCAAGTCAAATAATCGCCATATCTCATCGTCTTCGGACCCTTCAATCCCACCCTTAGTCAAACGGGGTTGAAAGCCAGGGGCGGTGTCCCCAGATAGGACCTCATGGGGCGTCCCAAGGACGCTAGCCGAACTAGAAACGGAGTTAACAATGAGCGACAAGATTGTGCAGCTGTCCGATGACAGCTTCGAGACCGATGTACTGAAAGCGGACAAGCCGGTCCTGGTGGACTTCTGGGCAGAGTGGTGTGGCCCCTGCAAGATGATCGCTCCGGTTCTGGATGAGCTGGCCGAAGAGTACGGCGACCAGCTGACCATCGGCAAACTGAACGTTGACCAGAACAGCGAAACCCCGCCGAAGTACGGCATCCGTGGTATCCCCACCCTGCTGCTGTTCAAAGACGGTCAACTGGCGGGCACCAAGGTTGGCGCCGCCTCCAAGACCCAGCTGAAAGAGTTTATCGACGCCCACCTGTAAGACAGGCTCTGCGACGAAAGGAATCGGGCAGTCGAGTTAGCACTGATTGCTTGGCAGGGCCGTCCTCTGGGCGGCCCTTTTTAACGTTCGAAACCCCGCCAAAACGCTGGACGCTCCCAGACATTGGTGCTAGCTTAATAGCCAGTACATTTCTCGCCCTAAACGGGCAAATCTCCATTATTCAATCACAGCAACAGTGACATAGCCGCGCTCTTTTCCTGAGTGCACAATCAAAAGACCCACCCATATGAACCTTACCGAACTGAAACAGAAACCGGTCTCCGAACTGGTTGCCCTGGCCGAGTCCATGGGCCTGGAGAACCTGGCTCGTGCACGGAAGCAAGACATTCTGTTCGCCATCCTGAAGGCGCACGCCAAAAGCGGTGAAGACATCTACGGCGACGGCGTCCTGGAGATCCTGCAAGACGGCTTTGGCTTCTTGCGTAGTGCGGACTCCTCCTACCTTGCCGGCCCGGATGACATCTACGTCAGCCCCAGCCAGATCCGCCGTTTCAACCTGCGAACCGGTGATTCCATCTCCGGTAAGATCCGGCCGCCGAAAGAGGGTGAACGCTACTTCGCCCTGCTGAAAGTCAGCGAAGTTAACTTCGACCGCCCCGAAAGCTCCCGCAGCAAAATCCTGTTTGAAAACCTCACCCCCCTGCACGCCAACGATCGTCTGCGCATGGAGCGGGGTAACGGTTCCACTGAGGACATCACTGCCCGCGTTCTGGATCTGGCCAGCCCCATCGGTAAAGGTCAGCGTGGCCTGATTGTGGCACCGCCGAAAGCCGGTAAAACCCTGTTGCTGCAGAACATCGCCCAGTCCATCGCCTACAACCACCCTGAGTGTGTGCTGATGGTGCTGCTGATCGACGAACGTCCGGAAGAGGTGACTGAGATGCAGCGCCTGGTGAAGGGCGAAGTGGTGGCCTCCACCTTCGACGAGCCGGCATCCCGTCACGTTCAGGTGGCTGAGATGGTGATCGAGAAGGCCAAGCGCCTGGTTGAGCACAAGAAAGACGTGGTCATTCTGCTCGACTCCATCACCCGTCTGGCCCGCGCCTACAACACCGTGGTACCGAGCTCCGGCAAGGTTCTGACCGGTGGTGTGGACGCCAACGCCCTGCATCGTCCGAAGCGTTTCTTCGGTGCGGCCCGTAATGTTGAGGAGGGCGGCAGCCTGACCATCATCGCCACCGCGCTGATCGACACCGGCTCCAAGATGGACGAAGTGATCTACGAAGAGTTCAAGGGCACCGGTAACATGGAACTGCACCTGTCTCGTAAGATCGCCGAGCGCCGCGTGTTCCCGGCCATCGACTTCAACCGCTCCGGCACCCGTCGTGAAGAACTGCTGGCGGGCAGCGAAGAGCTGCAGAAGATGTGGATCCTGCGTAAGATCCTCAACCCGATGCAGGAAGTCGAAGCAATGGAGTTCCTCATCGACAAGCTGGCCATGACCAAGACCAACGACGAGTTCTTTGACGCGATGAAACGCGCCAAGTCCTGATTTCAGTCCGGTCTGACAGCCAAAAAACACCGCCTGATGGCGGTGTTTTTTTATGCCGGTTTGATTCGGGCAACGGGCCAGTCTCTCTGGGGAGGTGCCACCGTACTGCCACCGTTGGCTGCACTGGACTATAACCAGTAATACCACTGTGACTGGGGGAACAGACCATGGCCGAAGCGACCCAACCCATTGAACGGCGCCAACAGCAGGAGCGCCGACAGCACCATGAACGCCGTCAGCAAACCCGCTTTGGTGATGAGCAGGGCGACCGCCGCATCAGCGACCGGCGCCACGAGGACCGTCATCCGCCGCGCTAGCCACTGAGCTCGTCAGCACCACCGCACCGGCGCCAGAAAACAGAACGCCCCGGTCTGGGCCGGGGCGTTGCTATCGGGCTTTCAGGCTCAGAACTTAAAGCCGAGCTGCGCCATGGCGCCACGCTCATCATCGCTGCCGAACTGGCCAGCCAGGTCGAGGGTGAACACGTCACCCGGGGAGATCCCCAGGCCCAGGCTCAGCACATCTTCGTAGTTGCCTTCCAGATCATGACGATAGCCTGCGCGCAGCTGGGCGTGGCCGGCAAAGTCATACTCCAGACCCAGGCGGGCCCACTGGCGCGGGTCGGTAAACAGCGCGAAGGACTCATCCTTAATCAGGTCCAGATCCAGGGCCGCGGTAAAGCCGCCCTGCTGGTACGCCACCGCACCGATCACTGTGGGCTTCAGTTCCACATCCTGGTTATTGGTGTTGCGCACCGACTGGCTGATCAGGTTGCGACCCACCAGGCCGTACTGCCACGGGCCGTAGCTGCCCTGAAAACCCACATCGAAGTTAAATTCAGTCTGGTCGTTCAGGTTGTCGTCGGAGGTGATGTCATCCTCGTCAAAGTTGCTGACGTTGGCGTTGTAGTAGTAGGTGTCAAAGCGCTGCACCTTGGGCGACACACCAACGGAGAACTGGCCCAGCCAGGGGCTCTGGAACTCACGGGCGAAGCTCAGGGCCACCTCAGTGATGCCCACCGCCTGCACATCGGCGTTGGACTGAATCGCGTCCTGATCGAACGGCGCGCCGGCCAGCGCATCGTCCAGCAGCTGCTCATCCTCTTCGATGTAGTTGATCAGGCCGTTACCCACCAGATAGCCATTGAGGGAGAGACCGAAGCCCAGGGTTTTGCTCGGCACAAAGAACCCCAGCAATACGCCCGCGTTGGCTTCCGGCTTGGCCTGGTTGAGATCTTCCAGCTGGCCGACGATGTCGTCTTTCAGCCGCTCAGCTTCCGGCAATCCATTGGGATCACCGCTGTTCACCAGGGCTTCAAACGCGTCGAGGTTGTCCTGCAGCGCATCGATGTCATCAATGGTGTCTTCATAATCCCGCGCCAGGACA
The DNA here is from genome assembly GCF_000148645.1 of Ferrimonas balearica DSM 9799. Classification (NCBI taxonomy): domain Bacteria; kingdom Pseudomonadati; phylum Pseudomonadota; class Gammaproteobacteria; order Alteromonadales; family Ferrimonadaceae; genus Ferrimonas; species Ferrimonas balearica. The sequence continues at coordinate 4,023,646 of NC_014541.1, forward strand.
CCGGCACCGAGCTGGAAATAGAAATCTTCGCTGTCTTTAAAGCGGGTCAGCAGCGCCGGGTTCTGGCTGGCACGGGTGTAATCCCCCGAAGCGACACCGACCCCACCCATGCCACCGGCACGGGCATCAGCAAAGGGAACGGCATTGGCGGTAGTGCTGAGCAGGGGGAGCAGCGCCAAGCTTACGGCGCCCAAATAAAAGCGTTTCATCAATTACTTCCTTGTCCAAAAAAGCGGACGGATCATACCCCAATAGGGTGAGAGTACTGGGGGCTCGATCACGACCTCGGCACCTTGTGGTCACAGGATGACAGCGCGCACGCCCCCATCTTTTAACGACCAACCCGAGGTCAAACTTGAGTGAAATTACTGCTGGGGAGGACAGGGTTCGGCCTGATAGCGATCCACCAGGTAGTCGTAGCGGTAACACTGGCCCTGCCACTGATAGCGGGTGCCCTGCCCGGTTTGGATCAGGCGGGCATTGGCCGGAAGCGTGGCGCGACTGCCTCGCTCGGTCTGCTCCTGAGTGAGAGTCCGGGGCGGAGACTGCACCACCACTTTAGGCTGCGGCTTGGGTTTAGGCGTGCTGCGGTAGGGATAGCGGTAGGGGTAACGGTAGCGATCATCCCAGTAACGCCGCTCCCAGCGGGAGGGGTACCAGGGGTAGTGCCAGCGACCAGTGTAGTACGGGGCACCGTAGCGGTAGTGGCCATAGCTGACGTGGGGGGAGCCATAGTGCACTGACCAGCCCCACTGCCCTGCCCAGCTCCGGGCCGGCAGCATCAGGGCGGTCAGCAGGACCAGGGGCAGCAACGCCAGCGCCAGCTTAGGGACAGGGGATCGGCACATAATCGGTGGTCATCCAGTTTTTGCGGTAACACCCCACCTCGTTCTGCCAGTAGCGGCCCTGGGGCGAGGTGCGCTCCACCGCCCCGGCGGGCGGGTTGCCAAGGGTCGGGTTGGGGCTGGCCGGCGGCGTCACCAGGGTATCGAAGTCGGTGCGGGCCTGGCCATTGCCCTCCAGCCTCAGGGTTGGAGTGGAGGGTGCCAGTGGGTCATCCAGCCCCTGCCAACGAGCGGGGTCGTGGCGCTGCTGATATTGCTGTTGCCAGGTCTGCTGGTGCCAGCGCTGATTTTGCTGCCACGCCTTTTGCTGCTGCCAGCGTTGCTCCAGCGGTGGTGCCCCGATGGGCCGCTGGGACTTATACCCCGCGTTCCAGTTCGGTGGTTGGTTGGCCAGCAGCATCAGGGCCAAAATCGCCGTGCTGGTGATCCCCATAGGAGAGTCCCCCGTTTGCGCTCTGATGTCAGTTTAGGCCGCGCCAGTGGGCCAGGGTTCCGACCGCCCTGTCCCACCGTCGACGGCACCGCTATAATACCCCGGCACTTTGACGAAGGTCACACCAGGAAAGAGAATAAAATCTAATGAAGTTCAGTGACTTACGAGAGTTTATCCAGTTCCTTGAGAAGCAAGGCGAGCTTAAGCGGATCAGCGCCGAGGTGGACCCCCACCTGGAGATGACTGAGATCTGCGACCGGGTGCTGCGCGCCGGTGGCCCCGCTCTGCTGTTCGAGAACCCCAAGGGCAAATCGATGCCGGTACTGGCCAACCTGTTTGGCACACCGCGCCGGGTGGCCCTCGCCATGGGTCGCGAAGACACCTCTGCATTGAAAGAGGTGGGCGAGCTGCTGGCTTTCCTGAAGGAGCCTGAGCCGCCCTCCGGCTTTAAGGACGCCATCGCCAAAGTGCCGATGTTCAAGCAGGCGCTGAACCTGCCGCCCAAGCGGGTCAGCAAGGCGCCGTGCCAGGAGATCGTGATGGAGGGCGACGAGGTCGACCTGACCCAATTGCCGGTGCAGCACTGCTGGCCCGGCGACGTTGCTCCGCTGGTGACCTGGGGCCTGACCATCACCAAAGGCCCCAACCAGAAGCGTCAGAACCTGGGCATCTACCGCCAGCAGCTGCTGGGCAAAAACCAGCTGATCATGCGCTGGCTGGCCCACCGTGGTGGGGCGCTGGACTACCGGGATTTCCAGCAGAAGTTCCCGGGCGAGCGCTACCCGGTCGCCGTGGCTCTGGGTGCCGACCCGGTCACCATCCTGGGTGCCGTAACCCCGGTACCAGATGGCCTCAGCGAGTACGCCTTTGCCGGCCTGCTGCGGGGCGAACGCACTCAGGTGACCAAGGCCCTTTCCTGCGATCTGGAGGTGCCAGCCACCGCCGAGATCATCCTGGAAGGGTATCTTGAGCCGGGTCTGGAAGCGCCGGAAGGCCCCTATGGCGACCACACCGGTTACTACAACGAAGTGGAATCCTTCCCGGTCCTGACCGTCACCCACGTCACCATGCGCAAAGACGCCATCTACCACAGCACCTACACCGGCCGTCCGCCGGATGAACCGGCCATGCTGGGTGTGGCGCTGAACGAGGTGTTCGTACCGATCCTGCGTAAGCAGTTCCCGGAGATCCAGGACTTCTACCTGCCGCCGGAGGGATGCTCCTACCGGATGGCGGTGATCACCATCAAGAAGCAGTACCCCGGCCACGCCAAGCGGGTGATGATGGCGGCCTGGAGCTACCTGCGCCAGTTTATGTACACCAAGTTCATCGTGGTGTGCGACGACGACGTCAATGCCCGTAACTGGGAGGACGTGATCTGGGCCATCACCACCCGGATGGACCCGGCGCGGGACACCGTCATGATTGAAAACACCCCCATCGACTATCTGGACTTCGCCTCCCCGGTGGCAGGCCTGGGTTCCAAGATGGGCATGGACGCCACCAATAAGTGGCCCGGCGAAACCGATCGCGAATGGGGCGAACCCATCGTCATGGACGAGGCGATCAAATCCCGCGTGGACCAGCGCTGGGACGAGCTGGGTCTGGACCCGATAAAAGAATAACGAGAATCCCATGAGTCGAATCCGTTGCCAGATAGACCAACTGACCCCCCTGAGCGACACCGTATTCAAAGCGGTGCTGACCCCAGAGCAGGCGCTGGCGTTTAAACCCGGCCAGTACCTGACGGTGGTGATGGGCGAAGAGGACAAACGCCCCTTCTCCATCGCCTCCAGTCCGCTGGATGACCAGATTGAGCTGCACATCGGCGCTTCGGTGGCCGAGAGCTTTGCCATGCAGGTGGTGGACCGCCTGCGCAATGACAGCCACATCGAGATTGAAGCCCCCTTTGGCGAAGCCTACCTGCGCCACGACAGTGAGCGTCCGCGCATCCTGATCGCCGGCGGCACCGGTTTCTCCTACATCCACAGCCTGCTGGATACCCTGCTGCGCCAGGGCGATACCCGCACCACCTTCCTGTACTGGGGCGCCCGGGATCCGGACGCCATGTACCTCAAGGCAATCGCAGACCAGTGGGCAGAACGCTTCCCTCACCTGACCTTTGTGCCGGTGTTCGATGACGCCATCGCAGGCCACCGCCAGGGCACGGTGATCGATGCGGTGTGCGAGGACTTTGTCAGCCTGCACGACTACGACGTTTACATCGCGGGTCGCTTCGAGATGGCGGGTGCGGCGCGGGAACGTTTCCGTCAGCAGGGCGTGCTGGATGCCCACCTGTTTGGCGACGCTTACGCCTTTATGAAGTAAGCCCATCCCAGTGGGAAAAACGGCGCCTCAGGGCGCCGTTTTTTATGCCCATGGTTCAGGCGGCTTCCAGCCGCAACTCAGCGCGAAAAAATCGCTGAAAAATCGTGCTGATTTGGTTCGGGATCACGGAACACGATCCCCTATTTGAGGATAATTCCGCCGCCCAAAACCCAGCCAGAGACCACCATGCCACTCACCACCCTGCTCAACGGCCAAAGCCTGCCCCTGAAGGGCGAATTCCACGTGCGCCTGATGCACGAGGCCGACCTGACCGCCTGCTGCACCATGCTGAATGACCCGCAGGTTAACCGTCACCTGTTCTTCGCGCCCGCCAGCGACGAGGTCTACCACGGCCACCTTGGCCCGCTGCTGAGTCGCGATGCACAGCGCCACGCCCCGGTACTGGCCATTGTCGATGCCGAGCAGCGTTTTGTGGGTATGGCCGGCCTGACCAAGAGCGGTGATAAAGGGGTGTATGAGCTGGGTTACCAGTTGTCGGCTGCCGCCTGGGGCCACGGCCTGGCGACCGCGGCCAGCCGCCTGCTGCTGGCCATCGGCTTTGACGAGCTCGGTGCCACCGAGATCAAAGCCGACTGCTACGACAGCAACCAGGCCAGCAAGCGCGTGCTGGAGAAAACCGGCCTGGGCCGCACCATCAAGGAGTACGGCTACTTCGAGAACGGCACCATCGACCGCTGCTGGTTCGCCATCTCAGAGGCCCAATACCGCCGCTCCCAACAGGTGGCTGGCACCGTCACCGAAAAGCCGGCTGTGGCAGCCTGATCTCAATCCGCCGCCACCACAAAAAAACGCCCCCGATTGGGGGCGTTTTTGATCCTGCGGTTTAACCGATACGGGTCATCTCGTTGACGGTAAACTCCGCGACCGCGCCTTCGGTGGCCGCCAGGTAATCCTTCAGGTGCTGGTTGCCCATATGGTCCTGCCACAGCGCGCGGCTCTCCCAGTTTTCAAAAAACAGGAAGTGAGCCGGATTGTCGTTGTCCTGATGCAGGTCGTACTGGACACAGCCGGCTTCAGCACGGGTGGTGTCGATCAGTTTGAGCAGTTCGGTTTTTACCAGCTCAGCTTTGTCCGGAAAGGCAACGATATTGGCGACGATGGTCAGCATGGCACGGTCTCCTTAGGGGATTTGTCGGGCCGCAGCCCGCGACAACCGACCTCGCCCTGTGCGATGCCGTGGTGTCGATGCAGAACCATAGTAGACCCGCTGCCGGGGACGATAAAGCCGGGTTGGCCAGAGACATTTTCAAAGGGATTTTGATAATCCCCGCGCTTATTGGAACTGCACCTGCTGAAAATGGGGGTTGTCGACGGTGACGGTCAGGCTGACCAGATCCGCCAGCAATACCGTTTCGAGGCCCTGATCCGTGGTCAGGCTCAGCACCTCCTGACGCTGGGCATTCCAGGTGCTGTCACCGGCGATGCCTTCGACCACCCGACCGTCCCTCAGGGTCAGCCGCACCGGGTAGTGGTAGAGGCAGGCGATCTCGATGTAGTCGTAATCCTGGCAGCGCATGGCCACACTCCTAGGCAGACAAAAAAGGCAGCCTGTGGCTGCCTTTCGGTTTATCTCAGGGCGTACTCCCCCACCACCGACAGGAACAGCACCAGGCCGGCCCAGTTGTTGTTGAGGAAGGCTTTAAAGCAGGGGTCCCGCTCACGCTCACGGATCAGGTACTGCTGGTACACGAAGAAGCCGGCCATGGCCACCAGGCCGAAGGGATAGAGGGTGGTCAGGCCCAGGCGCAGGCCGATGCCCAACAGCAACACCAGCGTGGCCAGCTGGAACACCGCAATCCAGAACCGGTCCCAGCGGCCAAACCAGATGGCGCTGGAGCGGATGCCCACCTTGAGGTCATCCTCCCGGTCCACCATGCCGTACATGGTGTCGTAGGCGACGGTCCAGCACCAGTTGGCGGCAAACAGGTACCAGGCCAGGGTCGGCACGTCGCCGGTCTGGGCGGCAAACGCCATCGGGATGGACCAGCTCCAGACGATGCCGAGGAACATCTGCGGGGCGGGCAGGAATCGCTTGGTAAAGGGGTAGATGATGGTCAGCACGATGCCGACATAGGCCAACTGAACCGTCAGGGCATTGAGTTGCAACACCAGGGCATAGCAGACCAGTCCCAGCACCACGAACAGCGCCAGCGCCTCTTTGGCCTTAATCTCGCCACTGGCCAACGGGCGGGAGCGGGTGCGGGCAACGTGGCTGTCCAGCTTACGGTCGGCAAAGTCATTGATGATGCAGCCGTTGGCACGCATCAGCCAGACACCGACAAAGAACACCCCCAGCACGAAGGGGTCGGGCAGGCCATCCGCAGCCAGCCACAGCGCGGCCAGCGCGGGCCACATCAGGAGAAACGTACCGATGGGTCGATCGAGACGCGCGAGGCGCCAGTAAGCGTCAAAGCGGCCCTGCAAAACTGCCAGCATGGTCCCTGCCTATGGTGATCACAATTGGCCGCCATTATGCGGGATTGGCCTCACGCTGTCAGCCCACAAAGTGGCCGGGAGCGCGCGCTGTCGCGGCTCCCGGCTGGAGGGTCATGGTGTGAAGGGATAAGCCCTTTGGCTATTGCCAGTCCCAGGCGCGCCGGGTCTGGCCGTAGTCGATGCCACGCACCACGCTGAAGCGGCCATGCTCATGGTTGGCCATCAGCGCCATAAAGGCTTCGCGGTCGATGCGGATCAGGTTTTCGTGGTCACCGGCTTCGAGGTACACGTCGCCCTCTTCTCCCAGCTGATCATCGTAAACCGCCTGCACCTGATAGGGGTCACCCACGGCGGGCACGGCCCCCAGCTCGCAGTCGTCAAACGCGTTCTTCAGCCGGGATTCGGGGATCAGGTGAAGCTGGCGCCCCAACTGTTCCCCCAGTTTGTGCAGCAGCACCCGATTGGCGGCAGGAACCACCGCCAGAATGCGCCGCCCTTCATGGTCTTCCAGCACCACCGCCTTGGCGGTCTGCCGGGCCGGAACGCCTGCGCTGACCGCAGACTGCAACGCAGACTGACTGTGCGCATGGGGCACCAGATCGTATTGAACGCCCAGGGACTTCAGGTAATCACTGACTTTGATGGCTACGCCCATAAGGCACCTCCTGACAATGTCGGTTTCACCCTTAAGTTTAGGCCCTGGGAGCCCGATCAGAGGTGCTCACGGCCATGAGGTGCAAGAAAATCCTGCTCCGGTCCCCTGGGCACCACCCGGGTGGGGTTGATCATGTCGTGGCTGTAGTAATAGTGGCGTTTGATGTGGTCCATATTGACCGTGTTGGCAATGCCGGGCCACTGGTACAGCTCACGCACGTAGCCGGACAGGTTGGGGAAGCTGGCCAGCAACTGGCGGTTGCATTTGAAGTGGCCAAAATAGACCGCATCGAAGCGCACCAGGGTGGTAAACAGGCGCCAGTCTGCCTCGGTGATCCGGCTCCCCAGCAGGTAGCGCCGGGTGGCCAGCCGGGCCTCGAGCCGGTCCAGCGCGGCAAACAGTCGGTCATAGGCGGCTTCATAGGCGTCCTGAGTGGTGGCAAACCCTGCCCGGTACACACCGTTGTTGACGTTGTCGTAGACCTCCTGATTCACCGCCTCTATCTCGTCCCGCAGCGCTTCGGGCCAGTAGTCGTCGGTGTTGCCGGTAAGGTGGTCAAACGCGCTGTTGAGCATGCGGATAATCTCTGACGACTCGTTGTTGACGATGCGCCGGGTGTGGGTGTCCCACAGCACCGGTACCGTCACCCGGCCGCTGTAGTCCGGCTGATTGGCGGTGTAGATCTGGTAGTGGTAATCAAAGCCATGGAGCTTATCGCCACTGGAGCCACTGGCTTTATCAAAGGTCCAGCCCTTGTCCAGCATATCCGGGCTCACCACTGACACGTCGATGTAATCCTGCAGCCCTTTCAGGGCGAGGAAGATCAGGGTGCGGTGCGCCCAGGGACAGGCGTAGGAGACGTACAGGTGGTAACGCCCCTTTTCGGCTTTGAAGCCGCCTTCGCCGGTCGGGCCCGGACTGCCATCGGCGGTGATCCAGTGGCGCAGTTGTGCCTGTTCACGCACAAACTCGCCCTTGTTGCTCTTGGTGTCGTACCAGACGTCGTGCCAGACGCCATTAACCAGTTGTCCCATGATCAGCTCCTTAGCGGGTTCGCCATCGGGGGGAATCAGTTACCCGGATTCGGTGACAGGTTGGGCGTCGCCATTCGGCGCCCAGCGGGGGCTCACTTGGCCAGCTTGGCGTCCAGGCTGAGTTTGCCGGGACCGTGCAGGGTCAGCAGCAGGAAGCCGCCGGCCATCGCCAGGTTCTTGGCAAAGGCGTTGAAGTCGTTGGCCAGATCATTGTGGAAGATCAGCGCGGACAGCACGCAGAAGCCCGCCAGCAGGAACGCCACCAGTCGGGTTTTCAGGCCAATCAGCAGGGCGATGCCGCCAAACAGCTCCAACGCCACCACCGGGTAGAGCAGAATGCCCGGGACGCCCATCGATTCCATCCAGCCCTGGGTGCCGGCAAAACCGCCAATCTTGTTGTAGCCCGCCATGATAAAGATGAAGGCCATCAGCGCCCGGGCCAGCAGGTCGGTCGTGGCAGCGAGAGTGTGGTTGCGCAGGTCAGTCATGGTCGGTCCTTGAATTCGGTTGGTTAAGAAGACAAGACCCATATTAGTGCGATTGGGTGAGATAAAAATCGCAAAATACTGGCAACAACGTTCGATTAAATAGAATTGATACGACGGTCAGAACTCGCAATTCATCGGGTGGGTGCGGTCGCTGGTGCAGTGGCGCTCCGCCAGCTGGTAGCCAAGATAGCGCTCGCCCTGCCACTCAAAGGTCAGGTACTGGCGATAGAGCCGTGGGGAGGTCTCCAGCGAGTCGACATTGTCGTACTTCCGGTCAGCAAACAGCTGGTACAGCAGGATCAGGATGTTGGCGGTATCGACGATGTCATCGTCCCGCTTCAGCACATAACGTTGATCCAGATAGAGCTGGTAACGCACCCGGTCGCTCTGGTTGGGCAAACGGTGGTGGCCGGGGAACTGGCGGCTGAAGTTGGTGCGTGAGGGATCCGACTCAAACCGGCTGAGGGGAACGGCATAGCGTTCGGTGATCCGATCCAGCTCGGACAGGCTGTCAATCACCTGGGGCTCATAGCCCGGCAACTGGCTGCGGTTGGAGCTGCAGGCGCCCAGCAGCAGCGCGCCCAGCACAATAAACAGTGTGGCTCTCATGGCATTCCTTGCCCCGTGTCAGCAACGCCATCCCGGCGCCAGACTCCACCATAGCAAAGCCTTCCGAGCACAAAAAAGCCCCTTGCGGGGCTTTTGCTTTGGCGGGGTGAATCGCAGTGTTAATCCCGATACTTCAGGCTGCCATCCGCCTTGATTTCGTCATACCAGACGTTGTGGTGCTGCTTGGCCCAGTTCTCATCACAGTAACCGGACACCATGCACTCCATACCGCCCTCGGACATGACGGTCGCCATAAAGATATGGACGATGGAGAACGCGGTCACAATGATGGCTGAGCTGGCGTGCAGGATCAGCGCCAGCAGGCTCAGGTTACGGGACGGCTCAACGTATTCCGGGAACAGCAGAATCACACCGGTCACCGCAATCACTGCGCCAAACAGGGCAAAGGTCCAGAACCAGACTTTTTCACCGGCATTGGCAAAGCCCGCATCCGGGTGCTTGCCTTTGAACGGGCCGAAGTTGATGTAACCGCCCACCACCAGGAACCAGTCCAGGTCGTACTTGGCGGGAAGCTGGTTTTTCGCCCACTTCACGGTCATCAGCAGCCAGCCCAGCATGAACGGAATCGCCATGTAGTCGTGTACCGGCTTCGCGATGGCGGCCATGGTGGCGAACGCCTGCTGACCCAGGTACGGCTCGATGATCAGGCGCCCGGCCAACAGCGTCAGGCCGGTCAGGATCAGCAACAGACACGGGATCGCACCCAGCCAGTGGATCGCCACATCCGCCTTGGACCAGCGATACACCATCTTGCCGGAGAAGCCGTGGTGCAGCTTGGAGATGCCGTTTACCGCGATAAAGGCGGCAAATACGGCGATCATGCCAAACAGGGCCAGGGCCATGCCCGGAGCCAGGATGTCGCTGCGAAACGGCAGCAAACGCTCATCCTGCGGGTTGATCAGCTGGGCGTGGAACTCCGACTCCGACACGGTGCGGCCTTCGGCCCCCTGTTGGATCGCCTGCCACACCACTTCCGCTTCGTTACCGGACTGCGCCGCAACGGTGCCCGGATCGGACGCCAGGGCGAGGCCCGGAACCAGCACCAGCAGCATCAGCAACGGCTTGAGCAGGGTTTTGAACATAGTCGCTCCTATTGAAGACAACAGCGGGGACGGCCCGAAAGCCGCCCCCGTGGAACCGGGAATTAACCCCAGGCTCCGTCTTTGTGACCACGGTTGACCACACGCTCGCGGTAGATGTCGGACACCATGCCCGCATCACCGGCCAGCAGGGCCTTGGTGGAACACAACTCAGCACACATCGGCAGCTTGCCTTCGGCGATGCGGTTGGCACCGTACAGCGCTTTCTCCTTGGCGGAGCCCGGCTCTACCGCAGGGCCACCGGCACAGAAGGTGCACTTGTCCATCTTGCCCTTGGAACCGAACGCAGACTGTTTCGGGAACTGCGGGGCGCCAAACGGGCAGGCGTACAGGCAGTAACCGCAACCGATGCAACGCTCTTTGTCGTGCAGCACGATGCCGTCTTCGGTCTTGCTGAACACGTTCACCGGGCACACCTTCATGCAGGGGGCGTCGGAACAGTGCATGCAAGCCACGGAGATGGAGGTCTCACCGGGTTTGCCGTCGTTGATGGTGACCACGCGGCGGCGCTGAATGCCCCATTCCAGTGCGGAGTCGTTTTCGTTCTTACAAGCGGTGACGCAGCCGTTGCACTCGATGCAGCGTTTGGTGTCACACATGAATTTCATAGTCGCCATATGGGCTTATCTCCTTAGGCCGACGTTAAGCTTTAACGATTTCGCACAGGGAGACCTTGGTCTCCTGCATCTGGGTCACCGGGTCGTAACCGTAGGTCAGCGCGGTGTTGGCGGATTCACCCACCACGTAGGGCTTGGTGCTGATACCACCGGACTCGGGGTACTGCAGCTCTTCACCTTCAAACACACCAGCGAAGTGGTACGGCATAAAGGTTTCGCCTACGGATACACGCTCGGTCACCATGGCTTTCATGCCAATGACCGCACCTTCGGGCGACTTCAGCTTGACGTCATCGCCATCGCGGATGCCACGGTCGGCAGCGTCCACCGGGTTGATCTCAACGAACATCTCCTGCTGGAGCTCGGCCAACCAGGGGTTGGAACGGGTCTCTTCACCGCCCCCTTCGTACTCAACCAGACGGCCGGAAGTGACCACCAGCGGGAACTTCTTGTCGAGGTTTTCGCTGATAACCCGGTCCTGGATGGACTTGAACAGGGTCGGCAGACGGTGAACCTGCATATCCTCGTGGGTCGGGTACTTGGCGATCAGGTCGCGACGCGGGGTGTACAGCGGCTCACGGTGAACCGGGATCTCATCCGGGAAGGTCCACACTTTCACACGGGCCTTGGCGTTACCGAACGGGATACAGCCGTGCTTCATGGCCACACGCTGGATGCCACCGGAGATGTCGGTCTTCCAGTTCTTGCCTTCGGCGTGCTGCTTCTCTTCCGCAGTCAACTCGTCCCACCAGCCCAGCTGCTTCAGCATGTCGGCGGTGAACTCGGGGAAGCCGTCCTGGAAGTAGTTGCCCTTGGAACCGGCATCTTCAGCCAGGATGCTGACGCCATCGTGCTCCACACCGAAACGGGCGCGGAAGTTACCGCCGCCTTCCATCACGTGCTTGGAGGTGTCGTACAGGATGTGGGTACCGGGGTGCTTCAGCTCCGGGGTGCCCCAGCACGGCCACGGCAGACCGTAGGTTTCGCCCTTCACGGCACCGCCCGGCGCTTTCAGGTCTTCCCAGCTGAACAGGTGCCAGTTTTCCTGGTGCTGCTTCAGACGCTCCGGAGACTGACCGGTGTAACCGATGGTCCACATGCCCTTGTTGAATTCACGGGTGATGTCTTCAACCAGCGGCTCGTCGTTGTTGACCTGGATGTGTTTGAACATCTGGTCAGCCATGCCCACTTTCTTGGCGATCTTGTACATGATCACGTGGTCCGGCAGGGACTCGAACATCGGCTCGATGACCTTGGAGCGCCACTGCAGAGAGCGGTTGGAGGCAGAGATGGAGCCGTAGGTTTCAAACTGGGTGGCTGCGGGCAGCAGGTAAACGCCATCTTTGCGCTGGTGCATCACACCGGCCATGGTCGGATACGGGTCAACCACCACCACGGTGTCCATCTTGTTCAGTGCTTCACGCACCTCACGGCCACGGGTTTCGGTGTTAACGGACTGACCCCAGAAGAACGCCAGACGGATGTTGTCTTTCTGGCCAATCTTGGCCTTGTCTTCCAGTACACCGTCGTGCCAGCGGGAGCACGGGATGCCGGGGGTGTTCATCGGCACTTTGCCCAGATGAGAGCCCTGGTCGAAGCGGCCTTTCACCCAATCGAAGTCCAGGTTCCAAACGTTGGACCAGTGCTTCCAGGCGCCTTCGGACAGACCGTAGTAACCCGGCAGGTTGTCGAACAGCAGGCCGAAGTCGGTGGCGCCCTGTACGTTATCGTGGCCACGGAAGATGTTGGCACCGCCGCCGGATACGCCCATGTTGCCCAGGGCCAGCTGCAGGATGCAGTAAGCACGGGTGTTGGCGTTACCCACGGTGTGCTGGGTACCACCCATACACCATACGATGGTGCCCGGACGGTGCTCGGCCAGCATCTTGGCGACGCGGTACATCTGCTCACCGGAAACGGAGGTCAGGTCTTCCACCTCTTCCGGGGTGTACTTCTTCACCTCTTCACGGATCGCTTCCATGCCGTAAACACGGCGACGGATGAAGTCGTTGTCTTCCCAGCCATTTTCAAAGATGTGCCAGAGCAGACCGTAGATGAACGGGATGTCGGTACCGGGTCGGATGTGCACGTACTCGTCGGCGTGCGCCGCAGTACGGGTGAAGCGGGGATCGACCACGATCATCTTGGCGCCGCGCTCTTTACCGGTGAGCACGTGGGACATGGCAACCGGGTGCGCTTCAGCGGCGTTGGAGCCGATAAAGAGCATCGCTTTACAGTTGTGCATGTCGTTGTAGGAGTTGGTCTGGGCGCCGTAACCCCAGGTATTGGCCACACCAGCTACGGTGGTGGAGTGACAGATACGGGCAGAGTGGTCAACGTTGTTGGTGCCCCACATCGCCGCAAACTTACGGTACAGGTAGGCCTGTTCGTTGGAGAACTTGGCGGAACCCATAAAGTAGATGGAATCCGGGCCGGACTCTTCGCGGATCTTCAGCATCTGGTCGCCGATCTCGTTGATCGCCTGGTCCCAGGACAGCTTCTTCCACTTACCGCCTTCCAGCTTCATCGGGTATTTCACCCGCTTTTCACTGTGGCCGTGGTGACGGATGGAGGCACCCTTGGCGCAGTGACCGCCACGGTTGATCGGGTGGTCGAAGGCCGGCTCCTGGCCAGTCCACACGCCGTTCTGTACTTCGGCGTAGATGCCGCAGCCAACAGAACAGTGGGAGCAGATGGTTTTCACCTGCTCAATCGGGCCTTCAGCGGATACCGCTTTGGCTTCGGCTTTGCGCACCATACCGGCACCCAGCATGGAGGCCGCGGCAATACCACCGGTGGTGATACCGGCGTTTTTCAGAAATTGGCGACGGTTCAGGCCCAGCGCGTTACCGCTCTGTACTGAAGTGCCTTTACGGGTCAGTTTCATGGTTGTCTCCTCATTACTGGCCGCGGGCAGCGGCGTAGTAGCGACGCACGTGCTCGGACTCGCGATAACCGGTGGTCTTGCTGTCGCCGGTGGTGGAGGCATCAGCAGCCATTACCGCCGGGGCGGCTGCCATGGCAGCACCCGCTGCCGCGGTACCGGTGGCCAGGGTTTTGAGGAATTGGCGTCGGGCCAATGGTTTTTCGGTTTTCATAGGCTTCCTTAGGTCTTCAGATCGAATCGTCTCGGCGCCTTAGGACGAACAATGAGACACAGATCATCAGAGCGGTGGTGGTCATGTGACGAAGGCATCATGACGTGGCGGGAAGGAAGATATCTTGATCTGGCTCAAGCGGGAATTTTCAGGAATTTGTGCGCACCCTCGAATTTTCAGCGGTTTTTGTTAAAACCTCTTCGACGGTGAGTCATTGTGTCCAAGTGACCCACTTGGCAGCTTTGGTGGGAGTTGCAGGAAAGGATTTTCGGTTTCTTACCATCCGTGCGCGAATCCGGACAATTTGTGCTGTCTTTTCGCACTTTTGTGATCCAGATCACCTGACAGCAATTCAAAAAAAAGCCCCGCATCGCGGGGCTTTAGGTGTAATAAGAGGCATTCTTATCTGCGTCAGTGACTGACGCTGGAACACCCTTACTCTTTGTACTTCAGAGTACCGTCGGCTTTGATCTCGTCAAACCACACGTTGTGGTGCTGGATCGCCCAGTTCTCATCACAGTAACCGGACACCATGCACTCCATGCCACCTTCGGACATGACGGTCGCCATGAAGATGTGAACGATGGAGAACGCACAGATGATGATCGCGGCAGCGCCGTGGATGATCAGGGACAGCAGGCTCAGGTTGCGGGACGGCTCAACGTATTCCGGGAACAGCAGGATCACGCCAGTGGCGGAGATCAGGGCACCGAAAGCGGCGAAGGTCCAGAACCACAGCTTCTCACCGGCGTTGGCAAAGCCAGCGTCCGGGTGCTTGCCTTTGAACGGGCCGAAGTTGATGTAGCCACCAACCACCATGAACCAGGCGATGTCGTACTTCGCCGGGATCTGGTTCTTCGCCCATTTCACGGTCATCAGCAGCCAGCCCAGCATGAACGGAATCGCCATGTAGTCGTGCACCGGCTTAGCAAACGCCGCCATGGAGGCGAAGGTTTGCTGACCCAGGTAAGGCTCGATGATCAGGCGACCTGCCAGCAGAGTCAGGCCGGTCAGGATCAGCAGCAGACACGGGATCGCACCCAGCCAGTGGATGGCCACGTCGGCTTTGGACCAACGGTAAACCATCTTGCCGGAGAAGCCGTGGTGCAGCTTGGAGATGCCGTTCACTGCGATAAACGCAGCGAATACGGCGATCATGCCAAACAGCGCCAGAGCCAGGCCCGGGGCCAGGATGTTGCTGCGCAGCGGCAGCAGACGCTCGTCCTGCGGGTTGATCAGCTGAGCGTGGAACTCGGAATCAGAAACGGTGCGGCCTTCAGCGCCCTGTTGGATCGCTTGCCACACAACTTCTGCTTCGTTGCCCGCCTGAGCCGCTACCATACCGGCATCGCTGGCCAGGGCCAGGCCCGGCAGCAGCGCGACCATCAGCAGCAGAGGTTTCAGCATCTTGTAGAACATGATTGCTCCTAGTGGATGGGCCGGGGCAGCACGCCGCCCCGGCTCGTCACGCCTTAGCTCCAGGCGCCGTCTTTGTGGCCACGGTTAACCACACGCTCGCGGTAGATGTCGGACACCATGCCCGCATCACCGGCCAGCAGGGCCTTGGTGGAACACAGCTCGGCACACATCGGCAGCTTGCCTTCGGCGATACGGTTGGCACCGTACAGCTCCTGCTCCTTGATGGAGCCCGGCTCGGTGTTCGGGCCACCGGCACAGAAGGTGCACTTGTCCATTTTGCCCTTGGAGCCAAATACGGCTTTTTTCGGGAACTGGGGGGCGCCGAACGGGCAAGCGTACAGGCAGTAACCACAACCGATGCAACGCTCTTTGTCGTGCAGCACGATGCCGTCTTCAGTCTTGCTGAATACGTTCACCGGACACACTTTCATACAAGGCGCATCAGCACAGTGCATACAAGCTACAGAGATGGAGGCTTCACCCGGCTTACCGTCGTTGATGGTTACCACGCGGCGACGCTGGATGCCCCACTCCAGAGCGGAGTTGTTTTCGTTCTTACAAGCGGTGACACAGCCGTTACATTCGATGCAGCGTTTGGTGTCACACATGAATTTCATAGTGGCCATTTTGGCTTATCTCCTCGTGAACCTTACGCTTTCTCGATCTGACACAGGGAAGACTTAGTCTCCTGCATCTGAGTGATCGGGTCGTAGCCATAGGTCATCGCGGTGTTACAGGATTCGCCGACAACGAAAGGCTTGGTGCTGATGTCGCCAGACTCCGGGTACTCCAGGTCAACGCCATGCATCACACCAGCGAAGTGGTACGGCATCCAGGTCACGCCCGGCTTAACGCGCTCGGTTACCATGGCCTGTACCTTGATACGGCCACCCTCAGCGCCTTCCACCCATACGGTGTCGCCGTCACGCAGACCGCGGTCAGCAGCATCCACCGGGTTGATCTCGATGAACATCTCCTGCTGCAGCTCAGCCAGCCACGGGTTGGAACGGGATTCCTCACCGCCACCTTCGTACTCAACCAGACGGCCAGAGGTCATCACCAGCGGGTACTTCTTGTCGAGGTTCTCGCTGATGACCTTGTCCTGGATGGTCTTGTACAGGGTCGGCAGACGGTGTACCTGCATATCGTCGTAGGTCGGGTACTTGGCGATCAGGTCACGACGCGGGGTGTACAGCGGCTCGCGGTGTACCGGCATCGGATCCGGGAAGGTCCAAACCTTACAACGGGCTTTGGCGTTACCGAACGGGATACAACCGTGCTTCATGGCAACGCGTACGATGCCGCCAGACAGGTCGGTCTTCCAGTTCTTGCCTTCCGCTTCCGCTTTCTCTTCGGCGGTCAGGTCGTCCCACCAGCCCAGCTGCTTCAGCATGTCGGCGGTGAATTCCGGGTAACCGTCTTCGATCTCAGCGCCCAGGGAGAAGGAGCCATCGGCCAGGATGTTTTCACCCTGGTATTCCACGCCGTAACGGGCACGGAAGTTACCACCACCCTGCAGCACGTGCTTGGAGGTGTCGTACAGGATGTGGGTACCCGGGTGTTTCTGCTCAGCAGTACCCCAGCACGGCCACGGCAGACCGTAGGTCTCGCCCTTGAACTCGCCACCTTTGGCCTGCAGGTCTTCAACGTTGAAGGAACCCCAGTTCATGGTGTGAGCTTTGATACGCTCCGGAGATTGGCCGGACATACCGATGGTCCACATACCGCGGTTGATTTCGCGGGTGATGTCTTCCACTACCGGTGCGTTGCCTTTCACCTGAATGCGCTTGGTGTACTGCTCAGCGAAGCCAACTTTCTTGGCCAGCAGGTACATGATCTCGATGTCGTTCTTGGAGTCGAACAGCGGCTCAACCACTTGCTCACGCCACTGAACGGAACGGCCAGAGTTGGACAGAGAACCGGTGGACTCGAACTGAGTACAGGCCGGCAGCAGGTATACGCCGTCCTTACGACGGTGCATTACGCCCGCCATGGTCGGGTACGGGTCAACCACAACCACGGTGTCCATCTTGTCCAGAGCGTCACGCACGTCGCGCTGACGGGTCTCGGTGTTCACGGACTGACCCCAGAAGAAGGCCATGCGGATGTTGTCGCGCTGAGCCAGTTTCTGCTTGTCTTCCAGAACGCCGTCGTGCCAACGGGAGCACGGCATGCCCGGGGTGTTCTGCGGCTTCTTGCCCAGGTACTCGCCCTGGTCAAAGCGGCCGTTCACCCAGCTCTCTTCCAGATCCCAAACGTGGGTCCAGTGTTTCCAGGCAGCGCTGGTCAGACCGTAGTAGCCCGGCAGAGTGTCGAACAGCAGACCCAGGTCGGTCGCGCCCTGTACGTTGTCGTGGCCACGGAAAATGTTGGTACCACCACCGGATTTGCCCATGTTGCCCAGAGCCAGCTGGAGCAGACAGTAAGCACGGGTGTTGGCGTTACCTACGGTGTGCTGGGTACCACCCATACACCATACAACGGAACCCGGACGGTTCTCGGCCATCATCTTGGCCGCGTTGTAGATGGCTTGCTCTTCTACGCCACACACTTCGGCAGCTTCAGCCAGCGGGAACTTGGCCGCTTCCTGACGGATCTCGTCCATCGCCCATACACGCTGGTCGATGAAGGTCTGGTCGTGCCAGCCGTTTTCGAAGATCACGTTCAGCATGCCGTAGATGAACGGGATGTCGGTACCGGGGCGGATGCCAACGTGCAGGTCGGAGTGCGCAGCGGTACGGGAGAAACGCGGATCGATCACGATGATCTTCGCGCCACGCTCTTTTGCAGTCAGGATGTGCTGCATGGAGACCGGGTGCGCTTCAGCCGGGTTAGAACCGATGAAGAAGATCGCTTTGGCGTGACGGATGTCGTTGAAGGAGTTGGTCATCGCGCCGTAACCCCAGGTATTTGCCACACCAGCTACGGTGGTGGAGTGACAGATACGGGCGGAGTGGTCGACGTTGTTGGTACCCCACATGGCCGCAAACTTACGGTACATGTAGCAACCTTCGTTGGAGAACTTGGCAGAACCCATGAAGTACACGGAATCCGGGCCGGACTCTTCGCGGATCTTCAGCATCTGGTTGCCAACTTCCTCGATGGCTTGTTCCCAAGACAGCTTCTTCCACTTGCCGCCTTCAAGCTTCATCGGGTACTTAACGCGTTTGATGGAGTGGCCATGCTCACGCAGTGCAGCACCTTTAGCACAGTGCCCACCACGGTTGAAGGGATGGTCGAAGGCCGGCTCCTGCCCAGTCCAGACACCATTCTGAACTTCGGCGTAAACACCACAACCTACTGCACAAGCGGAACATACGGTGCGCTTGATTTCGGTCGGAGCGTTCGGATCTACGTGGGAAGCGGCTTCTACGCGCTTCACCATGCCTGCACCCAGCATGGATGCGGCAGCAATACCACCGGTGGTGATACCGGCGTTTTTCAGAAACTGGCGACGGTTCAGGCCCAGCGGGGCATCGGTCTTGGTCGCAACAGCTTGCTGGTTAGGAGTCAGTTTCATTGGTTCTCCTTACAGACCGCGAGCAGCGGCGTAGTAGTTGCGAACGTGTTCGGACTCTTGATAGCCCTTTTTCTTCGCCTCGGCAGCAGGCTTGGCCTGTGCCAGAGCAGCCGGTGCGGCCATCACAGCGGCACCAGCCGCGGTGCCGGTGGCAACCTGCTTCAGGAACTGGCGACGAGCCAGAGAGGGTTGGTGTTTCATAATCATCCTTAGTCGTTCATGAAGTGGAGAGCGCCGATATGGCGGCCCACCCATAAGCGGGGCTAAGGATGGCTTACCGGGCACTTGAGAAAATTGATCCCGGTCACGAAGAAATTTGCGATGAATTGGCCAAAACTGCCTGTTAAAGCCCAGTTCTGTTAGGGTTTTGTAAATGATGGGCCGTTTTGTCCCACCAAACTTTCTGGCGGCAACGGGCCCCTCTGCCCGGGTCATTTTGGGTTATTTTGACCCGTTGGTGACAATGCCTCGAGATAACCCACAAAATGTCAGATTTGCGGACCAGATCACGCGTCGCCGGGCATAAAAAACCCCGCCAGCGCGGGGTTTTCGGGTGGTTTACGAGCGGCGATAAGAACGCCTCTCAATTCGCCGACAGTCAGCCCTGTTTGTACTGGATGCTGCCGTCTGCCTTGATCTCGTCATACCACACATTGTGGTGCTGCTTGGCCCAGTTCTCATCCACGTAGCCACTGGTCATGGCCGGGAAGCCACCCTCCGACAACACCGTCGCCATAAAGATGTGCACCACGGTAAAACCGGTCAGCACGATGGCGGAGATGCCATGGATAAAGATGGCGGTGAGACTGGCGGTACGGCTGGGATCGACCTGCCCCGGGAAGAGCATGACGATGCCGGAGCCGATGATGGCCAGGCCAAAGATGGTGAAGCTCCAGAACCACAACTTCTCGCCGGCATTGGAGAACCCGGAGTCCGGGTGCTTGCCTTTGAACGGCCCAAAGTTGAGGTAACCGCCGACCACCATAAACCACTTCAGGTCATAGGCGGCGGGGATGTTGTGCTTCATCCAGCGCAGCATGGCAATCACCGCAAAGATGGAAAACGGGATCGCCATATAGTCGTGGATCGGCTTGGCGATGGCCGCCAGCGCCCCCACCCCCTCCTGACCGAGGAAGGACCCGAACACAAAGCGTCCCGCCATCAACGACAAGCCTGTCAGAATCAACAGGATGCAGGGGATGGCCATCAGCCAGTGCACCAGGATATCCACCTTGGGCCAGCGCAACACCTCGACACCGGAGTAACCCTTCTCCAGTCGGGCCGCACCGTTGACCAACACGAACAGCGCGAAGATCACGATCATCCCAAACAGGGCCAGGGCCAGCACCTGAGACAGCCAACCGGCGCGAGCCTGGATCAGCATGGGGTCATAGGTGTTGATCAGGTTGTTGTGGAAACGACTGGTGGAGTTGGTGGTGCCCACCTCGCCATCCTTCACTGCGCTCCACATGGGATCGAGTTCAGGCTTGCCAGGACTGGTACCCTCCACCTCTGCCGCCTGGGCCGCCATCACAGACTGGACCAGGGCAGCATCCGCTTCCGCTTTGGCGTCGTTGGCCTGGGCTGGCACGATCATCATCATGCCAAGCGCCAGAGCCGCCAACGTGCGCCGCAGCGTCACTAAGCGTTTCATACTCCGTCCTCCCTGTTCAGTTGCTGGCCCAGCCAGCTTCCTCAGCACCCCGAACCGCGACACGCTGACGGAAGATCTGGGACACCACTTCGGCGTCACCGGCCAGCAGCGACTTGGTGGAGCACACCTCGGCGCAGAACGGCAGCTTGCCTTCGGCGATGCGGTTGGCCCCGTACAGACGCGCTTCCTTCTCGGACCCCGGTTCGGCATCCGGACCACCGGCACAGAAGGTGCACTTGTCCA
The DNA here is from genome assembly GCF_000148645.1 of Ferrimonas balearica DSM 9799. Classification (NCBI taxonomy): domain Bacteria; kingdom Pseudomonadati; phylum Pseudomonadota; class Gammaproteobacteria; order Alteromonadales; family Ferrimonadaceae; genus Ferrimonas; species Ferrimonas balearica. Next base: position 4,044,167 of record NC_014541.1, read on the forward strand.
TCTTGCCACGGGCGCCAAAGGCGGTCTGTTTCGGGAATTGCGGAGCGCCAAACGGGCAGGCGTACAGGCAGTAACCGCACCCGATGCACTTGTCCTTGCTGTGGCGAATGATGCCATCGGCAGTCTGCTCAAAGCAGTCCGCCGGGCACACCGCCATGCAGGGTGCGTCGGAGCAGTGCATGCAGGCCACCGAGATGGAGACCTCCTTGCCCTCAACCCCGTCGTTCATGGTCACCACGCGTCGCCGCGCGATGCCCCACTCCAGGGCACTGTTGTTGGCGTTCTTACAGGCGACGGTACAACCGTTGCATTCAATGCAGCGCTTGGTGTCGCACAGAAATTTCATCGTAGCCATAGTGACTCCCGTCCTTAAGCCTTGGTGATCTGGCAGAGCGACACTTTGGTCTCCTGCATCTGGGTAACGATGTCATAGCCGTAGGTCAGGGCCGTGTTGGCCGATTCCCCCTGAACGTATGGCACCGTGCCGTCGGGATACTGGGGCACCAGCGATTCGCCCTCGAAAATCCCCGCGAAGTGATAGGGCATAAAGCATTCGCCCGGGATCACCCGCTGTGTCACCAATGCGTGGATATAGAGTTTCGGCCCTTCCGGTGAGTGCAGCACAACGGCATCACCGTCCTGGATGCCCCGGTCCGCCGCATCCGCCGGGTTGATCTCAACAAACATGGTTTGCTGCAACTCGGCCAGCCACGGGTTGGAACGGGTCTCCTCGCCGCCCCCTTCGTATTCCACCAGGCGTCCGGACGTCACCACCATGGGGAACTTCTTGTCCAGATCCTCGGCCATCACCTTCTCCTGAATGGAGCGGTAGAGGGTCGGCAGTCGCGCTACCTGGCGGTCTTCGTAACTCGGGTACTTGACCATCAGATCGCGGCGCGGTGAATAGAGCGGTTCGCGGTGAATCGGCACTTCATCCGGGAAGGTCCAGACCCGACAACGGGCCCGCGCATTGCCGTAAGGGATACAGCCATGCTTCATCGCCACCCGCTGGATGCCGCCGGACAGGTCGGTCTTCCAGTTGCGGCCTTCGGCTGCCACCTTCTCTTCGGCGGTCAGTTCATCCCACCACCCCAGCTGCTTCAGCATCTCGGCGGTGAACTCCGGGAAGCCCTCACCGATGTCGTTACCGGCGGAGCCGGGATCATCGGCCAACAGGTTTTCACCTTCGTACTCCACACCGAAGCGGGCACGGAAGTTACCGCCCCCCTCCATCACATGTTTGGAGGTGTCGTACAGAATGTGAGTGCCCGGGTGCTTCAGCTCCGGGGTGCCCCAGCAGGGCCACGGCAGGCCGTAGGTTTCGCCCTTGCACGGGCCGCCTTTGGCTTGCAGATCTTCCCACTCGAAGGTGCCCCAGTTTTCCTGGTGCTGCTTGAGGCGTTCCGGCGACTGGCCGGTGTAGCCCACGGTCCACATGCCGCGGTTGTATTCGCGGGTGATGTCCTCAATCAGCGGCACGCTGCCCTGCACCTCGATGTTCTTGAACATCTGGTCGGCAAAGCCCAGCTTCTTGGCGAACAGGTACATGATCTCGTGGTCCGGCTTGGACTCGAACATCGGCTCCACCACCTGGCTGCGCCACTGCAGCGAGCGGTTGGAGTTGGAGACCGACCCGTAGGTTTCGAACTGGGTGGCTGCCGGCAGCAGGAAGACGCCATCGGTGCGGGTGCTCATCACCCCGGCCATGGTCGGATAGGGGTCAACCACCACCACCGCGTCCATCTTGTTCAGGGCTTCACGCACTTCGCGGCCACGGGTTTCGGTGTTCACCGACTGGCCGAGGAAGAAGGCCAGGCGAACGTTGTCCTTCTGACCCAGTTTGGCGGTGTCTTCCATCACCCCGTCATGCCAACGGGAGCAGGGAATACCCGCAGAGGTCATCGGCTGTTTGCCCAGATAGGTGCCCTGGTCAAAGCGGGCTTTGACCCACTCGTAATCCAGTTCCCACACCCGGGACCAGTGCTGCCAGGCCCCTTCGGACAGGCCGTAGTAACCGGGCAGGTTGTCGAACAACAGACCGAAGTCGGTGGCGCCCTGCACGTTGTCGTGGCCACGGAAGATGTTGGCACCGCCACCGGACACGCCCATGTTGCCCAGCGCCAGCTGCAGGATGCAGTAAGCCCGGGTGTTGGCGTTACCGATGGTGTGCTGGGTGCCGCCCATACACCAGACGATGGTGCCGGGACGGTTGTCCGCCAGCATCTTGGCCACACGGTAGACCTGTTTCTCGCCGGCGCTGCAGATGTTTTCCACTTCATCCGGCGGGTAGTTCTTCACCTCTTCGCGGATGGCGTCCAAACCCCAAACGCGACGGGAGATAAAGTCTTTGTCTTCCCAGCCATTCTCAAAGATGTGCCAGAGCAGGCCATAGACGAACGGGATGTCGGTACCGGGTCGGATATGCACGTACTCGTCGGCGTGCGCCGCAGTACGGGTGAAGCGGGGATCGACCACGATCATCTTGGAGCCGCGCTCTTTGGCGGTAAGAATGTGCTGCATTGCCACCGGGTGCGCTTCAGCGGCGTTGGAGCCGATGAAGATCATGCTCTTACTGTTGTGCATGTCGTTGTAAGAGTTGGTCATGGCACCGTAGCCCCAGGTGTTGGCCACACCGGCTACCGTGGTGGAGTGACAGATCCGGGCGGAGTGGTCGACATTGTTGGTGCCCCACATCGCCGCGAATTTGCGGTAGAGATAAGATTGCTCGTTGTTGGTCTTGGCCGAGCCCATAAAGTAGATGGAATCGGGGCCAGACTCTTCGCGGATCTTCAGCATCAGGTCGCCAATCTCGTTGACCGCCTGATCCCAGGACAGCTTGGTCCACTTACCACCGCTCAGCTTCATCGGGTACTTCACCCGCTTTTCACTGTGAGTGTGGTGAATCACCGAAGCGCCCTTGGCGCAATGGCCACCACGGTTGATGGGGTGATCGAACGCCGGTTCCTGGTCTACCCAGATCCCATTCTGCACCTTGGCGTAAAGACCGCAGCCAACGGAACAGTGAGAGCAGATGGTTTTCACCGTCTTGACGTCACCGCCACCCACCGATTCGGCCGCCTCAGCCTTTCGCACCATTCCACTGCCGAGCATGGAGGCGGCGGCGATGCCACCCGCCGTGACACCGGCATTTTTCAGGAATTGACGACGATTGAGTCCAAGCGACTCCTTATCGGAAGTGGATGCTTTGGTTGGTACTGTACGTGTGAGCTTCATCCTTAACCTCCTTATTTACGCAACGTGGCGTAGTAGGCCAGGACATGGGGGGATTCACGATAGCCGGACGGCTTCGTGTCGGGAGTGGCTTCAGCCGGGGTTGCTTTAGCCTGAACCGTACCGCTTGAGAGGGCAACAGCGCCCGCCCCAAGGCCCAGGGCCTTGAGAGCGCGGCGGCGGTCCAATCGGGTTTGCCGATCGTTCATAACACCTCCGAGGTGTTGAGGGATTTAGGTGGGGCAACAGCCCTCTGCCCCACCACCGGAACCTTTACCCATCCGGTCTGGCACAGGCGGTGTTTAGCCGGCCTGTTCTACCTGTACATCCAGGATCAGGTTGCCAAACTCCACCTTCTCCGCAGCGAAGAACGCCTGGCCCAGTGCCGCTACCGCGACATAGAACGAAGCGTGCTTGGCCGCAGCCAGATCGGTAAAGAACTGGTCTACCCAAGGGGCCAAATGTTTCTGCCAGAACGGGATCTGGTCCTGCTGCCGGCCTTCCAGCAACAGAAACGCCATCACCTCGCACAGGGCAGACAGATGGTCCTCAGGCTCTTTCACGTTCTCTTCACGGGCAAAGCCCAGTCGGGTCAGGTCCTGACGCAGCAGGGCCAGCGGCTGGTCCATCAGGGAACCGGTCAGGTACCAGCTGATGTACGGGATCACTTCGCCGTGACCCAGGCCGATGAAGAGGTTGAAAAACTCGTCGTCCAGCTGGCTGTCCAGATGGGTCTGGGCCGCCAGTTTCAGGCCATGCCAGGCCTTGCCCATGTCGCTGTCGTTGTCCTCGTCCAACTCCAGATTGGCCAGGAACTGCATCAGCTCCGGATTCGGCACCTGGCGCAGCAGGGCTGACAGCAACTGGTAGATGTCCGCGCGAAGTTGCTGGTGTTCAGATACGACCCGAGTGGTTTGTTGTTCAGTCATCACTACCTCAAATTAGACCCGGAGTTGCTTTTCGGGATCGTTCAGAATGTCGGTGAACATGTCTTTCACCCGACAGTCTTCGCACATTTTCAGACGATTCAGCGCGTCACCAGCAAAGGCACTGTGGCCCGCCAGCGCGGTGGTCATCTTCTCAATCACCGCTTTGGTGGCGAACGGCTTACCGCAGGTCACACACTCGAACGGTTCCTCCTCCTTCAGCACCTGCTCGGTTTGACGCGCTTCGCGGTCGAGCTGGATGCGGGAGGTCAGGGTAATCGCTTTCTCCGGACAGGCGCGCTCACACAGGCCGCACTGCACACAGGCTTGCTCGGTGAACTTCAGGGCCGGGCTGTCGCCACCGTCCATCAGGGCACGGCTCGGGCACAGCGCGGCGCAGCTCATGCACAGGGTGCACTTGTCGACGTCGACGCTGACGGTGCCATACGGAACGCGCGGCAGGTCCAGCACCTCGGTGCTGCCTGCGCTGGCGCCGTTGATGTGGTCCAGAGCGTTAAACAGGGTGTCCCGTTTGGCCAGGTCTTTGCCGAAAGCAGCAATCGGCAGCTCAGCAAAGGCGGCGCTTTCGGCCAGGATGGCGTCCAGCTGGTCCAGCTCCGCGGTGCTGATCAGGCGCACACGGTCGGCCGGCTCACCCACTGCCTGCAGCAGGGTGGTCACCAGATCGTGCTCACTGCGTACCAGGGTCAGCAGAGTTTCCGGGGTTTGTTCGGTGGTCAGCACCAGCACCTGACGGGCGCCCCAGGCCAGGGTGGCCAGCCAGCTGTCGATGCCCGCTACCGCCACCTCTTCCAGCGCCACCGGCAGCACGCCACCAGGCAGCTGGCGCAGGGCGGAGAGGGCAGCCTCACCGGCGCTGTCGTCGTGCAGCACCACCGCCGGGCGCTGGTCAGACAGCTCCAGGTAGCGGGTCAGCAGACGCTTAACGTAATCCTTGAGGATCGCCGGGGTGGGCTGGTCGTAGCTCAGTGCACCGGTCGGGCAGGCGGCGGTGCAGCTGCCGGCACCGTGGCACAGGTGCGGATCAACGGTGATCTTGTGGTCGACACTCTCGATGGCGTCGGCCGGGCAGACGTTCAGACAGCGGGTGCAGCCATCAATGCCACTGGAGTGGTGGGCACAGATGTCGTAGTTCACTTTGACGTAGCGCGGCTTGTCGAACTGGCCAATCAGCTGCGGCAGTTGCGCCAGGGCCGCGGCCAGCTTGTCGGCATCGTCACCCACGTGGAAGTAACCGGGCGGCAGCAGCTCCAGGTTCAGGACCGGCTGTTGGCCGAGGTCGAGCACCAGGTCGTAATGGGGGCGACGAACCGCACCCGGCGCCAGTTCCTGCTCAACGCCATCAACCTTGATAAAGGCCTGGAACTGACCCAGGAACCCTTTCAGCGACACAGTACGGCTGAAGTAGGCGGGCAGGGATTCGGTGGCTTCGGCGGCAGCCATCACCTTGTCCAGGTGGGCTTCGTCCTGGCTGGTCACCGCTTCGGTGGCCACCAGAGTGCGGCTGGCCATGCCGTCCAGTTCAGCGGCGGCCAGACGGATCAAATCTTCCGGCCCGATGATCAACAGGTGGCCGGCGGTATTGTAGGAGACCGTCTGCGGGATCAGGTTCTCCAGCATGGTGACTTGGGCCAGGCTCTGCTCACGGGCCGGATCCATCACCGGGATTTGGCTATTGCTCACTCTACGTTTCCTAGTCGGTCGTTGCTCTGTTGTCGGTGAGGCGGACAATCCGCCCCGGCTGGCAACGTTCCCTTGTTTCCGGTTGACCCGGGCACCAGATGCTCACCACTGGCGTTCACTCTATTAGTTAGCAAGGGATGTACCAGCACTTATGATATTTGAGTCGGCTGAATTACGCCTGACTCCGAGTGCTTTCGGTTTCCCCGCCTTCTTGCGGGTCATTTTGTCCAATATCCTCACGGACATTGGGTAATTCTGACGGCGTTTGCGCCGACTCAGCCTGGGCCAGTTCCACGCCCTCGGCGCGCTCGGAATCGGCCGCCTCCAGCTTGGTCTCTTGCTGCGCCACGGCCTCATCCACCTGCTCCACCGCTTCGGTCACGTGGCGGAATACCTTCTTGGCCACTTCCGCCGCCACTGCAGCGGTCAGTTTGGGCTGGGCGGCGTAGTCGAGGTCGTATTCGCAAAGGCCATCGCGGATGTTGTACTGCGGCTGTTTCCACAGCGCGCGCAGCGCCTCTTTGCGTTGAGTCGGGTCAACCCCGGGCTTGAGGTAGTCGGCAAAGCTGCCGCCCTGCTCAATGCTGGTGGGGTCCGGCAATGCCTCGGCCTCAGCAGCCTCTTCGGCAGCGGCCTCCACCTGGGCTTCGGTTTGCCCCTCAACCGGGGCAGCCGCCTCGGCAGTGGGCTCAGCATCATCGACTGGCTCAACCGTGTCGCGGACCAGTTCGGCCTCTTCGGCCTCCTTGGCGACCTCGGCCTTACGCTGTTGCCAGCGGGACAGAAAGCTCATCAGGCACCCTCCCCACGGGCTTTCACTTCACCGCGGACGTCGATGTGCTTGCGGCGATGAGCCTGGATCGGCGCTTCGCCGTGACGGGTGATAAAGGACTCAATCCAGCAGCCGATCGCTTCCGGAATGGCGCAGGTCAGCACCGGAGTGTCACCCTCCAGCGCACCCGCGGCGATGTTCTGGTTGGCGGTCACCGACATCGGCACCGGCACCCCATCGCCCTTGTCATCACAGATGATGAACAGCTTGGGATTGTCCAGGTCCAGGTTCAGGCGGTAGTTGGCGCGCTCATCCAGGAACAGTTCAATCGCCACCAGATGTGCCCCCTCCGGCTTTTCACCGGAAGCCGGCAGCAGGCTATCAACCTCGTAGTTGGTCTGAGTCCAGCGGCCGACGGTCACCTGTTTGGCTTTCAGGGTGACGTATAAAGGCCAGATCGATTCGCTGTGTTGCATTCCACGCTCCCGTGTCGATGTGGATTGGGGCCCAAGGCCACCGGGAATCCTAACTGCTCCGTCCACTGCAAGTATTGTTCCATCTTAAAACCATCGCCACAGGATGATCCCGTTCACGCTTTTTGTCCCCATTGGGACAATTTGTCCTTGGCCAGTGGGACAGCTTGGGGCACTGAGTCGCTGCAGAGGTGATCCGGATCTCACTGTCAGGGCCATTCTCAGCTGGAACAGGTTTTGCATTTCCTTAAACTGAGTTTAGATCCCTTGGCAAGTTATTGAATGACCACGACCGTGAAACGCCCCCGCCTCACCCGCACCCATGCGGAAGCGCCCCTGACCATTGCGGTGACCGCGGTGGACGAAAAGGGACAGATCCAGGAAAAGCAGATCGCCTGCGAGCGACCGCTGACCCTTTACCTTAACTGGCAACCCATCGTCACCCTGATGACCCTGGGCGCCCGGCCGGAAGCGCTGGCTCTGGGTTACCTGAAAAACCAGGGCTTTATCAGCGACATCGAACGGGTGGAGTCGGTCATCGTCGATTGGGAGGTCAACTCCGCGGCGGTGATCACCAAGGAGGACGTCAGCCATGTCGAGAAAAAGCTGGAGGAGAAAACCGTCACCAGTGGCTGCGGCCAGGGCACGGTCTTCGGCAGCTTTACCGCCGGCATCGACGACATCCGGTTGCCCACACCGTCGCTGACCCAGAGTGGCATCTACGCTCTGCTCAAAAACCTCAGCCAGTACAACGACACCTACAAGAATGCCGGTGCCGTACACGGTTGTGGCATCTGCGAAGGTGACCGCATCCTCAGCTTCGTTGAGGACGTGGGCCGCCACAACGCAGTCGATACCCTGGCCGGTGAGATGTGGCTGGAGGGGATCGACGGTGGCGACAAGATCTTCTACACCACCGGCCGACTGACCTCGGAGATGGTGATCAAAGTGGCCAAGATGGGCATTCCCGTGCTGCTGTCCCGCTCCGGCGTGACCGAAATGGGCCTGAGCCTGGCCACCCAACTGGGCATCACCATGATTGCCCGCGCCAAAGGACGGCACTTCCTGGTTTACCACGGCGCCGAAACCATCGAATTTGACGGAGCCGAGGCATGACCCAGAGCACTGATAACCTGTTTATGAACGCCAAGCAGGTGGCGGACTACCTCGATCTCAACGAGAAGAAGGTGTACGCCATGGCCAACGAGCGCCAGTTGCCGGGCACCAAGATCACCGGCAAATGGCTGTTCCCCAAAACCCTGATCGACCGCTGGGTGATGGAGTCCTGCCACAGCGGCATGCTGTCTGACCGCCTGATCATCACCGGTTCCGATGACCCTCTGCTGCACTGGGTGGTGGGCCGGGTCAGCCAACGCATCGGCAGCAGCGGCCTGGTGAACTACTCCGCCACCAGCTCCGGCCTCGGCCTCTCCCTGCTGGCCCAGGGTCTGGCAGACATCTGCTGCCTGCACTGGGGCAATGAATCCGAGCGTGACCTGCGCCACCCGGCGCTGCTCAAGCGCCATGCCCTGCACAAGCAGTGGGTCATGGTGCACGCCGCCAGCCGCGAGTTTGGCCTGCTGATGCGTAACGAACACCTGCACCTGGGTCAGGATGTCGAGCAGGCACTGTCTCTGCGCTACCGCTGGCTGACCCGCCAGGAGGGCGCCGGTGCCCGTTACCACTTCGACAACTGGCTGGCCGAGCGCGGCATGGCGGGCACCGACCTCAATATCGTCGGCACCGCCTTCAGTGAGCGCGAACTGGCCGCCTCGGTGGCCCGCGGTGAAGCGGACTTCGGCTTCGGTTGCCACGGCATCGCCGGCGAGATGGGACTGGCGTTTGTGCCTCTGGGTCGCGAATCGTTCGATCTGGTGATGCCCCAGGGCGTCTACTTCCGCCAGCACCTGCAGCAGCTGTTCTCGGTGATGCAGAGTCCGGACACCCTGTCTCAGGCCCAGCGCCTTGGCGGCTATGACCTGACCGACAGCGGCAAGTTGATCTGGAGTCCGGTCTGACCGGCTCCCTCCCCGACGGGCTCAATTGAGCCCGTTTTTTTTGTTTATCCCATATTTCCGTGGGAGTCTTGGCTCCAGGCCTGTTGCCACCTACCGAGCCGTTGCCGGGATGCCCCGGCGGGCACCAGAAGGGCGTTGCCCGGCTGCGCGCCCCGCTCTTGACACCCCTGCCTCCGACGCGGCGACAGCCCCTCGCTCCCACTCCTTCACGTTCAGCACTGGCCAGACTCGCTTTATGAAAAGGCCTTTCCATGTCCTTTTCAAAAGTCCGGCTTCGCCCTCCATGGCTCCGCGTTCACGCCTCTCGGCGTTCACCCCTGCTCGACTGGCACTCGGGCCTTCCCTGGCCCTCGGCTTCACTCCCAGTCGCTCCCGCTCGGCGCCGCGAGTCGGCCTTTGGTGGACGGCTTCGCCGTGATAGTTGGGTGCTCATTCCAATTCGGAAACAGCACAAAGTCCTCAAGAGGCATTTTCTTGGAGATGTCGCTCCTATCTTCTTGCCTCGCTAATCCGCGAAGAACCTATTTTTTGCCATGGATTTCATTCAAACGTCTGTTATGTCGACGTTTTAGCCTCTGTGCTGGCGTAAGCTGACGGCGACATGACAGGAGTTTGTATGCAGTATCGAATTGAATCTGGCGTGACCGATCCCACCCCCACCGTGCTGGTGCTGGAGACCGGAGAGGACGGTCTGGAGCGGGTGATCTGGCACCTGACCTGGCGCCACAGTGCGCCGCTGGTCCTGCTGGAGATGGTGGATAACGACCATATGGTGGTGGCGGACTGGGACGGCCGATTTGAGCTGTATCACCTGCCCACTCGCAACCGCATCGCCGAGCAGAAGCTGGCCGCCAGCATTCGCATTGGGGCCCGGGTGGCCGACGATGGCCGCACCATCCAGGTGGCTTACGCCGACGAAGACCATTACAACGTCGACGTACTGGAGATCCTCGATGCCATGACCCTAACCCAGCTCAAGCGCTTCGAACTGCCCGACCGGGAGGTATTTACCCAGCTGGACCTGTCGCTCCGCCAGATTTTCGCGCCTTACCCCGACCAGCTCTGGTTCTACGACTGCGAAGCCAACTTCGGTTTCGATGCACCCGCAGAGCAGGCCTTTTTCCAGCTCAACCTGGCCACCGGCGAAGCGGAGTTCCGCGAGCTGCCTGGCCTGGGCAATGCCAATGATGATTACTGCCTGCCCGCGCTCAACCCCAAGCAAAATCTGGGGGTGATGCTGGACTGGGGTCGCCAACCCATTGTCAGCAACGAGGCCGGTGAGCCGGAACTGGTGCTGTGCCTGGCGCGGTTCCAGCTGGACGACCTCTCCGATCAGGGCCGGATAACAACCCGCCGCTTTGACCGCGCCGCACTGGAGCAGTGCTATGCCGACGCCGACCTGCTGCTCGACCCCGAAGCGGAGCTCGACGACGACTACCGCAAAGCGCTGGGCGACCTGTTCGAACGGCTGACCGAGCTGTACTGGCAGGACGATACCCTCTGTCTGCACTTTGAGGACGGCCAGCACCTCCGAATCCTGCCCAACGGCGAAATGCAGACGTTCGGCGATGCGCCGGTACCGCAATATGAATGGACCCCGCTGGCCCGGTTTGATCGCGATCTCGAAGGCCGCATCCCGGTGTTTGTCGGCGATGACGACCTGCGCTCATTGCGCCAGATGGGTCAGGCCTGTGACGACATCGCCCGCCAGCGTCGCGGCCAGCGATTTGCCTTTGCCCTGATGAGCAGTGATGGCAGCCCCACCGATCAGGCCGCGTTTTTCCAGCGGGTGGCCGCCGAACACCACGCCAAACTGGCCGCGATGCTGGAACCCTTTATCGCTCTGGATGAGATGCTGTACGACGATCTCAACGCCGGTCACGCCGCCCTGTGCCATGTGGCCGAGGCATTGGCGACGACCGCCCGAGCGGAGTACCTGCCGCTGCTGACCCGCTACGTGGAAGCGCTGGACCTCGACCACGAACTCTTTGTTGATGAATCGCTGTTGCCGGCCATCGCCCGCCACTACGGCGCAGCGACGCCCGGCGTCAAAGCGCTGGAGCAGTATGTCCGCGATTGGCATGGCGGCGACGATGAGGATGACGAGTACGAAGACGAGGACGAGTGAACCCACCATAGAAAAGGCCCCACCGATTGGTGGGGCCTTTTGTCTCAGGAGCGCACGCTCAACTGCACGCCCTGAGGTTCCGACATCGCCGGACACTGCATCGGCAGTTTGATGGTGAACACCGAGCCTTTGCCCAGCTCCGACTCCACCTCCAGCAAGCCCCCAAAGCGGCGGATGATGCCGTAGCTCAACGCCAGCCCCAGCCCGGTGCCCTGCTTACGGGTGGTAAAGAACGGGTCGAAGATCCGAGACAGCACCTCAGGGGCGATGCCACAGCCATCATCGGCCACGGTGATCCACACCCCTTTGGGCTGGTCACCATCCATCCAGTCACCACTGGCCACCCGAACCTGACCCGCGCCTTCCAGCGCGTGGGCGGCGTTTACTACCAGGTTGATCAGCACCTGCAGCAGCTGTTGGCGATTCACCTCAACCAGCGCACTGGCGCCCAGATCCAGCTCCACATCCACCATCTGCTTGCGCAGTGAGTGGCGCACCAGCACCAGCATCTCCTCCAGAATCGGGTTGACCGGCTGACGCTCCAGCGGCATCGCCAGATCCCCGGGGCGGGAGTACTGCAACAGCGACTGAATGATGCTGTTGATGCGCTGCACCTGCTGGACGATCAGCTCAATCTCCTCGTTGAGGTCGTGGTCCTGATCGCTCAGCTCCATCTTAATCAGCTCAATGTTGCCCAGGATCACCGCCGTCGGGTTGTTGATCTCGTGGGCGATGCCCGCGGTCAGTTCCCCCAGTGCCACCAGCTTTTCGTTGGTCACCATCTGCTGACGGGTCTCCTCCAGCAGGCGGATATTGCGCTTCAGCTCCCGAGTGCGCTGCTTCAGGCTGAAGGTTCGCTCCTCCACCTTCTGCTCAAGCTGGGACGCCGCGGCCTGGATCTGCTGGTTGCGCTCCTGCAGCTGGTCCAGCATCAGGTCAAACTGGCGACCGAGCTGGGCCAGCTCATTGGCAGGGTCAAGGCCGAGGTCGCCGATGCGGCGGTTGCGCCCCTCCTGCACCTCACGCACCACGGTGTGGATCCGATCAATGGGCTTGAGCAGGCCCGACGCCCCCCGGTACACCGCCAGACCCGAGCCCAGCATCACCAGCAGCAGGATGGTGCCCATCTCGATGATGTTGATCAGGTAGTTGAGGACAAAGGGCCCTTCGGTAAATCCGGTGTAGATCATGCCGATACGCTCGCCTTTGGTGTCCAGCAGCGGCGCGTAAGCGGAGATGTACCAGTCGTTAAACACAAACGCCCGGTCCACCCACAAATTGCCCTGTTCCAGCACCTTAAGGCGCACCTGCTCCGACACCAGGGTGCCCACGGCCCGGCCATTCTCACCGTCCGGCACGTTGGTACTGATGCGCACATTGTCGAGAAACAGCGTCACCGCCCCCCGGGCCCGGCTGGGCAGGGTGCCATCGGCGTAGGTCAGCGCCTTGATGTTATCCACCAGTTCGGTGTTGTGGTTCATCAGGGCGCCGCCATCGAGGTAGCCAATCCGCTCCCCATTGGGCCCCACCACCGGGATCAGGCTGCGGATCACCATGCCCCGCTGCTCAAACCCTTCGCGGGGTTGGGGGGCCATGGGGGTCGGCTTCAGTCGCATCGAGGCCAGCCGCGCCAGCGACGGACTGATGCGCAGCATCTGCTTACGGGACAACACCTGCAAACCGGAACGGGCGTCGTCATCCTCATCCGGGATAAGCTGGCGCAGCTTGGCGTCCGCCAGCGCGTCCTCCAGGCTGACCAGGCGCAGAAAATCCAAGCCAAGGCGGTCCCGATGGGCTTCCAGCAGGCGGTTCAGTGAGCGATCGGAGTACTGCAGCGACTGGATAAGCTGGGTAAAGTCCCAGGCGTGCTGGGTCTGGCGCAGGGCGCGCTCCTGCGCCTCGGCCTGATTGGCCAGCACCCCCTGGGCCACAGCCAAATCGGCCCGCACCTTCATAAACAGCTGCTTGCCGGTGTAGGTGACGTTCCAGTAGATGGTGATGAAGACCAGGCTGGCCAGGGTGACCAGCACCGGCAACAGCATCAGCACCAGCAGGCGATAGCGCACCGTGCTGGTCATCACCTTGACGTCATTGGTGAACTGATGGCGCCAGCGTTTCAGCATCCGCCTTCCTGACCCCACTCTTTAAACTTGCGATCCAGGGTCTTGCGCGACACCCCCAGCACCCGGGCGGCCGCGGACTTGTTGCCCTCCTGAGCCGCCACCACCTGAAGCACGTGCAGGCGTTCCACCTCTTTGAGCTCCATATCATCCGGGTAACCAGCACCGGCGGGCGCTTCAGCCACCGGCGTCTCCTGGCTGCGCCAGTACTCCGCCGGCGGTTTGCCCAGCAGCAGGCAACGCTCCACCAGGTTACGCAGTTCGCGGATGTTGCCGGGCCAGTCGTAGCGCTGCATCACCTGCAGATCTTCGTGGCTCCAGGCCACCTCGCGCAGGCCCAGTTCGGTGGCCAGCTGACGGGTAAAGAAGTGCACCAGGTCGACCACGTCTTCCGGTCGCTCTTTCAGGCTGGGGATGCGGATATTGAGCACGTTCAGGCGGTAGTACAGGTCGCGACGGAAACGCCCCTCCTCCACTTCCAGCTGCAGCTCACGGTTGGTGGCCGCCACCACCCGCACGTCCACCGGTGACTCCTTCTCTGAGCCCACCGGACGGATGGTGCGCTGCTCCAGCACCCGCAGCAGTGCCGTCTGCATCTGCAGCGGCATCTCGCCAATTTCATCCAGGAAGATGGTGCCGCCGGAGGCAAAACTGAACAGACCCTCACGGGCACCGCGGGCACCGGTAAAGGCCCCGGCGACGTGGCCAAACAGTTCGCTCTCCAGCAGTTCCGGCGCGATGGCGCCACAGTTCACCGCCACAAAGGAGCCGCTGCGGCCCGACATCTGGTGCAGTGAACGCGCCACCAGCTCTTTGCCGGTACCGGATTCGCCCTCAATCAGCACCACCGCATTGGTGGCCGCCACCCGGCCAATCACCGACTTCACTTCCGCCATGGCGGCGCTGTTGCCAATGATGGTGTTGGGGTGGGTGTGAGCCACTTCCCGACGCAGCAGCAGATTTTCCCGCCGCAACAGGCGGCGCTCGATGCAGCGGTCCACCGCCTGCATCATCTGCTCAAGCCGGAACGGCTTCAGGATAAAGTCGACGGCTCCGGCGCGCAGGGCTCGGATGGCAGTTTCCATATCGGCAAAACCGGTCATAAAGATCACGTCGGAACGACGGGTGTCCATGTCCAACGCTTCGTGCCATTCGATGCCATCCCGGCCGGGCAGACTGATGTCCACAATCAGCAGGTCAAAGTGGCAACGGCTGCGCAGTTGCTCCGCTTCCTCAACACTGCCGGCAACCTCAACCAGGGCAAAGCGTTTACTCAATGCTTTCTTAAGGAATGAACGCATGCCGGACTCATCGTCCACCACCAGGACTGACATGGCTGTCGAGGCTGGAATCTTGTCGACCATACCGCTGTGGGCCTCCGAATTCAGAAATTGTATTGGTACAAATTGTCCCCTAAGGGTCAATTTGCCCACCAGTATCGTTAAGGTGCGTCATTTTGACCCTATTAGCCAGCTGGAAAGTGTGATCACCGGCAAAAATCCCCCTTATAAAAGTGATTGGCATTATCCTTGCAGCTTTTTGCCCCACCACAATGGCTTCAACAACGTGGCACTCACCCTCTGCGAAGGGGCTGTCAAATGGAAAACGGATGAAACGTACACTCTCAAAAGTGTTGCTGCTGCTGGCGCTGATGCCTGGCCTGGCCCTGGCGAATGAGCCGGTGCGACTGGCCACCACCACCAGCACCGACAACTCCGGGCTGCTGGCCTACCTGCTGCCGGAATTTGAGAAAGCGAGCGGCTACTCCGTGCAGGTGATCGCCACCGGCACCGGCAAGGCCCTGCGCCATGGCCGCAATGGCGATGTGGACGTGGTGATGACCCACGCCCCCTCCGCCGAGGCGAAATTCGTCGAGGACGGTTTTGGCCGTCTGCCGCGACAATTGATGGTCAATGATTTTATTCTGCTCGGCCCGGCCAGCGACCCGGCCGATGTGGCCTCCGCTCGCAGCGCCGCCGACGCCATGCGCAGGATTCACGACGCCCAGGCCCCCTTTGTGTCCCGCGGCGACGAATCCGGTACCCACATCAAGGAGTTGGCACTGTGGCGGGCCGCCCGGGTCAACACCAACTTTACCGGCTACTCCGCCATCGGCCAGGGCATGGGTCCGGCCCTGCTGACCGCCAGCGAGATGCAGGGCTATCTGCTGGCAGACCGGGGCACCTATCTGGCCTTCAAGGACAAACTGAATCTGGCGGTGCTCTATCAGGGCGACGCCAACCTGATGAACCCTTACCAGGTCATCCTTATCAACACCACCACCTACCCTGACCTCAACCACGCCGGCGCCGAAGCGCTCAGTGACTGGCTGGTCAGTGAGAAAGGCCAACAAATGATCAACGACTTCAAGGTCTCGGGCGAGCAACTGTTCCGGGCCACTTACAAGGCCACTGAATGAACGAAGGCATGTTTTCCGTTTTCCAGCAGGGGCTCTCGCTGCTGCTGAGTTTTGACCCGGATGTGTGGGCCATCATCGGTGTCTCTTTCAGCGTGTCTCTGCGCGCTCTGGCCTTTATTCTGCTGCCCAGCATCCTGCTCGGCTTTGCCCTTGCCGTGACCCGCTTCCCGGGCCGGGGCACCGTGATCTCCCTGTTCCAGACCCTGCAGGCGATCCCCACTGTGGTGGTGGGCCTGATCACCTACCTGTTGCTGTTCCGCCAGGGGGTGATGGGCGACCTACGCTGGCTGTTCACCCAGAACGCCATGGTGCTGGCTCAGGTGTTTCTGGCGATGCCGGTGTTGGTGTCGCTGAGCTACGGCGCCTTTGCCAGCGGCGACTGGCGGGCGTGGGAAACCGCGCGTACCCTCGGTGCGCCGCGCCATCGGGCTTTCTTTACCCTGTGCCACGAGCTGCGCGCACCGCTGCTGGTGGCGGTGATCGCCGCGTTCAGCCGCATCATCACCGAGGTGGGCGCCTCCATGCTGGTGGGGGGAAACATCCACAATGTGACCCGTAATATCCCCACCGCCATTGCGCTGGAAACCAGTAAAGGCGAATTTGCCCAGGCCGCAGCTTTGGGCACGGTACTGCTGATCCTGGCCCTGATCATCAACTTCTCCCTTGGCACCCTGCGTAATCAGCAGGAAGGCCTGCGTCGAGGATAACCATGCAACTGACCGCGACTGCGCTGGAGATGCGCTTCGACCAACGACTGCTGTTCCGGATCCCCGAACTGGTGCTGACCGGGCACCAGCGGATCTGGCTGAAGGGCCCCAATGGCGTTGGCAAAACCACGCTGATGAAGGTGCTGGCCGGCCTGGCCAGGCCGACCCGCGGCAAAGTGCGTCTGGATGGCGCACCGAGTCGCCGCTGGCGCCGTGATGGCTCGCCCCTTGGGCAGGTGGTGTACCTGCATCAAAGCCCCTACCTGTTTGACGGCAGTGTGTGGGACAATTTGGCCTATGGTCTCAATCACCTGGCTCTGTCGGTGAATGAGCGTGATGAGCGGATCCGTGAGGCCCTCAGTCTGGCTCGCCTCGACCACCTGACCGAACGTCCGGCTCAGGTGCTGTCCGGCGGTGAGCGCCAGCGTCTGGCGCTGGCCCGGGCCTGGGTGCTGAACCCGCGGTTCCTGCTGCTGGATGAACCCAGTGCTAACCTTGACCCGGACTCACTGCGACTGATCACCGAGATGGTGGACCAGCTCTACCAACAGGGTTGTGGCCTGATCATCACCAGCCACCAGCAAACCGAACTGACCGACCGGTGCGAAGAGCACTGGATTCTGGAAAACCAAGGCTTGGTCTGTCTCCGCGAAGCGGACCAAGAGGAAGCCCGCGCATGACACTGAACGACATCACTCTGGCCGTACTGGCCGGTGGCCAGGCGCGCCGCATGGGTGGCGACGACAAAGGGCTGATCCCGGTTGCCGGCCAGCCCATGATTCGACACGTACTTAACCGGGTTCAGCAACCCGGCATGACCACCATGATCATCGCCAACCGCAACCAGCAGCAGTACGCCGAGCTGGGCCTGCCGGTACACGCCGATGAGCTGCCGGGCTTTATGGGCCCGATGGCGGGCATGGCCGTTGCGATGAACCGCGCCACTACCCCGTTGGTGCTGATCTGCCCCTGCGACACGCCGAAGCTGCCGGCCGACCTGGCACACCGCCTTCTGGCCGCCCTCGAAGCGGAAGAGGCAGACGCTGCCGTGGCCTGCGACGACGAGCGCGAGCACCCGGTGGTGATTCTGCTGAAACGGGAGTTATTGGGATCCATCGAGCAGTTTCTGGCTGCCGGGGATCGTAAGATTGACCTCTGGTATGGCCAACATAAGGTCGCCCGCTGCGTGTTCCACGGCGCCGCCGACGCCTTTGCCAACATCAATACCCCTGAACAACGCCAGGAGCTGGAGCAACAGCTGCTGCCCTGAAAGCACAGATGAGAGAGTCCATGAGCGCCGACACCCTTCTGTCCGATTGCCGGGTCCCCGTTCTGGGGATTTGTGCGTACAGCGGCACCGGGAAAACCACCCTGCTGCTGAAACTGCTGCCTGAACTGAACCGCCGTGGCCTCAAGGTGGCCGTGGTCAAACACGCCCACCACAACTTCGAGGTGGATAAGCCCGGCAAGGACAGCTTTGAGCTGCGTAAAGCCGGCGCCGACCAGATGCTGATCGGCTCCAGCAACCGCCGCGCCCTGATGATGGAGCGCCCGGTAGAGGGCGACCCGGACCTCAAAGAGCTGCTGGCGATGATCGACCAGAGCCGGGTCGACCTGATCCTGGTGGAAGGCTTCAAGAAGCTGGCCCTGCCCAAGCTGGAACTGCACCGGGCCGAAGTGGGCAAACCCTTTGTGTTCACCCACGACCCGCTGATCCAGGCCATCGCCTGCGACGACGCCACCCAACTGCCCGCCGACTGCACCCTGCCGCAACTCTCCATCAACGATGTCGACGCCATTGCCGACTTTGTGCAGGGCTTTATCGCCAGCTGGACCCCTGTGGCTCCGGCACCGCTGGGCCCGAGCTGCGACAGCGTAGAGCGCAAACAGCTGTCGGTTAACCAGAGCGTGGCCCGCATTCTGGCCAAGGTGTCCCCGCTGCGTGACACCGAATCCCTGAGCCTCACCGAAGCCCGTGGCCGGGTCCTGGCCAGCGACGCCATCTCCCCCATCAACGTGCCCCAGCACACCAACTCGGCAATGGACGGCTACGCCGTTGCCCACGGCGACGCGGACGAGTACACCGTGGTCGGCGAGGTGTTTGCCGGTCACGCCTTTGATGGCGTGGTGGGTGCCGGTGAAGCGGTCAAGATCATGACCGGCGCGCCGCTGCCGGCCGGAGTCGACAGTGTCGTGATGCGTGAACTGGCCCAGGAGCAGGACGGCAAGGTGCGCTTTGACGGCGCCATTGAGCCGGGCCAGAACGTCCGCCAGGCCGGTGAAGACATTCAGGTGGGCGCCACCGCGCTGACCGCCGGTGCCCGCATCGGTGCCGCCGAGATGGGCCTGCTGGCCTCTCTGGGGCTGGCCCAGCCCACCGTTTACCGTCGTCCCAAGGTGGCCATCTTCTCCACCGGTGACGAAGTCTGTGCCCCCGAACAGCCGCTCAAACCGAACTGCATCTTCGACGCCAACCGCTTCAGCCTGCACGGCATGCTGGCACAGCTGGGCTGCGACGTGATCGACCTCGGCATCATCGAGGACAGCGAAGCGGCCATGATCGCCGCCCTGTCCGGCGCTGCCGAGCAGGCCGACGTGGTGATCAGCTCCGGCGGCGTGTCCGTGGGTGACGCTGACTTCATCAAAGATGCCCTGGCCAAGCTGGGCACCATCGACTTCTGGAAGATCGCCATGCGTCCGGGTCGCCCGCTGGCGTTTGGCAGCATCGGCAACGCCCTGTTCTTCGGCTTGCCGGGCAACCCGGTGGCGGTGATGGTCTCATTTATGCAGTTCGTTCAGCCCGCCCTGCGCAAGCTGGCCGGTGAAGCCAACTGGCAACCGCAGTTGATTCGCGCCATCGCCACCGAGCCGATGCGCAGCCGCAGCGGCCGCACCGAGTTCAGCCGTGGCGTCGCCAGCCTGGGGGCCGGCGGCCAGCTGGAGGTGCGCACCACCGGCAGCCAGGGCAGCGGCATCCTGAGCTCCATGGTGCAGGCCAACTGCCTGATCGTTCTCGAAGAAGCGGTCGACCAAGTCCGCCCGGGCGAACCGGTCTGGGTACAACCTTTCGCCGATCTGATGTAGGAGAAGCCAATGGCTTTGATCGACGGTTTTGGACGCAAAATCAGCTACCTGCGCATGTCCGTTACGGACCATTGCGATTTTCGCTGTGTCTACTGCATGGACGAAGACCCCACCTTCCTGCCCCGTGATCAGGTGCTGACTCTGGAGGAGCTGCACCAGATCGCCCAGGCCTTTACCGAGCTGGGAGTGGAGAAGATCCGCCTGACCGGTGGCGAGCCGCTGGTGAAGAGCGACCTGACCTACCTGGTGGAACAGGTTGCCGCCCTGCCGGGCCTGAGAGACCTGTGCCTGACCACCAACGGTTCACGCCTCAAGAAGTTTGCCCAGCCGCTGCAGGCGGCGGGCCTGAAGCGCATCAATATCAGCCTCGACACGCTGGACCCGGAGCGTTTCACCGCAGTGACCCGCAACGGCAAGCTGGAGCGGGTGCTGGCCGGCATCGATGCCGCCATCGAAGCGGGCTTTGAGCGCATTAAGCTCAACACCGTGGCGATGAAGGGCAGCAACGATGATGAGATCCTCGACCTGGTGGCGTTCGCGCGCGACAAAGGCGTGGACATCAGCTTTATCGAAGAGATGCCGCTGGGCCAACTGGACGCCAACCGCCGCCAGCAGAGCCTGCTGACCAGCGATGAGGTGCGCGCCATCCTGTCTGAGCGCTACGAGCTGGTGCCCACCACCGAAAACACCGGTGGCCCCGCCCGTTACTACCGCATGCCGGACAGCGACATCCGGGTCGGCTTTATCAGCCCCCACAGCCACAACTTCTGTGACGAGTGCAACCGGGTGCGGGTGACCACCACCGGCCAACTGCTGCTGTGCCTGGGCAACGAGAACGCGGTGGACCTCAAGGCCATCGTTCGCGCCCATCCTGGCGATACCGAGCGCCTGAAGCAGGCGATCCTCGACGCGATGATGAAGAAGCCGGAGAAGCACGAGTTCCGCACCGACGGCGAAACTCAGATCCTGCGCTTTATGAGCTTTACCGGCGGCTGACGGTCCGCCCGGTACAAAAAAAGGCCAGCCCCGAGGGGCTGGCCTTTTTGTTGGTGTGCACCGGTCTCAGGCGAAATCGTCGTCACCGCCGAAGTCATCCCCACCAAAATCACCACCAAAGTCGTCACCAGCGTACTCATCACCGAAGCCGCCACCACCCGCGTACTGGGTGAAGTCCTGTTCTCCCGGGGCCTCGCAGTATTCGGAGGCGAAATCGCTGCCGCCGAGGAAGCTGCCGCCTTCGCTGGCCATCTCACTGCCGCTGTCAGCCAGATCGGCCGGAGCGTCGGTGACCTCATTGATGGTTTCGTTCACCACCTCGGTGGGGGCGTCATGGCTGAACAGCATGTCGCTGATCAGGTGGCCCGCCACCATACCTGCCGCCACACCAGCCGCGGTCTGCATAAAGCCGCCAAAGGCGCTGCCCTGGCTCACCGGCTTGGGCGGTTGTGGGGCCGGGCGCTGGGCACCAAACATCTTGCTCATGGCACCACGCTCGCTTTCACTGCGGTAGTGCGCGGCGCTCTGTTCCAGGTAGTCGTTCTTCTGCTTCAGCTCTTTGAGGGCCAGTTCCTGAACCAGAACCGCCTGGGTCAGTTTGTAGATCGCGTCAGGCTGCTGACCAATACGCTCGGCAATCAGGGCCGCCGCCTCAGCATCCTGAGGTTGGGACGGGGCCTGGCTCAGCTTAGTGGCCACATTTTCAATCAGTTCGCGCTCTTGCGGGGTCATGCTCTTTCTCAACAGGAAGGACTGAAACTTCATTTAGCACCCCGAAAACCGGCCTGTCCAGCATAAAGCTCCGCAATAACAGGGCGTTACAGAGCCGACAAACTTCCATCAACGGTTCCGCTGCCGGACCACAACAGAGCGGGCTCTGCGGGCATTTTTCCCCACCCTGTCTATACCTTAAGCGTGACTGTGCCAAAGGAGACCACCATGCGACTGCCCCTGATTGCCCTGGCCCTGTTGAGTCTGTTGCTGCTGCCCGCTCAGGCCAAGGACGACTTTCCCGATGTGACAGACGACGGCCTTAAACGGGTGCCCTCCAAGCAGGTGGAGGTGCTGTACTGGCGCGATGGTGCGTCGTTGGCGCCCTATCGCCGGGTGGCGATCCTCGACTGCTTTGTCGCCTTCCGCAAAAACTGGGAGCGAGACTACAACAGTGGTCGACGGGAGCTGTCGCAGCGGATTGACGGCAAGGACATGGCACGGATCCAGGCGGACCTGGCCAAGGAGTTCAGGGTGATCTTCACCCGCGAGCTGGAGCAGCGGGGCGGCTACGAGATCGTCAGCACCGACGTGGTGGACGATGACGTCCTGCTGCTGCGTCCCGCCATCATCAATCTGGATGTGGCGGCGCCGGACATCCCAAGCTCAAGCCCACAGCGTAACTATGTGGCGTCGGCCGGTTCCATGACGCTTTACCTGGAGCTTTATGATGCTGCCACCAAGGACCTGATTGGCCGCGTCGTGGACGCGCGCCAGGCTCGGGACAACGCCACATTTCAGTATGCTAACCGGGTGACGAACAAGGCAGAAGCGGATGCGATGTTGCGGCGCTGGGCTGACCTGCTGGTCAAAGCGCTGAATGAAGCGAAGAAGTGAAAGGCAGAAACGAAAAACCCCCGCAGTGCGGGGGTTTTTCTGAATAATGGGGTGGCTGACGGGACTTGAACCCGCGACAACCGGAATCACAATCCGGGACTCTACCAACTGAGCTACAGCCACCACTGTCGGGACTTCTGGCGTGCCAGAACTGTCAAAGAACCTCGGAATGGCGCGCCCAAGAGGATTCGAACCTCTGACCTCTGCCTCCGGAGGGCAGCGCTCTATCCAGCTGAGCTATGGGCGCTCTCTCTTTGACGGCGGACATAATACGTAAGCCCTATGGCGCCGTCCATGCTTTTTTGGCCCAATATCGGCCAAGTGGTGGAATTTTAACTAGCAATGGTAAAAAAGCATAGTAAAAACAACAAAAAACATTGAAGCCAGCTGCTTTTTTAGTCAATCTGTCTCGAATTACATTTTGAAACATCACATCGGCAAGGATCGCGGTGGCATGCCCAACCGGAAGGCGCAAACGTCGCAATCGGAACTGACGTTTCTAAAGCGGCGTATCAATCGATTGAAAAAAATGGCCAGTCGTTACAAGACGGCGGCCTCCCTGCAATCGATCCTGTTTCGCGTCTCCGAACTGGCCAATCATTGCCCCACCATGGAGCGGTTTTATCAGGAACTGGCCCCGCTGGTGCAGCAGTTTCCCGGCACCGAGAACTGCTACGTCGCCCTCTATAACCCGGCCGAAGAGCGCTTCGACTTCCCCTTCTTTCTGGATCAGCAGGACCCCCGTCCGCACATTGACGCAGAGCGTCTGATGGCGGGCTGCACCGGCTACGTCTATCGCCACGGTCAGCCCCTGTGTGTCGACAGCCAGGGGCTGGCCGCCCTGGTGGAGCAGGGCGAAGTGCAGCGCCTTGGGCACCCCGCTCAGGCCTGGCTGGGCGTGCCGCTGAAACAGCAGGACACCGTGGTGGGGGTGTTGGTGTTGCAGTCCTACCAAATCGGCTTCCGCTACAGCGATGCCCAGCGGGAGTTCCTCACCTTTATCGGCCAGCACCTGACCACCGCCATGGCCCGCCTGACCCAGCGCGAACAAACCGAACGTTTGATCGAACACCGCACCCAGGCCCTCAGTCGCGCCAACAAGGCACTGCAGGCTGAGGTGGCACAACGCCGCCGGGCGGAACGGCTGCAGGGCGCCCTGTTGGAGATCACCGAGATCACCGCCAGTGGCCGGGACATCAACAGCTTCTACCGGGCCATCCACTCGGTGCTGCGCCACCTGTTGTACGCCGACAACTGCTTCGTCGCCCTGCTCGCCCCTGACAATCAGTGGCTCACCTTTCCCTATTTCGAGGCCGGAGACGCCCTTGAAGCGCCCGTCACCCGCCCCCTCGGTGACGGCCTGACCGAACGGGTGATGGCCGCACAACGGCCGGTTCGACTCAGTCGCGAAACCATTGAGGCGGCCTACCGGGACGGCTCCCTGGGCCAGAATGTGGATCGCTGCCTGATCGACCTTCAGGACTGGATGGGTGCCCCGCTGCTGATCGAGGGTGAGATCCGCGGTGTGTTGGCGGTCTTCAGCCAGCACCCCCACTACGGCTACGACGACAAGGATCTGGAACTGCTGGGCTTTGTCTCCCAGCACATCAGCACCGCCATTGAGCGGCGCCAGGCGCTGGAGCAGCGGGTCCGCTACCGGGAAGAGCTGGAGCGCAAAGTGACGGAGCGCACCCGCGAGATGCACGCCATGAACGTCGACCTGCAGCGCCAGATCCAGCAACGGCGCAAAGCGGAGAACCGACTTCGCCACGATGCCCTGCACGACGCCCTGACCGGCCTGCCCAACCGGGCGCTGCTGCTGAACCGGCTCGATCAGGCCCTCAAGCACATCAAGCGCCACGCCAATGAACGCTTTGCCCTGCTGTTTATCGACCTGGACCGCTTCAAGCTGGTGAACGACTCGCTGGGCCACCTGGCCGGCGACCTCCTGCTGGAAACCATCGCCCGGCGCCTTGGCGAGTGCATCCGGGACAACGACACCCTGGCCCGGCTGGGCGGCGATGAGTTTGTGATCCTGCTGGACAGCATCCGCAACCGCCAGCATGTGGAGGAGGTGTCAGAGCGGATTCTGGAGCGGGTTCGCCAGCCCCTGCAGCTGGAAGGCAAAGAGTTCTTCCCCGGCGCCAGCATCGGCATCGCCCTGGCTGACCCACACCACAACGCTTCGCCCCAAAGCCTGCTGCGGGACGCCGACGCGGCGCTTTACCACGCGAAGTCGGCGGGACGCGGTGGCCTGCAGTTCTTCGACCGCAAAATGCACGCCGAGGCGGTGGCTGACCTGACCCGGGAGGCGCAGTTCCGCCAGGCCCTGAGCCAACGCGAAATCACAGTGCACTACCAGCCGGTGATGGATCTGGACCAGCAGCAGGTGGTGGGAATGGAAGCGCTGGCGCGCTGGCACCACCCGCAACTGGGCGAGCTGACCCCGGACCAGTTTCTGCCCTGGGCCTGCCACAGTGGTGCGGTGGCCGAGCTGGACCGCTATGTGCTGGAGCAGGTGTGCCGCGATTACCCCCACCTGCGCAGCAAGATTGGGCGCCACGGCTGGGTGCACGTCAACCTCGACCTCACCCACCTGCGCTCCAGCAGCAAGCTGGAACAGCTGGAGCAGTGCATCGAGTCACTGAGCATGCCCAAGGCACAGCTCGCTCTGGAGTTCTCCGAACGGGATCTGCTGGTCGATCAGCGCACCCTGCACGAGGGGCTGAACCGCTTACAGCGGTTGGGGGTGAAACTGGGGCTGGATGATTTTGGTACCGGCTACAGTGCCCTCACCCTGCTGCCCCAGCTTCCGCTGGACTTCGTCAAGGTGGATAAGGGCTACAGCCACAAGAGCACTCACTGCGAACGCCATCGGGCGGTGCTGGAGTCGCTGGTGGCGCTCTCCGCCGAACTGGGCTTTGTGCTGAGTGCCGAGGGGATTGAGCAGCCGGGTCAGCACCAGCTGCTCAAGGGCCTGGGGTGTCGCTGGGGCCAGGGCTACCTGTTTAACAGCCCGCAAGCCCTGGCGAAAGAGACGGCCAGCGAGTCCGGCTGACCCGTTACTGCTTATTGAGCATCGCCCGCAGCATCGCCACGTTGGTGCGGCCGGTGTTCATCCGCTCCTGCTCTGACGGCTGCTTCTGACGGTTTTCCCACACCAGATCATCCTGTGGCAGCTCCAGCAGGAAGCGGCTGGGCTCACAGCGGATCTGCTCACCGAACTGGCGACGCTCCCGGCACAGGGTGAAGATAAGCTCGCGCTGGGCCCGGGTGATGCCCACATAGGCCAGCCGGCGCTCCTCCTCCACATTGCCCTCATCAAGGCTGCTCTGGTGGGGCAGCAGGCCCTCTTCAGTCCCCACCATAAAGACGTAGGGGAACTCCAGGCCCTTGGAGGCGTGGAAGGTCATCATCTGCACCTGGTCCGCCTCCTCTTCTTCAGAGTTGCGCTCCATCATGTCCCGCAGGGTCAGACGGGTCACCACCTGACTCAGGGTCATCGGCTCCTCCAGATCATCCCCTTCGATCATGTCGGTGATCCAGCGATACAGCTCGGACACGTTCTTCATCCGCATCTCCGCCGCCTTGGGGCTGGGGGAGGTGTCGTAGAGGTGATCCTCGTAGTTGATCTCGCGCACCAGGTCCTTCAGCGCCGCCAGAGTGTCACCCCGCTCGGCGCGGTCACCCAGCTCCACCAGCCAGCGGGTAAACACCATCACGGTTTCCGCGGCCTGAGGCGGCAACACCTGCTCCAGCGCCGGGTCAAACGCCGCCGCAAACAGACTGATCTGACGCTCGTTGGCCAGTCGCCCCAGCTTCTCCAGGGTGGCCGGGCCCATGCCCCGCTTGGGCACGTTGCAGACCCGCAGGAAGGCGTTGTCGTCGTCCGGGTTCACCAGCAGGCGCAGGTAACCCATGATGTCCTTGATCTCAGAGCGGCTGAAGAAACTGGTGCCGCCGGAGAGCTTGTAGGGGATGCGGTTGGTCATCAGCGCCTTTTCAAACAGGCGTGACTGGTGGTTACCGCGGTAGAGAATGGCGTAATCCTTGAACTTGGCGTGGTTCACAAACTTGTGGCGCACCAGCTCTGCCACCACCCGCTCCGCCTCATGGTCCTCGTTGTTGGCCATGATCACCTTGAGCTTTTCGCCGTAACCCAGCTCGGAACGCAGGGTCTTGTCGTACACGTGCGGGTTGTTGGCGATCAGGATGTTGGCGGCATTCAGGATGCAGCCGGAGGAGCGGTAGTTCTGCTCCAGCTTGATCAGCTTCAGGGCCGGGAAATCCTTGCCCAGCAACACCAGGTTCTGCGGCTTGGCACCGCGCCAGGAGTAGATGGACTGATCATCATCCCCCACCACGGTAAAGCGGGCACGCTCACCCACCAGCAGCTTCACCAGCTCATACTGGCTGGTGTTGGTGTCCTGATACTCGTCCACCAACAGGTAGCGCAGCCGGTTCTGCCACTTCTCCCGCACCTCGGCATGGGAGGCCAGCAGCAGGGTCGGCAGCATGATCAGGTCATCGAAATCGAGGGCGTTATAGGCGGTCAGGTGGGCCCGGTAGCGCTCATACAGCTGGGCATGCAGGATCGCCTGCGGGTCACGCGCCAGCGTCAGCGCCTTCTCCGGCAGCACCAGATCGTTCTTCCAGTTGCTGATCTGGGTGATCAGCATGCGCAGCTGGTCTTTGTCTTCGTTCAGCTCGTCGGCGGTCAGCTCCTTGAGCAGCGCCAGAGTGTCCTGATCGTCAAACAGCGAAAAGCCGGGCTTCAGCCCCAGCACTTTATGTTCGCGACGGATGATGTCGAGGCCCAGGGTGTGGAAGGTGGAGATCCAGAGACCACGGGCCTCCGCTTTACCCAGGGTTTGGGCCACCCGCTCCTTCATCTCGCGGGCCGCCTTATTGGTGAAGGTCACCGCCGCGATGTTGCGCGCCTTATAGCCGCACTGCTGCACCAGGTAGGCGATCTTGTTGGTGATCACCCGGGTTTTGCCACTGCCGGCACCCGCCAGTACCAGGCAAGGCCCGGAGACGTAGTTCACCGCTTCTTGTTGCGCCGGATTGAGTTTCATCGTCCTACCTGTGAGCACACCGCATCGAGGGCGCGCATTCTATGCAAAATCGGGCCAGTTTGGCCACCTGTACTGCGCCGCTTTTCTGGTACCATGAAGCTATCAGTGACCAATGGAAGTCTATTATGATCACCCCGAACAAACTGGAGCAACTGGCACAACAACTGGGCGGCGCCCTGCCCCCGGGTCTGAAGAGTGCGGCGGACGATTTTGAAGCCAAAGCCAAGACCATTCTGCAGAGCCAGCTGTCCAAGCTCGACATGGTGTCGCGCGAAGAGTTTGACCGTCAGGCCGCCGTGCTGGCCAAGACCCGCATGATGGTGGAGCAGCTGGAAGCCCGCCTGGCCGCGCTGGAAGCCGAAAAAGGCGCCAACGACGATAACGCCTGATACTGACGCGGGCGCCCGCCCGTGGACAGGGCGGTGGAACCACCCGGTATCCACCGCCGGTTGTTGGCAAAACTGGCCAGCAACGACAACCCGCCGTATTCTTTAAGTATCTTCATTCGCCACCTAGGGAGTACACCGTGGCCCTTGAACCCATTCTGATTTTCATCGCCCTGCTGACCCTGTTCCTGGCCTACAAGTCCCGTCAGTTCCAGAAAGAGCACAAAGCCGCCAATGCCCTGGCCGAATCCCGCCTCAATGAGCTGGAAGCAGACGCCAAGGCACAATGTCAGAACTGGGACCCGGAGACGGAACCGGACCACGACCAGAAAGCCGCCATGAAAGCGGGCCTGGTGGCCGCATTTGAATTTGGCAGTGGCCTTAAAGGCGA
The DNA here is from genome assembly GCF_000148645.1 of Ferrimonas balearica DSM 9799. NCBI lineage: Bacteria > Pseudomonadati > Pseudomonadota > Gammaproteobacteria > Alteromonadales > Ferrimonadaceae > Ferrimonas > Ferrimonas balearica. The sequence continues at coordinate 4,072,208 of NC_014541.1, forward strand.
GCCGCTCAAGCCTGACTCCCGCGATGTTCGCACGCTGTTGGCGGATTTTCTGGAGGGGGTCAGTAAGGCCCATGTCCGGGAAACCTGGCCGCTCTACCATCGTGCCCTGCACTGTGCCCTGCTGAAGGGCCAGCAAGCCGCTGAGCCGAAGATGGCGGAGCGGATTGGCGAGCAGGAGGGGCGTTTGCGCACCGCACTGAAAGCGGGCCAGGCACCTCTGTCGCCCAATAATCCGGCCAGTCCGGACTACCAGGAAAAAACCTGACTCTGAAAAGGGCGGCCGATGGGCCGCCCTTTTTGTTGGGTTACTCCCGCACCACGTGCAGGAAGTGCAGGTGCTTCTCGTACTGGTCGAGCATATCGCCCAGTACCTGCTCCCGGCTCCAGCCCATCACGTCATAGTCCTGGCCACCCTCGCGCAGGTGAACCTCGGCACGGAAGTACTTACTCTCTTCGTCCGACTCGTCCTCTTCGGTCATCACGAAGGAGGGGCGCATATAGGCGCGGGGCAGCACTTCGTATTCGAAGTCCATCTCATCGCCAAACAGCACCTCAAGCCGGGTCCGGTGGGTCTCTTCATCCTTATGCAGGTTTACCTCAACCCCCTGCTTGCGCAGCTCCAGCAGCATCTCCTCCATCGCCGGGTACACCACTTCATCAATAAAGCGGTTGACGTGGCTGCGTCGCGGAAACTGCATGGTGTTACGCAGGCGGCGCTGCCAGGGCACCGGATTGCGGGTCACCCGTGGCGCCAGATTGGCGGCCTGCTGGCTGTTCTTCTTATGAAGGTCCACCCGCAGCGCTTCCAGCAAACCGTAGGCGGCCACCATCAACACCACTGAGAAGGGCAGCGCGCTGGCAATGGCGGCAGTTTGCAGGGCCGACAGACCACCGGCCATCAACAGTACGACGGCGACGATGCCCATGGTGCTGGCCCAGAAGATGCGCTGCCACAGCGGGGTTTTGTCGTTACCGCCGGAGGCCAGCATATCCACCACCATGGAGCCGGAGTCGGCGGAGGTGACGAAGAACACCACCACCATCAGCATGGCGATGGCGGACAGCAGTGCCGACATCGGGAACTGCTCCAGGAACACAAACAGCGCCAGTGCGGAGTCCTGACTGATCACCTCGCCAAGCTGACTCATCCCATGGTGCAAGATCATATCGATGGCGCTGTTCCCAAACACGGTCATCCAGGCCAGGGTGAAGCCCGCCGGCACAAACAGCACCCCCATCACAAACTGGCGAATGGTGCGGCCCCGGGAGATGCGGGCGATAAACATGCCGACAAAGGGTGACCAGGAGATCCACCAGCCCCAGTAGAACAGAGTCCAGCCGCCAAGCCAGTCGGTGGGGTCATAGGCGTACAGATTGAAGGTTTTGCTGACGATCTCGGACAGGTAGCTGCCGGTATTCTCAACAAAGGTCTGCAGCAGCAGCACGGTGGGGCCCAACACCAGGATCAGGCCCATCAGGCCGACGGCCAGCAGCAGGTTCAGCTCAGACAGGCGGCGGATCCCCTTCTCCAGGCCCGAGACCACCGAGAGGGTGGCCAGTGCGGTGATGGCGATGATCAGCACCACCTGCACATTCTCGCTGACCGGGATACCAAACAGGTGCTGCAGGCCGCTGTTGACCTGCAGGACGCCAAAGCCGAGTGAGGTCGCGACCCCAAACACCGTGCCGATGATGGCAAAGATGTCGACCGCGTGGCCGATGGGGCCATAGATCTTGTCACCAATCAGCGGATAGAGGGCGGAACGCAGGGTCAGCGGCAGGCCGTGGCGGTAGGCAAAGAAGGCCAGGATCAACGCCACAATGGCGTAGATGGCCCAGGCGTGCAGGCCCCAGTGGAAGAAGGTCAGCTTCATCGCTTCCTTCGCCGCTTCCACGGTACCGGGTTCACCCACCGGGGGCGCCATAAAGTGCATCACCGGTTCGGCAACGCCGAAAAACATCAGGCCGATGCCCATGCCTGCAGAGAACAGCATGGCAAACCAGGACTTGTTGTTGAAGGCGGGTTCGGCGTGGTCGGGGCCCAGTTTGATGTCACCAAAGCGGGACAGCCCCAGGAAGGCCACGTAGAGCAGGATCAGCGCCACAGTCAGGACGTAGAACCAGCCCGCGTTGGCGATGATGTTGCTTTGAATGACGCTAAAGCGTTGGGCGGCAGGCTCGGGGAACAGGGCGGCATACCCCACCAGAGCCAGGATAAGTGCGGTTGACCACGCAAATACGGGTCGGTTCAGTGTTGAGCGCTTACTGGGCGCATCAGACATGATTCCTCCTTTGCCTCAGACACCGAGGCGATTGCCCCGGTACAACATGTCGGCGCCAGACGGGATCGACACTAAACCCAATAGATGACAAAGAGGGGGATGCAGAAAGGCACTGAATGACCCGGGCGGAAGCCCAGAGATCGCATCGCTCGAACCACGTCGGCGCATTGTAGGCGATCCGATCCGGGGTAAGAGCCCGCACCGCACCACAAGTAGCGGAAAGCCATAAAAAAGGGCTCTCCGGGGGGAAAAAACGGCATTGAGTATGTTCAATCGTTCAGTTTCGTGCAAATTGGCGACTCACAGAAACCAGAATTGGGTATCTGTCATTCTAGCTGGTGAGAGACGGCTCACACTTTTGTGCCAATTCTGGCCCGGTCCGGGTAACAATGATCGTGACAACAGTTGTGCCCGGTTGGGCCTGCTAGGCTTGCACTAATCTGGCTTCATCAATGGCAATACCATGACCCTAATCCGCACACTCGGCACCAAGTGGGCCGTTGCAGAACTGTCCGAATCCCTCAGCAAAGAGCTGGCCAAGGACATGCAGATCCACCGTTATTTCTCCGGCGCCACCACGCTGGATCAGGTGGCGGATAAGGTCATCACCCTGACCATGGCGGAAGCCCCGGAACTGCTGAAGGACGGCCCGGTGGATCAGTGGACCCTGCTGCCGGTGATGTCGATCGCCTTCCAGTCGATGATCGTGAAAAGCCTGCAGGGCGATGCCATGAGCCAGGCGGAGCACCTGATCATCCCGGTAACCCGCCATATCGCCCAGCAGCCGGACAGCGACGACCTGCCCGCCCCATACCGGGCGATGAAGTCCCGTATCCTGACCCTCTATCAGCAGTGGGACGCGGCCAAAACCGAACAGCGCAACGCCAGCCGCAATATGATGCGGCACCAATAAAAAAGGCGGGTTAATCCCGCCCTTTCAGCCATGCCGGGTCGCTGACCAGGCCCACCGTCTGCTCCGCCTCGAAGTCCGGGGCAAAATCATCCAGTTGCAGCACCAGCTCGCCGGTTTCGGCGTTGTAGCTAACCACCCGGCCGTGACCACGGCGACGGGGCAGGTGCTGGCCCATCTCATCCGGCCCACCGACCCGGTCAATCCGGCCATTACTCATGGTAATGATGGGATCGCACAGGTGCAGGGTTTCCGACACCGAGTGGCTGATAAACAGCATCGGGATCTTTTCAGATACCTTGGCCAGAAACGCCATCAGGTGTTGGCGGCTGGCCAGGTCCAGCGCCGCCAACGGCTCATCCAGCAACAGCAGTCGGGGCGACGCTGCCAGCGCCCGGGCGATGGCCACCCGCTGGCGCTGGCCGGCGGAGAGGGAGGGCGCAGGCTGGTCCAGCAGTTCGCGGAAGCGGCAGGCGTCCGCCAACTCCTCAATGCCGAACAGGGGCTGCTTCGCCTGCTGCTGCGCCAGCCGCAGGTTTTGCCGGACGGTCAGGTGGGGGAACAGGCGGCTGTCCTGAAACACCACACCGATGCGGCGGTGCTCCGGCAACATAAAGCGCCGTTGTTCGGTATCCTGCAACACCTCGCCATCAAGGGCGATGCGGCCATTCAGTCCCCGCTCCAGACCACAGATGGCGCGAAACAGGCTGGTTTTTCCCACCCCGGAGGGGCCAAACACGCCGATGATGCCGTTCACCGGCACCGACAGTTGCAGGTCAAAGGCGAATTCACCCAGCTGCCCTTTCAAGTCGAGCTCGAGACTCACTGAGCGTTCTCCTTACCAATAGCCCCAGGCGCGCTTACGCCGGTCCATACCGACGTAGATAAACAGCAGCAGCGCCAGGGAGGTGGCCAACATCAGGCCAGCCAGCATATGGGCACTGGCATAATCCAGCGCTTCCACGTGTTCAAACAGGGCAATGGCGATCACCTGGGTTTCCCCTGGAATGTTGCCGCCAATCATCAGCACCACGCCAAACTCCCCAAGGGTGTGGGCAAAGCCCAGCATCCCCGCCAGCACAAAGCTGTGTCGGGTCATCGGGAACACCACGTAGTGAAACCGTTTCCAGCGGCTCATGCCGAGGGTGGCGGCCGCTTCCAGCTCCCCTTTGCCCAGAGTGGCAAAGCTGGATTGCAGTGGCTGCACCACAAAGGGCAGCGAATAGATCATCGAGCCGATGATAAGGCCGGTAAAGGAGAAGGCCAGGGTGGTGCCGGTCATCGCCTGCACCCACTGTCCGGGCAGGTACAGCGGGGAGAACAGCAGCAGCAGGTAAAACCCCAGCACCGTGGGAGGCAGGATCAGCGGCAGCGCCACCAGCGCTTCCACCATGGGGCGCCAGCGCGCGCGACTGTGGGCCAGCCACCAGGCCAGTGGCGGCGTTACCAATAACAGCAGGCCGGTACTGATGGCCGCCAACTTCAGGGTGATCCAGAGGGCTTCCAGATCAGAAGGATTAATGGTCATCCGGGATAGCGTATCCAGCGGCGGACAGAAGTTCGTCCTGGGCCATAAGATAGTTCAGTAGCGCTTTCGCCTCGTCAGGGTGCGCACTGCGCTTGAGCACCACCGCCTGCTGACGCAGGCTGTCGTGCCATTGCGGCGGTACCAGCCAGTATTGCTCCACCGGCACCTTGGCCTGGCGCAGCTGAGCCAGGGCCACCAGCCCCGCCGGCACGTTACCGCTCTGCACGTATTGGAAGGTTTGCAGGATGTTGGTGCCCCGCACAACGTTGCCTTTCAATCGTTGCAGAATATCAAGATGTTCGGTGACTTGCTCGGCTGCTGCGCCATACGGTGCGATGCGGGGGTTGGCGATGGCCAAACGCCCCTGCCAGTCACGCAGGGTCTGCTCATCCGGGTGCTGGCCGGGAACCCAGAACGCGAGTAAGCCGATGGCGTAATCCTGCAGGGTCTCCTCCAGGCCAAGCCCCTGCTCTACCAACAGAGTGGGGCGCTCATCGTCTGCGGCCAGGAACAGGTCATAGGGGGCACCGTGCAGGATCTGGGTGTAGAGCGCACCGGTGGCGCCGGAGGAGACCTGCACCTTAATGCCGGTCTCCTCAGTAAAATCAGCGGCCACCTGATCGAGGGTGGTTTTGAAGTTGGCTGCCACTGCCACCGTCAACGTGGTGGCCTGCGCCGGTAACGCCAATACACACATTATCGCGAGGATCATCCCCCGCCACTGTTGCACCATGTCACCTCCTAGACGGGCTTGGCCCGGAACAGCTCGTAGTGACGTCGTGCATCACTGCCCAGCTGGGCTTTCAGAGCGCTGTAGTCCAGCAACTCGAGAGAACCGTAGTGGTTGATCAATATGCCATTCTGGCACAGCTCGGTGATCACTTTACTGCAATACTGACGGGTACTCCCGGTCACGGTGCACAGTTCTTCAATGGTGATTTTTATGGCGTTTTCGTTGCGTCGCAGCTTGGCCGAAAAAATCATCGCTAAGGTAATCATGAGGTGTTCTTTTTTACTCAAAATGGTTCTGAGCAATAAATGGTCTTCAACCATTCTTGAGTAGCGATGTTTTTTCTCAAGATAGCGTTCGAGAAAGCCATTATTTTCCCGACACAACTGATAAATGATATCCATTCCCAACCACTCTATTTCCGTGAACTCCAACGCACGAAAACAGACATTGTGATCAGCGCCACTGGTGGTGCCGCCGGAAAAGAGAAATTGATCGGAAAAAAGCAGTTCGGTACTGGAGACCGTGCCATCGTGGAAGCCCACCTGGCGGATCAGGGTGCCCTGACACACCAGTGCCAGTCCCATATTTTCGCAAGCCGGACAAAGTGTCTGCCCTTTGGCCAGTGTGATGTGATGCGTGTGCTGCGCCAGGGTGCGGATCACCCCAGCGTCCAGGCCCACCGAGCGCAACCGCGCTGGCAGAATCCCGTTCCCCCGGTAACTCATGACCACTCCCCCCTGTGTCGATGAAGCAGGGTAACGAGCCAGTCACTGTCATAAAGTGACTCAGGTTCAAATTGCAAAAGTGGCATTTCAAAGGCCGGAAATTCTGCCCCGAAGAATTTTTATTATCCGGATCACAGAACGGATTCGCCTCACCCTCAAATGCAAACAGGATGACATTCTGCCAAACACGCTAAATCCATAATTTCCGCCGTTCCTTTCCCCGGGAACAATATAGGTCTGGTTGAAACTGGAATCTCTGTGCCCCCGCACCTTGTCAGGACGACAAATACGGTTTTTGCCGTACCTAAAACTCAAATAAGAACGGTTTTCATTTATTAGGTGGTTAACCGATGATTCAATTATCCCGTCTTGTAAGCACCGGTTTGCTCGTCAGTGCGATGGCCTTCAGTGCCCACGCCAGTGACGACGTTCAGGCCCAGCTTATCGACAAGTTCCAGCAGGGACAGTACTCCGGCAAAGGCGCCGACGGTTGCCTGATGTGCCACGGCCGCGACGAGCAGGTCACCGCTCTGTTTGCCTCCCCCCACGGCAGTCTCGACACCAGCGCCAGCCCGATGGCCAAGCTGCAGTGTGAAACCTGCCACGGCCCGCAGGGTAAACACCGCGGCAAGAATGAGCCGATGATCAACTTCGGTGACGAGGCCAACGTCAGTGCCGAGCTGCAAAACTCCGTGTGTCTGAGCTGCCACGAAGACACCGAGCGCCGCGACTGGCACGGCAGCCGCCACGACTTCTCTGAAGTGGCCTGCACCGATTGTCACCAGATCCACACCGCCGACGACCCGGTGCTCTCCCCCGCGGGCGAAATCGCCACCTGCACCAGCTGCCACAGCAGCGAAGCGGCGGACATGATGAAGCGCTCCGCCCACCCGATGGCCGGCCAACACAGCGGCAGCGACATGAGCTGCACCAGCTGTCACAGCGCCCACGGCAGCCTGACCGAATCCGCCCTCAAGGAGGTCAGCCTCAATGACACCTGCTACAGCTGCCACGCCGAGAAGCGCGGCCCGGTGGTGTGGGAACACGCGCCGGTGACCGACAACTGCGCCAGCTGCCACAGCGTACACGGCAGCGTCAACGACGCCATGCTGACCCGCCGCGCTCCGCAGCTGTGTCAGAGCTGTCACGCCAGCGACGGTCACGCCAGCCGCGTCTACGACGGTCAGAGCAACGCCTTTGTCTCCGGCCAGAGCTGTCTCAACTGCCACAGCCAGGTGCACGGTTCCAACCACCCCGCTGGCAGCCTGCTTGAGAAATAAGGACGTCCGTGATGAAAGCGCAACTCTCCATGACTGCCCTGGCCATCCTCTCCGTGATGGCCCCGGCCCAGGGCGCCAGCTTCGCCCTGTCGCAAGCCAACACCCAGAGCCTGGACACCAGCAGCTGGGCCTGCAAACGCTGTGACGCGCCGCAGGCCAGCGGCACCATCGGCCTCAGCGCCGGTGCGGTGCAGAGCAACGACGACCACGTCGCCAACCGCTTCGGCGCCCGCGACGGTGCCGTGGCCGGGGTCAACGCCAACGCCACCCTCAACGGTGACGAAGAGGGCCGCCTCGACCTCAACGCCGACCAGCTCGGTATGAGCAGCGGCTACGGCCAGGCCCGCTACCGCGACAACCACCTCGACGCCCAGTTTGACTACGCCAAGCTGCGCACCGTCGACGCCACCGCGCAAACCCAGTACGGCTTTGACGGCCGCAACCTGGTGGCACTGGACCAGCCCATCGACGTGGACCTGGAACAGCGCCGTGAGCGCACCGGCCTGGGTCTGGCCTATCAGGACGTGATGGCGGGCCTGAACTGGCGCACCTACGCCCGTTACGACCACGAGTCCAAAACCGGCTTCAAATCCAGCAGCACCAGCTTCATCAAGAGCCCGGTCAACATCGCTGCGCCGGTGGACACCACCACCCAGACCTTCAACGCCGGCGCTGAGCTGGGCGGTGAGCAGTGGCACACCGCAGTCAGCTACCAGGGCTCGCTGTTCGAGAACAGCTACGACGGCCTCTACAACGGTGAGCGCGGTGCGGTTCAGGCCCTGGCGCCGAACAACGAAGCGCACCTGGTGGCCCTGTCCGGCCAATACCGGATGGGCAAAACCCGCCTGACCGGTCGCCTGACTCAGGGCTGGCTGTACCAGAACGACACCGACTTCGTTGACCCGCTGGGCGCACCCAACGGCATCACCAACGCCAACGGCGAAGTGCGTACCCAGGGCGCCAACCTGCGCCTGACCAGCGCCCTCTCCGGAGTGCGTCTGGCCGCCAAGTACGACTACTCCGACCGCGACAACCGCACCCCGGTGTTCGCCTACGACCAGAGCCTGTCCATCGACAGCCTCAGCGGCACCGCGCGGATGAACACCCCGCTGGACATCACCCGTCACCGTTACGGACTGGACGCCAGCACCCGCCTGTCCCAGCGCGTGGCGCTGGAAGCGGGCTACCAGGGTGAGCGCACCGAGCGCAGCCACAGCGTGCGGGAAACCACCGAGGACAACACCGTCTGGGCCCGCACCCGGGTCAGCGCCATGGACAACCTCGAGCTGGGCCTGAAAGCCAGCTACGGCCAGCGTGACGGCTCCCGTTACCAGGCCAGCGAAGCCACTTCCAGCGAAGACAACACCCTGCTGCGCAAGTACTACCTGGCCGACCGTGACCGCACCGAACTGAGCTTCGACGCCAGCTACAGCCCGTTCGCGGCGCTGAGCCTGGACGCCACCGTGCGCTACGCCAAGGACGACTACAGCGAGTCCGAGATTGGCCTGCTGGACGCCGACGACCTGAGCTACGACCTGTCCGCCAACTACCGCGTGACCGAGGCCCTGAACCTGCATGCGTTTGCCGGTCAGCAGTGGATTGAGTCCAACCAGGCGGGCAGCCAGAGCTTCGCCAGCGCCGACTGGACCTACCGCATCGAAGACCAGTTCGACTACGCCGGTGTGGGCGCCAGCTACGGCGGCCTGATGGACGACCGCCTGACCGTGGGCGCGGACTACCAGTACACCGAGTCCAGCTCCGACACCCAGGTGTCCGAGGGCCAGCCCTACGGTGACTACTTCCAGTGGGCCCACAGCGTGCGCGCCTACGCCGATTACGCGGTATCCACCCGCACCAGCGTGCGCCTGGATTACCGCTACGAACGCTACTACGACACCGATTATGCCGATGTCGCCAGTGACAGCATCCCCGGGCTTATCACCCTGGGCGACCTGGGCCACAACTACAACGCCCACCTGCTGATGCTGACCCTGACCTATTCGCTTTAACCATTGAGGTGACCTATGCAACGTCGTGACTTTCTCAAACTGAGTGCCACCGCCGGGGCGGTGTCCTGCCTGTCCGCCTGTGGCGGCAAAGATACCGAAAACGTCATCCCCGAGGTGCCGGCGGATGAGAACGTAAACTTCTCTGCCTGTCTGGTGAACTGCGGCTCCAACTGCCCGCTCAAGATCTTCAGCCAGGACGGCCGCATCGTCCGTGTTGAGACCGACCACTCCGGCACCGACCAGTACGGTGACCACCAGGTTCGCGCCTGTCTGCGTGGCCGCTCCATCAAGCAGCGTACCTACGCCGCCGATCGCCTCAAGGCCCCGATGAAGCGTAAAGCCGGCACCAAGCGTGGTGCAGGCATGTACGAAGAGATCACCTGGGAGCAGGCCTTCGCCGAGATCGGCCAGAAGGTGATGGATCTGCAGGGCACCTACGGCCCGCGCTCCATCTACCACCACTACGGTTCCGGCGCCTACTACGGCTTCGCCAGCAGCTCCTGCGTGCAGCGTGCCCTGCGCCTGTCCGGTGGCCACCTGAACTACTACGGCAACTACTCCTGGGCCCAGCTCAACGTAGCCAGCCCGGCCACCTTCGGCACCGGCGGCACCAGCGGTACCCGCCTGTCCGAGATCCGCAACTCTGACCTGGTGGTGGGCTTCGGCTTCAACCCGTTTGAGATCCGGATGTCCGGCTCCGGCGAGCAGATCGACTTCCTGCACGCCATCGAAACCCGTCGTCAGACCGGCGATCTGGAAGTGATCATCGTTGACCCGCGCTACACCGACACCACCCTGGGTAAAGAAGACCAGTGGCTGCCGATCCGTCCGGGCACCGACGGTGCGCTGGCCGAAGCGATCGCCTACCAGATGATCAGCACCGGCTGGGTTGACCAGAACTCCAAAGCGTTCCTCGACAAGCACGCCATCGGTTACGACAAGGCGTCCCTGGAGCAGGCCAAAGTCGACAACCCGGACTACGCGGACCTGATCAACTCCGACGAGAACTACCACGACTACATCATGGGTGTCGGCATCTACTCCATGCCCCACACCCCGGAATGGGCTGCGGCCAAGTGCGGTGTTCCGGTGCGTCAGATCGAGGCCCTGGCCGACAAGATCATGAACGCCAAGACCCCCTACATCACCATCGGTGCCGGCTGTAACCGTCACGCCTGTGGTGAGCAGACCATGCGCGCCCTGTACATGCTGCCGATCCTGACCGGTAAGCTGGGTGAGAGCGGTGTGAACAACGGCGAACTGCCGCGCAACTTTGGTCTTGGCCGCTCCGGCATGAGCGCAGGCAGCAACCCGGAATCCGCTTCCATCTGCTTCCACACCTGGGCCGAAGCGATTGAGCGCGGTGAAGAGATGGACGCCCTCTCCGACGGCGTTAAGGGACTGGCAGACGGCGAGAAGCTGGGCGTGAACATCAAGGCGGTGTTCTCCTCCTCCGGTAACGCGCTGATCAACCAGCACTCCGAGATCAACCACACCCGTCAGATCCTGGAAGACGAATCCAAGTGTGAGCTGATTGTGGTGACTGACTGCTGGATGACCGCCAGTGCCCGATTCGCAGACTACATCCTGCCGGACACCACCTGGGTGGAATCCAACGACCTGGCCAACGACAGCTACGCCTCCGGCGAAACCGGCTACCTGACCTTTATGTCCAGCAGCCTGGACCCGCTGTACAACTGCCGCAACCTGTACCAGATCGGTCTGGGCCTGGCTAAAGTGTTTGGCAAGGAAGCGGAGTACACCGAAGGCCGCAGCGAGCAGGAGTGGCTTGATCACCTGTACCAGGGCACCGTCTCCAGCAACCCGGAGCTGAACCTGCCGGCCACCTACTCCGAAGCACAGAAAGTGGGCTTCTACCGTCGCCACGCGCCGGACACCCACGTAGCGCTGAAAGACTTCGTCAAAGACGGCAAGGCGCTGTCCACCCCGTCCGGCAAGATCGAGATCTACTCCCTCGACTGGGCCAAGAAGCGCGCTGAATGGATCCCGGCGTCTGACAAAGACTACGACCAGATCACTCCGCTGCCCCACTACACCGAGGCGTGGCAGGGCTTTGAGGACACCGAAACCCGCGACGAATACCCGTTGCAGGTGGTGGGCTATCACACCAAAGGCCGCACCCACTCCAGCTACCACAACGTGGAATGGCTGCGCGAAGCGGTGGAAGACGCCGCATGGTTTAACCCGGCCGACGCCGCCAAATTCGGCATCAGCAAAGGCCAGATGATCACTCTGACCAGCCCGCAGGGCGCCATCCGCGTACGCGCCAAGATCACCCCGCGCGTCATGATGGGTGTTGTCGCTATGGCACAGGGCGCCTGGTACCAGGGCACCCGCGCCGGTGAAGTGGACCAGGGCGGCTGCATCAATGCGCTGACCAAGTACCACCCGACCCCGGTTTCCAAGGGCAACCCGCAGCACACCATCCGGGTAAAAGTGACCGCTTAAGATTTTGGAGAGATTGACCATGAACGAACCCAAGCAGTACGGCTTTTACGTCGATACCACCAAGTGCACCGGCTGCAAGACCTGTCACGTGTCCTGCAAAGACCGCAAGGATCTGCCCAAGGATGTGAAATGGCGTCGTGTGTACGAATACGGCGGCGGCAGCTGGCAGGAGAACGCGGACGGCTCCGTTGAGCAGAACGTGTTCAGCTACTACGTCTCCATCGGCTGCAACCACTGCAGCAACCCGGTGTGTGTGAAGGCCTGCCCCACCGGCGCCATGCACAAGCGTCGCAGCGACGGCCTGGTGCACGTTGACCAGGGCATCTGCGTTGGCTGTGAAGCCTGTGCCCGCGCCTGTCCTTATGACGCCCCGCAGATCGACAAAGATCGCGGCGTGATGACCAAGTGCGACGGCTGCTACGAGCGCATCGCGGAGAACCGCAAGCCGATCTGTGTGGAATCCTGCCCGCTGCGCGCGCTGGACTTCGGCCCCATCGACGAGCTGCGCGCCAAGTACGGCAGCAACGCGGACATCAACCCGCTGCCCTCTTCCAGCATCACCGCGCCCAACCTGTGCATTAAGCAAAACCGCAATGCCCAGGCCGGTGGCGAAGTGCTGAACTGGTTCGAAGTGTAAAAACCCCAACGGGGGTCGGCGCCCGCCGGCCCCCGTTACGCTATCCTGACTCCATCGTTCGTGGAGACGCTTATGACTGAACAGTTCCCTTACGCCGCGGTTGCCTGTGGCGTGCTGCATAATGTGCTTTACCGTAAACCCACCAGCGCCTTTCTGGACGAGCTGAAAAGCGCCGAACTGCCCCAGCAGTGGCCGCAGTTTGGCAGCGACGTCAGCGCCGCCCTGGCGATGATCCAAACCAGCCTGGAGCAGGACGATTTCGATGCCATCGAGCGTGACTACTACCAGCTGTTTGTGGGTCCGGGTCCGATGCAGGCCTACCCCTGGGGTTCGGTCTACACCGACAAGGAAAACCTGGTCTGCGGCGCCACCACCGTGGCATTCAAGCAGTTCTGCCGTGACCACGGCATCGCCTTTGAGCTGGCTCATAACGAGCCGGAGGACCATATCGGTCTGGTTCTGGCGGTGCTGGGCCAGTTGTTTGAGCAAGGCAATCAGGACGCGATCAAGGCCCTGCTGGCCCACCATCTGCTGCCCTGGAGCCACCGCGTTACCGACGCCATGGCGGAACAGGCGCAAACCGGCCTGTACCGTGGCTTCGGTCAGCTGACCGCAGCCCTGCTTAAGGACTGGCAGACGACCCTGCAGGTGACGCCGGATTCGATTCGGTTGTACAAATAAAAAAACCGCCCCGAGGGGCGGTTTTTTTTGGCCTTTTCACCGTCAGAAATTGACGGCCTGGGGCACGTGGCAAGCGCGGCACTGGTAGTACTGGCCCGCCACTTTGCGGCCCTCGAAGTGGGTCGCTGCCATCTTATGTTTGCCACCGCGGTGGCAGTTGATGCAGCTGTTCTTATCAAGGTTGATCGGGTAATCCGCCTTATGGGGGATCACCGGCGGCTGGGCGATCACCGAACGCTCAACCGAGGTGCCTTTGGCCGGGTATTGCGGCAGCGGCGCCACCGGGGACATCTCGGCCACCGGCACCGCACCGCGCATCGATTCCGGTGCGCTCTGGCTCGGTTCGCCACCGGACTGACAGCCCGCCAGGGCCAACACCAGGGTGATCAGCGACAGGGTCTTTTTCATGGTGTGCTCCTCAGGCCTTGGTCACTTTGACAGGGGTCTTCTTGAAATCGGTCTCTTTCGAGATCGGGTCGGTGGCATCCAGAATCAGCTTGTTAACCAGCTGGCTGGAGTCAAAGAAGGCCATAAACACCACACCACGGGGCATGGTATTGCGGTTTTTGGTGCTCACCCGGGTGCGCACTTCGCCACGGCGGTTGGAGACGATCACCTCATCGCCGTCCACCAGGCCACGGTCCGCCGCATCATCGGCGTTCATCACCACCTGGGCATGGGGCACCGCTTTGCGCAGCTCCGGAATGCGGGTGGTCATGGTGCCGGTGTGCCAGTGCTCCAGCACGCGGCCGGTGCACATCCACAGGTCGTGTTCGGCGTCCGGGCTCTCTGCCGGCGGCTCGTAGTCGTTGGCGATGATCACCGCCTTGCCATCCGGTTTGCCGTAGAACTGGAAGCCGGTACCGGCTTCGACGTACGGGTCCAGCCCTTCACGGAAGCGCCACAGGGTCTCTTTGCCCTTCACCACCGGCCACACCAGGCCTTCACCGAAGTAGGCGTCGAAGTCGCCCAGATCGTGACCATGGCCACGGCCAAAGCTGGCGTACTCTTCAAACAGACCCTTCTGCACGTAGTAACCGAACACCTGGTTCTCGTCGTTGAAGCGGCCCTTGCACTCGCGGGTGTGGTACTTGTCGATCTCGCCGTTGGCGAAGATCACCTCGTACAGGCTCTTGCCCCGGTACTGCGGCGCCAGCGCCAGCAGCTCTTCCGGCCACACATCTTCCATCACAAAGCGCTGGGAGAACTCCATCACCTGGCGCAGGTCAGAGCGGGCACCAGCCACCGGTTTCACCATCTGGTGCCAGTACTGGCCACGACGCTCACCGTTGCCGTAGGCGCCCTCTTTCTCCACCCACATGGCAGTGGGCAGCACCAGATCCGCCATGGAAGCGGTGACGGTCATGTAGGCGTCAGAGACGGTGATGAAGTTGTCCGGGTTGGTAAAGCCCGGCAGCGCTTCTTCGTTGATGTTCGGACCCGCCTGCAGGTTGTTGGTGCACTGGGTCCAGTAGCAGTTCATCACCCCATCCTTCAGCATGCGGCTGTGCTGGACGGCGTGGAAACCTGGCTTAGCCGGGATGGTGCCAGCAGGCACTTTCCAGCGGGCTTCGGTCAGGGCGCGGTGCTTGTCGTTCATCACCACCATGTCGGCGGGCAGACGGTGGGCAAAGGTGCCCACTTCCCGGGCAGTACCGCAGGCGGAGGGCTGGCCGGTCAGGGAGAAGGGGCTGTTGCCCGGCTCGGAGATTTTGCCGGTCAGCAGGTGCAGGTTGTAGATGGAGTTGTTGGCCCAGACACCACGCACATGCTGGTTGGCCCCCATGCACCACAGACTCATCACTTTGCGTTTCGGGTCGGCGTAGACCTTGGCCAGTTTCACCAGCGCATCAGCGGGCACACCGGTGTGCTCGACGGTGTACTCCAGCGAGAACTTCTCCAGGAACGCGGCGTACTCTTTGAAGCTGATGCCGGTGGTTTTGCCGGAGCCCGGGTTCTTGGCCGCTTTCTCACGGGGATCTTCCGGGCGCAGGCCGTAGCCGATGTCACCCTGAGCCATGGCGAACTTGGTGTGTTTGTTGACAAAGTCCCAGTTCACCGCGTCGTTCTGGATGATGTAGTTGGCGATGTAGTTGAGCAGGATCAGGTCGGACTGCGGGTGGAACACCATGCCGTTGTCGGCGATGTCGAAGCTGCGGTTCTGGAAGGTGGACAGTACATGCACTTCGCAGCCCTTATGGGACAGGCGGCGGTCGGTGATGCGGTTCCACAGCACCGGGTGGGCTTCGGCGGCGTTGGAGCCCCACAGCACGAAGGCATCAGCGTGGTCGATGTCGTCGTAGCAGCCCATTGGCTCATCAATGCCGAAGGCGCGGAGGAAGGCCACTACGGCAGAGGCCATGCAGTGACGGGCATTGGGGTCGATGTTGTTGGAGCGGAAACCGGCCTTCATCAGTTTGGCGGCGGCGTAGCCTTCCCACACGGTCCACTGGCCGGAACCGAACATGCCCACGGAGGTGGGGCCTTTGGCTTTGAGGCTGGCTTTCCAGCGCTTGGCCATCTCGTCGTAGGCGCGGTCCCAACTGACCGGGGTCAACTCGCCGTCTTTGGCGTACTCGCCATTTTTCATCCGCAGCAGCGGGGTGCTGAGGCGGCCTTCACCGTACAGTACTTTGGACAGCATGGAGCCTTTTACACAGGCCATGCCCTTGTTGACCGGGCTGTCCGGGTTGCCCTTGGTGGCAACAACGCGGTTGTCGCGGGTGCCCACCAGGATGTTACAGCCCACGCCACAGAAGCGGCATGGCGCCTTGTCCCAGTGCAGGTTGTCGTCGCCTTCGGCGGCTTGCACCATGCGGGTGGGCAGTACAGCCCCGGCAGCCGTGGCGGCCGCCAGTGCCGCGTTGGCCTTGATAAAGTGTCGGCGATCCAATTTCATCCGTTGTTTTCCCCCAGCTCGTCCAGGTTTTCTACCCGGTGGTAGGTCAATGAGGCAGACAGCACACCGGGCAGCGCAGACAGCGCATGCATGCCGGTTTGCAGGTCAACTCGGTTGTTTCGCTCCAGGGTCACCACCAGCTTGCCCTCTTCCGTCGCAGCATGGATCTCGGCGCCTTCCATCGCAGTGATGGCCTCACACACCGAAGCGCGCGACTCAGCGCGGCAATGCACCACCAAAGCGGCAATGTGATATTCGTTTGACACAGGGCTCTCCCATCACGAAACAGACGGCACATGATGGGTTTCGGGGCGGGACAGAGGTATACCCCAAGGGGGATAAATGAGGGAAAAGAGGGTGCCAAATCAAACTATTGGCACCCTTTAAGTAAAGGCTTTCACGCCACGCAGGGCGGGGTGGGATCCACCTCAACCCGCACAGCAAAGTGATGGCGGGATCACGCCCCACTGGCACGGCCTGCGGGGCGCTGTGGCTCAGAAGTTACGGGCCTGGGGCACGTGGCAGACCTGGCACTGGTAGTACTTTCCGGCCACCTTGCTGCCCTCAAAGTGGCTGGCCGCCATCTTCTGTTTGCCACCACGGTGACAGCTGATGCAGCCGTTTTTATCCAGGGTAATCGCATAGTCGGCGGAGTGCGGAATCACCGGCGGCTGGCCGATGGACACCACCTCAACGGCGCTGCCTTTGGCCGGGTAATCCGGTATGGCCGCCACCGGCGCAGTGCTGGCGACCGGCACCTCACCGCGCAGCGACTGCGGCACCGGCTGGCCATTGTCCGAGTTGCTCTGGCATCCGCTCAATCCCACCAGAACGGCCATCAGGGTCAGTGTTTTTTTCATCATCCTTTCCTCCTCAGGCCTTGGTCACTTTGACTGGCGTCTTCTTAAAGTCGGTCTCTTTCGAGATCGGGTCAGTGGCGTCCAGCACCAGCTTGTTGATCAACTGGCTGGAGTCGAAGAAGGCCATAAAGATCACCCCCGGGGGCATGGTGTAACGGCTGTCGGTGGTAACCCGGCTGCGGACCTCACCCCGGCGGTTGGAGACAATGACCTCATCCCCTTCAGCCAGACCGCGGGCGGCCGCATCATCGGCGTTCATAAACACCTGGCCGTGGGGTACCGCCTTGTGCAGTTCCGGTACCCGTCGGGTCATGGAACCGGTGTGCCAGTGCTCGAGAATTCGGCCGGTGCACATCCACAGGTCGTGCTCAGCATCCGGGCTCTCCGCCGGTGGCTCGTAGTCGTTGGCGATGATCACCGCCTTGCCATCCGGTTTGCCGTAGAACTGGAAACCCGCGCCGGCTTCGACGTACGGGTCATGCCCTTCGCGGAAGCGCCACAGGGTCTCTTTGCCGTCGACCACTGGCCAACGCAGCCCCTCACCAAAGTAAGCGTCAAAGTCGCCCAGATCGTGCTGATGGCCACGGGTAAACCCGGCGTACTCCTCGAACAACCCCTTCTGCACGTAGTAACCAAACGCCTGGTTCTCGTCGTTGAAGCGGCCCTTGCACTCGCGGGTCGGGAACTTGTTGATCTCGCCGTTGGCGAACATCACCTCATACAGGCTCTTGCCCCGGTACTCCGGTGCCAGTGCCAGCAGCTCTTCCGGCCACACGTCTTCCATCACAAAGCGCTGGGAGAACTCCATCACCTGGCGCAGGTCAGAGCGGGCTCCCGGCACCGGTTTCACCATCTGGTGCCAATACTGGCCACGACGCTCAGCGTTGCCGTAGGCGCCCTCTTTCTCCACCCACATGGCGGTGGGCAGCACCAGGTCGGCCACCGAGGCGGTGACGGTCATGTAGGCGTCGGAGACGGTGATGAAGTTGTCGGGATTGAGGTAGCCCGGCAGGGCTTCTTCGTTGAGGTTCGGGCCCGCCTGCAGGTTGTTGGTGCACTGGGTCCAGTAACAGTTCATCACCCCGTCTTTGAGCATGCGGTTGTGCAGTACGGCGTGGAAGCCCGGCTTACCCGGGATGGTGCCGGCGGGCACTTTCCAGCGCTGCTCGGTGATCTGGCGGTGCTTCTCCTTCATCACCACCATATCGGCGGGCAGACGGTGGGCAAAGGTGCCCACTTCCCGGGCGGTGCCACAGGCGGAGGGCTGGCCGGTCAGGGAGAAGGGGCTGTTGCCCGGCTCGGAGATCTTGCCGGTCAGCAGGTGCAGGTTGTAGATGGAGTTGTTGGCCCACACCCCACGCACGTGCTGGTTGGTGCCCATGCACCACAGGCTCATCACTTTGCGTTTCGGGTCGGCGTAGACCTTGGCCAGTTTCAGCAGGGCATCGGCGGGCACGCCGGTCTGCTCAACGGTGTACTCCAGAGTGAACTTCTCCAGGAACGCGGCGTACTCTTTGAAGCTGATGCCGGTGGTTTTGCCGGAGCCCGGGTTCTTGGCCGATTTTTCGCGGGGATCGGTGGGACGCAGGCCATAACCGATGTCCGGCGTGGCCATGGCGAACTTGGTGTGCTTGTTGACGAAGTCCCAGTTCACCGCATCGTTCTGGATGATGTAGTTGGCGATGTAGTTGAGCAGGATCAGGTCGGTCTGGGGATGGAAGATCATCCCGTTATCGGCCATCTCGAAGCAGCGCTGACGGTAGGTCGACAGGGCGTGGATCTCGCAGCCCTTGTGGGACAGGCGGCGGTCAGTAATGCGGTTCCACAGCACCGGGTGGGCTTCAGCGGCGTTGGAGCCCCACAGCACAAAGGTGTCGGTGTGCTCGATGTCGTCGTAACAGCCCATCGGCTCATCAATGCCGAAGGCACGAAGGAATCCGACCACGGCGGAGGCCATGCAGTGACGGGCGTTGGGGTCGATGTTGTTGGAGCGGAAACCCGCTTTCATCAGCTTGGCGGCGGCGTAGCCTTCCCACACGGTCCACTGGCCGGAGCCAAACATCCCCACGGAGGTGGGGCCTTTGGCTTTGAGGCTGGCTTTCCAGCGCTTGGCCATCTCGTCGTAGGCGCGGTCCCAGCTGACCGGGGTCAACTCGCCATCTTTGGCGTATTCGCCGTCTTTCATCCGCAGCAGCGGCGTGGTCAACCGGCCTTCGCCGTACATCACCTTGGACAGGAAGTAGCCCTTGACGCAGGCCATGCCCTTGTTGACCGGGCTGTCCGGATTGCCGCGGGTGCCCACAATGCGGTTATCACGGGTGCCCACCATAATGGAGCAACCCACCCCACAGAAACGGCATGGGGCTTTGTCCCAATGCACGTCATCCGGTCCTTCCGCGGCATTGACCATGCTGGCGGGGAGACTGGCTCCCGCTGCCGTGGCGGCCGCCAGCGCGGCATTGGCTTTAATAAAGTGTCGACGATCCAATTTCATTATTGATTCTCCCTCGGCTCATCTGGGGCTTCTACCCGGTGGTAGGTCAGGGATGCCGACAGGACGCCGGACAGGGTGGCAAGTGCTTCCATGGCCACCTGCATATCGGTGCGGTTGTCCCGCTCCAAAGTGACCACCATCTTGCCGTCATCGGTGCAGGCATGGACCTCACTGCCCTCCATTGCACCAATGGCACGACGTACTCCCCGAATGTCATCGGGCAGGCAATGCACGACAAAACTGCTGATGTGATATTCGTTGCTCACCCGGCCTCTCCTATGGCTGACCTCACAAACCCATAATGAAAATAGGGCTATTAAGTCGATATACCCCCTTGGGGGTAACCGAACAAAAAAGCGTCTGAGATCAAAAAAAACGGATTGTTGCCGAAATGTTGTTTCCACTTTTCTTCGGCAAGAGTGGGAGCCGGAGGGCAGATGTGAATCAGAGCTGGGCGAGAGAGGGGGCCAGGGAGTAGCCGGAACGGGTCAGCAAAGCATGTTGTTGCAGCAGGTAGTCCAGCAGCGCGCGGGCCGCTTGCGGGTGCGCGGTGCGCTTGAGGATCACCGCCTGTTGCTCCAGCGAACCGTGCCATTGGGGCGGCACCGGCCAATACTGGCTGGCGTCCACACCGCGGGCTTTCAGCAGGGAGAGCGCCACCAGACCGCCATTCACATTGCCGCTGTCGACGTACTGGAACGCCTGCACCACGCTGTTGCCACGCAACAGTTTGCCCTGCAGCGCCGGCCCCAAAGCCAGCCGCTCAATCACCGCCTCCGCGGCCGCGCCGTAGGGGGCAGTACGGGCATTGGCGATGGCCAGTCGACTGTGCCACTGGCGCAGCTCCAGCTCCGTTGCCGGGGCATTGCGGCACCAAAAGGCCAACACCCCCACCGCGTAGGTCACCCGCGAGTCGGGCAGGATCAGGTCCAGCTGCTCAAGCCGTTGCGGCCGGTCACGGTCGGCGGAGAGGAAAAGGTCGAAGGGGGCACCATGAACGATCTGGGTAAACAGGGCACCGCTGGCGCCACTGGAGACCCGGACACGGATGCCGCTGTCACGCTCAAAACCCTCGGCAATCTGCTCAAACAACGGGTGGAAATTGGCCGCCACCGCCACTTTCAGCTCGGTTGCCATTGCCGGTCCACCGGCCAAGCCACAGATCACCAGGCAGATTTGCCACAGCCGTTTCACCACGCTCTCCTCAACATAACAACGCGGCGCCATCATAGCAGGCGCCGCGCCGGACAGGTGAACGACATTACTTGGCCTCGCTGGTCAGCGTTTGCTGTGGCACGTGGCACTGTTTACAGAAGTAGTAAGCGTCGTTCAGCTCCCCTGCCGAGTCGTAGTGTGAGGCGTGGGTCGGCGTAGCCTTCATCTTGGCGGCCCGTGCAGGGTCATGGCAGCCCTTACAGCTGTTGCGCTCCCGGGTGATGGGGTAGCTGGCCTTATGGGGGATCAGCGGTGGCTGATGCACAAAGGTGCGGGGCAGCGCTTTACCCTTGGCCGGGTACTGCGCCATGGGGGGCGGGGACGCGCTGTCCGATACCGGGGTCGTCCCCCGCAGGGACTGCGGTGCCTCAGCCGCCCAGGTTAGTCCGGACAGGCCCAGAGTGGCCACCACGATCAGTTTCCAATGGGTCATGATGGCCTCCTCAGGCTTTGCTCACCTTAACCGCACACTTCTTAAAGTCGGTCTCTTTGGAGATCGGGTCCGTGGCATCCAGCATCAGCTTATTGACCAGCTGGCTGGCGTCGAAGAACGGCATAAAGGTCATGCCCTGGGGCGGCTTGTTGCGCCCTTCGGTTTCCACCCGAGTCTGCACCGTGCCCCGTCGACTGGTGACGGCCACCGCGTCCCCGCGCTTCAGGCCCCGCGCTTTGGCGTCCTCCGGATGCATGTAGAGCTTGGCGTTGGGGTAGGCGTTGTGCAGCTCCGGTACCCGGTTGGTCATGGTGCCGGTGTGCCAATGCTCCAGCACCCGTCCGGTGCAGAACCACAGGTCGTACTCTTTGTCCGGTTCCTCAACCGGCGGCTCATAGGGACTGGCGATCGCCACCGCTTTGCCGTCGGCATGGCCGTAGAAGTTAACGCCATCGCCCTTGGCGTAGGGGTCCTCGCCAACTTTGAAGCGCCACGGCGTTTCCTTGCCATCCACCACCGGCCAACGCAGCCCGCGGGTCTCGTGGTAAACCTCGAAGGGAGCCAGATCGTGGCCATGGCCTCGGCCGAAACCGGCGTACTCCTCAAACAACCCCTTTTGAACGTAGAAGTCGAAATCATCCGATTCGTCATTGAGCGGAGATTTGCATTCCGAACGGGGGAAGCGGTTGGTGGTGCCATTGGCAAAGAGCACCTGATAGAGGGTTTTGCCTTTCAGCTCCGGCGCACTCTCCAGCAGCTCTGCCGGCCACACCTCATCGGTTTTAAAGCGCTTGGAAAACTCCATCAGCTGCCACAGGTCAGAACGCGACTCCCCGGGTGCCTTCACCATCTGGTGCCAGAAGTGGGTGCGGCGCTCGGAGTTGCCGAAGCCCCCCTCCTTCTCCACCCACATGGCACTGGGCAACACCAGATCCGCCACCGAGGCGGTCACCGTCATGTAGGGGTCGGACACCACCAGGAAGTTGTCGGGGTTGAGATACCCCGGCAGCACTTCGTTGTTGGTGTTGGCGCCGGCCTGAAGATTGTTGGTGGTTTGGGTCCAGTAGCAGTTCATCACCCCGTCTTTCAGTTTGCGGCAGTGTTCAACGGCGTGGAAGCCGGGTTTCGGGGGAATGGTGCCGGCGGGCACCTGCCACACTTTCTCCACCTTGGCCCGATGATCCGGGTTCATCACCACCATATCGGCAGGCAGTCGATGGCAGAAGGTGCCCACTTCCCGGGCGGTGCCACAGGCGGCGGGCTGGCCGGTCAGGGAGAAGGGGCTGTTGCCCGGCTCTGAGATCTTGCCGGTCAGCAGGTGCAGGTTGTACACCGAGTTGTTGGCCCAGACGCCCCGCACATGCTGGTTAAAGCCCATGCACCACATGCTCATCACTTTGGTTTTGGGGTCGGCGTAGGCTTTGGCCAGCGCTTCCAGCTTGTCCTTGGGCACGCCGGACATCTCGGCCGCTTTCTCGAGGGTGTAGTCGGCGAGGTACTTTTTGTATTGTTCAAAACTGATCTCGGTGGTTTTGCCGGAGCCGGGATTTTTGGCTTGCTGCTCTCTGGGATCGTCCGGTCGCAGGCCGTAACCGATGTCCGGTGTGGCCTCGGCAAACCTGACGTGTTTCTTCACAAACGCCTCATTCACCGCACCACTCTGAATGATGTGGTTGGCGATGTAGTTCAGGATCACCAGGTCGGACTGGGGCTTCATGATCATGACGTTGTCCGCCAGATCCGCCGACCGGTTTTCCATGGTGGTCAGCAGGTGTACGCGGCAGTCGGGGTGGCTTAATCGCCGGGCTGTCACCCGATCCCACAGGATCGGATGCATCTCTGCCATGTTATGGCCCCAGGAGACAAACACGTCGGCGTGCTCGATGTCATCGAAATTGCCCATCGGCTCATCGATGCCGAAGGCCCGCATAAAGGCCACTACCGCAGACGCCATGCAGTGGCGGGCATTGGGCTCGATGTTGTTGGAGCGGAACCCGGCCTTCATCAGCTTAACCGCGGCGTACCCCTCCCAGATGGTCCACTGGCCGGAGCCAAACAGCCCGACGGAGGTCGGTCCCTTGGCCTTCAGGCTGGCTTTCCATTTCTCCTCCATCACATCAAAGGCCTGCTCCCAACTGACCGGAGTCAACTCACCACCCTTGTGGTATTTGCCCTCCTTCATTCTCAGCAGGGGCTGGGTCACCCGGCCATCGCCGTACATGATTTTCGACAGGTAGTAGCCCTTAACGCAGTTCTTGCCGTGGTTGACCGGACTCTCCGGGTCCCCCTGCGTAGCCTTGACCTGGCCATCCTGAGTGCCCACCAGCACCGAGCACCCGACTCCGCAGAAGCGACAGGGGGCTTTCTGCCATTTCAGGTCTTTGCCGGCCTCAGCTGCGCGCACCAGCGCCGCAGGCAACGTAGCACCAGCAACGGAAGCGGCAGCCAGAGCGGCCTTGGCTTTCAGAAAGCTGCGACGTGACACCTTCATATCCACTCTTCCTCTGTCAGGGGTTCGACCTGTTGGTAAACCAGCACGGTACTGAGCACGCCCGGGATGCCACGGATGTCATCCACCTTCGCCTGAATGGCGGGGCCATTGGTGCTTTCCAGGGTCACCACCAGTTTGTGTAAGGGGGTTTGCGCATGAACCTCTGCACCTTCGATGGCGGACAGGGCCGCCAGCACAGACTGCTGCGTGTCCGGGCGGTATTGCACCACCAGGCTGCTGATATGGTATTGAGACGCCATGACTCTCCCGAACGGCGGCTGGACGTCTTTACAAGATAGTTGAAATGGTTGAGCCCGCCGGATGGCGGGCTCAGAGGAAGAAAGTGAGGATCAGGTGTCGAGGTTGGCAAACTGCATCAGTGCGGCCAGCGAGTCGACTTCGAGCTTTTTCATCAGGTTGGCGCGGTGCACTTCGATGGTTCGCACCGCGACACAGAGGCTGTCTGCCATCTGCTTATTGGTGTGCCCCTTGATCACCAGTTTGAACACCTCGCGCTCACGCTCACTGAGGGAGTCGAGGCGGGCCCGCTGTTGCTGCTGGTCATAGCGGGACTGGCTGTGCTCCAGCCCCTTGCGCAGGGCCGCCGCCAGATCCTGCCCCTTCACCGGCTTCTGGAAGAAATCGAAGGCGCCGGACTTAAAGGCATCCACCGCCATCGGCACATCACCGTGGCCAGTCAGGAAGATCACCGCCAGCGGACTGTTGGCCGCCACCAGTCGACGCTGCAGGTCCTGACCACTGAGGCCCGGCATACGACTGTCGAGAATCACGCAACCGGGCTGGGACAGATCGACCTCCTGCAGGAACCGCTCACCGTCGTTGTAAGGCGTCAACGGCAAGCCGTAGCTCTCCATCAGAAAGCCGAGTGAATCGAGAATGGCGCTGTCGTCGTCAACCAAGTAGATGGCTGGAGCGATGGTCATGTGGAGATCCTCTGTGAGTGAACCTACGATAGGTATCTCATTTTGTGCAGCGGTGCGAATTGTGGATCGGTAACAGTGAGGCAGTTCACATCTGCGCAACAGTTAAGCCGATAAGCTGAGCCGATTCACCGCCCTGGAGTGCCCCCTTTGCCGTCGCTGCCCAAATACCTTCTGCCACTGCTGATGAGCCTGTTGGTTTTTCCGGTCAACAGTGCCGAACTCACTGTTGGGGTGCTGGCCAACTGGGGCTATCAGGCCGCCCAGGAGCGCTGGCAGCCGCTGATGCGACACCTGGAATCGGAGCTGCCCGGCACCACCTTCTCGGTGTTCCCGGGCACCTTTGAGCAGCTGAACCAGGCGCTGGAGTCAGGTCAGATCCAGTTTATCGTCACCAACCCGGGGCAGTACCTGTACCTGTCCAACCAGTACCCGCTGTCCTGGCTGGCCACCATGCGCTCGCGCCAGCACCAGGGCACCACCTACGCCATTGGCTCCGCCATTCTGGTGCGCGCCGACAGCCCCTATCGCACTCTGTATGACCTGAAAAACCGCACCGTGGCCGCCTCCGGCCCCCACGCCCTTGGCGGCTATCAGGCGGCGGTGGGCCTGATGCGCCAGCTGGGGATGCGACCGGAAACCTACTTTAAGCAGGTGAACTTCCTCGGCTTCCCGCTTGACCCGCTGGTGTATCAGGTGCGTGACCGTCAGGTGGACGCCGCCATCACCCCGTTCTGCACGCTGGAGGAGATGGTGAAGCGCGGCCTGGTCAACCCGGACGATTACCGCATCCTCAATCCCAGCCACCCGCCGGGTTACGACTGCGAGGTGAGCACCGCGCTCTACCCGAACTGGTCATTTGCCGCCAGTGAGAGTGTCGACACCCGCACCACCAAAGCGATCACCCAGGCGCTGCTGGATATCCAGCCGGACCACCCGGCCGCCATCGCGGGCCAGTTCTGGGGCTGGACCTCGCCCATCAGCCAGCTCAAGGTGATCCAGCTGTTTTCCGAGCTGCGTGGCCCCACCGAGCGGCTGACTTACTGGCAGCATTTCCAAAACTGGCTGAAGGACAACCGCCACTGGGGCCTGCTGGCGCTGGTGATCTTCCTGGCGGCCACTTTCTACCACTTCTGGCTGGAGTATAAATTCCGCCAGAAAAGCGAAACCCTGGTGCGCACCGAGCGTGCCCTGAAACAGAAAGCACTGCAGATGGAGCGGCTGCAGAGCGCCGCCATTATTGGCGAGATTGGTGCTGGCCTGGCCCATGAGATCAACCAGCCCATTGCTGCCATCACCAACTACAGCGAGGGCGGTATGGTGCGCCTGCAGAGCCAGACCAAGCCCGACACCGAGCTGTTGGCCCTGCTGGATAAGATCCACCAGCAGTCCTCCCGGGCCGGCGCCATCGTGCACCGCATCCGCGGCCTGCTGAAGCGCCGTGAAGCGGTGTTTGGCAAAACCAACCTGCTGACCCTGGTGGACGAAAGCCTGGCCCTGCTGCGCTCCGAGAGCGAACGCCACGGCATCCCAATCCGCTCCCGGGTTACCGGCGAACCCTACGTGGTGGAAGCGGATGCGGTGGGGATGCAGCAGGTGATGGTGAACCTGCTGAAAAACAGTCTGGATGCCCTGAAGGAGCATCCGCCGGAGCAACCGCTGATCTGGATTACCCTGCACTTCGACCCCGACCAGGTCACCCTGCAGGTGACCGATAATGGCCCGGGCCTGAGCCTGCCAGCGGAGCAGCTGATGGCCACCTTCTCCACCACCAAGGCCGATGGCCTGGGGCTGGGGCTTGCCATCTGTGCCGATATTGCCGCCGCCCACGACGGTCAGTTCAGCATCGACAATGGCCCGGAAGGGGGCTGTCAGGCCACCCTGCTGCTGCCCCATCAGCGCCGCTGATCCCCCCTTGTGGTTTACCACAATTGACGCCAACAAACGGCCCCGCTAGGGGCCGTTTTGCTGTCGATCCGGTTCACATTTTCACCACAACCCCCATTCGATATGTGGTTTACCACAATGTCCGCCTCCCACCCCCTTTGGGTATCTCTAGTGACGAATCCGGTGGCAGCGCCACCATCGCAATCGTCAGCGCCCGGCACGGAGCCGGGCTGAACAAGGGGAATCACGATGAAACTCGATCGGCGAACGTTCATCAAAGGGGCCGGTGCCAGTACCGCCGGCTGCGCCCTGGCCACCATCCTGCCGGGCAGCGTCGGGGCGATGGAGCCCGGTGCACTGAATGCCAAGGGCGAGGAGATCGCCAGCATCTGTGAAATGTGCTCCACCCGTTGCCCCATCTCCGCCCGGGTGGTGGGAGAGAAAGCGGTGTCCATTCTCGGCAACGCCAAGGCCAAGTCCTTTGGTGGCGCCGTGTGTGCCCGCGGTGGCGCCGGTCACAGCCTGCTGTACGACAAGCAGCGCATCGTGAAGCCCCTCAAGCGCACCGGCGCCCGGGGCGAAGGCAAGTGGCAGGAGATCGAGTGGAGTGAGGCCTACCAGCTGATCAGCGACAACCTCAACCGCATCAAGGCTGAGCACGGCCCGGAAGCGGTGGCGTTCTCCTCCAAGTCCGGTTCCCTGTCCGGCCACCTGTTCCATCTGGCCAAAGCGTTTGGCAGCCCGAACACCTTTACCCACGCCACCACCTGCCCGGGGGGTTACGTGATCGCCGCCAAGGCGATGTTCGGTGGCAAGATCAAGCGTGACCTCGGCAACTCCAAGTACATCATCAACTTCGGCCACAACCTGTACGAAGGGATCAACATGTCGGAAACCCGCGGCATGATGAAAGCCCAGATGGACAAGGGTGCCAAGCTGGTGGTGTTTGAGCCGCGCTTCTCCATCGTTGCCGACAAGGCAGACGAGTGGTTCGCCATCAAGCCCGGTACCGACGTCACCGTGGCACTGGCACTCTGTAACGTCCTGATCGAAGACAACCTGTACGACAAGGCGTTCGTGGCTCAGTACGTGGAAGGGTTCGAAGAGTTTGCCGCCGAGGTGAAAGCCTACACCCCGGAATGGGCTGAACGGATCAGCGACGTACCCGCCGCCGACATCCGTCGTATCGCGCACGAATACGCCGCTGCGGCGCCGCACGCCGTGGTGGATTTCGGCCACCGCGCCTCCTTCACTACCGAAGAGTTCGAACTGCGCCGCGCCCTGTACGCTGCCAACGTCCTGATCGGCAACATCGAGAAGAAGGGTGGCCTCTACTTTGGCAAGAAAGCCAAAACCTACAACAAGCTGGCCGGCGCTGATGTCACCCCCAGCCTGGGTAAACCGGGTGTGGAAGGGATGCCGAAAGCGACCGCCAAGCGCATCGACCAGGTGGATGAGCAGTTCGCCATGTGCTGGTCCTCCGGCGGCATCTACCAAACCGTGCTGGACGCCACCCTGCAGGGCGTGCCCTACCACCTCAAAGGTTGGGTGATCAGCCGCTCCAACCCGATGCAGACCATGACCGACCGCAAGCGCGTGGTAGAAGCCCTCAACAAGCTCGACTTCGTGGTGGCCTGTGACGTCTACATCAGTGAAACCGCCGCCTACGCCGACGTGATCCTGCCGGAGTGCACCTACCTGGAGCGCGACGAAGAGATCAGCGATAAGTCCGGCAAGAGCCCGGCCTACTACGTGCGCCAACAAGTGGTGGATGTGCTGGGCGACGCCAAACCGTCCTGGCAGATCTGGAAGGAGCTGGGCGATGCCCTGGGTCTGGGCCAGTTCTTCCCCTGGGACAACATGGACGCGCTGCAGATGGTGCAGGTGAAGGGCGATGCCCAGTGGCTGAACACCATCAAGACCGAAGGCTTTGTCAGCTACGGCGTACCGCTGATGCTGCGGGAAGCGAAGATGGTCAGCAAATTTGTGGAGAGCTACCCGGATGCCCGCACCCCGGACGCCGATGGCACCTACGCCAGCGCCCTGACCTTCAAAACCCCCAGCGGCAAGATCGAGCTGACCTCCGCCAAGGTGGAAGCGATGGCCCCGGGCCGTGGCGTGATTCGTTACCGTGAAGTGCGGATGAAGAAAGCCGACGAGCTGTTCTTTATCCAGGGCAAAGTGGCCATCCACACCAACGGCGCCACCCACAACATCCCGATGCTGGCCAACCTGATGTCCGACAACGCGGTGTGGATCCACCCGCTGACCGCATCGCAGCTGGGCATCGAAAATGGCGATCCCATCCGCCTCCACAACGACACCGGCAGCGAAGAGGGCCACGCCCTGCTGACCCCGGGCATCCGCCCTGACACCGTGTTTGCCTACATGGGCTTTGGTTCCAAGAACAAGGAGCTGGCACGGGCCACCGGACGCGGCGTGCACTGCGGCAACCTGCTGCCCCACGTCACCTCACCGGTGACCGGGATGAACCTGCACACCACCGGCGTCAAGATCAGCAAGCGTTAATCGGAGATGGCTATGAACAAGCGTTATGTAATGGTGCACGACGAGAATAAGTGCATCGGCTGTCAGGCCTGCAACGTGGCCTGCCGCAGCGAAAACCAGGTGCCGGAAGGGGTGACCCGCATTCAGGTCCGCATCGAAGGGCCCCACGGCAACTTCCCGCACCTGCACTTTAAGTACAACCGGGTCTCCTGCGAACAGTGTGAAAACGCGCCCTGTGTGCATGTCTGCCCGACCGGCGCCGCCTACGTGGGCGAAGACGGCATCGTCTCCATCAAGGAAGACAAGTGTGTGGGCTGTCTCTACTGCGTCGCCGCCTGCCCCTACAAAGTGCGCTTTATCAACCCGGAAACCCGGGTACCGGACAAGTGCAACTTCTGTAAGGACACCCGTCTGGCCCGTGGCGAACAACCGGCGTGCGTCAGCGTCTGCCCGACCCAGGCCCTGACCTTTGGCGACGCCAACGACCCCAACAGCCCGGTACGCGAGCTGCTGGACACCACCATCAACTTCCAGAACAAGGCTCACCTGGGCACGCAGCCTCGGGTCTACCGCATTCCTGGCCGTAAAGGAGGGATCTCCGCATGAACAATATCTGGGGCGACATGGCGCAATACGATCCCGTCGTTTGGAACTGGATCATCGCTGTATACCTGTTTATGGCGGGCCTCTCTGCCGGCAGCCTGCTGGTGGCCATCGGTCTGCGTTGGTACAAGGAGAAGCGCGGTTTGCCGGTGGAAGGTCTGCCGGTGATCAAAGCGTCGGCACTGATTGGCCCACTGGCGATCTGTGCCGGTATGGGACTGCTGGTGCTGGACCTGACCAAACCGTTCCACTTCTACCTCATCCTGATCAACTACAACCTCACCTCGGTGATGGCCTGGGGTGTGATCGCCCTGCTGGTCTACATCCCGCTGGTGTTCGTTTACGCCGCCCTGGTGTTTGAACGTCCGCTGGTGGAGAAGGTGCCGGCCCTGGCCGGGATGCTGAAGGTGGCCCGCACCCTCGAAGGCACCCTGCTGAAGGTGATCTTCGCACTGGCCCTGGCGGTTGGGGTGTACACCGGCTTCCTGCTGTCGGCGATGATCAGCTACCCGATCCTCAACACCGCAGTGCTGCCCGCCCTGTTCCTGGCCTCGGCCCTGAGCGTGGGTTCGGCCGGTAACATCCTGGTGGCCACCCTGTTCTTCAACAAGAAGGCCTCCGACTGTATCGAACAGGTGCACCGCATCGAGTACCCGGTGGCCTTTAACGAAGCGCTCTGCCTGGTGCTGCTGTTTGTTGGCCTGAACTTCTCCGGTCCGGCTGCGCAAGCCGCCACCGCCGCCATCACCACCGGCACCTGGGCCAGCGTGTTCTGGATTGGCGTGGTGGGTCTGGGCCTGGCGGTACCGGTACTGGCGAGTGTCTTTACCCCGGCCAAGCTGAAGCACAGCCGCGGCTTCCTGATTGCGGTGTCCTGCTGCACCATCATCGGTGTGCTGTCACTGCGTCACTTCGTGGTGTACGCCGGACAGAGCTACATCAGCTGAATCCGCCCCTCCCCTGAGGCAACCCAAAGCCCCCGCTTAAGCGGGGGTTTTTTCGTTGATGCAAACACCGAGATCCTGATTGTAAGAACCGCTGAATAATTACACTGCCAATACAAATTTCCTAAGTGCTCACCTATTCCTCGTCATGCTCACCATGATAGAAAAGAGTTCCGAAACCACTTCGCGTTTTATAAAAGGAAGCTGTCGCGAGTAGTCGGATAACTAAGACTAACCTTAAGTAATATTTGATAAGGAACATTGATTATGAAAGAGCTCAATCAACAAGAACTGCTGGAAGTTAATGGCGGAGTGATCCCACTGCTTATCGGCTTGGCAGCACTGCTTTATTCTGCTGAGGCACATTAACTTGACAGTGGCAGGAAGGAGTTTTCTTCCTGCCTTTTAGAAAATGATAAAAGTTGAAAACCTCCTCTACTCAATCGGCTCCAACACCATAATTAAAAATCTAAGCCTTGAATTTGGTCATGGGGATACACTCGTTACTGGCCCCAATGGATGTGGGAAAACCACATTACTTATGATCATTTGTGGCCTGATTAATCCAACACGCGGCTCTGTAACCGTTGATAAGGCGTTCCAGTCGGGAACACAAACATTTTCCCTATCTACTGAAGCCATCACTCCACCGCAGAACTTTACGGCCTCACAACTTCTATCGCTATTCAATCGGTATAATCATGTTGACGCAGAAAGGCAATGTGAGCTCATTGATAAAACAGAGATGTGCCAATTTCTCAATTTCAATATTGGAGAGTTATCCACTGGCTCAAAAAAGAAGCTATCGTTGATTACCGCAATATCTAAACGATCAAAAATACTGCTGCTTGATGAACCTTTTAATGGGCTGGATAATGAAAGTCTCTTAGTATTTGAGTCAACCCTTTCGGATGACACCCGAGGAAAAATCATTGTTGATCATAACAATAAATTGAAGATTAACAACACCTTCCATCTTGGCTGAGCATTCATCAGTGGTAAACTACATATCTAAATCGAGAAGGAAACCAAATATAAAACCAGACTCTGGTTCCTTAGCTATATTTTTGACCATTATCCTTATTTCCCCATTGGTAATGTTCTTTATCCCTGTACCTGGTTATATAATTCTGTCCGAAAACCAAATCCATACAAAAATAATATGCATTGCCGTCTATATAGCATTCGGGTTTGGAGAGTCGGTTTATTATCTATCGAGCTGGAACAGAGAAGAGATAATCTACTTCGTATACAGCTACGGAAAGCGTAGAACCGCAATCAAATTTGCCATAACGTTTTTTAGCCAAGGTTTAATATATCATTTCATCGTTCTCTCACCATTTTTTGTCGATTCAAGCATAGAAATGAATCCAGTATACATTTCACTGGCCTACCTCGGACTTCTAGTGATTTTGCTAATCAACTTAAACTTAAAAATACGCGGATTTAATATATCATTTAAGATTGATTATTTATCAATAAAACTACTTCTGATAGGTTTATCATCGGATATGATTCCCAGTGCAGTCGCTTTGGTTACTGCGTCCATAATATACCTATGGATAAAATCAGCGATTCCCATCAATGAGATGTATGCTTTTTATGCCCTGTTTATTTCAATAGTCAACCTTTTACTCGTGATATCGATAATAAGAAAAATGAAAAGTAATCTTAACGCTCACCGCCATTTCATCAATGTAACAAATCCTTTTCTGTTCAAGAAAATCATGCTTTGTCATAAAGTATTGAGTTTCTCGCTATTTTCTATCTTTATCCTAGTCATCCAGATTATTTGACGTTTTGCGTAGTAACACCATCCCCTTGCATTGGCTCTGGCCCCTCGCCGGCAGCCCCATGAACGGCACCGGATGACTGCGGCGCTTCGTGATGTACGCCCTACAATCCGACACTCTCTGGTCCTCCCCCTCTCCTTGCGATCGCCACTTCCCCGCGGAGGCCGTTCTTATATTCCTACTCAAGAATAAAACGCGAATATTCAGACAAATAGAGAATAAAGCGATTGATTATTCCAATTATTTACCTTAATTATTATCAATGTGTCATTAACCCGTCATACAAATCATAAGCTTACGATTTTCCCACAGTAACATTAACGTGACTTAAATTAGGATTGGTTAAACAAGATCATTCTGTTGAATAAATTCAAAAAAACTGACAAAAAGCCTCATGCCAAGGGCTACAGCGCGGCGCAATGCCACTTCATCAAGTCAGTAAAAGCATCAGATTCAAAAATAATATTGTCAAATAATATCAGCAGATTAACCGCGAGAAGATTATTCTCATTTTTCACCTTCCCAACGTTAAATAAGGCGTCATATATTGATCATAATCAATAGCGAAAAATCATCGTCTTAGTCGCTCTGCTTTACTTGTTTTTGGAGGCATCCAAGCCAAGGAGAGCATTATGAAAAAAAGCACGCTTTTTCCATCACTGATATGGGCCTCGCTGTTCCTCCCAACTCTGGCTCTGTCGCAACCGGTGCTCAGTCCAACCGGAGCCCCCATCCTGCTATCCGGTGGGGAGGGTGAACAAACCCCCGATCTGGACGCCACCTCAAAGACCAAGCTGGTCCGGCTGACCAACGGCGGCGCCTCAGATGGGCGCCTGATCACCGTCTTTGCCGATGGTTGGGGCAGCAGTGCATTCCCTGCCGGACATCGGGTGTATGACGTAAAAGCCGACATCGAGCGACCGGCCCGCGACATCTTTGCCCGTTATTCGGATGACGATGGCCAAACCTGGTCAGACACCGTCAACCTGTCGCAAACCGCTGCGCTGAGCTCCATCGCCACGCTCTGGCAGGGTGAAGACAGCGCGATCGCGCCGTTCTACGGCGACTCCGACAAACCCAACATCTTCAACTCCGGCACCATGGTGGTGGTCAGTTGGGTCGATAAGTATTGCGATCCGGACCAGCAAGGCAGTGTCAGCTACATCGAGCGGGACTTTCGCGAGATCCCCTTCAGCTGTGTCTACAGCGTCCGCTCCATCGATGGCGGCGCCACATGGCAACCTGCCCAGCGCCTCACCTCCGGCATCCGGGATGCCAAACAGGACGTCAATCGTGGCAGCAGCAAAGCCTGGGTCATCACCTGGCAAGAGGACCCGGCCGGATTGCTGCTCGGTGAAGCCGAAGGGCCCGGTCACGGTGCCTCAGGCGCCATCGTCTCCCACGGCACAGACATCTGGTACAGCTCGATCAGCACCGCATTCCCGGAAGGGGGCAAGCTGTCAGATAGTCCCTTTGGCAAAGGGATGCCGTTCTCGCCGCCAAGCCGAATCACCAACAACTGGACCAAGATGGAAGACAAGCGCAACGACGGCGACCCTATTCAGTCGGGGACCGAGGGCGCTTCCCGGGCCAATCTGGCTCTGGTCGGCGGTACCGTCGTCGTCGCCTATGAGGAGACCAAGGGCACCGAGGGGATCGACGAGGGGAAATACATCCGCTATCACAGCTTCCCCTTCAATCAGCCCCCCGCCAGCGTTGCCAATGCCTGCCTGAGTGAACTCAATGGCACCCCGCAGGATTGCCAGGATGACAACCTGCCCCCCAACGCCCAACTGCCTCAACGCATGGGCTGTATCCTCAGCGCACCGGAGCAGAACGGACGCCGGGTTCGCTTCCTGCCTCAAGCCAAACCGGGCCCTTCCGGCACCAAGTTGTTTATCTTCTGGAAGCAGGGTGAGTATGACCAGGGCGGCCCCTCCGACATCGTTGGACGACTGGCCACCGATTTTGCCGACCTGTCCAGCTTCCATCCGGCGCTGAACGTTGCTCCCGCCGATATCGTGGGCGGCTGCCTGATACGGGGTGAAGACGACGCCACCGAGCCGCTGCTGCAGGGCGCTTTTGCCAATGCACCCGCCATGAACCTGAGCCACGAGACCCCCCTTGGCGGTGATCTGGCCGCGCACAGCGACGACAATCCGATCGAGGATGCCCGCGCCCACCGGGGCTACATCCGCGGCGATACCCTGATCCTGGGCTACAGCTATACCCCCGATCTGGTGTTGGCACGCGCCACGGATCTGGAGCACTACAACTTCTGGATCCGGCGCTCGCTGGATGGTGGCCACAGCTGGGAGGCCGCCAGGGACATCACTTCCGAGTTGATCCTGGCGTACGTCAATCAGCACCCGGACTACACCGCAATGGCCCAGATCGACGTCAAAGAGCCTCGCATCGTCAAAGCCCCCGGCAGCAGCCCGGTGGCCTGCCCGACCGGCGATCCTGACGACCCCAGCACCACCGACCCGTCATTGTGCAGCAACCCGGAAGGCTTCATCGTTGCCGGTGGTCTGGTGGAGAACACCTATGAACACCTCGGCGCAGGCCGGGAGTTGGAGCTGTTCGTGACTCGCTCTCTGGACGCGGGAGCCACTTACGAGACGCCGCTCATCTTCACGGCCGCCAACAGTGAGGATTATGAGTCGCAACTGCGGGTCAGCCCCGACCTGAGCCAGACTTACGTGGTCTGGAACAGCGCCACAGAGGCACAGGGCGTTAACGGTTACTTCGTCACCCTGGCACCCCAGGAACCGGCACCGCAACCGCGCCGCATCACCTCCTCGGGGACTCTCGGCATGCTGGCACTGCTGATGTTGGGCCTGGTGCTGGCCATTATCCGTTTCAACTCAACGAAGCGGTGACAATCCACAGGGGGAGGCACCGCCTCCCCCCTTACGCCTGGCCATGCCAGCCATCCGGTTGATTATCTTCAGGCTCTGACTCCCCCCCAAAAAACGACAGCACGCCAGTTTACGGACACCCGGTTTCGACGCGCTTTGGCAGCGAAGTAATTGCTTGCCTTAATGGCCAAAATCCCTACAATCCGCCGCCTTCTCTTTGTCGTACTACTGAACGTTTTCATGACCAAAATGATTCAAGCCATGCTGATTCTGTCGGTACTGGCGCTCTCCGGCTGTGTGACCTTCCCGACTCCGGAGTCGGAGCAGGTCACCGTGATTTGGGATCATTCCGAGGCCATCACCCAATGCCAGCACAAAGGCACGGTGATTGGCTCTGAAGGCCACTTCTACGATTACTGGCTGCACGCCGATAAGGACATGGTGTGGGGTGCCCTGAACCAGATGCGGATCAAAACCGCAGCAATGGGCGGCGACACCCTCTACCTGTATCAGCCACTGGGGTTTCGAACCTCGGTGACGATGTTTGGTAATGCCTATGACTGCCGCCAGCAGCCCCAGGCAGCAGAGTAAAAGCGCCATAAAAAACGGCCCCGATATGGGGCCGTTTTTTGTTGGAGTCTGCCGCGCTTACTGGCGGGCTTCGTTCATCACCTGTTCCAGTGCCGCCAGGCACAGGGTGACGTTCTCTTCCCGGGCGGCGTAGCCCATCAGGCCGATGCGCCAGGCCTTACCGGCCAGGTCGCCAAGACCGGCACCGATCTCCAGATTAAAGCGGTTGAGCAGGGCGCTGCGAACGGCGCCATCGTCGATCCCTTCGGGGATGTAGACCGCGTTCAGCTGCGGCAGGCGATAAGCCTCCTCCACCACAAAGCCCAGGCCCAGCTTATCCAGACCCGCTTTCAGCTTGTCGTGCATGGCACGATGGCGGGCCCAGGCGTTCTCCAGGCCTTCCAGCTGCAGCAGGCGCAGGGACTCGTGCAGGGCGTACAGGCTGTTGACCGGCGCGGTGTGGTGGTAGCTGCGCTTGCCGTCACCGGACCAGTA
Organism: Ferrimonas balearica DSM 9799; assembly: GCF_000148645.1. Taxonomy (NCBI): domain Bacteria; kingdom Pseudomonadati; phylum Pseudomonadota; class Gammaproteobacteria; order Alteromonadales; family Ferrimonadaceae; genus Ferrimonas; species Ferrimonas balearica. The sequence continues at coordinate 4,108,456 of NC_014541.1, forward strand.
TCCCATCACCAGAGACTGGTCGAGGAACCAGCTGGAGATGGGCGCCTGACGGGCTTTCAGCTTCTCCACCGCGCGGGGGGAGAAGGAGACCGGCGCCAGGCCCGGCACGCAGGAGAGACACTTCTGGCTGCCGGAGTAGATGGCATCAATGCCCCACTCGTCGACGCGCAGCTCCACCCCACCCAGGGAGGTCACCGCGTCCACGATGCTCAAGACATCGTGCTCACGGGCCAGGGCACACAGGGCCTTGGCGTCAGACAGGGCGCCGGTGGAGGTTTCGGCGTGAACAAAGGCGAGGAACTTGGCGTCCGGATGCCGGTTCAGCGCATCCGCCACCTTATCCACTGACACCGGGGTGCCCCAGGCGTCGTCCACCACCACCGCTTCACCGCCGAGGCGTTCAACGTTCTGACGCATCCGTTCACCGAACACGCCATTGCGGCAGACGATCACCTTGTCGCCGGGCTCCATCAGGTTGACGAAGCAGGTTTCCATGCCGGCACTGCCCGGGGCGGAAACCGCGATGGTAAAGGCGTTTTCAGTCTGGAACGCATACTGCAGCAGCGCTTTGACCTCATCCATCATGGCGATGAAGGTGGGGTCGAGGTGGCCCACGGTGGGCTTGCCCAGGGCCTGCAGCACCTGCGGGTGAACGTCGGAGGGACCGGGGCCCATCAGGGTCCGGCGTGGCGGGTTGAAAGGTTGGATTGTCATCACTGGCGATTCCTGCTCGTTGACGCAAAGTTCCGGGTCAGATTGACCAAGTTATCATAGTTTTCTCACCCGTTTCGTTGATGGGACCATAAAAAAACCGGCGCCTGAGCGCCGGTTTTGTATCGGGATTTGTCGACCCTTATTCGGTGGTCTCTTTGGCCAAAGCCGCCTCGGCATCGTTATCGATGGTCTTGGCGAACAGGGTGTACATCACCGGCACCACGAACAGGGTAAAGAAGGTCCCCACGGACAGGCCCACGGTGATCACCAGGCCGATGTTGAAGCGGGATACCGCACCGGCGCCGTCAGCCAGTACCAGCGGCATCACACCCAGTACCATCGCAGCGGTGGTCATCAGGATCGGACGCAGACGCAGGGAGGCAGAGGCAATCACCGCCGCCGCTTTGTCCAATCCGGTCCGCTGCAGCTGGTTGGCGAACTCCACGATAAGAATACCGTGCTTGGAGATCAGGCCCACCAGGGTGATCAGGCCCACCTGGGTGTAGATGTTCAGGGTGGCCACACCCAGGAACAGCGGGATCATCGCACCGAAGATGGAGAGCGGTACGGTCACCAGTACCACCACCGGGTCGCGCCAGCTTTCAAACTGGGCAGCCAGTACCAGGAAGATCACCACCAGCGCCAGGGCGAAGGTGACGTACAGGGCAGAGCCCTCCTGCTCGTACTGACGGCTCTGACCGCCAAAGTCGTAGGCGTAGCCGGACGGGGCGATCTCCAGCAGCTTGCTGGACAGGAACTGGTGCGCGTCACCAATGGTGGCGGAGCCGGGCATCGGCATCGCTTCAATGGTGGCGGAGTTCAGCTGCTGGAACTGGGTCAGCGCGTTGGGGATCACCTCTTCGGTGATCTTCACCACGGTGGACAGCGGCACCTGCTGGCCGGATTCGGTCAGCACGTACAGGTCAGCAATGGACTCCGGGGTCATCCGGAACGGGCCATCGGCCTGCGGAATCACCTCGTAGCTGCGGCCCTGCATGTCGAAGTAGTTGGTGCGGAAGTCACCCAACTGGGCTGCCAGCACGGCACCGATGGACTGCATGGAGATGCCGAGCTGGCCGGCTTTCTCGCGGTCGATCATCACGTGCACCTGCGGCTTGTTCAGCTTCAGGGTGTTGTTCACCACCATAAACATGCCGGACTTGAGGGCTTCCTCTTTCAGCTGTTCCGCCACTTCATACAGTTGGGCGTGGTCCATGGTGGAGGTGATCACAAACTCCACCGGCAGGCCCATGGCGGTACCCGGCAGGGCGGGCGGGTTCACGGAGAACACGTCCATACCCGGGATCGACTTCACCATGTTCTGCAGGATCGGCTGAACCTCCATCTGGGTGCGCTCACGCTCACTCCAGGGCTTCAGCACCATACCGGACATAAACTGGTTTTCCGTCGGGTAGCCAGCAAACATAAAGGTTTGCTCGTACTCCGGCAGGCTTTCCGCCATCTTCTGGAACTGCTTGGCGTACTCGAAGCTGTAGTTCACGTTGGCGTTATCGGGGCCGGTGGCGATGTTGAAGATAAAGCCACGGTCCTCGGTGGGCGCCAGTTCAGAACGGGTCAGCATAAACATGGCGCCAATGGCGAACAGCAGCAGAACCGCCGCGCCCAGGATGGGGCCTTTGTAGTCGCGGACAATGTGCTCCAGCAGGCTGTGATAGCCGTCCTTCAGGCGACCGAAGTTCACGTCCAGCCAGTGAACGAACTTGCCTTCCAGCGCCTGCTTGTTCAGCAGCTTGGCACACATCACCGGGGAGAGGGTCAGCGCGATAAAGCCGGAGATCAGTACCGAACCCGCCAGGGTAAAGGCGAACTCAGAGAACAGAGAGCCGGTCAGGCCGCCCATAAAGCCGATGGGGGCGTACACCGCCGCCAGGGTGATGGTCATCGCGATAACCGGCATGGCGATCTCGCGGGCACCAATCACCGCAGCACGCACCGGAGAGAGACCCTCCTCCAGGTGTCGGTGCACGTTCTCCACCACCACGATGGCGTCATCCACCACCAGCGAGATGGCCATCACCATCGCCAGCAGGGTCAGCAGGTTGAGCGAGAAGCCCATGCCCATCATAAACAGACACACGCCCACCAGGGAGAGCGGTACGGTCACGATGGGGATCAATACCGAGCGCAGTGAACCCAGGAACAGGAACACCACCATGATCACGATGACCACGGCTTCGCCCAGGGTTTTCACTACTTCGTAGATGGACTCTTCGATGTACTCGGTGGAGTCGTGGGACAGGTGCTGCTCCATGCCCGGCGGCAGATCGCGGGCGATGTTCGGCAGGATCTCACGAACGTCCTTGGCCACATCCAGCGGGTTGGCATCCGGGGTGGTGTTGATGCCGATGTAAACCGCCGGCTTACCGGTGTACACCACGATCACCTTGTCGGACTTGGACGCCAGCTCAACGCGGGCCACGTCCTGCAGCTTCACCACCTGCTGACCATCGGTCTTCACGGTGATGTTGCGGAAGGACTCCACGTCCTGCAGTGAGGTGGAGGCACGCACCGGGGTCACGGTCAGGGAGTCACGGATCTCACCGGCCGCAGACTGGAAGTTGTTGCTGGCCAGAGCACGGTTGATGTCATCGGCAGATACGCCGTTGGCACGCATCCGCACCGGGTCCAGCCAGATCCGCATGGCGAACTGCTGCTCACCAATGATCTCCGCTTCCGCCACGCCATCCGCTTCGGTCAGCTTGGGCTGAACCACACGGCGCAGGTAGTCGGTCACCTGCACGCCACTCATGTTTTCACTGGTGTAAGCCAGGTACATGATGGCGCCACCACCGGCGGTCTCCTTAGCGATGATCGGCTCATCGATGTCGGTCGGCAGGCGGCCTTTCACCTCGTTCAGTTTGGTCAGCATCTCCGCCATCGCGGTGTTGGCGTCGTAACCCAGCTGCAGGTACACCTCAAGCTGGGAGAAGCTGGCCCGGGAGGTGGCCTTGATGTAGTCGATCCCTTCGGTGGAGGCGATCGCCTCCTGGATCGGGGTGGTCACAAAGCCCTGCACCAACTCCGCGTTGGCACCGGGGTACGTGGTGGTCACGTTGATCTGACCGATCTCCATGTCCGGGTATTCCCGGACCTGGAGATCCATCAGCGCTCGCACACCAAACACCAGCAGCAGTACGTTCAGTACCACTGCCAGCACCGGGCGGCGAATGAAAATATCAGTAAACATCCAGGATGCTTCCTCTTACTGCTTGGCCAGCTGAACCAGCGCTTCGTTGGCCAGCTTCATGGTGCCGGCGGTAACGACCTGCTCACCGGCAGTCAGACCGGACATCACCGCAACGGTATCACCGCGACGCTCACCCACCTTGACGTACTGGCGGTAAGCACGCAGCTGGCCTTCGTTGTCCTTGCGGACCACGAATACGGCGTCACCAAACGGGCTGTAAGTGATGGCGGTGGAGGGCACGGTAACCGGGTTGATCGGGTCGCGCTTGAGCAGACGGATGTCAGCGTACATACCCGGGGTCAGGCGACCGTCGCTGTTCGGCACTTCGGCACGAATGGCGATGTTACGGGTGTTCTCATCCACCTTGGCGTCCAGTGCAATCACCTTGCCCTGGAAGTCCACGTCGGAGTAAGCACTGGTACGGAACAGCACGGTCTGGCCTACGTACAGGGAGGGCAGGTATTGCTCCGGCACGGAGAAGTCAGCGTACAGGCTGGACACATCCTGCAGGGTCACCAGGGACTCACCGGCCTGAACGTACTGGCCCAGATCCACTTTACGGATACCCAGCACACCGGAGAACGGCGCAGTCACCGCTTTCTTATCGATGGTGGCTTCGGTTTGCGCCACGGCAGCCAGGGCCACTTTCAGGTTGGCGCTGGACTCATCGAACTCGGTCTCAGAGATGTTGCGGCGCTCAAACATGGTCTGGTTACGCTCAAACTTCACCTTGGCCAGCTCCGCCTGGGCGCGGTAGCTCTGCAGGTTGGCCTGCTCAACGCCGTCGTCCAGTTGCAGCAGCAGATCGCCTTTGTTGACCTTCTGGCCACTGCGGAAGTACAGGCCTTCCACCAGTCCGCTCACTTCGGCAGACATCTCGATGCCCGCTTTGGCAGTCAGGGTACCCACTGACGCAATTTCAGGGCGCCACTGTTCAGATTTGGCTTCCACCACGGAGATGGTGGCTGGCGGCGGCGCAAAACTGGCCAGCTGGGCCATGCCCTGCTGGATCTGCTGATATTTGATGCCACCCAGCACCAAAAGGAGGATCAGAAGGCCTCCAATGACCAACGCACTGCGTTTAAACATCCACTGCTTTCCTTTCTAAAGAACCGGCCTGCCGCCGTTGCGGCAACAATGCATAACCGAGAATTGATGGGAACGAGAATTCCGTTCCGGGGAACAAGTTAATCCGACCGTAAATGAAACCACAGGGATGCTGAAATTAAGCTGAACTGTCTCACTGTTTTGTTAATGAGCAGAACATTTTTTCGACCCAATCTCAGTAGGTTGCTAAGAAGATTACGAAAAAGGGGGCGAACGCCCCCAGATGTGATGATTTTGCTTTAGCCTCGCAAGAAAAAGCGGTATGCAGGACTGTTGCTGACCTCTTCGCAATCCATATCAAGGGCACACAGCTGCGCCCACAACTCGGCAAAGTCGGCGTCGCTCACCTCCATGCCCAGCAATACGCGGCCCGCCGCGGCACCGTGGTTGCGGTAATGGAACAGCGAGATGTTCCAGCGACTGCCCAGATCGGTGAGAAAACGCTCCAGGGCCCCCGGCGCTTCCGGGAAGCGGATCTGGAACAGTCGCTCATCCAGCGGTTCCGGTGGCAAGCCGCCCACCATATAGCGCACATGCAGTTTGGCGGTTTCGTCCGCCGACAGATCTTCGTGGGGATAGCCCGCCTCGCTCAGGGCATGGAGGATCTGCGCTTTCTCCTCGCTGTGCTTGAGACGGATGCCGACAAAGACGTTAGCGCGGTCGCGGCCGGAGAGTCGATAATTGAATTCGGTGATTAACCGCCTGTCCAGTAATCGACAAAACTGCAAGAACGCCCCTTGCCGTTCAGGAATGGTCACCGCCAGCACCGCCTCCTTGCCCTCGCCCAGTTCACAGCGCTCCGACACGTAACGCAGGCTGTGGAAATTGACGTTGGCGCCGGAGAGGATGGCGGCCAGATTCATCCCCGCGCCGCCCTCAGCGCAGTAGCGTTTCAGTCCGGCCAGGGCCAGTGCTCCGGCGGGTTCGGCAATGGCGCGGCGATCTTCATAGATGTCCTGTACGGCCGCGCAGATCTCGTCACTGTTGACGGTGATCACCCCATCCACACAGTGGCGGGCCAGCTCAAAGGGCGCGTCACCAATGCGTTTTACCGCCACACCGTCGGCGAACAGGCCCACCCTCGGCAGAGTCACCGGGGCATCGGCATCCAGCGCAGCCTTGAGGCAGGCCGCGTCTTCCGGTTCCACCCCATACACCTTGATGTGTGGCGCCAGCGCCTTGAGATAAGCGGCGATGCCGGCGATCAGCCCGCCGCCCCCCACCGGCACAAACACCGCGTCGAGGTCCCGCTTCTGTTGCAGCAACTCCTGCCCCACCGTGCCCTGCCCGGCAATCACCGCCGCATCATCAAAGGGCGCCACCATGGTCAGCCCCTCGGACTCACTCAGTTGGCGGGCATGCTGGTAGGCCGCATCAAAGTTATCGCCGTGCAGCACCACTTCGCCGCCATGGCGGCGTACCGCATCCACCTTAATGTCCGGGGTGGTTTGCGGCATTACGATCACCGCCCGTATCCCCTTGGCACTGGCCGCCAGCGCCACCCCCTGGGCATGGTTGCCCGCCGAGGCCGCAACCACCCCGGCCCTGGCCTGTTGCACGCTCAGACTGTGGATCTTGTTGTAGGCACCCCGCAGCTTAAAGGAGTGCACCGGCTGCTGATCTTCCCGCTTCAGCCAGACCGAACGGCCCAACCGACCGGACAGGCGATTCAGTGGGTCGAGCGAGGTTTGCACCGCCACATCGTAAACCGGCGCCAGCAGGATCTGACGCAGGGTCTGTTGCACCAGGCCTTCACCACCATTCATGCCCCATCCTCCAGCTTGCTGAGATCCCGCACGGCCCCCTTGTCTGCGCTGGTGGCCAGGTGGGCATAGGCTTTCAGCGCCGGCGACACCAGGCGCTCACGGTTGGGGCGATAACGGCAGTGTTCGGCGCGTTGGGCCAGCACTTCGGCGCTCACCTGCAGCTCAATCCGCCGGTTGGGGATATCGATGGCGATGACATCGCCCTCCTCCACCAGCGCAATGGTGCCGCCGCTGGCCGCTTCCGGTGATACGTGGCCGATGGAGAGGCCGGAGGTGCCGCCGGAGAAGCGGCCATCGGTGATCAGGGCGCAGGCCTGACCCAATCCCATCGACTTGAGATAGCTGGTGGGGTAAAGCATCTCCTGCATGCCGGGACCGCCTTTCGGCCCCTCGTAGCGGATCACCACCACGTCACCGGCCTGCACCTGACCGCCCAGAATGGCGCTGACTGCCGCATCCTGGCTGTCGAACACCCGCGCGGGGCCGGTAAAGGTGAGGCAGGATTCCGCCACCCCCGCGGTTTTCACCACGCAGCCATCGGCAGCCAGATTGCCGGACAGCACCGCCAGTCCGCCGTCCTGACTATAGGCGTGGTCAATATCGCGGATGCAGCCGTTTTGCCGGTCCACATCCAGGGTGGGCCAGCGGCAATCCTGGGAGAACGCCTGGGTGGTGCGGATCCCCGCCGGGCCCGCCCGGTAGAACTCCGCGACGCTGGCACAGGGGGCGTTGGCCACATCCCGCTCGGCCAGCACGGCCGCCAGCGACTGCCCCGCCACGTGGGGCACCTGAGTGTGGATCAGGCCGCCCCGGGCCAGCTCGGACAGCAGGGCCATCACGCCCCCGGCCCGATGCACATCTTCCATATGGTATTGCGGGGTGGCGGGAGCCACCTTGCAGAGATTGGGCACTTTGCGCGACAGCACGTCGATGTCGCTCATGGTAAAGGGCACCTGGCCCTCCTGAGCGGCCGCCAGCAGGTGCAGAATGGTGTTGGTGGAGCCGCCCATGGCGATGTCCAGCGCCATGGCGTTTTCAAACGCCTGGCGGTTGGCGATACCGCGCGGCAGGGCGGTGTCATCCTCCTGTTTATACCAGCGGTGGCACAGTTCAACGATGCGTCGACCCGCTTCCAGAAACAGCCCTTTGCGGTCGGCGTGGGTGGCCAGCATCGAGCCGTTGCCCGGCAACGCCAGGCCCAGCGCTTCGGTCAGGCAGTTCATGGAGTTGGCGGTAAACATGCCGGAGCAGGAACCGCAGGTGGGGCAGGCGCTGCGCTCAACTTGTTCGCTCTGTTCGTCAGAGACATTGGGATCCGCCGCCTGCACCATGGCGTCCACCAGATCGAGCTTGATGATCTGATCCGACAGCTTGGTTTTGCCCGCTTCCATCGGCCCGCCGGAGACAAAGATGGTGGGGATGTTGAGGCGCATCGCCGCCATCAGCATACCGGGGGTGATCTTGTCGCAATTGGAGATGCACACCAGCGCGTCGGCGCAGTGGGCATTCACCATGTACTCAACCGAGTCGGCAATCAATTCCCGGCTGGGCAGGGAGTAGAGCATCCCCCCATGACCCATGGCGATGCCGTCGTCCACGGCGATGGTGTTGAACTCCTTGGCCACCCCACCCGCTTCCTCAATGGCGCCCGCCACCAGTTCCCCCATGTTCTTCAGGTGCACATGGCCGGGCACAAACTGGGTAAAGGAGTTGGCGATGGCGATAATGGGTTTGCCAAAGTCGTCGTCGGTCATGCCGGTGGCGCGCCAGAGGGCACGGGCCCCCGCCATATTACGGCCGGCGGTGGTGGTGGCGGATCGAAGCTTCGGCATAACGGTGTCCTTGGTCGGGGTTGGCCCCGCACAGATGGTGAAAAAAAGGGGGCCGCCCACGCCCTGGTGTCGGCCCCGTCAGCACAAGCGTGGCGGTTACAGTTCCACCGCCATGGTGTGAGCGGCAAACGCCTGCTCATCGCTGGGAGTGTGGACGTAATCGAGCCAGCCCCACTTGTCTTCGGTGTCGCCGGTGAACAGGCCAAAGAACGCCTTTTGCATGGCGCCGGTGATCTCACCGCGGCGGCCCTCACCGATGGTGATGCCATCCACCGAACGCACCGGCACAATCTCGGCGGCGGTGCCGGTCATAAAGATCTCGTCGGCCAGGTAGAGCGCTTCCCGCGCCAGTGCCTCTTCACGCACGGTATAACCGGCGTCACGGGCCAACGTCATGATGGTGTCGCGGGTGATGCCCGGCAGGATGGCGGCGGTCACCGGCGGGGTGTAAAGCACGCCGTTTTTGACGATAAACAGGTTCTCACCGGCCCCTTCGGAGATCTGGCCGTTGACGTCCAGGGCGATCCCCTCGGCATAGCCATGACGTCGGGCTTCGCCGGAGATCAGCTGGGACGAGAGGTAGTTACCACCCGCTTTTGCTGCGGTGGGCATGGTGTTGGCCGCCAGCCGGTTCCAGCTGGAGACGCACACATCCACGCCAGTTTCGGCACTCTCATCACCGAGGTATGCGTTCCAGGGGAAGGCCGCCACAATCACCTCAGCCTGGCTGCCGGCAGGCACATTCAAACCCAGGCCGACATGGCCATAGAACGCGAGAGGGCGGATGTAGGCGCTGTCGAGGCCGTTCTGGCCTACCGAGTCGCGACAGGCCTGCTCAATCTCCTCCACACTCCAGGGGATCGGCATGCGGTAGATTTTGGCGGAATCAAACAGGCGCTGAATGTGTTCCTTCAGACGGAACACCGCCGGGCCCTTGGGGGTGTGGTAGGCGCGAATCCCTTCGAACACCGACGAACCGTAATGCAGGGCATGGCTGAGGACGTGCACCTTGGCATCCTGCCAGGGCACCATCTCTCCATTAAACCAGATGTAATCGGCTTGGCTCACGGTGAATACTCCTTCAAATGCTTAAGCGTTGGCTGCGGCGGCCGGGGCCGACTCGCAAGCCGTTTCGATGCGACAATCGGTCACATCGAACAATTTATCCAACTGACGGGTGAGTTGGTCAATCGGGCGTTCGCTGCTCACCGTTACCGCCATCTGCGATTGGTTGCCGGCGTACGCCATGTTCATATTGCGGACGGTGAAGCCGCGATGGCGGGTCACCCGCAGCACGCGCTCCAGTACATCCGGGCTGGGGTTCATCTCGATATACAGGGTGTGCTCGCTCATCGCTTTTCCTCCATCATCTCGTCATTTGACGCACCCGGCGGAACCAGGGGCCAGACGTTTTCCTTTTCTGAAATCGATACGTGCAACAGGTAGGGGCCTTCCGCTGCCAGCATCTCGGCCATCGCTTCCTCTACCTGGTCTTTGCGCCAGATATGGCGGCCGGGGATATTGAACGCCGCCGCCATGGTGACGAAATCCGGGTTGTCGGACAGGTCGGTTTCGCTGAAGCGCTCCTCGAAGAACAGCTCCTGCCACTGCTTCACCATGCCCAAGCGCTGGTTATCCAGCAGCACAATCTTGAGGGGCAGGCGAGCCCGCTTGATGGTGGTGAGCTCCTGCACGTTCATCATGAAAGAGCCATCACCGGAGACCAGCAGCGACAGGTCATCGGGACGGGCCAACTGGGCGCCGATGGCCGCCGGCAGACCAAATCCCATGGTGCCCAAACCGGCACTGGAGAGGTGGTTGCTGGGGCTGTCGAACCACATATGCTGAGCCACCCACATCTGGTGCTGCCCCACGTCGCAGGAAACCATGGCGTTGCGCGGCAGGGTTTCCGCCAGACGCTTCAGCAGGGCTGGCGCGTAGATGGTGGCACCGGGGTGGTCGTAACGATGGGCACACTGCTGTTTCTGCTCATCGCAGTGATCGCGCCATTCCGACACGTCCATCGGCATCGCCAGAGCGGGCAACACCCGGCGCAGATCGCCACAGTAGGAGACCATGGCATCCCGACGCTTGCTGATTTCGGCCGGGTCGATGTCCAGGTGAATCACCTTGGCGGTGGGGGCAAACGCATCGAGCTTGCCGGTCACCCGGTCATCAAATCGGGCGCCCACCGCAATCAGCAGGTCACACTCCTGAACCGCCTGGTTGGCCGCCCGGCTGCCGTGCATGCCGAGCATGCCGAGGAAGCCCGGTGTGCCGTGAGCAATGGCGCCAATCCCCTTGAGGGTGGTGACCGACGGCATGCCGGTGACCCGGATAAAGTCACGCAACTCCGCCACCGCACCGGCCATGCCGACACCACCACCCACGTACAGCAGCGGCTTGCGGGAATCGGCCAGCATCGCCTGGGCCGCTTCCAGTTCAAAAGTGTCATTGGCCGCCTGCGGCAGGGCACGAGGCCGGCCGTGATACGCCACCATCGCCTGCTGCACATCCTTGGGGATGTCCACCAGAACCGGACCAGGACGCCCTTCCGCCGCCAGCTCAAACGCCTGATGCAGGGTGTCACAGAGGGTGTCGGGCGAACTGACCAGGAAACTGTGCTTGGTGCAGGCCAGCGACAGGCCCAACACATCAATCTCCTGGAACGCATCGGTACCGATCGCCGCACTGGGCACCTGGCCGGTGATGGCCACCACCGGGATGGAATCCATCATGGCGTCCGCCAGCGCGGTGATCAGGTTGGTCGCGCCCGGCCCGGAGGTGGCCATGCAGACCCCCACCTTGCCGGAAGCGCGAGCGTAGCCGATGGCGGCAAACGCTGCGCCCTGTTCATGCCGACACAGCAGATGCTCTACCGGGCTGTCATACAGGGCATCGTAAATTGGCATGATGGCACCGCCCGGGTAGCCGAACAGAGTGCGAACTCCCTGTTCTGCCAACGCGCGTACTACCGCCTCCGCTCCGCTTATCATGGGTTTACTCTCCCCGCTTCAACCAGCTCATACGGCCACGCAAGTCCGCACCCACCGCTTCGATCGGGTGGCTGCACTCTTCGGTCTTGCGACGGTGGTAGTCCGCGTTACCGGACTGGTACTCATCGATCCACTCACGGGCAAACTGGCCGGTTTGGATCTCGGTCAGCACCTGCTTCATGGTCTCTTTGGCGCGGTCATCAACGATGCGATCGCCCCGGGTCAGTGCGCCGTAGGAGGCGGTGTCGGACACAAACTGGTGCATCCGGCTGATGCCGCCTTCGTACAACAGGTCAACGATCAGCTTGAGTTCGTGCAGGCACTCAAAGTAAGCCAGCTCCGGCTGGTAACCGGCTTCCACCAGGGTTTCCCAGCCTTTGCGAACCATCGCGATGGCGCCGCCACACAACACCGCCTGCTCACCAAACAGGTCGGTTTCGGTTTCCTCTTTGAAATTGGTGGTCAGTACCCCACCGCGGGTGCCACCTACGGCATCGGCGTAGGCCAGAGCCTTGGCGTGAGCACTGCCGGTGGCGTCCTGGTGCACCGCCATCAGACAGGGCACACCGGCACCACGCTCGTACTCGGTACGAACCAGGTAGCCCGGGCCTTTCGGCGCCACCATGGTCACGTCGATCTCGGCGGAGGGTTTGATCAGGTCATACAGGATGTTGAAGCCGTGGCTGAACATCAGCATCGCGCCCGGCTTGATGTTGGGTTCGATGTGATCGCGGTAGATCTGGGCCTGAGCCATATCCGGAGTCAGCATCATCACGATGTCGGCGTCCTTCACCGCTTCCGCAAAGGGCACCGGCTGCCAGCCCTCGGACTCGGCCTGTTGCCAGCTCGGGCCACCCGGACGCAGACCGATCACCACGTTGGCGCCACTGTCCCGCAGGTTCAGAGACTGGCCGCGGCCCTGACTGCCGTAACCGAGCACGGCAATGGTTTTTCCTTCCAGCAAACTCGGGTTGGCGTCCGCTTGGTGATACATCTGGGTCATGGTGTGGCTCTCCGTAAGTTAATGACCTGAAAATAAAAAACCCCCCGGACCTTTCGGTGCGGGGGGCTTGGTGTCGTTTTGGCTTCGTTGTTAGCTTCTGCTACTGCCTCGTGCCACACCCTGACCCCCGCAGGTGACGATAATCACCACGGTAATCACGACTAGCACTAGTTCGATGGCAGTACGGAACATTGGATTCACTCTCAACAAAACGGAAAAATTTGGTGCTCAAGTTCTGAGCTTTTTTAGAGTTAGCACAGCGAATTTTCAGATGCAAAGATTAATTTGCACTCAACCGAAAACGACTATGTAACAAATCGTTTCGTTATAGAACCATAGGCAACAACAGAGAAAAATGCTTGAATAACCAATACCTTTTTTGACTAAGGCAGGGGTTGGCTCACCACTTGGAGGTGGAAACATGAGTCTTTCCCGTGTGTTAAGTCGTGGCCAGTTGGGCATCGAAGCACCCCGGGTCACGGTGGAAGTTCACCTGGGCGGTGGCTTGCCCAGTTTTACCATTGTCGGTCTGCCCGAAGCCTCGGTGCGGGAGTCCCGCGAGCGGGTTCGGGCCGCCCTGCAGATGGCGGGGTTTGAGTTTCCGGCCCGACGGATTACCGTCAATCTGGCCCCCGCGGATCTGCCCAAACAGGGGGGGCGGTTCGACCTGCCCATCGCTCTGGGAATTCTTGCCGCATCAAAGCAACTTCCCGACATTTGCCTGCACAATCGTGAATTTTATGGCGAACTCAGCCTGTCCGGCGCCCTGCGCCCCATCCCCGGAGTGCTGCCCGCTATTGTCGCCGGCCATCAGGCCGGTCACCGTCTCTATCTGCCCGAAGAAAATGGCCCGGAAGCGGCCCTGGTCAGCGACGCCGATACCCAGCTCAGTCCCTCCCTGCTGGCGCTGGTGGCCGGGTTATTGGGGCAACAGCCCCTGCCCGGCCCTCCGGCTGCCAGTGCACCGCCACAGCCGAGTGAACACTGCCTGAGCGACATCATCGGTCAGGGCCACGCCAAGCGGGCCCTGATGATCGCCGCCGCGGGTCATCACCATCTCTTGCTGATGGGGCCTCCAGGCACCGGAAAAACCCTGTTGGCAAGCCGACTGGCCAGCCTGTTGCCCCCGCTGACCACCGAACAGGCTCTGGCCGTGGCAGCAATTCACTCGGTAGCAGGGATGAGCCGTACGCCGGCTCAACTCCATCAACGGCCATTTCGGGGACCTCACCATTCCAGCTCTGCGGCTTCCCTGGTGGGGGGCGGCAGCATTCCTCAACCCGGGGAGATCTCTCTGGCCCACCACGGCGTTCTGTTTCTCGATGAACTGCCGGAGTTTGCCCGCACTGTGCTGGACAGCCTCAGAGAGCCCCTTGAAAGCGGCGAAGTGGTGATCTCCCGGGCCAGCGCCAAGCTGACGTTTCCGGCCCAGTTCCAGCTGGTGGCCGCCATGAACCCTGCTCCCTCCGGCGAAACCGGCCAGCACAGCCGGGATACCCCGGAGCAGATCCGACGCTACCTCTCCCGCCTCTCCGGCCCCTTCCTAGACCGTTTCGATCTGACCATTGAGGTGCCCCGCCTGCCCCCCGGCAGCCTGACTCAGGGGCAACGTGAGGGCCCCACCAGTGACGAGGTCCGGGCCTTGGTGGCAGCAGCGCGACAGCAGGCGCTGACCCGCCAGGGCTGTCTCAATCAGGCGCTTGCCGGCCATCGGCTGGGCCCCGGTGTGGGGATCCCGGCAGCGGGCTTGCAGTACGCCGAACGGGCCGTCAGTAAGCTGGGATTATCGGTGCGTGCCTTTCACCGCATCCTGCGGGTTTCCCGGACCATCGCCGATCTGGCGGGTGAAGATCAGGTGGGCAAAGCCCATATGGCGGAAGCGCTGGGTTACCGGGCGATGGATCGTTTACTGAAAGAGTTGTCATCAATGACTGGATAATGCGGCCAAATCCCGGCTTGTTCGCTGCAGATAGCCTGAATTACCATAACCCCAGAGATGGATTTGAAGGAGTGGTTATGGTGTCCACGCTGCGTGGGCTGCTGTCGTTCAGCGGCTACGTCATCAACACCTTGTTCTGGTTTCCCTGGGTGATTCTGCTCGGCCTGCTGAAGCTGCTGCCCATCGCCCCGTTGCGACGGGGCTGCACGGTGCTGCTCGATGGCATCGCCGGGATCTGGATCGGCATCAACAACCTCAATCAGCGGCTGTTGTCCCGCACCCGGGTGATCACCCATGCCCTGCCGGAACTGAACCCCAAGCAGTGGTATCTGGTGATCGCCAACCATCAGTCCTGGGTCGATATCCTGATGTTGCAGCGGGTGTTTAACGGCAAAATCCCCTTCCTCAAGTTCTTTCTCAAGCGCGAGCTGTTGTACGTGCCGTTCCTGGGACTGTGCTGGTGGGCCTTGGATTTCCCCTTTATGCGCCGTTACAGCAAAAGCTTCCTGGCCAAAAATCCGCACCTGAAAGGCAAGGACCGGGAAGCCACCCGCAAAGCCTGTGAGAAGTTTCACTACCAGCCCGTCAGCATCATGAACTTTGTCGAGGGCACCCGCTTTACCCCGGCAAAGAAGGCGCGGCAGGAGAGTCCCTTCCCCACCCTGCTCAAACCCAAGGTGGGCGGCGTGGCCATGTCCCTGGACGCCATGGGGGGCAAGATGAAAAGACTGCTGGATGTCACCATCTACTACCCGGCCGGTATCCCCAGTTTCTGGGATTACCTGTGTGGCCGGGTACCGAAGGTAGAGCTGTGGATCGAGGAACACTGCCTCGAACCCATCAACCGGCTGGATTACCAGAAACGTGAAGACAAGGGGACGTACCAGAGCTGGTTAAACCAGATCTGGAGTGAGAAAGCGGGTAAGCTTGCCGCCCTGGAGCATCAACAAGAGAGACAGGATTGCTGAATGTTGTCGTTTTTGCCCGCGCCGATTCTGGCGCCGCTTAACGCCGTACTGGCCTGCCTGAGCGTACTGTTCTGGGGTGGCCTGATCATTCTGCTTGCCCCCATCAAACTGCTGCCCATCCCGGCATTGCGGCGGCAGATCAGTGCTCTGTGCAACGCCTGCATGCACGGCTGGGTCGCGACCAATTACGGGGTGCTGCGGCTCACCACCAAAACCCGCTGGGAAGTGGATGGCCTGTCCGAAAGCCAGCTTTCCAAGCAGGGCTGGTATCTGGTTCTGGCCAATCACCTGAGCTGGGCCGACATCGTGGTGGTCACCGTGGTGCTGCGCAACCAGGTGCCGATGCTGAAGTTCTTCCTCAAACAGCAGCTGCTCTATGTGCCCGTGATGGGACTGGCTTGCTGGGCGCTGGATATGCCCTTTATGCGGCGCTACACCAAGAGCCAGATCGCCAAAAATCCGGCCCTGAAAGGTAAGGACATTGAAACCACCCGCCGCAGCTGCGAGAAGTTCAAAGACCTGCCCACCTGCGTCATCAACTTTGTCGAAGGCTCACGCCTGACCCGCTCCAAGCACCAGCGTCAGCGCAGTCCGTTCCGCTACCTGATGAAGCCCAAGGCCGGTGGCATCGCCTTTGCGCTCAATACCCTGGGCAGTCAGTTCGACCAGTTGCTGGACGTCACCATCGTCTACCCGGATGCACCGGAAAACATCATGTGGGCGTTGCTGCAGGGCAAACTGGACCGCATCCATGTCAGTGTCCGCACCCTGCCTATGAGCGAAGTCCCCGTCGGCGACTACGACAGCGACAAGGCCTACCGCGTGACCTTCCAGCACTGGCTCAACGGCCTGTGGCTGGAGAAGGACCGCACCATCGCCAATGTGATCAATCAGCAGCAGGCGCCGGCGCCGTTCTATCAAGAGCTTGAGCCAACTGGTCAAGCTGAGTCTCGTTAAACACCTCGATGCCGTGCTGCCGAAGCAGCGCGGCCGTCACCCCCTCTCCCACCACCAACTGACCATCGAAACGGCCTGAATAGATGCGGGTATTGCCGCAGGACGGGCTGTTGGCTTTCAGCAGTGCCAGGCGAATCCCATAACGCTGGCACAGCGCCAGGGCCACCCGGGCCCCCCGGTGGAAGGCCAGACTGACGTCGTCGCCCCCCTCGGTTCTTACCCGGCCCTTTTCGCCAAGCTCTGCGGCTGGCCGGGGCACCGGCAACCCGCCCGCCACCTCGGGGCACACCGTCAACAGCAACCCCGCCTTCTCCCACTGGGCTAAACGGGGGTCTGCCAGCCCTTTGGCCTGGCCGTCATAACGTACCGGTTGGCCCAGCAAACAGGCGCTGGTCAGCACTCGGAAACCGGACGATTGTTGACAATCCATCTCATTCTCCATTCGTCGAAAGTCTAACCCACCCTGAGAAAGCCCCAATTTTAGCGGCTTTAATCGTAATCCGTTGCGAAAGATTGCCACTGATTCGATGACGCAAGCGTCAACATTTTGTTGACAATAATGGTGATCGCGCGCACAGTTTCTGCACCTTTTTTCATCAGCGCCCTGCGCAAATGGACAGTCTGTGAGCGAAAGCAAGCAACCGACCTTAGCCGACCGCACCCTGAGTGAGCTGCAAAATGCCATCATTCAGGGCGACCTTGCACCGGGCAGCAAGATCAATGAGCAGGAGCTGGCAGCCCGCTATGGTGTCAGCCGCGGCCCGCTGCGGGAAGCCCTGCAGCGACTGGAACAGCGCCGCCTGGTGGAGCGCATCCCCCATGTCGGCGCCACGGTGGTCAGGCTGACGCCGGAAAAGCTCCGCGACCTTTACCAGGTCCGGGCCGAGCTCGAGGCGATGGCCTGCCGGCTTGCCGCGCAACGCATCACCCCATCTCAGGTCAACGCCCTGACCGAACTGCTCGACCGCCAGCAGGTGGTGTTCTCACAGCCTGAGCTGCCCCCCATTCAGGACGACATCGATTTCCATTTTGGCCTGATCCAGGCCAGTGGCAATTCCACCCTGATCACCACCCTCACCGGTGATCTCTACTACCAGCTACAGATGTACCGCAACCAATGCAGCAGTGGACGACGTCCACTCGAGGCGCTGGCGCAACACCGCCGCATCCTCGACGCCGTGGCCCAGGGCGACGGTGAACTGGCCGCGCTGCTGATGCGCCGCCATATCGAGGCCGGCGCCCGTCACACCGCCCAGCTGCTGCGTCAAACCATGGAGGAGTTAACCGCATGACCCCAGGACAGAAATTTCGCCACGCCGTCGCCACCGCCAAGCCGTTGCAGATCGTCGGTACCGTTAACGCTTACTTTGCCCTGATGGCGGAGCGGGTTGGCCATCAGGCGCTGTACCTCTCCGGGGCCGGTGTTGCCAACGCCTCCTACGGCCTGCCGGATCTGGGCATGACCTCCATGAATGACGTGCTGATCGACGCCAGCCGCATCACCTCCGCCACCGATCTGCCGCTGCTGGTCGACATCGACACCGGCTGGGGCGGCGCTTTCAACATCGCCCGCACCATCAAAGAGTTCGAGAAAGCCCGTGTCGCCGCCGTGCATATGGAAGACCAGGTCGCCCAGAAGCGCTGCGGTCACCGCCCCAACAAGGCGGTGGTCAGCATCGACGAGATGTGTGACCGCATCAAAGCCGCCGTGGACGCCCGTACTGACGAAAGCTTCGTCATCATGGCCCGCACCGATGCGGTGGCGGTTGAGGGATTGGAGTCCGGCATTGAGCGCGCCCAGGCCTATCTGGAAGCCGGTGCCGACATGATCTTTGCCGAAGCGCTGACCGAACTGGACCAATACCGCCAGTTCAAGGCCCAGGTAAAAGCCCCGATCCTGGCCAACATGACCGAATTTGGTAAGACCGAGCTGTTCGACAAGGCCGACCTGTATGACGCCGGTGCCGACATGGTGCTCTACCCGCTGGGCGCCTTCCGGGCCGCCAACGCTGCCGCCCTCAAGGTGTTCGAGGCCCTGATGCAGGACGGTCACCAGCGCAGTCAGGTCGCGGCGATGCAGACCCGCGCGGAGCTGTACGACTTCCTCGGCTACCACAGCTACGAGGACAAGCTGGACACCCTCTTCAAAGAAGGCAAGTGAGCGGTCACTGAGAAGACTGACGGATTAGAACAAGGATAAGGAGCGTTAACATGACTAAGCCCATTGGTGGCGCCGGCCTGCGTGGCCAGAGCGCCGGTGAAACTGCACTGTGTACCGTTGGCAAAACCGGTGCCGGCCTGACCTACCGCGGCTACGACATCGCCGTACTGGCTGCCAAGGCCGAATTTGAAGAGGTGGCCTACCTGCTGCTGTACGGCAAGCTGCCCAATGTGACCGAACTGGCTGCCTACAAAACCAAGCTGAAGGGGATGCGCGCCCTGCCGGAGGCCCTGAAAACCGTGCTGGAGCAGATCCCGGCCGACGCCCACCCGATGGACGTGATGCGCACCGGCTGCTCCATGCTGGGCAACCTGGAAACCGAGCAGGACTTTGCCGAGCAGCACGACCACATCGACCGCATGCTGGCGATCTTCCCGGGCCTGATCAACTACTGGTACAACTACAGCCACCACGGCAAGCGTGTCGACGTGGTGACCGACGCCGATTCCATCGCCGAGCAGTTCCTCTGGACCCTGCACGACGCCAAGCCGGACCCGCTGCATGTGCAGGTGATGCACGCGTCGCTGATCCTCTATGCCGAGCATGAGTTCAACGCCTCCACCTTCACCGCCCGCGTCTGCGCCTCCACTCTGTCCGATATCCACAGCTGCGTGACCGGCGCCATCGGCTCCCTGCGTGGCCCGCTGCACGGCGGCGCCAACGAAGCCGCCATGGACATGATTGAGCGGTGGCAAACGGCCGACGAAGCGGAAGCTGAGATCATGGGTATGCTGGCCCGCAAGGATAAGATCATGGGCTTCGGCCACGCCATCTACCGCGAGTCCGATCCCCGTAACGCCATCATCAAGGCCTGGTCGCAAAAGCTGGCCGAGCAGGTGGGCGATACCCGCCTGTACGCGGTGTCTGAGCGTGTTGAAGCGGTGATGTGGCGCGAGAAGAAGCTGTTCTGTAACGCCGACTTCTTCCACGCCAGCGCGTACCACTTTATGAACATCCCCACCAAGCTGTTCACCCCCATCTTCGTGTGCTCCCGCGTTTCCGGCTGGACCGCCCACGTGATGGAACAACGCGCCAACAACCGCATCATCCGCCCCAGCGCGGATTACACCGGCCCGGAAAGCGCCGAATGGGTGGCCATCGAAGATCGCCCCTGAGTCACAGCGGGGGCCAATCGGCCCCCGTTTTGCCCCCAGCCGGGGGCCAGAACGAACAGTAAGGTGCCCGCAGTGAATAACACCGAATACCGCAAACCCCTGCCCGGAACCGGCCTGGATTATTACGATACCCGCGCCGCCATCGACGCCATCCAGCCCGGCGCCTACGCCACCCTGCCCTACACCGCCCGCGTCCTGGCGGAACAGCTGGTGCGCCGTTGCGACCCGGCCGAACTGACCGCCAGCCTGGAGCAGATCGCCCTGCGCAAACGCGACCGGGACTTCCCCTGGTACCCGGCCCGGGTGGTGTGCCACGACATTCTTGGCCAGACCGCGCTGGTGGATCTGGCCGGTCTGCGTGACGCCATCGCCGAGCAGGGCGGCGACCCCGCCGCCGTCAACCCCGTGGTCCCGACCCAGCTGATCGTCGACCACTCACTGGCGGTGGAATACGCCGGGTTCGACCCGGACGCGTTCGAAAAGAACCGCGCCGTGGAGGAGCGTCGCAACGCCGACCGCTTCCACTTTATCGACTGGTGTAAAACCGCCTTCAAAAATGTCGATGTGATCCCCGCTGGCAACGGCATCATGCACCAGATCAACCTGGAGAAGATGTCACCGGTGATTCAGGCTCGCGATGGCATCGCCTTCCCGGACACCTGTGTTGGCACCGACAGCCACACCCCGCACGTGGACGCCCTCGGTGTGATCGCCATCGGTGTCGGCGGTCTGGAAGCGGAAACCGTAATGCTGGGCCGTCCCTCGATGATGCGCCTGCCTCAGATCGTCGGCGTCAAGCTGACCGGCCAGCGCCAGCCCGGCATCACCGCCACCGACATCGTGCTGGCCCTGACCGAGTTCCTGCGCCGCGAGCGCGTGGTGTCCGCCTATCTGGAGTTCTTTGGTGAAGGGGCCGACAGCCTCACCATCGGCGACCGCGCCACCATCGCCAACATGACCCCGGAGTTCGGGGCCACCGCCGGCATGTTCTACATCGACCAGCAAACGCTGGATTACCTGACCCTGACCGGCCGCGAGCCGGAGCAGGTCAAACTGGTGGAGCAGTACGCCAAAACCACCGGACTGTGGGCCGATGACCTCAAGACCGCCCAGTATGAGCGGGTGCTGGAGTTTGATCTGGCCAGCGTCTGCCGCAATATGGCCGGCCCATCTAACCCGCACCGTCGCCTGCCCACCAGCGCCCTGACCGAGCGTGGCATCGCCACCGATCTGGCCGAAGCGCAGCAGCAGGAGGCCGCAGGCCAGCTGCCGGATGGCGCCGTCATCATCGCTGCGATCACCAGCTGCACCAACACCTCCAACCCGCGCAACGTAGTCGCCGCCGGGCTGGTGGCCAAAAAAGCCAATGCGCTGGGGCTGATCCGCAAGCCCTGGGTGAAATCCTCCTTTGCCCCCGGCTCCAAGGTGGCCCGACTCTACCTCGAAGCCTCCGGGCTGCTGCCGGAGCTGGAGAAGCTGGGCTTTGGCATCGTCGCCTACGCCTGCACCACCTGTAACGGCATGAGCGGCGCGCTGGACCCGGTGATCCAGCAGGAGATCATCGACCGCGATCTGTACGCCACTGCGGTGCTGTCCGGTAACCGTAACTTTGATGGTCGCATCCAC
Source organism: Ferrimonas balearica DSM 9799 (assembly GCF_000148645.1). Taxonomy (NCBI): domain Bacteria; kingdom Pseudomonadati; phylum Pseudomonadota; class Gammaproteobacteria; order Alteromonadales; family Ferrimonadaceae; genus Ferrimonas; species Ferrimonas balearica. Next base: position 4,129,908 of record NC_014541.1, read on the forward strand.
CCCTACGCCAAACAGGCGTTCCTGGCCTCGCCGCCGCTGGTGGTGGCTTACGCCATTGCCGGTACCGTCCGCTTTGATATCGAGCAGGATGTGCTGGGTCACGACGCCCAGGGCAACGCCATCACCCTGAAGGACCTGTGGCCCTCAGACGACGAGATCGACGCCATCGTGCGGGATTTCGTCAAGCCGGAGCAGTTCCGCTCGGTGTACGAGCCGATGTTTGACCTCAGCGTCGACTACGGTGAATCCAACCCGCCGCTGTACGACTGGCGCCCCATGTCCACCTACATCCGTCGTCCCCCTTATTGGGAGGGCGCGCTGGCCGGTGAACGCACCCTTAAGGGGATGCGCCCGCTGGCGGTGCTGGGTGACAACATCACCACCGACCACCTCTCCCCCTCCAACGCCATCCTGGCCAGCAGTGCAGCAGGGGAATACCTGGCGAAGATGGGCCTGCCGGAGGAGGACTTTAACTCCTACGCCACCCACCGTGGCGATCACCTGACCGCCCAGCGCGCCACCTTTGCCAACCCCAAACTGCTCAACGAGATGGTGCGGGACGCCGGAGGCGAAGTGCGCCAGGGCTCACTGGCCCGCATCGAGCCGGAGGGCAAGGTCACCCGCATGTGGGAAGCGATTGAAACCTACATGGAGCGCAAGCAGCCGCTGATCATCGTGGCTGGCGCGGATTACGGTCAGGGCTCAAGCCGCGACTGGGCCGCCAAGGGCGTGCGTCTGGCTGGGGTGGAAGCGATTGTGGCCGAAGGGTTCGAGCGCATCCACCGCACCAACCTGGTGGGCATGGGTGTGCTGCCGCTGGAGTTCCAGCCTGGCACCACCCGCCTGAGCCTCGGCCTGGACGGCACCGAAAGCTACGATGTGCTGGGCCAGCGCACCCCGGGTGCCACCCTGACTCTGCTGGTGCACCGCCGTAATGGTGAAACCCTTGAGGTGCCGGTGACCTGCCGCCTCGACACCGCCGAAGAGGTACGGGTTTACGACGCCGGTGGTGTACTGCAGCGCTTTGCCAAGGATTTCCTGGCCAGTGAGGGGGCACGATGAGCCACCAACCGCAACGCCGCATCGCCGCCACCTACATGCGTGGTGGCACCAGCAAAGGCGTGTTCTTTAAGCTGACCGACCTGCCCGTCGAGGCGCAGGTGGCCGGGCCGCAGCGGGATGCCATCCTGCTGCGGGTGATCGGCAGCCCGGATCCCTACGGTAAGCACACCGACGGCATGGGCGGCGCCACCTCCAGCACCAGCAAAACCGTGATTCTGTCCCCCAGCGAGCGCCCGGAGCACGATGTCGACTACCTGTTTGGTCAGGTCGCCATCGACCAACCGGTGATCGACTGGAGCGGCAACTGCGGCAACCTGACGGCGGCGGTGGGCGCCTTCGCCATTGAGCAGGGGCTGGTGGCACCGGAACGGGTGCCGGACAACGGCTTCTGTACCGTGCGGATCTGGCAGGCCAACATCGGCAAGACCATTCTGGCCCGGGTGCCGATCACTGATGGTCAGGTGCAGGAGACCGGCGACTTTGAGCTGGATGGGGTGACCTTCCCCGCCGCCGAAGTGGCCGTCACCTTTACCGACCCCGCCGACGGTGCACTGTTTCCCACCGGCGCCAAGGTGGATGAGCTGGAGGTGCCGGAGTCGCTGGTGGCCGGTGGCCGCCTGCCAGTGACCTTGATCAACGCTGGCATCCCCACCGTGTTCGCCCGGGCCGAAGACCTGGGCTACCAGGGCACCGAGCTGCAGGAGGCGATCAATGGTGACCCGGCCGCACTGGCGCGCTTCGAGCAGCTGCGCGCCTACGGTGCCCTGAAGATGGGGCTGATCAGCGATTTGAGCGAGGCTGCCAGCCGCGCCCACACACCGAAGATCGCCTTCGTTACCGGCCCGAAAGCCTATACCGCCTCCAGCGGCAAAGCGATTGAAGCCAGCGACATCGATCTGAACGTGCGGGCCCTGTCGATGGGCAAGCTGCACCACGCCATGATGGGCACCGCCGCCGTCGCCATCGCCGTGGCCGCCGCCATTCCGGGTACCCTGGTCAATGAGGCCGTCGCGGGAGAGGTATCGGGTCAGGTCCGATTTGGCCACCCCTCGGGCACCCTGAAAGTGGGGGCGGAAGTGGTGGAGCAGGACGGCCAATGGCAAGCCCGTTCGGTGACCATGAGCCGCAGTGCCCGGGTGTTGATGGAAGGCGCGGTGCGCATCCCCATCTAACACCCTGACTAAAAAGCAAAAAGCCCCGTAATAACGGGGCTTTTTTGATGTCCGGTTACGCGACGGCTTACTCAGCCTGTTGCGCGCTGTCGTCCTGAGCCGCTTTCATTTCGGCGATCTGCTGCTCCAACTGCAGTACCCTCAGCTCCGCCTCCAGCTCATCCGCCCGCTTCTCGGCATCGCTGCGATTGTCCTGCCGCAAGGCATCGGCGGTTTCGGCATTACGGGCGTTCTCCCGGGCCTGCTCAGTGTCGTGCATGGTACCCGCCACCCCACCGGCCACCGCCCCGGCCACGGCCCCTTTGGCCGCCAACTCCGCATCACCGGTCAGCGCCCCGGCAGTCAGCCCCAACAGCGCCCCACCGGCCGCGCCCTTGTTGCGGGACACGTTCTCATTGTCGTGGTCAAAAGCGGGGCTGGCACAGCCCATCATCAGGGTGCTGGCAAACAGGGCAATCAGGATGCGTTTCATGGCGTCGTCCTCCGGTCACTGGTTCGGTGTCAGGCTCGAAACCGCTGGCCTGGGTTCAGGTCAGGCAGTGTGCAGGAGGACGACTGCAGTCGCGACTTAATTCAAAATTAAGCAGGCTCGGAGGGGACCATCTCCTGGGCGCCCATGTCGGCCTTGTTCTGGTACATCAGACGGTCGGCTTGCGCCAGCAACTGGTCCAGTGTTGTCGGCTGTTCGGGGTCCCAGGTCACCGTGCCGCAGGCAAACTCGATCTCATAGGGCTTATCCTGGCACAGCTGGTGTAAGCGGATACGCAACCGCTTCAGCAGCGCTTCCGCCGCCTGAGGACGACTGCGCGGGAACATCACCACAAACTCGTCGCCGCCCAGGCGGGCGGTCAGGTCATTCACCCGGAAGGTCTCCTGCATCGCCTGCGCCATCAACTTCAGTGCCACGTCGCCCTCGGCATGGCCCAGTTCATCGTTGATCGCCTTAAAGCTGTTGAGGTCGAGATAGGCGAGCATGGCTGACTTATCCCGGCTGGCACACAGCGTCAGGGCGTGTTCCGCCATCATCATAAAGCCGCGACGGTTGGACAGACCGGTCAGCTCATCCCGGGTGGCCAGTTCGGTCACGTTGATCTCGCGCTCGGTGATGCGGGCCAGGTCCCACAGCGCCTGACGTTCGGACTTCGACAGGGTACGCGGACGGGTGTCCTTGATGCAGAACGCGCCGATGCGCTGGCCATCCAGCGAGGTCAGCGGGCAGGCGGCGTAGAAGCGGATATAGGGCTCGCCGGTGACCATGGGGTTATCGACAAAGCGGGGATCATTGAGGGCGTCCGACACTTCGAACAGACCATCATCGAGGATCACGTGGCCACAGAACGAGATGGCACGCGGGGTCTGGGTCACGTCCACGCCGATGCGGGATTTGAACCACTGGCGATGCTCATCCACCAGACTGATGATGGCAATGGGGGTGTCGAACAGGCGCTGGGCCAGCCGGGTCAGGCGATCAAAGCGTTCTTCAATCGGCGTATCCAGCAGGTGCAGGCCACGCAGACTGGCCAGTCGCTGAGCTTCATCCAGGGGCCAGGCCGGTACAATCACAACAATTATCCTCTTGTCACCGGCCCACGTTGGAAGCCAAAAAGCGCCACTTTAACTGACGTTTAGTCTGGCGCCAGAGGCAAGCGCCGGATCTGAGAGATCGTTGGCAATTTGAACACGTTAGTGGGAACTGACTTACTCCTGCAACGCGGTTAATGAGGCCAAGTCCAGGGTAAACGGCCCCGCCTGCTTATCCGCGATCAGCAACCCCAGCTGCTGCACATCCTGCCAATCCAATGCCGGCGCGGAAGGTACCGGACGTCCGCGATAGGTGGCCTGAAAGTCATCCAGGGTGAAACGCAGCGTTTGCCACTGGCCCGCAACGGTATCGAAGCCCGCCGCATACACGACCCCGTCAAAGCCACCGTGGGTGCGCAGACGCAGCTGGTAACGCTGGCCATCACCGCGCACCCGCAAACTGAGCGCCACCATCTTCAGCGGTAGACGAACCGGTCGCCGGATGGAGGCAAAACCGCCCCCGTAAGCCAGCGACACCTCACCCTCAAAGCGGGCGCCCTCCTCAATCCGACGATAACGGGCCTGGGAGATCCCCCCCATTACCCCGTCGTTGACCGCCAGCCAGGGGGCCACCTCCTGTAAGTCCAACTGCCACATGCCGTTACCTCAATATCGGGTTCCATCCTGCTCTTATACTGAACTCAGGAGGGCATCATGCCAAATGGGTTCTGGCACGCTGCCGCAGATGCGATTCTGCTGCTGCACCTGCTGTTTGTGCTGTTTGTAATTATCGGCCTGCTGGCCGTGTGGCTGGGCCATCTCTTTGGCTGGCAATGGGTACGTCACCGCCGCTTTCGCCAACTTCACCTGCTGGCCATCAGCGTGGTGGTGGCACAGGCGTGGCTGGGGCAGCTTTGTCCGTTAACGATGCTGGAGCAATGGCTTCGTCAACAAGCGGGAGCTGGCCAGTTTGACGGCAGTTTCCTGGCCCACTACCTGCATCAGTGGCTGTTTTTCCAGGCGCCATGGTGGGTGTTTGTGCTGGCCTATTCGCTGTTTGCTTTGGCGGTGTTGCTCAGCTGGTGGTGGGTTCCCCCCAACCCCGGCAGAAAACGCTGATATTGCGGGAACATTTGCCCCTGTACAATCCCTCGCCACTCGTCTGAAAAGGCGTATCCGACCGGCTTAGGTATTGCTAGAATCGAGCCCTTAACCGTAGTAAGGACTGACACAGATGAGCCTGGAGTTACTGGAGCAACTGGAGTCCCGGGTACAAAATGCCCTGGACACCATGGAGCTGATGCAGCTGGAGCTTGAGGAAGAGAAACAGCGCAGCAGCGAACTGGCGTCACAGCAGCAGCAGTTGGAGCAGGAAAACCAGCAACTGCGGCAGGAACTGGCCGCCTGGCACAATAAGATCGAAGGTTTGCTGGGGCGTCTGCCCAGCGACAGCGCAGCCTGATGATCAAAAAAGGGTGGGACTTGTCCCACCCTTTTTGTTTCCGCTTTGTTTTCGCTTAATACCCCGGCGCGGGGGTCAGGATCTCATTCAGCTCGGTAATGGCCGAGCGAACCTTGGGCAGTGGCCGTTGCGGCATCACAAATCGCCCATTACGAAACTCCAGCATGCCCAGGTGTTTCACCATCACTACACCGTCACGAAAAATGCGCGCGTGCTTTGCGATCAACCGTGGTGCATAGAGCGGAAAAATTCTCACGACGACATCCCTTAATCGTTGATTCTCTTACGCCAGTTCAGACCGATCTTAGCGCAAGCCAGTTCCTTGTCAGAACAAATATTCGCTGCTGCGGGCAGGTTCAGTTCAGGCTGCTTGGTCAGACCTTCAGCATCCCTAAGATTTGCCTGAACTTGTCCGCAAAAACCGCGGGCATAGTACGGCCTTTTGACACAAAAAAAAGGCGGGCCCCGCTCCGGAGCCCGCCTTTTCTGTACAGAAAAGCTTACAGCAATTGCGTTACTTAGCCTTTTTTGGCCAGGTAGTTGAGCAGTTCAGTCAGCTCAGCGAGGGACTGTACGCTGCCCACGTCAACCACGTACTTGCTGTTGACCATCAGCGCCGGAACGCCGCGAATGCCGCTGTCCTGCTGGGCCTTCTTCCACTTCTTCATCATGCTGTTGACCATAAAGCTGTTGGCCGCCTTATCGAAGTCGGTGGCGGACACGCCGTTGTCGACAAACAGCTGACGGACGTCATTGCGGCTGGCAAAGGTACGGCGGGCATCATGGATGGCAGAGAACATGGCCGGTTTGATGGTGTCTTCCACCTTCAGCACTTCGGCAACCGCCAGGGCACGGGTCATCTCCGGGCCCATCTCACGGCCGATAAAATCCACGTGGTTCTGTTCAAACTTCACGCCTTCCGCCAGGCCAGCCTTAATCTGCGGCACGTAGTTCTTTTCGAAGGTGTAGCAGTGCGGGCAGTAGAAAGAGAAAAACTCGGTTACGGTCGGCTGCCCGCTGTAGGGGCTCTGGTTGAAGGTGGTGTAGTGGGTGCCTTCCTTGAAATCCGCAGCGTAAGCACTCAGGGGCGCCAGTACCAGGGCAAAGGCGAGAGCCAGCAAGTTCTTCATTGGGTGTTCTCTTTTAGTTAACAATTCAACGCAGCACCAAGAGTGCCACAGGAAGCTTAGGGAGTGTAGTCTGGCGTCAATGACAGCGGCGGTTCATCCAGCGCGGCCAATTGCTCCTTGAGGGCCAAAACCTGTTGCTCCCAAAATTTGTCCGTACCAAACCACGGAAAGTTCCGGGGAAAAGCCGGGTCACTCCAGCGTTTTGTCAGCCACGCCAGATAGTTGATCATGCGCAGCGCCCGCAGCGGCTCAATCCATTTCAGTTCCCGGCTGTCGAGGCTGGCAAAGGTCTCGTAGCCCTCCAGCAAGACATCCAGTTGCAGCAACTGGCTGGCCCGATCGCCGTTCAGCATCATCCACAGATCCTGAATGGCCGGGCCGGTCCGGGCGTCATCCAGATCGACAAAGCTGGGCCCCTCATCGACCCAGAGAATGTTGCCCGGATGCATGTCACCATGCAGGCGCAGTTGGGTCATCGACTCCGCCAGCGGCGCTTCGATGCGCGCCAGCACCTGATCCAGCACGGTGAAGAAGGGGGTTTCAATGTGGGGGCCCAGCTCCGCCTGTTGCTGCAGCACCTCGCGGGCTTCAAAGCCGAACTCCGCCACACTGAGCGCCGGACGGTGCTGAAACGGCTGACGCCGGCCAACCTGGTGCAAACGGCCCAGAAAACGGCCAACCGCTTCCAGCTGGTCGAGATTATCGACTTCGAACTGGCGGCCGCCCACGCTGTGCCAGAGAGCAAAGCGATAGCCGTCATGTTCAAACAGCGTTTCTCCATCGATGGCGATGGGGGCGGCTACCGGCACCTCGCTCTCCATCAGCTCCTGAGCAAACTGGTGCTCTTCGCGGATCTGAGCTTCGCTCCAGCGCTGCGGCCGGTAGAACTTGGTGACGTAGCGACGGCCATCTTCGGCCCGGAACTGATACACCCGGTTCTCATAGCTGTTCAGGGGCAGCAGGCCGGTGTCCGGATAAACCCCCAGAGACTCCACCGCATCCAGCACCCGGTCCGGGGTCAGCGAGTGAAAATCGAAGCGCGCTTCAGACATGCTCGGCCCCCACTTGTGCAGCGAGGAAGGCGAGGGTTTCGGCACCATCGAGCGCCCCGTCACTGGCCTCCAGCCACAGGCTGTCGCACAAGGCTTCAAACTGCAGGCCCAGTACCGTGTCCTCAAACCGGGCGGGCCAGAACAGGCGGTCAGCCCCCTGTTCCAGCGCCCCAAGCTGGCACTCCAGCCGGGCCATCAACTGCGGTGCCACCTCTGCGGCCTGCTCCTGAGTCAGCGGGCAGGGCCAAAGCAGCTGACCACGGTCAGCGCTGTATTGCGGGCGCCCTAGCTTGAGCAGGAGAGCGTTAACTGTTGGCTCCATGATGGGGCATCGCCTCGTAAATCGTCGAATTCTGGCTCGGGATCATAGGGGCGGCATAATGCCCGGTGCAAGCGATGCAGTGGGTCATTATCGCCCTGTTCCGCCGCCGCAATGGCCTCCTGGGCCAGATGAGTCCGTAGGATCAGGGCCGGATTGGCTTCGCTGCGGCGGGCCTGCCAGTCCGCCAGCCCATCCACTCCACCCAGACGTTGCTGGTAACGCTGCCACCAGTCGCTGAACCCGGCCACTCCGGCAAAGCGGCGATGCAGCGGGGTGTCCTGACTGGTCGGGTCCAACTGCGCGAACTCCCGCAGGGTATTGCTGTAATCCAGCCCGCCTTCGGCCATCCGGTTAAGCAACTCTGCGATCAGCGGCAGGTCCTCTGCTGTCGGGTCCGGCAGGCCCAGCCGCGCCCCCATCCGCGCCAGATAGCGCTCAACCAGCACCGGCTCATAGCACGCCAATGCTTGTCGAATGGCGGTTTCGTCGAGCCAGGGCGTGAGGGTGATGGCCAGTCGGTTGAGGTTCCACAGCCCGATGCCCGCCTGTTGGTCGAAGGCGTAGCGACCCTCGTGGTCGGAGTGATTGCAGATGTAGCCGGGGTCAAATCGGTTCATAAAGGCGAAGGGGCCGTAATCAAAGGTCTCCCCCAGGATCGACATGTTGTCGCTGTTGAGCACGCCATGGCAGAAACCGAACGCCTGCCAATCTGCCACGGTTCGGGCGGTGCGCTCCACCACCTCAACCAGCCAGGCCAGTTTGGCATCCGATTCGCTCCGCACCCCGGCAAAGTGGTGATCGATGGTGTCCTCGATCAACGCCTCCAGCTGAGACTGCTGACGGGTATAGAGAAAATATTCAAAGTGGCCAAAGCGCAGGTGGCTCTCGCTGACCCGTACTGTGATGGCGCCAGTTTCCTGCTCCTCCCGCCACACCGGAGTATCCGAGCCGATCACCGCCAGCGCGCGGGTGGTGGCGATCCCAAGATGGTGCAGGGCCTCACTGGCCAGAAACTCCCGCACCGCGCTGCGCAACACCGCCCGGCCATCGCCGCCACGGCTGTACGGGGTCGGGCCACTGCCTTTCAAAAAGACTTCCAGGCCATTTCTCTCACCCAGGTGCACGCCCCGGCCATCCCCCAGACGTGGGGTATAGCCACCGAACTGGTGCCCACTGTAGACCTGGGCAAAGGGCGGCCAGGGCAGGGAAGCGGTGGCGCCTGACAACTGAGCGAGAGCGGCGTCATCCTGCTCCAGGCCCAACCGCTGTCCCATCTCATCACTCCACCCCACCCACCTTGGGGCATCCAGAGGAAGCGGCATCACAGCGCTTCCCAACCAGGGCAACCGTTGGCCAATCCCCCCTTGCCATGCGGTATCCTTTTCCTTCAGAGTCCTACTCAAGCAACATTCCTTTTGATCATTTGGAGTATTCATGACATCCATCCTGCTGGTTGCACACGACAGTCCTTACGGCAGTGAACGTCTCTACAACGCGCTTCGGATCGCCCTGGCGACGCAAGAACACGCCGAACAACCGGTGCAGCAGAAGCTGTTCCTGATGTCCGACGCCACCGTCGCCGCCCTGTCTGGTCAGCAAACCCCGGATCTGAGCTATCACATCGGTCAGATGCTGGAGATCCTTCTGGCGCAGGGCGTCGAGATCGCCGTTTGCCGCACCTGTGCCGAAGCCCGCGGACTGACCCCGGATCGACTGATCGAAGGTGTCACCATCGGCACACTGGTGGATCTGACCCGGCAGACCCTCGCTGCCGACAAGGTGATCCACATTTGATCTCGATCGCGAATTCGGTGCATTACCCTTAAGCCCCCGGTTCACCCCGGTTAGGATAATTAAATCCGAGTTCAACACTAGGTTATACCATGAAGAGCGATCGGCTGGAGGGGCGACTTGCCCAGGAATTCCGCACCATTGGCCATATGATGCAGATCTACTGCAAAGGCCAGTGTGGTGACGTCTCGCGGGAGCAAGGCCTGTGTCAGGGCTGCCGTGAGCTGCTGGCGTACGCGGAACAGAAACTGGATCGCTGCCCCTACGGCGACACCAAGCCAACCTGTGCCAAGTGTCCGATCCACTGCTACAAGCCCGAGCCGAAAGAACAGATCCGCCAGGTGATGCGTTACGCCGGGCCACGCATGCTGCTGCGCCACCCTGTAGAGGCGATCCGCCACCTGTTGGACGAACGTCGCCCGGTGCCGGAAAAGCCACCGATGCGCGCAAACCGGCGGCGCAGCCGCCCTGCCAACGGGAGCTGACCGATGACAGTGCCGCCAGTCCCCGATTTACTCACCTGGCTGCACTTGGGAATCGCGCTGATTGGCTGCTTCAACTGCCTGCTTTTGGCCATTCTTCTGCTGTATTTCTATCGGGATCCGCTCCGGTCAGAGAGATATCTCGCCAGTTGGCTCGCCTTGCTGGCGCTCTACTTCGGACTGATGCCGGACCTCCTGCCCCCGGCAATGCTGCTGCCAGCCTACGCTTTGCAGTTTTTTGCCTTACCCTGTCTCTACCTGTACCTCTGCGCCCAACTTCGCCAGCGCAAGGTAAAAGCAGAACGGCACCTGTTGCTGCCTGCGTTGTTGTTTCTGTATGCCCTAATCACCTCGCTATTGCACGACAACCATCGTTTGTGGAGCCATACAAATGCGGAGGGATTACTTCTGTTCCTGCTGCCGGTGGGTGCCGTAGCGCAGTATCTCTACTACGCTGGCGTCACCTGGTTGCTGTGGCGACGCTGGGCCCACCCCGGCGCCACCGCTGCCGCCAAGCGCAGTACCCCGCATTACTCCTGGCTGCTGGTTCTGATGATCACCTCTGGCCTGGTCTGGTTACTGCGCCTGATTGGCGTGTCTGTACCACTGTGGACCGGACAACCCATCCCCCCTTGGATGCTGGTCAGTAAACGCATCACCATCATCAGTCTGCTGCTGTTTGGGCTGGCTTACGGACTCAGCCAAATCACCGCGTCCGCCTGGGGATTGCGCCGCCAGGCCCAAACCAATTCAAAGTCCAAAAGGCAGCCTCCCGAATCCGTATTGAGCTCCGAGGAGCTGGCCTTTTTGCGGGACCTCAATAAAAAGCCCTAACCCTTCTGCTCTTTGCGCTTTTTCGCTACCCTCGGCGATAAACACAAGGAGTTAAAACAATGACAACAGGACGTCTACCTTTGGCGCTGTCGCTGCTGGCGATGGTCGCTTCAGTTCACGCCGCCCCCCGCGACCATCAGATCACCCCGGAAGACTATTTCACCATCGCCCACCCCAGCGGCGTCGCGCTCTCGGCCGACGCAAAGCAGGCGGCTTGGGTCCAGTCCTATTGGGATAAGGAAAGTGATGGCCAGAAGCGCGACCTGTGGCGTATGGCCCTGCCCGATGGCACCCCGGAGCGACTGACCTTCAGCGAAGCGAACGAAGGCGCCCCCCAGTTCAGTGCTGACGGTCGCTACCTGTTCTTCCTGAAGGCGGAGCAGCGTGGCGAGGACGCCAAGGCCCCCTACAATGGCAAATCCCAGGTGTGGCGCCTGTCTCTGGCCAACGGCGATGTGGTGCCGGTCACCCGGGAAAAAGCCGGGGTCAGCCAGTTCGCCCTTGGCCCACAGGGTCAGGCGCTCTGGTTTACCGGCAATAAAACCCACCGGAACAGCGACCCCTTTGCCGCCCTGCGCAGCACGCACAGCGCCCCTCAGTACGGACATGGGGAAGTGACCGTCAATCCACTCTATCGCCTGGACCTGACCAGCTACCGCACCGAACTGGTGCTGGACGACAACAAGGTGGTGTGGGGCTTTGATATCAGTCCGGATGGAAACCGCATCGCCCGGGTCATCACCGACGATAATGAGCTTGTGCACCTGGAAGGCTGGTCAGATATCGCGATCTATGACCGCCAGCAGAACCGTGGCTGGACCCTGCCGGACCAAGCCTGGCGGGCCGATGCCCCGTCACCCTACGGCTGGCTGATGCAGCCACGCTGGAGCCCGGATGGCGAACGACTGGCGTTTCGGATCGACTACGACGGCTACCCCGGCCAGCTGTTCGTCACCGAACTCGACAGCGCCGGCGACGTCATCCGCCAAACTGACCTGCGCCGCCCCGGCGACGTTACCCTCAACGGCGACAACATCGCCTGGCGCCCGAACAGCGACGAAATCTGCTATCGCGGCAGTGAACATGCCCGGGTGCGGCTCTACTGCACCGACATGGACGGCGCTGAACAGGGGGATACCCGCATCCTGACCGAGGGCGATTTCGTGGTGGGTGGCTACGCCTTCTCGGCCAAAGGGCGTGACCTGGTGCTGACCCACAATGGCCTCGACCACTTCTACGAGGTGTACAGTGGCCGGGTCGGCAAAACGCCGCAGCAACGCACCGACATCAATCCCCAGGTCGCCCGCTGGCAACTGCCCCAGCTGAGCATCGTGCGCTGGACCGCGCCGGATGGCAGCCCGGTTGAAGGGATTCTGGAGCTGCCCCCGGGCTATCAGAAGAGTGATGGCCCGCTGCCGCTGGTGGTTCAGATCCACGGTGGCCCCACTGCCGCCACCCCTTATGCCCTGCAACACCGCACCTATGGCCGAAGCACCTTTGCGGCCCGCGGCTGGGCGCTGCTGTCACCCAACTACCGCGGCTCCACCGGTTACGGTGATAAGTTTCTGGTGGATCTGGTGGGCAAAGAGCACGACATCGAGGTGGCCGACATCGTGGCGGGCGTGGATAAGCTGATCGCCGATGGTGTGGTGGACGGTGACAAGATGGCCGTGATGGGCTGGAGTAACGGCGGCTACCTGACCAACGCCCTGATCAGCACCACCGATCGCTTCAAAGCGGCCAGCTCGGGCGCCGGTGTCTGGGACCAGCGCCTGCAATGGATGCTGGAGGACACCCCCGGCCACGTCATCAACTTTATGCAGGGTCTGCCGTGGGAGCAGCCGGAAGCCTATGACCATGGCTCCAGCCTGAGCCACGCCGCCAGCATCACCACTCCCACAGTGATCCATATGGGGGAGAACGACGCCCGGGTTCCTGCGCCTCACGCCTGGGGCCTGTATCGCACCCTGCGCACCTACCTCAACGTACCCACTGAGTTGCTGATCTACCCCGGTGAAGGCCACGGCCTGACCACCTATCAGCACAAACTGGCCAAGATGGAGTGGGACCTGCGCTGGTTTGAACATTACGTATTGGGTAAACCGGTGGAATAACCCCAACACCGAGGGCCGCAACTGCGGCCCTTTTTTCTGCCGGGCAAACACAAGAAAGGCCGCCTGGGCGGGCGGCCTTGGGACTTGGGCATTGGAGGGACCGATTGGGCTCGGCCCCAAGACCTGCGCTGGCACTGGCCGATAGAGCATCGGCTGAGCTTCCCTGCCCGTCCAACGGGGTCTCAGAGAATCAGAACGACCCCCTGTTGCGCAAACTTAAACCTTTTTATTAACCCACCAGCAAAAGTTTTAAACCGATGCCCCACATCAGTGCCCACACCAGCAGGTCGATGCCACGCCATACCGCCGGACGGGCCAGTACCGGGGCCAACCGGGCCGCGCCCAGGCTGAGGCCAAAGAACCAGAGGGTGGAGGCAGTCACCGTACCGGCGAAGAAGAACCAGCGCTCGTCGCCAAACTGGGCGCCGATGGACCCCAGCAACACCAGGGCATCGAGGTAGACGTGCGGGTTCAGCAGGGTCACGGCCAGGGTCGCGATGATCACGGTACGGCGGCAGCCCAAGGTGTCGCCACTGGCTTCCAGCTGGCTGCCCTTAATCGCCCGACGCAGCGATTGCAGGCCAAACAGCAGCAGGAAAGCCCCGCCGCCATAGCGGGCCACAGCCATCAGCAACTCACTCTCGCTGATCATCGCGCCCACACCGGCCACGCCGAGGCCAATCAGAATCGCATCACACAGCAGGCAGATCATCGCGACCAGCAGGTGATGGTGGCGCTTGAGGGCCTGGCTGAGCACAAACGCCCCCTGGGCACCGATCGCCATAATCAGTGCTGCACCAATACCCAAACCATTAAAAAACGCCGTAACCATCGAACCCTCCTGCCTGTTTAGGCGGGCAGTGTAGGGTTGCAGCAAATTGGAGAAAATCTAATAATCCTTAATCAATATCAGTTTTTTTAATTAACAAATCGGCGCTCGAATTATGCTCGATTACAAGCAGCTTCATGCCCTTGCGGAAGTGGTGCGACAAGGCAGTTTTGATAAGGCTGCCCGTAAGTTAAACCTGACCCAGTCGGCGGTATCACAGCGGGTCAGCACCCTGGAGCAGCGGGTCGGCCGGCCCCTTCTGGTGCGGGCCAACCCAGTGCGGGCCACCGAGGCGGGATTGTTGTTGCTGCGCCATCAGCAGCAGGTCGCGCTGATGGAGGCCAACCTGTCGGAAGCGCTGCTGACCGGCGAGCGCTCCGAGTTTGAGCGGGTGGCGCTGGCGGTCAACGCCGACAGTCTGGCCACCTGGCTGCCCCAGGCGCTGAGCCGCCTCTTCAATCAGCACCAGTTGTTGACCGAGCTGATCGTCGAGGATGAAGACATCACCCTGAACCGGCTCAAATCCGGGGAGGTGGCCGGCTGCATCTCCGCCATCGCCAAGCCGGTACAGGGGTGCCGTACCCAACCGCTGGGCACCCTGCGCTACCGTATGGCCGCTTCCCCAGCCTTTATCGAGCGCTACTTCGCTGGTGGCGTGGACGCCGCCAGCCTGGCCCACGCCCCCACCGTGGTGTACAGCCAGCACGACGACCTGATGAGCCGCTTTCTGGCCCGACACTACCCCACCCTGGGACACCTGCCGCCCCATCACCAGGTGCCCTCAGCCCAGGCTTTCGTCAACCTGGCCCTGCAGGGCATCACCTGGGCCCTGATCCCGGAACTGCAGCTGGCCCCACTGCAGGCCACCGGTGCGCTTCAGTCACCCAGCCCGCACCATCTGGATGTGCCCCTTTACTGGCACAGCTGGCGCCTCGAGTCCCCCACCATGACCCGCATTGCAGCGGTCCTGAAACAGCAGGCCCGAAGCCAGCTACTGAACGCCTGAATCCGCCTTTCATCAATTGGGGTGGCAAGCCTGAGAGAACCTGCCACCCTTACCCTCAGGGACCAAGAATGAGGGAAAAGTCATGATGTTACGGATCGTCATCCTGACCCTGGCACTGCTGGCCCTGCCCAGCCGGGCCGACTGGGACTTCAGCGCCATTAACCAAGGCAACTGGTACATCGGCGGGCAGCTCAACTACGGTTGGGTGGACACCAATTTTGGTGATGCCAACCCCGTCGCCCTGCACGTCCTCGGCGGCTACCAATTCAACCCCTATATCGGCATCGAGAGCCGCATCGGCCTTGGACTGGCTGACGATGAGGCGGCGGACAACATCCATATCGAAGTGGACTCCTATTACGGCCTCTATCTGACCGGCACCCTGCCGATGGGGGATTGGGTCAGGCTGTACGCTTTGGTCGGCGTGACGGATCTGTCACTGGAGCAGGATCTGGACAGCCAGAGCGACACTTTTGGCACCTCTGATCTCAGCTATGGCCTCGGTCTGAGCCTGCTGGCCACCGAGCGACTGTCGTTTTCGCTGGAGTTTATGCAGTGGCTGGATAAGGGCGAGTTTGATGTGGCGGGACTGAACCTGGGTGTGCGTTACGATTTCTGAGCCTCCTGCCACCTTACGTTTTGATATTCAATAACAAAACACCCTGCCCGGGGATGGCTTAGTGCGGTCGAATGCGGCATGATCTGGTCGGATTTTCAACAAGGAAGTGACCATGAAACGTTCTCTTATCGCGCTCGCTCTGGGTGGCGCAATGATCTCCGTCCCCGCCGCTGCCAACCTGGCTCAGGGTTATGGCTACATCGGCGGTCAACTGAATTACTTTGATCTGGATACCGGCCTCGCCAGCATCAACCCGATGGCACTGACTTTTCTGGGGGGCTACCAATTCAACCCCTATCTAGCCCTCGAAGGCCGGATTGGCGTCGGGATCACCGATGATGACCTGGACTTTTGGGGCGAGACCGTCAGCCTCGAAGTTGACCACTACTATGCGGGCTATCTGGTCGGTACCCTGCCGCTGACCGACTGGGTATCGGCCTATGGACTGCTGGGCTACGCGGAAACCAAAATCAGCGCCAGCTCAGGAGGCAATTCCGAGTCCGAAAGCGACAACGATTTGAGCTACGGCCTGGGGCTGAAGATGAACGCCTCCGAAAACGCCGGGTTCACTCTTGAGTACATCGAACTGTACGACGACGTCTCCAGCCTGAACCTGGGATTCACCTACCAGTTCTGATCGCCGAAAAACAAAAAACCCGCCAATCGGCGGGTTTTTTCGTTGCTCAGCCGCTTACAGCTTGTAGCTCAGCTGAGCACCGGCCAGCCAGACGCTGCCGGTCACTTCGCCATTGAACTGGGCCAAAGTGGCCTCACCCACGGTGAAGGACTCGGAGATCGGGGCATCACCCTGAGAGTGGATGTAGGTCACGGCCAGGTCCAGATTCAGACGGTCACTGAAGGCATAGCCCATACCGGTGCTGAACCACAGACGGTTAGAGTCCGGGATGCTCAGGGTACGGTGCTCATCTTCCACCGCGGTCATGTCGTAAGCCACACCGGCACGCACCACCATCTTATCGTTCAGGCGGTAGTCGGTGCCCACGGCAAAGCGCCAGTTGTCTTCGAACTGTTCCGCTTTCACCAGATCGCTGCTGCCATCCGGGAACTCGGCCACCAGGTCATCAAAGCGGCTCCACTGGGTCCAGTTGATGGACGCAGACAGGCGCCAGGCGTCGGTCAGCTGGTGGCTGGAAGCCAGTTCAGCGAACGCCGGCAGGGTCAGGGCCAGCTGGCCCGGCTTGGCCATGCCATCCGGAGCGTACAGCAGACCGCCTGCGTCACCTTCGAGGTTCAGCTCCACTTCGGAGTGATAAGACAGACCGATGGTGTGACCCTTAGCCGGCTGCCAGGTGGCACCCAGCTTGTAGCCCCAGGCGTAGTCGTCGCCAGAGAGGGACTTCAGTTCAGTGCCCGGCGCCACCGGCGGCAGGCCAACCATGCCCAGCAGCGGCGCTACGTCAGCGTCGGCCACCCAACCAGGAACGGTGCCACTGATGGCGCCATCGCCGTAAACAAAGCGCACACCGGCGCCGAGGCTGAACTGCTCGTTGACCGCGAACGCAATGTTGGGGTTGAACTCGACGGTGGTGATCTCGGTGTTGCTGCCGAAGATCGCCGCCGGGTGAGTGGCCGGCAGCTCACTCTTCAGGCCGTAGTTGGAGTTAATGGCCAGACCGTAGGCCCAGCGCTCACTCAGACGGTTGCTGTAGAAGAAGTTCGGCACCACGGCGTTGGGCACCAGATCGTCTTCGCTGGCATCGATGGTGCGCATGCCAAGGCTCATGTCCGGGTTCAGATGGGGATGGGTAATGGTACCCTCGGCCGCCACATCCGGCGCGACCAGAATGGCGCCCACAGACAGTTGGCGACCTTCCAGTTGAGTCAGCAGCGCCGGGTTACGGCCCTGTGCAGCAGCGTTATCTGCGATGGCGGCTTCACCGGCAAAGGCACGGCCCAGACCAGAGGCAGAGGTTTCCGCCAACTGGAAGCCAGCAGCATTCGCCTGACCGGCCAACAGCGCCGCAATGGCGCCAGACAACAAACGGTACTTCATACACTTCCCCATTCCAAAAATTGGCTTTTTTGTGATCCGCGCCATCATAAGAGCGAAACCAGCAGACACAACGCCTCAACATTGATTCGGGCTAACCTGCTGTGGATCCGGCGCAAGGCGGGGGGTTGTACCAGATATTAGAGTTTAAGCTCTAGCTTTTTTGAAAAAATTAGAGCGAACACTCGTAACATGAAATTCTATCTCTTTGATACAACGTGTTTTTATTTCGGGGTGGTGGGAAGTGGTAGGAGGAGTTGGGGGCAGTGAATTTCACTGCCCCGATACATTGTCACGACTTATCGCCAGCTCGGCGACTCGGCCTCGAACGCTTCAATGGCGGCCATATTGGCCAGAGTCAGGCCGATGGCGTCCTTACCTTCAAGCAGATTACAGCGAGCCGCCGCATCAAGGCTGAAACCATAGCGCTGGCCCTGATCATCCACCACCTCACACGCCTCCAAATCGACCGTGATTGAGACCCCGGGGTGGGCCACCACCCGGCTGGTCAGAGCCTGAACCTGAGCCTCTGGCAGCACCACCGGCAGCAGACCATTATTGATGGCGTTCTGGTAGAAGATGTCGGCAAAGCTGGGGGCGATAATGGCGCGAAAACCAAAGTCGGCCAGCGCCCACGGAGCGTGCTCGCGGCTGGAGCCACAACCAAAGTTCTCCCCCGCAATCAGGATGCTGGCACCGGCATACTGAGGCTGGTTCAGGGCAAACTCCGGATTGGGCTGATGCCCCTCATCATCGAGGTATCGCCAGTCGTGAAACAGGTGTACCCCAAAGCCCTCACGGGTCACTTTGGCCAAAAACTGCTTGGGGATCAGCTGATCGGTATCGATGTTGGCGTGGTTTAACGGCACCGCCACGCCCTGGTGTTGAACAAAAGCCTGCATCACTGAATCTCCTCAAACTGGCGCACATCGGCAAAGTGACCGGTCACCGCCGCGGCAGCCGCCATGGCCGGGCTCACCAGATGGGTGCGGCTGCCACGTCCCTGTCGACCTTCAAAGTTGCGGTTGGAGGTGGAGGCGCAGCGCTGTCCGGCAGTAAGACGGTCTTCATTCATCCCCAGGCACATGGAGCAGCCCGGCAGGCGCCATTCAAAACCCGCTTCAGTAAAGATGCGGTCGAGTCCCTCGGCTTCCGCCTGGGCTTTCACCTGATGGGAGCCGGGCACCACCATCGCCTGTACCCCCTCGGCGACTTTGCGGCCCCGGGCAATGGCGGCGGCGGCGCGCAGATCCTCAATCCGGGAGTTGGTGCAGGAGCCGATAAACACCGCATCCACCCGCACCTCCGACAACGCCTGATGCGGCTCCAGCCCCATATAAGCCAGCGCTTTGATCGCCGCACTCTGCTCAATGGGGTCAGCGAAGCTGGCCGGGTCCGGCACCCTGTCACCAATGGCCATCACCTGGCCGGGGTTGGTGCCCCAGGTGACCTGGGGGGCGATACTGGCGGCATCGATCACCACTTGTGCATCAAAACGGGCGTCGGCATCGCTGTGCAGCTCGGCCCAATCCTGTCGGGCAGCGTGCCAATCCTGGCCTTTCGGCGCATAGGGCCGACCCTCAAGGTAATCACTGGTGGTCTGATCCGGAGCAATCAGGCCCGCTTTCGCGCCCAGCTCAATGGCCATATTGCACACTGTCATCCGCCCCTCCATCGACAGAGCACGGATCGCCTCGCCACAAAACTCCACCACATAACCGGTGCCACCACCGTGGCCCACGGTGCCGATGATCGCCAACACAATGTCCTTGGCGGTGATGCCCGGCGCCACCTGTCCGCGCACCTCAATCTTCATGGTTTTGGCCCGGCGCTGGCGCAGGGTCTGGGTGGCCAGCACATGCTCCACTTCCGAGGTGCCGATGCCAAAGGCCAGAGCGCCAAACGCGCCGTGGGTTGCGGTATGGGAATCGCCACAGACAATGGTGCTGCCCGGCAGAGTCAGGCCCTGCTCCGGCCCCATCACATGGACGATGCCCTGATTGGGGTGGTGGATATCGAACAGCGTGATCCCAAACTCCTCGCAGTTTTTCTGCAGGGTCTCCACCTGGGTGCGGGCCAGCGCGGGCAGAGCCGAAATGGAAGCGCTGGTGGTGGAGGTGTTGTGGTCCATGGTGGCGATGGTGCGGTCGGGGCGACGCACCGGACGGCCGGCCTGGCGCAGACCATCGAAGGCCTGGGGCGAGGTCACCTCGTGCACCAGGTGGCGATCAATATAGATAAGTGGGGTTTCCCCCTCGGCCGTAGCGATCTGATGGCGTTGCCAGATCTTGTCATACAGGGTCTGGGCCATCAGCGGGCCTCCTTGATGCGTTGAACAATGGCGTCACCCATCTCACGGGTGGAGAGGGGGCGTTGCTGTGAGCCCGGCGCCAGCAGTTCACCGGTCAGGCAGCCATCGGCCAACGCGGCACTGACGGCACTGTCGATGGCATCCGCGGCAGCGCCTTCCCCGAGGCTGTGGCGCAGCATCAGGCTGGCAGAGAGGATCTGTGCCACCGGATTGGCGATGCCCTGGCCAGCAATGTCCGGGGCACTGCCGCCGGCCGGTTCGTACATACCAAAGCCGGACTCATTGAGGCTGGCCGAGGGCAGCAGGCCCATGGAGCCGGTAATCATCGCCGCTTCGTCGGAGATGATGTCGCCAAACAGGTTGCCACAGAGGATCACATCAAATTCACTGGCCCGGCGCAGCAGCTGCATGGTGGCGTTGTCGATGTAGATGTGTTCCAGAGTCACATCGGGGTAATCGGCGGCAATGGCAATCACCTCTTCCCGCCACAGCATTGAGGTGGTCAGGACATTGGCTTTGTCCACCGACAACACCCGGCCACGACGCTGACGGGCAGCATCAAACGCCATGCGGGCGATGCGGCGGATCTCAAAGCGGCTGTAGCGCATGGTGTCATAGCCATACTCCTGCTCACCCTCCCCTTCGCGGCCGCGGGGCTGGCCAAAGTAGATGTCGCCGGTCAGCTCGCGCACCACCAGCACATCCATGCCCTTGGCGGCGATATCGGCACGCAGGTAGGAGAGCGGCTCCAGACCCGGGTGGATCTTGGCCGGACGCAGGTTACAAAACAGGTTGAAGTGCTTGCGCAGGGGCAGCAGCGAGCCGCGTTCCGGCTGCTCGTTCGGAGGCAGGTGCTCCCACTTGGGTCCGCCCACCGAACCAAACAAAATGGCGTCCGCCGCTTCACAGCTGGCCAGAGTCTGGGCCGGCAGCGGCGTACCGTGGGCGTCGATGGCGGCGCCTCCAACCAACTGATGCTCGGCCCGAAAGGAAAAGCCAAACTGCTGACCCGCGGCGGCCAGCACCTTTTCCGCTTCCGCCATCACTTCAGGCCCGATGCCGTCACCGGCCAGGATGGCGATATTGTGCTCCCTCATGCGTCCCCCATGGCTTTATCTTGCTTCTGCTGATCGATGCGCTGCTGGCGATGGATCAGGTTGTAAACGTGGATCAGCGCCCGCGCGGACGCTTCGATGATGTCGGTGGACAGGCCCATCCCGTGGAAGGTGCGGCCCTGGTATTCCGCCGTGATGTCCACCTGGCCCAGAGCGTCATGGCCCTCGCCGGTGGCGCCGATATCAAAGCTCTGGATCGCGATTTTCTGGCCGGTCGCCCGCTCAATGGCCCGGTATACCGAGTCCACCGGACCGTTGCCGGTGGCCGCTTCGGTCACCACCTGCTGGCCAATGCCAATCTCAATGGAGCCGGTGGCAAAGTGGTTGCTGCCGGCCTGCACATTCAGTTGGCGCAGTACGTAATGCGCGTCGTCCTCTTTCTGGTTCTCGAAGAACAACAGCGCTTCCAGGTCGTAATCGAACACCTGGCCCTTCTTGTCGGCCAGCTCAAGGAAACGCTGGTACAGAGTGTCGAGATCGAAGTCCTGCTCCTGGTAGCCCAGCTCAGTCATGCGGTGCTTGATGACGTGACGGCCGGAGCGGGAGGTCAAATTCAGGGTGTTGCGCGGCAGGCCAACCGACTCCGGGGTCATGATCTCGTAGGTGTTCTGAGCTTTGAGCATTCCATCCTGATGGATGCCGGAGCTGTGGCTGAAGGCGTTGCTGCCGACAATCGCCTTGTTGGGCTGGATCGGCATATTACAGAGGCGGCTGACCTGGGAGCTGGTGCGGTAGATTTCGGTGGGGCGGGCGTTGGTGGTGAGGCCAAAGTGGGTCTGGCGGGTGTTAAGGATCATGATCACCTCTTCCAACGCCGCGTTGCCGGCCCGTTCGCCAATGCCGTTGATGGTGCCCTCCACCTGGCGCGCCCCGGCTTCAATGGCGGCAATGGAGTTGGCCACCGATAACCCGAGGTCATCGTGGCAGTGCACCGAGATCACCGCCTGATGGATATTGGGCACCCGCTCAAACAGGTTGGTGATGATGCCGCCGAACTCGGTTGGGGTGGTGTAACCCACGGTGTCGGGAATGTTGACCGTGGTGGCCCCGGCTTTGATGGCAGCCTCAACCATGCGGCAGAGGTTATCGATGGGGGTGCGACCGGCGTCTTCACAGGAAAACTCAACGTCATCGGTAAAGCGGCGGGCGTAGCGAACGGCTCCGGTGGCCATCTCCAACACCTGGTCGAAGTTGCGCTTCAGTTTGCTTTCAACGTGGATACTGGAGGTGGAGATAAAGGTGTGAATGCGGAACTGATCCGCCACTTTCATCGCTTCGGCGGCGGCGTCGATGTCGCCCTGAACCGCCCGGGACAACGCACACACCCGACTGTCGCGCAGGGTTCTCGCAATCTGCTGCACCGAATCAAAATCCCCCGGTGAAGAGACCGGGAATCCCGCTTCGATAATGTCGATGCCGGTGCGTTCCAGCGCCCGGGCGATCTGCAGCTTTTCATTCACTGACAGGCTGGCGGCCAGCGCCTGCTCACCATCGCGCAATGTGGTATCAAACAAAATGACCCGATCTGACATCCTTTCCTCCGTTCGTCGCTACACAGAACGCGGGCTTTTGCTTGTGGCATAAAAAAACCCGCGCAATCTGCGCGGGTTAGAGTCTGTTGCTCGAGCTCTGTCAGCCGGCCACACCCTCTGATCCCACGCAGCGTCCTGCTAGGATTAGAGTTAGTAGGTGGTGGCGGGCGAAGTGCGTCATCAGTCTCGTTATAGTGATTTGGTCTAAAAAGTCCTTTCCATAGTTGCGATGCTCAGCACGTTTGTCAACCGCTTTTTGTACCAAAAATAAACAGCGGACACGGCCAGCCGTTTGCCACTTGATCGCTCTGGGTGACCACGCTAGCCTGCCGATGTAATCAGGATGATAACCACGCTAAGGATTGACGGATTGGTAACCCTCCTCCGAGCCAGCCTGGGGCTGATGCTGCTGTGGCTCAGCAGCACCCTGCCGGTGCTGGCAAATGGTCCCATTCCATCGCTGGATTCTGTTGATTTAGCGATATCCAATATGGACACCTCTCAGGGTGACGTATTGGATGACTATTGGTCCAAACACTATGCTCAGGCCCCGCCGGACTGGCAGATGCGCTGGCACCTGCTGCGTTGTGAGGTGGCCCATATGGAGTCCGATGGTGCTGAAGTCCAGCGCCAGGTCTCTGAAGGCAAAGCGTTGGCAGCCCGCGCGGGCAATACGGTTGTTCCCCTCTACCTGTCACTCTGCGAATCCCGCTATCAATACTCCCAGCTCAACCTGGAAGTCGCACTGGCCATGCAGGACGACGTGATAAACCAAGCCATTGACCAAAATGATCCGGCCCTGCTCGCCCTTGCCTACACCGACCGTGCCATCACCCGCTCAGACTCAAGTTACGTTGCCCGGGCCATTGATGACCTGACCCTGGCTCTGCGCCAGGCGGAGCTTGTGAAACATGCACCGTGGCAAAGCGTGTCACTGCCCCAGATCTACTTCGTTTTTGGCCGCACTTTTTATTATCTGGAAAACTACGCCCGAGCTGACGAATCGATAAAGCAGGCCATTCAGCTGGTTGACCCGGACACCCCTCTGGCCTGGTTTATCCGCTTTAACTACGCCAACGTCCTGTCCTCTCAGGAGCGTCTGCAGGAAGCCCAGCATCAGCTGGATCGGCTCAATGATAATCCCCCCCATTTCGGTAAGTTTTACCGGGGCTACGTGGAACTGTTCCGGGCTGAGCTGCTGCTGCAGCTTAACCGTCCGCAGGAGGCCATCCCACTGGCGCGCCGGGCGGCCATGGATTTTGCCCGGGTGGACCTGACGGCCCCCTACGCTAAGGCGCTGATCATCGAAGGTCAGTCCAATGTGATGCTGGGCAATCGCGAGCAGGGCTGGGCCAAAATCGAACAAGCCCAAACCCTGCTGGCCGAGGTGGAGGAGAATCGGGGCGACTGGGGGTATCTGGCGAAAAGCTGGCGCTGGGCGGCCCGCTACCATCATCAACAGGGCAACGACACCGACGCCTATCTGGCGATGGAGCAGTACGCCAAGGTCTACGCCCGGTTTCTGGAGAAGCAACAGTCCGACCAGTTGGCCCAACAGCAGCAAAAGCTCAGTCAGGAGGTGGACCGCCACCGTCAACGCCTGGTCAGCAGCAGTGAAGCGCAGTTCCAGCTGGAGCAATCTCTGTTGATGTGGCGGGGCAGCACCGTGGTATTGGGGTTGATCGTGATGGGGGTATTTATCTGGCGGTTCTGGCCGGTTACCCATAACAAGGCGGCAGAAACCCCGCCGGAGGATTGGCGTGAACACCTGGTGCAGCTGATGAACCTGTCGCGGCAGAATGAACGCCCGCTGTCGGTGATCCTGGCCCGCGATACCGACCACCCGATCAGCCGTTTGGTGGCTCAGCTCGAGCGGGACCTGCGCCCCTCAGACCGGGTACTGCAGCCGGACCGCCACACCGCCCTGTTGTTGCTGGATCAGGCCACCGAAGGGGAGCTGGCCTGGCGTCTGGCCTCGCTGACGGACTTGATGCGCAACAGCGGTCGCACTGATGTGATGCTGGCCAAAGCCCGGGTGCACGGTTTTGATGACCCGGAGTCCCTGCTGTCACGGCTGGAGTATGAGCTGATAAGCCAGAGCATCCCCAGCCGTTCCGACCCCCAGAGCGGCGTTTAAACCACTTCGCTGTATTCGGCAATCAGGGTCAGGAACGCGTCACCATAGCGTTCCAGCTTGCGCTCACCCACGCCATTGATGGCCAACATCTCCCAGCGACTGCCCGGCAGTTGCGCCGCCATCTCCGCCAGAGTGGCGTCGTTAAACACCACGTAGGGCGGCACCCCCGCCTCGTCAGCCAGCTCTTTTCGCAACGCCTTCAACTTGGCGAACAGCTTGCGATCGTACTGGCTGGGCAGAGCACGACTGCGTCGGCTGGAGGGTTTCTTCAGCGCCAGGCGCGGCTCCGCCAGCTCCAATGAACGTTCCCCCTTGAGCACCGCCCTGGCGGCGGGATTGAGGGTCAGCACCATGGAGCGGGTAATGTCCTGGCTCAGCAGGCCGTGGTGGATCAACTGACGCAGCACCGACAGCCAGTGGTCGTGGCTCTTCTCCTTGCCGATGCCCCAGGTGGAGAGTTTATTGTGGCCCCGGTCCAGCACCGGCTGCGCCTGACTGCCACGCAGCACCTCAATCACGTGGCCCATGCCAAAGCGCTGCCCCACCCGGTAGACACAGGACAAGGCCTTACGCGCCTCCTCCGTGCCATCGTACCGTTTCGGCGGGTCCAGGCAGATATCACAGTTGCCACAGGGCTCATGGCTGGGCTCATCAAAGTAGTTGAGCAGCACCTGGCGACGGCAGATCTGCGCCTCCGCAAACGCCGCCATGGCGTTCAATTTGTGGATGTCCACCGGGTTGGGTTCACTCTCCCCCTGCTCCAGCAGGTGGCGAATCCGGGCGATGTCCGCCGGATCAAACAGCAGCAGAGCCTCTGACTCCAGGCCGTCCCGCCCGGCACGCCCCGTCTCCTGGTAGTACCCTTCAATCGATTTGGGCAGGTCCCAGTGCACCACAAAGCGCACGTTAGACTTGTTGATTCCCATGCCAAACGCCACCGTTGCCACCACGATGTCGACACGATCGCGCAGGAAACCCTCCTGAACCGCCGCCCGCTCATCCGAGGCCATGCCGGCATGGTAACCGGCAGCGACAAAGCCTTTCTGGCGCAGCTTCTCCGCCACCTCATCCACCCGGCGGCGGCTGCCGCAATAGACGATGCCCGCGTTACCCTTCTGCTGTTTCAGGTACTCGGTCAGCTGCTCCAGCGGACGCAGTTTCTCTGCCACGGTGTAGCGGATGTTGGGCCGGTCAAAGCTGGATTGGTGGTGGAACGGCTGCTGCAGGTTGAGGCGCTGGCAGATGTCCTGTCGGGTGGCGCCATCCGCGGTGGCGGTCAGCGCCATGATCGGCACCTGGGGAAAGCGCTGTTTCAGCCAGCCCAACTGGGCATACTCGGGGCGGAAATCATGGCCCCACTGACTGATGCAGTGAGCCTCATCCACCGCCACCAGAGACAGCGGCCAGTGGGCCAGGCGTTCCTGAATGTCGGCGCTGAGCAAGCGCTCCGGTGAGATGTAGAGCAGCTTGATTTCACCCCGATGAATGGCGCCCATCAGCTCCACCACCTCATGCCGCTCCAGGCTGGAGTTCAGGGCGGCCGCCGCCACGCCGGACTCACGCAGCGCGTCCACCTGGTCCTTCATCAGCGAGATCAGGGGGGAGATCACCACGGTCAGCCCCGGCAACACCAGCGCCGGCAACTGGTAGCACAGACTCTTGCCACCGCCGGTGGGCATGATCACCAGGCAGTCGCGCCCGGCCAGAGTCTGCGCCACCACCTCATCCTGACCCGGACGAAAGGCACGAAAGCCAAACACCTGCTGCAGGGTGTTCAGTGCAAGTTGTTGATCGGTCGACATGGCAGGGGCGGTGGCTTCCATCAAGGCGGCTAGAGGTGGTCACGAATGGGCGCTATTCTACTTATCCCGTCCCGGGTTGTCTGCCCGGTGACCGGAACCTGGCCAAAGGAGGGCCCATGACATCTCAACTGATCCTGGACAAGGTGTCCGCCATTTTTAGCGAGCAACTGCCGTTCCACCGCCATCTTGGCCTGAAAGTGGTGCGTTACGACACCGAGGGCGTTGAGGTCGCCATCGACATGGCTGACCACCTGATTGGCAATGTGCATCAGCAGATCCTGCATGGCGGAGTGACCGCCACTCTGCTGGATGTCACCGGCGGCCTGACCGCCTTTGCTGGCGTGGTCGCACGGGAGGTGGACCCCGGCATTGAGCTGCTGCAACAGAAGCTGCCGAAACTGGGTACCATCGACCTGCGGGTTGATTACCTGCGCCCCGGCCGTGGCCAGCGTTTTATCGCCACCGGTACCATCATCCGAACCGGTAACAAAGTGGCCGTGTGCCGGATGGAGCTGCACAACGAAGAGGGCAGTCACATCGCCTTTGGCACCGGCACCTACCTGGTTGGTTAGGCCGCTGGTGGAGGCAACACCGGCAGTGGCATAATGCCTGCCCCTTTCTGTCCAAACACCAGAGACCATGCCAGAGACCGAAGCCCGTAACGGCACGCTGTACGCGATCAGCGCCTACCTGATGTGGGGTTTTGCCCCGCTGTATTTTAAGGCGATCGCCTCTGTCGCACCGGATGAGATCCTGATGCATCGGGTGATCTGGTCCTTCTTTCTGGTGATCGCTCTGGTGTGGTTTGGCGGGCGCATGGGGGAAGTGCGGGCCCTGCTCAGGCAGCCGAAAAAAGTGGCACTGCTGGCCCTGACGGCGGTACTGGTCGGCGCCAACTGGCTGATCTTCATCTGGGCTGTCGCCAATGACCACGTGCTGGATGCCAGCCTGGGTTACTTTATCAACCCGCTGTTCAGCGTGGCGCTGGGCATGCTGGTGCTGGGTGAACGGCTGGGCCGCTTGCAGATGCTGGCCGTGGGCATCGCCACCCTCGGCGTGCTGGTGCAGCTGATCCAATACGGCTCAGTGCCCTGGATCTCGCTGGCGCTGGCCGGCAGCTTCGGCATCTATGGCCTGCTGCGCAAACAGGTCAATCTGCAGGCCAGTACCGGGCTGTTGGTGGAGACCGCCATTCTGCTGCCGCTGGCTCTGGCCTACTGGGCCTGGATCGACAGCCCGACCGCCAATTTTGCCAACAACCCGCTCTCCCTGAACCTGTTGCTGCTGGCCGCAGGGGTGGTCACCACGCTGCCGCTGCTGGCGTTCTCCGCCGCCGCCATCCGCATTCCGCTCTATCTGCTGGGCATGTTGCAGTACATCGGCCCCAGCATCATGTTCGTGATGGCCCTGACCCTGTTTGGCGAATCCCTGTCTGGCCCACAACTGCTGACCTTCGGCTTTATCTGGAGTGCGCTGGTGCTGCTGTCATTTGATGGCATCAAAAAGGCCCGACGCAAGCGCCGGGCCTTGAAACACGCAGTCTGAGCTCAGCTCAGGCTCAATAACTGGCGGTAGCTGTGCAGCGCCCCTTCGCGCTCGCCCAGCTGCTCCTGCACTCTGGCCAGGGCACGGTAGCGTTCGGCACTGGGTGCCTGCTCCACCGCTTTCTGGCGCCACTCTTTAGCCCGGCGCCAGGCCCGGTCCTGCTCCGCCAGCGCGGCATAGCAATCCTTCAGCTCCAGCAGGTCCGAATCCGGATATTTCCGTTGCAGGATATGGCTGACCGCCTCCGCCGCGTCCTCAGACAGAGCAGGCAACACCGCCAACAACGCCGGCTGCGGCGTCTCCTTGTCGAACCGATCCAGTACCAGCTTGCGGCCCGCGGCCGCGTCACCAAACCGGGCCAGGCCATTGGCGTAGGCCACCAACACCGATTCGGACCGCTTCAGCCGCCGTGACAGCCCCTGCCAGCGCTGCTCCAACGCTTCGCGATCCGGGCTCTGACTCAGGCAGACCACTTCGATCTCTTCCGGCAACGCCGCCAGCTCGGCTTCCGTCAGCACCTTGTGTTTGCTCAGGGCCGGCATCAACCGGGCCAGGGCATCCCAATCCTGCTGACGGCGATACAGCTCCAGCGCCAGTTTCAGCACCTGGGGCTGCTGACGCAGCTTGGCATCCAGCGCTTCCAGGCCCTGACGCGCTTGTGCCAGTTGCCCATCATCCAGCTGGTAACGCAGTCGGGTGACCTGCACCGCTTTCTCCGCTCCCGGCTGTTTCTGGGCTTCCGCCAGGTAGCGCTCACAGGCCTCGGGATCACCGCCATGGTGGGCCGCACGGGCCGCAGCCAGGTAGTTGATGACTGGGTATTCCCCCGCCTGGGCGCCTCTGGCCATCGCCTTTTCGGCCGCCGCCCAGTCTTCCTGAGCCAGTGCCAGTGCGCCCTGCAACGTGTGCTTGCGGCTGCGTTTGCGGCGCCAGCGTTGCGGTGAGGAGAGGGTGAAGCCGGTCAGGCCAATCAGCTTGACCACCAGATACTCCAGCAGCTGCAGCAGGCCAAAGAGCACCAGCAGCATCAGCACGCCTTTCACCACCGAGGTTTCGATGGTGTAGTCGCCGACGGCGATCAAAACATAGCCCTGGTTGGCCACCAGCTTAGGGCCGGCATAGAGGCCGGCCAGCACCAACAGGGTGTAGAACAGGATGCGGATCATGGCGCCACTCCCTGGCGACCAAGACGCTCGGACACCAACTCAGCAAGCGGGTCGGCGACGCTG
This sequence comes from Ferrimonas balearica DSM 9799, assembly GCF_000148645.1. Classification (NCBI taxonomy): domain Bacteria; kingdom Pseudomonadati; phylum Pseudomonadota; class Gammaproteobacteria; order Alteromonadales; family Ferrimonadaceae; genus Ferrimonas; species Ferrimonas balearica. The sequence goes on from NC_014541.1 coordinate 4,158,986, forward strand.
AAACGCACCGGACTGGCGAGGCCAATCTGAGTATCGTGCCACTGATCCAGCTGGGCCAATGCCCCCTGCACCGCGCTGTCATCCAGATCGAAGTAATCCCGCATCCAGCCGCGAGCGGTGCCAACCGCTTCCCGGAACGCTTCGCTGTGGCCCTGGTACAGCGACAGCTGAGCCTGCATCAGCTTGCCCTTGATGTGCTCACGCAGGTACCACTCCTGCTCCGGCGCCATCAGCGGTTGCACCTGGCCCTGGCGGCGGCGCACGGTGATGAAGTCTTCGGTCAGGGCGTGCCAGCTGCTCGCCAGGTTGGTGCGCCAGTCGCTGACGGAATCGGTAGGGGTGGTCAGTTCCACCGGGTCGACCACTTCCGGCAGCTCGGCGGTGTTCAACGGCAGGGCGTCGATGCGCTTAATCAGGGACTCAATGCCCAGCGACAAACCGGCGCGATCCACCCGCGGCAGCGCCGACAGGGCGGCCATATCGTCGGCCAGTGCCTCGCGCAGCGGCAGCAGGTCGTTCTGACCCAGCATCTTCAGACGGTTATCGGCATCCTTAAGCAGGGCCAACGCGGTATCGGTGTCGTGCTCCAGCCAGACTTTGCGTGACGCCATCCGTACCAGGTAATCGGCCTCGGCCAATACCCAGTCGCTGGGCTGACGCTGAGCCGCGCGGCGCTGCGCTTCCAGTTGTTGTTCGCGCAGCGAGACCAGCGCCTGTTGCTGGTCGCTCTGGGCCGACTCACCGCGCTCGATACGGCGCTCCAGCGTTGCACTGCGCTCGTTCATGGCCTGGCGCAGCTCCTGCAACTGGCCACTGAGCTGGGCATTGTCCTGACGCAGCTGCTGCTCCTGCTGCCACTGCCAGCCAACAAACACCGCCGCGCCGATGGCGATGATCAGCGCCACCAGGCCAACAAACAGCCCACCATTGCTGGTGCTGTGCTGGATCACGGGAGTGGGTTGCGACTCGGGGGGGCGAACCGGCTCGGGCTCAGGAGCAGAGGCGGTTTCAATTTCGGGCTCGGGTTGGGTTCCCGGAATGGGCCCGGACAGGTCGGCCGAACCCGGGTGCGGTTCGGCCGAATCGGAGACACGGACAGCCTTGTCCGGTTGGGCATTGGACTCGGAAGCCGGCTCATTCGCCGGTACGTCAGCCTGATCGTCAGGACGGGCCTGGGGATCCTGCGGATCCTTCGGGGTCTTCTCCATAGTGATTCATACTTCCTAGGCAGCGGACAATGGCGTCATCCCCCGCTCCGCCCATTACCTGAATGCGCTGACAACCGCGCTGTTGCGCCAGTTCAGCAACTCGCTCCACAGGCACCAGCCACAAGCAATTGCGCAGCCAGTCGTGGTCAGATAAAGGCGTTACTGCAAAGAGGTTTGCAAGGATTTCGCCGCTGGTAGCCAGTATGACGTCTACCCCGTTTTGGCGCCAGCTTTGCACCGTTTGTGCTGGCCATTCAGGACGTTGGCGACGGTAAAGTTCCCAGAATTGTACGTCAAAACCGTCCGCCCGCAGGGTGGCGGCCATCACTTCACGCCCGCCAACCCCTCGTACAATCGCCATACGCTTGCCGGTCAGGTATTGCCAGTCCGGCAACGCCAGTACCCCTTCGGTGGTCTCTTCACCGGGCGGTGGGCAGATCGGTTCAACACCATAGCGCCGCAAGGCTGCGGCGGTGCCGCCCCCTACCGCGAAGTAGGCGATGTCCGGCCACTTGCCCTGCAAGCGTTGATGAGCGCAATCCACCGCAGTCGGGGACACAAAAAAAGCCCCGTCCACCGTATCCAGCGGGCTGGGGCCTGCGTCGGGGTTATCCACCAGGGTCACCATGGGAGCGCGCGTGGTGCGCACTCCCAAGGCCGCCAGCTTGTCCGCCAGCGGTCCGATGCGCCCGTCGGGACGGGTCAGCAACAGGTGCATCAGGCGTCTCCGTACACCCGTTTCAGGATCTCACCAGCACCCTGAGCCAGCAGGCGCTCAGCCAGTTCGATACCCAGTTTCTGAGCGTCCGCGACCGGACCACGCAGTTCGTCCTGGATGATCTTGCTGCCATCCGGGTCACCCACCAGGCCACGCAGCCACAGGGTGTCACCTTCGATCACGGAGTACGCGCCGATCGGCACCTGACAACCGCCTTCCAGGTGGGTGTTCATGGCGCGTTCCGCGATAACACGGGCGTGGGTCGGGGCGTGGTTCAGCACACCGATCAGCGCCAGCAGCTCGGCGTCGTCGAGACGACACTCGATGCCCACGGCACCCTGGCCGTTGGCCGGCAGTGACTGCTCCGGCTCAATAAAGGCGGTGATGCGCTCTTCCAGCTCCAGACGCTTAAGGCCCGCAGCAGCCAGGATAATGGCGTCGTACTCGCCGGCATCCAGCTTGGACAGGCGGGTGCCCACGTTGCCACGCAGGTCGCGCACGTCCAAGTCAGGGCGCATGGCGCGCAGCTGGCACTGGCGACGCAGAGAGGAGGAGCCCACGATGGCGCCGTGCGGCAGGTCATCCAGGTTCTTGTAGGTGTTGGAGACGAAAGCGTCACGCGGGTCTTCACGGTCACAGATGACGGCCAGACCCAGACCTTCCGGGAACTCCACCGGCACGTCTTTCATGGAGTGGACGGCGATATCGGCTTCGCCGTTCAGCATGGCCACTTCCAGTTCCTTAACGAACAGGCCCTTACCGCCCACTTTGGCCAGCGGCGTGTCCAGGATCCGATCCCCTTTGGTGGACATCTTCAGCAGAGTAACGGTCAGTCCCGGATGGGCCTTTTCCAGCTCGGCCTTAACGAACTCGGCCTGCCATAAGGCCAGCGGACTCTTCCGGGTTGCGATACGGATCTCTTTACGGGCCATCAGATCTTTCCCTTGGCTGTCTGAACTTTGTACCTTCTGGGTACGCTTGTGGCGGTCATGTTGCCAGTCTTTGCGCCCCCAGAAAAGGAATCGGCTCTCACCCTGATCACAAAAGCCGCCGCTTTGCAGGCAAAAGGGTGAACCAACTCACGCTTTCCTCTCCAGCAGGGAAAAGTGTTACCATGGTCACAATTTTCCCCAGTTAACTCTTTGAAAGCCGTTGCGAGATCTGCAGTCCGACATCGCGCTAAGCGAAACGCTTAATCAACACCGCCTGACCCTGGCCCAGCAACAGCTGGGCCAGGATCGCTTGGCGGCGTTTTTTCAGCTGCCGTGGCTGCTGCATCTCAACCAGCCCCAACTTCCCGGTTATCAGCCGGATGCCCCCAGTGGCTTCCCGCAGGCGCCCCTGCTGCCCTGCCCCAAAGCGTGGCAGCACTACGCCCCCGGCGCCCCGGAGTTGCTGGGCCTCTACACCATGGGCAGCACCGGCACCTTTGGCCAGGGGCCGGAGTCGGATCTCGACTGCTGGCTGGTGCATCCCCTCGGCCTGAGCGAGTCTGCCCGCGAAGCGCTGGCGCGCAAATGCGAAGCGCTGGAGCGCCACTTCGCCGCCAGCGGCCTGGAGCTCCACCTCTACCTGATCAGCCCCGACATGCTGGAGCAGGGCCAACCGGACCAGTTGTCGGCGGAGCACAGCGGTTCGGCACAAAACTGGCTGCTGCTGGAGGAGTTCTACCGTACCCAGATCCGACTGGCGGGCCACGCGCTGGCGTGGTGGCCGGGGGCGCCCCAGAACCACCCGGACCTGCTCAGTCTGGGCCAACTCAGCCATCTGCCCGCGTCGGAGTTCTTCGGCGCCGCGCTCTGGCAGCTGTTCAAGGGCCTCGACAAGCCCCACAAAGCCGGCCTGAAGGTGCTGCTGCTGGAAGCCTATGTGGCCGACTACCCGGACCAGCGCATCCTGCGCGATCAGCTCTGGTACCGCTTGCGGGCGGGCCACTCGATGGTGGTTCTGGACCCCTACCTGATGCTGTACCAGCGGGTCAGCGACTACCTGGAGCGGGAGAGTGACCGACGCCGCCTGACCATGGTGCAGCGCAGTTTCTACCTGAAGTGCGCGCTGCCCCTGAGCGATCCCAACAGCACCAAGGATTGGCGCTACCCGACACTCAGCGCCCTGACCAAGCAGTGGCGCTGGACCCGTGAGCTGATCCTCAGCCTGGACCAGGCCCGCCATTGGCACGCCGGCCAGCTGCGCTGGTGCAATGAGCGTCTCGACCAACTGATGCTGGCCAGCTACCAGCGCCTGACCGGTTTTGCCGCCCGCCAACGCTTCCGCAGCCGGCTCAGGTTTGATGAACTGGGGATCCTCACCCGTAAGCTCTACACCAAGTTCGAGGCCGAACCCGCCAAAGTGCCGCTGCTGAACCCGCTGTGGAGTGGCGATCTTGAGGAGGAGGCCCTGACCCTGGTGGCGGTGCGCGACAATCCCCACCACGCCAAGGGCTGGTACCTCTATCGCCGCCCTCCGCAGGACAACCAGCTGTTTGGTGAGAGTCCGCTGTACCATGCAGACTCCCGACTGGCCTGCATGGCCTGGGCCCTGAACAACGGCCTGATCGGCGAAAACACCCGCATCTACTGCCATCAGGGCGGACAAAGCTGGCACAGCCGCAAACTGTCCGATCTGTGCCAACGCCTGCGCCACGTTATCGTGCCGCCGCAGCAACCCACCATGGAGGCATTGCAGGCGCCCTGGCGGTACACCCGGGTGGTGGTGCTGTGCAACGTGGAGCAGGACCCGACACTCCACTGGCATGGCCAGAGCCTGATGATGGACCTGCAGGGTGCCCCGGTATTCGCCACCGGCCGGCCCAAGCGCAACCTGGTGGGCAGCCTGACCCTGCTGACCGAGAACTCCTGGGGGGAGCGTCACTGCTACCGCTTCGAGGAGGAGGAGGGGCTGCTGAAGCTGTTGGCCCAGCTGCTCAGCGGACTGGACCGCGCCAACGGGCCGCTGGCCATCGAGGTGTTCTGTGCCGCCAAGCGGCTGCGCAGCCAGATTGAAGACGCCATGGTGCAGTTGCTGGACCGGGTTCAGCGGCTCTACTGCCAAACCACCATGGAGCGCACTCAGGTCTGGCCGCTGGCCATTGGTCATCGCCAATATGGCCTGTTTATCGACCCCCGTGGCCTGCGCTGGCAGCGTCTCGACAAGGGCGCCGCGCTGTTGGGGCAACTGCGTCGCCACGGTGTGGTGGAGCTGCCCAAGCCTGACCTGGGGGATGACCCCTACGCCGGTGCACCGGCCATCCTGGGTCACTATGCCCGTAAGGGACTGGTTCAGATCTTCGTGCGTGAGCGCCCCTCCGGTATGGACATCTACCTGCTGGATGAACACAACGAACTGAAGCGGCTGAAGAGTGACAGCCAGGGATTGGACAGCCTGGTGGATGAGTTCAGCCACCTCTACGCCTTCCGACGAAGTAACCAGCGCGCCACCTTCGGGGCCGGGGGTTGCTTTAACCTGCCCCAGTTCTACCGCCTGAGTCGGGACGACGACGGCGAGCTGATGGTCGAACCCCTGGCGATCTGATCCCGTCTACGCTTCGTAATCAGGGATTTGGTTAACGAGGACGCCCATGCACCCCCACGCTCATTGGCTCGGCATCGCCGGCCTGACCCCTTTCTGGGGTCTGCCGCTGTTGGCCGGACTGGACCTGATCACAGCGGACAGCGCCCGCTACGGGTTGATCGCCTACAGCGCCGTGATCCTCTCCTTTCTCGGAGGCATCCACTGGTATGCCGGAGTGATCGCCCAGTCGCGCCCGACCCAAACCTACGTGGCGATGCTGCCCAGTATTGTCGCCTGGCTGGCGCTGGTACTGCTGCCCACCGGGCTGGCTCTGCTGGTGCTGCCTGTGGCCTTTGTCGCCCTGCTGCTGTACGACTTCCGCACCCTCAACCCGCCACCGGGCTACTGGAACCTGCGCGGCGTCCTGACCGCCGTGGCGGTGTTGTGCCACGGTTGGGCAGCGCTGCTGCACTGAACGGGTGACGACGCTTTGGCCAGGTCCTATGCTGGGGGTTTTCGGCAGGGAGCCCCCATCATGTTGAACCGTCTGCGCCACAGCCTCGTTGCCCTGGTCCTGCTGGTACTGCCAGCCTACGCCGACCCCGTCACCGTGGCTGACCAGATCCGCCACACCTACCAAACCCAGCTCTACACCCTGCCCGCCACCAAGGCGGGGCATTTCGGTTTGCGCATGTACCGGCAAAGCGGTGATCCCAAGTACGCCGCCGCCATCTGGCAGGATATGGCCCGGGTGGCCAGCACCCTGAACCAGATCAGCGCAGAGTTCACCACGCCGGATGCGATGCGCCAGGCCGGTGCCCAACGCCTGGCCAACTATCAGGACAGCGACGACGACCGCCGCCAGGCGCGTCAGCAGGCCACCGCCGACAAACCGGAATACCTGGTGCTCGGTGTATCACTGCTGGGGGCAATGGCACGCGCTGACGAGTATGGTCTCAAACACCGGGACGATGCCCGCCTGCGCGCCCTGATACGCCGCTTCGACTTTGCGGATTACAGCGAAGATCCAGCACTGGTCCGGGTCTGGGCAGCGCAACTGGCCAACCAGGTCTACTGGCTGCGCCAACTCAATGAGGGGGAGTACGTGGAGGGGTTTGTGCGGGCGTTTCGTGCCGCGTACCCGGACGTCGCGGACAGCACCCTGTCGGAGCGCGAGTACGGCAACAAGATCTACGGCATGACTCACCTGATATTCGCCGCATCCGGGTACTACCAGTATCCGGTCAGGCAGAGCGACCACGCTTGGATCTACGACTACTTCCGGGCTGAAATCGACACCATTTTGCGACGCTGCAAGGAGGACATCATTGCCGAAGTGGGACTGAGCTTCCTGCTGGCGGGGCTGGAGGATGATCCGGTGGTGGCGAAAACCCGGCAGGCCATCGCAGCAGCGGTGGACAAGCAGGCGGGGTTGATCCCCTCCGTGACGGGCAGCCTCAATCTGAAAGGCGGAGAGCACCGCAACGTGCTGGCGGTGATGCTGCTGGATTGGCAGGGTGTTCGACCCGGCCCCGACGTACCGGCCAACGCCGACTGGTTTGCGCCCTTGCCCTATGGCCTGACAGCCAAGTAGGACCGGGGCCATCGGGGAAACAGACAGCGGGCCGAACAGCCCGCTGGAAACGACTCAGAAGCGGATAACCTCACCGCCCTGCTTGGTGATCGCTTCGGCCAGGAAGCCGTACAGCTCAACGCCACTGCGGTCATCCTTCCACTCGCCCTCCTCGTAGGAGAAGTGGAAGCCGCCGAACTTGGTGGCCACCCAGATCTGATTCATCGCCTCCTGTTTGTTGATGATGATCTGGCTGTCGTCGGCGCACTCCAGCTCCAGCACGTTCCCTGCCTGCTCATAATCGAGGTCCAGGTCGGCGTCATCAATGGTGGCGGTGATGTGGTCCAGCACCGCGTCAGCGAGCTGGTGGTATTGGCTGTGATCCAGGGCCATAAAGGTTGTCTCTTTGCAATTGGCTGTGTCGATGCGATTATACGACCATCGAGAACAAAATCTGCCCCAATAATGCAACGACTCACCCTCGCACTGCTGTTGCTGCTTGGGCTTGCCGCTTGCGGCCAGAAAGGTCCGCTCTATCTGCCGGACGAGCCTGACACCAACCAGACCCAAACCCAGACGGAACCGGCTCCGGCCGAGGCCAATAACGACCAAAGGAATTGAGTTGGACCATTTCAGCTATCGACAGGGAGCGCTGAGCGCTGAAGAGGTGCCCTTGGCCGAGGTTGCCGCGGCTTACGGCACCCCCTGCTACGTCTACTCCCGCGCCACCATTGAGCGCCACTTTCACGCTTTTGATCGGGCGGTGGGCGACCACCCGCACCTGATCTGTTACGCCGTTAAGGCCAACTCCAACCTGGCGGTATTGAACCTGCTGGCTCGTCTTGGCAGCGGCTTCGATATCGTATCCGGAGGGGAACTGGCCCGGGTGATCCAGGCTGGCGGTGACCCCGGCAAAGTGGTGTTCTCCGGCGTCGGTAAAACCGCCGACGAGATGCGCCAGGCCCTGCAGGCCGGGATCTACTGCTTTAACGTGGAATCGGAAGCGGAACTGGAGCGCCTCAACGAGGTGGCCGGTGCCATGGGCCTGAAAGCGCCCGTGTCCCTGCGCATCAATCCCGATGTGGACGCCGGCACCCACCCCTACATCTCCACCGGCCTGAAAGAGAACAAGTTCGGCATCGCCATGGCGCGGGCGGAGCAGGTATTCCAGCGTGCAGCCAGCCTGCCGAACCTGCAAGTCAAAGGAGCCGACTGCCATATCGGCAGCCAGCTCACCACCCTGCCGCCCTTTATTGACGCCCTCGACCGCCTGCTGGCGCTGGTGGACCGTCTGGCGGAGCTGGGCATTGTGCTGTCCCACCTGGATGTGGGTGGCGGTCTCGGCGTGCGTTACGACGAAGAATCGCCGCCACTGCCGGACGAGTATGCCCGCGCCCTGCGCGAGCATCTGGGCAACCGGCCCCTGACCCTGATCCTGGAGCCGGGCCGCGCCATCATGGCCAACGCCGGGGTACTGCTCACCGAGGTGGCCTACCTCAAGACCGGGGAAGACCGCCACTTCGCCATCGTCGATGCGGCCATGAACGACCTGATCCGCCCCAGCCTCTACAGCGCCTGGCAGGCGATCATCCCGGTTGAGCCCCGCGACGGCCCCCATCAGACCTACGATGTGGTGGGCCCGGTGTGTGAAACCGGCGACTTCCTCGGCAAAGGGCGCGAACTGTGCATCGAGCCGGGTGACCTGCTGGCCGTCCGCAGCTCCGGGGCTTACGGCTTTACCATGGCATCCAACTACAACAGTCGGCCCCGGGCCGCCGAGGTGATGGTGGACGGTGACGCCCACCACCTGATCCGCGCACGGGAAACCGTGGAACAACTGTGGCAAGGCGAAAGCCTCCTGCCGTAAACTAGCCGGATAACCTCAGGATTAAGGCGTATCAACTTGATACATTTCAGCAAGATGCACGGGCTCGGCAACGACTTTATGGTGGTGGATGGGGTCACCCAGAACCTCTATCTGTCGCCGGACAAGATCCGCCAGTTGGCGGATCGCCACCTCGGCATCGGCTTCGATCAACTGCTGGTGGTGGAACCGCCCTACGATCCGGAACAGGACTTTCACTACCGCATCTTCAACGCCGATGGCAGTGAAGTGGAGCAGTGCGGCAATGGCGCGCGCTGTTTCGCCCGTTTTGTCCGGCTGAAGGGGCTGACCCACAAGAACCGCATCCAGGTCTCCACCCAGGGCGGCCCACTGGTGCTCGACCTCGATGGCGAGGACCGTGTGACCGTCAATATGGGCGTGCCCAACTTCGAGCCGGCATCACTGCCGTTTCGCGCCAACAAGGTGGAGAAAACCTATCTGCTGCCCACCGACGTGCAAACCGTACTGGCGGGCGCCGTGTCGATGGGCAATCCGCACTGCGTGATCCGGGTGGAGGATATCGACAGCGCCCCGGTGGAGAGCGTTGGCCCGCTGCTGGAGCGGCATGACCGCTTCCCCAAAGGGGTGAACGTGGGCTTTATGCAGGTGATGAACCCCAACCACATCCGCCTGCGGGTGTTTGAACGGGGGGCCGGCGAAACCCAGGCCTGTGGCACCGGCGCCTGTGCGGCCGCCGTAGTGGGCCAGTTCCAGGGCCTGCTGGGCGACAGAGTGCGGGTGGATCTGCCGGGCGGCAGTCTGCACATCCGCTGGGCCGGCGAGGGCAAACCGGTGTACATGACCGGCCCGGCTGTACACGTCTACGACGGACAGATCGAACTATGAGTCATGGATTGACCGACCCCAGCCAGCTGGATCCGATCCTGGTGCGTGAGTACCTGCTGGATCATCCGGACTTCTTTACCCGCTACCCGGACCTGCTGGTGTCGATGCGCATCCCCCATCCGGAGCGGGGAACGGTGTCCCTGGTGGAGCGGCAGATGATGATGCTGCGCCAGCGGGTCGGACAGCTGGAGGAGGAGATCACCTCGCTGTTGGCGATCGCCGCCCGCAACGAAGAGATCTACCGCTTCTACGGCAAGCTGATCTTTGATCTGCTGGCCTGTGAGTCGCTGGATCAACTGCAACGGGAGATGGCCGAGCAGCTGCGTCAGCGCTTTCGCTTTGGTCGGGTTCGGCTGCACGTCGCTCGTCCCGCCAACGAGTTTGAACACGAGGCGATGCACGGCATCCTGCGCCGCCGCCTCAGCAGTGACAACTACTACCTGGGGCGCCTGCCGGCGGCCGAAGCGCAGCTGATGGTCGGTCTGGAAACCGGCTCCGTGGCTCTAATCGGACTGGGTGAGCACAACAACTGGCACGGCGTGGTGGCCATCGCCTCCCACGACCCCGGCCACTTTGTTGCCGACATGGACACCCTGCTGCTGGACCAGCTCAAGCATCTGCTGACTTACCAGGTCAAGCAACTGCTGGCCAATGAATAACGCACTGCAGGCGTTCCGGGGCTACCTCGAAAACGAGCGTCAGTACTCGGCGTACACGGTACGCAACTACCTCAAAGAGCTGGAGCGCGCCCTGCCGCTGTTGCAGGCCCAGGGCCTGACCGACTGGCAAGGCCTGCGCACCCAGCACTGCCAGGCCCTGCTGGCCAAACTGCATCGCCAGGGGCTGTCGCCCCGCTCACTGTCGCTGACCCTCTCGGCACTGCGCCAGCTGATCAAATTCCTGCTGCGCGAAGGCACCCTCACTCACGACCCCATGGTCGGCGTGCAAGCGCCGAAGCAGGGGCGGCCACTGCCGAAAAATCTGGATGTGGACCAGGTCAACCGCCTGCTGGAGCTGAATGACGATGACCCGCTGGTTATCCGTGACCGCGCCATGATGGAGCTGTTCTACTCCTCCGGCCTGCGTCTGGCGGAGCTGGTGGCGCTGGATTGCCCACAGCTCAGTCTCACAGATCGTGAGGTGCGGGTGATGGGGAAAGGGGGCAAGGAGCGGATCCTGCCGGTGGGTAATAAAGCCTCTGAGTGGCTGGCCAAATACCTGGCATTGCGCCCCGCGCTGCTCAAGGGCAAAGAGTGTGCGGCCCTGTTTCTCTCCAACCGCGGCAGCCGCATCAGCCGTCGCAGCGTGCAGGCCCGACTGACCGAGTGGGGCCAGTCTCAGGCCCTCGACAGCAAGGTGCATCCCCACAAGTTGCGCCACAGCTTTGCAACGCACCTGCTGGAAGCCTCAAAGGACCTGCGCGCGGTGCAGGAGCTGCTGGGCCACGCCAACCTCTCCACCACCCAGATCTACACCCACCTGGATTTTCAGCACCTGGCCTCGGTGTACGACACCGCCCACCCCCGCGCCAAAAAGAAGTGATGGGCTGACGGCACCCGACCCAAACCGGGTGCCGTGTTATTGCCTTACTGCCAGGCCCCGAGATGCTCGGCGACAAAGCCAGCCAGATCCTGTCCGGGCTGTCCGGTCATCGCTTCCAGATCTGAGGTCACAGCACCGAACACCCCGATCCGGGTCAGTTCATACAGGAACTGGTAGAAACCCACCTGGGAATCCGTCAAACCCGCCTTGGTCAGTAGCGCACCATACTCGACAGGCGCGATATCCAGGTGGCTTACCTTATGCCCCAATGCCGACGACAGTGCGGCAGCCACTTCGGCGTGGGTCACCGCCTGCGGGCCGGTCAGTGTGTAAGCCGCGCCGTTATGGCGGGAATCCAGCAGGGCGGCAATGATGGCCGCGGCAATGTCCCGGGCCGCGATAAAGGACCCTTTGCCGTCGCTGGCCGGCGCCACCAAAACCCCCTGACGAATGCTGGCCACCTCGCCGGGTTTCAGGAAGTTATCGAAGAACCAGCTGGGGCGCACCACGGTGTAATCCAGCCCGCTGGCAAACAGCGCCCTCTCCACCTTGCGCAGGGGCGCTTCCTCATTGGCATCCACTCCCAATGCTGTGGACAGCACGATCTGTTTTACCCCGGCGGCTTTGGCCGCTTCGATAACCGGGATCATCACCTGATCGGCAATGACATCTGCCGGGCGGGGAATCATCACCAGCTTGTCGACGCCCTTCAGAGCTTCGAAGGTCTGCGGGCGGTCATAGTCAAAGGCCACCGCCTGAATTCCAGGCTGCGGTTTCGGGGTACGACTGCCAGCAATCACGGTCAGCCCGGTGTCGCTCAACTGTTGGATAAGGGCCTGGCCCAGGGCGCCGGACGCGCCGGTAACGAAGACGGTTGTCATGAGGTTTCTCCTAGCGAATGGGGCAACGGCGGAGAGTATGGCGCGATCCATTGGCAAAGATTATCCTGACAAACCGGAATTCATTGATCCGAAAAGGTGACAAGTCATGCAGGAGAGTCTGGCCCAGATACGGCGCTTGGCGATATTTGCCACGGTGGTCGAACAAGGCTCTTTCAGTGCCGCCGGGCGCAAGCTGGGGCTGGGGAGGGGTAAGGTCAGTGAACAGATCTCCGCTCTGGAGCAAGCCCTGTCAGTGCGCCTGCTGCAGCGCTCAACCCGGCAGCTCAGCGTCACCGCCGAAGGTCAGGTGCTTTATCGCCACTGCCGGGACCTGTTGCCCCAGGCCAGTCAGGGGTTGCGGGAAGTGCAGGATCTTGGGCCGGAGCCAATGGGACGACTGCGGCTCACCACCACCTCTGACGTGGCCCAGCAGGTGCTCAGTCCCTTTTTGAGCCGCTTTTGCCAGCAGTATCCGGGCATTCAGCTCGACCTTCAGCTGGCCGATGCGGTATTGAATCTGGTTGAAGAGGATATCGACATCGCCATTCGCATCGGCACGCCGGTGGACTCATCGATGGTCGGCATCGAGCTGGGCGCACTGCCCATGGGGCTGTACGCCGCCACCTCTTATCTGGCGCAATGGGGCGTCCCCGAGAGCCTGCCGGACCTGTCCGCCCACCGTGGCGTTCAGATGACCCGGATGCCCAATCTCAGCACCCTGATGCTGAGCAATGATGAGGGGGTCAGCCAACCTGCCGGGCTGCCGGTATTCCACCGGACCGATACGCCTGCCGGTAACGCCACGCTGGTGGAGCAGGGCTTGGGGATCGGCCTGTTGCCGCACTTTACCCTGAATCAGGCGGTCAGCGAGGGGCGGGTTCGTCCGGTGCTGCCTCAGTGGCAATACCGCCAACTGGCCATTACGCTGCTGTTTCCCTCCCGGGCCCAACTGCCTCGTCGAAGTCGCCTGTTTATCGACGCCCTGCGGGACTGGCTTCGTGATGGTGAGGGCAAAATGCGATTGCAGCCGGCTCAGCTCAACAGCAAGTAAGCCGCAAAGCCTGCCCAGCTCAACACCAGCAACGCCCATGCCACTCGGCCTGAGCTGGCTGGGCCCGCCCCCTCCATGACCACCTCTTCCGCCTCTTCGGCATCGCGGGCTTTGGCCCGTCGGGCCTGCTTGCGGGCCTTATCCGCGGCGCGGGCCTTGGCTTTCTGCTGCTTCTTGTACTCAGCGATGCCCTTCTCCAATCTAGGAGAAATGTTATGAACAATGATTCTCGGACTTTACAAGTGGTGATTTATCATTAACATCTTACTCAATGGCATTACCAATGGATTGAGTGGGTTACATGATTCAAACCGAGCAAGGATGCGTTGTTGAGACCTCAGTCATCACCAACTGCCGCTACAAAAAACCAATCGCAACCATCAACGAAGATGGTGAGGTTGTTATTGTGTACAGCCCGCATGATCAGAAGACTGGCGGAACTCTGATCAAAAAGGTCACGCTGCTAAACATGGTTGCGTACAACGACAAGGGGGAGGTGCTGTCCTTTAAGCCCATTGACGTAGCCAACAACTTCATCCTCAGCAAACACCTCAATGACGGCGTACAAAAGTCGGATCGGTACTCACAGGGATTGGCAATGTACTTCCAGTTCGTTCTGGATAGCCAAGCTGAGTGGGATGCCGCCTTCGAGCGGGGCGATGTCGACCCCGAGTGGGGGGATGTGCGTCCTGACTGGAACCACTTCCCACGCGCAAAGTCAGAACGCCTGACTTATCAGTTTCGCGACAAACTCAAAGAGCTTGCCACAGCCAGTGATGGGGCAATGGCCAAAAGCGTGGCCAAGAGCTACCTAAGTGCCGTTGTAAGCTTTTACAAATACTGGCTCCATCGCTCCCCCCATCTGATCTCAGGTGAACCGTTCGAGTTCGAGAACATCAGCCTACTTCTCGATGCTGGCGCAACGAGCATGAAACGCCATTACGCCAAGCAAATCCAAACCACAGATCTGCGCCTAAAGTTCGCTAAACCAAGCCTTTCCGGTGGAACATCGCTCGACCACCTCCGTCGTGACCTCAAGCCATTCACAAATGAAGAGTGGCGAGTACTGCACAATGTCATCGAGAAATCACGCCGAGTTATTCGCAAGGGAAAAAGTGGCAGGTTGGAGTCACTCCCCATCGAGTATTCTCTGCACTTCATGACTTGTCGCTTCACCGGATTGCGTTCCGAAGAAGCAGCCAGCCTTCACCTTGGCCAAATAGTTCGACCTGCCACCAAGATTGAAGAGGGGCGGGAGGTGTTCACACGAGGGATATTGAGTTTGGGTGTGGGCGATCAGTACGGCTCATGGACGAAAACGCCTGAGGCTGGCAACAAATCACGTACCACCATCATTCCCGCCAAACTGATGCAATCCCTCTATGAGTACACGCAGTCTGAGCGTTACAAGAAACGTCTGGCCAAGTTTAAGCTCTGGTGTGAGCAGCAACATGAATCAGGCAACACGGCGTTGTTTGAGGGGCATGACGGCGTTAACCGAGATCGGCATTACCTGTTCATTTCACAGACGGGTAAGCCGATGATGCTCAGCGTCAATGAATTCAGCAACCGCTGGACAGAAGTCCGGGACACAGCCAATCGCACCGAGGGGGTGCAGCGCCCAATCGTTGGCTCGCTCCACAACTTAAGAGCCACCTTTGCCGTTAATGTGTTCCGCCACCTCCTGAAAACGATAACACCGGACGATGCACTCGCTCGGGTTTCCTCCCTGTTGGGTCACGAAAATTACGACACCACTTTGATGTATCTGAAGATCGCGCAAGACCATCCTAGTGCGGATGAAATTTACGAAGACATTCTGAATTACACCGGGGTATTCGATGACTGGGAGGGTGCCCAATGAGCCGCAGACGCATCAGGATCGAACCCACCCAAATCGTTAAAACGGCCAGTGTCAGCACCCTGTCCATTGATGGCATGGAGTTCCGCACAAGTAATGGGAGGTCATTTCACCTAAAGCGTCTGCGCTATCGGTGGGTGCCAACACTGAGGCAGATCGAAAAGCACCCCGAGGCGCTGGTGAATGCGGAGCGAGACGACCAGATCCGTAGCTTACACAAGTTGCTGCAATCAAATCCTAACCGGGCATTGGCTGAGCTTAGAACTGGTGGGCTAGTCTATTTTCGCTACCTCGATAGCTTCAATTATTCAGGCGACCTGTTTGATATAGACACCATGGATGCAGCCCTCAAACACTTCAACAGGCTCGCATTAACAGGGGAAGCACCATCAGCAGCAACGCATGTTCTAGCCTTTCTACAGTATTGCCTCGGCTTGATGGGGCGAGCAGCCGACCGCCGCAAGTTGCCCAAAGTGAAGAAACCTGAAGCCAGCGGCAGACAGGGGGCATTGGATGCTGCGTCCATTAAGCTCGTTGCCCAAGTGCTGAGGAAGGGTCAATCGGGGTTCGCCAAGCACATTGAGGACGGCACGATACCGGAGATCCATCCCTGTTTTGACGAAGCGATCTTTAATAACACCGCCAAAGAGCAGGGTTGGTCGCCGAGGCAGTGTGCCGATAAGAAAAAGGGGCTGAGGTACTTAATGCGGCCATCGCAACGAGGAGGGAGCGAATACTTGCAGTCCTCGGCTCTGACAGCGCAGCAGCTTGAGTTTAAGCCTATTGCCGATCATGCCAGCCGCTGCGCCCTGTACACCTTCTTCATGCTCACTGGCATGAACTTCAGTGTGCTGGCCTCAATGACATTTGGCGATGTCACATTTACCAGCATCCACGGTGGGCGATACATTTTTCGTGGCCTAAAAGCCCGAGCTGGCTACAAAGAGATCGACAACTCTTTGGGCCTTAGCAAACACACCAAAGAGATGATCGAGGCTTGGTTTTCGACATCAAAGCAGATCTATCGGCGAATGGGCCATGAGCCAACAGCGGGCAAGCCGCTGTTCCCGTATTTCACTCGCAATAACGAGGTTTGGGATTTCACCCAGTGTGGCACCAGACCTCAAAGTATCAACTTAGTGATTGAAAAGGTGGTTGGGATCCCAATCTCTGCCAGCAAGTTCAGGAACACCAAAGCGGACATGCTGATGCGTGCGACCGAAAGTGTGTTTATTGTCAGTCAGGGCTTAAACAACACCGTCAAGGTCGTTGAACGTAGGTATACCAGTGGAGTGCAAGGTGACCATGAAAACAACCTCAAAGCCGTAAACGACGCTCAGTACGCCATTGCCAAGGGTGAGGAATTTTCAGCGGCGGTACAACAGGCAAAAGTGCTCAACAGCGACATTCTTTCCGACTATGACTACAAACAACGTCTGATGCGTGGTAATGCCCCGAAAACCACACTGACACCCTCGGGTATCCGCTGCCAAGGAGCCAGCCCGGACAAACTGATGTCCGAGTCTCGGAAAGCAAAAAATATGGGGTTCCCGCTGTCAGAGGGAGCGGAAAAATGCACCGACTTCCTAGCCTGTTATGACTGCGATAAGCATATGCTGATCGCCTCTGAGACGGACATTTGGCTGATGCTGTCCTTCCAGACTCAACTGGCGAGGATGGAAGACATTCCCGCCAAAAACTCTGCGCCAAAAGACAAGGCGAGGATGATTGAAGCGGTGATCGCAAGAACCCTGCAAAGAATGCAGGAAAAGGCTCCTAAGGCATATCAGCAAGCGGTCGAACGGATTGACCGAGCCGAATATCACCCGCTCTACAAGAGCCACATCAGCATCCAGTATTTAGTGGGGTAAGAATCGATGAACATGGCATTGCATCAGGTACTGCCTGAGCAGGAAGAAAACCCGTTTGTCTCGTTCAATTCAGCGGGGGAAGGTAAGTCCCGACTGTACGATGAAATCTGGGATTTCACAGCGCTAGCGCAACCAAAGCGGGAGGTTCGATTCACTGGGGTTGACCTGACCCACCGGCACAACATTCAGCGCCTGACCGCCCAGTACATGCAGCACAAAATAGCCCAGTCGAGCGCCAATCACTTCACCGTACACGCACTGGCTAGGTTCAAGGATAAGTTATGGGGCATCGCCAAGCACTGGGGCAAATCGGATTACTCTTTACTCTCTCATGACTGGGAGTGGCGTGACTGCAAAGCCTCTTTGAAGGGGAAATACGGTATCGAGACTCTGAAAGCTTTTGCAGGGATCATTAACGCACTGCATGACTTGGGGGTGACGTCCCGCCATACCACAGAGCGGGAAATGGTGGTGCTGAAGCATGTGGAGAAAACCGAACAACAGCATGTGGCTTTCCCTCCGGCCATGCATGCCCATTGGTTGACCGCAGCGGTTGAAATTGTTGAGAAATATCATCCTTACCGACAGGAAATCTCAACCTGCATGATGGAGTATACACGCCAGATGCTTGCCATTTATGACCAACATTTGGTGGAGAGTGGTACTACTGATTTCACACATGACGAACAGGTGAAGACTAGTGCTCGTTGCTGTAGAGCAGCACGCAAAATTGAGGCTGGTTCTAGCGTGCCGGGGCTGAAATGCGACTCGGATGCCACCTTTGTTTCCCGATTGGTGATGGCCAGCTTTATGGTGGTGGGGTTGTTTTCCGGGGCAAGAAAAACCGAACTCGTCTCGATGAATCCAAAAAGTTACCAGATAAAAGACGGTATCCCGGTGCTGATGGGTTTGACCTCGAAAGGTAACGAAGGGCAACCCATCACAGCGGTTTGGCAGACCCATCCCATTGCCAAGCAAGCGCTGGAGTTGGCCTACGACGCAACACAGTATGCACGAGAACTGCACAAGGTAATTTTGAGTCGGCATCGGGCCAAAGGACGTATTGATGAGGATCGCTATCAACGCGCCATGGTCGAATTGGGAGCTGCGTTCATACCAGCAGCCCTGCGCAACACGGCATTCGATGGCCAGCTCCGTACCTCTTATCACCTGAGCAGTATTGATAAAAGCTTTAACGCAGAGCGCTATTTCCAACCCGCAACGGCTGATGACGTCCGAGAGTTTGATTTGCTTAACCCATCCAGAGCCGGAGAGCTGGAAGTCGGCGGTTACTCCACCAAGTTTTCACCTCACGATATGCGGCGGTCTTTCGCTGTTTTTCTGGTGCGGAACAAACTGGGGAATTTGCTGACCATCAAGCACCAGTTCAAACACAAAAACCTCTCGATGTCTGGGTGGTACGCCAACAATGCCGAACTGGCCCGCATGGAAGGGATCATGCTGGATGGCGAATTGACGGCAATGTTTGATGAAGCCATGGAAGATGTGGCTGTCGATGCGCTGGATGAGGTGTACAACGAGTCGAGCCACTTATCTGGGGTGGAGGGAGAGCGCATTGCCAAGTCCAAGGAGGAAGCGCTACGTAGGGGTGAAACCATCCTGTTAAGTCGCAGCGAATTGCGGGCTCTGGTCAGAAGTGGCGACAAGTCCATCGTTATGCTCCCAACTGGATCTTACTGCACCAACCCCACCTGTGAGCGCCTGTGCTCCATCAGTCAATTCCACACTGAGAGCAAGCCCTGTGAGCACGAGATCATCACAGACCGAGGGGCACGAATTAAAGCCAGAGAGCACCGGAGTCTGGTCGAGAGCTTCAGGGAGATGAACGCCATGGAGGACTACGCGCTCTCCTCCATTCTGGAGGGGGAAAGACAGAAAATTTTGTATTTGGAGCAGACGTTGACCCAACACAATATCGACTTTGAACCCTTCAAGGATGAGATTAAGGCGGTAATGGCATGAGTGAGCAACTGAAATTATCCGAGGCACGATTACAGGCGGCTTTTGAGCGTTTGGTGTCGGGAAAGCCGCTTAAGGTAAAGGCCAGCGGCAGGCTGACACTGAACAAAATCAACAATGAGGCTGGATTCGCCAAAGGCTATGTCCACAAGTTCCCTGAGTTTATGGAGCGGATTAAGCCGCTGATCGAGGACTACAACTATAAACGCGAACAAGCACTGGCATCTGGACTGGACATCGAGATTGATGCCCCGTTGTCGGAGATGGATGTCCTCAGAGCCAAATTGAAGAAAGCTGAAAGGCTTAAAGAGAAATACCGTACTGAGCGTGACAATGCGGTTGAGGCAAGAAAGCAGTTGGAGATGAACTATTCAGAACTGTCATTCCGATACTACGAATTGCAAGAAACAGTTAAAGCGCAAGGTTCCGTTATGACACCAATCAAGCGTTAATGGAATTTTGAGTGAGGCACTCACAAATCTCACTTTCACTGTGAGTGCCTCACATTGGTAAAGGGACACCAATATGTCAGAAAATATGAAAAAAAAGCTACTTGGCCACTATGAAGAGGGGCTTATTGATTTCTATTACCTCTCAAACTGGGCAAACAAAAGGGTTGTAGACTTTTTTTATCTTGATGATGACTGCGTTAATGGTGACAAATACGAGATGAAGGATCATTTCGAACTTAAAGTGAGAAAAATTCATAGCACAGAGTTGTATGCGAAAGCACAAATCTGGGCAGGAAAAGATAAGCGACGCTCTCTGACAGATGAGGAAAAGGCAAACATTCGTTTTCAAGAGTACTCCGCTATGATGGATTTAATCTGTGAGGTATTCACAGATAAAGAGCTTAACAAGCTGTACGCCTCTGTTCGTAAAATCAAATCTGAGCGGAGTAAGAGAGGTGACGATAAGCCCACCAAAATCACCGTACGCTATGGAACAAGAGATGCCCTGAACAGCCTAGCCAAAGAGCGTGGATTAACCATGGATGCTTTGCTTCAGGAGTTGATTAAGGGATGCAATGTGCCTTCTGCGTGAGGTTAAGTGTGACTCTGTAGTTGCACCCTCCATACAGTTGCGCTTCGGGGAGATGATTCGGGTAAGAAGGAAGTTGGCGTTTCTTCCAGAAGGCTTTAAGCCTTTTTTGGCACCTAAATTGGATGATTTCTAAGCTCTATTTTGATACTTTGTAATAGTGTCAAATGAAGTCGAATCTAGGAGAAGGAGAACTTAGTGCGAGTCCACATTATGTCCGATCTTCATTTAGAGCATTTTAATAAGCCTTCTGACTGGATTCCTCCCATAGTCGAAGCTGATGCTCTTGTCCTCGCAGGTGATATTGGGGTCCTCGATGAACCCTATATCGATTGGCTTTCCTCCGTCTCCAAACGATACTCTGCGGTAATAATGGTTTTAGGGAATCATGAGTACTATCAAGATGGATTGACGGTGCAAACCGCTCATAGTGCATGGCTTAATGCTATAGAACGACTAGGGAATGCCTACTGCCTTCAAGACGAGTCTGTAATTATAGATAATGTTCGTTTTGTTGGAACGACACTGTGGACTGACTATAGCGTTCATGGTGAAGAAAGTCGTGGAGTCGGTATGCGACTCGCCGAGCAAAAGATGAATGATCATCGACGTATATCGATGTCAGATTCCATGGGCCAGAGAAGGTTCTTCCCCGATGATGCGCTGTCATTACATCTGAGCTCGAGAAAATATATAGAGAAGACACTAACAACTACTCATTCCGGCCCAACGGTTGTAGTGACACATCATGCGCCTCACCCCGTCTGCATTCATCCTAGATATCAGAATGACCTGCTTACAGTTGCGTACGCTAGTGATCTTGATGAGCTCATTAAACAGCACAGGCCAGAACTTTGGATCCATGGGCACCTCCATAACTGTGTAGACCGTGATGTGCATGGAACAAGAATAGTTTGTAATCCAAGAGGGTATCCTCTAGATATGTGGACTCCGCAGAATCAATGGTTTAAGCCTGACCTTGTCATTTCGGTTTGAAATATCACCCTCCCTTCTCTTAGGTTGACGTCAAAAAAATAATAGTCAGTCAACACTAAGTTCTGCTCACGATTCAGACGTGTCCTAACATCCGCAATGTGCTCAGCTCAAAATACAGAATGACTGCTCGAATCCAGACCAATAAAGAATCATTTCAAGGGCTATTTTTCGCTGAGGTTTTCGCATAAAGAAAGGGGCCATTCGGCCCCTTGGTTGGTGATTGCTTTAGTTGGTGAACACCGCTTTGTGCTCGTGGCCCTGTCCACACATCCAAGTGCGCTCTTTTACGGACTGGATGGAGTTACCGTCTTCGTCTTGTGCTGACGGCAGGGTGCGATACCAGTCTGCTGCCTGAGCCGTGTGACGAGCCATCGCAGCTTCGTCTCCGAGTTCAAAGTTCAACTCTTCGAACAGGGTGCCCGGAGGGTTGTTGTAAAGCACTTCCAGCGCACGACGACCAATTTCGCCGGTAAAATCATCGTAAACCGTGTCTCCACGGTTCTCGCCATGCCCAGTGAAGCCGAGGGCGTGCAGAAGTTCGTGGAAGGCGATTTCTCGCAGCATGTCGTAATCGTCACCAATAACGGCATGGTTCACCATTGCCCAGATGATGTTTACCTTTTGCTTCACATTAGCGGGGAAGGTGAACGATGACCAATCCGCCGGGGTGTTGTATGTCCACATCGTACCGTGGTCTACAAGGCCCGTGGTGCTATCAAAACTGAATGCAGTTTTGATAATGTAGTCACTACGTGAAAAATCCCACGGGTACGGGCCAGTTTGTCCCCACACTCGTTCTGACGGGATTTCAGCAGCAACATCTCCCTCAAAGTCATTGGACTCCCAATTTGCTTCATTTACGAACGGTGAGAGTACGATTGAGCCCTCTATTTCGAGGCCAATTGCTTCGTACGCCCGTTGTACTCGACCGGCTCCACCCCACTCCCAAATGTTCATTGTCATTTCAAGGTGGTTGTATGGGAAGGCGGTGATGCCATCTACATCGAGGGCTTCGAAGCCAACGATTTCATTGATCTCGTTAGCTGCGTCAATGTATGCACGGTAAACCACGGCATCGGTGCCCATGTCGCCGTTGTGGTTGTTCCAGTACAGTTTTACCGGCTCTGGTTGTTGTTCGCTACCGATCCATCGGTGCGTTCGATCTTCGTAACTGTACAGTCCAATGTCGGTGCAGCTGCCCGCATAGATTGCACCGGGTTGCTTAAAACCGTTTGAGCACTGAACGTCACGCAGGAAGTTCAGAACGCGAGTGTCGTCCACTTCCGGGTCAGGATCTGGGGTCGGGTCCGGATCAGGATCTGGGGTCGGATCAGGATCAGGATCAGGATCTGGGGTCGGGTCCGGATCAGGAGTCGGATCGGGATCTGGGGTCGGGTCCGGATCAGGAGTCGGATCAGGATCGACTACCGGAGGCGGGGTAGGGTTCGGGGTGTCGTCACTGGAGCCACCGCCACAACCGATGAGCATCAGTGACAGTAGAAGTGGATAGGACAGTCTTTTGAGTTGTTGCGACATGCTTTTCATCCTGAATTTAGTCGCGGGACAAATAGCATAAAATCACTTAACCAATTCATATTTAGTTAATTATTGTCATCAAGGTCATGAATTCACGTCGTTGGAGCATCCGCCGAAAGATGGGTATCTTTCCACAGCTGATGGCACGTATTCCTCAAGCCAATGGCCAGTTTCAGTGTCAGAGCGGACTTTGGGATGACGAAGGCTTGAGCCGTCTGTGCTCACACGATTAAGCTGGCGAAGAGGCGGCGGTAGGGACCGGCCCCGCGTTAACAACAGAAGCCCCCAGCGACCAGAAGCAGCGGTAGGCGATGGCCCTGCGTTAACAACAGAAGCAGCCAACGAAAACGGAGACGAAGATGAAGATGAAGGCAGAGCGCAAGATCACAGAGGCCAAGAAAGCCAAGCTCGGTGGCATGACGAAGTTGCGTGCGGCGTATCTGGAAGCCAAAGCGGAAGGGCGCGTTCGCAGCTGTCGAATCACAGGTGTGAGACTCAGTTTGTGAACCCCTCACAGCGCTGGCTAGAAATGTGAGGTACTCACAACCAAGAGCTACCCACTGCTAGTCTGGTGTAATAGTGGTGAGCTGGAAGAAAGAATTTCACCACAATTTTTCCAATTAAACCTTATTTGACTGAGTGGTGGCGAAACTCTCATGAAACATAGGGTCTCACCACTTTACTTCAAAGAAAAAACCTAGACTGTTAGTCGATGCCCTTGGCGATCAGCTTGGTTTGCTCTTTGGTCTGGCCCGGCTGCTGAGTGCCACGGGCGATCTTCATCGCCTCAGCGACCACTTCAGGGGAAACGGATTGTGCATTGGTGTTGGCTTTAGCCATGAATGGACCCTCTGTTGCAGTGGCGGCCATTGTAACCAGCGCCGGCAAACTCCTGCCACTGCCCGTCACAGCCGCGCGGCCTGATGCTTGGTCTGAATCGCGGCGGACTGGACAGCCCGGAGACTCAGCGCCATCATCGGGCCAAGCCACAGGAGAGCCCAATGCGCTTTTACCGCCGCCTGCAACCGGTGCAGGCCCTGAGTTTTGACCTCGACGACACGCTGTACGACAACACCCCGGTGCTGCAGGCCGCAGAGCGCCGCCTGTTGCAGCGCCTGCAAACCGAATCCCGGGACCCACGCGCCAGTGACCCTCAGTGGTGGCAGCAGCAGAAAGCCCAAACTCTGCAGCGTTCACCCGAACTGGGGCACGACACCACCCTGACCCGCCAGGCCACACTGGCGCATGGTCTGGCCGAACTGGGCCATCCCGCTCCGCAGGCCGCCAGCAAGGCACTGATGACGCAGTTCCTGATTTGGCGCAGTGAAATCGGCGTGTCGGAGCCGGTGGTTAATCTGCTGCTTGAGCTGGCCGAACGTTATCCGCTGGCGGTGATCACCAACGGCAACGCTGATGTGCGTCGATTCCTGCCCCAGGTGCCCTTTGCCACGGTGCATTGCGCTGGCCCCGACGGACCTCAGAAACCGGCACCGGCCCTGTTCCACCAATGCTGTCAGGCATTGGCGATCGCGCCAGCACAGCTGCTTCATATCGGTGACCACCCCGGCACCGACGTGCTCGGCGCCATCCGCGCCGGCTGCCAGGCGGCGCTGCTGCAGCCGGGCGCCAATGGTCGCATCCGCCCGTCAGGCCCCGCGTTGCCGACCCTGGAGTTTGACTCACTGGAAGCCCTGCGCCAGTGGTTATGACAAGGTATAATGGCGCCCCCTAGAGACTCCGCAGGCGCCAGACATGACCTCCAGATTGCAGCTCGACACCCTTAACGACAAACAACGTGCCGCCGTAGAAGCGGCACCCGGTGCCGTGCTGGTGCTGGCAGGGGCGGGCAGTGGCAAAACCCGGGTGCTGACCCATCGCATCGCCTGGTTGCTGGAGGAGCAGGGCGAAAGCCCCTACGCCATTCTGGCGGTGACCTTTACCAATAAAGCCGCGGCCGAGATGCGCCACCGTATCGAAGATCTGGTGCATGGCCCGGTCAACCGGATGTGGATCGGCACCTTCCACGGCCTCGCTCACCGTCTGCTGCGCGCCCACTATCAGGAGGCGGGTCTGCCCGAGGGGTTCCAGATCCTCGACAGCGACGATCAGCAGCGCCTGGTCAAACGCATTCTCAAAAGCCTGCAACTGGATGAGAAGCGCTGGTCACCCCGTCAGGCGGTGGGCTACATCAACGCCAAGAAAGATGAGGGGTTACGGCCCCAACACATCGACGCCGGTTACCACCCGGTGGAGAAAACCTTTCTGCAGATCTATCAGGCCTATCAGGAAGCCTGCGACCGGGCCGGCCTGGTGGACTTTGCCGAGTTGCTGCTGCGCGCCCACGAGCTGTGGCTGAAACAGCCGCACCTGCTGCGCCACTATCAACAGCGTTTCCGCCATATCCTGGTGGACGAGTTCCAGGACACCAACGCCATCCAGTACGCCTGGATCCGCATGCTGGCCTCCGATGGCAGCCACATCATGATCGTGGGCGACGATGACCAGTCCATCTACGGCTGGCGTGGCGCCCGGGTGGAGAACCTGCAAAAGTTTCTCGACGATTTCCCCGGCGCCCAGACCATCCGCCTGGAACAAAACTACCGCTCCACCAGCACCATCCTCAGCGCCGCCAACGCCCTGATCGCCCACAACGCCGAGCGGATGGGCAAAGAGCTGTGGACCGAGGGGGCCACTGGTGAGCCGATCAGCCTCTACTGCGCCTTTAACGAGCTGGAGGAAGCCCGTTATATCGTCGGCCGCATCAAGCAACACCTCGACGGCGGCGGAGCCCTCTCCGACTGCGCCATTCTCTACCGCTCCAACGCCCAGTCGCGGGTGCTGGAGGAAGCGTTGCTGCATCAGAGCGTGGCTTACCGCATCTACGGCGGCCTGCGCTTCTTCGAACGCCAGGAGATCAAGGACGCGCTGGGTTATCTGCGCCTGATCGCCAACCGCCACGACGACGCCGCCTTTGAGCGCATCGTCAACACCCCGACCCGGGGCATCGGTGATCGCACCCTGGACATCGTCCGCGCCACCGCCCGCGCCGAGGGCATCACCCTGTGGCGCGCCTGTCAGCGCCTGCTCAGTGAGCGCGGCCTGGCCGGTCGGGCCGCCTCGGCGGTGGCCGCCTTTATCAGCCTGATCGACCAGCTCGAAGAGGAGGTGATGGACGCGCCGCTCAAGCGCCAGGCTGACCACGTGATCAACCACTCCGGCCTGCGTGCCATGTACGAGGCGGAGAAGGGCGAGAAGGCCGAAGCGCGGATTGAGAACTTGAACGAGCTGGTGACCGCCGCCGGCTCCTTTGAGCGCCCGGAAGACAGCGAGGAGATGAGCGAGCTGAACGCCTTTTTGGCCCATGCCGCGCTGGAAGCCGGGGAAGGCCAGGCCGATGATAACGACGATGCGGTGCAGCTGATGACCCTGCACAGCGCCAAGGGGCTGGAGTTCCCGCTGGTGTTTATGTGCGGCGTGGAGGAGGGGATGTTCCCCAGCCAAATGGCCCTGGACGAGGGAGACCGACTGGAGGAGGAGCGCCGCCTTTGCTACGTGGGGATGACCCGGGCGATGCAGAAGCTCTACATCACCTACGCGGAATCACGCCGCCTGTATGGCCGTGAAACCTTTGCCAAGGCCAGTCGCTTTATCCGCGAAATTCCGCAGGAGCATCTGGACGAAGTGCGACTGACCACCCAGGTGTCTCAGCCGCGCCAGTACAACCGCTTTAATCAGTCAGAACAGCGCTTTAACGACACCGGTTTCAGCCTGGGCCAGCGCGTGCATCACCCCAAATTTGGTGACGGGGTGATCATCAATTACGAAGGCTCCGGCCCGCAAAGCCGGGTTCAGGTGGCGTTCGACGGCATGGGCGTCAAGTGGCTGGTGGTGGCGTACGCCCGTCTGGAAGCCCGGTAACTCAGGGGTTAATCCGGATCTTAGCCGGTGCCGGTTCGGCATCGGCTGAGCGCCAGATCAGCGCCCCGTTGGTTTCATAGTCGTTCTTGGGCAGGCAGTAGAGCAGTTTGCCCCCCACCTCCAATGGCGCCCCTTCAGAGTACTGCTGGCCCTGATACCAACAGGCACGAACAAACTCGGCACCATCCACCACCGGGATCGGTTTCGGACCTGTGCTGATCACCCGTGCGGGTCGCTCCACCTGAGCCAGGGCACCAGTGGTCACCAGCAGGCCAATCATCAAGACACGGATTTTCATCACTTCTTTCCCCCAAACGACTCATTCCAGACCTTGCCCCGAAAGCGCGGCGACTGTCCAGTCAGTAAAGCGACCCTGAGCCCGGCTCACTGCATCCCAACAATGGTGAAACTTTGTTCTCTTTTACCTGTGCAAAATGTAGCCCACAGCAAATTTTGTCACTTTTCACCTTGTAAATCGTGGGGTTAACCAACAAACAATGCGCTGAAATGTTGACCAGATCGCATTTTTGACAATTGCCTACCCCCCGAACACTCACACTGTGACCCACCCACTCCCCAGTCACGGGTGTAACCAATATGCTGGACCACCTAACAAAGAACGTGACTCACGCGCAACCAAACAATGGCGAGAATCGCCACAACGCCGTCACCGAGGAGACTTCATGTCGTTAGCCGAACGCGCACTCAATAACGCCGCCATCCGCGAAAGCAACAAGATCACCACCCCGCGCTGGATGCTGGACAGTCTTGAGCACGTGATGCAGTACTACACCAAGCGTCACCTGTGTCTCGACACTCAGGCGTGCGATGCGTTTCCGGCGCCGATCCCGGGCCGAAAGTACATGCTCTACATGCATGTGCCGTTCTGCCACACCCTGTGCTCCTTCTGCACCTTCCACCGCTTCCTGTTCAAGGAAGAGAAAGCCCGGGCGTACTTTATCAGCCTGCGCAAAGAGATGGAGATGGCCAAGGCGCTGGGTTACGACTTTGAAGAGCTGTACATCGGCGGTGGCACCACCACCGTGCTGGTGGACGAACTGGCGCGCACCATTGAGCACGCCCGCAACCTGTTCCCCGGCATCAAGCAGGTCTCCTGTGAGTCTGACCCGCTGCACCTGACCTCCGCCGAGTTCACCCAGCTGCATGGCCTGGTGGACCGTCTGTCTGTGGGCGTTCAGAGCTTCAACCGCGACATCCTGGCCCGCACCGACCGCCTGGAGAAGTTCGGCGAGCCGGAAGTGGTGTATGAAAAACTGCTGCGCGCCAAAGACAACTTCCCGATCCTGAACGTCGACATGATCTTCGGCTTCCAGGGTCAGACCGAGGAAGTACTGCAGAACGATATGGATATGCTGACCCGCCTGGGCCCGCGCCAGATCACCACCTACCCGCTGATGGTGACTCACCAGACCCGCAAGAGCGCCAAGGGCAACCTGGCCGCGGCGGATCAGGACATCCGTAAAGATTACGAGCTGATCCTCAACAGCCTCAAAGGCCATTACGATCAGCTTACCGCCTGGTCCTTCGGCAAGAGCAATGAAGAGGGCTTCGACGAGTACGTGGTCAACTACGACGACTACCTCGGCCTGGGTTCCGGCAGCTTCAGCTTCCTGCACGACACCCTGTACGTGAACAGCTTCTCGCTGCGTCGCTACCAGGAACGCATCGCGGCGGGCAAGATGGGCGTGGAGTCCTCCAAGCACTACAGCCGCCATGCGGTGATGCAGTACCGCTTCCTGCTGAACCTGTTTGGTGGCCGCATCTCCAAGAGCTACTTCAAGGATCAGTTCGGTGTCAGCCCCTACCTGGGCCTGGCTAAAGAGATGGCGTTTATGCACGCCACCGGCTGCCTGAAGCAGGACCCCACCGACGCTGACAAGCTGCAGGCCACCCCCAACGGCCTGATGATGGGCCTGCTGATGATGAAGAACTTCTACGCCGGCATGGACAACGTCCGCGCCGAGCTGCGCCGCCCCCTGGGCGCCAAAGACATGTAATGGTTATCGCGAAAAAGGGCGCCCCTGGGGCGCCCTTTTTTTATGACCGGATAATGACAACCCGGACGCCGCTGGCGATAATCCGGTGCACTAAATGTGTACCGAGCGCCAGCATGAGCCGAATCCTGATCATCGCCAACCTGAACTGTGACCACATTCTCCGCCTGAGCCGCCCGCTCAGCTCCGGTGCCCGGATCCACTACGAAGATCTCGGCCATCGCATTGGCGGTGGCGCCACCAATACCGGTCTGGGACTGGTTTGGGCCGGTCATCAGGTGGCCCTGTTGAGCCAGGTTGGCAATGATAAGTTGGGCGATTGGCTGCTGGATGAGGCCCGCCAACTGGGGCTGAACTGCGATCAGGTGCATCGGCTGGTTGGGCCGACCCAACCGCTTCAGTTGCTGATGGAGCCGGATGGCGAGCGCACCATTTTACGCCCCAACCGGCCACGCCTGTTGCTGCCCCAGCGTCTCGACTGGCAAGCCACTGACGCTCTCTACGTCAATCTGTCGGCCGAGCACCTGCCTAATCTGATGGCGGATGCCCTCGCCAGTACCTTGGTGGTGGCCCAGCTGCCCAAGGACCTGGCCGTCCGCCCCAGCCACTACCTGATCACCTCACAGGATGACCTGGCCCAACACGGCGTTGAGCCCAGCTTCGAGTGGGCCCAAAGCATTGCCGGGCCCAGCCTGCGCGCCTTTATCGTCACCGCCGGGGCGGAGGGCGCCTGTGCTTACCTGCCCGGCACCAGCCTGCAACAGAGCGCCGTGGCGGCCACGGTGGTGGACAGCACCGGTGCCGGCGACTGCTACGCGGCGGGCTTGATCCACGGTTTGCTGAGTCAGGGTGAGTTGAGCCAAGCGATGGCGGAAGCCGCCCGCTGGGCAGCGTTTGCGGTATCGGCGGAGAGCTCCATTCCCCCGCAGGCTCTGCATTCTTACCTGGCTTCGGCTTGACGCCTGACCACTTTGTGGTCAATAACCATTTAACCTGTCTGCACTTTCACCACGAACAACGGAGCCGGATGGAACTGGATCCCAGGCCAGTGCAATACAAGGGACTGCAGTGGCTGCTGATTTTTGCCACGTTGACGCCATTGGCCAGTGTCTTTCTTTACGAATGGTCCCAACCGCTGGAACGCCAGGCCCCCTACCTGCTGAACGCCACTCTGGCGGTTCTGCTGTGGGGCCTTAACCGTCGCGCCCACCGGCGCAAACGCTTTCAACTGGCGATGCCCATTGAGGTTCAGGGGCTGCTGCTGGGGCTGGCGGTCTCCACCGTGGTAGTGGCACGCCTCACCGGTAACGACGGGGGCCCCATCCTGCCGGTGTTCTCCGCCTACGTGATGTTTGTGTTTGCCTCAGTATTGGGGCTGCACAGCGCCGACCGCGCATTGTTGATGTGCCTGGCCCCACCCACTCTGGTGCTGCTATGGCCCAGTGGCGTGCTGTGGTGGCAGGAGTTGGCGGTGCTGGTGATCACCCTCTATCTCGGCTTTGCCGCCCGTCGTCAAATCAACCTGTGGATGCGGATGAGCCAGGCTCAGTTGCGCCAGAACAAACGCCTGCTGGAGAAGTTTCGCACCCTCTCCAATCAGGACCCACTGACCGGCCTCGGCAACCGTCGCTGCTTTGAGCAGCGTCTGGCCCAGTCCGTCAGCGAGGCCAAGCGCAGCAAAAACGCGCTGAGCCTGATCCTGCTCGATGTGGATTACTTCAAGCGCTACAACGACCACTTCGGCCATCAGGCCGGTGACGAGTGTCTGCGCACCGTGGCCCAGATCCTGCGCCTGTCCAGCCGTCGTCAGTCCGATACCCTGGCCCGCATCGGCGGTGAAGAGTTCGTACTGCTGCTGCCCAACACCGATAAGCGCGGCGCACAGCGACTGGCGGAGGAGATCCAGAGCCGGCTGCTGCAGGCGGATCTCGACCACCCTCAATCGGGCATTTCAAAGCGGGTTACCCTGAGTCAGGGCATCGCCCAGTGGCACCCCGGCCTGTCCGGTGACGCACTGATGCACCAGGCCGACAAAGCGATGTACGAATCCAAACTGGCGGGCCGAAACACCATCTCGGCCGCCTGAACCCTCGATAAAAAAGCGCGCCGGATGGCGCGCTTTTTTGATCACATATTGGGGTAGTTAGGACCGCCACCGCCCTCCGGCGTGACCCAGGTGATGTTCTGGCTGGGGTCCTTGATGTCGCAGGTTTTGCAGTGGATGCAGTTGGCCGCATTGATCTGCAGTCGCGGCGTTCCGCCCTCTTCAACAATCTCATACACCCCGGCCGGGCAGTATCGCTGCGCCGGTTCATCAAACTGGGCCAGGTTCACCTGCACCGGAATCGCCGCGTCAGTCAGCTTAAGGTGACAGGGCTGGTCCTCTTCGTGATAGGTGTTGGACAGGAACACCGAAGAGAGGCGATCAAAGCTCAGCTTGCCATCCGGCTTAGGGTACTGGATGGCCACAGCCTGGGCGGCGGGTTGCAGCTGGGCGTGATCACGATGCTCATCTTTAAGGGTGATGGGCAGGCGACCGCCAAACAGGTTCTGATCCAGGGTGTTAAACGCGCCCCCCAGCATGCTGCCGAATTTGTGCAGCGCCGGGCCAAAATTGCGGGAGCGATACAGCTCATCGTAGAGCCAGGAAGCTTTAAAGTGCGCTTCAAACTGGGTCAGGTCCTGCACACCGGCTTCAGCATCGCTCAGGGCTTCGGCCACCACTTCCGCCGCCAGCATGCCGGACTTCATCGCGGTGTGGCTGCCCTTGATCTTGGCGAAGTTGAGCGTGCCGGCGTCGCAGCCAATCAACAGGCCGCCGGGAAAGCTCATCTTGGGCAGAGAGTTGAAACCGCCCTTGGCGATGGCCCGGGCACCGTAGCTGATGCGCTCGCCGCCCTCCAGATGTTTGGCAATCTCCGGATGGGTCTTAAAGCGCTGGAACTCCTCAAAAGGGTTCAGGTTGGGGTTGTCGTAGTTCAGGTCGACAATCAGCCCCACCAGCACCTGGTTGTTGTCGGCATGGTAGAGGTAGCTGCCGCCGGATGCGCCATGCTCGGACAATGGCCAGCCGGCAGTGTGCACCACCTTACCGGGCTTGGTGGCGCCCTCCGGCAGCTGCCAGATCTCCTTAAAGCCCAGCCCATAGTGTTGCGGGCTGCGCCCGGCATCCAGCTGGTAACGGGCGATCAGCGCCTTACCCAGGTGGCCACGGCAACCTTCAGCAAACAGCGTATAACGGGCGCGCAGCTCCATGCCCGGCATATAGCCATCCTTCTCGCTGCCATCCAGACCGACGCCCATGTCGCCGGTGATCACGCCACCAATCACGCCATCCTGCTCAATCAGCTCGGCAGCACTGAATCCCGGGTAGATCTCCACCCCCAGTCCTTCGGCCTGCTCCGCCAGCCAGCGACACAGATTGCCCAGGCTGATGATGTAGTTGCCGTCGTTGTGCATCGTTTTTGGGGTCAGCCAGTTGGGGAACTGGCGTCCGCCTTTACTGTCCAGCAGCCAGATCTCATCATCGGTGACCGGGGTGTCCAACGGCGCCCCCTGTTCGCGCCATTCCGGCAGCAGTTCATTCAGGGCGCGCGGCTCAAACACCGCGCCAGAGAGGATATGGGCACCCACTTCGGAGCCCTTCTCCACCACGCAGACATTGAGTTCCGCGTTCAGCTGTTTCAGGCGGATGGCAGCGGACAGGCCAGCCGGGCCGGCACCCACCACCAGGACGTCAAATTCCATCGACTCGCGTTCCATCACTCTTCCTCGTGTGACTCTCTGCTGGAGCTTACGTTTACGTTATCGTCAGCTTACTGAAAAAGTGACCAAGTTCACAGAGGGAGGCGTAGGAACAGTACAGGAGGGCGGCAAGAATCGGACAAATTCGGCAAGATCCTCTCACGGCGGCCCGTCAAAATGTGATCCCAACTGATTGTCCGAGTCGCTGGCTATACTTTACACTGCAAGCAGTTGTTAACCGAGCCCGTCGGTACCTAAGTCCAGCAAGGGATATGGTCGTCGGGCCGTGGCATCAGGCCACCGGGGTAGATTGAGAAAGTTAATCTGCCTTCCTCTATTTTAGGAAAGGTGACACATGCGAGAGCTCCAGGACCGATTCGGTCGCAGCTTCCCATACCTGCGCCTGTCGATCACAGACGCCTGCAATTTTAAGTGCGAATACTGTCTGCCTAACGGCTACCACCCCGACGGCAAGCCCCGATTTATGACGCTGGACGAGATCCGGCGGGTTTTGCATGCCTTCTCCACGGTGGGCATGCGCAAAGTGCGCATCACCGGCGGCGAGCCCACCCTGCGTAAGGACTTCGAAGAGGTCCTGCAGCTGGCCGCCAACACCCCCGGCGTTGATACCATCGCCACCACCACCAACGGTTACCGCCTGGCCGAGCATGCCCGGGCCTGGCATCAGGCCGGTCTGTCTCAGGTCAACGTTTCGGTCGACAGCCTCGACCCTGCCAATTTCCAGCGCATCACCGGCGACAGCCGGTTTGATCTGGTGATGAAGGGGATCGACGCCGCCCTGAACGAGGGCTACCGCAAGGTGAAGATCAACGTGGTATTACTGAAGGGGCTGAACGGTGGCGAGCTGCCGCTGTTCCTCGACTACATCAAGCACCAGCCGGTCGACCTGCGCTTTATTGAGCTGATGGAAACCGGCCTGCACCACGACTACTTCCAGGCCCATCACTTGCCCGGCACGGTGATCCAGGCGCAACTGGAACGCCAGGGCTGGCAGTTGGATCCCCGCGGCCCGGACGATGGCCCGGCCCTCAACTACAGCCACCCGGATTACGCCGGCCGTATCGGCCTGATCATGCCTTACGCCAAAGATTTCTGTGCCAGTTGCAACCGTCTGCGGGTCTCCGCCATCGGCAAACTGCACCTGTGCCTGTTCACCGAGGCCGGCATTGAGCTGCGTGATCTGCTCGGCAGCGACGACCAGCAGGAAGAGCTGATCGCCCGGCTGCACGCCGCCCTGGGCCAGAAACACCAAACCCATTACCTCCACGAGGGGGACGCCGGAGCCACACCACACCTGGCCTCCATCGGCGGATAACGACAAAAAGCGACGCAAAGAGACACCTTATGGGACACCTTTCTCAAGCCAACTTTATCCCTTTGAACATCGCCGTTCTGACCCTGTCCGACACCCGCGACTGGGACAGCGACAAGTCCGGCCAATATCTGGCGGACCACCTGCAAGAGGCCGGTCACACCTTGGTGGATCGCCGCATCGTCAAAGACGACAAGTACACCATTCGTGCGGTACTGTCGGAGTGGATCGCTTCCGATAACGTGCAGGTGGTCATCACCACCGGCGGCACCGGCTTTACTGACCGTGACTCCACTCCGGAGGCGGTGATGCCGCTGTTCGACAAAGCGATCGAGGGCTTTGGTGAACTGTTCCGCCACATTACCTATCAGGAGCTGGGCACCAGCACGGTACAATCCCGTGCCGTTGCAGGAATGGCCAATAAAACCGCCATCTTCTGCCTGCCCGGTTCAACCGGTGCCTGCCGCACTGGCTGGACCAAGATCCTCAAGGAGCAGCTGGACGCCACCCACCGCCCTTGCAACTTTGTGACCCATTTGAAAGCAGTAAAGGAACCAGCATGAGCGGCTTTACCCACATCAACGCCCAGGGCGATGCCCATATGGTGGACGTGACCGAGAAGTCCGTCACTGAGCGCGAAGCCCGCGCCGAAGCCACCATCGTGATGGCACCGGACACCCTGGCCATGATCATGGAGGGGCGTCATCACAAGGGCGACGTGTTTGCCACCGCCCGCATCGCCGGCATTATGGCCGCCAAGAAAACCTCTGACCTGATCCCGCTGTGCCACCCGCTGATGCTGACCAAGGTGGAAGTGGATCTGGTCGCCGAGCCCGAACTGAACCGGGTGCGGATCCAGTCTGTCTGCAAACTGGCGGGCCAGACCGGGGTGGAGATGGAAGCCCTGACCGCCGCTTCCGTCGCTGCACTGACCATTTACGACATGTGCAAAGCGGTTCAGAAAGACATGGTGATCGAAGGGGTCCGCCTGCTGGAGAAGCGCGGCGGCAAATCCGGTCACTTTAAAATCGACCAGCAGTAAAGGCTTATCATGATCAACGTGTTGTTTTTTGCCCAGATCCGGGAAGTGATTGGTGTCGACAAGCTGGCGGTGGACGCCAGCGAAGGGCTGACCGCCGAAACCCTGCGTCAGCAACTGCTGGAGCGTGGTGACAAGTGGCGCCTGGCGCTGCAGGACAAAAACGTGCTGGTGGCAGTGAATCAAACCCTGTCCGGCTGGGACACCGCTCTGACCTCCGGTGACGAAGTGGCGTTCTTCCCGCCGGTGACCGGAGGCTGACATGATCGCGGTACAAACCCAGGATTTCAGCGTTGCCGACGAGTACGCCAAGCTGGCCGATAACCCCGGTTGCGGCGCGGTGGTGACCTTTGTGGGCAAGGTGCGTGACTTCGGCGACAGCCGCGGCGTCAGCGCCATGACCCTGGAGCACTACCCGGGCATGACCGAAGCGGTGTTGCACCAGATTGAAGCGGAAGCCCGCCAGCGCTGGCCGCTGGATGAGGTCACCATCATCCACCGTGTGGGTGAGCTGCAGCTGTGCGACCAGATCGTCTTTATCGGCGTCTCCAGCGCGCACCGTAAGGCGGCGTTCGCGGCCTGTGAATTCCTGATCGACTTCCTCAAGACCCGTGCCCCGTTCTGGAAGAAAGAGACCAGCGACGATGGCACCGTCTGGGTGGACGCCAAGGACGCGGACCAGCAAGCCGCCGAGCAGTGGCAGCGCTGAGCGTGTTCTGAACGCCATAAAAAAGGCCCGCGATTGCGGGCCTTTTTGCTGACGTGATTCACGTCAATTATTGGTTCCACTCCGCCATCAGGCGGTTGGCCAGCGCTTCGTCACGGGTCAGCAGTGCCGGCAGGCCGCCACGCTCCTGCTCCAGCACCAGGGTCAGTTTGTCGTCCTGAGCGGCCAGAGCCATCACCATGTCACGATCGCCCGGTTCCGCATCTTCCGCCTGGGTGAACTTCACCCACAGGAAACCTTCCTTCACTTCGTAAGGCAGGCACCAGTCCGCCTCATCGCCTTCGGCGATGCAGACCTGGTTGTTGTCCTTGAAGGTCATGGCCGCCATCATCGGATCAGCCTGAGAGCCGGAACCGGCGTCATCACTGATGAAGTACCAGGTGCCCAGAGCCGCTTCGGTGGTCCAGGATTGCCAGGTGCTTTCGTCAGTGAAATCGGTCTTGGCGTAAGCGTTCAGGTCACCGGCATCCGGCACGGACAGCGCCAGTTTGTCGCTGAAGTAGATAAAGCGATCGTTCTCGGTGGTGCCGTCAAAGAACAGCTTGTCGTCTTTGATTTCGTAGGTGCCGTCTTCCAGCATCTGGCCGTTTTCTTCGAAGTACAGGATACCGTCAACAAAGGCCACGCCCATTACGCCTTCGTCCTGGAAGTAGTAGGCGTTCATGCTGGCCAGGTAGCGCGCATCCGCCGTCGCATCGGTGCCTTCCAGGAAGTCAGCCAGGGTGAACTCCGGCACGGTAACCGCTTCCACGGAGACCTTCAGTACCGCTTCCACCGCCGCGTGAACGCCGTCGGTGGCGGTAACGGTGATCAGGTAATCACCACCTTTGCTCGGGGTGCCCTTCAGCACCAGGTCGTCGTCGCCTTCGATGGCGGCGGTGATGCCCGGCAGGGTGGTGGTCACGGTCAGCTTCAGCTGGTCATCTTCGTCGTTGAACAGGTCATCCAGGTCGATAACCTCATTGATCGCAACGCCTTCAGACAGCGCCAGTTTGGCCAGCTCCGCTTCCAGTTCCGCTTTCTCTTCCAGGTCCACGGTCGGGGCCTGGTTCGGGGTGTTCACCTCGATCTCAATCTCAACCGGGTAGGAGCGCGCACCATGCTCATCCGTGGCGTAAACGTGCAGCTCAATCTCGCCCGCTGCAACCGGGGTACCGGTCAGGGTGTTGGTGCTGGCGTTAAAGGCCAGGCCCAGCTTATCCAGCGCACGGCCCTCTTCGTCCACCACGGACAGGGTGATGGCGTCGTTGTCACGGTCAACAAAGGCGCCCGCCAGTTCGATGGTCTCGATGGCATCACCCAGGTCGATCTCGATCGCTTCCAGCGCGTCCTGCTCGGCCTCGGTCAGGGCGATAGCCGGACGGTGGTTTTCAGTCACCACGCCACCGGAGATCACCGGATCAAAATCTTCCAGGTCGTCATCGCTGGACTCCACCTTGTCCGCCACGATGTCGATCAGCTGCTCCAGAACGTCGTCCTGTACGGCTTCGTCCACCAGGGTTTCACCAATCACGGTGATGCCCTGTGCGGTTTTGTCACCCTTGGCGGCGTCGGCGATGTAGTCGCCGAACAGCTGCTCAGAAGTGGTGCCCAGCGCCGTGAACTGTTCAACCACAGCGGCTTCGGCGTCGGCCTGGGTGGTCACGCCATCGGCCATCTTGGCCACAACCAGGTTGGTCATCGGGCTGACCACAGCGGAGTCCGCCGGGGCTTTCAGCTCAAAGGTTTTGGTGACCAGGCCACGGCTGCTGTCGAGGGTCTTGCCTTCGATGGCCTTCACGCACAGGGCTTCACCCTTGTGCTTGGCCGGCACCTTGATGTTGCCTTCCACGTCGGTGGTGCCGATCAGGGTGTCGCACTGCTCACCCGCGTAAACCTCGGCATTCACCAGGTAGCCGTCGATGGCTTTTACGGTAAAGGAGACCTCTGGCGCAGCATCGTCGCTGCCACCACAACCGCTGAGTACCAGGGCGATGGACGCCGCCAGCAAACTGATTTTTTTCATTGTTATTCCGTCAATTTTGTTTTGTTCAGAGCCGTGTCCCGACTCCGGCCCACGACACGTTGGCGTATCGAAAAAAGGCGCGGCCATGCTAGACCAACATCGGGATTAACATGTTGAACTCAGGCACATTTTTTGGCAGGGAGGCGGGGTTTCGTTGGCGTTAGGACAGGAGTTGAACAGGAACCGTCGAGAAAATCATCGTGGGTCGCAACATGAACAATCGTTAATCTGTCCGCCACCTTGGCGAAAGGGGCAAGTCTCTATATTGGCGACAGTTATTCAGACAACCGATACAGAGCATCCCATGAAAAAACTGATCATCCCCACTCTGATGGCCACCACTCTGGCCGCTTGTGGTTCCAGCTCCAGCGACGGCAGCAACCCGCTGCCGCCTCAGGCCACTCTGCCCAGCGCCATTCAGGGCGCCCTGCAGAAAGTGGAAGGCAGCAACCTGTATGTGAATGGCGCCAAAATCCCCGCCTCCACCGCTCAGGTGGAGATGGATGATCAGCGCGCCAGCCTCGGTGACCTCAAGCCGGGCATGGTTCTGGACATCGACACCAACGGCTTCGAAGCCGTAGAAGTGGACTACGACGCGCTGCTGAAAGGCCCGGTTTCCGAGGTCACTGACAGCAGCCTGGTAGTGGCTGGCCAGACCGTCATGAGCGCTCAGGCCAACCAGTTCCACAGCGGCGACTTTGTTGAAGTAAGCGGCCATTACCAGGCCGGTGGCATCCAGGCCAGCTTTATCGAAGGCACCGATGACCTCGGCATCGTTGAGGTAGAGGGCCAGATGACCAACCTGGACACCCAGGCAAAGCAGTTCAATCTGGGCCAGCTGACCGTCAACTACGCCAACGCGGCGCTGGACGGTCGTCTCAGCAACGGCGCCTGGGTCGAAGTGGAAGGCAGCATCAACAAGCTGACCATGACCGCCACCGAAGTGGACGTTGAGCAAGCCCCGGGCTTCGACGAAGACGACAGCGTGGAACTGGTGGGCACCATCAGCTGGATCAACGACGACCAGTCCCTGATGACCCTGAACCAGCAGTGGCAGGTGGCCATCGACACCCAGACCCAGTTCGATGACGGCGAAAACCGCAGTCAGCTGAAAGTGGGCCAGCTGGTCGAAGTGGACGGTCTGTGGCAGGCGGAGCACAACCGCATTCGTGCCACCGAGATCGACATTGAAGATCAGGACCACGATGGCGATGACACCGCGTCCAGCCGTCAGTTCCAGGTGGAGGGCACCGCTCAGTACGCTGATGGCACCCTGTCCATCAACGGCATTGAACTGGTGCTGACCACCAACACCCAGTTCGAAGACGGCCTCAACCTGGCCACCCTGAACGGCAGCTATGTGCAGCTGGAAGGGTATGTGCAGGATGACCAGTTCCTGGTGATGGAAGTGGAAAGCGAGCAGCCGGAACTGTCCATCGACCTGCAGGGTCCGGTCAGCGCCAACCCGGTCAGCCTGTGGGGCTACAGCGCCACTGACGCCAGCCTCGACAGCCACGCCGGCCAGTGGGTTGACCTGGAGTGTCGCTTTGACCCTGCCAGCCAGCAACTGAGCGCCTGTCAGCTCGACCATTAATCTCCATCCGGCCCGGGAGCCTTCCCGGGCCGCCTGACCCTTTCCCTATCGAGGTATTGTTATGTCCCCCCTCCTCACCCGCAGCGCCGCGGCCCTGACCATCGCCCTTTCCCTTGCCAGCGCCCATGCTGCCAGCCAACCCAACACCGCAATCCAGTCTTTTCAGGTGGAGGGGATCGCCCACTACCAGGATGGCACCCTGCGGGTAAATGGGGTCACTCTGACGCTGGATAAAAGCAGCAAATTCGATGACTGGTGGCTGGGTAAATCCACCCTGGATGGTCGCTGGATCAAAGTGGAGGGCTTCCATCAGGCGGGCCAGTACCGGGTCAGCAAGGTGGATGGTGAAAACCGGGATAATGACATCGAGCTGAACGGCATGGTGCACGACAATGCCCTGTGGGGTTATCCGGCCAGCGATGAGAGTCTGGCACCGTTTAATAACCAGTGGGTGGCGCTGGAGTGCCAACTGGATGAGAGCGGAAAACAGATCAGCCTGTGCCATCTGGACGACTGATCCCATCGAAACCCGCAGCCCTGTGATAGAGTTCAGCCACAGGGCTGATTTGCGACCACGACACCGATGAAATACCTGATTTGGCTCCCTCTTATGCTGGCTAGCACTCTGCCAGCCCAGGCCGTGCCCCGGCTGTATGAACAGCTGGCCAGCAACGGGCCGCCAACACCGCTGCAGATCCTGCGCCAGGTGGAACAGCACTACCAGCACGAAGGCCGCATCGTCGAGTTTGAGCTGGAGGTGGAGAAAGGGGTGATCACCTACGAGATCAGCCTGGCCCGCAGCGACGACAACAACTTCCTCGAGCTGACCCTCGACGCCAGCGGTAAGGTGCTGGATCGGGAGCGTGAGCCCGGCGAAATGGATGATGAGTCCGAACTGGAAGCGCTGGCCGCCCTGGAGGACCAGGATTGGCAGGTTTCCCAGTTGGTGGAGCGTGCCATTGGCCAGCAGCAGGGCTACCTTATCGAAGCGCAACTGGAACACAACATCGGCATCAGCTACCTCGAAGTCGAATTGCTGACCGAAAAGGGCAAGCGCAAACTGGCGGTCGATCTGGCCACCGGGGAGCCACTGCCCATCCTGCAGTGGGACTGATATGAAGATCCTGATCATTGAAGACGACGCCACCAACCGCCAGTACCTGAGCAAAGGCTTCAGCGAACAGGGCTACGTGGTGGATTGCGCTGAAGACGGCCAGCAGGGGCTGATGCTGGCCACCAGCGAAAGCTACCGCCTGATTGTGCTCGACCGCATGCTGCCCAAGCTCGAGGGGCTGGCCCTGCTGGCCGCCCTGCGCGCCACCGGCAACACCACTCCGGTGGTGATCCTGTCAGCGCTGGGGGATGTGGATGAACGCATCAAAGGGCTGCGCGCCGGCGGCGACGACTACATGGTCAAACCCTTCTCCTTTGCCGAGCTGCTGATCCGGGCCCAGCGCCTGATGGAGCGGCCCAGCAACGACAGCCGCCCGAGCCAGCTCAGCCTAGCCAACCTGCATCTCGATCTGTTGGCCCACAAAGCCCGGGTGGATGACCACACCATGACCCTGCAGCCCAAGGAGTTCCAACTGCTGCGCTTTCTGCTGGAGCACCAGGGCCAGCTGCTGACCCGCACCCTGCTGTTCGAATCGGTGTGGGACTACCACTTTGACCCCGGCACCAACGTGATCGACGTGCACATCGCCCGGCTGCGCAAAAAACTGCAGGAAGCCGGTGCACGGGTGCACATCGAAACCGTGCGCGGCGCCGGTTACCGCATCGGCCCGGCAACTTGATATGGGCATTTCCGCCACCCCTCGCCGCAGTTCGGTCTGGCGCCTGACCCTCGGCCTCTCGGCCCTGACCGCCGCCATGCTGGTGGTCACCATGCTGCTGCTGTATCAACTGCTGGTGGGCGCCCAGCAGCGCGAGATCGACCGCCGCCTCAATGACGAAGCGCAGGAGCTGGCGGAGCTGGCCGAACAACTCTCCCCCCAACGCTTTGCCGACCAGCTGGTGATCAAGCTCAAAGAGAGCACCGTGCTGTTTGCCTGGCAGGGCCCGGACGGCATGATCGGCCCTTTCAGCCTGCTGCCCCCAAACGTCCCCAAATTGCCCAATACCGCCGCGGTTCCGGTGCTGGACCCGCGCCAGAAGCAGTTGCTGCTGTTCACCTCTGGACTGGTGGATACCCGCCATGGTCCGGTGATGGTGGCGGTCTCGACCCAGCAGCTCAGTCGCCTCAACCAGCAGTTTGTGCAAACCGCCGCGGTGGCCAGTGGCGCCACCTTGTTGCTGACCCTGGCCCTGGGCTACCTGTTTGCCCGCCGCCAGCTGCGCCGCCTGCGCCAGTTCAACCAACTGGCGGAACGGGTGGAGCAGGGGCAGCTGGATGCCCGCCTGCCGTTTCGAACCGATGGGGATGAGTTTGACCAGCTGGCCCGCCACTTCAACCGTGTGCTGGACAACATGACCGCCAGCCTCGATACCGTGCAGGGCATCAGTGACAACATCGCCCATGACCTGCGCACCCCGTTGACCCGCCTGCGGCTGGGGCTGGAACAGCGGCTCGACGCCGACCCCAGCCTGGGGCAGGAGCTGGAGCAACTGGACACCATTCTGGCCACCTTCGAAGCGATGCTGGCCCTGACCCGACTGGAGAAAGGCCAAAGGCAGGTGGAGCGTCAGCCGGTCGACCTGGCCGCCCTGGCAGAAGACGTGGTGGAGATGATGCAGCCCTCAGCGGAGCTGCACGACCAGACCCTGCAGATTGAGGGCGCCATGAACCGTGCGCTGGAGGGGGACCGGAACCTGTTGTTCCAGGCCCTGTTCAACCTGGTGGATAACGCCATCAAGTACGCCGGACCCGGTGCCACCATCACTCTCAGTGCCGATGGCAACGGCATCACCGTGGCCGACAATGGCCCGGGCGTCAGTCCGGCGGAGCGTGACAAGCTGACCCAGCGCCTCTATCGCGGCGATACCAGTCGCCAGCAACCGGGACTCGGGCTGGGTCTGGCCATGGTGCGGGCCATCTGCCACGCCCACGGCGGCACCATACGCATCGAATCCAACCACCCGGGACTGCGCATCACGCTGGGGCTGCCCAGCGGCGAACCGGCCCGGCTATAATGTCGGGCCCTTTGCCAAGCGAATTCACCATGCCGAGCCTCACCCCCAGCGTTATTCACCAACACCCTGACTTTGTCGTCGTCGTCAAACCGGCGGGGGTGCATTTCCACAGCCAGGATGGCAACGCCGGCCTGGTGGCCCAGCTGGAAGCGCAGCTGAATGAATCCCTCTATCCGGTGCATCGGCTCGACACCCCCACCTCCGGGCTGCTGGTGTTAGCCCGCCATCCGGCGGCGGCCGCCACCCTGACGGCGCTGTTCACCGCCCACCAGGTGGAGAAGCGCTATCTGGCTCTGTCCGGCCACAAGCCGAAGAAAAAACAGGGCACCGTGAAAGGCGGCATGGCCAAGGCCCGCCGCGGCGCCTGGAAGCTCACTCCCGGCCAGGAGAATTGGGCCATCACCCAGTTTGTCAGCCACAACCTGCGCCCCGGCATACGCGCTTTCCTGCTGCGTCCCCGCTCCGGCCGTACCCACCAGATCCGGGTGGCACTGAAAAGCCTGGGCGCCCCCATCCTCGGCGATGCCCTGTATGGCGGCAGTGACGCGGACCGCACCTACCTGCACGCCTGGAGTCTGGGGTTTGACTGGCAGGGCCAGTGGCAACAGTTCTGGCTGGCGCCGCAGCAGGGGGAGCAGTGGGGCGAGGAGTTGGCGCCGTTGCTGGCGCAGTGGCAACAGGACGATCCCGCCTGGCCAAAGGGCTGAGTCGCTATACTGGAGGCTCTGTCTCTGGGAGTCATCGCGATGGACGTCAACAAGCTGATCCTGGTTTTACTGGCCATTTTGCTGCCGCCCGTGGCGGTGTTTCTGCACCGCGGCATCGGCAGTGATCTGGTGATCAA
This sequence comes from Ferrimonas balearica DSM 9799, assembly GCF_000148645.1. NCBI lineage: Bacteria > Pseudomonadati > Pseudomonadota > Gammaproteobacteria > Alteromonadales > Ferrimonadaceae > Ferrimonas > Ferrimonas balearica. Next base: position 4,201,833 of record NC_014541.1, read on the forward strand.
TATCCTGCTTTGCCTGTTCTTCTGGCTGCCCGGCGTATTGCACGCCCTCTACATCATCACCCGCTAAAAACGCAAAACGCCAGCCCGAAGGCTGGCGTGGTATGCCGTGAATTGGCCGCTTAACCGCAGACCGGACAACCCGGTCGCTTGGGCAGGCCCATTTCGCGGAACTCCATGGTCATGGCGTCGATCATCAGGATGCGGCCCGACAGGGTGCGCCCCATACCGGAGATCTGCTTCACCGCTTCGGTCGCCTGCAGACAGCCCACCATGCCCACCACCGGGGCCAGGATGCCACTCTCCACACAAGACAACTGTTGCTCGCCGAACAGGCTGGCAAAGCACTGATAGCAGGGCTTGTCCTCACCATAATCAAAGACGGTGACCAGCCCCTCCATGCGGATGGCAGCAGCGGAGATCAGCGGCACCTTCGCCTCGAAGCAGAACCGGTTCAGTTGTTCGCGGGTCATCAGGTTGTCGGTGCAATCCAGCACAATGCTGTGCTCGGCCACGGCGGCCGCCAGCTCCGGCTCATCCAGCAGACGGTCCACCACGTTGATGGTGACGTGGGGGTTCAGGCCGGACAACTCTTCGGCGGCGGAGCGCGCCTTATTGATGCCGATGCGGCTGTCCCGGTGCAGCACCTGCCGCTGCAGGTTGGACAGCTCAACATGGTCAAAGTCCACCAGGGTGATCTCACCGATGCCGGCGGTCACCAGATACTGAGCAGCGGCACAGCCCAGGCCCCCCGCCCCCAGCACCAGCGCTTTGGCCTGTTTCAACGCTTCCTGGCCATCCATGTCGAACGCCCGGATCACGATCTGGCGGTTGTAACGCAGCAGCTCCTGATCGGAGAGGATCTCGTCCATTACAAGCCTCCCAGCACCGCGTTAAAGGGCTCAACCGTGACCCGGCTGCCTGCGGCGGTGTCGCCCTGCTCGCGCGGCAGGATAATAAAGCAGTTGGCCCGGCTCATGGAGGTGGTCATGTCGGACCCCTGAGCGCCGGTGGAGGTGACGATCAGAGTGCCGTCTTCGGCGCGGGACAGAATGCCGCGTTGGTACTCCTGGCGGCCCGGCGCTTTGCGCAGGTCATCCTGCAGCACCGCGTCGAGGGTCAGAGCCGGACGGAAGGGCTCACCGGCCAGGTGGGCCAGCAGCGGCTGCACCAGCTGGTAGCAGGTCACCATGGAAGAGACCGGGTTCCCCGGCAGGCCGCAGAACCAGGCGTTGGGCAGACGGCCAAAGGCAAAGGGTTTGCCCGGCTTGATGGCCAGCTTCCAGAAGCTGATCTGGCCCATCTCGTCCAGCACTACCTTGATAAAGTCCGCTTCACCCACCGAAACGCCGCCGGAGGTGATCACCACATCCGCTTCCGCATCGGCGCGGCGGAACGCCGCACGCACCTGCTCAAGGTCATCGGGGATCACGCCCAGATCTCGCACCTCGCACCCCATGGCGGTCAGCATGCTGCGCAGAGCGTGGCGGTTGGAGTCATAGATTTCCCCCACCGCCAGCTCAGTGCCCGGGGCTTTCAGTTCATCACCGGTGGAGAACAGCGCCACCACCAGCTTGGGCCGCACCGGTACCTCAGCCACACCAACGGTGGCCAGCACACCCACTTCGGCGGCACTGATGCGGGTGCCCGCTCTCAACACGACAGTGCCGGCACGCAGTTCACTGCCGCGACTGCGGACAAAGTGGCCCGCACGGACGGACTCGGTAAATCGGACCCGGTCTTCGCCTTCGGCTTCCACCACTTCCTGCATCACGATGCTGTCCAGACCGGCGGGCAGGGCTGCACCGGTCATAATGCGCACGCACTGGCCCGGGCCCACTTCCCCCTCAAACGGCACCCCGGCAAACGCCTTGCCTGCCACGGTCAGCACCGCGCCCTCTGCCACGTCGGCAGCGCGAACGGCGTACCCGTCCATGGCAGAGTTGTCGAAGGGCGGCAGGTCGATGGCGGCGGCAATGTCCCTGGCCAGTACCCGACCCGGGCACTGTTCCAGCGACACCCACTGCTCCGTGTCCAGCGGCGCAACCTGTTCGCGCATCCGCGCAAGGGCATCAGCGGGCAGCATCAGCCCGGGTTGGCTACAGCAATCGTGACTCATCGGCTTGTCTCAAATTCCTGGGGTTTAACCGACATTATGCCACCGCCAGCACAATGTGCTGCCACATCGATCAACAAAGCCTTGCATTGGCGCCCGCGCTGCCTATAATTTCGCCCCTCGCTGGCCCCTGCCAGCAACCGAAACCGTAGTCCGGGTTCCCTCACCCCGTTAACCAAAAAGGTGACATTGATGCTTTCCTTGAGTGACGCGCAGATGAAGCGCGCCCTGGCCGTTCTGGTCAGTTTTCACATTCTGATTATCGCCTCCAGCAACTTCCTGGTGCAGCTGCCATTCCAACTGTTTGGCTACCACACCACCTGGGGCGCATTCTCATTCCCCTTCGTCTATCTGGCCACCGACCTGACGGTACGGATCTTTGGTGCCAGCGCCGCCCGTCGCATCATTTTCGGTGCCATGTTCCCGGCCCTGGTGATCTCTTATCTGGTTTCCGTGGTGTGGCATAACGGCGAGTTTGTCGGCCTGTCCGGCCTTAGTGAATTCAACACCTTTGTCGGCCGTATCGCCCTGGCCAGTTTTGCGGCCTACCTGTTTGGCCAGCTGATGGACATCAAGGTCTTTGCCAAGCTGCGTAAACAGGCGGCCTGGTTCGTGGCGCCGGCCGCCTCCACCGTGATCGGCAACTTTGTCGATACCGCGGTGTTCTTCTCCGTGGCGTTTTACGCCAGTGCCGATCCCTTTATGGCAGAACACTGGGTGGAAATTGCGACCGTCGACTACTTCTTTAAGCTCGCCATCAGTTTGTTGCTGTTTTTGCCGGCTTACGGGGTGCTTTTGCGCCTGTTGACCGATAGGATTCTGCGCCAGAACCCACAACAACATCCTCTGGCCTGATGAGCACTGCGCAACACTTCTCTTCCGACTGGCAGCAACGCTGCCGCCAATGGGCCGCCGCCGCAGGCAGCGACGGTGCCCATGACCTGACTCACATCGAACGGGTGGTGGCCACCGCCACCCGCTTGGGCCAGCACGCCAACGCCAACCTCGATATCATCCTGCCCGCGGCCTGGCTTCATGACGTGGTGCTGGTGGACAAGCGCGACCCGCGCCGCAGCCAGGCCTCCCAGCTGAGTGCTGATAAGGCGGTGGCCCTGCTGGCCGAGGCCGGGTACCCGACCCAGCTGCTGGACGCCATCCACCATGCCATCGCATCCCACAGTTGGTCGGCCGGCATCGAGCCCACCAGCCTGGAAGCCCAGATTGTGCAAGACGCCGACCGGCTGGATGCGCTGGGCGCCATCGGCCTGTCCCGCTGCCTGATGCTGGGGGGGCAGTGGAACCGCGAGCTGTACAACGCGGACGATCCGCTGGGCCAACAGCGCGACTGGGACGACAACCAGTACAACCTGGACCACCTGTTTATTAAACTGCAGCACCTGCCCGGTCAGCTTCGGACGGAAGCCGGTCGCATCGAGGGCCAGCGCCGCTGGGCCTGGATGCAGGGTTATCTCGACCAACTGGCCATCGAACTCGGACTCAAGCCATGATTCAGCAAACCATTCGCCCAGGCACCATCGAAGAGGTGGTGGCCATCAGTCAACAGATCCCGGAATTCAACGCTCCCTACGGCCGCGATGAGTACCAGCGCCGACTGGCCGATACCACTCACCTGATCCAGGTGGCAGAGGTGCAGGGCGAGCTGGCGGGTTTCAAGGTGGGCTACCAGCTGGACGATGGCGTGTTCTACTCCTGGATGGGCGGCATTGTGCCGGATTTCCGGGCATTGGGACTGGCCAGCCAGATGCTGGCGCAGCAGGAGCAGTGGGCCACTGAGCAGGGTTACCACAGCCTGAAAGTGAAAAGCCGCAACCGCTACGCCACCATGGTGGCGATGTTGCTGCGTCACGGATATCAGATAGAAGCCTTTGAAGATAAAGGGGAAACGGTGGCAGACCACCGCATCCACCTGCACAAAGAACTGAAAAAATAAGGATCCGAGCTTGCAAGAGTAAATGATATTGATTATCGTTTACTTGCGTTCCAATCCGGTGAGCCGCTCACACTCACCACCAACGCACATTGCTCACACATTGGCAGGCCAGCGCTCACACTGGCCTGTTTTTTTTGCGTTCAGCGCTGGCACATCGCCACAACCTGCTGCACCAGCTTATCGATGCCCTCAGCCGCCTCAGCAACATTGCCCGCCAACATATAAGCCGGTGACGACACCACCTGATGCACCTCATCCACTACGATGTCGGTCACCAGGCAGTCCTGGTGGGCGCCGCCCATCTGGGTGAACGCCTCAGCAGTGCCGGCGTCGGTGCCGATGGTGCCCTTTACCCCTTCACCATAAAGCTTCGGCAGCATGATCGGCGCGATGCAGAGAAAGCCACTGGGCTTGCCGGCGGCGGTAAAGGCCCGACAGGCCGCCATCACGTCCTCTTCCACCTCGCAGCCGGCACCGGCCACGGCAAAATCACACAGGTTTTTGGCGGCACCAAAACCGCCGGGCAGGATCACCGCGGCAAAGTCATCCACCACCAGTGCAGACAGTGGCTGGATCTCGCCTCGGGCGATGCGGGCCGATTCGACCAGGATATTGCGCTGTTCACCCTCGGCCACCTCGCCAGTGAGGTGGTTCACCACATGGCGCTGGTCGCGGTCCGGAGCAAAACACTGATAAGCCACACCCGCACGGGACAATGACAACAGGGTAAGGACCGATTCATGGATCTCGCTGCCGTCAAAAACGCCGCAACCACTCAAAATCACTGCGATGGGTTTCATGCCAAGACTCCTCTTTATTCCTTTAGTAGATTCAAACATATGTTCTATATGACTAAGGGTTTTAACAAATTTTTTACCGCGGGGTGGACCTGGTTAAATAGTATGCTAAGTTATCCTTCGACTTCAGGAAGGAACCTGTCGTTGTTCCCCCCTTCCCTGCCGATATCAGTCCAGTGCCAATGTCAATATCCACATTGCAGTGATCGGTCAGATCGCATTTTGAAGTCAAGCGATGATCCCTTGGATCCCGCATGGAAACTGGGTTTGCAGGAAAAACAGAGATCCCGATCACGGATCCCGATCCTTTTGTCCACAACCACTGTTCACAAAGTTATCCACAGCTTGAGCGCTGCGCTTTGCCATGCCTGACTCACTGGCAAATCGCCCCAGTAACATGGCATCCTAGCTGCCTTATATCCACAGATGAAACTGGCTTCTATGTCCCACTCAGCTCAAGCCCCACTGATCCTGGTTGATGGATCGTCCTACCTGTATCGCGCCTACCATGCGCCACCGCACCTGACCAACTCCCGTGGCGAACCCACCGGTGCGGTCTATGGTGTGGTCAACATGCTGCGCAGCCTGCTGAAGCAGTATGGGCCAAGCCATATGGCAGTGGTGTTTGACGCCAAAGGCAAGACCTTCCGGGACGAGATCTATGCCGAATACAAAGCCCACCGCCCGCCGATGCCGGACGATCTGCGCTGCCAGATCGAACCACTGCACGCCATCATTCGTGCCCTGGGCCTGCCGCTGATCTGCATCAGCGGTGTGGAAGCCGATGATGTGATCGGCACTCTGGCGCAACAAGCTGAGGCGGAAGGCCATGATGTGCTGATCAGCACCGGCGATAAAGATATGGCCCAGCTGGTCACCGATAAGATCACCCTGATCAACACCATGACCGATACCGTTATGGACGTTGAGGGCGTACACAACAAGTTTGGTGTGGGCCCGGAGCTGATCATCGATCTGCTGGCGATGATGGGGGATAAGGTCGACAACATTCCCGGCCTGCCGGGTGTCGGTGAGAAAACCGCGCTGGCCATGCTGCAGGGGATCGGCAGCCTGGAAGCGATCTACCAGGATGTCGACGCCGTGGCCGCTCTGGGCTTCCGTGGCGCCAAAACCATGCCGAAGAAGCTGGCCGAACACAAAGAGGCGGCCTTCCTCTCTTACACCCTGGCCACCATCAAGACCGATGTGGAGCTGGATCAGAAACCCTCGGAACTTCTGATTGGTGAGGCCGACCGTGACGCGTTGGCCAAGTTGTATGGCGATCTCGAGTTCCGTCGCTGGCTCAACGAAGTGCTGGATGGCGGCGCCATCCTGCCCGCCGGCAATGGCGATAATGGCGCCAGCGCCAAAGCCCCGGCCCAGAATGGTACGGAGCACGAGCTGATCCTGACCGAATCTCAGTTAGATACCTGGATCGAGAAGCTGAGCCAGGCCGAACTGTTTGCCATCGACACCGAAACCACCAGCATCGATTACATGGCCGCCGAACTGGTGGGCCTCTCCTTTGCCGTGGAAGCCGGAAAAGGCGCCTACCTGCCGGTCGCACACGATTACGAAGGGGCACCGGTTCAGCTGGACCGCGACACGGTCCTGGCCAAACTCAAACCGCTGCTGGAAGACACTGCGCCGCGCAAAGTGGGCCAGAACCTCAAGTACGATATGTCTGTGCTGGCCAAGTACGGCATCGCCCTGAACGGCATCGCCTTTGACACCATGCTGGAGTCCTACTGCTTTAACTCCACCGCCGGCCGCCACAATATGGATGATATGGCGCTCAAGTATCTGGGCCATAAAACCATCCACTTTGAGGACATTGCCGGTAAGGGCGCCAAGCAGAAGACCTTTAACCAGATCCCGCTGGAGGAGGCCGCTCCCTACGCGGCGGAAGACGCGGACATCACCCTGCGTCTGCACCAGCACCTGTGGCCACGCCTGCAGGAGCTGGCGGGACCGACCCGGGTATTTGAACAGCTGGAGCGCCCGCTGGTGCCGATCATGTCCGCCATGGAGCGTCACGGCGTACTGATCGACACCGATCAGCTGCACCAGCAAAGCAGCGAGATCGCCACCACCCTCGACAGCCTGGAACAACAGGCCCACGAGATCGCCGGCGAGGTGTTTAACCTGGGTTCCACCAAGCAGCTGCAAGCGATCTTCTTCGACAAGCTGGGCTACCCGGTCCTGAAGAAAACCCCTAAAGGGGCGCCCTCCACCGCCGAAGAGGTGCTGCAGGAGCTGGCACTGGATTACCCGCTGCCCAAGATCATCCTTGAGCACCGCAGCCTGGCCAAGCTGAAGAACACCTACACCGACAAGCTGCCGCAACTGGTTAAGCCGTCCGGTCGGGTGCACACCAGCTACCACCAGGCGGTGACCGCCACCGGTCGTCTCTCCAGCTCCGATCCGAACCTGCAGAACATCCCGATCCGTACCGCCGAGGGACGTCGCATTCGACAGGCTTTTATCGCGCCTGAAGGCTATAAGCTGCTGGCGATCGACTACTCCCAGATCGAACTGCGGATCATGGCGCACCTGTCGCAGGACAAGGGTCTGCTGGAGGCCTTTGCCGCCGGCAAGGACATTCACAAAGCCACCGCCGCCGAAGTGTTTGGCGTGGATTTTGACAGCGTGACCACTGAGCAGCGTCGCCGCGCCAAGGCGGTCAACTTTGGCCTGATCTATGGCATGTCGGCGTTTGGCCTGGCCAAGCAGCTGGATATCGGCCGTGCCGAGGCACAGGAGTACATCGACCGTTACTTCCACCGCTACCCGGGCGTACTGGAGTATATGGATCGCACCCGTGCCCAGGCCCACGATAAAGAGTATGTGGAAACCCTGATGGGCCGTCGCCTGCACCTGCCGGAGATCAACGCCCGCAACAAGATGCGCCAGCAGGCGGCAGAACGTACCGCCATTAACGCGCCGATGCAGGGCACCGCCGCCGACATCATCAAGAAGGCGATGCTGCTGGTGGCCGACTACCTCAGCCAGCAGGCGGAGGACGAAATCCACCTGATCATGCAGGTGCACGATGAACTGGTGTTTGAAGTGCGTGAAGGCGTGGCGGAACAGCACAAAGACGCCCTCTGTGAGCTCATGAGCCAGGCTGCCGAACTCGACGTGCCGCTGCTGGCAGAGGGGGGGCTGGGAGACAACTGGGATCAGGCCCACTGATCGAGTGAACCACTGCGGACGCACAACCCCGTGCGTCCGCGTGAATTTCATCACAAAAAATCGAATTCACCAGCGGCAGGGCTTTGACCTTGCCGCCGCTTTGGGTATCCTGTCTCGGTAGGGTACAGAGGTAAGATGTTCTATCTTTCAGACCTATTTATGATCGCCTTTTATGGTGATCGCCAAAATTTGGCACCCCGGCGACACTGTCGTCGGGGTTTTTTTGTGCCTGAATTTGGGCAAAGGGCCGCCAAAAAGTTAGAGCAAATACTTTAAATCGGGATTTGGGTAGGTTACATTGTCACCACTAGGCCTTCCCAAGTGACGGTTTAGTCTTGTTATCGTTGAAAAGCTTCTCCCCATAAAAGCTTTTATTACGCCGGCGACCACCTTTGGTCACCGGCTTTTTTCTTATTCGGGCTGGTCAATCTGGTTGGCCATATCGTCACGATGCAGCCACTCGTTCAGCACCTTCAGCGCCGGCTCTCGGCCAGTGCCCTTCAGTGACGAGAACAGTTGCACCACCACTTCGCCTTCCAGCTCCGCCAACTCCGCCTTTACATGGCGCAGAGTCTTGTTCTTTTCCGCCTGCTTCAGCTTGTCAGCCTTAGTCAGCAGCACCAGTACCGGCATACCGGCCGCCACACCCCAGCGGATCATATTGTGGTCCAGATCCTTGAGCGGATGACGCACATCCATCAGCACCACCAGCCCTTTCAGACAGCGACGATGCTCCAGGTATTCAGCCAGTGCCTGTTGCCACTTGATCTTCATCTCCAGCGGCACTTTGGCAAAACCGTAGCCGGGCAGATCCACCAGGCGCTTGTCCTCCGTTAAAGAGAACACGTTGATCAGCTGGGTACGGCCAGGACGCTTACTGGTGTGCGCCAGACCATTGTGATCGGTCAGGGTATTCAGGGCACTGGATTTACCAGCGTTGGAACGGCCTGCAAAGGCGATCTCCACCCCTTCATCGGGCGGCAGATGATGGATATCCGGGGCGCTGGTAACAAAGCGGGCCAGACGGAAATCGACTTGGAATTCGGTCACGGGGGTCTCCAATCAGGTCAGCAGAGCAGCGGGCCGGGATCACAAAACGACCCCGAGCTTAGACCTGGCTCAGATTTCGTGTAAAATGCCGCTGCGTGCTCCCCACAGTGTAACAGGGGACCCATGCCGCAGGGAAAGAAACGCCACCGATATAATAAGTTGGAACACCATGAAAAAGTTTGCTGTTGTCTTTGCTGTGCTGTCCATGTTCTCCACCCTGGCCCAGGCTGAGGGCAACCCTGAAGCGGGCAAGGCGAAAGCCGTGACCTGCATCGCCTGCCACGGAGCGGATGGCAACAGCCCCATTGAGATGTATCCGAAAATCGCCGGCCAACACACCGGCTACCTGGTTAAGCAGTTGAAGGAGTTCCGTCAGGCTGCCAAAACCGGTGGTCAGGAAGGCCGTAACGACCCCATCATGAGCGGCATGGCCATGGCACTGAGCGATGAAGACATCGCCGACGTGTCCGCCTACTTCGCCAGCCAGGCCATCAGTGAAGGCCCCGCTGCCGATGCTGCTGTACAAGAGAAAGGCCACCAGCTCTACATGGGCGGTGACGCTTCTCGTCAGATCACTGCCTGCGTTGCCTGCCACGGCGTCAAAGGTGAAGGCATGGGCCTGGCCGGTTACCCGGCACTGGCTGACCAGCATCCCGCCTACCTCAAGGCGCAGCTGGAGAAGTTCCGCAGCGGTGACCGCAACAACGATATGAACGGCATGATGGCCGGCGTCGCCAAGAACCTGAGCGACGAAGACATCGCCATCCTGGCGCAGTACATCTCCGCCATCGAGTAAGACTCCCTCGCGGAGAAAAAGCGGGCCATCTGGCCCGCTTTTTGTTTTTCAGTCACTTTATCTACCCAGGGTCCAATTCCCAGAGATTCCCCTAAATGGTCAGACCCTTTTCCAGGCGGACTCACCAATGGATACAATTTGGATACAGACAAGACCCATTGAGTTTGTAAGACATTTGCCATAGTTGGTGGCGGTAATGCCTGCGTTGTTAAAACCCCTTCTGCTGATAACCTTCGTTAAATCATTACCTTAGTGATTTAACAAAAAATATTGCGTTACATCTCATCACAAAAAAAGTTGCGATCCAGCTCAAATTACGTAGAGTAGGCACCGAAACGGAGCGGGTGACTGGTAACGGATATCAGCACCCACCAGGAAACTCTTTAGGATGAAGAGCGGCACTGGAAGCCACACTTAGGATAAGACGGGCCGGAGAGTCCGAACCCAAGGAAATTGGGTTTACAAGGATGGTACCTTGAACGTCAGGATGACGTGGTCGTTAGGAAGACGACTGACACTGTGTTACGGATGACGACACAGGAAAGAGAATAAAGGTCCGGAGTGACCACAAACAACAACTGCACGCATGGAAGCAGGCAATAATAAGACGGAAGTCAGACCGGGAAGTCTCATCGCAGGTAGGGAATGCCTGGTTAAAGAATAGGGGAGTGTCTAAGACACCCTTGGTAAGGCGGCAGAGTAATCTGCCGCCTTTTTTATCATCGTTTTGCATATAATGGCCCCCATCGACGTCCCGACAGGAAACCCCATGCTCTGCCCCCTGTGCCAGCACCCCGATACCGGCCATTACCACCAGGACAAGCGACGCCACTATTTCCAATGTCAGCGTTGCGATCTGGTGTTTGCCGATCCCGCCGCCCTGTTGCCTGCCCAGGCAGAGAAAGACCAATACGACAAGCACAACAATGACCCCGCTGACGCCGGTTACCGTCGCTTTCTGGCACGTCTGGCCACGCCACTGCAGGAGCGCCTGTCGCTGGGTGCTGAAGGGTTGGACTTTGGCTGTGGGCCGGGCCCCACCCTGTCGTTGATGATGACCGAAGCGGGTTTCCCCAGCGCCATCTATGATCCCTACTTCGCACCGGACCGCACTCCGCTGCGCCGCCAATACGATTTCATCACCTGCACCGAGGCGATCGAACACTTCTATCGCCCCGCGCGGGAGTGGCAACTGTTGGTGAGTCTGCTGAAGCCCGGCGCCTGGCTCGGCCTGATGACCAAGCTGGTGCGCGGCCCGCAGGCGTTTGCCCAGTGGCACTACAAGAACGACCCGACCCACGTCAGCTTTTTCAGCCAGCGTACCTTCGAGTATCTGGCCAAACGCGATGGCCTGGTGCTGGAGTTCATCGGCGCCGACGTTATTCTGCTGCAAAAACCGGCATAATCTGGTATAAACCCGCCCCCTATTGGAGGCTCTATGACCCGTATTAAGAAATCCCGAAAAGTAAATTCCAACGGCCCGACCCGGCCGGCCCGGGAGAAGGCCAACGCCGCCAAGGCCAGAGCCGGCAAGAAAGCCGGTAAAGGCCAGGCCAGCGGCAGCCGCCACAGCCAGTCCAAGCTGGCCCTGGCCCGCCAGGAGCGCGCCGAGACCGATCCGCGCCTGGGCAGCAAAACCCCGGTCGCCCTGTTCGTCGACAGCACCGCACCGGCCAAGCCGGCAGCCAAGGCACTGGCGCCGGATGTGGAACTGGCCAAGCTGGAGGCGGATCCGCGCCTGAACCTGCTGCTGGAGCGCACTGAAGCCGGTGAGACCCTCAAGCCGAAGGATCAGCAGTGGCTTGACGCCACTCTGGACCGCATCGCTGACCTGATGCAGCAGCTGGGCCTGGATGTGGAAGAAGATGACGCGTTTGAGGAAGAGAACGCCGACGGCGAGCCGGATCTGTTCAGCCGCTTTGAGCAGGGTGCCGACCTGCTGGATCAGTACAAGGAGTAACAATGCCAACATGGATGGTGGCCATCGCCACCGGGATCATCATCGCCCTGGCTGGCTACGCCGCTGCCCTGTTATGGCAATTGCGCCAGCAACGCCAACGTCAGGCCCGACTCAAGACTGAGCGCCGGGCCACGCTGGCGGAGCAGATCCAGCTTATCGCCAAAGCCTGTCTGGAAAAGCAGTGTGAGCCATCCGAAGGTGCACTGCGCCTGGTTAACCTGCTGCGCGCCCTGCCGGACAGCGATATGGACGCCCTGCGTCAGCAGTATCCGGTACTGCACGAGCTGTTCGACAAGGTGGCCGACCACCCCATTCTGGACGCGCGCAAAGCGCTTAAGCGCAATGAGCGCATGAAGCTGGATATGGAGCGCGCCCACTGGGAAGCTCGCCTGGGCCCGAAGCTGGACCCGGAGCTGACCCAACTGGCCGCGCTGCAGTAGGCCCTACTCGGGACACTGAGGGGGCGCCAGCGAACGTGCCTCCAGCAGCCCCTTCAGTTGTCTGAGCTCGCCGGTGCAGGCGTCCAGCGCTTGCTGTGACGCCCTGGCCACCGAGTGCCAGCCCTTATCCTGATATTTGTCCACGTCCATGCGGTGCAACCCCGCCAGTGACGATACCCGACACCAGCGCTTCTGCAGTGCCGCGTCATCCACCTGCTGCCAATGGCTTATCGGCTGCACTTTTTTGCCGATTTCACACACTCCGGCCTGCGCCAGCGGCGTCAAAACGACGCAAAGTGCCACGGCTGTCACAACTCTCCCTAGCATTAACAACACCTCCTTCGCAATTCTGTTGCCACATTGGTCAAATTTGGGGCCATGATCAATGGCGAGGTCGGCCAAAAGGTGCATAATGCGGACAGTCCGATCCCAAGGAGACGCTTTCGTGCAGGATAAAATCAGCTGGAATCAGGCCCTGATTGAGAAATACAACTACTCTGGGCCCCGCTACACCTCATACCCGACCGCCATCGAATTCCATAAAGATTTTTCCGATGCCGATCTCCGTCAGGCCATCATCGGCTCTGACAAGCGCGACCTTTCCCTTTATATCCACGTGCCCTTCTGCCACAAGCTTTGCTACTACTGTGGCTGCAACAAGATCATCACTCGCCACCCGCATAAGGCAGACCAGTACCTGGACTACCTCGAGCGTGAGATCAAAAACCGGGCACCGCTGTTCGCCGATTACACCGTTACCCAGATGCACTGGGGCGGCGGCACCCCGACCTTCCTCAACCACGAGCAGATCCGTCGCCTGACCGGCCTGTTGAAGCAGCACTTCAACTTCGCCAACGAAGGGGAGTTCTCCATCGAGATCGACCCGCGCGAGATTGAGCTGGAAACCGTGGATGTGCTGAAAGAGGTTGGCTTTAACCGCATCTCCGTTGGCGTCCAGGACTTCAATAAGGACGTGCAGAAGGCGGTCAACCGCGAACAGGACGAGCAGTTTATCTTCGACCTGGTGAAGTACGCCCGCGAGCAGGGCTTCCAATCCACCAACGTTGACCTGATCTACGGCCTGCCGCACCAGACCCCGGAAAACTTCCAGGAAACCCTGGAGCGCATCAAGGCGCTGAGCCCGGATCGCCTCTCCATCTTCAACTACGCGCACCTGCCGCACCGTTTTGCCGCACAGCGTAAGATCCACGAAGAAGATCTGCCGAGCCCGCAGCAGAAGCTGAAGATCCTGGAAAACAGCATCAACACCCTGACCGGTGAAGGCTACCAGTTTATCGGCATGGACCACTTCGCCAAGCCGGACGACGAGCTGGCCAAGCTGCAGCGCGCTGGCAAACTGCACCGTAACTTCCAGGGCTACACCACTCAGCCCGACGCCGACCTGCTGGGCCTGGGCGCTTCCGCCATCTCCAGCATCGGTAACGCTTACGCCCAGAACCAGGTGGCGCTGAAGGACTACTACGACGCCATCGACGCCGAAGGCCATGCGCTGGTGAAGGGCTGCTCTCTGGAGCGTGACGACTTTATCCGTCGTGCCGTGATCAAGCAGCTGATCTGCCACTTCGAGCTGGACACCACCACCATCGAGCGTGACTGGGACATCAACTTCAACGAGTACTTCGCCGAAGACCTCAAGCTGTTGACCCCCTTCATCGAAGACCAGCTGGTGGAAGTGGAAGGCAACATCATCCGCGTCACCGCCCAGGGCAACCTGCTGATCCGCAACATCTGCATGTGCTTCGACCGCTACCTGCGTGAGAAAGCCCGCCAGCAGCAGTTCAGCCGGGTTATCTGATCCCCGGGACAAAAAAAGCCGCCAGCAGGCGGCTTTTTTTATGTCCGGTTACCCCCCGCGGGCAGCCTTGCGAGCCCGCAGCTGCGCACGTTCCGCCTCGCTGATAAAAGCCAGCTCCAGGCCGTTGTGCTGGATCTGGCGCAACTGCTCAAGGGTCAGGCCGATACGCTGGTGCGCCATACGGTACTCAAACGGTACCGAGTTGGCGGAGACACCCGGGTCATCGGTGTTGAGACAAACCTTGATGCCCGCCTCAACAAACTGACGAATGGGGTGCACCTCGTAATCCGCCACGGAGTTTGCGTGCACATTGGAGGTGGGGCAGGATTCAATGCCGATGCCGCGCTCCGCCAGCATCGCCAGCAAACGGGGATCCTGAGTGGCGGTGGTGGCGTGGCCCAGACGAGTGGCGCCCAGCTCATTCACCGCCTGCCAGATGCTGCTCGGCGGCCCCGGTTCACCGGCATGGATGGTGACGTTCAGGCCAGCGTCACGCACCCGCTTAAAGTGGTCCACAAACAGGTCGCCCGGGAAGCCCTCTTCATCTCCGGCCAGATCACAGGCCACGAAGTGATCACGCTGGCGCAAAATCGCGTCCAGTTCACGGTGGCAGGCCTCCTGACCATCCCCCCGGCACAGAATGCCGATCAGGTTCACCTTCACCCCTGTGGCGCGGGCAGCGCTTTGAACGCCATCAATCACCGCTTCCACCACACCGTCCATGGCCAGGCCATGAGGCCCCGCCATATAGGCCGGGGAGAAACGCAGCTCGGCGTAATCCACCCCTTCCAGGGCCAAATCTTCCACATTCTCCCGCGCCACCCGGTGCACCGCATTGAGATCCCCCAGTACCGCCACCTGATAATCCAGCTTGGCCAGCAGGGCTTCCACGGAGGGGCAACGGTCCACGACCTGAAGATAGGGGCGCAGGGCGGCGAGGGTATCGGCGGGCAGCGCGATATTAAAACGGCGACCAAGGTCCAGTACGGTTTCCGGACGGACGCTGCCGTCCAGATGGCGGTGCAGATCGGTCAGCACCAGAGAAGCATCAATCATGGGTACAGTTCTGTTTTCTTATTGACCCGTTATGCCATCCCAATTGGCACAACGAATCCGCTACAATGGCGCAACCCCGCTCCCAGGAGTCGGTGGAAAAGGATAACGAAAACAAGGAAAAAAACGATGAAAAAGTGCCTGGGACTGGTGCTGTTGCTGCTGGCCGGCTGCGCCTCCACTCCGCCCCCCACCGAGCAACTCAACCAACTGATGGACGACACCTGGGCACAGCAGTTGGCGGCCTCACCGTCGCTGGCCCATCGCTATGGTGATGCCGACGCGGCCGGCCGGCTGTCTGACGTTTCTCCGGAATCCCTGGCGGCCCAAAACCGCGCTTACCAATCTCTGCTGGAGCGGGCCGAGGCGATCGACAGTGACAGTCTGTCGAGCCAGTCTCAGGTGGACCTCGCCATTCTGCTGGGGATCCTCAACAACCAGGTCGACAGCTACCAGTACAAAGAACACCTGCTGCCCATCTCCTCAGAAGGCGGCTTCCACGCCTATGTGGCCAGCTTTGCCCGCAGTGCCCGACTGGATGACGCCGAAGCGATCGAGCACTACCTCAGCCGTCTGCAGGCTCTGCCGGTCTACTTCGATCAACAGATAAGCTGGATGCGCCAGGGCATGGCGGAAGGGATCACCGTGCCCCGGGTGGTACTGCCGGGCTTTGAAGACAGCATCACCGCGTTTATTCCCGACAGCCCTGAGCAGAGCCTCTACTACCGCCCACTGGACGCATTGGGTGAGGAGCATGCCGATGCCAAAGCCCGGGGACTGAAACTGGTGTCTGAAGCGGTCATCCCCGCTTATCAGGGCTTCTACGACTTCTTCGTCAATGAATACCAGCCCGCTGCGCGCCAGACCATTGCCGCCAGCGACCTGCCCAACGGTCAGGCCTACTACGAAAACCGGGTACGCCACTTCACCACCCTGGGCATGAGCGCCGACGAGGTGCATCAACTGGGTTTGAACGAGGTGGCCCGTATCCGTGCTGAGATGGAGCAGGTGATTGCCGACCTGGGCTTTGAAGGCAGCTTTGCGGAGTTCCTCACCTTCCTGCGCACCGACCCCCAGTTCTATGCCACCAGCCCGGATGAGCTGCTGCGCTACGCCGCGTTCCTGTCCAAGCAGGCCGACGCCATGCTGCCCCGCTTCTTTACCACCCTGCCACGCACCCCCTATGGCATTAAGCAGGTTCCGGCCGAAATCGCGCCGAAATACACCACCGGACGTTACTCCGGCGCCAGCCGCGATGACCAGCCTGGCTACTACTGGGTCAACACCTACGCCCTCGATAAGCGCCCACTGTACGAGATGGAAGCCCTGACCCTGCACGAAGCGGTACCGGGCCACCACCTGCAGATCGCCCTGAGCCAGGAGCAGGAGGTGCACCTGCTGCGCCGTAACCACTACATCAGCGCCTTTGGTGAGGGTTGGGGCCTGTACGCTGAGAAGCTGGGCCTGGAAGGGGGCTTCTACCAGGACCCCTACAGCAACTTTGGCCGATTGACCTACGAGATGTGGCGGGCCTGCCGCCTGGTGGTGGACACCGGCATGCACGCCAAAGGCTGGAGCCGCGATCAGGCGCTGGCGTTCCTGGCGGACAACACCGCCCTGTCGCTGCACAATGTCGGCACTGAGATTGACCGCTACATCTCCTGGCCGGGTCAGGCGGTGTCCTACAAAGTCGGTGAACTGACCCTGTGGCGCCTGCGTCAGAAGGCCGAGGCGGAGTTGGGTGACCAGTTCGACCTCCGTGCCTTCCATGACCAGATCCTGGGTGGCGGCTCCATGCCGCTGGCCGAACTGGAGCGACAGCTGGATTTGTGGATCAGCAGCCAGCGCCAGGGGTAAACTCAAATCAGATTTCGCGGGGCCTCGGCCCCGCCTCACGTTGGGAGCCCTTATGGACAAGCACACCGAAACCGAAGTGCAGGCCGCCGTTTTTCGCCGTCTGCTCAGCCACCTCGACAGCCACAAAGAGGTGCAGAACATCGACCTGATGATCCTCGCGGATTTCTGCCGCAACTGCCTGGCCAAATGGTACATGGCGGAAGCCGGTGAGCGGGGTGTTGAGGTGGATTATGATGCTGCGCGGGAAGCGATCTACGGCATGCCCTACAGCGAGTGGAAAGCCAACCACCAGCAACCAGCCACGCCAGAACAACTGGCCGCTTTCGAGGCCCGTCAGGCCGCTAAGAAAGCCAATTCATGAGCGTGGATTCACTGTGGCAGCAGGTCGAACAGGGCCAGTTTGCCGGTGTCGATGGGGTGGCGGTGCACTACGCCATATTGCGCCACCCCAACGAGCGGGGGGCCGTGGCTCTCTGTACCGGCCGGGTGGAAACCTACCTGAAGTACGCTGAGCTGGTGGCTGAACTCTACGGGGCGGGCTTTACCCTCTACCTGTGGGACCACCGTGGGCAGGGCCTGTCCGGCCGGATGCTGGATAATCCCCACATCGGCCACGTGCGCCGCTTTGACGACTACATCGAAGATTTCCACCGCTTCTACCAACAACATATCGCCCCGGCAGGACACCGCTACCGCGCCCTGCTGGGTCACTCCATGGGTGGGGCCATTGCCACCGCTTACCTGCAGCGCTACCCCGAGCACTTCCAGGCTGCGGCCCTGTCTGCGCCCATGTACGGCATCCGGCTGCCGGTGGCCAAGGCGATACTGCAACCTCTGGTGTCGCTGTTGGCCAGCCTGACCCCGGGACGCTACGTCCCCGGCGGTCACGATTACGAGCCGGTGCGGTTTGAGGAAAACGAGTTAACCGGTGATGCCGGGCGATACCAAAGCTTTCGGGCCCTGTATGAGGCGCAGCCTCAGCTGCAGTTGGGTGATCCCAGCCTGAACTGGCTGAAAGAGGCGCTGCAACAGGTCGACCACCTGGCGGTGGCCGAGGTGACGGTGCCGATCCTGGTGATGCAGGCGGGACAGGACAGCATTGTCGACAATGCTGCGCAATGCGCCTTTTGCGCGCGCCAGCCCCAACACCAGCTGATCCGCTACGACGGTGCCCGCCATGAGATCCTGATCGAGCAGGACCCCATCCGCAGCGCCGCCATTACGGCGTCGATGCAGTGGTGGGAACGGCATGGAGCTGCTGCACCTTCAACAGTTTCAACAGCGAATCAAGCGGCCGTGGCGCGCTGAACAGGTAACCCTGGAAGCGACGTCCTCCCTGGCCCAGCAACACTTCGTAGCACGCTTCCTCATCAACGCCGTGGGCGGTCCACGGCAGCTCAAGGGCGCGGATCACCTGCACCTGAGCCCGCAGCAGGGCCTGGGCCTGGGGCCGCGCCAGTGAACCAAAGTGGCGGCAATCCAGTTTCACCTCGGTCAGCGGCAGCGCCAGCAGTTGCGCCGGGGCCATCAGACCGCTGCCCAGGTCATCCAGCACCAGGTCAACGCCCAACGCCACCAGTGCTTCCAGCCGGCTCAGTTCGTCATCCTCGCAGTTCAGCAACTCCCGCTCAGATAACTCAATCGCCAGCGCCTGACGGCCGATACCGTGGCGTTCCATCTGGTGGCGAAGCTGATCAATAAAATCGGTGGCCATCAGCTGACGCAGTGACAGGTTCAGACTCATACGGTCCACGCCATGTCGGCGCAGCGACGCCAAATCCCGGCAGGCTTGCTCCAGTTGCAGCTCAGTCAGCTGGTCGCTCATGCCGTAGCGCTTCAGCACCGGCAGGAACTGGTCAGGCAGGATCTCGCCTCGTTCCGGGTGGTGCCAGCGCAGCAGCGCTTCTACCGTCAGGATCTCCCGGTCCGGGTCCATCACCGGCTGGTAATGCAACCGCAATTGATTGTGTGTCAGGGCCTGGTGCAAGCCATCACGTAACCACAGCAGGCGACGCGCCTCCTGGTGCAGGGCGGGGCGGTAGACGCGGGTGCTGCTGCGTTCGTACTCTTTGGCGTCAAACACCGCCAGCTCAGCCTGTGCCAGCACCGTGTTGGTGTCCTGATCCGGCCCCGGCACAAACACACTGATGCCGATGGTGGCCCCCATATGCAACGGGGAGCCCTCCAGCAACCAGGGCTTGGCCAGACCATCATGAATTCTGCGCCCCAACTGCTCGGCCTGCTCCATCGGGGTATCTCCAGGACGACACGCCACCATCAGGGCGAATTCGTCCCCCTCCAGTCGCAGTATCATGCTGGCTTCCGGCACCAGCTTGTGCAGCCGCCTTTCCACCTGTTCCAGCAGGCGATCACCGGCCTGGTGGCCGTGGACATCATTGATCACCTTAAAATCATCCAGATCGAGGTAGAGCAGCAAAGCCCCATCGTTGGCCACATCAGCGGCCTGGACGGCGGGCTCAAGCCGACGCAGCAGGGCCGGGCGATTGAGGCCAGAGGCATGGCTGTCGCCGCTGAGCCCCAGCTGCGGCTGTCCCAGTTCATTGGTGATGTCGGTGTGGGTGCCAATCATGCGGCGGGGGCGGCCATCGCGGTCCCAATCCACCATCATCGCTTTGTCCAGTACCCAGATGTAATGACCATCCCGGTGGCACAACCGATGCAGGTTCTCAAACTCGCCAATATGGCCCTCGATGTATTCCTGCAACTGGCGCAGTACCCGGCCGCGGTCCTCCGGGTGCAAACGCTGTTCCCAGGCATCGAAGCTGGACACCAGCTCATCGTCACGGTATCCCAGCATCGCCTTCCAATGGTGGGAGAGGAACACGGTGTTGGTGTCCAACTGCCAATCCCAGACGCCCAACTTGAGCCCTTCGACCGCGTACAACCAGCGCTGCTCACTGGCCACCAACTGGGCATAGCTCTCGCGCAAACGCTGATTGCTCTGGGCCATGCTGTCACTGAGGTCCACCAGCTCCGCCAGCCCCTGATCGGTGGGCAGTTTCAGCTCGGGCTCGCCCAACCGCGGCACTTGTCGGGTCAGGGCATTCATTGGCACCACCAGATAGCGGTAACCCAGCATCAGTAAGCCCACGGCCAGCACCAGCGCCACCACCCACAGCCAGGAGAGGCGATCGGTAAACTGCTTTTGAGTGATGGTATTGAGGGGGGTCAGATCCTGCTCAAGGTAGAGCAGGCGAGGTACCAGCTGGGGCTTTAGCTGCACCAGGGGATAGTAGATCTGCAGGCTGCCGCGCATCGGATCCTGATGAAACTGCGCCCGCCCGGCCAACAGCGCTTTGCGCGCCAGTTCACTCTGGTAGCCATCCAACAGGCGGTTGGCCTGGCCTCCACGCCAGATCAGCTGGCTGCCGAAATAGATGCGTTGGTCCCGGTCGACAATCGCGGCTGACAGCAGACTGCTCTCCTGCGCCCACTGCAACATGATCTGCTCCGCCACTTCGGCGGTTCGGCTGCTGCCGCCGGTCACCAGCATCTGTTCCAGCTGTTGGGCCCGCTGCTTCAGCAGGTGGCGCTGGGCGTCCTGCAGATGGCTGCGCATCATGTCCCGTCCCAGGACAAAATCCACTCCCACCAGCGTGACGACATAGAGCAGCAGCGATACGCTCATCACCAGCAGTAACGGCCAGCGGGGTTTAGGCAACCGGGCCAGCAACGGCCAGCGCGTTGATGGGGTCACGGCCTGACTTCCTTGTTGGGTTCCTGCTTCCTAGCATACCGATCCGTTCAGGGCGATGATAGGGTCAGAAAGTGAACACCATTACCTGCCAGAAAATCCCGTTAAGGGCAGTGATTCTGCCCATCAGAGAAACACCAGAGAAGACGAGAAAAAGGCGTGAAAACCATCCCGGCAGGTTGCGGCAAGGGACAGGTCGGTTTAGGTTGAAAGGATGCAGCCCCAATTCCGCCACTTAAGCTTTCGAATACCCCCGGCAAACCGTGATTTTGCCGGGGACGTAGCTCAATGGTAGAGCAGCGGGTTTATACTCCGTAGCGCCAGATAAGCGGCTGGTTGTGGGTTCGAGTCCCACCGTCCCTACCATCTCAATCAGGCGTGCTGGCCCGCCACATAGCCGCTGCTCCAGGCCCACTGGAAGTTAAAGCCCCCCAGCCAGCCGGTTACGTCCATCACCTCTCCCACAAAAAACAGGCCAGGTACTGACTTGCATTCCATGGTTTTGGAGGAGAGTTCGTCGGTGTCGACGCCGCCCAGGGTCACTTCGGCAGTGCGATAACCCTCATCACCGGCCGGTTTCAGTTGCCAGCCATTAAGCTTGCCCGGAATGGTCTCCAGTGCGGCCTTGTTGAGCTGGCCCAGAGGCAGGTTCTGCCAGCCGTGGTAGGCCACCAGGGCTTCCGCCAGGCGCGCCGGGAAGTGCTCAGACAGCCAGGTCAGCAGCTGTCGCTTGGGCGAGCGCTGGCGGGCTTCGGTCAGGGACTGGGCTGCATCCAGTGACGGCAGCAGGTCGATGGTGACGGCCTCACCGCTCTGGCGGTAGTTGGACGCCTGCAGCACCGAGGGGCCGGACAGGCCACGGTGGGTGATCAGCATCTGCTCGGTAAAGCTCGGCCCCCGGGCAGCCTGAACGCTGGTGGTCAGACTGATGCCGGACAGCGGCTCGAAGTGCTGTTTTTCAACGGGTTGCAGGGTGAAGGGCACCAGACCCGCACGGGTAGGGCGCACCTTCAGGCCAAACTGCTCAGCAATTTGGTAGCCGAACGGGGTGGCGCCCAGCTTCGGCATCGACAGGCCACCGGTCGCCACCACCAGCGATTCACACTGGATGCGACCGGCGCTGGTGGCGAGGCTGAAGCCGCCCTCCACCTGACTGACCGCTTCGATGGTGGTACGCAGCCGGATCTGCACCTGGCCCTTGTCGCACTCCGCCAGCAGCATGCTGACGATATCTTTGGCGGAATCATCACAGAACAGCTGGCCGTGGTCGCGCTCGTGGTAGGCGATATTGTGTCGCACCACCATATCGAGGAAATCCCACTGGGTGTACTGAGCCAGCGCCGACTTGGGAAAGTGCGGGTTGGCACAGAGGTAGTTGGCCGGCTCCATATACAGGTTGGTGAAGTTGCAGCGGCCGCCGCCGCTGATCAGGATCTTCTTGCCCGCCTGTTTGGCGTGATCCAGCACCATGACCCGGCGACCACGGGCCGCCGCGGTGGCTGCACACATCAAGCCGGCGGCACCGGCGCCGATCACTACCACATCTGTCTGCATTATTGATTTCCGTCAGCAGTCTGAATGAACAAAAAGGGGATGCCTCGGCATCCCCTTATAACCTTAGCGCCGCATCACTCCGGCTTCATGTCCCGCCCAAGCAAGGCCCGGGCGGCATCCTGTACCGGTTTGCCCTCATAGAGCACCTGATACAGTTGATCAGTAATCGGCATTTCGACCCCCTGACGTTTGGCCAGCAGGTACACCTCTTTGGCGTTACGGTAGCCCTCGACAACCTGACCGATCTCCTCCATCGCCAGCTCCACCCCTTTGCCCTGGCCCAGGGCCAGACCGAAGCGGCGGTTACGTGACAGGTTGTCGGTACAGGTCAGCACCAGATCACCCAGACCGGCCATGCCCATAAAGGTGTCCTTGTCGGCACCCAGTGAGCAGCCCAGTCGGCACATCTCCACCAGACCACGGGTGATCAGGGCAGTACGGGCGTTGGCGCCAAAGCCAATGCCGTCGGACATGCCGGCGCCAATGGCGATCACGTTCTTCACCGCACCACCGAGCTGCATGCCGATAAAGTCCGGGTTGATGTACACCCGCATCCAAGTGCCGCAGTGCAGCAGCTGGGCCATCTCTTCGGCAAACTCCGGGTCGGTGGCGGCCAGGGAGATGGCGGTAGGCAAACCGGCGGCCATCTCTTTGGCAAACGTCGGGCCGGACAGCACCGCCAGCGGGATGCTATCGCCGAGGATCTCACGGGCCACATCCTGAAGCAGGCGACCGGTTTCCGGCTCCAGCCCCTTGGTGGCCCAGAGGATTCGGGCGTCATCACGCAGCAGCGGCTTGGCGCGGCTGAGCACTTCACCGAAGACGTGGCTGGGCACCACCACCAACACATCGCGGGAGGCGGCCAGGGCTTTGGCCAGATCGGCCTCTACCACCAGCGGGTCAGGGAAGGCGGCACCGGGCAGGAACGCGTCATTGCAGCGGTCCTGTTCCAGCTGGGCCATATGCTCGGGCTCGTGGCCCCACAGTACGGTGCGATGGCCGTTGCGGGCCAACGAAATAGCAAGGGCGGTGCCGTATGACCCCGCCCCGAGTACCGTAATCGCGGCTTGTTCAGTCAACTGAAAAGCTCCTGAGGTAATTAGGCGTCTGCCTGAGCACCTTCAGCGGCGGCTTCTTGCTGACGCTTCTGCAGGTATTGGGCAAACAGGGCATCGAAGTTCACCGGCGCCAGGTTCAGCGGCGGGAAGGTGCCACGGTTAACCAGGCTGGCCACGGCTTCGCGGGCGTACGGGAACAGGATGTTGGGGCAACCGGCGCCCAGGGCGTGGGCCAGTTGCGGCTCAGGCAGGTTGGAGATGGTGAAGATACCGGCCTGCTGCACTTCGCACAGGAACGCCACGTCTTCGCCCACTTTGGTGGTCACGGTGATGGAGATCACCACTTCGAAGGTGTCGTCTGCCAGCTTGCTGGAGCGGGTGTCCAGGTCCAGCTTCACTTCCGGCTTCCACTCTTTCTGGAAGATGGTCGGAGAGTTCGGAGTCTCGAAAGAGATGTCCTTGGTGTATACGCGCTGGATCTGGAACTGCGGAGCAGCTTGTTCGTTAGTGGCGGCGTTGTTGGTTGCTTCAGCCATTGTTTTTCCTACCTTAAATTTGTTCGTTATGTCGGGCTTCCATTCGCCGAGCCGGACGCCAAAGTGTCAGGCGACCAACGTTGCTGCGGACGGGTCCCCGTTATAGGGGTCGTTGATGGGGGCTGCGGCCGCCTCTGCGACCGCCATCCAATCAGCGTTTTTTCTTCCGTACCACCGGCAGATTCGCGGCGTTCCAGTCGGTCATGCCACCGTGCAGGTTGTAGACCTGCTCGAAACCGGCTTTAACCAGTACCTGGGCCGCCTGGGACGAACTGATCCCGGCGTTGCACACCACAATGATGGGGTCGTTCTTAAACTTTTCAACCGCCCCCAGCTGATTATTTTTGATCTGGGACAGGGGCACATTGATGGCGTCGACGATGTGGCCTTTCTTAAATTCGTCGGCACCGCGCACGTCCAGCACCTTGGCATCCTGACGGTTGATCAGCAGGGTAGCTTGCTGGTGAGAAACGGTTTTGAACTTGGTCAACTTGCTCTTAACCAGAGACATGATGAACATCGCCAACAGGGCGACCCAGATCAGGCTGAGTACCGGGTTGCGGGCGAAAAAGTCGATGTATTCCTGCATGAAAGTGCCTGTTAACTGACGCTATGAGTGAAATAACGGGCAGCAAGTATACCCTGTCATTTCCAAGGATGCAGCGTTGATGCGGCGGGATGGGGACGGCGCTGGTTTGCAGCGGAGCCCTCGGTGTACACTGAGTCACACTCAGCTAATCGACATCGGCGCCCCCGATAGTGACGGCGCCCAACGCAAGGACTCACCATGACTGTCGCCCGCAAACCCCTGGCGCTGATCATCCTCGATGGTTGGGGCTACCGCGCCCCCAGTGCCGACAACGCCATTACCAACGCCAATACGCCCGTACTCGACGCCCTGTTTGCCGAGCGTCCCAGCACCCTGATCTCCGGTTCCGGCCTGGATGTGGGCCTGCCGGACGGGCAGATGGGTAACTCCGAAGTGGGCCACATCAATCTGGGAGCCGGCCGTGTGGTCTACCAGGAGCTGACCCGAATCGGTAAGGCGATCAGCGACGGTGAGTTCCAGCACAACCCGGCAATGGCCAAGGCGGTGGACGATGCCGTGGCCAAGGACAAAGCGGTGCACATCATGGGCCTGCTCTCCCCGGGCGGCGTGCACAGCCATGAGGATCACCTCGAGGCGATGGTGCGCATGGCCGCTGAGCGTGGTGCTGAGCGCATCTACCTGCACGCCTTCCTGGACGGTCGCGACACCCCGCCGCGCAGCGCCGAAGCCTCCCTGGCCCGATTTGACGCACTGTTTGCTGAGCTGGGCAAAGGCGCCATCGCCAGCATCGTCGGTCGCTACTACGCCATGGACCGTGACCAGCGCTGGGAGCGCGTCGAGCAGGCGTACCAGCTGCTGACCGAAGGCAAAGGCGCGCATCAAGCTGACCACGCCGTCGACGCCCTGCACGCTGCTTACCAGCGCGATGAAAACGACGAGTTTGTTGCTCCCACCGTGATTGGCAGCCCGGCACCGATGGCCGATGGCGACGCACTTATCTTTATGAACTTCCGCGCCGACCGCGCCCGCCAGATCACCCGCGCCTTTGTCGACCCCGGTTTTGACGGTTTTGCCCGGGCCGCCACGCCCAAGCTGAACTTCGTGATGCTGACCCAATACGCTGCGGACATCGACGCGCCCTGCGCCTTCCCGCCGGTGGACCTGGTCAACACCTTCGGCGAGCTGATGGCCAAAGCCGGCAAGAAACAGCTGCGCATCAGTGAGACCGAGAAGTACGCCCACGTGACCTTCTTCTTCAATGGCGGCGTGGAAACCCCGTTTGAAGGCGAGCAGCGCATCCTGATCAACTCCCCCAAGGTCGCCACCTACGACCTGCAGCCGGAGATGAGCAGCGAAGAGCTGACCGACCGCCTGGTGGCCGCCATCGAGTCCGGTGAGTTCGACGCCATCATCTGTAACTACCCCAACGGCGACATGGTGGGTCACACCGGCAATTTCGACGCGGCGGTCAAAGCCTGTGAAGCGGTCGACCGCTGCATCGGCCGGGTGGTCGAAGCGCTGGAGAAAGTGGGGGGCGAGTGCCTGATCACCGCCGACCATGGCAACGCCGAACAGATGAGCGACGTCAACACCGGTCAGGCCCACACCGCCCACACCAGTGAGCCGGTGCCGCTGATCTACGTCGGCCGCGACGCCGAACCCCGCCAGGGTGGCGCGCTGTCTGACATCGCTCCCACCATGCTGTACCTGATGGGCCAACCAATCCCCGCCGAGATGACCGGCCAGCCACTGCTGACCCTGAAATCGTGAAACGACTGCTCTCCCTGACCCTGCTCCTCCTGCTGGCCACCCCGGTGGCCAGCCAGGAGGACGTGGCGCAACAACAGGCCCAGCTGGACAAGCTGAGCCGCGAAATCCAGCAGCGCCAAGCCAAGCTGTCCAAAGCCCAGGTGGCCAAGGACGGCCTGCAGGCGGAGCTGCGCCGCACCGATAAAGCGATCAGCGACAGCGCCCAGGCGCTGAAAGGGCAACAGCGCGCCCTGGCCAAAAGCGAAGCCACCCTGGCGGAGCTGGGCCAGCGTCAAAGTGAGCTGGAAGCCTCGCAGCGACGCCAACGCGACCAGCTGGCCGCCCAGGTGCGCACCGCCTGGATGAGCGGCGGGCAGGACCACACCGCCCTGCTGCTCGGCAACGATGACCCCGCTACGCTGGAGCGGATGCTGGTGTACTACCAGTACCTCAACCAGGCCCGCATTGACGCCATCGAGGCACTGAAAGCCACCGCCGCCGAACTGGCGTCGGTGATCAGCCAGCAACAGCAGGAGCGCGACCGACAGGCCGATCTGCTGCGTCAGCAGGAGCGGGAGCGGAGCCGCCTGGCAGAGCGTCAGAAGGAGCGCCAGACCGCCCTGGCCAAGCTGGAACGCCAGCTTCAGCGCGACAGCAACCAGCTGGCGCTGATGCAGGAGGACCGGGAAGTGCTGGAGCGAGCCATCACCGAAGCGCTGGAGGCCCTGGCCCGCAGCGCCACCCTGGATGGATTGGCCGACAGCAAAGGGCGTTTGCCCTGGCCCACCTCGGGCAAGGTCTCGAAGGGTTTTGGCAGTCACCGTGAAGGTCAGCTGAAGTGGAATGGCTGGCTGATGAGTGCTCCGGCAGGCCGGGAGATCAAAGCCATCAGCGCCGGTCAGGTGGTGTTTGCCGACTGGCTGCGCGGCTTTGGTCTGGTGGTGGTGGTGGACCACGGCGAGCATTACCTCAGCCTCTATGGCCACACTCAGGCCCTGCTGAAACAGGTGGGGGATGACGTCAAACCCGGCGAGGTAATCGCCCTGACCGGCAGCTCCGGTGGCCTGCGGCAACCAGGTCTATACTTCGAAATACGCCATCGAGGGCGCGCCGTCGATCCCAAGCCGTATTTGAAAAAGGGATAGCGTCGCCGGCCCTCCTGATCAGGAGGGCAGCCCATGCGGCGCATTATCCCCTTTCTGGTCGGCCTCCTGCTCTGCGCGTCCAGCGCGTTTGCCGGGCAGGAGTATCACAAGGATGCGGCTTCGCCGACCCAGCAGGATACCCAGGCTTTGGTCAACGCGGTTCAGGAGTTGATCGAGGATTACTACGTCGACGAGGTGGATCAGCAAGCCCTGCTGGACGGCGCCCTCAAAGGCATGCTTGAGGTTCTCGACCCGCACTCCACCTACCTGCGTCCCCACACACTGTCCCTGCTGCGCGACAACAATCGCGGCCACTATTACGGCTATGGCCTTGAGGTGTCCGTGGATGAGGGCGAGATCCGGGTGGTCTCCCCCATGGCGAACTCCTCAGCGGAGTACGCCGGTGTGCAGCCCGGCGATGTGCTGTTGAAGGTCGATGAACTGGAGGCCGATCCGGACGACCTCGACCCCATGATCGCCTACATCAAGCAAGCCAGCCTGGATGACCGTCCGGTGCACCTGACCCTGCGCCGGGACAGCGAACCGGAACTGCTGGTGCTGAGACTGCTGCCCTCCGAGGTGGAGGTGGTGTCCAGCGAATCCCACCGTCTGCCGGGCAACATCGGTTACCTGCGCATCACCAGCTTTAACCAACGCACCGCCTCTGAGATCCGGCTGGCAGCACACCAACTGTCACAAGCGCCGCTGGATGGGCTGGTGCTGGACCTTCGCAACAACCCCGGTGGCTTACTGGATGCCGCGGTGCAGGTGGCGGACATGTTTCTCAGTGAAGGGGTGATCGTCACCACCCACGGCCGTTTCTTCGATGCCAACAGCCAGTACAGCGCCAGCCGCTTTACCCTGTTCCGTGATCTGCCGGTAGTGGTGATCATCAACGAAGGCAGCGCCTCCGCCGCCGAGATCCTGGCTGGCGCCCTGCAGGACCAGGGCCGGGCCCTGCTGGTGGGGGAACGCTCCTTTGGCAAGGGCACGGTGCAGAGCCTGATCCCGCTGCTGTCCGGCGGCGGCGCCATCAAGCTCACCACGGCCCGCTACGCCACCCCAAACGGCACCTTTATCGATCAACAGGGCATCGATCCCGACGTCGCAGTGGAAGCCAAGGAAGATGGCGATATACTGAGCAATAACAATCCCTTGCTGAGTCTTCAGGATGATCCTCAGTTACTGGCAGCGTACGACCTTCTGGTCCCCAAATCGGCTCAGCTGGGCCGCCCTTAGTCTCGCCCTGTTCTGCGGCCTGGCCCATGCCGGGCCGCGACTCTCCCTGATCATCGACGACATCGGCGCCCGCGAAGCGGACCGCGCCGCCCTCACGCTGCCCACTGAGGTCACTCTGGCGTTTCTGCCGCACACCCCCTGGGGGCGGGAACTGGCCCTGCAGGCCTGGCGCCAGGACCGGGAACTGATGTTGCACCTGCCGATGGGCACCACCGGTCCCAAATCCCCCGGCCCCTGGGCCATTGAGCCGGGCCAGGACCGCTGGCAGGTGCAGTACCGGGTGAAAAAAGCCCTGGCGGACATCCCCTTTGTAACCGGCGTGAACAACCATATGGGCAGCGCCGTCACTCCCGATCCCGACCGTATGGCCTGGGTGATGGAGGTGCTCAGCCTGAAGGGACTCTACTTTGTCGACAGCGTCACCACCTCAGACAGCCGCGCTTACGAACAAGCGCTGGCCTGGGGGGTCGCCACCAAGAAAAGGGATGTGTTTCTCGACCCGGACCGGGCCGAAGGGACGCTGGAAAAGCAGTGGGCTGAAGCATTACGCCAGGCCGATAAGTTTGGCGAAGTGGTGGTGATCGGGCATCCCTACCCGGAAACCCTGACGTTTCTTGAAGCGACCCTGCCAACCCTGGCCGAACAGAATATCCAGCTGGTGCCGCTGTCGACGCTGTTTACCCCGCCCGTACTGTCGCCGCTTCCAGTTCAGTCAGCACGCTGAGGGCCACCGCATCGGTGCTGCCACAGATGTCCGGGTCGGGCTTAAAGTCACTGCACACCGCCGGACGACCCGGTTGGCCGAAGATTTTGCACAGATTGCGGTCATCCAGCTGAATGCAGCGCACTCCGGCGGGCTTGCCGTTGGGCATGCCCGGAATGGGGGAGGTGATGGATGGGGCGATGCAACAGGCTCCGCACCCCAGTCGACACTGCATAATGGACTCCAAACAACAGAAAAACGGGCCGTTTGGCCCGTTTTTTCAACAATTCAAAAGCTTACACTTCCATCGCTGACTTCAGCTTCTTGATGGCGTTTTTCTCCAGCTGGCGAATGCGCTCTGCTGAAACCTGGTAGCGATCAGCCAGCTCCTGCAGGGTGGCCTTTGGCTCATCCAGCCAGCGGGCCATCAGGATATCGCGGCTGCGCTCATCCAGAGTATTGAGCGCGGCGTGCAGACGCTGCTGCGACTGGCGGTCCCAATCCTCCTGCTCCAGCGCTTCGGCATGGTCAGACTGCTTGTCCTCCAGGAACAGGGCCGGAGCAAAGGCGCCTTCATCGTCGTCACGTTCCGGGGCGATATCGAAGGCGGCATCGACGGCGGCCATGCGGGCCTCCATCTCCATCACTTCGCTTTCGCTGACCCCCAGCTCGTCGGCGACGGTGCTGACCTCTTCGGCACTGAACCAGCCCAGGCGTTTCTTCGCCTTGCGCAGATTGAAGAACAGTTTGCGCTGGGCCTTGGTGGTGGCCACTTTAACGATGCGCCAGTTCTTCAGCACGTATTCGTGGATCTCTGCTTTGATCCAGTGCACCGCAAAAGAGACCAGGCGAACCCCGATATTGGGGTCAAACCGCTTCACCGCCTTCATCAGGCCGATGTTGCCCTCCTGGATCAGGTCCGCCTGGGGCAGACCGTAACCGGCATAGCTGCGGGCCACATGCACCACAAAGCGCAGGTGCGCCATGATCAGGTGCTTGGCGGCGTCCAGGTCACCTTGCTCCACCTGGCGGGCCAGGTATTGCTCCTCTTCCGCGGACAGCATGGGGATGGCATTCACCGCCTGGATATAGGACTCCAGGGTGCCGTGCCCTTGGGGCACCACCATCAAGGCCATATTTGGGCGGGTGTCGCTCATGCTGTACCTCGTTCGTTGCGGGATGGGGGAGTCTAGCACGCCCCAACGGTAAAGGTTAAGGGAGGCGCCAATCGACGGATTCCGGGTTCAGACTCCATTTGGCTGGCCCGGTTCCCTCAACGTGGTTCGATGGCGCGCAGATGACGACGGACCGACAGCCAGGCCCCCAGCCATCCCAGCCCGCAGGCGAACAGGATCAGCAGGCCGCTTTGGCTGCCGCTCAGCCCCTCCAGCCGGATCTGACTGCGGTAGAGGCTGAGCAGCTGAGCCACCGCCCCGTCGAGCCAGATCAGCATGGCATTGACCAGCACCATGGCGATCAACGCCGCCAGCAGGCCCAGCCAGATACCACCGTACAGGAAGGGACGGCGGATAAAGGCTTCGGTAGCCCCCACCAGCTTCATCACTTTGATCTCGTGGAAACGCTGCATGATCGCCAACCGGATGGTGTTTCCGGTGATCAGCACCACCGCCAGGATCAACAGGGCTGCCAGGGCACTGCCGGACTGGCGTCCAACCTGTCCCAGAGCCTGCAGTCGCTGCAGCCAATCCAGGTCGAGTCGCGCCATCGCCACCTCCGGCAACTGCGCCAGCTTATCGCGCAGATCCCGCGCGGCATCCGCTTCGCTGTAACGGGAAGAGGGCTGCACCCGTACTACTGCGGGTAGCGGGTTACTGTCGAGGTATTTGAGCGCTTCACCAAACTGGCTGTGGGACTGGAACTCCGCCAGCGCCTCATCCGGGCTGAGGTAGTGCACCTCAAGAATCTCCGACATGGAACGCAGCTGAGTCACCACACTCTGGCGCCGGGTTTCGTTGCTGTCGAGGCGCAGAAACAGGCTGATCTCGGCGGCACTCTGCCACTGTGCCTCCACTTTGGCGGCGTTGTTGGAGAGCACCATCAACAGCGCGGGCAGAGACAGGCTGAAGCCCAGCACCAGCATGGTCATCAGCGAGGTCATCGGGGTGCGCCAAAGCTCACCGAGGCTGCTCAGTGCCTGGCGCAGATGCTGTTGCAGGCCGCTTTTCAGGCGCTGCGAGAAAGGCAGTTTGGCTTTCACAGGGCCACCTCCTCGCTGACCATACGGCCCTGACGCAGGGTCAGGGTGCGGTAGCGCATGCGGGCAATCAGGCCCAGATCGTGGGTGGCGATCAGTACAGTGGTGCCGGACGCGTTCAGGGTTTCAAACAGGCGCAGGATGTCCATCGACAGCTTGGGGTCGAGGTTGCCGGTGGGTTCATCCGCCAGCAGCAGCGGCGGGCGGTTGATCACCGCACGGGCGATGCCCACGCGCTGCTGTTCACCACCGGACAGTTGGATCGGGGCGTAAGCGGCTTTGTCGCCGAGGCCAACCATATCCAGCGCCCCCTCCACCCGTTTGCTGATCTCACTGCTTTTGAAGCCTTCGATCACCAACGGCAGCGCCAGGTTGTCGTAGACGCTGCGGTCCATCAACAGGTTGTGGTCCTGAAAGATGATGCCGATATTGCGGCGCAGATAGGGCACATCGCCGCGCTTCATCTTGGCGATGTCCTGACCGTGAATGGTCACCTTGCCGGTGGTTGGGCGCTCAATGGCGGTAATCAGCTTGAGCAGGGTGCTCTTGCCTGCGCCGCTGTGGCCGGTGAGGAAAGCCATCTCTCCCGGTGCCAAGCCAAAGGACACATTTTCCAGCGCCATACGGCCGCCGGGGTAGATCTTGTTGACCTGCTCAAACTGGATCATCGCTTACGCGGACTCCTGCTCGCTGAATAGCGCGTCGATAAAGGCCTGGCTTTCGAATGGACGCAGATCGTCAATCCCTTCACCAACGCCGATGTAACGTACTGGTATACCAAACTTATCCGCCAGAGCGAAGATCACGCCGCCCTTGGCGGTGCCATCCAGTTTGGTCAGGGTCAGGCCGGTCAGCCCCACCGCTTCGTTAAAGATCTGGGCCTGGCTGATGGCGTTCTGGCCGGTGCTGGCGTCCAGAGTGAGCATCACTTCGTGCGGCGCGTTCTCATCCAGCTTCTTCATCACCCGGACGATCTTCTTCAGCTCGTCCATCAGGTGGGCCTTGTTCTGCAGGCGGCCGGCGGTGTCCGCAATCAATACATCCACGTTACGCGCTTTGGCAGCCTGCAGGGCATCGAAGATCACGGAGGCACTGTCGGCACCGGTGTGCTGGGCAATCACCGGAATGTTGTTGCGGTCACCCCAAACCTGCAGCTGCTCAACCGCCGCGGCACGGAAGGTATCCCCCGCCGCCAGCATGACGGATTTGCCTTCCGCCTGGAACTGCTTGGCCAGCTTGCCGATGGTGGTGGTCTTACCCACGCCATTTACCCCCACCATCAGGATCACGAAGGGGCCGTTGGGATTCTCAATCACCAGCGGCTGATCCACTTTGGACAGGGTGTCTTTCAGCTCAGATTTCAGGTGAGCAAACAGCGCGTCGGAATCTTTCAGCTCGCCGAAGCTGGCTTTGTCGGTCAGGCTGTCGATGATGCGGGAGGTGGTTTCCACCCCAACGTCCGCCAGCAGCAGCTGGGTTTCCAGCTCCTCAAACAGCTCATCGTCGATCTTCTTGCCCTTAAACAGGGCCATAAAGCCGCCACCAATGTTTTCACTGGTGCGACGCAGACCGGCTTTCAGGCGGGCAAAGAAACCCTGCTTTTCCGGCGCTTCTGCGGCGGATTGCTCAGCCGCAGCGTTTTCGGCAGCAATGCGCTCGGCTTCAGCCTGTTCAGCCGCTACGCGCTCGGCCTCAAGGCGTTCCGCTTCAGCTTGCTCAGCAGCAACACGCTCGGCTTCGATGCGAGCCGCTTCAGCTTGCTCAGCAGCAGCACGCTCCGCTTCGATGCGAGCCGCTTCAGCCTGCTCAGCAGCCACACGCTCCGCTTCGATGCGAGCCGCTTCGGCCTGCTCGGCAGCAACACGCTCCGCTTCGATACGAGCCGCTTCAGCCTGCTCGGCAGCAACCCGTTCCGCTTCGATGCGAGCCGCTTCGGCCTGCTCGGCAGCCACACGCTCCGCTTCGATGCGTTCCGCTTCAGCCTGCTCAGCAGCAACCCGTTCCGCTTCAATACGGGCCGCTTCGGCCTGCTCAGCAGCTACACGCTCGGCTTCGATGCGGGCCGCTTCGGCCTGCTCGGCGGCAACACGCTCGGCTTCGATACGGGCCGCTTCAGCCTGCTCGGCAGCCACACGTTCGGCTTCGATGCGAGCCGCTTCGGCCTGCTCGGCAGCCACGCGCTCCGCTTCGATACGGGCCGCTTCGGCCTGCTCTGCGGCCACACGCTCGGCTTCGATACGGGCCGCTTCGGCCTGCTCGGCAGCAACACGCTCGGCTTCGATGCGCTCCGCTTCAGCCTGTTCGGCAGCAAGGCGTTCCGCTTCCAGACGCTCCGCTTCGGCCTGTTCTGCACTGGCCTGCTGGGCGGATTCGGTTACTTCGGGGCGCTGCGGCGCCTCCTCCTTTTTCTCCCGGCGAAACCAGGAAAATAAGCCTTTGGCCATCTTTTCTTACCCTTTACTGCCGGCCGGGCTGACAACACCCGCCCGGGCCTTGCTAAAATAGCGATTTTTCTGGGGCCTTAGTCTACCCAGAATTACCGCAAAAACCGAGGTCACCATGGCGAGAGCCCCCCGTCGTAACGCCAATCCACGCTCCGAATCCCGAACTCCGGGACAGATCCGCCTTATCGGCGGCCAGTGGCGTGGTCGCAAGCTGCCGGTGACCGATGTGGTAGGTCTGCGCCCCACCACTGATCGGGTGCGGGAAACCCTATTTAACTGGCTGATGCAGGACACCCGTGGTGCCCGTGTGCTGGACTGCTTTGCCGGCAGCGGTGCGCTGTCACTGGAAGCGCTGTCCCGCTTTGCCGCCAGCGCCACCATGCTGGAACTGGACAGCGCTGCGGCGCGCCAGTTGATGGCCAACCTGGCCACCCTGAAGGCCGACAACGGCAAAGTGATCAGCGGTGACAGTCTGGCGTTTCTGGCCAAACCGGCCGAGGCGCCTTACGACATCGTGTTTATCGACCCGCCGTTCCGCAAAGGGTTGTTGGCGCCCTGCATCGAACACCTGAGCCAAAATGGCTATCTGCGCCCCGGCACCTGGATCTATCTGGAAACCGAATCCGAACTCGATATGCCTGCGCTGCCCGCCGGCTGGTCACTGCATCGGGAGAAAGTGGCTGGCCAGGTGGCGTTCCGTCTCTATCAATACCGACCCACTGAGAACCCTGTATGACCCAGTTCCTGTCCTGGGCCAAGGCCGGCATGGCCGCCGCCTGGCTGATCATGATCGTTAACCTGATTTTCCCCTGGCCAGCGCCCTATCATCTGGCGCTGCAGATCCTGTTGCAGATCACCCTGGCCGGCCACCTGGCGATCTGCGGCGGTTTCCGCGTGCGCCAGGGCAAGCCGTTGAGCTGGGCCCACTACCGCGAACTGATGCTCTACGGGGTGTTTGCCCTGCTCAGCTGGCGCCATCAGGCGCGTTCCGGCGAGTAAACGAATGCGGGGGCCTATTGGCCCCCGTAAGTTACTTTCCGATCGCCAGGTATTGGGCGATGCCATCGAGGAACATCTGCACCGAGATCATCACCAGCACCATCCCCATCAGGCGCTCCAGCGCCACCAGGCCACGCTCACCCAGCAAGCGGTGGAACAGGCCGGAGAACATCAGGATGGCGGCGGAGATGCCCCAGGAGAGCAGCAGGGCGATGGTCCAATCCATCATCTTGCCTGGTTCGGTATGTGCCAGCAGCAACAGCGCGGCCAATACCGAGGGGCCCGCAATCAGTGGGATCGCCAGTGGCACCAGAAACGGTTCCTGACCGGCATCGAGTCCGGTTACCCCTCCGGGGGTGGGGAAGATCATGCGAATCGCGATCAGGAACAGGATGATGCCGCCGGCAATGGACACCGACTCGGTACGCAGGTTGAGGAACGACAGCATCGCTTCACCGGCGTAGAGGAAAAGCAGCATAATGCCGAGGGCAAACAGCAACTCGCGGATCAGGATGATGCGACGGCGCTTGGGATCAACGTGACGCAGGACCGACAGAAAGATTGGCATATTGCCCAGCGGGTCCATGATCAGGAACAGCATCACCGCCGCAGACAGGATATCCATTAAGAAAACTCCAATTTATCGACTGCACACTTCTGTTTTACTGAACAAAAGTATAATTTATTCGTCTCCGCAAAATGGTACCACCCGACCAGGACGATTCGGTTGGGAATGCAAAAACTATGATCAAAACCCTGCCGGTCAACCAAGTGACTCTGGGCATGTACGTGGTGGATATCCCCGGCCATTCAATGATGGCCATCCGCCAGCAAGGATACATTCGTACACCGGAAATGCTGACCCTGCTGCGTAAGCAGGGGGTGAAACGCGTTGTTATCGACACCAGCCGCTCGCTGACCCGTGTGGCAACACCGACCGCACCCAAAGCGCCGGAACAGGCCAAGTCTGCCCCCGCCAAGGCTTCCCTCAAGGAGGAGATGCCCCGCGCCCGTAAACTGTACAACCAGGCTCGCCAACTGCAGCACCGGATGATGCACGACGTCAAACTGGGCAAACAGCTTGAACTGGAGCCGGTTGAGCAGATGGCGGATCAGTTCATCAGCAGCGTATTCCGCAATGCCAGCGCCCTGAACTGCCTGCGCCTGATCAAGGACAAAGACGACTACCTGTTGGAACACTCCATCGGCGTGTCGATCCTGATGACCCTGTTCGCCCGCCACCTTGGCTACAGTGGCAGCGTCCTGCACAAAATCTGTGTGGGTTCACTGCTGCACGACATCGGCAAGGTGATGATCCCAAGCGAGATCCTCAACAAGCCCGGCAAACTCACCGATGAAGAGTTTGTCATTATGAAAAGCCATGCCGCCCACAGCCGCGACATCATCCAGTCCACGCCCGGCATCAGCCCCATCAGTCTTGATGTGGCCGCGATGCACCATGAGAAACTGGATGGCACGGGCTACCCCGATGGGCTCAAAGGCGAAGAGATCACCACCTATGGCCGTATGATTGCCATCTGTGACATCTACGATGCCATTACCGCAGACCGCAGTTACCACAAGGGCGCGCCACCGACGGTGGCACTCAAACGCTTGCTGGAGATGACCCCACACCAGCTGGATCGGGAACTGATGCAGGCGTTTATTCAGTGCATCGGTGTTTATCCGCCGGGCACCATGGTGGAGCTGTCCAACGGTTTGCTGGCGGTGGTGCAGGAAACCAATGAGGGTAAACCGCTGAAACCCATCGTTAAAGCGGTCTACAATCCGAAGAGCCGAACCCACGTGATGGCCACGGTGATCGACCTGTCGTCACCGCACTGCAGCGACAAGATTGTGCGGGCCGTCAGCCCCCGTGATTATCGGTTGGAACTGGACAACTACCTCTAACGCTTATACCTTGGCGCCCCCCCGCCAAGGTGTGTCCGGAGACCACAATGAACTACCTGATCGCCAGTGTTCTTATCCTGGCCGTTGGCCCGTTGCTTTATCACGGCTTTCGCCACCAAACCCGCGTGCTCGATGCCATTGGTGCCTTTGTGGTGGTGTCGCTGTTTGGCCTGGTGCTGTTCGATATCCTGCCGGAACTTTGGCATCACGGCGGTTTCTGGGTGGTGCCCGCCATCCTGCTCGGTTTCTTTGGCCCCACGCTGGCGGAGAAGGCGTTCCATCGTCACTCCCGATTGGCCCACAACCTGACCCTTGCGCTGGGCCTGACCGGCCTGCTGGTGCACACCTTGACCGATGGCAGTGCCATCTACCTGGTCAGCCAGCAGCAGGCCAATGACCTGCTGGCGCTGGGGGTGGTGCTGCATAACCTGCCGGCGGGCCTCGCTATCTGGTGGCTGCTGCGACCGCAGTTTGGCCGGGTGATCGCCGCCGCCATGTTGGGCACCCTGATGTTCTTTACCGTGGTGGGCTTCTTCCTGGGCGACGAACTGCTGGCGATGATCAGCGTTTCGGGTTCGGTATATCTGCAAGCCTTCGTCACCGGTTCTATCCTGCACGTATTGGTGCATCGTCCCCATGAACACCATCATGAGTCGCATCACCATCATGACCACGGTCATGGCCA
Organism: Ferrimonas balearica DSM 9799; assembly: GCF_000148645.1. Taxonomy (NCBI): domain Bacteria; kingdom Pseudomonadati; phylum Pseudomonadota; class Gammaproteobacteria; order Alteromonadales; family Ferrimonadaceae; genus Ferrimonas; species Ferrimonas balearica. Next base: position 4,239,364 of record NC_014541.1, read on the forward strand.
CCGTCGCTGGCGACCGAGCCGAGGCCACTACCTGGGCAGTGCGCTGGCACTGATCTTCCTGGTGCTGGTGATGCTGTCCCATCATGAACATGGCCACCACGGCCACCTGCACGGCGACGCAGATCCGACCCATAACCACAGCCACTAAGGAGACTGGTGATGCTGGCGACCCTCTCAGCCTTTATCCTCAAATGTGCCGGTTGGCGCATCGAAGGCGCGCTGCCGGAACGCCGTAAGTACGTCGCCATCGTCGCCCCGCACACCAGCAACTGGGACTTTATTATCGGCCTGCTGGCCCGCTTCCAGCTCGACATTCCCGCCCGCTTTATCGGCAAGCACCAGCTGTTCCGGCCACCGCTGGGGTGGCTGATGCGGGCCTTGGGCGGACGTCCGGTGGTGCGCACCCAGTCCAATAATCTGGTGGAGGATGTGGTCGCCATGTTCCGGCAGGAGCCGGAATTTGTGCTGGCCCTGGCGCCCGAAGGCACCCGCAGCCCGGTGTCCCACTGGAAAACCGGCTTCTACCACATCGCCCGGGGCGCCGGCGTTCCCATCGTACCGGTGGCTCTGGATTTCCGTCATCGTGCCATCGTGATTGGCCAGCCCCTGACCCCTGGCGAGTGCAAAGCCGCTGATATGGCCCAGTTGCTGGCCTTCTTCCGTCCCCACCGGGGCCGCTTTGCCCAGCCCATCCCGCATTACCAGCCACGGGATAAACGATCCTCATAAAAAACGCCCCGCAGATGCGGGGCGTGCTCGTTTTAGTGCCCAAAGGGGCGTCCCATCTGCCTCAGGTCAGCACCGGTGGGTTTCTGCATCGCGCGCAGCTCAAACTGCGGCAGCACCGCCAGGGCGTGGTCAAAGATGTCCGCCTGTATCCCTTCGTAGATCGGCCAACGGGTGTCGTTGGTAAAGCAGTAGATCTCCATGGGCAGGCCATTTTCCGTGGGCTCCAGCTGGCGCACCATCAGGGTCATCTCCTTGAGGATCATGGGATGATGCTCAAGGTAGGCCTGCAGATAAGCCCGGAAGCAACCCAGGTTGGTCAGCTTGCGGCCATTGGCCGGCTGCTCCAGATGGGGCACGCCCGCATTCGCTTCGGTCAGCTCCTTGCGCTTATTGGCCAGATGCGGACGCATCAACTCGATCTGATCCAGGCGCTCATACAGGGCTTCATCGAGAAAACGCACGGAATGCAGGTCCAGCAACAGGGAACGCTTAATCCGGCGTCCACCGGCCTCCTGCATCCCACGCCAGTTACGGAAGGCATCCGCCACCATGGCATGCGCCGGGATCATGGTGATGGTCTTATCAAAGTTCTGCACCTTCACCGTGGTCAGGCTCACCTCAATCACGTCACCATTGGCGCCGTATTTGTCCATCTGCACCCAGTCACCGCGACTGACCATGCGGTTAGCGGACAACTGCACCCCGGCGACAAAGCCGAGAATGGTGTCGCGGAACACCAACAACAGCAAACCGGTCGCCACACCCAAACCGGACAGCAGGTAAAGCGGTGACTTTTCCAGCAACACCGAGATAAACAGGATGGCGGCAACCAGAAACAGGAACAGTTTGCCCAGCTGGATAAAGCTCTGTACCGGCAGACGACGGCTGACCGGGCTTTGCAGCGCCACAGCCTGCACCGTATCCAATACCGCGAAAATCAGGCGGATCACCACCACCAGAATCAACAACTCCAGTGCCATGGTGGCGGCATGATCCCACCAGGGCCAGGCCGCAAACACCAGTGGGGTAAACAGGTCCAGAATCACCAGCGGGACAATGATGGCGGTCTTCTCCACCACCCGGTTTTGCTTAAAGGGCCCCGCCCATGGCCCAACCAGCCGGTCACTCAGCGTGCTGATGGCGCGTCCGGCTACCCGTTTCAGCACCGCATGTCCTACCCAGGCGATCACCAGTGCGATCAGAGCCAGGATAACGAAGGTTTGCCAGTCGCTGCTCTCCACTGGCAGGCCCCATTGCTGCAACGTATCCACCAGGCGGTGGCGCAGCCCGGAGCGAATTTCAGTGTCCAAATCTGTATCTCGTTTGTCAGGTGATTACCCATCAGGATAGCGACCGAAACCGCCTTAAGAAACCAAAAACCCCCGCAATTGCGGGGGTTATCAATGGCCGGTTCGACGATTACAGCGAGGGCAGCAAGGTGGCTGGGATCAAGCTGTTGTAGCGGGCCGAAGCCAGCAGAGCGGTGGCCTTTTCAATATCGGGCGCAAAGAAGCGGTCCTTATCGTAGAACGCCACGGTTTCCCGCAGCTGGGCCTTGGCGGTTTCCACCGCTGCACTGGCTTTCAGGGGCGCACGGAAATCGAGGCCCTGGCAAGCCGCCAGCAACTCCACCGCCAGCACCCCCCGGCTGTTGGCCGCCATCTCCCGCAGACGACGGGCGGCAAAGGTCGCCATCGACACGTGGTCCTCCTGATTGGCGGAGGTGGGCAGGCTGTCCACGGAAGCCGGGTGGGCCAGTGACTTATTCTCACTGGCCAGGGCGGCGGCTGTTACCTGGGCAATCATAAAGCCGGAGTTCACTCCGCCGTTGTCCACCAGGAATGCCGGCAGTCCAGACAGGTGGCGGTCGATCAGCAGGGCGATGCGACGCTCAGCCAGGGCACCAATCTCGCTGATCGCCAGCGCCAGGTTGTCGGCGGCCATGGCGACCGGTTCGGCATGGAAGTTGCCGCCGGAGATGAAGTCCGCCCCCTCATCGGTGGGGAACACCAGCGGGTTGTCGGTAACGCCGTTGGCTTCCACCAGCAGCACCTCGGCGGCCTGACGGATCTGGGTCAGGCAGGCGCCCATTACCTGCGGCTGGCAGCGCAGAGAGTAGGGGTCCTGCACCTTATCGCAGTTGGCGTGGCTGTCGCCCAGTTCGGATTCTGTCCCCAGCAGGTGACGGAAGGTAGCAGCAGCATCAATCTGGCCATGCTGGCCGCGGACTTCGTGCACCCGCGGGTCAAACGGACGGCGGCTGCCCAGAGCGGCTTCCACACTGATGGCACCCACTACGGAACCGCCAGCCCACAAGTCTTCGGCGTGGAACAGCCCCTCAAGCGCCAGTGCGGTGGAGGCCTGGGTGCCGTTCAGCAGGGCCAGGCCCTCTTTGGCGGCCAGGGTCATCGGTTTGAGTCCCGCCTTGGCAAGGCCATCTGTAGCCTTGATCACCTGGCCGTGATAGCGCACTTCACCTTCACCGAGCAGCGGCAGCACCATGTGGGACAGCGGGGCCAGGTCACCGGACGCGCCTACCGAACCTTTTTCCGGCACGATGGGGTAAACCCCGGCGTTGACCAGCGCAATCAGAGCGTCGATCACCTCACGGCGGATGCCGGAGAAGCCACGGGCCAGAGAGTTGATCTTCAACACCATCATCAACCGCACGGTGGCGTCGTTCATCGGCTCACCGGTACCGGCGGCGTGGGACAGAACGATGGAGCGTTGCAGCAACTCCAGATCATCCTTGGCGATGCGGGTGTTGGCCAACAGACCAAAGCCGGTGTTGATGCCGTACACCACCTGGTCACGTTCAATCACCTGGGCCACCGCAGCGGCGCTGGCATCGATGGCCGGGTAGGCGGCCTCATCCAGTACCAGGTTGACACCCTCGCGGCTGATGGCACGCAGTTGGGGCAGGCTCAGCTGGCCAGGATTCAGGGTCAGGTTCAGCATCAGTCGTTCTCCAGCATCGGCAGGTCGAGGCCCTGCTCCCGAGCACAGTTTTTGGCAATCTCATATCCGGCGTCAGCGTGACGCATCACCCCGGTGGCGGGGTCATTCCACAGTACCCGGCTGATGCGCTTGTCCGCCGCATCAGAGCCGTCACAGCAGATCACCACCCCAGAGTGCTGGGAGAAGCCCATACCGACACCACCGCCGTGGTGCAGGCTGACCCAGGTGGCGCCACCGGCGGTGTTAAGCAGGGCGTTCAGCAGCGGCCAGTCGGAGACCGCATCGGAGCCATCCTGCATGCTCTCGGTTTCCCGGTTCGGAGAAGCCACGGAGCCGGAATCCAGGTGGTCACGGCCGATCACCACCGGACCTTTCAGTTCACCGTTTTTGACCATCTCGTTAAAGGCACGACCCAGGCGGGCGCGGTCCTTCAGGCCCACCCAGCAGATCCGGGCTGGCAGTCCCTGGAACTGGATGCGTTCGCGGGCCATATCGAGCCAGTTGTGCAGGTGTGGGTCGTCCGGGATCAGCTCCTTCACCTTCTGGTCGGTTTTGTAGATGTCTTCCGGATCACCGGAGAGGGCCACCCAGCGGAACGGGCCAATCCCCTCGCAGAACAGCGGACGGATGTAGGCGGGCACAAAGCCGGGGAAATCGAAGGCGTTGGCCACGCCCTCTTCAAACGCCATCTGGCGAATGTTGTTGCCGTAATCGAGCGTGGCGGCACCACGCTCCTGCAGGGTCAGCATCGCCTGCACCTGCACCGCCATGGAGGCCTTGGCCGCGGCCACCACGGTTTTGGGCTCAGATTCGCGCATCGCCTTGGCCTGTTCCAGGGTCCAGCCCTGGGGCAGGTAACCGTTCAGCGGGTCATGGGCGGAGGTCTGATCGGTCACCACGTCCGGCGTAATGCCACGTTCAACCAGCTCGGCAAACACATCGGCCGCATTACCCAGCAGGCCCACGGAGATCGCCTGGCCGTTAGCCACGGCGTCATCGATCATCGCCAGCGCCTCATCCAGGGTTTTGGCTTTCTTATCGACGTAGCCGGTACGCAGACGGAAATCGATGCGGGTTTCATCGCACTCTACCGCCAGACAGGCAAAACCGGCCATGGTGCCGGCCAGCGGCTGGGCGCCGCCCATGCCCCCCAGACCACCGGTCAGAATCCAGCGCCCTTTGGCCACACCGTCAAAGTGCTGCTTGGCCACCGCCACAAAGGTTTCATAGGTGCCCTGAACGATGCCCTGACTGCCGATGTAGATCCAGGAGCCCGCGGTCATCTGGCCGTACATGGCCAGGCCCAGCTTATCCAGCTCGTTAAAGTGGTCCCAATTGGCCCAGTGCGGCACCAGGTTGGAGTTGGCGATCAGCACCCGAGGCGCATCGGCGTGGGTTTTGAACACCCCCACCGGCTTACCGGATTGGACCAGCAGGGTTTCATCCTCTTCCAGACGTTGCAGAGTCGCGACAATCTGGTCAAAGCAGGGCCAATCCCGCGCCGCCCGACCAATGCCGCCGTACACCACCAGGTCCTCCGGACGCTCGGCCACCTCGGGATCCAGGTTGTTCATCAGCATGCGCAGCGGGGCTTCGGTCATCCAGCTTTTGGCGGACAGCTCACTGCCTCGGGGGGCGCGGATCACCCGGCTCGGGTCATGGCGCGGATCCTTAGTCATCGTTACTTCCTTATCGTGATGTTGACTCAACCATCAGGTGGCCACCGAGCCGGAACCGGCTTCCCGGGTGCAACAACCTGGCATAACTCACCACGCCCTGGGACGACCAGGTGCGGCGACAGATCTGTAAACAGGGCTCGGCCCCGGCCAACTTCAGCAGCGTTTGCTGGGTATCGTTGGGGGCCACCGCTTCCACCAGGTGGTGCGCCTGAGTCAGCGGTGCCACCTGGGACAGGTATTCATGGGGGGTCTGGCTGGTAAAGGGCTGGTCCAGATAATCGGGCACCAGTGCCGGGTTGACGTAGCGGTCTTCCAGCTGGACCGGCTGCCCGTTCTCCAGGTGCAACAGGCTGGAGCGATAGATGGTGCTGCCGGCCGGCACGGCCAGGGCAATGGCCACTTCCGTCTCCGCTGCCACCGGCTTGAGCAGCAGCAGTTGCGCACTGTGCTGATGGCCACGCTCGGCAATCTCCTCGGCAATGTTGCGGATCGCCATCATGCTGCCCTGAGATTTAAAGGGCGCGACAAAGGTGCCCAGCCCCTGACTGCGCACCAGTACGCCTTGCTCCACCAGTTCGGTCAGAGCACGGCGGGCGGTCATGCGGCTGCAGGCAAAGCGCTGCGCCAGCGCATTTTCAGAGGGCACCTGCTCGTGCTCCTGCCAACGCCCCTGCTCAATCTCATCACTGATGGCCCGCTTAATGGCCTCGAATTTTGGGATCACCCCAGCCTCTCGCTCCGTCGATTTCGGTTATCACCATGTCATACCGAGGTTGTATATACAAGAATATACCGCCACAATGCCATTACAACCCTGGCAGTGGAGAGACGCAGAATGGATTGGGATCAGCTCTGGATTGAGGTCAACCTGGCGACCATGGATCCGGCTCAGAACGGGCCCTACGGCGCCATTGAAGACGGTGCCGTCGCCATTAAAGACGGCAAAATCGCCTGGCTGGGACCGCGCAGTGCACTGCCGGAATTCGATCCCTTCTCTTTGCCGGTTTACCGCGGCCATGGCGGCTGGCTGACACCGGGATTGATCGATTGCCATACCCACCTGCTGTTTGGCGGCAATCGCGCCAACGAGTTTGAGCAGCGCCTTAATGGCGTCAGCTATGCCGAGATCGCCCAGGCGGGCGGCGGCATTCTCTCCACCGTTCGCGCCACCCGTGCTGCTGACGAAGAGACCCTGTTCCAGGGCGGGCGTAAGCGCCTGAACAGCCTGCTGCGTGAAGGAGTGACCACGGTGGAGGTGAAGTCCGGCTATGGCCTTGACCTCGACACCGAGCGACGCCTGCTGGAGGTAGCCCGCCACTTGGGGGCCATGCACCCCATTGAGGTGGTCACCACCTTTCTCGGGGCTCACGCTCTGCCGCCGGAGTTTAAGGACAACGCCGACGGTTACATTGAGCATGTGATCAACCAGCAGTTGCCCGCCATTGCCGCTGACGGGCTGGCGGACGCGGTCGACGTCTTCTGTGAACACATCGCCTTTGATCTGGACCAGACCGAAGCGGTATTTCAGGCCGCCAAGGCCCACGATCTGCCGGTCAAGCTCCATGCTGAGCAGCTCTCCAATATGGGCGGCTCCGCGCTGGCGGCCCGTTATCAGGCCCTGTCGGTGGACCACATCGAATGCCTCGATCAGGCTGGGGTGGAAGCCATTGCCCAATCCGGTACCGTTGCGGTACTGCTGCCCGGCGCCTTCTTTACCCTGAAAGAGACCCGCCTGCCCCCCATCGACCTGTTGCGTCAGCATAAGGTGCCGATGGCGCTGGCATCCGACTTTAACCCCGGCAGCTCCCCCCTTTGCTCCACCCTGTTGATGCTCAATATGGGCTGCACCCTGTTTGGCCTCACTCCGGCAGAAGCGCTGGCCGGGGTCACCCGCCATGCCGCCCAGGCACTGGGCCTGCAGGAGCGAGTGGGGCAGATCAAGGTGGGGATGGAAGCGGACCTGGTTCTGTGGGAGATTGAACAGCCGGCCGAGCTGGCCTGGCAGTACGGCTGTAACCCGTGCCGCGAGGTGATGAAACACGGTCAGTTGGTGACGCTCAGATAGTGACTTGGTTTCGCACCCGGTTTTTCTGGCATCGCCGCAGGCCGGGGGCTACTATCGACTGGAATTAAAACGACGACTTGAAGAGGACGTATGGGAGTTCAAGCCATCATCGTGGATACCGCCGGCACCACGACCGATTTCCAATTTATTAAGGACACACTCTTCTCCTACTCCGCTGACGCCCTTCCAGAGTTCCTGGAGCACCACCACAACGACTTCGCCGTCAGCAACCTGCTGGCGGACATCCGTGCCCACGCCAATGAGCCGGACGCGGACCTGCCACGACTGGTTGAGCTGATCCGCGAGTGGATCGCCGCCGACAACAAGCTGACTGCCCTGAAGACGCTGCAGGGTCTGGTGTGGAAGCAGGGTTACCTGAAAGGCGATTTCAAAGGCCACGTCTATGCCGATGCCGCCGAAGCCCTGAAAGCCTGGAAAGCCGCTGGCAAACGCCTGTACAGCTACTCCTCCAGCTCAGCCGACGCTCAGGACCTGCTGTTCAAGCACAGCAATGAGGGCGATCTCAGCGCGCTGTTCTACGGTCACTTCGACACCAACCTGGGTCAGAAGAAAACCGTGCAGGCTTACAAGAACATCCTCAATGTGGTCAGCCTCTGGCCCAAGCATGTGCTGTTCGTTTCCGATGACGTCGAGGAGCTCAACGCCGCCCGTGACGCCGGCTTGCGCACCTGTCAGGTGGTTCGGGGAGAAGGGGTCCGCCGCGGCGACCACAACATCGTTGATGATTTCAGCCAACTGAAGCTCTGAGTCCCGCCCCGATGACCGACAGCAAACTTAACCGGGCCATTCACTGGAGTGGTCCCGCCATCGGCGTGGCCATCCTGCTGCTGGTGGCCTTCACCTGGTTACAGAGCCTGTGGCAGTGGCCGCTGCTCAACGCCATGATGATGGAATACCTGGGCCACGAGGCTGCCCCTCTGCAGGTGCAGCTGGCCACCGCAGCGCTGTTGCTGCTCAACACCCTGTGGCTGGGCTGTGGTGGCTATCTGGGCTACACCCTGGTGCGACGTCGCGAACTGTCCCCCTGGGTGTACTACCTGTGCGCCTTTACGCTGCTGTTCGGTGGCGTCGTTTCCAAACTGCTGGCGCTACTGGCGGTGTTGCGACGGCTGCTGAGGGACGCGGTCAGCAACGTCGTCCACTAAGACAAAAAGGCGCCAACGGCGCCTTTTTTGATCCCCGTTACTCGGGACTGAGGTGTGCCTCAAGGGCGGTTCGGATCGGAGCCGGAATCGGTGCCGACTGATTGGCTTCATAGTCGAAGTGCACCATCACCGCCTTGCCCCGCGCCGTGATTTTACCGTCCTGCACCACCTGCTGACTGACATCGAAGGAAGCGCCGCCCAGACGGGTGATGCGGGTTTCGATAGTGACCGGCTGGCCGTAGTAGGTCTGGGCCAGGAAATCGACGTGGACGCTGGCCAGAATCAGGTTCCAACGGCTCAGGTCGAGCTGTGGCACAAAGAGTTCAAAGATCGGAGTACGCCCCTCCTCGAACCACACCGGAATCACGGTGTTGTTGATGTGTCCTAGGGCGTCGGTTTCCATAAACCGGGGATCAAACTGGGTGGTAAACATCGGGCCTCCTGCCAATACGAACCCCGTTATAACAAAAAAGGCCCCCAGTGGGGGCCTTTGTCTGCCAGCGTTTACGCTTTGGCAGGGGCAACCTTTCGGTACATCGCTTCAATCTCTTTGGCGAAGCGCTGGTTGATCACCTTACGGCGCAGCTTCATGGTCGGGGTCAGTTCACCCCGTTTCATGCAGAACTCGCGGGGCAGCAAGGTGAACTGCTTCACCTGCTCAAACCGGGCCAGCTCCGCCTGCACCGCTTTCAGACGCTCCTCAAAGTGCGCTTTCACCGTGGCATGGTTCACCAGCTCAAGTTTGTCCTTGTACTGGATACCCACTTCGCGGGCCCAATGCTCCAGTGCTTCAAACGCCGGTACGATCAGCGCAGACACGTAATTGCGGGCGTCGGCGATGATCGCCACCTGCTCCACCAGCGGGTCACGGGACACCATGCCCTCAACACGCTGAGGGGCGATGTACTTACCGTTAGAGGTCTTCATCAGCTCCTTGATGCGATCGGTGATCAGCAGGCGACCCTGGGCATCCAGGTAGCCACAGTCACCAGTCTTGAGCCAACCGTCCTCATCGAAGGCTTCGGCGGTGTCCTGCGGGCGGTTGTAGTAGCCGCGCATTACGGTATCGCCCTTCACCAGGATCTCGTCATTGGCGCCGATCTTCACCTGCACTTCCGGCAGCGCGCTGCCGTTGGTGCCGATGCCAATCTCACCCATACGGTTGGCGGTCACGGAGGCGGTGGTTTCGGTCATGCCGAAGCCACAGAGCACAGTCAGACCAACGGACTGGAAGAACTGGTTTACCACCGGATCCAGTGCCGCGCCACCGGCAGGCATAAAGCGGATGCGACCACCCAGCTTTTCACGCACCTTAGAGAGCACCAGCTTGTCAGCCAGCGCCAGCTTGGCACGGCCAAAGGCACCCATGGCAGGGCCACCCTGTTCCGCTTCAAAGCGCTTCAGCCCCTGTTTCAGGGCCCACATAAACAGGCCACGCTTGTGGGCCGGGGCCTGCTCGAGCTTCTCCATCACGGCGGAGTAGATCTTCTCGTACAGACGGGGAACGGCACACATCACGTGGGGACGGATCTCAGCCAGCGCATCCTGTACCGCCATCGGGTCAGCCAGGTAAGCGTTGGTGCCGCCCTGAGTCAGCACATACAGGCTCCAGCCACGCTCAAATACGTGAGAGAGGGGCAGGAACGCCAGGGAGACGTCGCCCACACCAAACGGCAGGAACTGGGCATGCTGACGCACGGTGCTGGCAAAGTTGGTGTAGTCCAGCATCACACCCTTGGGCTCACCCGTGGTGCCGGAGGTGTAGATCAGGGTCAGCAGGTCATCCAGACGACGATCGGCGATGCGCTGTTCCAGCTCAGCCTGGTATTGGCTGTGCTCGGCATCGATCAGGGCTGACATGTGGTGAAGGGTGACCTCACAGGACTGCACCTGCAGAGCATCATCCATCAACACGATGTGCTGCAGGGTAGGGCAGTGGGCCACCAGGGCCAGCGCTTTGGCGTACTGCTCCTCACCCGCAACGAACAGCACCTTGGCACCGGCATCATTGATGATGTAGGCGGCCTGCTCATCGGTGTTGGTCGGGTAGATCGGGGCAATCACGGCACGGCACTGCATGCTGGCGACGTCGGCAATCGCCCACTCAGCGCAGTTCTGGGCGAAGATCGCCACTTTGTCCTGGACCTCGACACCCAGGGCCAACAGCGCGCGTGACAACGCGTCCAGCTGCTCGCCAAAGCGCTTCCAGGAGATGTCCTGCCATTGACCGGCAACCTGATGGCGCAGGGCCGGGGCATCGCCCAGCTGCGCGATCCGCTGACGCAGGACCGGAACCAGATGCAATTGCTCTAATGACGGTTTCACCACTCTCTTCCCCATCGTTTCTGTTATTAAGCGTACAGTTGTACTCTCTTTGGCTGCGCATAGTACCCATTTTGTTCCCGTGGGAGCAGTAAAATCGAGCACTTTTGCGTGCAGTCGCACAGTTTTTCGACACCTGTTTGCTACCAGTTCAGCTCTGTTGGCCGCCGATTTCAGGCTTGAAAGAGTTGAGTTAACAGGCGTATGCCGGAATCATCTAGAGTAAAAAACCTAATTCAGACGGGCAGGCAGTGATTCAGGCCATAGGGCAAAAAGTAGAAGGCAGAAACGACAAAACCCAGCCGGAAGGCTGGGTTTCTGAAGAATGGTGCTGATACCCAGATTCGAACTGGGGACCTCACCCTTACCAAGGGTGCACTCTACCAACTGAGCTATATCAGCATGTTCAAGCGGCGCTTGAAACGACAAAACCCAGCGTGGAGCTGGGCTATGTCTAATTAGGAGCCTGGCGGTGACCTACTCTCGCATGGCAACTGCCACACTACCATCGGCGCGGTCGCGTTTCACTTCTGAGTTCGGCATGGGATCAGGTGGGGCCACGACGCTATTGCCACCAGGCAAAAATCGTACAATTCGGAAAAGCTGTTTCTCGATGTAAGAGCTTCTTACAAGGTCGGATATCCGACTCACAAAACCACTTGGGTGTTGTATGGTTAAGCCTCACGGGTCATTAGTACAGGTTAGCTCAACGCCTCACAACGCTTACACACCCTGCCTATCAACGTCGTAGTCTTCGACGGCCCTTTAGGACTCTCGAGGAGTCAGTGAGAACTCATCTTGAGGCTCGCTTCCCGCTTAGATGCTTTCAGCGGTTATCGATTCCGAACTTAGCTACCCGGCAATGCCACTGGCGTGACAACCGGAACACCAGAGGTTCGTCCACTCCGGTCCTCTCGTACTAGGAGCAGCCCCTCTCAATTCTCAAACGCCCACGGCAGATAGGGACCGAACTGTCTCACGACGTTCTGAACCCAGCTCGCGTACCACTTTAAATGGCGAACAGCCATACCCTTGGGACCGACTTCAGCCCCAGGATGTGATGAGCCGACATCGAGGTGCCAAACACCGCCGTCGATATGAACTCTTGGGCGGTATCAGCCTGTTATCCCCGGAGTACCTTTTATCCGTTGAGCGATGGCCCTTCCATTCAGAACCACCGGATCACTAAGACCTACTTTCGTACCTGCTCGACGTGTCTGTCTCGCAGTTAAGCTGGCTTATGCCTTTGCACTAACCTCATGATGTCCGACCATGATTAGCCAACCTTCGTGCTCCTCCGTTACTCTTTGGGAGGAGACCGCCCCAGTCAAACTACCCACCAGGCACTGTCCGCAATCCCGATAAGGGACCAACGTTAGAACATCAAACATACAAGGGTGGTATTTCAAGGACGGCTCCACAACGACTGGCGTCATTGCTTCAAAGCCTCCCACCTATCCTACACATGTAGGTTCAATGTTCAGTGCCAAGCTGTAGTAAAGGTTCACGGGGTCTTTCCGTCTAGCCGCGGGTACACTGCATCTTCACAGCGATTTCAATTTCACTGAGTCTCGGGTGGAGACAGCGTGGCCATCATTACGCCATTCGTGCAGGTCGGAACTTACCCGACAAGGAATTTCGCTACCTTAGGACCGTTATAGTTACGGCCGCCGTTTACCGGGGCTTCGATCAAGAGCTTCGTCCGAAAACTAACCCCATCAATTAACCTTCCGGCACCGGGCAGGCGTCACACCGTATACGTCCTCTTACGAGTTTGCACAGTGCTGTGTTTTTGATAAACAGTTGCAGCCACCTGGTATCTGCGACTCCCACTAGCTTAGAGAGCAAGTCTCATCACCGGCAGGAGCGTACCTTCTCCCGAAGTTACGGTACCATTTTGCCTAGTTCCTTCACCCGAGTTCTCTCAAGCGCCTTGGTATTCTCTACCTGACCACCAGTGTTGGTTTGGGGTACGGTTGCTAATTACCTGAAGCTTAGAAGATTTTCCTGGAAGCATGGCATCAACCACTTCACCACCGTAGTGGCTCGTCATCAGCTCTCAGCGTTATGTGAACCCGGATTTGCCTAAGTTCACCGCCTACTACCTTAAACACGGACAACCAACGCCGTGCTGGCCTAGCCTTCTCCGTCTCTCCATCGCAGTAATCAGCAGTACGGGAATATTAACCCGTTTCCCATCGACTACGTCTTTCGACCTCGCCTTAGGGGCCGACTCACCCTGCCCCGATTAACGTTGGACAGGAACCCTTGGTCTTCCGGCGAGCGGGTTTTTCACCCGCTTTAACGTTACTCATGTCAGCATTCGCACTTCTGATACGTCCACGGAACTTCTCAATTCCGCTTCAACCGCTTACAGAACGCTCCTCTACCAAGCACAACAAGTGTGCTTCCGCAGCTTCGGTGTATCGCTTAGCCCCGTTACATCTTCCGCGCAGGCCGACTCGACTAGTGAGCTATTACGCTTTCTTTAAAGGGTGGCTGCTTCTAAGCCAACCTCCTAGCTGTCTAAGCCTTCCCACATCGTTTCCCACTTAGCGATAACTTTGGGACCTTAGCTGGCGGTCTGGGTTGTTTCCCTCTCCACGACGGACGTTAGCACCCGCCGTGTGTCTCCCGTGATTGCACTCATTGGTATTCGGAGTTTGCATGGGGTTGGTAAGTCGGGATGACCCCCTAGCCCAAACAGTGCTCTACCCCCAATGGTGAGACACGAGGCGCTACCTAAATAGCTTTCGAGGAGAACCAGCTATCTCCCGGTTTGATTGGCCTTTCACCCCTAACCACAAGTCATCCGCTAATTTTGCAACATTAGTCGGTTCGGTCCTCCAGTACCTGTTACGGCACCTTCAACCTGCCCATGGCTAGATCACCCGGGTTTCGGGTCTACACCCTGCAACTATGACGCCCAGTTAAGACTCGGTTTCCCTACGGCTCCCCTATTCGGTTAACCTTGCTACAGAATGTAAGTCGCTGACCCATTATACAAAAGGTACGCAGTCACCCTCGAAGGGCTCCTACTGCTTGTACGTACACGGTTTCAGGTTCTATTTCACTCCCCTCACAGGGGTTCTTTTCGCCTTTCCCTCACGGTACTGGTTCACTATCGGTCAGTCAGGAGTATTTAGCCTTGGAGGATGGTCCCCCCATGTTCAGACAAGATAACACGTGTCCCGTCCTACTCGATTTCACACTGTGGTCGTTTTCATGTACGGGGCTATCACCCTGTGTCGCCAAGCTTTCCAGCTTGTTCCACTAACTTCCTCAATGCTTAAGGGCTAATCCCCGTTCGCTCGCCGCTACTAAGGGAATCTCGGTTGATTTCTTTTCCTCTGGGTACTTAGATGTTTCAGTTCCCCAGGTTCGCCTCAGTTACCTATGTATTCAGTAACTGATGACACCTTATGGTGCCGGGTTTCCCCATTCGGACATCTCAGACTCAAGTGGCTCTTACCGCCTCATCTGAGCTTTTCGCAGGTTAGCACGTCCTTCATCGCCTCTGACTGCCAAGGCATCCACCGTGTACGCTTAGTCGCTTAACCATACAACCCCAAGGGGTCTTGCTTGAGCTTTGGTAGAACCAAATCTCGTTGCAACCGTAATGAGCTTTGCAAAGCACATTACGCATATGACGCAACCAAATGTTTCGTTATTCAGCTTTCGCTGAATCGCCGGATATCAAGACACTTGCAAGAAGTTTACTCTTACAATTTCTCGAGAAATTTATCAGCTTATCCAAATTGTTAAAGAACGGTTCCAAATCAACACTTTCGCATTGACTCAGACAATCTGTGTGAACACTCGACGCAGGCAAGAATTCATGTCGTTAAGGAGGTGATCCAGCCCCAGGTTCCCCTAGGGCTACCTTGTTACGACTTCACCCCAGTCATGAACCACAAAGTGGTGAGCGTCCTCCCGAAGGTTAAACTACCCACTTCTTTTGCAGCCCACTCCCATGGTGTGACGGGCGGTGTGTACAAGGCCCGGGAACGTATTCACCGTGGCATTCTGATCCACGATTACTAGCGATTCCGACTTCATGGAGTCGAGTTGCAGACTCCAATCCGGACTACGACCAGCTTTATGGGATTGGCTCACTCTCGCGAGTTGGCAACCCTTTGTACTGACCATTGTAGCACGTGTGTAGCCCTACCCGTAAGGGCCATGATGACTTGACGTCGTCCCCACCTTCCTCCGGTTTATCACCGGCAGTCTCCCATGAGTTCCCGCCATTACGCGCTGGCAACATAGGACAAGGGTTGCGCTCGTTGCGGGACTTAACCCAACATTTCACAACACGAGCTGACGACAGCCATGCAGCACCTGTCTCAGAGTTCCCGAAGGCACCAAACCATCTCTGGTAAGTTCTCTGGATGTCAAGGGTAGGTAAGGTTCTTCGCGTTGCATCGAATTAAACCACATGCTCCACCGCTTGTGCGGGCCCCCGTCAATTCATTTGAGTTTTAACCTTGCGGCCGTACTCCCCAGGCGGTCTATTTAATGCGTTAGCTTTGGAACCCACGCCTCAAGGGCACAGACTCCTAATAGACATCGTTTACGGCGTGGACTACCAGGGTATCTAATCCTGTTTGCTCCCCACGCTTTCGCATCTGAGCGTCAGTCTCTTGCCAGGGGGCCGCCTTCGCCACTGGTATTCCTTCAGATCTCTACGCATTTCACCGCTACACCTGAAATTCTACCCCCCTCTCAAGGACTCTAGCCAAGCAGTATCAAATGCAATTCCCAGGTTAAGCCCGGGGCTTTCACATCTGACTGACTTGGCCGCCTGCATGCGCTTTACGCCCAGTAATTCCGATTAACGCTCGCACCCTCCGTATTACCGCGGCTGCTGGCACGGAGTTAGCCGGTGCTTCTTCTGCGAGTAACGTCACAGCTAGCGGGTATTAACCACTAACCTTTCCTCCTCGCTGAAAGTGCTTTACAACCCGAAGGCCTTCTTCACACACGCGGCATGGCTGCATCAGGCTTTCGCCCATTGTGCAATATTCCCCACTGCTGCCTCCCGTAGGAGTCTGGGCCGTGTCTCAGTCCCAGTGTGGCTGATCATCCTCTCAAACCAGCTAGAGATCGTCGCCTTGGTGAGCCATTACCTCACCAACTAGCTAATCTCACTTAGGCTTATCCAATCGCGCAAGGTCCGAAGAGCCCCTGCTTTCCCCCGTAGGGCGTATGCGGTATTAGCAGTCGTTTCCAACTGTTGTCCCCCTCGACTGGGCAAATTCCTAAGCATTACTCACCCGTCCGCCGCTCGCCGCCCAACAAATCCCCCGAAGGTTCAATGTTGTCGCTGCCGCTCGACTTGCATGTGTTAGGCCTGCCGCCAGCGTTCAATCTGAGCCATGATCAAACTCTTCAATTAAAGATTTTGATTTGCTTCCGTAGAAGCTACTCAATGAATACTGAATTAACTTGGTGTCACTCAGTAGCATCGAGAAAATGATGATTTCTCAACACTGCGTGAGTGCCCACACAGATTGTCTGATAACTTGTTAAAGAGCGTTGCCTCACTCGAGGCAGGAGGCGCATTCTACGCGTTTCTCCGTCATCGTCAAGGGCGTTTTCAACTTTCCTTTCCGACCGTCTAAGTTTTAACCAGGACCTCTTGGAGGCCTTGGTGGCTCAGCGTTTTGTGTTCCGCTTTGCCCCGTCGACAGGGAGCGCATTATAGGGCCGGGATTTTTCCTCGCAAGGGTTTTCTTATAAAAAAAACGCGTTCGGATATTTTTCACTCCGAACGCGTCTTTTTTCCGCATTTTGTTTATTTTCGGGTCTACATACTGCTTATAAACCGCGATTCCGTTTCGGTGCTCAGGGTACCGTCTTCGCTTTTCAGCTCAAATACGATGTGGGTCATCGGCTGTTTCAGGTAGAACGGATCCACCGCAATGCTGATCGGCAGAGTAAATACCTCACCGGCAGCGACAGTCACCGATTGCTTTCCATCCCAACGGTATTCCGGCAGGCCACTGACCGCCAGTTCAAACTGCTGCGGTTGTTCAGTCTTGTTCAGCAGGCGCAGGGTATAGACGTTCTCGACCAGTCCGTCACGGGTTTCCCGGAAAAGTTGGTTGCGATCCCGCAGCACATCGATCTGCACCGGTGCCAGAGTGAGCAGGGTATAGATAAAGCCGACCACCATAACGGTGAGCACCGCGCCATAACCCAGCAGCTTGGGTCGGGCGACCTTGGACTGCCCCCCCTCCAGTTGGCGCTCGGTGGTGTAGCTGATCAAGCCCTTCTTGTAGCCCATCTTAGCCATGACATCGTCGCAGGTATCGATGCAGGCACCGCAGTTGATGCATTCATACTGCAGGCCATTACGAATATCGATGCCGGTCGGGCACACCTGAACACAGAGGCTGCAATCGATGCAGTCACCCAGCCCCAGGGCTTTAGGATCCTGTTTACGGCCACGGGGACCACGCTCTTCACCCCGCTTGCTGTCGTAACCGACGATAAAGGTGTCGGTATCAAACATCGCCGACTGGAACCGGGCATAGGGGCACATGTGCAGACACATGATCTCTCGCATCCAGCCCGCGTTGCCGTAGGTGCAGAAGGTAAAGAACAGGGTCCAGAAGTAGATGGCCGCCGGTGCCTGTCCGGTAAAGAAGTCCAGATACAGGGAACGACTGGGGTAAAAGTAGGAGAGAAAGGTGAGGGCGGTGATCAGGGCGATGCCCAGCCAGGCGCCATGCTTGGCACTCTTGCGCCACAACTTGTTCCAGTCCCAGGGGGCTTGATCCAGTTTAATGCGCTTATTGCGCGGTCCCTCAATCTTCTCTTCAAACCAGATGAAGATGAAGGTCCACACCGACTGCGGGCACATATACCCGCACCAGACCCTGCCAAGGAAGGTGGTAAAGAAGAACAGGGCGAACGCCGCAATCATAAAGAGCAGCGCCAGCAGGATAAGGTCCTGTGGCCAGATCGTCAGGCCGAACACATAAAATTTACGCTGGGCCAGATCAAACAGCACCGCCTGTCGGTCACCCCAGGGCAACCAGGGCAGCAACAGAAACAGCCCCATCATTACCCAGCCCATCCGTCGTCGCAGCTGTGACCACACGCCGTCGGTCTTGCGCACATAGATGCGGTTTCTGGGATTACCTCGTGCGGCGGCGCTTTTGGCCGGCTGCACTTTTATGGGTTGTCCTCGCTCACGGGGGGACGGGTTGGACTGCTGATCCATAGAACGGCCTAACTCCTCACATCATTGGGGCACACCCTAACAAGAACGCAACATGGCAAGGGTGAGCCTGATCACGGATGATACTAAAAAGTCGATCACGACGGATCACTGGCATCGATGAAAGCCATAAAAAAGGGCGCCCATGGGGCGCCCTTTTCTTGATTCCCATGGATCACTCCACGGTCACGGACTTGGCCAGGTTACGCGGCTGGTCCACGTCGGTGCCCTTGATCAGCGCCACGTAGTAGGAGAGCAGCTGCAGCGGCAGGGTGTAGATGATCGGTGCGATAAACTCGTTGCAGTGCGGCACCGGGATCACCTTCATGGTGTCATCGCTGGCGAAATGGGCATCCACGTCGGCAAACACGTACATCAGGCCGCCACGGGCGCGCACCTCTTCCACGTTGGACTTCAGCTTCTCCAGCAACTCGTTGTTCGGCGCAACGACGATCACCGGCATGTCGGCGTCGATAAGGGCCAGAGGACCGTGCTTCAGTTCACCGGAGGCGTAGGCTTCGGCGTGGATGTAGGAGATCTCTTTCAGCTTCAGCGCCCCTTCCATGGCAATGGGGTACTGGTCGCCACGGCCCAGGAACAGGGCGTGGTGCTTGTCGGCAAAATCTTCCGCCAGCGCTTCGATGGCATCGTTCAGGCTCAGTGCCTGCTCCACTTTGCTCGGCAGGGCCTGCAGGGCAGAAACCAGCTCACCGATGGTCTGCTCAGTCATGCCGTTGTGAACGCCGATGGCACCGGTCAGCATCAGCAGCGCCGCCAGCTGCACGGTGAAGGCCTTGGTGGAGGCCACACCAATCTCGGCACCGGCTTTCATCATGTAGGCCATATCGGACTCACGCACCAGGGAGGAGCCCGGTACGTTACAGATGGTCAGGCTGGCCATGTAACCCATCTCCTTGGCCAGGCGCAGGGCGGCCAGGGTGTCCGCGGTTTCACCGGACTGGGAGATGGTCACCAGCAGGCTGTTCGGGAACACGTGGGATTTGCGGTAGCGGAACTCAGACGCGATCTCGACATTACAGGAGACACCGGCGTGCTGCTCCAGCCAGTAGCGGGCGACCATACCAGCGTGGTAGCTGGTACCACAGGCGATGATCTGTACATGCTTTACCTGGGCCAGCAGCTCAGCGGCGTTGTCACCAAAGGCGTCGAGGGCCACTTTACCGTTGGCCAGGCGCCCCTCCAGAGTACGCTGCAGCGCCGTCGGCTGCTCGTAGATCTCTTTCATCATGTAGTGACGGTACGGGCCTTTGTCGCCGGCATCGTGGCTGACTTCGGACTCGTTGATTTCGCGTTCCACGCGCTCGCCGTTGAGGTCGTAAATGGTGACATCACGACGGGTGATCTCGGCCACGTCTCCCTCTTCGAGGAAGGCAAAGCGGCGGGTCACCGGCAACAGGGCCAGCTGGTCAGACGCGATAAAGTGCTCACCCAGGCCGTAACCCACCACCAACGGGCTGCCGGAACGGGCAACAACCAGGCGCTCTGGGTCACGGCAATCCATCACGACGGTGCCGTAGGCGCCTTCCAGTTGCTTAACGGTAGCCTGAACCGCCGCCAGCAGGGAGTCATGACTTTTGCGCTCATGGTGAACCAAATGCGCGATCACTTCGGTGTCAGTGTCAGAGCTGAACACGTAACCCAGGCCTTGCAGCATGGTGCGCAGAGCCACGTGGTTTTCGATGATGCCGTTGTGCACCACGGCGATGTCGTCACTGGAGACGTGAGGGTGCGCGTTGCGCTCAGAGGGTTCACCGTGAGTCGCCCAGCGGGTGTGGGCAATACCGGTACCGCCCGCCAGCGGCGTCTGCTCCAGCGCGGTGGCCAGTTCCTGCACCTTACCCAGACGACGCAGACGACCCATTTCACCTTCGCTGTTGAGTACCGCCACACCGGCAGAGTCATAACCCCGGTATTCCAGACGCTTGAGGCCCTCAACCAGGATCTCCGCCACATCACGTTGCGCTACGGCGCCAACAATCCCACACATAGATCTACTCCTAATCTTCAGCACGGGCGCAGATCACCTGCACCCCGTGTAATTCAATCTGTTGTCGCGACGCGTTATCGAGTCGCTCATCGGTGATCAACCGGGTGACCTTGTCCCAGGGCAGCTCCAGGTTGGGGATGCGTCGGCCGATTTTGTCCGACTCAACCATCACGTTGACCTCTCGGGCAACCTCAGCCATGACCCGGGACAGGCCGATCAATTCATTAAAAGTGGTGGTACCACGAGCAATGTCGATGCCATCGGCACCGATAAAAAGCTGGTCAAAGTCGTACGCCCGCAACACCTGCTCGGCCACCTGACCCTGAAACGACTCCGAATGGGGATCCCAGGTGCCTCCGGTCATCAAAAGCGTAGGCTCATTCTCCAACTCCCGAAGGGCGTTTGCGCTGTTCAGAGAGTTGGTCATCACCACCAGTCCGCGCTTTTCCCCCAACTCGCCAATCAGGGCTGCGGTGGTGCGGCCACTGTCGATGACGATCCGTTGGTGGTCGCGGATCTGGGCGGCCGCGGCCCGGCCAATCGCCGCTTTGTAGCGGGAGGGGCTGTGACTGGGGTCGTCCTGCAGGATCTCCGAGGGCATGGCGATGGCCCCACCGTAACGGCGCAGCAGCAGACCACTGGCTTCCAGGGTGGCCAGATCTTTGCGGATGGTCACCTCAGAGGTGCCCAGCTCCCGTGCCAGCTGATCCACACTGACTTCGCCCTGCTCACCGAGCATGGCCATGATGCGGTGGCGGCGCTGTTGGGTGTTCCGTTTCGACATGCTCTAGATAAGTTTCGTTTCGAAAGTTCGTAAGTATAAAAACAAAACAATTGAGATCAAGCGAAACGAAAAAAGGCGGCCATAAAAGGCCGCCTTTTCACTCAAATTTGCCGTTTCAGCGCTGCTTTTGGGGACGCTGCCAGCCTGCAATGTGCTTCTGCTTGGTGCGGGTCAGTACCAGTTCCCCTTCACCCACGTTCTTGGTGATGGTGGAGCCAGCGGCAATGGTAGCCCCCTTGGCGATGCGCACCGGCGCGACCAACTGGCTGTCGGAGCCGACGAACACCTCATCCTCAATCACGGTCAGGTGCTTGTTGGCACCGTCGTAGTTGCAGGTGATGGTGCCCGCGCCAATGTTCACCTTATCACCCACTTCGGCGTCGCCGATGTAGGCCAGGTGGTTGGCCTTGGAACCTTTGCCCAGACGTGCCTTCTTCATCTCGACAAAGTTGCCGATGTGGCTGTCGTGAACCAGCTCTGCGCCGGGGCGCAGTCGGGCAAACGGTCCGGCGGTGCAGACTTCACCCACAGTGGCGCCTTCCACAATGGTGTATGGCTTGATGACGCTGCCCTTGCCGATATGGCAATCCTTGAGCAGACAGCCAGCGCCGATCACCACGTCGTCCTCAATGGTGACATCGCCTTCGATCACCACATTGACGTCGATGGTGATGTCGGAACCGTTGGTCAGCGTACCGCGCAGATCAAAGCGGGCCGGGTCGATAAGGGTTACGCCGGACAGCATCAGCTGCTCTGCCGCACGCGCCTGGTAAGCCCGCTCCAGTGCTGCAAGTTGCAGACGGTTGTTGGCACCTTCCACCTCAATGGCGCTGTCCGGATGAGCGGTTTCCACGCCACCTTCGGCCGCCGCCATGGCGATCACGTCGGTCAGGTAGTATTCCCCCTGAGCATTGTTGTTGGACAGGTTGGCCAGCCAGCGCTTCAGTGCCTTACCCGGGGCCACCAGAATGCCGGTGTTCACTTCGGTGATGGCCAACTGCTCCGGATTCGCATCCTTCTGCTCGACAATGGCCTTGACCACGCCACCCTCGCGCACGATACGGCCGTAACCGGTGGGGTTATCCAGGCTCACCGTCAGCAAGCCGATGCCATTATCCGGCTGCACCGCCAGCAGGCGCTCCAGAGTCTGAGTCTGGATCAGCGGCACATCACCGTAGAGCACCAGTACCGTGCTGTCGTCATCCCAGTCAGCCATGTTAACGGCATGACCGGTGCCCAGCTGCTCCGCCTGCAGCGCCCATTCCACCGTATTGTGTCCCAGCGCAGCTTTGAGCTGGTCGGCGCCATGGCCATACACCAGGTGAGTGCGGTGAGGATTCAGGGGGGCGGCGGCATCGATGGCGTGTTGCACCATCGGCTTACCCGCGACCGGGTGGAGCACTTTGGGCAGTTTGGACTTCATCCGAGTACCCATCCCTGCGGCCAGGATGACGACTTCCAACTTCATGTAAACGATCTCTATGGTTTGAACTGGGGGCATATTATACGCACAGTAGGACGTAAAATAAGGGGCTGCTTATCATCATGCCGGTGCTCTCCACCGTCACCCGCGCGCATTTCGGCCTGCTGCTCTATGCGCTGCTGATCACCACGTCTTTCCCGCTGGCTCACTACCTGGGTAGCCAGTATCCGCCGTTGCTGACCACCTGGCTGCGATTCCTGTTGGCCAGTCTCGGCTTTGTGCTGGTGCTCGGCTGGCGACGCCAGCTTGTCTGGCCCGGCTGGCCCGCGGTACTCCGCTACGGCCTTATCAGCCTGCCACTGACCGGATTCTTCCTGCTGATGTTTGTCGCGGGGGAGAGTGCCACAGCCCTGGCCATGGGCAGCTTGGCGACTCTGGTTCCCCTGTTCAGTGCCGCGCTGGCCTGGCTGGTCTGGCGTACTCCGGTTCCGTTAGTACGTTGGCTGGCACTGCTGCTGGGCGCGATCGGAGCGTTGTGGGTATTAACACAAGGGGAGTGGCAACGGTTAGGGCAGGGTGGCTGGCCCATTGGCAATACGCTGTTTCTGGCCGCGTGCCTGTTGATGAGCAGTTATCCGCTGCTGTTGAAGCAGCTGCACCGGGGAGAGCCGATGCTGCAGGTCACCAGTTGGTCGCTGTTTACCGGCACCGCCCTGCTGACGCTGGCGATGCTGGTTACTGGCAGCCAATGGATTTGGCCGACAAGCGTGCAATGGAGTGCCATCGCTTGGCTGGCCACCGGCTCCACCATGCTGACCTTCTTTCTGTTCCAGTCCGCCGCTCTGGTGGTGGGCGCCAGCAGTGCGCACGCCTACAGCTTGCTGACCCCGGCGCTGGTGGTGCTGCTCAATAGCCTACTGCTGCAGACCTGGCCGGGTTGGCAGCCATTGCCGGGCATCCTGCTGACGGTATTGGCGCTGTTCTGGTTGCTGTTTCAGGATCGACAGGCATAAAAAAAGCGCCGCTGATGCGGCGCTTTTTCATATGGGAATGTTTACTTACCCAGGCTCTTACGGATGGTTTCAACCACACGCAGCTGAGCCAGAGCTTTCGCCAGCTCAATCTGGGCCGTGTCGTAATCAAAGTCCACACCGGCGTTGGCGATGCGCTCTTCCGCGTTGCGCTTAGCTTCGCGGGCCGCTTCTACGTCGATGTCTTCCGCCCGTACGGCTACATCAGCCAATACGGTCACGCAATCCGGCTGAACTTCGAGGATGCCACCAGACAGGTAGATCACCTCAACTTCGCCGTGTTGCTTAACGATACGAACCATACCGGGCTTGATGGCAGTCAGCAGCGGGACGTGACCGGGCAGGATCCCCAGCTCACCCTCGGTACCGGTCACTTGCAGGGTTTCTACAAGGCCAGAGAAGAGGCGCTTTTCTGCGCTGACGACATCCAAGTGAACAGTCATTGCCATCTCATCCTCCCGGATCGATTAAACGTTCTTGCCTTTCTCGATGGCTTCGTCGATAGAACCCACCATGTAGAAGGCCTGCTCCGGCAGGTGATCGAATTCACCTTCCAGAATCCCTTTAAAGCCACGGATGGTTTCTTTCAGCGGAACGTACTTACCAGGGGCACCGGTAAATACTTCTGCTACGAAGAAGGGCTGAGACAGGAAACGCTCAATCTTACGGGCGCGGGCTACGGTCTGCTTGTCCTCTTCGGACAGTTCGTCCATACCCAGGATGGCAATGATGTCTTTCAGCTCTTTGTAGCGCTGCAGTACAGACTGCACGCCACGAGCCACATCATAGTGCTCCTGACCGATAACCAGCGGATCCAGCTGACGAGAGGTGGAGTCCAGCGGGTCGATCGCCGGGTAGATACCGCGGGCAGCGATATCACGGCTCAGTACCACGGTCGCATCCAAGTGAGCGAAGGTGGTAGCCGGAGACGGGTCAGTCAAGTCATCCGCAGGTACGTAAACGGCCTGTACGGAGGTGATGGAGCCGGTCTTGGTAGAAGCAATACGCTCCTGCAGAACGCCCATCTCTTCCGCCAGAGTCGGCTGGTAACCTACTGCAGAAGGCATACGGCCCAGCAGTGCGGATACTTCAGTACCGGCCAGGGTGTAACGGTAGATGTTGTCAACGAACAACAGTACGTCACGACCTTCGTCACGGAACTTCTCAGCCATGGTCAGACCGGTCAGTGCTACGCGCAGACGGTTACCCGGCGGCTCGTTCATCTGGCCGTATACCAGAGATACTTTGTCCAGTACGTTGGACTCTTTCATCTCGTGGTAGAAGTCGTTACCTTCACGGGTCCGCTCGCCCACACCGGCAAATACGGAGTAACCGGAGTGCTCGATGGCGATGTTACGGATAAGCTCCATCATGTTAACGGTCTTACCCACACCCGCGCCGCCGAACAGACCTACTTTACCGCCCTTAGCGAACGGACAAACCAGGTCGATTACCTTTACGCCGGTTTCCAGCAGCTCGGTGGCGCTGGATTGGTCTTCGTAGCTCGGAGCCTCGCGGTGGATAGACCAACGCTCTTCTTCGCCGATATCACCGGCTTCGTCGATAGGCTCACCCAGTACGTTCATGATGCGACCCAGGGTCGCAGTGCCCACCGGCACCTGGATGGTGTTACCGGTGTTGGTTGCTTTCAGGCCGCGACGCAGACCCTCTGACGCACCCATTGCGATGGTACGGACTACGCCGCCGCCCAGCTGCTGCTGAACTTCCAGCACCAGGCTGGCACCATCATTGGATACGGTCAGGGCGTCATAGACCTGAGGTACGGCGTCTTGCGGAAATTCCACGTCGACTACCGCACCGATCACCTGAACAACAGTACCTGTGCTCATGATAAATCCTCTGATTCTGTCTAAACCGTTGCCTTAAACCGCTGCGGCACCGGCACAAATCTCGCTAAGCTCCTGAGTAATAGCAGCCTGACGAGCCTTGTTGTATACCAGTTGCAGATCGTCGATCAGGTTACCCGCGTTGTCGGTTGCGGCTTTCATCGCAACCATTCGGGCGGCCTGTTCTGACGCGGCGTTTTCCACCACACCTTGATACACGACGGACTCAACGTAGCGAACCAACAGCTTATCCAGCATCGGTTTCGGCTCGTCGGGCTCGTACACGTAGTCCCAGGCGTGGGGCTTTTCAGACGCGTCCATCTTGGGCAACGGCAGCAGTTGATCGATCACCGGATCCTGCTTCATGGTGTTTACAAATTGGTTGTACACCAGGTACAGACGATCCAGTTTGCCCTCATCGAAGGCATCCAGCATCACTTTCACGGAGCCGATCAGGTCAGTCAGGCCCGGTTCATCACCGAGACCAGACACCTGAGCGACCACATTACCGCCAAAGGTTTGGAAGAACTGGGCGCCTTTGGAACCCACGGCAGCGAACTGCACACGAGCGCCTTGGGCTTCCCAGTCTTTGGCTGACTTCAGTACCTGCTTGAACAGGTTGACGTTCAGACCACCGCAAAGGCCACGGTCGGTGGAAACTACGATGTAGCCCACGTTCTTGACTTCGCGTTCTTCCAGGTAAGGATGCTTGTACTCGAGAGAGCCTTGCGCGATGTGACCGATCACCTTACGCATGCTTTCTGCGTAGGGACGGCTGGAGTTCATGCGCTCTTGCGCACGACGCATCTTGGATGCGGCCACCATCTCCATCGCAGAAGTGATCTTCTGAGTGTTTTTCACACTCGCGATCTTGGTTCGGATCTCTTTAGCGCCGGACATCTCTTACTCTCCTTGACCTGTTACCAGGTTTGGGTGGCAACGAACTTGTCCAGAGCAGCCTGCATCTGACCTTCGATATCACCGTTGTAATCACCGGTGTCGTTGATCAGCTTCATCAGCTCAGCGTGTTCGCTGTTCATGTAGGAAAGCAGAGCGGCTTCAAAGGCACCAATCTTGGCCACTTCGATGGACTTCAGGAAGCCCTTCTCAGCGGAGAAGATCACCACGGCTTGATCGGCAACGCTCATCGGAGCGTACTGCTTCTGCTTCATCAGCTCGGTAACGCGCTCACCATGCTCCAGCTGGGCACGGGTGGCGTCATCCAAGTCAGAGGAGAACTGAGCAAATGCGGCCAGTTCGCGGTACTGAGCCAGTGCGGTACGGATACCACCGGACAGCTTCTTGATGATCTTGGTCTGGGCAGCACCACCTACACGGGATACAGAGATACCCGGGTTCACAGCAGGACGCAGGCCGGCGTTGAACAGGTTGGTTTCCAGGAAGATCTGACCGTCGGTAATAGAAATTACGTTGGTCGGTACGAATGCAGATACGTCACCAGCTTGGGTTTCGATGATCGGCAGCGCGGTCAGAGAACCGGTTTGGCCTTTCACTTCACCGTTGGTGAAACGCTCAACGTACTCCGCGTTTACACGGGAAGCACGCTCCAGCAGACGGGAGTGGAGGTAGAATACGTCACCCGGGAACGCTTCACGGCCCGGCGGACGGCGCAGCAGCAGAGAGATCTGACGGTAAGCAACGGCCTGCTTGGACAGGTCATCGTATACGATCAGCGCGTCTTCACCGCGGTCACGGAAGTATTCACCCATGGTGCAACCAGAGTACGGAGCCAGGTACTGCAGAGCAGCCGCTTCAGAAGCGGAGGCCACCACAACGATGGTGTTCTGCAGAGCGCCGTGTTCTTCCAGCTTGCGTACTACGTTGGCGATGGTGGAGGCCTTCTGGCCAATCGCTACGTAAACACACTTAATGCCGGAATCACGCTGGTTGATGATGGCGTCGATGGCCATCGCAGTCTTACCAGTCTGACGGTCACCAATGATCAGCTCACGCTGACCACGACCGATCGGAATCATGGCATCAACAGACTTATAACCAGTCTGTACCGGCTGGGATACGCCTTCACGGTCAATTACGCCCGGGGCAATCACTTCAACAGGAGCAAAACCATCGTTGTCGATGGGGCCCTTGCCGTCGATTGCTTCACCCAGGGTGTTAACCACGCGGCCCAGCAGGCCACGGCCTACCGGAACTTCCAGAATACGGCCAGTGGATTTAACTTTAACGCCCTCAGCCAGGTCGGCGTACGGGCCCATTACTACCGCACCTACGGAGTCACGCTCCAGGTTCAGTGCGATGGCGAAACGGTTGCCAGGCAGCTCGATCATCTCGCCCTGCATCACATCGGCCAGGCCGTGGATGCGGACAATACCGTCGCTTACAGAAACGATGGTACCTTCGTTGCGAGCTTCGCTGACAACATTGAACTGCTCAATACGGCTCTTGATCAGTTCGCTGATTTCAGTGGAATTCAGTTGCATGCTCACATCCCCAATTAGGATTGCAGCGTATCGGACAAGCGGCTGAGCTTGCCGCGTACCGACCCGTCGATAACCAGATCACCGGCGGTAATTACCACCCCGGCGATCAGTTCCGGATTGACGCTGCAGTTCAGCTTCACTTTGCGTGCCAAACGTTGTTCCAGTGACGCTGCGATATTGGCCAGTTGCTCGTCGCTCAGTTCGACAGCGGATTGCACCTCAGCGGTGATCTCCTTCTGCCACTCTTCACGCAGTTCAATGAACTGTTGAGCAACCGCCGGCAGCGCTACCAGGCGTCCATTTTCTGCCATCACCTTGATCAGGTTCTGGCCATGCTCGTCGATTTGCTCGCCGCCGATCTGGATAAAGATCTGAGCGAGCTGCTCGGCGTTGACCTGGCCGGACAGCAGATCTGCTACGGTCTCATTGACCGTAACTTCGGCCAAAAAGGCCAGCATCTGTGCCCACTGGTCCACCGCCTGCTTTTCGACAGCAAATTCGAAAGCGGCTTTGGCGTAAGGGCGAGCAACGGTGGTCAGTTCAGACATTTAGCCCTCTCCCTTTGCTTACAGCTCCGCAGCCAGCTTTTCGACAATGTCACTGTGCGCGTCGGCATCAATGGAACGCTGCAGAATCTTCTCTGCACCCGCAACAGCCAGAGTGGCTACCTGGGCGCGAAGTTGATCCCGAGCGCGGTTACGTTCGGCTTCAATTTCCGCATGGCCTTGAGCAATGATCTTGGCGCGAACAGCTTCGGCTTCTGCCTTAGCTTCTTCCACGATTTGAGCACCGCGCTTGTTGGCCTGTTCGATGATCTCAGCCGCTTGTTGCTTGCCTTCTTTGATCTGGTCGGTCGCTTTCAGCTGCGCCAGATCAAGGTCCTTGCTTGCGCGTTCGGCATTAGCCAGACCGTCAGCAATCTTCTTCTGGCGCTCCTCGATGGCAGCCAGCAGCGGCGGCCATACGAACTTCATGCAGAACCAAACAAAGATGATGAAGGCGATGGCCTGACCGATAAGGGTCGCGTTGATACTCACAACGGCATCTCCTCTCTAATCCAAAGCAAGTTTCGCCCTAAGCGAAACCCTTAAATGCATTGCGGATTGGGGGCCTTACGCGAACAGCATGTACATGGCGATACCAACACCGATCATCGGTACGGCATCCAACAGACCCGCTACGATGAACATCTTGGTCTGCAGAGCAGGGGCCATTTCAGGCTGGCGAGCGGTCGCTTCCAGGAATTTGCCACCCAGGATAGCGAAGCCAATAGCGGTACCCAGGGCACACACACCAATCAGTACAGCAACAGCGATGTAGGTCAGTTCCATGATTGTCTCCAAATAAGCTTGAACTAACGAAAAAAATTATTATTTGCCAGGATCTCAGTGGTCTTCACTTGCCATGCTGAGATACACAATCGTCAGCATCATGAAAATGAAGGCCTGCAACACAATCACCAGGATGTGGAAAATCGCCCACAGAATGTGGAGAACCACACCCAAAGAACCGATTACCATGCCGCTGGTGTAGAGAATGGCGATAAGAATAAAGATCAATTCGCCGGCATACAGGTTACCGAACAGACGGAGCGACAGAGAGATCGGCTTCGCCAGCAGGGTGACTGTTTCCAGTACGAAGTTGAACGGGATCATTACCGGATGGTTGAACGGGTGGAGTGTCAGCTCCTTAACAAACCCAGATACCCCTTTCACCTTGATGCTGTATCCGATCATCAGAACGAATACGCCCAGAGCCATCGCCAGGGTGATGTTCAAGTCGGTCGTAGGAACGATCTTGAAGTACTCAACACCAGACAGATAAGCGGCGTGGGGGATAAAGTCCACCGGAACCAGGTCCATCAGGTTCATCAGGAATACCCAGACGAAGATGGTCAAAGCCAGAGGAGCGATGAGTTTGCTGCGGCCGTGGAACGTGTCCTTCACAGTACCGTCAACCCACTCCACCATCATCTCGACAAAGCACTGAAGCTTGCCAGGGACGCCAGTGGTCGCGCGTTTACCGACACGGTGAAACAGCCATAGGAAGAGGACACCGAGACCAACCGAGAACAGTAATGAATCAAAATGCCAGGTCCAGAAACCCGCATCGTCACAAGCTTTAAAGAATGAAAGACCGTCATCGGTCATACACACTTTACCGTTTGTGAGATGGTGGCGGATATATTCCTGCGGAGTGTCTGCCATCGTTCATCCCAATTGTTTTTATTTGAAAAACAAAGGTGCTGCCCAATGTGCCATCAACGCCCCGATGTAGCCGACGAACAGGGCGCCTGGGTAAGCCAGATCTGTCGTGGACAACACGTAGGTGAACAGCACCATGGTTAGCATCAGTTTGATCGTCACGCCGAGATAGAACAGGCCGAGCACAGAAACCGCGTCCCTTGCACGAACCTTGTAAAATGCCAGTGTGGCGAACACAAAACTGGGTACGGTAGCGATTGAGCCGCCTTTAGCCGTCAGCATGGCCGCTTCCCGTCCCCAGACCAGGTAACCTAACCCACTCATCAACAACGTCATCCCCAGCTGTGCGAATACTACTTGGTAGGCCGCACTCCGTCGCTGGCGAGCCAGTTGGCTAATCAATGAATCAAGCTCCGCTGAGTTTTTATGGAAAAAAATCGGCCTTAGCCGATTTCCACCTTAAAAGCCTGCGAAAGTATACCGGAGTGGGGTTCGGATGCAACTTAGCCGAAGGTGGGTGAGTGTGATCCGTGGCACGTCAGAAAGACATAATTCGACCTGCGTATCACACAAAAACGCAGGCGTATGAATCGACGAGGGGTTTCGGCGAGAAAGTTTCGAAAAATAAGGAGTTTTAACCAAAGGGGAGAAAAATTTCAGTTCTCTCCCCTCCGGTCTGTGGCCAATTAACGCTCAGACAGCTCTGGGGCCAGTTTGATCAAGATCCCATCCAGCTGGTCGAGATCCGTGTAGTTGATCACAAGCTTACCTTTGCCCTTACGTCCGTGGTTGATGGCCACCTGAGCGCCGAGGCGCTCGGTCAGCTGCTCCGCCAGACGGGCAATGTCCGGGTCAGGCTGAGCCGGTGTGGCCACCGGAGCCGGTTCCAGCAGTTTCTGAACCAGCTTCTCAGTATCCCGAACGGTCATCTCCTTGCCAGCCACCTGACGAGCCGCCAGGGTTTGGGCATCGCCGTTGAGCGCCAACAGGGCGCGGGCGTGGCCCATCTCCAGGTCGCCGTGCTCGAGCAGGGTTTTCACCTCCTCGTTGAGGCTGTTCAGGCGCATCAGGTTGGTGACCGTAGCGCGGGACTTGCCCACCGCTTCCGCCACCTGAGCGTGGGTCAGCTCAAATTCGTCAGCCAAACGCTTCAGCGCAATCGCCTCTTCCATCGCGTTCAAGTCTTCACGCTGGATGTTCTCAATCAGCGCAATGGCGACGGCGGCGTTGTCTTCCACCTGCTTAATCAGACAGGGGACGGTATCCAGGCCAGCCATCTGGGCCGCACGCCAACGGCGCTCACCGGCGATGATCTCATACCGGTCACCGGCCAGCTGGCGCACGATGATGGGCTGAATCACGCCCTGGGCCTTGATGGAGCTGGCCAGCTCCTCCAACGCATCGTTAGCCATATCCCGACGCGGCTGGTAGACACCACGACGCAGCGCATCGACCGGCAACTGCGACAGCGACTCCCGCTCCGGCTGAGTGGCACCAATGTCGGTGCTGGGTTGACGTTGGGCAACGGCCTGGCTGCCACCGAGCAGGGCATCCAGCCCTTTGCCTAATCCACGTTTTTTCGGGGACATCTGATTCCTCTTAAGCCTGTTCGGCCTCGGTCACTCGGACGGACTCCGCCCGACGCAGCATCTCACCGGCCAAAGCCAGGTAGGCTTTCGCACCGGCGCTGCTCTTGTCGTAATACATCGCAGGGGCACCAAAGCTTGGTGCTTCGGCCAGACGCACGTTACGTGGGATAACGGTGCGGTAAACCTTGTCACCAAAGTGCGTTTTGAGCTGGTCAGAGACGTCGTTGGCCAGTCGATTGCGCGGGTCATACATGGTGCGCAGAATGCCTTCGATGGTCAGGCTCGGGTTGACCACCTGAGCCAGCTTGCCAATGGTGTCCATCAGGGCGGTGAGGCCCTCCAGCGCGTAGTACTCGCACTGCATCGGGATCACCACCGAGTCGGCTGCGCCCATGGCGTTTACCGTCAACATATTGAGTGACGGGGGGCAGTCGATAAAGATGTAATCGTACTGGTCGAGGATCGGTTCCAGCGCATTGCGCAGCCGAACTTCACGGGCAAAGAACTCCATCAGCTTGATCTCAGCCGCCGTCACATCGGCGTTGGCTGCAATCAGGTCGTACTTGCCGCTGGTGTCGCGAACAATCACCTCTTCGGCGGGCTTCTCATCCACCAGCAGCTCGTAAGCGGTGTTCTCCACCTCGTATTTGTCGACACCGCTGCCCATGGTGGCATTGCCCTGTGGGTCCAGATCGATCAACAACACCTTGCGCCGGGTCGCCGCCATGGACGCCGCCAGGTTGATGCTGGTGGTGGTTTTACCCACCCCGCCTTTCTGGTTTGCAATCGCGATCACTTTTGCCACTGCAGTTCCCTCAATCCACTTTTTTGACTTGCACCAGGTGACGCTGTGCGTCCAGCCCCGGTACCTTCAGTGCCACGGTATTCATCACTTCAAAACCGGCTGGAATGGCGGCCAGTTCCTCCGCATCCAGCTGACCTTTCAGGGCCAGGAAGTGACCCTCAGCGGTGGGCAGGTGCGCACACCAGGTCAGCATATCCTCGAGCGAAGCGAAGGCACGGCTCAGTACCACATCGAAGCCCGGATCAGGCTGATACGCCTCTACCCGGCTCTCGACCGCGGTGACGTTGGTCAGCCCCAGGCTGTGAATCACCTGGCGGATAAAACGGATGCGTTTGCCCAGGCTGTCGAGCAGGACAAACTCTTTGTCAGGATTGCAGATCGCCAGAGGTAAGCCGGGCAGACCCGGGCCGGTTCCCACATCGATAAAACGACGGCCCTGCAGATGGGGGCCGACGACGATGCTGTCCAGAATATGCTTCTCGAGCATATCCATGGGATCCCGAACCGAGGTGAGGTTGTACGCCTTATTCCACTTATCCAGCATACGCACCAGCTCAACCAGCTGGGCCTGTTGCTCGGCACTGACAGTAAGACCACTGTCGTTAATCAGGGTCGACAGGCGTTTTGCCAACACGGAAGGGTTCCCCTAAGAAAAGCGTTTTAAAGGATCATTATGAAGCCCGCGGCAGGGCATGGGAAGCCCCGCCGCAGGCCAGAGACAGCACGTTATGCGCTCTTGCGAAGCAGACCGTGCTTTTTGAGGTAGACCAGCAGCAGCGAGATGGCCGCCGGGGTCACGCCGGAGATGCGGGACGCGCTGCCCAGGGTCTCCGGTTTGTGTTCCATCAGTTTGGCCATCACTTCGTTGGACAGCCCTTTCACCTGGCGGTAATCCAGATCCAGCGGCAGCAGAGTCTGCTCATGACGACGGGCTTTCTCGATCTCGTCTTTCTGACGCTCAATGTAGCCGGCGTACTTCACCTGGATCTCAACCTGCTCAGCGGCCTGCTCGTGATCCAGGGCCGGGCCCAGATCCTCAACCGCCATGATCTGATCGTACGTCAGCTCAGGACGACGCAGCAGATCTTCCAAGTTGGCCTCACGGGTCATCGGCGACTTCAGCAGCGGATTCAGCGCCGCAGCGGCCGCACTGTCTTTCTGCACCCAGGTGCTGCGCAGGCGCTGGCGTTCCAGCTCGATCGCCTCCACCTTGGCGTTGAACTTGGCCCAACGCTCATCGTCAATCAGGCCCATCTCACGACCCATCTCAGTCAGGCGCAGATCCGCGTTGTCCTCGCGCAGCAGCAAGCGGTGCTCGGCGCGGGAGGTGAACATGCGGTAGGGCTCCTGAGTCCCCAGGGTAGACAAGTCGTCCACCAGCACACCCAGGTAAGCCTGATCACGACGGGGCGCCCAGCTCTCCTCACCGCGAACACGACGTGCCGCGTTCAGACCGGCCAGCAGACCCTGGGCACCGGCTTCTTCATAGCCAGTGGTGCCGTTGATCTGACCGGCGAAGAACAGGCCTTCAAGGAACTTGCTCTCCAGGCTGGCTTTGAGGTCACGGGGATCAAAGAAATCGTACTCGATCGCGTAACCCGGGCGCAGGATTCGGGCCTGCTCAAAGCCTTTAATGGAACGCACCAACTCCAGCTGCACATCGAAGGGCAGGGAGGTGGAGATGCCGTTGGGGTAGATCTCAATGCTGTTCAGCCCTTCCGGCTCAACAAAGATCTGGTGCGAGGTTTTATCAGCAAAGCGCATCACCTTGTCTTCAACAGACGGGCAGTAGCGCGGGCCGATCCCCTCGATCACCCCGGTGTACATCGGGCTGCGATCCAGACCAGAGCGGATGATCTCATGAGTCCGCTCATTGGTGTGGGTGATGTAACAGGAGATCTGGCGCGGCTGTTCCGACCGGTCACCAATATAGGAGAACACCGGGGTCGGGTTGTCACCGGGCTGCTCCTGCATCACTGAGAAATCCAGGCTGCGGGCATCCAGACGGGCAGGGGTGCCGGTCTTCAGACGGTCAATGCGCAGCGGCAGTTCACGCAGTCGGTGGGCCAGCCGCACCGCATTGGTGTCACCAATCCGGCCACCGGCGTAGTTGTCCAGGCCGATGTGGATCTTGCCGTCCAGGAAGGTACCAACGGTCAACACCACCGCCTCGGCACCAAAGTGGATGCCAGCATCGGTGATCACACCCGTCACCTTATCGCCTTCCAGGATCAGGTCATTCACGCCCTGCTGGAAGATCTGAAGGTTGGGCTGGTTAAACAGGATCTGTTGGATCGCCTGACGGTACAGGGCGCGATCCGCTTGTGCACGAGTGGCACGTACTGCCGGGCCTTTTGAGGCGTTCAGCGTACGGAACTGGATACCAGCGCGATCGGTTGCGCGAGCCATGGCGCCACCGAGGGCGTCAATCTCCTTAACCAGGTGTCCTTTACCAATACCACCAATGGCGGGGTTACAGGACATCTGGCCCAGGGTATCCAGGTTGTGGGTCAGCAAAAGGGTGCGGGCCCCGGTCCGGGCACTGGCAAGAGCCGCCTCGGTTCCGGCATGGCCGCCGCCGACCACGATCACATCATAATGTTCCAGCACTCGCATGCGTTGCTACCCTATCGGTTCTAAAAAAGCGCTGCATTCTATCACCGCTTCTGGCCTTAGAGAAGGTTACTTCTTAACCATTCCGGTCTCCCTCGATCCCTAATATTTAAAAGATCTATTTAAAGATCCTTTGTTGTTCTTACTATTAGTGAATACGATCTCTGTGGAAAAGTGGCTGTAAGCCTTGATGCGACTGGGTTTCAGAAGGATCGCTTGCTGTGATCTACCCGCGATCAACCCGGATCAAAACATGAGGATAGATCGCGATCTTATGCACAGGGGTGGATCGAGTGGATCTTCGACTGGGAGTAAAACCCAGTTTGATCACCGTTAGATCCAACCTTATACACAGATCCCTGTGGTTAGATCCTTGATCTGTGTATAAGGTGGATAGACTTGTGGAAAGATCGGGGATGGGGCGGATTAAACGATCCGATCCTGCCAGCTCTCAAGCCAGCTTAGTGCTTGATCTTCAGGGATTTCTTGCGCCTGTACATCAATGCTGATGCGGTCCACAAGGGGGATCGCACCCAGTGATCGCAACAGCGGATCCAGCTGATCAAGTGCGCCACAAAATGTGTCATAGCTGGAATCACCGATACCACAGAGGGCGATCCGGGTGCCGCTCAGATCCGGTTTTTGCTCGCTCAGTTGGGCGTGGAAAGGGTGCAGATTGTCCGGTAATTCACCGGCACCGTGGGTGGAAGTGACCACCAACCACAGCGGGGCGGCTTCCAGATCGGCCAGTTCGGGGTCCAGAGTGGCGGTGACCTGGTGGCCATCCTGCTCCAGTTGTGCCTGCAGTTCGTCCGCTACGGCTTCGGCGCCGCCCATAGTGGTACCAATGATCAGGGCGATGTGGGCCATGGTTCTCTCCTGTTGAGGGCTGACCGGCGGGTCAGCGAATGAGGGACATTGTCCAAAGAGCGGCAGGGAAATGCCAGCCACAAAAAAGCCCACCTGGATGGTGGGCTTTGACGTTGTGCGAAGGGCTCACTTGCCGATGCAGAAGGAGGAGAAGATCCGTCCCAACAGATCATCGGAGCTGAACTCACCGGTGATCTCAGCCAGTGCCTGCTGGGCCAGGCGCAGCTCTTCAGCCAGCAGCTCACCCGCCATAAAGACCTCAAGCTGCTCTTTACCCTGCTCCAGGTGCAGGGCCGCCTGCTGCAGTGCTTCCAGGTGGCGCTGGCGCGCCATAAAGCCGCCTTCGGTGGTGCCCTGGTAGCCCATACAGGCTTTCAGGTGCTGTTTCAGCGCTTCCACCCCTTCACCGGTTTTGGCGCTCAGACGGAACATCGGATGGCCACCGGCCTGGCCGTGGTCCACCGCTTCCCCGGTCAGATCCGCCTTGTTGCGGATCAGGGTCAGCCCCATCTCCTGCGGCAGGCGATCGATCAGCTCCGGCCAGATGGCGGCGGGATCGGTGGCGTCGGTTTCCGTGCCATCCACCATCAGCAGCACGCGGTCTGCCTGAGCGATTTCGCTCCAGGCACGTTCAATGCCGATGCGCTCTACCTCGTCTGACGCGTCGCGCAGACCGGCGGTATCGATGATGTGCAGTGGCATACCATCAATATGGATGTGCTCACGCAGCACGTCACGGGTGGTGCCGGCGATGTCGGTCACAATGGCAGACTCGCGGCCAGCCAGAGCGTTCAGCAGGCTGGATTTACCGGCATTGGGACGCCCGGCAATCACCACCTTCATCCCCTCGCGCATCAGCGCGCCCTGGCGGGCACTGCGGCGCACCTCGGCCAGTCGGGTCTCGATGGCGGCCAGGTCACCGGCAATGCGCCCGTCGGAGAGGAAATCCACCTCTTCATCGGGGAAGTCGATGGCGGCTTCCACATAGATGCGCAGGTGGGTCAGCTGCTCCACTAACTGATGGATCTGACCGGAAAATTCACCCTGCAGTGACTGCATAGCGCTGCGTACCGCCTGCTCGGAGCTGGCCTCGATGAGGTCGGCAATGGCCTCCGCCTGAGCCAGGTCGAGTTTGTCGTTGAGGAACGCGCGCTCGGAGAATTCGCCGGGACGGGCGGTGCGCAGACCCGGAATGGTGAGGATGCGGCGGATCAGCATATCCAGCACCACGGGACCGCCATGGCCCTGCAGTTCCAGCACATCTTCACCGGTAAAGGAGTTCGGGCCTTTGAACATCAGTGCGATGCCCTGGTCCAGCACCTGGCCGCTGTCGTCTTTAAACGGCAGGTATTCGGCGTAGCGGGTCTTCGGCACTTTGCCCAAGACATGGATAGCGACGGTTTCGGCCAGGGGGCCGGAAACCCGGACGATGCCAACCCCACCCTGACCGGGAGCGGTCGCCTGGGCAACAATGGTGTCCTGATGATCAGTCATACAATTTGGTTCTAGTGGTTTGTGGCAAGTGTACTAAAAAAGAGGGCGGCGCAAGCGCCGCCCCCTGGGGTTATTTCAGTCCCTGTTTTTCCAGCGACCGGTAGATGAACAACTGCTGGGCGATGGCGACCAGGTTGCCCACCAGCCAGTACAGAACCAGACCGGACGGGAACCACAGGAAGAACACGGTGAACATGACCGGCATGTACTGCATGATCTTCTGCTGCATCGGGTCCATGGTGGCCATGGTCGGCTGCATCTTCTGCATCGCGAACATGGAGATGCCCATCAGTACCGGCAGTACGTAGTAGGGGTCTTTCACGGACAAGTCGGTGATCCAACCAAAGAACGGGGCGTGGCGCAGCTCCACACTCTCCAGCAGTACCCAGTAGAAGGCGATGAAGATCGGGAACTGCAGCAGCAGCGGCAGACAGCCGCCCATCGGGTTCACCTTCTCTTTCTGATACAGCTCCATCATGGCCTGACTCATGCGCTGACGGTCATCGCCGAAGCGCTCTTTCAGGTCAGCCAGTTTCGGCTGCAGCTTGCGCATCTTCGCCATGGAGGTGTACTGCGCCTTGGTCAGCGGGTACATGAAACCACGGATGATCAGGGTCATCAGGATGATGGCCACACCCCAGTTGCTCACCAGGCTCTGCAGGAACATCAGCAGGCTGTGCAGCGGTTGGGCGATAAACCACAGCCAACCGTAATCCACCACCAGGTTGAGGGTGGGGGACAGGGCAGACAGGGCTTCCTGGTTTTTCGGACCAACGTACAGGGTGGCACCCAGAGTCTGTTCAGCACCCGGGGCGATCTGAACCGCCGGCTGTTTTACGCCGATGATGGCATCGCCGGACACCACGTTGGAGTAGATGTCGTTGGTGCTGTCAGCAGAGGGAACCCAGGCAGACACGAAGTAGTGCTGCAGCATGGCGATCCAGCCACCCTGAGTGGCTTCGGCCAGGTTGTTCTTCTCCATCTTGTCGAAGGCGTACTTCTCGTAGCGGGTGTCCGCAGTGGAGTAAGCACCGCCACGGTAAGTCGGCATCATCATGCTGCCTTCGCTCTTACCGATGGATTGCTTCAGCTGGCTGTACATCTGCACCTGGATGGCGGCGTCGCTGGTGTTGTGAACCAGGTAGTCCACGCGCACATCGTAGTGGCCACGGGTAAAGGTGTAGCGCTTTTCAAACTTCACGCCGTTGGCGTCAGTAAAGATCAGCGGTACCACCAGAGTGTCCTGGCCGTCCTGCAGGGTGTAATTGGCCGCTTGTGCCTGGTACACCGGACGCTGGCCGCTGGCGTGCGGGCCATTCAGACCAATCAGGCCACTCTGGGCAATGTAGGTGAAGCCATTTTCGTTTTCGAGAATGGTCAGGGCTTCATCACCACCTTGCTCCACTTTGTGTTCCGGCAGAGCGGCATACACCACATCGCCGCCAGTGGCGTCGATGGTCAGCTTCAGCGTGTCGGTTTGAACCTGGATAAGGCGATCAGAGATCGTTGCACCAGCTGGTGCGGCACTTTTCGCAGCGGATTGCGGAACATCATTGGCCTTATCTGCGGTCGCCACGGTCTGGGCGGCCGGAGTTTCGGCTTGCGGGGCTTGATCCAGCGTCCACTGTTGCCACAGCAGGAAGCTGACAAACAGCAGCCCGATAAGGATTAAATTACGTTGAGAATCCATAGGTTATTGATCTCTGCCTCGTTTGGCGGGTGGTACCGGGTCAATGCCGCCCGGATGCAAAGGGTGACATTTTAGTATGCGGCGGATGGCTAACCAACACCCATAAAGCACGCCGTGGCAAGAAATTGCCTGAATAGCGTAATGGGAGCAGCTGGGAGAGAAGCGACAGCTAGGGCCCAGAAGGGGACTGATCCCTTTCTGGTATCCCTTAACCAGCAGGATTAAGACTCGTTGCAGCGGCGAGAGAGCTTGCGCCATAACTTGTCGACCAGCTTGTGCAGGGCGGCGTTATCCAGAAGTTCGACCCCTTTTTTACCGATCACGACGATGTCCACGGCGGGCAGGTCATGTTGGTGGAGGCGAAAACTGTCTCTGACAATCCGCTTGATGCGGTTGCGTTGACACGCTTTTTTGACTTGTTTCTTAGCGATGGTCAACCCAATACGAGGGTGGGCCAGTTCGTTAGGAACAGCCAAAAGTGTCAGTTGGGGGGAAGCTGCCCGGACCGGGTTAGCAAAGACGGGTTTGAAGTCGCCGGGAGTCAGCAGACGCTGCTCCCGGCTAAAGGTGTATCGCACCATAGAGGCGCTCCGAGTAAATGACTTACGCGGACAGGCGAGCACGGCCTTTGGCACGGCGACGGGCCAGTACCTGACGACCATTCTTAGTGGCCATACGGGCACGGAAACCGTGGTTACGCTTGCGCTTCAGTACGCTCGGTTGAAAAGTACGTTTCATGGCTTTTACCGTTCAGTTAACTGTACAGATTAACTTTCGACGCCAGAGCTTAGCGCCTTGGCGGGTCAAAAAAGAGGCCGAATTCTAATAA